>JAKSDQ010000245.1 GCA_022360015.1 Cytophagales bacterium
CGCCGCGCCCTGCAGTCGGTGGCGCTGCAGTTCTTCGCCAACGGGATGGTCTACGGCACGTTCGTGCCGAGGCTGCCGGAGATCCGCGACCGCGTCGACATCTCCGTCGGGGTCCTCGGTGTGGTGCTCATGGTCGGCAGCGTCGCCGGGCTGCTCGGCAGCCTGATCGCCGGACGGGTGGTCGCCCGGATCGGCACGAAGCGGGTGATGATCGTCGGCGCAGTGCTGTCGATCGGCGCGTTGCCGATCGTCGGCTGGGCGACGGCGCCGGTCGTGCTGATCGGCGGTCTCGCGCTCGTGCTGTTCTTCGACGTCTTCATCGACGTCGCGATGAACATCCAGGGGTCGACCCTCAGTGCACGCCGCGACACGCCCGTGATGAACCGTCTGCACGGCCTCTGGAGCCTCGGCACGGTGACCGCCGGCGTGCTCGCGGCGTTGGCGACGCGCGCCGACATCGGACCGCCGGCCCATCTCACCGCGGTGGCGATCGTGCTGATCGGTGCGCTCCTGTTCGTCGCGCCGGGTCTGCTGCCCGTCGACGAGGAGATCGCCGCGGAGGACGGAACGCAGGACGGTGCGCGTGATGGACTCGGCGTCGCCGAGGCGTTCGCCGCGCTGGAGACCGGCGGCGACGCCGGGCGCGTCCCGGACGACGTCGCCGTGGCGGCGGCCCGCGAGGACACCCGACCGGCCGTGCAGCGGGCCGCGGGTGCGCCGCGACGCTTCGCTTGGCTGCTCGGTGCTGGCGGGTTCGCGGCGATGACGCTGGAGGTCGGCAACGGCGACTGGGCGGCGTTCCGTCTCGGCGACGATCTCGACGCTGCTCCCGGATTGGCGAGCGCAGCGTTCGTCGCGTTCACCGTCGGGATGACCGTCGGTCGCTTCGGCGGCGACTTCGTCCAGGTCCGTGTCGGCGCCCGCCGGCTCGCCCAGGCGGCCGCGCTCGTCGCCGGCATCGGCTCGCTGGCGGCGACCGTCGTGCCGGTCGTCGCGTTGGCGTTCGCCGGCTTCGTGCTCGCCGGCCTCGGCGTCTCGGTGCTGTTCCCGCAGCTGTACGACGCGGCAGCACGCGCCCCTGGCGCGACCGGCTCCGGCTTCGCGTCGATGCTGTTCGGTCAGCGCTCGGCGACGATCCTCGTGCCGTTGGCGATCGGCGCGCTCGCCGACACCGCCGCACTCGGCGTCGGCGATGCGATGGCGTTCGTCCTCCTGCCGTGCGCGGTCGTCTCCTTCCTCGCGTCCACGGCGATGCCCCGGACCTCCGCGCGGTAGCCCACCGCTCGCCCGAAATCCCGGGGATTCGTTGCGCCTAGCGCCACGATCTGCAAGAAGAATGGAGGGCGGGTCGGTCGCCCGCCGAAATCCTGGGGATTCGTGGCGCC
>JAKSDQ010000139.1 GCA_022360015.1 Cytophagales bacterium
AATGGGTACAAAAGATTTTTCAGGATGACAAAGGCTATTGGTGGATTGGTACCAATGAAGAAGTTTACCTGTATAATGAGAGAAAGGATAAACTCCATCGTGTGAAGCTTCAGATAGGAAATGAACGAGTAAGACCTCATGCAAATAGGCTTATCGTGCAGATTGATCAGGATCAAATCTTAATTGGAGGTTCCCACATTCTTTTATTAGATAATCCCTGGGATCATATACTGAATGATAAACCTGTTCAGGTAAAAAACCAAATGTTTCCATTGGGAGAGGGTAGTTACATCAAAGATTTTTCTAAAGATAAATATGGCTATTATTGGTTTGCTACATTGGAAGGTGTTTTCAGAGTGGGGACAGAAGCAGGCAATTGGGTGGTGAAAGACCACTTTCGAGCCGATAATAATCAACGAATTGTGCTCAGCCACAATGATATATTTTCAATTTACATCAGCAGAAATGAAGATATCTGGCTAGGTTCGTTTGGTGGCGGTTTAATGAAAATACAGTTGAATCCTGTAGGAGAACCTGAAACCATTAAATATTTCACAAAAAAGGATGGATTACCAGATGAAGCTGTATACGGGATATTAGAAGATAATAATGGGGGTATTTGGTTAAGTACTGATATGGGAATATGTAAATATGATACGTATCAGGAAAAATTTGAGACCTATGATGTAAATGATGGAATTTTAAATAACAATTTCCGGCAATCGGCTTATCTTAAAACAAAAAGTGGGAATATACTTATGGGAGGGGTAAATGGATTAACAGCATTTAATCCTGAGCAAATTCTGAAAAATGAGATTCATCCACGGGTATTGATTACTAAACTGAGGATTAACTACGAGCCGGTCATTCCGGTTAAAGAGCCTAATAGTCAGGCTATTTTGCAAAAATCTATCTCAAAAACGGAGAACCTCACTTTAAGTCATAAAAATCGAAATATATCCTTCGACATTATTGTACAACATAGTTCCTCACCTAATAAAAACAGAGTTGCATACCGGCTCGAAGGGGTTAATAATAATTGGATTGAGTCGGTTGGAGGGAAAGCAGTTGCAACATATACGAACCTAAATGCAGGACGCTACACTTTTTATTACAAAGGAGCTAATGGAGATGGAGTTTGGTCACCCGAAACTCATGAACTCCAGATCAGGGTTTTAGCTCCCTGGTATTTTCAGTGGTGGAGTCTTACACTCTGGAGTATACTGCTATTATCGATGATTATCCTGATATTCAAGTATCTTGTTCATTTAGAAAAATTAAAACAAAGACTAAAATTTGAGCAGTTGGAAAAAGAGCGGAACCATGAATTAAATCAAGCTAAACTGCGTTTTTTTACAAATATTTCGCATGAGTTTAAGACTCCTCTTTCATTAATCATAGGGCCTTTAGAAAAAATTGCAGAACAAAACAGAAGAAAGGAAAATCAAAAGTATTTCTCCATTATTAATAATAATATATC
>JAKSDQ010000145.1 GCA_022360015.1 Cytophagales bacterium
ACGGGCATTTCCGAACCTTTACCCGTGGCAGAGACTTTTACCTTTGCCGATGAAAACGGTGTTTCTCTATCTGACGTAGCCGATCTGGATACGATGGTGACCGTGGTAGACGCGGTGAATTTCCTGAAAGATTATGAAAAGGCACAATACTTACAGGAAACGGGTGAATCTCTGGGCGAGGAAGATGAACGCAGCGTCGCCGATTTACTGGTTGATCAGGTGGAGTTCGCCGATATCATCCTCATCAGCAAGACCGATTTGGCCGAAACCGCGGATATTGAGCGTCTGATCGCCATTCTAAAAACACTTAACACGCATGCCCGAATCATCCCGATTACTCAGGGGCAAGTAGACATTGATGCGGTTCTTAGCACCGGTTTATTCGATTTCGAGCGGGCCCAGCAAGCGCCTGGCTGGCTCAAGGAAATGCGTGGCGAGCATGTGCCGGAAACAGAAGAATACGGTATTGGCAGTTTTAGCTATGTTGCCCGGCGACCTTTTCACCCGGAAAAGTTTTACCGTTTTCTTCACAATACGCAAGAATATGGCAAACTGATTCGCTCAAAAGGTTATTTCTGGTTGGCTTCACGCCCGGAGTTTGCCGGCCAATGGAGTCAGGCGGGAGGAATTGCCCGGTATGGCTTTGCCGGCATGTTTTGGAAGGCTGTCCCTAAGGAAAGCTGGCCTACCGATGAAGATTATCTCGCATCTATTGAAAAGCAATGGGTTGAACCTTTTGGTGATATGCGCCAGGAGCTGGTGTTTATCGGTCAGGGTTTGGATCAAGACGATATCACCCGAGCACTCGATGATTGCCTGTTAAGCGAAGAAGAAGTCTTGCGAGGTAGAGTGTATTGGGCGACGTTAAACGACCCTTTTCCAGCATGGGAGCAAAGCGCATGATTTCTACTAACCCTGTTCCAGCCTCTAGCCCGGAGCCCCATGCGGCTGCGCCGGTAAGTTTTCGACGCGCAGCACTGGGCAAAGCGCCAGAAGTTTTTACCGATATTTATCAGGAAGAGACCAATATCGTCATTTGGCAGCGTGAGCTATCTGCAGTAATTCAAAATTCTACTAACGATTTTTTGGTATCAAATCCTACATTTCAAGCTGCTATGGCAGTAAGTCCGCAGGACGCGTTTGCAAGCGTTAGTGAATCTCTCGGCACTGCGAGCAAACCTGAATTGAGCGAAGATATTGCCGAACTGGTAGATATGTTTTGCTG
>JAKSDQ010000266.1 GCA_022360015.1 Cytophagales bacterium
AATGACATCATGGCAGCATACTAGAAAGAAGTGCTTGAAGTTCAATAGGTTATTCTTCCAAAACTAGGCCAATAAGGTGGAAAATAATATGTGTGAGATTCGTGGCGCCCAGATGTAATACACTGAACACAGAATGAATGAAACCAAAAAATCATTGCAAAGCTGAAATGGATAGTAAAATCATGGCAATAAAAGCCGATTTATAGCAACAGGTCAATCAATCTTGTCAAGATATTAAAGAAGCATTGTAGATGATGAAAAAGCAGATTGAGATGGTAAAAAAATAAGACAAGGTGTGGACCACCATGAGTCGAATGGAAGAGGAGTTTGGGAAATTGCTGAAAGAGCGGTTATCTCAGATGATGGGGAAGAAGAAGTCAAAGTAACAAACCGTGTAAGTCTCCTTTCAATTCCAAAATAGCCAAAAACATCCAAAGAATTCAATTCGTTACATCTCCACATCCGTAAGACCTTTTCTACCTTTCCTTGGGACTCGGCTCTTTGAATTTTTTGAACAGAATATGTCAGAAGTTAATGTCGCGAATTTCAACGATGTTGTGACATTGGTTGTACTACTACAATCAAATCAAGTTGAAGCTTCAGGAGGGCTGACAGCGGAATTATCAATTGATGAGGGAGTGGAGCTATCCAAGTACTCTCAGGGTAGCGCAGACGGTAGAGAGGAAGACAAAATGGTCCAAAAACCTCCAAAAAGAAACAAAAACAGGAGGAAATTCCTTGTAGATCTGACGGTTGGATTGTCACCTCCACACCTAGACTACTCGACCACAATGATTGATGATATTCCCTTTGTGGCGAAATCAACGAGAATTCCATGGCCTGCTTTAGGGAGTTCAGCACCCCAGAATAATAGAGTAGGTCAGATGAGACTTGAGGCCCCACCAATCTATGCAAGAAAAAGACAGCCGAATGCCCAGGTGTGGCTTACCCCAAATGGAGCAACATTTGGGACTGCTGAAGTATGGCCCCACTAATTGGCTGGATGTGGTTGCCATGATAGCGGGGTATGTGGCCAGCTCCTTGGTATGCATAGTACTACATTAAGTATCCACGGGTCACAGGCCAGCCTTTTGTAAAATGGGGCCAATTCAAAGAAGCGATTATCCACTGATTTGAGCCGATTACAGAGATGGAAGAGGCTCGCAAGCAATTACGGACATTGTGGCAAACTAGTCGGGTCGGGGCTTACATCCAAAAATTTCAGGAATTGCAATGCCTTCTATTGCGTATGATGAACAAGGAGGCATTTCATGCATTCCTGTCTGGCTTGGTGCCCATTTGCAAGAACATGTTGGAGCTCACGTCCAAGGCAATTTGAAGGCGGTGATGGCAATGGCAC
>JAKSDQ010000198.1 GCA_022360015.1 Cytophagales bacterium
CGTTCCCGTACTTTATCAATCCACTCGTAGGCTTTTTCAGGACCAGTGGATTCATTCAGGGCTTCTGCATAGAGTAGATAAAGACCTGCTAAGCGGACAATGGGGAATGGATATGTACTTCTGGTATAACTATTGACAGTTGATTGTTGAATGTTTTCGTAATGGACCAACTTCTTAGCCCAATACCCGCTCAAAGGATAATTTAATTCGTTCTCAAAACCGGCTCGTTCTCCTTTTTTCGCCTCCGGAAATAAGGCATCTTCGTCTTCGGAAATACCATGCCCCATCCATATACCGCGATCAAATCCGAGAGAAGCATAAAACCTTGGCTCTCTATGAAGGTTTAATTTTGCTATTTCATAACCGACGCTCACATAATGACGATGTGCTTCATCGGCTACCGCTGTTTCATAGCGATTGTTATAATCATAATCTCTATCCTCCTTAATAGGCACGCCATTTTCAGAATAAAACATCTCGGCTATCCTTAAAGGCGGAGACCACCATGACTGTATACTTCCAAGTGCCGCATCTTGTACTCCAAGTGCTATTCTGGCTTGTGACCAATTTTGCAGCTGTTCTACCGGAGAGGTTGAACTACCCCAAATCACTTCATCATTCCAGCGATCGGTTAAACTTCCTCTAATGGTCAGTTTGGTAATCGTAGAATCAGACCAGGTATCGGCACCATCCGTAAATTCATACAATCTATGTCCTGCTGTCTCTGCTATTTCAATGGCTTGCCTACAGGCTTCTGCCGCTCGTGACCATTTTGATTCGTCGAAAGTACCATTAATCAATTCCTCACCATTTTCCCCTCTCAAAGTAGGATAGTCGGTATTTCCGTTAAACAAAGGGCTTGCTACTGTGACCAATGTTCTGGCCTTGATAGCTGCCGCAATAGGGGCAGTAACCCTCCCCGATTGATCGATCGGATCCTGAATTATGGTGGGAAGATCAGGAATCGCTTCATCCAATAATTCCACTATATAATCAGCCACTTCATCTACCGGGTCTCTATGGATTCTAATAGCATCGATACCACTGCTTACTTCCAGGTTTTCCCTGATAATCGGAATAGGCCCATACATACGCATGAGATAGAAATGAAAGTAGGCTTTTAAGAATTTAGCCTC
>JAKSDQ010000122.1 GCA_022360015.1 Cytophagales bacterium
AAATATCTCCGAGATTTGTGGTCTAATGCAATGTCCCTATTGGGTGAGTCAGATATTTCCAATGCCCATTGAACTAATACCAATTTGGAAGTTTCGATGATTCCCAGAAACAGTTGATCTACATTGTGGAATGGGTTTCATAACAATGCTTTTTATTCTTTATACGATACAAAACACCAATTGATTCCCCTATCGACCGTTTGTATCAAGTTTGTGTCACATCAATCAGAGATATTAATAACCTCATATGATCAATAAATCAATTAAAAACCCGCGACTCCTTTGACAGATTTTGGTGATAACTGCTTGATGCAAACTGAAATGTGCTTGTGCAACAAGGATTTTTGGGGAAATCTTGAAAATATACAATAAATGTCGATGTGGCTTTCTCTGTCCTTCTTACAAGCACTTTGAGCACTTGCGAGGGATTGTTTTAGGATTCAAAATATCGGATTGGGTGGAAATTGTCACTATGCTGTTGAGGTATAAATCATGGTGGTCCAATTCCGTTATTATTCACTCTTATGGAATGGATCTAGGTATCTGCCGCGTTGAATTAAAACAATATTGGATAAATTTTGTGCATAAATATGCAATGTACCATTCGATGTAAGCATGGGAAATCAGGATTCTCGAAAGATGGCGACCTTAATCAGGAATTCGTTAAACGTATAATAAAGGTGTTTTAATTTTCATAATACGTCACTTGGAACCTCTGACTATTCAGTCATTTTTTGAGGGAATTTCATTGGGAAATTCGCTTTATTGTTTTCCAGCATTTCTGAGCAATGGTCTACTCTTATACCGAAATCCTTACAACGCAGGTGCAAAAGGTTTGAAAATTACCATTTTCAGAAGTGTCTTTTAAAACCCATCATTTCAAAAAAGACGCCTATCGAAGAATCAGAGTTTAATACCACTGGAAAAGATCTCACTTGAATATCTGTCGTGGTTATCAATATGTCAAGCTTTCCTTCTAGCGGGAACTATCCATCGTCTATCCACACGACAAGAAGTGAAATTGCACGGCTGTTAGGATGTACATCGCAACAGATACTCAGAGGAACTGATTACCGAGGTGCGGTGAGTTTTTAGTAGTCAGCATTCACACAAATGCACTCTTGATTGTTAGAGATGCCAAAATTTCTCCAATGCCAAACCGAT
>JAKSDQ010000267.1 GCA_022360015.1 Cytophagales bacterium
GGATGGCGAAGGAGTCTGGACTTCTGAAACGATAGACATCAGCGGTGCTGGGAATGTTACCATTAGTTTAAATGCAGAAGGCTTTGGGGGCCTTAATGGTGATCCGGGCTCTAACCAGTATGATTACTTCCGTGTGTTTTATATCCTGGATGGCGGAGCGGAAACAAACATTGCCAGTTTCAATGGTGCGTTGCCCTTTACTACGATTACCTCATCGGGAGATATTTCAGGGAGCACGCTTCAGATTGTTTTAAGGGTTAAAAACACGGGACTGGAAGAACAATATGTTTTTGATCAGGTGAGTGTTTTCCCTGAAAGTGTTGATTTGGGTCTTGTGGCTACAGGAGGCAGCCTGTCTTGTCATACAAATAGTGTGACGCTTACCGCCAGTGCCACTACTCCGGGTGCTACTTACAGTTGGACAGGCCCTGGTAGTTTTACCTCGATCCAGCAAAACCCGTTGGTTTCGACCCCCGGATCATATACGGTCACAGCAACGGCCCCTGATGGTTGTTCGCAGTCAGCCACAGTCGCGTTAACCGCTCCATCAAATGAAGTTGAGCCCCTTTGGGAGGAGCGATTTGCGGGTCTTTCGAACGGCACCATAGTTGATAATGGCCCAACCAGTTGGTCGGTACAAAATTCAGGGGGTACTTTTTCGGTTCAAAACAATAAATTTATAATATCGAATAATGACAATGAAGGTGTTTGGCAGTCGGAGGTGATAAATATATCGGGCAAGGCGTCCGTGAATGCCAGTGTGAGGCTTACCAGCAGCATAGCGGCTAGCGATCCGGGATGGGATGACACGGATCACATCAAAGTATTTTACCGGTTAAATGGAGGTGGGGAGATAGCATTTCAGGATGGTATCCATGTGGGCAAGGGAGTAAATACGACTGCTACTGCCAGTTGGCTGAGTGGGAATACCCTTCAGATAGTTGTGCGGGGGGTAACGTCAGTGAATAATGAGCGTTACTTTTTTGATGATGTAAAAGTAAGTGCTAATACCCATGCTGGCCTGGAAGTTACTGCTACGGCCGGAGGTATCCTGACGTGCGGCATTACCCAGGTTAACTTGTCCACCAACATCAATCCTTCCGATGGGAGCTTTAGCTGGGTTGGCCCGGGCGGTTTTTCGTCTGCCCAGGCTTCTCCCTTTGTCAGTACGGCAGGTGATTATGCGGTAACTGTTAGGACTGCTTCAGGCTGTGCGGGCACAGCGATTGTGACTGTTGGCCAGGACATTACCCCACCGGATGTAAGTGCCGGTGGTGGCAACCTGAGTTGCGATGCTACGACCATCAACCTGACGGCGAGTTCGTCTACTCCCGGAGTGACCTATAGCTGGACCGGCCCGGGAGGCTTTGTATCCACTGAACAAAATCCTGGGGTAAGTGTTGCGGGCCAATATGTTGTGACAGTGACTAACCCGGTCAATGGTTGCTTTTCAAAGAAAACAGTAGCGGTGACCAATAATGATGGTCAGCCTATCTGGGTTGAGGCATTTGATCTGTCTGATGGTACTTCCCTGGATACCGGCTCTACAGCCTGGTCTACACAGATTACCCCTATCGAAAATGTAGGGGCTGCTGGTCCTACTTTTTTTGAAGTGCGTTCAGGTGAATTTTATGTATTCAACCTGGATGGCGAA
>JAKSDQ010000261.1 GCA_022360015.1 Cytophagales bacterium
ACAATCAACCGTCTGTGTCTGAGGCCGCCGGATCCATAAGATCCAACTGAGTCTGGCAAGAACGCCACAAAAATTTCACTTGATGCTTTGACAATTTCTTGGATCTGAAGAATTCTCCAATCTATTGGGATTTGCAATGTTGAGTACTGATTGAACGCAATCCGGTGTCCCAATGTGTAGATCACAACCACAAAGCATCGAGCGCAACAAAACATTGTATATCAATGTAAAACAAAGTTTCGAGAGCATACATGTATGCCAACAATTGCAGCTCCGCATAAAACAAAGTATTACTATGTACAAAGTAGTATTGAGTATTACATAATTTACAATAGTTAATGATCTTAAGCATTGCACAGTCGACAGTCCTTAGTGCAAGAATTGCAACGAAAACATACTCTACATACTGTATTTAAATAATGATAATCAGGCAGCATGGCAGCGCCGCTTAAACCGTTTTTCTCCGTTCACACCTGTTCAATCATAGTCAATTGACAGAATTGACAAGGAAAAACCGACCCCTTGCCAGAAAAAACCAGAGTCGTAGAACAGCGTTGAACGGATTTTGACAGAAAATGGTTATATAGCTGTCAAATACGATGTAATTTAGACTTCGGAGGATTTTTCGAACGGATTTAACAGGAAAAAAGGTTAAAAATAAGAAAAAAGGTGAAAAATGGCACGACTAAACCCTTGAACGGGCTGTGAACGATCTGACAGACCCTTTAAAACAGCGAGTGACAGAAAAAAATTGGGACAGGACAGACCCTCTTTTGAACGGGAACTTTGTCTTGCCCGTTCCGTTCACCCAATTTTTGACCCAGGAACATCTCTACACACAAATCTCTCACCGTCGAAGACAGTGACTGCCGAACTCATACAATGGCTCCTGTTACAAAAAGTTTAGATTGACAACATATCAATTCGGATATGATGTGCTATATTTCCAGGTAGGGCAGGTCACTTGGATAGGGATGAATCCTTTTAAGCCCGGAATTGAAGATGAAGTAGAGTTCATATTCCACGTAACCACATTTCCCCGGGTGGCTCATTATTAAATATAACTTATGCATTCTGCACAGAAGCTCTGCACGATGTGATATGGCCAAGACGAAAACAAAAACTCGAGATCTAACCTGTGCACGGCACCAAACAAACATTTCCTTCTGAAAGTCATAGAATTATATGTGGAACCCCCAAATCTGGTTCAATATAGCTTGAATTATCTTAAGAGAACCTCGTCGTGCGGTGTGACGGTCAAATAGTTTCGATGATAAATCCATTTTGAATTCACATTACAATGCTGTTTTTGAACCTGGAGAACGTTGGAATGCATTCTTCAAGGTCTTTTAGACTGTTATATTCGATTTGTGCCTGTAG
>JAKSDQ010000269.1 GCA_022360015.1 Cytophagales bacterium
CGGTCGTCACTCAAGAGCCCGTCGGGATCGTCAGTGAGAGCCCCAACATTCAGCTCGCCGATGGAGGCGACAACGGAGTGCTCGCTGAGCTTGAGATCCCGGGCGGCAACCGCGACAAGCTAGTGATGCAGTACGTCGATCAGCTTGTGAGCGACGGCTGGAGCGAGGTCGCAGTCAGTTGCCGACACGACACCAGTTCCGAACCGACAACAGTTGTGTACGGCCGCAAGTGGACCGGCTACGAAACCGCCGCGATCGTGTCCATCGTCGATAATGCGTCCTTTGTCGACGTCCGTGTGGTGTTGCGCGCCCCGTTCCACAACTCGGACGGCCAACGCCCCAACGAAGACACACCTCCCGACCTTGACTGCTTCGCTCCCTGACTCACGAGGAAGTCGGAGCAGACGGACCAGTCGCCTGTAGTGATCATCGATCACCGGGTATGAGCTGCAGAGGAATAGGATCCACCGCTAAGGGCAATACCGTCCAGTTAGGGTTACATGGGTGTAGTTTGGGTGGGTGCCTCGTGCTGGTTGGGTGAAGCCGGAGTCTGGTCGTCGGTTGTCTGATGTGGTGTCGGTGGGGGTGGTGACGAAGGTGTTCCCGGCACATGTGGTGGACGAGGTGATCGTGGAGTGTGGGCGTCGTGAGCAGCGTCATCGGTCGTTGCCGGCGAGCACGATGACGTATTTCGCGATCGGGTTGGCGTTGCACGCGGATGGTTCGTATGAGGATGTGTTGGGGTTGATGGCCGACGGGTTGGCGTGGGCCGACAACGATCGGGCCGAGCCGCTGCGGTTGCCGTCGAAGTCGGGGATCTCACAAGCTCGTGAGCGGCTCGGGTCGGAGCCGTTGCAGTTGTTGTTCGATCGGGTGGCCAAGCCGTTGGCGGCGGAGAAGACGTCGGGGTGTTGGTTGGCTGGCCGGCGGATGGTGGCCATTGATGGGATGACACTTGATGTTGCCGACAGCGACGTCAACGCTGCTCATTTCGGTCGACCCGGGGTGAACAAGGGCGAGCAGTCGGCGTTCCCGCAGGCTCGGGTGGTGGCGATCGCGGAGTGCGGGACGCGGGCGATGTTCGATGCTGAGGTGGGGCCGTACACGACCGCTGAGAACACGATGGCCGCCACGTTGGTCGGCC
>JAKSDQ010000083.1 GCA_022360015.1 Cytophagales bacterium
TAAAATTT
Source organism: Cytophagales bacterium (assembly GCA_022360015.1). GTDB lineage: Bacteria > Bacteroidota > Bacteroidia > Cytophagales > Cyclobacteriaceae > Agaribacillus. Next base: position 9 of record JAKSDQ010000083.1, read on the forward strand.
TTAAACTATCCTCCAATGATACTCCTGGCAACATCTTGGGACAAGGGACTCGTTGGGTTCAATAAATCTTAATTAACATGAAAAATTACATATATATCATAGCCATTTTGTGCTGTATCACTCATATGAACTATGCTCAATCAGAATCAGAAAGCCTGATCAACAAAAAAGTACCTGATCTTACTTTCGGGCCAATCATGAACTATACAGAACAAAATACAAAACTGTCTGATTACGCTGGAAAGATTGTAATCCTGGATTTCTGGGCTACCTGGTGTGTAGGTTGTATAAAAAAATTCCCCCATTTGGAGGCTTTAAAAGAAAAATTCTCGGAGAATATTGAAATTTTAACTGTTACTTCATTTGATGGTGAGGAACGCATCGAGCGGTTTTTAAGCAAAAAGAAAACGAAACTGCCAATCGTTCTTGATACAGCCTTTGTGTTGAAAAAACAATTTCCACACCGAGTTCTTTCCCATACCGTTATAATTGGTGCTAATCGTGTCATTCGCGCCATAACTACTCCTGAGAATATCACTGAAGAAGTGATTCAAAATATCCTGGATGGAAAGGAAGTAAATTTAAAAGAGAAAAAAGACGATTTTTCTCAGAAAGAGAAGGATCATCTTTCTCCGGAAGATGCGATCTTTCAATTTACTCTGACTGCATTTAAAGGCGGATCACGAACCTTAGAACCATTTAAGAAGGGTCGCCTTGTCATAAAAGGTAGGTTACTACAAACCATGTATGAGTACGCAAATGGATTTCCGTACCATACACGAACAATATTTGAACTTAATAACGAAGAGTATAAAAATCACCAATATAGTTTGAAAATTGTCGCACCCGATATGACAAGTAGTGAGGTTCTACCTCTCATGAATTATTTTCTGAACAGCGCCGTTTCTGTAAAAGCTAGGGTTGAGAAGCGAAAAATACCTGTCAAAGTGCTTCAAAGAACAACCGAGCCTTTAAGATTAAAAAAAGCAGACCCAAAGTCAAAAAAGGAACTGTCCTTTAGTGGCGAAGGTGTGCACATGCAAAATGGTCCGATAGATGAACAATTCATGCGTTTTCTTGAGTATCTATTTGCCAAGCCAGACAAAATGACTGTTTTGGTGAATGAAACAGGCATATCGGGAAACTATGATATAGATATACCATGGTATCATGAGGATAGCGAAAATATCCATAAAGAACTTAAAAAGCTCGGTTTAAAGTTAGTCGATGCTGAAAGGGAGATTGATTTACTTATTTTATATGAGGAACGTGATACTTTGAGGGCTAACTAAAATCAAAAAAGGTTTAATCGACGTAAAATTGAAATAACCTCTCCAATCTGATTGAGTTGTCTTGAAAAAATTAAAAAACTTATAGTTTAAATATGAGTATAACTTCTTTTTCCTTTAGAGTTTATACTCTTATTGAATCCCTGAACATACAACCTGCATTTCTTTTATCATAACTTGGTATAGTAAATAAATTATCACAACTAAACCAAAATTCAAAATGAAAAAGATCGTGTTAAAAGTTGCTGCAGTTGCGCTTTGTATGTCTGGATTTTTGGCTGTAAATGCCAATAACGTAAATCAACCACCTACGTGTGAAAAAGCCAACCCGATCCTTGAAGGTGAGTGTTCAGGCACCCTCCAAGTTCCTTGTTGTGTTTCCGCCCAAGGTACTACATACTTTCAAACAGCGGTGTAAATTTGTAACATAAAATATAAAGCCAACCTGAAAAGCCCTTGGGTTGGCTTTATTTTCTACATTACAAATTCCAGTAGTTATTGTGTAATAAAACAGTCTGTTGAAACAACATGTCCAGTTCTGGCGTTATTTTAACTGATAATTGACCCCCTGTTTTGCTTCGCCCATAATATACCCTGCCATCTCTTATAGCGTCCATTTTCAACTTGGCGAAATCTATAAAATTCATGCCCCTGCAGATGAACATTATTAAAAGGTAATTCTTAGCGTGCCAAAGCGTAGATTCGAATTCATATCTAAGGTTTCTTACAAACAAAGATAATCAAAAATTATGCACACTTTACGCACACTTTTTCCGAACCCAAAAAATCCCAAATGAACCCAAATGGTATTTAAATAATTGATAATTATATAGTTATGAGATAATTAGGAAACGAAAATAACCGCTAAAAACCATGAAATCTTTGTCTATTAAACAAGCGTCAGAAATAATCCTTCATTCTAAAGTTTCTTAAAAAAGTGTGCAAATCAACAGAAGGAGGTATTAGGTTAAAATTACTCAAAAAACAAAAGCCTCATAAATCTCTGATTTACAAGGCTTTGCTGGTGAGCCCCCTGTCGGATTCGAACCAACGACCTACTGATTACAAGTCAGTTGCTCTGGCCAACTGAGCTAAGGAGGCTTAGTTTTCCAAGTGGTGTGCAAATTTATACGGAATTTTTAATTTCCGAAATACTTTCGGGAATATTTTAGTAAAATTGTTGCTATATATCGCGTATGATTTTGAGTTGTGCCTTTAGTTCTCTGAGCTGTTTTTTCGCCTTCTCGATTTTCTCATCAAACTCCTCCCTCACCTGATCCGCATTTTTGGAGTTGGCAAAAAATTCAAGGTTGTTTTTCCACAAGCTAATGTCATTTTCAAGGTTTGTTATCTGCCTGCGCAGGGTAAACTCTTTTTTGTTAAGTTTCCTGTTGGCGTTGGGGGTTCCTTTCAGGGATGTCAGCTTGGTAGTGATCTTTAGTTTGTTCTTCTCATCCTCATCGAGGCTACTGCTGGCGATAAACTGATCTACAGCCTTGGCAAACATTTCCTGGCTTGAACGAATGGCGTTTTTGGGTACAAAGCCAATGTTGTTCCATTCCTCCTGCAGGACTTCCAACTGGCCGATATCGCCTGCCCCCTCTTCAGCGAGCTTCAGGATTCTTTGACAAACATCTTCCTTCAGTTTCAGGTTTTTTTCATATTCCTTCTCCACTTCTTTAAACCGGTTTCTACGGTTTTCAAAGAAAAAGTCACAGGCCCTCTTAAATCGTTGATATACTTCATTGCGGTGTTTTTCAGGCACCGGACCGATGTTTCTCCATTCGTTTTGCAGTTTTTTTAATTCATTGGCGGTTTGGTTCCAATCTGTACTGTCTTTCAGTTCGTGTGCCTTCGCGACCAAAGCCTCTTTCAGCTTCAGATTTTCTTCCCGCTGGCCTTCCAGCTTTTTAAAGAAGCTGTTTTTGTTATTAAAAAACCGCTTAAAAGCTGACCAAAATGGCTTATTTATCTCCTGGGCCCGGTCTCTCGGCAAACCGCCAATGGCTTCCCAGCGTTTTTGTATACCCAGAATTTCCTGGGTTTTCTTGTTCCAATCCACGATTCTGTCCGAATCAAAGGCCGCAAAGGGCTGCACTTCATCCCTCAACTTGGCTTTGGCTTCGAGGTTGACCTCAAGATCCTTTTTTAAATCATCGTAGTAGGTTTTACGACGGGCGTATACTTTATCCGAGGCGGCCTTAAACCTCTGCCAAAGTGCTTCTTGCTGAGCCTTCGGTACAGGCCCAATGTGTTTGTACTCATTGTGCAGCTCATTGAGCTCTTTGATAGCATCTTTCAGATTTTTGACATCTTCCAGCTTCTCAGCCCTCACGCATAATTCCTCTTTCGCCGACAGGTTCTTTCTGCGATCCAGTTCTTTTAGCTCGAAATAGATGCTTCTATTGTCATAAAAGCGATCCATTAACGCGTTATAGCTAGCCCAAAGGTTTCTTACGTGTTGCGGTGGTACCTGTCCGATGGCTTTCCACTGCTCCTGTATTTCTTTAATGGCATTAATGCTGGTCGTAGATTCTTCACCATCCACTAAATGCCTCAATTTTTCGAGTAATTCAGTAGCTTTCTGATAGTTTTCCAGCTTTTGACGCCCGAGATCACCGTAAAACTTGTTTTTACGTTCTTTGATTAATTTATAGTAGGCATCATATTTCTGATCCAACTCGTTTTTGTAGGCAAAATCTTCCTCGCTTCCACCTTCTGCCAGATATTTATCAAGCGCCACTTTACGATCCGCCTGTTTTATATCCTGGAATAGCGGATCGATAATGTTTAAAACGAGATCAAGCTTCTTAAAGTCATCTATTTTGGTCAGCTTTTTGATAGTGGCAACCAATTCTTCCTTACTGTATTGGCTGTAATCTGCGTGCACCAACTCATCGCCATCGTCATGAATATCATCCTTATTGTTGGTGATTTCAATTTCTTCAGGGATGGACATTTTTCCGCCAGTGCTATCACCTGCCGCATGTTCCTCGACCTGGTCCTCCCCCCCTGCTGCTTCCGAAGAAGTCTTGGATGAAGCTTCAGTCTGCTGTGAATCAGGGGCAACTGATCCGGAAGCAGGTTCCGTACCAGCCGCTTCTCCTGTTGGAGTTGGAGCAACGGGTGCTTCTCCCGAAGCGGTTTCCGTACCTCCAACTTGTTCCTGGGCTTTATCAACTTCATGGGCAGTGGCAGAAAGGGTTCCATGACCGGATGAGACCTCCATGGGATGTTCCGGTGATGGGCTTCCACAATCATCTGGTTGCGCTGTTGAATGGGATTCGGTATCTTCCGGGTTGGTAGTATCATGTTGGCTGGATGCTTCCGGCACCTGCTCATGAGTAGCTACTTCATCGGGCGGTGAATCAGCGGTAGACTCTTCGGACTGGCCTTTAGTATCATGCCGGGTAGTAATGGATTCATCACTCGCTGTGTCAGACACTTTTTCAGTGGTAGCCGAATCACCTGATGGAATCGCTGAAGGATGCTCTGCAGATCTGACCTCGGCATCCTCGGTCCCGGTCATATCAAGCTGGCCGAATGCTTCCGGCGCTTGTGCGGGACTGGCCTCTTCATCCACCGCCGAATCCGGGGTATGCGCCTCAGGCTGGCCTTCAATAGCATCAGGACCGGTCGCTTGGTCCGGGGCGGATGCCTCAGATACTATTTCTGCGGTAGTTTGCTCTTCCACTTGTACTACTTCAGGTTGGTCAGCGGATGTTTTTTCACCTTCATTTGAAGCGTTTGCATCACCCGGATCTGGGGATAAAGCTACCTTTTCAGAGGTAGCTTCCTTGTCAACCGGACGCTCTCCGGAAAGCTCCGGTGGTTGATCATTTGGCTCCTCCTGGGGCAGACTTGCTTCGGCTTTATCGTCTGTATTGACCAAATTTTGTCCACCCGACTGCTCAGGCTCTTCCAAAGGTGGGGTGTTCTGTTGTGCTTCTGCACCTGCCCGTTCTACCGATGAATCATCCGGCTCCGGTGGATTTTTAATATTTTTTTCATCATCATTAGCTTCAGCGCTTGCTTCCCTGTTGGCTAAAGCTTCCGGATACTCTTCTGAAGTGGCCTGTGAGGCCCCCTCATGGGGCACTTGATTTTCGTCATCAAAGTCCTTGCCCTGATCCCTGACACTGGCTTGTATCTCATCATGAGATGTAAGCCCATCTTTCTTGGTCTTTTCTGACGGTGCAGTCTCTTTACTCATTTTCCTGTCGTTTTCCTTAGCAGTAATATCCTTTACCCACCTGGCAAAGGCAAATCAAACGTCCTCGTTAGTTTAACCTCGGATCGTCGGGATAGTTTGAAAACATCCTGAAACGCCCCCCCATCTCCTTTAAAATATCCCGCCACAACTTTTCCGGCTTATAGTCGAAAATTTTTTCATGTGTGGCCCGGGGGGAAATGATCCAGGAATCAGTCTTTATTTCGTCCAACAACTGGCCACTCCCCCACCCCGAATATCCCAGAAAAAACTTAAAGTCATTTGGGTTAATCTGTTTATTTTCAATCAATATTTTCAAAGTCTCAAAATTCCCTCCCCAATACAAATTTTTACTAATTTCCACCCCTCCCTCTATTAAGTCACCTGCCCGGTGAATAAAATGCAATGTATCTTGTTGTACGGGCCCACCCACATAAAGGGTTTCCCTAAAATCTACAATATCCTCCATAACCTCATCAAATTTCATCACTGAGGGCTTGTTGAGTACAAAACCGAAAGAACCTTCTTCACTATGCTGACATATTATTATAACGGTTCTTTCAAAGTTCGGATCAGGCAAAAATGGCTCAGAGATCAATAAATCGCCCTTCTTAGGTTCAAGGTTTTCGTTATGTTTATAATCTATCATATACTTTCACTAATGTAGCGCTGCTTTCAGTGGCAATGACTGCAACACTTTCCCTTCTATCTCATTCAATTCATTCAAACGTTTATAAACCCGGTCTTCATCAAAATAATTTAAAGCCATTTTCACAAAGATGTTTCCATGCTTCGCCTCAGAGGTCCATAAAGTTTTGTAAAACTTTTTTAAAAGAGGCTCTTCAAGGTGATCTGCTACCAACTTAAACCGCTCAGCACCCCGGCATTCAATGATACTGGCAAATAATAATCTGTCCAGGAATCGCTCCGTTCTCCCTGAATGGCAATGGTCTATTAATCTTTTTACGTACATATCCTGACTGATTTCGGCAGGTAATTGCACCCCCCTTTGTTCCATTAACTGGTAAACTGACCTAAAATGTTCCAATTCCTCCACGGCTGTATCGATTAATTCAGGAATAATCTCTACCCTGTCGGGATACTTTGCCACAAAACTCATAGCCATCGCGGAGGCTTTACGCTCACAGTTGGCATGATCCTGCAGGAAACTATTAAAATCTCCCATCACAGTTTCGATCCACTCCATGCTGCTTTCACAGGACAATTCAATACTTAATTTCATATCAATCTCCGGTAATACCTTTTTCCCATCCTATTTTCTCAGTCACCTTTTGGATGGCGTAATTTTATTCATCGTTTCCCCGGTATTTTATTTAACGTCCACAATTGGTGAAAATTGAAGGTTAATCAAGGTAGACCCATCTGCAAAAATAAAATTACATCTGTTACTCTTGTAATGATGATGAAAATAATTAGCCGTCTAATGACTTTTAAAAGTCAGAATTTAAATAAATTTAATGACTTTTGTCAAGGTATTTAAAGAAAGAAGTTTAATATTGCCGGTAAATTCCATTTTTTTTACTTCCTCCGGGGAATTTAAAGGTAAATGACTGTTTTTTTTGAGAATTGACCCGTAATTTGATATGACTAAATCCAACCTTGCCACAATAAGGAGTGACTATCAGAAAAAGTCCCTTAGTAAACGGGAAGTATCCGCTAACCCAATGGATCAGTTTGAACATTGGTTTGAGGAGGCTACTTCCGCAGAGATCAATGAACCAACGGCTATGAATCTGTCTACTGTTGACAAAAATGGCCGTCCTACTGCAAGGATTGTCCTTCTGAAAGGTATCAATGACAGTGCTTTTCAGTTTTACACCAACTATGATAGTCAAAAGGCACAGGATCTGGCCCGGAACCCATTTGCTGCCCTTACTTTTTTCTGGCCTGAACTTGAAAGACAAATAAGAATTGAAGGAAAAGTTGAAAAGCTAAGTGCGTTAACCTCCGAAAATTACTTTTCAAGCCGACCAAGGGAAAGCCAAATCGGCGCCTGGGCTTCACCACAGAGCCAGGTAATTGAAAACAGATATATGCTGGAAGAAAATGTCAAAAACCTGAAAAAAAAGTATGATGGCAAGGATGTGCCCAGGCCCCAGTATTGGGGAGGATATCAACTTGTGCCCGATAAACTGGAGTTCTGGCAGGGACGGTCAAGTCGGCTGCATGACCGGATAGTCTACAGGCTCGGACCGGACAATCACTGGATGATAGAAAGGCTGGCACCTTAGTTAAGCAGGTTCGGCATGAACGAATCCAACTTATACCTTCAAAGATACGGATTTCAAAAAAGTTTATTTTCTTCCGAGCCTCGTCCAGATTTAGGAATAGTAGTGGTTATTCCTTGTTTTAACGAGCGGGAGTTAATAACTTCTCTTGATTCACTTGCCGCATGTGATGATACCAGATGCGCATTGGAAATTCTTGTCATAATCAACGATTCGGACCATTCTTCTAGGCAGGTCAGGGAGCAAAACCAGCAAACTTTCGAAGAGGTTCGGCGATGGATAAACTGCAAAACTACGGACAAAAGGCAATTCCTGGTACACTACGAAAGCCGGATCCCGGATAAGCAATCGGGGGTTGGCACAGCAAGGAAAATTGGCATGGACGAAGCTGTAAGAAGGTTAGAAAAGGCCAATAAGGGAAATGGCATCATAGTCAGTTTTGATGCCGATTCAGTATGTGATAGAAACTATTTACGCGCTATTGAAGGACACTTTCTGGAAAATTCAAAATGTACCGGCGCTTCTATTTACTTTGAGCACCCCTTCGAAGGCCCCCTGCCCAAAGACCATTATACCGGCGTTATATTTTATGAGTTGTTTTTACGATATTATATAAACGCCCTGCGTTATGCGGCATTCCCTCATGCCTATCAAACGGTTGGTTCCAGTATGGCGGTACGATCTGCCATTTATCAGAAACAGGGAGGTATGAACAAAAGAAAAGCGGGGGAAGATTTTTACTTTTTACACAAGATAATTCCACTAGGTGATTATGGCGAGATCAACAGCACACGGGTAATTCCTTCTGCGAGGGTGTCAGACAGGGTTCCTTTTGGCACTGGAAAGGCTATTCAAGCCTGGCTTGACGGCCACCACAAACATTATTTTACTTATCATCCGAATATTTTCAAAGATCTAAAAATATTTTTAAGCGAGGTAGATCAGTTGTTCAGGGCCAGGCCTTCCGATATTGATAAATGCCTTGAAAAATGGCCGGAAAGCATAACTGTTTTTCTTTGTGATAATGATTTCAAAACTCACCTTAAAGAGATAAACAGATATTGTGGGCCGACACGGGAAGCCTTTCTGAGTCGGTTTTATAGCTGGTTTAATGGTTTTAAAGTGTTGAAATATGCACATTTTGCAAGAGACCGTTATTACCTGAATATGGAAATAGAAAAAGCTGTGCAATGGTTACTGTCTGTATATCCAGGCATTGAAAAGCCACCGGCATCAGCTATGGAACAGCTCGTAGAAATCAGAAAAAGGGATAGAAATGGCTGGCCTTGAGGCATACGCAATGGCTATTTCCTGCATAGCGCAAGCGTCCCCTGCCGTGGGTATTGCACAACTCAAACAAGTGCCTGTATTTTATCGGTGAAAACCGCTGTGTCTCTTTGTGCCTCTGTGGTTAAAAAAGGGGCATCACAAAGGCACCCAGGCACAAAGAACTTTGCCGAAAACGTTGTGCAACAGCCACCTCCCGCTTGTGCCAGTTTGGAGATTTGAGATACAGTATATTGGAATCAAATCAGATCGAAAAGACTCCTTACACCTATGTTTTGATTCACGGTAAAACCTTCGCCATATTTCACACCGATTGATTTTCCGTATTCCGTAGCCCTGGCTTCCAGCAACTGCATAAACTGGGGTGAGGAGATGAAGGTTTCCGGTTCTTTATTATCGGGATCGAAAAACTGTGATCTGAAGGCCCTGACAGAGGCCATTCTTTGCTCCCAATGCTCAGAAACATCGACAATAATATCCGGTTTGATGAAATTGCTCTGAATGTAATGATAAACCGCTACAGGTCTCCAGGCAGCTTGTTTCACACCATTCAAAGTCGTCTCGATCATTTTTAGTCCTGCCATAAAACAGCTCTGCACAGCAAGTTGTGAAGCTTTAGGGTGGTCTGGGTGGCGATCCTCAATCGCATTGGCCAATACAATTTCAGGCTGGTATTTCCGGATCATCTTAAGAACCTCCAACTGGTGTGCTTTGTCATTTTTAAAGTGGATATCTTCAAACCCCAGGTTTTCCCTGATCGAAAGACCCAGTATTTCAGTGGCTTGTCTTGCTTCCTCCATTCTGATTTCAGGATTACCCCGGGTACTTAATTCGCCTTTGGTAAAATCTACCATGCCCACCTTTTTACCTTGTTTAACATGTGATATGATAGTACCCGAACAGGAAAGCTCCGCATCATCAGGATGGGCAGCAAAGACAAGAATATCTAACTTCATTAATTTCAGGGGATAAATTTACCGGCTACCGAACCCTCAGCATTCTACCTATCCTTAAAATCTTGTTTCTGGAGATACTGTTAAGCCGGCAAAGTGTGCCAATTGTGGTTCTGTATTTACGGCTTATTCTGCCTAAAGTGTCTCCTGATCTAATTCTATGATACCTCTTTTTCCGCAGTTCCTTTACATACGCAAAGGTTTGAGGCGTAATATCCAGGTTGGCGTCTTTTAACTGATTCTTCTGAAAATCGTATAATTGCGTCGGATCTACGGCAACTCCCTTATATCTTACTTCAAAGTGGAGGTGATAACCTGTACTTCTTCCGGTACTGCCACCTAATCCAATGATATCCCCCCTTTTTACTTCCTGGCCAACCCGAACAATTTTTTTCAAAAAATGACCGTAAAGTGTTTCTAATCCATTTTTATGCCGTAATACTACGTAATGACCATAGCCGTAGCGGTCATACCGCGCTACCCTGACAATACCATCGGCTACGGCCCTTACCGGCTCACCCCTTTCTAAATCCAGATCAACACCGTGGTGCCATCGATATCGTCTCATTCCGAACTTGGAATTGACTTTGGAGGAATTTTTCATAGGAGATATCCATAAGTCCTCCTTGTCCTTCAAAGCAACGGTTATGCTTTCCTTATACTTGGTCGGATCGAAGTCATAGGGGTTTACCTTTTTAGAATCCCATACGGCAAAATGGTCGTGACTTTCAATCCAGTTGCCATCCACAGTCAATTCCCCGGACAATTCGTAGAAACTCATAATACCTCTTTCGGCCATTTGGCCATACCCCTTGGCCAACAACATGCTTCTTCTTACATCTACTTTGAAAGTATCTGCTATCTCCCAGGTAATTTTAAAAGGAATTTTTTCACGGTTTTTCTTTTTCTTGGAATTCCCTGATGAGAAAAGGTATTTGGATATCCTGGTATTAAAATCCGGCATTTCCCTCATATTATTAAAGGAATAGCTATTTTGTCCTGGCAACTGGTCCGGCGAAAAGAAGAGGATCAGGGAAAACAGGCCGGTAAAAAACAATCGCACCCTCATCAGGAGACAGCTACTTCTTTGGCGGCCAAAAATCTTTCTGCGTCCAGCGCAGCCATACAACCGGTGCCAGCGGCTGTTACGGCCTGACGATAGATGGGATCCTGAGCATCACCCGATGCAAAAACGCCTTCAACATTGGTATGGGTAGTGCCGGGAACTGTTTTTATATACCCACTTTCATCCATATTAAGAAAATCCTTGAATATGTCGGTGTTGGGTTTGTGACCGATGGCCACAAAAAATCCCTGCACTGGAATCTCTCTTTTTTCCCCGGTTTTATTATTTATCACGCTTACAGCATTTACCTCTTCGTCTCCCAGCACTTCGTCTGTTTCAGTATTCCATAATACTTCAATATTGGGTGTATTCAGTACTCTGTGCTGCATGATTTTAGACGCCCTCATTTCGTCTCTGCGTACCAGCATATAGACCTTTTTACATAATTTGGATAAGTAAGTTGCTTCTTCAGCCGCTGTATCCCCTCCACCTACGACAATAACATCCTTTTCCCTGAAGAAAAAGCCATCACAAACCGCACAGGCGGAAACACCTTTGCCATTGAACTTTTGTTCAGAGGGTATTCCCAGCCATTTTGCTGAGGCTCCTGTGGAGATGATTACGGATTCTGCCGTGATCACCTCTTTATCATCGATGGTTACTTTGAAAGGGTAACTGTTGAAGTCTACCGCTGTGGCCAAGCCAAACCTGACATCTGTGCCGAACCTTTCAGCCTGCTTTTGAAAATCTGTCATCATTTGCGGTCCTATTACGCCATCTGGGTAACCCGGATAGTTTTCTACGTCGTTGGTGATGGTTAATTGTCCTCCAGGTTCTCCTCCTGTGTACAGCACCGGACTTAAACCAGCCCTGGAGGCATAAATGGCTGCTGTGTATCCCGCAGGTCCCGAGCCAAGTATCAATACTTTTATTTGTTCTTCTGCCATGTTAATTTATCTTAAATCATCCAAATCCTTTACGAAAAACATGCTATAATGTTGTCGATAAAGATACAAAATTTCAATAATCTCCAGACATAAAAAAAGGTCTCTCCATTGGAGGGAGACCCATGTAAGAAATGTATATGTTTTTCTATCCTAAATATGGTTTTAAAGCTTTACTTCTCGATGTATGACGCAATCTTCTGATTGCCTTCTCCTTAATTTGCCTTACCCTTTCCCTGGTTAGGTTGAATTTTTCTCCTATTTCTTCCAATGTCATTGAATGTTCACCGTTCAAACCGAAGTACAAGGTGATCACGTCGGCTTCTCGTTGTGTCAATGTCGAAAGTGCTCTTTGTACCTCACGGCGAAGGGAATCGTTCATGAGCTCTGAATCAGGCTTTTCTTCCCCGTCATTTTCCAAAACATCCAGCAAACTATTCTCTTCACCCTGAACAAACGGCGCATCCATGGAAACATGACGGCCCGAAATTTTCATGGTATCCACCACTTCGTTGGTCGTTACATCCAGTACCTCGGCCAGCTCGTCCGGTGAGGGTTCTCTCTCATACTTTTGTTCTAGTTCTGAAAAGGTTTTAGAGATTTTATTTAAAGATCCGACGCGATTCAGCGGCAATCTGACAATACGTGATTGTTCGGCAAGTGCCTGCAAAATAGACTGTCTGATCCACCAAACGGCATAAGAAATAAATTTGAAGCCCCTGGTTTCGTCAAACCGCTGTGCTGCTTTTATCAATCCAAGATTACCTTCATTGATGAGATCACCCAGAGACAAACCCTGGTTTTGATATTGTTTAGCTACTGATACAACAAATCTAAGATTTGCTTTGGTCAATTTCTCCAGTGCCAATTGGTCACCATCCCTTATTCTCTTAGCCAGGTCTACTTCTTCATCAGGGGTTAGCAAGTCAACTTTTCCAATTTCCTGCAAGTACTTGTCGAGAGACTGACTCTCCCGGTTGGTTATCTGCTTGCTAATCTTGAGTTGTCTCATGCATTTTAGGTTTTGTTTTCGCTAACAAAACGGTGTAAAATAGCCACCATTTATTTTACATTAAATCGAATATAAAGAATAATGTTGTAAAATAAGGTAAATTAAAAAATTAATTTTTGTTTTCAGCTTTTTTTTCTGGCCTAGGTAATAAAACCTTTCTGGACAATTTAAATTTGCCTGATTTTCTATCAATGTCCAGTAATTTTACACGTACTTCTTCTCCGTTTTCAAGGACTCCATCCATGTTTTCGATGCGTTCCCACTTAATTTCGGATTTGTGTAATAGTCCTTCTTTTCCAGGTAAAAACTCCACGAAAGCACCAAAAGGCATGATAGATTTTACTTTTCCATCGTAAACCTCTCCTATTTCAGGTTCGGCTACGATCGCTTTCACCCTGGCGTAGGCCTGATCCATAGCTTCTTTGTTGGTGGCAAAGATGTTTACAATTCCCTTATCGTCAACTTCATCGATGATGATTGTCGCGCCGGTTTCTTTTTGAATTTCCTGAACCACTTTTCCGCCGGGGCCAATCACGGCACCAATGTAGTCTTTATTGATTTTAATGGTAACAGATCTCGGCGCATGTGGTTTATAGTCGGGTCTTGGTTCAGACAGGGTCTTTTTAATTTCGTTCAGGATATGTAACCTTCCTTCTTTGGCCTGTAACAGGGCCTGCCTCAAGACATCATAAGCAAGACCGTCTATTTTAATATCCATCTGACAGGCTGTGATACCTTTTTCGGTACCTGTCACCTTAAAATCCATGTCACCGAGATGGTCTTCATCACCCAGGATATCTGAAAGTATGGCAAACTTTCCGGTTTCCGGGTCAGATATCATTCCCATTGCAATGCCTGAAACCGGTGTTTTGATGGGTATGCCGGCATCCATTAATGCCAGCGCTCCGGCACATACGGTGGCCATGGAAGATGAGCCGTTAGATTCCAGAATATCTGATACTACACGAATTGTATAGGGGTTGTCATCGTCATGTGGTAAAACCTTCTTCAAAGAGCGCGCTGCCAGATTACCATGCCCCACTTCCCTTCTGCCAGGACCACGATTAGGTTTTACCTCGCCGGTACTAAAGCCCGGGAAGTTATAGTGAAGTATAAATTTATTATATCCTGAAATTACTGCTCCATCAATAATTTGCTCATCCAGTTTGGTTCCCAGGGTGACTGTAGTCAAAGATTGCGTTTCACCCCGGGTGAAAATGGCAGAACCGTGGGGAGACGGCAGGCAATCCACTTCACTCCAAATAGGCCTGATTTCGTCCATTTTCCTTCCATCCAAACGAATATCATCGTTCAGAACCAGGTCCCTGGCCGCCTTTTTTTCTATCTCGTGATAATATCTTTTAATTAAATCCTCGTCCAGTTCATGTTCTTCCGGTAAACTCTCGAGATAAGCATCCAGGGGAGCGGTAAATGCCTCTTTGCGTTCAGCTTTGTTAACAATGGTTTGCTTGGCAATACCGTAAAGCTGCTCATAAAACACTTCAAACAGCTTTTCTCTGAGCTCCGGATCGTTTACTTCATGATCATATTCCCTTTTCTCTTCTTTTCCTACCTCTTTGGTTAACGCCATTTGCACTTCACACTGGACTTTGATGGCCTCATGTGCCACCTGTAAAGCTTCCAGCATTACCTCCTCGTCCACCTCACTCATTTCACCTTCCACCATGGTGATGTTTTCATGGGAAGCGGCTACAATCAAATCCAGATCGGCATCTTCCAGCAAGTCTTTATTAGGATTAATAATATACTCGCCCTTTCGCCAGATCACCCTGACTTCGGAAATCGGACCGTTAAAGGGGATGTCGGAAACTGCCAGCGCTGAAGAAGCTGCCAAAGCAGCGAGGGCGTCCGGCATAATGTTTTCATCAGAAGATATCAAATTGATGTTGACCTGCGTATCCGCATGATAATCTTCCGGAAAAAGGGGACGAAGCGCGCGGTCTACAAGTCTTGAAATCAGAATCTCATAATCGGAAAGCCTTCCTTCCCTTTTCAAAAAACCACCCGGTATTTTTCCGGAGGCTGCAAATTTTTCCTGATAGTCGACAGACAAAGGTAAGAAATCAACTCCTTCCATAGCCTCTTTTTTAGAAACTACAGTAGCCAATAGAATGGTATTTCCCATCCTGACTACCACCGAACCATCGGCCTGCTTGGCAAGCTTACCGGTTTCTATGGTAATCTCTCTCCCATCGTTTAGTTTAATAGTTTTGGTAATAATGTTAAAAGACATATAATATTGTTTTGTCGTAAAGTCGGCAAGCCCTGGTTACACACACAAAAAACAGGCTTGTAAGATTGGAAAGAAAGAGGGAATCCCGTTAGGAATCCCCTCTCTAAATTCTTGCTGTTATTTTCTTAATTTCAATTCTGCTATAATGGATCTGTATCTTTCTATATCCCGTTTATAAAGGTAATCCAAAAGTCTCCTCCTTTTTCCAACCAGCTTTAATAACCCCAAGCGGCTTGAATGATCTTTTTTGTTTTTCTTCAAATGGTCTGTCAGGTGATTAATCCTGTAAGTAAACAATGCAATTTGCGACTCAGGGGACCCTGTATCGTTCGTTGATTTTAACCGACCATGATTTTTGAATAACTCTTCTTTTTTTTCTTTACTTAAATACATGCTTAGTCAAAATAAATATAAATCCTTTTTTATTGAGGCACAAAGGTATAGATACGTTTTTTTATAAACAAATCATTAAAGATAAATATTAATAAGCTGCTGGCCATCAGTACTTCCCCCAAATTAACTACTTACCACTTGGTTGCGGTTGCAATTTTTCTTGCCGATTAATGCTTTTGGAGAATCTCCTTTTAATATTGATCACAAACACATTGTAAAAATCCAGGTCAAAAAGCCTGGCGTCGATTCTGGCCTGACGAAGGAAAAACAGGCCTATCGGAAAAAGGATAAAATTGGCCGCCCATGCTCCTATCCATGGCTCGATGATTCCTTGCTTGGCTAACTTCTCACCGGTTATATTGATCACATAAAACAGGATAAAAAATATAATTGATATGATGACCGGAAACCCCAACCCTCCTTTCTTTATAATCGCCCCCAAAGGTGCGCCAATCAAAAACATCGACAAACAGGCCAATGCCAAAGCGTATTTTTTGTTCTTCTCAATTTTATACTTTCGCGTTTCATTGATCAGGTTATCAGCATTTGTATCCTGCGTAACCATTTGGTTTTTCATCTGCCTGGCCTTGGTGAGGGCACTTGCCATGATTTTGGTTTGGTTGTTCTCCAAAGCCATTACACTGTCTACCTTAACCATGGCCTCTTCAATTGTCAAAGTATCCTTCTTTTTCTCTACATTTTCAGATTTCGCAATTGTATTAGGTTTTTTGTTGTTTATTTTAGCATTTACCAATTTGTCGGTAACGGTTTTTGATTTATTCAGTTTAAGACCTTTCGATGGTTTTAAAGTAGCTTTTTGCCGGGGTTCAGGCTGCTTTACAATTTCTGTGTTTTTCGAACTTGGAAGGGCAGTAACTCCTTTAGAAGGTTTCTTCGGAGTTTTTTTACTGGCTTTGTCTATTTTTTTTGCCTTCCTGTTAGACGCTTCAGCATTATATCTGGCTTCATATTCACCATCTTTCACTGCCTGGATACTGTCCTGGGCCATTCTTAGGGAATCCAATTTTATTCTTACCTGATCATATTTTTCGGGAATGACAATCTTTTCCTTTAAATGATAACTGTAGTAGTTCCGGACATTTTTAAAGATTTTATATTTCACCTCTTGTACTTCAAAATCCATTGAGTCGATGTCCTCACTCAACTGGCCAATGTTTTTCATCAATCGATTATTGGCAAATAATTCTTTCTTGGTCTTTTTTAGGTCGAAATCCTCAAGACTAAAAATCATTTTTGTCTGCGCAAACCTGGTTCGCACATAGGGTTCGATATCTTTTTTACCATAGTTCCTTTGCGACGTTTTATCCGACTGGCTGTAACGGTGCCCGTCAAACAACTCCATCACCAGGTAGCGTTCATTCATAAAAGAATACATTCTGCCGGAATCAGCCATGATAATATCTATATTGCCTTTCCGCTTGGTATGATCATAAATAACCAAATCCTTCATACTGTCGCCTTGAGGGTCTTTCTCGTTAACCCGAATGGTGAAATTTTTGATGCCGTTATAAAAAGCGCCTTCCTTTATATTAAGTGCGGGCTTTTGCTGTCTTACATCGTACATTAAGCTATACGCATTCAAAGCCGCTTTAGGAACGATGTGGTTATTGGAGAAAAAAGCGAAAGCGGTTAGCAGAAGTGTGAAATAAAAAATAGGTGCCATGGCCCTCAACAAGGAAATCCCGGAGCTTTTTATAGCGGTTAACTCGAAGTGTTCTCCCAGGTTACCAAAAGTCATTAAAGACGACAACAAAACCGCCAGCGGTAATGCATTGGGAGTCATAACAATGCTGAAGGAAGTCATTAATTCCGCAAACACCTCAAAGCCCAGCCCCTTGCCCACCAAGTCGTCGAAATATTTTAGCATATATTGCAACAGGAGAATAAAGACCACCACCACAAAGGTCAGTATAAACGGACCAATAAAAGATTTAAGTACCAGCTTATCCAGCTTTTTCATGTTCTACCATTGATATTGATTAGACGCCAAACTTGTGCAAAAGTACTCAATAGCCAGCAAAAATGATGCAGAAATTTTGGGTTGTTGGTTTTAGGTATGGATTACCGGCTCAGCCACCTACGGTTTCCTTGAGGGTAAGGATGAGGTTTTCCCACATATCTTCCAGCTCTTCGGCATCGTTATTTTCTGAGTAGTCTGTAATGCGCAGGAACACCGACTGGGTTAATTCATTCTGATCTAATTTGAATTCAAAAAATGCCTTGTCGTGTTCATCATCATCTTTTGGAAGAAACTCAAATTTTACATAGCTATTCGATCGGTGTGCGACCAGTCTGGCCTTATGGTCTTCACCATCCCAGATAAAATTGTAAACCTTGTCTTCGTTTACATTAACATCATCGGCAAACCATTGCGCAAGGCCACTGGCAGTGTTCAGGTAGGGGAAAAGCATCTTTTTGGATGCGTTAATCTCAAACTCTGTGTGAAACTTAAATTTACTCATAACCTGATCGTTGGTAAATGTTTTTTAAGATATATTTTTTTTGCGAGATGCCCAAAAATTACTTCTTAAAAGTATTGCATTTTAAAACACAATATTAGTAAGTTTGCACTCCGATTTAATAACGGGTACTGGCTCTGATCAGTACAAATTTTTATAAAGAATTTTAAATTTATGGCGAGGTAGCTCAGTTGGTTAGAGCGCAGGATTCATAACCCTGAGGTCACGGGTTCAACTCCCGTCTTCGCTACTGAGGGGATTGTGAGAAGCAATCCCTTTTTTATTGCTGATAATCAGTGTTTTAAAAGATGTCTTCGGGTTCGATAAATTTTTTAACCGGAGGGGATATTTTAATCGCTTATTCACTACTAATAATCATAACAGTCTGTTCATCTGAGTCTTATGATTAAAATGGGTGTGGTTCGATAATTTCATATTTATTACGAATCCAAGTACCGGGGCGACCTGTTGATAAGATTTGATTTTTAGATGATCATATCAGTATTGGTATTAAGAGTATCTCTCCTTAAGTCTTTCAGCTATAGCGGCTGTTTCTCTATAATTTCTACCAGTTGTTTGAACCCATAGGGCATATCTACTATCGGTTTTTGTCAATGCAATCTCAATTGCTCCATTACTATAAATTTTGCGAATAAATTGTGTGCCACCAAATCCTGTAGATCTCATTTCTTTCACAAAGGGATCATTTTTGAGTTTATCACATAAGGCCTGTAATTCCTTCTTACCATGATGGTCTCCAAACAACGTAATCTTCTTATCCTCTGGTTTTATGGTTGTTTCCTGAAGCTCAATGTTTCCTAAATTTTCAACGAATGCAGCTAAACCAGCATCCTTAAAAGACTGTATTGAAAATAAATTGAACACTTGCTCAGTATTTAAAACCTGGTCTTTTTCTATTATTAAGGGTAATTGAATTCTACACCAAACTGGTGCTGATGCAAAACTTATGCTTAATGTTTCATACAAGTGAGCAGCAGCCAATCCAAGGCATTCTGTTTTAGGGTAACCATGAGTTATGTCTTCAAAAGAAAAGTTAGCTTCAATGTATTGATCAGCTATTTCTTCATCCTCATCTTTTATAAATGGTAGGACAATCGTACCGTAAAGGAAATTTCTATAATCCTCTGGTACTTCTTTATTATTCAGCCAATTATATAGAGAATAACCATCAGTCAATACAATATCACTTGTATGATGGTGTGAACGAATGTTTTTAAACCCTTTTTGACGGGCTTGATTCACCGTTTGTGCAAACTGGATCATTTTGTCATTTGCTTGATACTTATCTGAAGAGGGGGGCGATATGCTCAACTCATTTAACATTAACTCCATAGGTTTAAATCAATTTTGAGAGCTGATTGCTCCATTCATCTAAAAGGTGTTTTGGGTGGTCGCTTAATGTTCCGTTTCTGTCAATTTCTATATTAGTGACCGAGGTAAACTGTTCTTGCTCATCCACTATTTTTTTGAAGTAAAACAAAATTGCTTTATCCTTTAAACTTGGTTCTTCTTTCACACCCACACGTATGCTATTTAGTATATGATCACTGTGAGTTTCGATGATGATTTGAACATCGTTTTGAGCTACTAATGATATGAGTTTCCCCAATTCTGCCTGGCCTCTTGGATGAATGTGGCTTTCCGGATTCTCAATTATAATCAATCCTCCCGGTCTCGCTGATAACAACGCAGTAACCGTATGCAAGGCATAAGATATACCAAAGCCCACATTTTCGGGTTTGAATTTATTAGTACTACCATAATTCGGTTGCTCAAACTCATATTCTAAAATGATAATGTCAGAAGATACCTTGTTGGTCTGAACGTTTACACCTGGTGATATTTCACCTAACCAAAGATTAATTTGATTTATTAGTGTTTTATCAATAATCTGTTTATTAGTAAGAGAATCAAAAGTTGCGGAACCTTGATGCAGCATATTATCGAATAAGACATCTTCATTGCCCCTTAACTCAATATAATGCGCCGTATATTGCCCATACTTACCCAGGTTATTAGCTTCC
Organism: Cytophagales bacterium; assembly: GCA_022360015.1. GTDB lineage: Bacteria > Bacteroidota > Bacteroidia > Cytophagales > Cyclobacteriaceae > Agaribacillus. The sequence goes on from JAKSDQ010000083.1 coordinate 20,191, forward strand.
ATTACATTCGAATGGCTGGCTATATTGGTTGATTTTGGCTCAATGCGTTGAGCATTGAGGTACTGAAAGTCATTATTGAAAAGAGCTTGGTGATTGTTACTAGTAATAAAGTTGATATCAACATCATCTACATTTTTTTGTTTTAAAATGTCAGCATCTATCTGATAATCAAAATCCATCTGGTATGGATCTGTGCCCTTAAACTGAAGTATGAAGGAAAGTTCTTTATCCTTACTGAACTGATAAAGTGCATCTTGTGATGTGCCTATATTCACCAAACCATTTTCACCACCGTTAAGTTTCAACTCACCTTTGGATAGCTTATCCGACTGTCTTAAAACTAGTAGAGATTGAATAAAGGAAGATTTCCCTTGCCCATTTAATCCCAATAACACGTTAAGATTTCTAAGAGGGAAATACTTTTCCTTTATTGATTTAAAATTTCTTAACTCTAGTGATTGTATCATATTCTATTCGTTATTACATCTTGTATTAAATCTTTTATAGAAGAATGTCGGTAAGTCACTCTTCTCTTATCGCCTGTTGAACTAGTGATCGATGTAAAGAAATAATCATCTTCAGCAATAAGGGACCTGAGCCTTCTTTTGAACTCTGCCTTATTTTGCCTTATCCTAATTTTTTCTTCTTCTGTCAATAACGCAAACTGAGTTGATAAAGCGTCAAATAGGGCCTTGTTGATAGGTGGTAATCTTATATAATCCCGATGAACTTTTCTAAATGCCTCCTTATCAAAAATGCTCTTAGCCAATTCCATTGCTTCAGAAAAAGCACTTATAATTTCAGTTAGCTGATCATCTGATTTATTATTGATGGCAGCCATCGCCTTGCTCATATAAGTATCCAAATCCTGACCGTATTCTTTTGTACCATAGTTTTCAACCCCCAATAGATAAAACCCAAGGAAACGATTAGCAAAATCCCGATCTAACATTCGATGGGTTTTGATCTTTCCATCTGTTGCCATAATGAAAGCATCCGTCTGGGCCAACTTAGCAACAAATGTTGCAGGTTTACCTTGGAATAAGGCGTGACGAATTTCTTGCGGTTCTAATATTAATCCCCCTGTATTAATTCGCTTAAAAATGTTAAACTTAACATCAGTAGGCGTACCAGGCATTATTTTGTAAATCACTACTTGAGCTTCTTCTATAACCCTTTGTAGATTTTCCGGTAGTTCATCCCAGCCTTTATCATTCAAGTGAGTTAAAAACTCAAGATTTCTAAGTTTCAAAGATTTATTTACCACAAAATTTCGGATACTGCTAAGGCGTTGCAATCCGTCAACAACTAACCAATTATCATCATCACTGGAATCAAAAAAGAATGCAGGAAGTGGGAAACGAATAAGGATAGACTCTAGAAGACGGCTCTGTTTGGTTTTGTCCCAAAGGTCCGCCTGACGTTGAAAGTAATTTTCTGTATTCATCTGAATACTACTTCTATCTATACGTTTAATAAGAGTATCGAGAGAAGGTGTCTTGGTTTCAATCTTTATCAATGTTGGGTCAAATGGTTTTTCCATTAACTCAACAGTCTCATCATTGAGTTCTTTTTCAGTACCATCACCTGCCTCAATTGGTTCATCTTTATGCTGATCCTCACCTGTATATTGATTTTCTTTAGCTTCCATAATCAAAGGAGTTTGGTTCGTTTATCCTCTTTGCCAATTGTTCTCAATTCTTCTTCAGCTATTTTTAAAGCTTCCATCGCTTGATCTTCATCTGCCACAAGTCTATAAATTTCATTAGCCAACCATGAGGCAGACAATTTATTGATGTTCCTATCAAATATTTTTGCTATTTGATCTATATGTTCACGCTTGGCGGTCTTTTCACCTCTTTGTATCTTGCTTAACTTAGCTGTATCAATATCTAGCTTGGCAGAGAGGAGACGAAGAAGCATTTCTTTTCTTCCTCGCTTTGACCGAATAAAGTCTCCAAACTTATTCATTGCATCATTCATAAGTTGTTAATAAGTGACAAATGTAATCACTTCAAGTGTAAAAATTACAAATCGAATTTAAAGTATTTCATTAGGTCGGACCGACAAGTAATGTTTGCTACAGAACCCTTTGCTTTTTGTTGTATTTTTTTAGTTGCTTACAGAGGATGAACACCCATCAACCACTATGTGCGATACTTACACTATATTTTTACAATCTAAGGTTTTTGATTTTTCCAATAAAATTTACTGGAATGAAAAGGTACAAAGCGAAAAATTAGTAAGCTGTACACTTCACTGAATCATGCCTCATCCTCTAAATATGTTATTTAGCAATTTGATAAAAATTCTAAAAGAGAGTTGCGAATTTTTCAAGCTACGCTCATAAATGTTAAAATTCCCTTCAGATCTGAGACAACAAGGTTCGATATTGATCCCCTCGCCGCTACTTTTGCACAAAACGTTAAGTTTTGTGCTTTTTTGTTTGAAAGCGTTCGGAATGTCTCAAAAGTGCATCAAATGTCAGTAAGAATTTAGCACATCATAATGAAACACCGAGGTTTTACGGGAGTACAAGATTTAAAAAACTATCAACTCATATCAAGTTACCTATCCAAAAATACCCCCATTTATCAAAGGACCATTTTAATTTCCAACACCCCAAGAGATGGTGTTATTTGCAACGAAAAGTTTGCTTATCTAACCAAATCGAAGATAAATACACGTTTTTTTGAGAAACGTACAAAATCTTTGATGTGTAAAAGTTGTGCTACACGCAAAAAACCAATAATCATGTTGTCTGATCGGACTACTTTTTGTATCTTTGATGAATGAGTAAAAAACGAGAACTCTTTTTCTTTAGAGATTATTTCGAGAAATTCTATGATGAACAAACGGAAAAGGTCAAAAAGAAAATCCTGTGGACGCTGAGGGTAATTGAGGAATTAGACAAAATTCCGGAAGTCTATCTAAAACATTTGAAAAACACATCCGGTCTTTATGAAATAAGGGTTCAAGTTGGAAGTAATATTTTCAGGATTTTCTGTTTCTTCGATATTGATAACCTCATTGTGATTGGTCACGGCTTTCAAAAAAAGAGCCAAAAAACACCAAAGCAACAAATTGAAAGAGCAGAACAAATAAAACGAGAGTACTATGACAGCAAAGAATAAAAATATGAAAAGCCTCGACCATTTTATTAACGAAAAAATTGGCAAAAAAGGAACTCCAAAAAGAGAAGAGTTTGAGAGCGAGTATGACACCTTTAAACTTGGTGTTCTCATTCAACAAGCAAGAGAACAAAAAGGATTAACTCAAGAACAACTTGCCAAATTGGCAGGCACCAACAAATCGTATATCTCCAAGCTGGAAAGAAATTTGAAAGACATAAGATTCTCGACGCTTCAAAGAATAATTAACGAGGGACTTGGTGGACATCTTGATATTTCTATTCGATTTGAATAAAAAACAAAAGGCAAATATCACCAATTACGAAATCCTTAAAGAATTCAGACAAAAGCCGTAAATTTTTTAACCCACACTCGAAAATATTAAAACTTCCTTCAAATCTTGTATAAAAAGATTCGATATTAATCTCCTCCCCGCTACTGATGGGATTGCACTTTACAACTCTTCTTTTACTAATTGATAATCAAGTACTTATGGAGGTATTTTTAGTTCGATAAATTTTTTAACTGGAGGGGAATTTTTAGACCATTTGTTCACCAAAATTATTCTAAATGTCTGTTTATCTGAATTTTAGAGGTCATAGAATTGTTGGTTCGATAATTTCATAATTCCAAATCTAACGACCGTTAATACCTATTAATAAGATTTATTGTCTTATAATGATAATGGCTAGAAGGGTCTTGATGAATCGAGTGCATATATGCCCGGATATTATTGAAACCGTTTGTGCTCAATTTTCTTACCCAGTATTTAATCCTAACCGTTCTTTAATTGATTTAATTCTTAACTCCAGAGCAGTTGTTAGTTCCGTTAGATCTTGATAATTAATTCTATTGATTGAAGCAACGTCGAAATGTACCGCGTGATCTTTTCGAGCCATTAATATTACTTCCTTATCTGCTCTGTGAGCATAACCAACCTCATAATACACGTTTGGCCGTTCTCCTGTTAAGTCGGCAACCACAAATGTCGCTCGCTCAATTTGACGCATTATTTCAGGTGTTACGGTGGCGTTATGTTGTATTTCGTCAACTCGTACGCATTTAAATCCTAGTTTTTCGATGGTTGGTTTTATGGCGAGGTTATAAGTATCTCGGTAATCATCTTGAAAACTCATAATTACGAAGACATCTTTGTCCGAAAGTGTTGGCATCGGATAAGGTCTAAATGCTCCAGGTAAAAATTCAAGGTTTTCTGATTGTGACTCATCCTTAGTTGCTTTTTTTTGGGAGGGGTAACTGATTTCACTTCTTCCACTTCTGGCAAAACTTTCATAAAGTGCTCAAGCAATGGTCGTCCATCTGTCGGTTGAACATTTTGTAAGTTGAATGTTACCATATTTTGTCCAAAAGATGCTGAAATAGATAATTGTTTTCTGGGATTTGCATTTGTGCTGATTGAAACACTGAATGAATACGGTTTTTCATTCTGACCAACCTGTTCAATTAAGTTTTTAACTTCCTTTAAATCTCCAGAAAGTTGGGTGTCCTCAAACTGAAGATTGAAATTTATTTGTAGCACAGGTTTTAGGATGGGTTCATCTACAAGTTTTTCAACCAAATCAATGAACTCTTTAGCGCCAATCTTTCTTAGGTCGCTAGTATATTGTTTTAAAACTCTGTTTAATTTTTGTATAGGCATATTTCAGCTTAATTTGTGATTACCAACATATCGGTATAACACATATGTTTGTTACTTACACTGTATTTTTTAAATATAAGCTTTTTGATTTTTCCAATAAAGTTTACCGTTGTAAAAAGCTTCTGAACCATTTCATGGAGGTAGCGGATCATTGCCAATGTTCTAAATATGCCTTTTAACAATTTGATAAAAATTCTAATGAATAGTTACAAACTTTTCAAGTTGTTATTGAAAATACAAATATACTTTGCAGGTCTCCGATAATAAGGTTCGATATTGATCCCCTCGCCGCTACTTTTGCTCGAATTGTTAAGATTCGGGCTTTTTTGTTTAAAATCGTTTGAAGTTTCCTGAAAAAGTATCAAATGTGTCTAAAGAGACGGTTTGGTTAGGGAGATAAACTTGTCAAAATTAGTACCAGACCTATACGTTTTATCCATTGTTCACAGTAATAATTTTATTTCTCAATTCGTTTGATAAAAGTTTAGGTGATTTGATTATTTGAATGTCACTGGAATACTCAAATAACCTGTCATTCCCACTGTTTTCTTTTGTCTGGATTAATATTTTGAGTTTGTAGCCCTTTTTATGACATGACCGCTCTAACTTTTCTTTGGCATCATTTATAGATTCGTGAACTGATTGTATTTTAACAGGAACTGGCTTGCCTTCAAAGTGTTGTTTCAAGAATCCGTCAATACCATTATTTCTTTGGACCGGTATGGCTCCAATGCTTTTTAATAATGCTAGTTCTTCTTCCGATTTAACGGTATAATCTTCTTCACCATTCTGAAGAAGGGCAGACTGAGTTATAATCATGTCCTGAAGTCTTCGCCGGGCCAACTTAACTGCATCTTTTGAAACATCTATTCCAATAAAGTTTCTATTCATAGATTTAGCGGCTATACAGGTTGTCCCGCTACCACTAAAAGGATCTACAATCAGATCTCCTTCATCAGTGGAAATTTCAAGTATTTGTTGCAGCAAAAGCACAGGCTTTTGAGTCGGATAGCCAACTCTTTCTTTTGCTTTTGGGTTTAAGTAAGGTATTTCCCAAATGTCTGAAAGTGGAACACCTTTTTTTTCTTTTCCCAAAACTACATTACCATTTTCGTCTTTTTTGTAAATGGATCTTCCATTTTTAGTTCTCTCTCTTTCTTGTAAAATCTGGTCAACATTTGTAGTTGCTGCATAAGCCTTATAAATGGTGTTGAACTTAAAATCATTTGATTTTGAATAGAAATAGATTGTTTGGTGAGCATTTAATAGCCCTTTCTTTGAGTTTGACCATCTTTTGTACGACCAAATGATTTCACTTTGAAAATTCTTTAAGTTAAATGTCTTGTCCAAGGATGCACGTAAATGGTGTGAGGCAGCTTTGTCACAGTGTAGAAATATACTCCCTGTACTCTTTAAAATTCTTTTGCATTCATTTAGGCATGACTCAATCATTAATAAATAATCATTCAAAGAATCCCAACTGTCTTTAAATTCATATTTTTTTGATTCATCTCGTGTGATGAGTGAATGTCTTTTTTGAGTAAAAAATGGAGGATCCATATAGACTAGATCAACAGAGTTTTCAGCAATTTCTTTCAGTCTATCAATACAGTTTCCTATGTAGATTTCATTAGCTTTCATCTTCTGGGGTCCTTTTATCTGCGATAGTTGTCAATATTGCTTTTAGGTCATAGCATGAATAACTCTTTATGAATTCCCAAGCTTCATCTCCTGCATAGTAATCACCATTTACACCTGCATAAATAGTCTTCAAGGTTTCTTGAATATTTTTTGCTTGTGTTCTTTGCGGATAGTAAAACATAACTCGAATGGGTTTGAATCCGTGACTTTGAATGCATTTTACTCTGGTATGTTCTTTGGTAATATGGTCGCCATCCGTAGTAGCGTCTCGCCATTTTATCTCAATGGCATTATTGTTGTCTAAGAAGTCAATTTCAAAAGTCTTTGGTCGTTGACTGTAGTCGGTAATCAACAATGCACAGTTTTTCGTAAAAAAGGATGCTCAGTTTTTGGCAACAAGCGTGCACATGTTGGGTAAAGATAAAACAGTTAATTTTCTTGTTCAAAAAAAGCTTTACGATTTTTCATTCTATAACTTTTTCCGGATAGGTTAATGATCTCACACCGGAATAGCAAGCGGCCAAGTAAAGCAGTGGCCAGCACTTCGTCATCGAGCATTTTAGCCCAGTCGGCCGGCATTTTATTGGTGGTGATAACAAAAGATGTATTTTCATAGAGTTGATTGATAAAATTGAACAAATTAACCGCCTGTTCTTTTTGTACAGGAAAAAGCATGATATCGTCAATAACAATGAGGTTGGCTTTGGTTAAGCGCTTGTAATCTGCTGAGGCGGTGCGGGTAAAGTCTCTCATTTTGAGCACGCTGATAATTTCTTCCATGGTACGGAAGTAGGCTTTGTAGCCTTTATGGATGGCATCCGCGCAAAGGCCTGCAGCTAAAAAGGATTTGCCGACACCTGAGGGGCCCATTAGCATCAGGTTAAAAATTTGATCCAGCCAGTTAAGTTCCCTCAACTGGTTTAAACGTGCTTTCTTCAGGCCGTTGTCAAAAGTATGATCGTACGTGCCCAGATCGCTGTGAGGGGGCAGTCTGGCGGTTTTAAGCCGCCTTCGGACCTCGTTTTGATGGCGGTGTTCTGCCTCTGCCCGGAACAGGCTCAGGGTATACTCCTTGAATCCGCTACCGGTGGCTTCGGCCTGTGCGATGAGCCTGTCTATGGCCGCAGCGATCCAGGGGTTTTCAACTGCTTGCAGTACTGGGAGATCTGTTGGTTTTTATCCATGATTAAAATTGGTTTAAAGCCATGGAGCGATTATCATTACCGCCCCATGGGCAATTGAACAATGATTTATGATTTTTTTAAAATAGACTGATAATCCTGTATGGAACTTTTATCGGGTTGCTTTAAGGCCCCCTCCGGAAGGTCTCCGCCACCCAGGGGGTTCAGCGGGACCACTTTGGTACCAGATCCGCCCTGATCGGGCAATGGCCCTTGATAGTGGGCCAGGATGGCTTTAAAATCTGCAGCACTGGTGATTTCATTCGCCTGGCAGTAGTCCAGCACCTGGCTTACCACGGTCGGGTCAACGCCCTGAATAGCTTGGCCGACGATCATGAGCTGGTCGCGGATGTAGCGGGGTTTGGCCTTTCGCAGGGTGGCAAACCAATCTGTGGCCTTTTGCGGATCGGGCAGCAAAGTGCTGAGCTGTTCGATCATTTCATTGATAGGAGATGATTTATCCCGTTTGTGGTCGGTATTGAAGATTTTAAGCCCTTTGCCGGTGGCGATACTATGACCGCACAATTCGCTTTGGCCCTAGCTATCGCAGATGACCAGCTTGTCCATTTCAGTGCTAACAGCTACCAGTGTTCCCCTTCCCTTGTAGGTGCCTAAAGGCAAGGAATAGAAATTGCCTTTATAGGAGATGGTATTATCTTTTCGCACCGTATAGGTGAGCAGGGCAGCTTTTTGTATCCGGGGGCTATAGGGCCTCAGAAAGGGCTGTTCGATTAACCACTCGGTATGGGGGTCTTTTTGGGTAAAGGCATGGGGCAGGCCGTTGGCCGTAAGTGTCAGCCAGCCCAGGGCCTCATCGTTGAGGGTTTCAGTGTTATGAAAAGTGCGGTTGTAGAGAAAATTTTGTTTTACGTAGCGCACCACATTCTCTACTTTTCCTTTACTCTGAGGATCGGCCTTGAGGAAGAAATAAAGAGTAAAGGATTTTTCGCGCACGTAGGCCCTGAAATGGTCGGTAAGGATAAAATCCCCTTTGTTTTCGCTGACAAGGAAGACCTTGTCCTGGTCATAGACGATTTCATCTGGGATACCCCTGATGAAGGCAAAGGCCAGTGCATGGGCCTTGATGGCCAGTTGGTAAAATAGCGGTCGGTGAACCAGATATACTTAAAACGGGAACGGGACAGCTCCAGGGTAAAAAAGAATACTTTTAACCGCTTGCCCGAAGCACACCGCAGGTTATATTCCCCAAAGTCTACCTGTGCTTGCTTGCCGTAAGGGGTTTCTTCTACGGGGTGATACTGGCGCTGTGGCTTGGTGCGGGGAAGGTTGTGCTTGCCGCGCACCCAGCTTACAAAGTTAAACACCGTTTTGGGGCTTACCTGTGGAAAGTCTGCAAAATGCTCCTTGAGCCAGTCGTGCATCGGGACGGCCGAGGTGTCCTGAAAACGTTCCAGGCGCTCCTTAACGAAGTCCTCATAAGCGAGCAGGATTTTCTTTCGTTCGGACTGGCGGATCAGGAAATGCTCATACTCAGGCTCGCTCATGGCCAGGTACTTGCTGACCGTGCGCCTGTTGATAACCAGGTGTTGGCTGATTTGAAAGATGGAATGCCCCTCGCGGTGCATTCGGTGAATTTCAAAATACATGATAAATTTGGCTAAATACACATTCATTAATTCGTCGGTTTAGTACAACCGGCGAAAATAATTTTTTAAAAGCCTTCGGGGCATGACCCGAAGGCTTTTAACCTGTGCATTCCTGTTGCCAATTTCTGTGCATTCTTATTTACCGAAAACTGTGTAGATTTATTTTCCGATTACAGAAACTAACCCTTTTATAAGAAACCTTGATGATGCAAGAGAAAAACTAATACCTTCTAAACCCATCCACCCTAGCCAGACACAACATCTAAGTCAGAATCCAATACGACCAAATTCAGCAGTGCCCACTTTTTGCCTAAAGTGATCAATAGATAATTTACGCTGCCCTATTCCCTTAACAGGGAAATCATTTGTCCATATTCTGGACACTCTTTTCTCTCTAATATAGAATGCGTAAAAGTCTTTATCTCCAAATAAAAACCGTCTAGGTTTTGGACAATTAACTGGTTTAGTAAGAGGTAAAATACTACCAAGAATGACCTCACTATCAAACGCCGTTTTTGATAATCCAGCAAAAATTGATTAATTACGAAATTCGTAAGAATTCTAGGGGAAAACCACAAAGTTTTTAAGCGGCATTAGAAAATTTTAAAATTTCCAGCAAATCTGCCATGGCATGGTTCGATCCCTTCCCCCTCCCCGCTACTTTTGCACAAATCTTAACGATTTGTGCTTTTTTGTTAATAAATGTTTGAAATGGTTCGAAATGTGGGTTAAGGGTATATTTTTGTGGTACTTAGTTAAAAGACATAAAACCATATTTTGCTTGACCGATAAATGCTTTTATGTGATTTACTAACTCAAACCGCGCTGCTTTTAGTCCCTATCTACACTGAAACAGGATATATTAGTATTAAGTATCTAGGCTCAATTTAGAATAAAACTATCTTAATCTCAGCTTACTGGGATTTTGTCTGCTGTCCCAAATGGTCAGGATATAAATATTACCACCACTAATTTCATAAAACATCAAATAATCACGTATTATTTTAACGCTTACATGTTCGATATCGGTTGGCTTACCTATATTTGGATATGTCTTTATAAGGTGAGCAGCTTCTTTAAATAGCCTATTAAGCTTTTTGCTATAGGTATTGGATTTGTTATGTTCCATCCATTAATTAAGAATATGCTTACGGTCTGCTTGAGATCTGA
>JAKSDQ010000273.1 GCA_022360015.1 Cytophagales bacterium
GCATGTTCGAACGTTGTGAGCACTGATGATCTTCTCTCTTGTTATCACAAATATCTTGACAGCAACATGAGGTGGCCGCCCGGTAAACTCACCAAGCGGCAAGAAGCTCTGAGCCAATTTCTTCTTTAACCAGTTCCTGTGCAAAACACCACAAGGATCAGGTCCAGCGACACAGTGATACCACGCTCTCTATTTGCCTTTCTTAAACACAGTCCGCAAGAATTTTAAAAGCATCCATCTGCATTCTGACAGCAGGCAACCAATATTACAGCCGTCCAGGTTTCCTTGCGGTGCATAGCACAGCCGGACACGGAGCCGATGCAACACAAAAGTGTCCTAAGGTATTATGGCCACCGAAAGACACGCACAGCAACTATCCTTTGTGGTTATGGAGAGTTCCTGGCTTACCAACCAACTAATAGAGAATCCCCCTGCCGCAAAGGTTTGAACCCACAAAGCGCTGAGGGAGGCGGCAGAATGCCGCTTCTGAAAACGCGTGAGATGCCTGACGAGTGCCCCCGAACACTAAAAGCTCGAATATTTTTGCTTTTATCACAACCAAACAGTTTGGCGACAGGCGTACCTAGATATCCAAGAAGTTAACGAAACTGTTCCAGTGGTGGCGGATCATGGGGCAGCTCGCGCGAGCAACGTATCAGCAAGGTTACCCCAAAGCGCAGGGCGAAACCCACTGAATGGCCTCTCGCCATCCCGCCCATTAAGTGAATGGAAGCGACTGGAAAAGCATTTCCTTCCAAATAAAGCGCTCTTGATGCTGCACTACCGAACACCTTTCCAAGTTGGGCCTGCTTCATCGTTCAGCAAGTGGCCAGACAGCCAGGCGGCGCCGGGGGCCCGCTACGCTCATCTTGATTTTTACAGTTTGGCGTCCATACGCATTCCACTGATAGCTTCGTACATACTGTTTTCTTTGCTCCCTGCATCCCTCACAACAACCTGCCCACCTTGTGGCTTACGTTCGACCTCAACTTCGAAACCTAGACAAGCACTCTCACCAGGTCAGTTCCTCCATCTTTGGAAAGAAAGACATCCCTCCGGCTCCGACAAGCTCACTGGCCTCAAGTTCCGTCCGGATGGTTCTTGAGACGGGGCCCTCAGGCCAGCGAGACA
>JAKSDQ010000274.1 GCA_022360015.1 Cytophagales bacterium
CCAGCCTCCCATCCTGGTCCTGCTCCAGGCATAGGCCTGTGCTTGTGGCACTCCTCATCTGATCATGTTTTTACGCTTCCTCTCCGGCTTCTTCCAGTCATGCCATATACAATATCGAAGTCGGTTCCTCAACCACTCATCGAGTTGTTTGAGCTTTGCCTGAATACTTGCCAACCGGTAATTATTCACCCAGCCCATCCATACTTCTTTGAGTTTTTGAAGCCGTTCCTCGAAGCTGTATGGCAAAGTTTTCTTGGTGATGGCTTTGAGTTTGCGTTTGAGGTTTTCCCAACTGCCATTCTTCACCACTAGTTGGTACTTGTTCTTTTCGCCTTTCTTATAGGTGGGAACAAAACTGTGCCCTAGTAGCCGGCCTGCGTATGCCGCTTTTTTCCTTGTTGATGGGTAGCTCTAGTTTATCTTTTAAGAACAAATAAACTTGGTTACCGATCTTGCGGGCTTCTGCCTTTGACTTTGTATAGACACTAAAGTGGTCAGCATAGCGGACGAATTTCAGACCTTTCCTTTTGAGGTACTTGTCCAATTGATCCAGCAATATATTGGCTAGTAGTGGACTCAAAGGACTTCCTTGTGGCATACCCTTCCTGCGTTTGTACAACTTTCCGTTTATCCGGATAGGTGCACGTAGCCATTTTCGGATCAGCCATAGGGTGGTAGGACATTTTACCTTGTTGTAGATCAGTTGCAGTAGCTTGTAGTGTTGTACTTCATCAAAGAAACCCTTCAGGTCAATATCCACAATGTCCTGGTAGCCATCATTGACGTTTTCCAGGGATTGTTTTACTGCTCCGTGAAGATTCTTTTCGGGGCGGAAACCATAGCTTTGCGCTTCGAAATCAAACTCGAATTTAGTCGCTAACTGTTGGCTTAACGCCTGTTGAAGCCATCTGTCTACTACGGTGGGAACACCCAGTAGCCTGGTCTTCCCATCACTCTTGGGAATTTCTATTCCCCTGATAGCCTGTGGTACATACTGCCTGTTCAGGATAGAAGTAATGACTGATATTCGATTATCGTCAATGAAAGACTTCAATTCGTTTACCTGCATATCATCTATGCCTGCCGCTCCTTTATTGCTTACCACTTGGTGGTACGCTTTATAGAGGTTTTTAGGATGTAGTACTTTTTCTATCATCTTCTTCTTTTTCCCTGTCCGCTTAAGGATAGGCTATCCCGCCTGTGGCGGCATTCCTAACCGAATTTGGACGCAATTCAATGTTCAGCCCTTCATTGGCTGGTGAGTCCTCCGATCTTATCCTTTCGGTATCGGCGCGTTGCCATCAACTACTATGACCTCTGCTGACTTCTTCCCATGTACCCGACATCGGAAGATCTCCCTTGGTAAAGTGAATATCCTTGTGTATATCCCTGCTACATCTACCATTTCGGTGCTAGCCTCTTTCGAGGGGTTGGACTTCTTTCGAGGGGTTGGACTTCGGCAGCATGTGATACCTCATCCGACCTGATGGCCTCCGTATGTAGTTCCTGTTCGTCAGTACAGACACCGCAGTCTGGCTTACTTCAGTTCTAACCTCACCGTTAACAACCTTGCCACTTGCTTAGCTTGGGGTAACGACTCCCCCGCTTACGGGACTTTCACCCTTTGGAACACTCAATTTCATGAAATATATTCACCATGCAAGGCGCACACAAGAAATAAACGCCATTAAAACGAGCGTTTATTCAAAACGTTGGCGGCAATTGATTGCATATGGAATATACCAGAATCATCATAAGCCATCAATCTGAAGAATACCTAAAATTTGGTGGAATTGGCATTAACAGGCCAGCTTTCAACTCTCCCCCGGCCACAGAGCTTTTCCAATAAATAGATCAGTTGTTTTCTGCGTGCTTTGTTGCGCTTGTGGCTACGTTTTTTAAGCTTTTGATAAACCATCTGCTTTCGCTTTTGATCTAAAAAACGCTTGCGGGAACGAGCGATCTTTAAACTACCGCAAAGCAATACCTGTAATTCATACGCCCACTGACAGGCATCCCATAACAATTTCACCCGGGTGGGTGACTTTACACCTACTTCATATACCACAGCATCCATGACCACTGCCTGGGTATTTTCCATACATGGCTGCCAGTGATTCAATAATATTTGTTGAAAGCCTTCCAGGTTCATATGTTGTGAGATCCGCTTACGAATATAGGTGAGTAGGCTCATGTCCTTGATGCGTTCGTTCAACTGGAATTGACGGCCACAAAACATTTGCAGCTCCCAATCCGAGTTGATCCGCTTTAACAGGGTAGGGTCATCCAATCGAAGAAAATGAGATAATAACAAAAGGGAGATCTGTCCTTCATTGTCGAACCAGGATCGACGGCCAGCCCCGTTTTGAGCAGGCAGCAGGCTGGCCAGTTGCCGAATGGGTAACACCGAGCGTAACCTGCCTAACTCAGTCTGCTTGAAAATGTACAATTTGGGAGAAAAAGTAGAATATTGTTCAAAAAGCTCACCTTGTTCTGAAAAATTCTGCATATATTTCTGTAGTTAATATTAGATACCCCGAATATAGCGCTATTTAGCCCTTTTTGGGGGGTCTTTGCAGAATTTTTAATATTTATCCCTGACTATCAATTAATTAACTATTTTCCAAGTCACCGAATAGCCGCCTTGAATGTTATACAAACTTTTTCAGTCCCATTAAAAAAGGCAGCTTTTGTTTTCTGTTTTTCAGATAATCCCAAAACATTTTTTGATTTCCTTTTTAATAGGCCATATTACCGCCCCTGGGGGCAATTGAAATATGCTTCCATCATCTCTATTAAGTATTTGACTTTCAAGCTAAATCAATAAAAGGGGTGAAAACTACCCCTGAATTATTAAATGTATAGCATAAATTATTCCAACAAGGAACTTGCTTTGGTCAATTTAAAATGTTACATTAGCGGTTTAAAAACGGAAATTTTTTCTTCATTACAAGTAAGATAAAGCTTTTTTTCCGGCGGTATTTTTTTCTTGACTGCTTAACCAATCTACCTGGACTTACCATTTTTTAACTGTCTAAAAGTAACCCAAATGAAATCTAATTTTACTTCACGTTTATTCTTGATGGTATGTGTAAGTTTTACTACTTGTGCGGCCGTGAAAGGGACAAGTTGGATATGTGCTACCGAAGACATAGCGTTGCCTACCACAGCTGTCAATAACAAAACCAAGGATGCAACGATTGCAGGCCCCAGACTTATTTCAACCACCCCGGTGCAGAACGGTACCAACATTTCAAGAGATGCGAACATCGTCTTAAATTTTGATGTTCCGATGAACCAGGTGAGTGCTGATGGAGGCACCGATGGTGATATAACAGATGATAACATACAGATTCGCGGTGAGCAGACCGGTCTGGTTAGTGGAGTATTTAGTGGTAATGGGACCAATACGCTGACCTTCAATCCGGATGTGTCATTTAAACCTGGCGAGGTGGTAACCGTCACAATTACTACGGGGTTAGTTGGGGTTAGCGGCGGGCGGTTGGGGACGGATTTCACCTTCCGTTTTACAGCGGCTCCAGCCCTTGTGAGCCCTATAAATTTTAAGACACAGCCAGCGATCACCACAGATGCTGGTCTTGCACTTTCTGTTTACGCTGCTGATGTAGATGGTGATGGTGATATGGATGTGCTGTCAGCGTCACAAGACGATAAAATCGCGTGGTATGAAAATGACGGCAGCCAGAGTTTTACATCTCATACCATCACCACCGATGCTAATGGTGCAGCTTCTGTTTACGCTGCTGATGTAGATGGTGATGGTGACCTGGATGTGCTGTCAGCGTCTTTGCTTGATGATAAAATCGCGTGGTATGAAAATGACGGCAGCCAGGGTTTTACATCTCATACCATCACCACAGATGCTGCTGGTGCACATTCTGTTTACGCTGCTGATGTAGATGGTGATGGCGATATGGATGTGCTGTCAGCGTCCAATGATGACGATAAAATCGCGTGGTACGAAAATGACGGCAGCCAGGGTTTTACATCTCATACCATCACCACTGATGCTGCTGGTGCACATTCTGTTTACGCTGCTGATGTAGATGGTGATGGCGACATGGATGTGCTGTCAGCGTCTTTTGATGACAATAAAATCGCGTGGTACGAAAATGACGGCAGCCAGGGTTTTACATCTCATATTATCACCACTGATGCTGATCATGCAAGTTCTGTTTACGCTGCTGATGTAGATGATGATGGTGACCTGGATGTGCTGTCAGCGTCACGAAATGATTCTAAAATCGGGTGGTATGAAAATGTTGTAAGCCCCAGACTTATTTCAACCACCCCGGTGCAGAACGGTACCAACATTTCAAGAGATGCGAACATCGTCTTAAATTTTGATAATGCGATAAACCAGGTGAGTGCTGATGGAGGCACCGATGGTGATATAACAGATGATAACATACAGATTCGCGGTGAGCAGACCGGTCTGGTTAGTGGA
>JAKSDQ010000277.1 GCA_022360015.1 Cytophagales bacterium
GGCTTTGAAATCCTTTAAATCACGAGTGATTAGCACATCCTGATTGTTTTCTATTGCTGTATAGTATTGCAACCCATCTTCAAAATCTCCGAAATCATCATCATTTAAAGCCAAATCAACAATCTTATCGTTAAGTGACAATACCCGGACAAGAATCTTAAATCTCCTCAAAATATCCCGGGCCTCCCTTGCTGTTTTAAGGCGAGTCAAAACATAGTTGGTATTTGCAAAGGTCAAAGAGCTTACAGTCAGTTTAAGTTTATTTTTATCGGCAAGAGAAAATATTTGAGCAGCACTTTCATGAAATAGTTCTCGTTTAGCAAGCAAATCCAGGACAATGTTTGTATCAATCAGTAATTTGCTCATTTGTATTTTTCCATCAGATAATCAGTATATCTATTTTTATAGTCAAATCTTTGTCCAATTCAATCACACCACTTAGACTCTTCACAAGAGGTGTAATCTCAATTTCCCTGCTTTTTTTTGATATCAACGAAGCTAAGTAGGACTCAATCAATTGAGACAGACTTATTTTATGTGATTTAGCATAAACTTTAGCTTTCTCAACGATATCCTTATCTACATTTAATGTCAGTTTTGTATCCATAGTAATTAGTTTACGTGTAAAAAAACAAAATTGTTACGTATGAATCAATAGAAATGTTCTACAATTCGGATTATTATAACGCAAACAATATTCAGTTAGGCTTGCAGCTAATGGACATCCAGGTTTTAGTAATTGCGTGTTAGCGTATGGAGATTCGCTGTTTCAGAGCATTGATTCATTTTTTAAGAGAGAGTGTAAATTCTATTCCGTCCGTTCTTATAAACCATCCAAAATCGAACTGTTTGAAAATTGTTAACTTTAAACAGTCGAAGATGAAAAAGAAAATCTCTGGTAGCCGTGGATGCTGTTGTTCTTGTGACCCTGATATAATTTTCGGCGCTTAATCCCCCTTTAAAACCACTCACCCCTTCCCTGAAAATAAGTTCAATGACTTCTTTTTGTCTTTTGTTTAGCTTACATGTTAAGGCTGCCATGAAGCATCCCACCCTTATGCAAAAATTCTTTCTCGCAATTGGCAAGCCTTTCAGTTTCATAGATAAAAGTTGGCCAACTTTTATGTTCCCAGTTCCAAGGCATGGGCTATATCTTCTATTTTATAGCTCCATATAGCACGAAATTATGAGCTGTAAAAGAACTAATTTGACATGAATATGAATTGAATACATCATATCTATGATTTGACGATCTGTCCAGAAATCATGAACCTTAAACACTGGATGACATAGTCTAAATCTAACATCCAAAGATGATTAATCATAACTGTTAAAATGAAGTGTATTTTCTAAACGACTATTTTGTTAGTCGATAATATCTTCAAAGGTCAATTTATTTTCTTTTTTAGAGATACTGATTATTCGATAAGTAGGAGCTATTCCTTTGCCATTTGATTTGTAGAATTCTGATTTATATTCATGCTCATTTTCATAATTTGCTGTAGTTGGATTTTTAGTATTTCGGTTTTTATGATCAGGTAAATAGAAATAGGTAGTTATGGTGTCGGTAAAATTCTCGGCCGATTTTATTTCATTAATTAGCCGGTTTTTGTCTGAGTCTGAAATTTGTAATTCGAATTTGTGATAATAGTCAAATAGCCCACTACTTTCATTATATAAAATCTTAAAATCATCATGTAGACCAATCCCCTGTTCAACAAGATATTTTCGTGCATTCCATTTAAAAAACAGGATATCATTGAAAATGCATGCCAAAATCAACAGTGCTACTCCTAAAATAAGGGTTCGGGAAAAGATGATTCCTAATTTTCTTTTCCCTAACTTTTTGGGTATCCAATAACCCAGATAAACAAGCCCTATTACAGTCAACCCTATAGCAAATAAAAGCAAAAAGAAATATTGAATAATGTCCATTTATCTCTAGGTAGTTATTTTGACATGTTGTACATGACAATGGGATAAAAAAACAATTTACAAATTTAAGCCAACACGATGAATGGGTAAAAGTACAAAACGATCTTAGTTACTGGGTATCCGATTTTGGGCATTTTACCAGCTTTTAGTAAGCGGCAAAATGCTGTCAAGAATCACTTCATTATCAAGTACTACATTTGATAAACCGGTCAAATGTTGTCGATTTCGAAATTTCCAAAGAATTCAGAGGGAAACTATTAATTTTTCAAGCCAGACTCAAAAATGTTAAAACTTCCTTTAGATCCAGTCTCTACCCACACTGAAACAGGATATATTAGTATTAAGTATCTAAGCTCAATTTAGAATAAAACTAACTTAATCTCAGCTTACTGGGATTTTGTCTGCTGTCCCAAATAGTCAGGATATAAATATTAACACTACCAATTTCATAAAACATCAAATAATCACGTATAATTTTAACGCTTACATTTTCGATATCGGTTGGCTTACCTATATTTGGATGTGTCTTTATCAGGTGAGCAGCTCATCCATGTCTTTATCAGCTTCTTCAGAAGAGATAGTTTGACTATTTTTGATTTGATCACGTGCTTGAGCAATGACTTCTTTTTGTTCTTGGCTGGTTATATATACCTCATCATCAAAATCAATTTCAAGTAACCGATAAATTTCATCAAGGACATTTTTATCTTTAATAGTTTTGATTTTATTGATGAGTCTGTTTCTATCCTTTTCTTTTATTCTAATCACATTTTAAATATACGAAAATTGATAGTTAATTGATATCTCTTGAAAAAACCATTCAAGAAACTGAATTGGGAAGATGGAAATGAAAAAGGCATCGCCCGCCATTAACGAATATATGTTCTATATTCTTAAATCTGTCAATTCACAATTCCTTTTTGCCAATGGATTTTATCCACTTTTAACGAGCTTTAGGGCTAACCACCTCAATTGAAAATATGGTAAAAGACCTAAACGAAAGTTGAAAAATTTCTAAGCAAATTGCTGAATTATTATTATCTCCTGCAAATTCGCGACGAAAAAGTTCGATATTTGTCCCCTTAGGGCTACTGACAGGGATAAAATGACATTAAAGTCTTTTATCCCCTTTTTGCTTTTCTCATAACTCATTGATAGAGAACGGCTGATATTGAATATTGTATTCACTCTGTTGGTTCGATAATGGTCATTATTGCGATCAAATGACTGGTTAGATCTTTAGATAGGATTTGTTTCACAGGCAGTGTTTGTTAGAACATCTGGCAATGATAGGATTGGATTATTTTTGGAATCAGAGATATACAAAATAATTAATCTTCCCTAAGACGTTGTTCCATATCCACTCTCTCATGCAGAATACGAACAATCTCAATGTCCCAATTAATCATTCGATAGAAATCGCCCTGACATAACCTAACCACCGGTAATTGGTATTTTATAGCAAGACAATACGAGGCGCATTAACAAAACAATATTTCTGGTTGAAGAAATGACACCTGTTTATTATATTGTAGAAGGCAAATACTCACATCCAATGGAAGACTACATTGCTATTTACTTTTATTGTTATACTAGAGACTGAACTTATTTGATAATTAGTATCTATAAAGACCGCGGTCTATTTAACCAGTATCAAATATGGATTTTCCAATTAATGATTTTAACTATAATCACACATCAACCGAGGGCTGTGAGTAAACCTGGAATAAAACCCGATCGTGTTGGCAAGCATATTTAAGTTTAACTAAACAAATAAAAAAATGGAATTTGGAATTAATATAACTGATCCAACATTCGGGGGACCAATAAATGGAGATTGGAGTCCGGCCTTTCAAAACGCCATAAACACTGTCGCTATTAATGCATCTTATTCAGGCGGTTTAATTTTTGTACCCCGAGGGAACTATACACTTAAAAGCAGTATTACAATCAGCACATTGGAAAGTGACCTTCTTGCCTCAATTACCATAGAAGGTGAAGGTATGCATAGTACCATTTTGGACTTTAACAATCAAGGATCGGGGCTGATTGTTGAACATGGCACATTTTTTAAACTCAGAGGGTTCTATATAAAAGGATCCATAGACCATAATATATTAATTAAAACAGGCGCTAACCATGTAGAGTTGACAAACCTTCGTTCCAGTTTTGCTGCAAAAAGCGGGGTTACTTTTGAAAGAAGCTTTTTAATTACGATGAGGGATGTATTTGCATCCCACAATACATGGCATGGCTTCGAATTTCAGGGTTTTCATACTAGCGTGCATGGGGCGAGTTGCTTTACTGCTTCAAACCACTTAGATGGTTGGGTTATTAATGACATGGTTTATTCTTCTTTTAATTCATGCGCTGCTGATAAAAATAGAAAAGGTTGGAGTATATCAAACATTAGCAGTGTAAAATTAACAGGTTGCGGTTACGAAAGTAACTCCCAAGCAGGTTTCTATGTCCATGCACCTGCTTCGACCACCGTTATTAACGACGTAGAAAACCTAAGTATGGAAAGTTGCTTCGGCACTAACAATAATACAGGTGGTGGCTTTTCAAACTTTTTATACATCCAAACTACGTTGGCAGGAAAGGTATCCGTAGTCATGAAAAATTGCAGTGATCTAGATCCTCCCGCTGGCTCTAGTTCAGTTGTCATAGATGGAACCGGTCCCAGGTTAATTGATGATAACAATATATTTCAATCTACCATAGAGGGTGTTAATGGAGCATATTGTTGCTACAGAGCATGCTTATATTGTTGAAGGAGATATACTGTTTCGTAAAAATTTGCATGTAAGGTACTATTCAGCTAAGGAAGGCAGAGTTGACCAATATCATACCTGTAACCTGTCCAAAAAACCGGACTATCAAACGTCATTCTTGATAAACCTGTCAAATGTAGTCGATGTAAGGACAGTTTTGGAGGCACTCACCAAATATTTATTCTGTAACCGCTAAAATCAGGAAAACCGTAAAACCATGCAGGTTAAGGCATTCATTGGCTATGCATTTATTAGAAGGCGGAATGAGTTTAAGACATATACAGGTACTATTGAGCAAAACCACAGAAATATGTACGCACGTAGCCAATACTGATATGAATTTTATGAAAAATCTGCTAGATTAAAGTTTTCAAAGTAAATCTATATACCACAACGTGTTGCATAACAAGTCGTTGTGCGGCACTCTAAACAAATACAGCCCAATAAATGAACTATCAAACATTTCAACCACATTCAGACTTAGAAGCTCTTGTAAAGTGCTATTGGACGTTGGAAGTTCCTGCGGATACTGACGCACAAAGACAACGCATTATACCCGACGGATGTATTGAAATGGCATTTATACTTGGAGACGACATAAAGCGGTATACTTCCGAAGACGATTTTATTCTTCAACCTCGTGCCATGGTGCTTGGACAAACTATTGCGCCTTTTTACATCCAACCAACGGGATATGTTAACACATTTGCCATCCGTTTTTATCCTTTTGGTTTTTCCAACTTCGTAACGACACCTATTAAAAACTTAGCCAATAAAGAAACACCGATAGACCTGCTGTTTGGAGAAAAGCCTGCCAAAGCATTAGAACAAAAAATCGTTCAGGCAGCAGACACTAAAGAAAGGATAGAAATTATTGAAGATTTTCTTTTAGATAAGCTGAATAAAAAGGCAACTATTGACAAAATTGTAAAAACAACCATCGATGCTCTTTTAACAACAAAAGGGAACACTCCGATAAATAGCATTCTCAAGGACGATTTATCAAAAAGAAGACAGCTTGAAAGGAAATTCTTAAAACAGATAGGTATTAGTCCAAAGCAATTAGGTAAAGTTATCAGGTTGCAGGCCGCTTTAAAAATGCTGCTTAACGAACAAGCTGAGCGTTTGACCAGTATCGCCTATGAAAGCGAGTATTACGACCAGGCACATTTTATAAGGGATTTTAAAGAGTTTACAGGCACGACCCCTAAAGCATTTTTAAAAGACGAAAATATGGTTCTTTCTTCGCTTATCTACAAAAATGGATAAGGTGTCGCATTTGTACAATCACAGCTTTGGTAAGCCCTGTAAATTTGTACTTTCAAGATAAAAAAGGAAAAATGAAAACGTCATTGATAGGCATAGTGATAATGCTTGGCGTTGGTTTTACTGCTTGTACCAATCAAAGCAGCTCCAACGAACAAACACAAATTGTTAATGAAATTGAAAATAAAACAACAGGTAATATGAAAAATTTAATTTCTATTGTAGAAATCCCGACAACTGACTTTTCAAGAGCTGTAGCATTTTATCAGGAAATTTTGAATGTTAGCATTGAAGAAACTGATATGGATGGGACAAGAATGGGGGTACTGCCAAGCGATAGGAAAACAGTCAATGTTGTATTGGTAAAAGGGAATGATTATAAGCCAACAACAGATGGTACAGTCGTTTATCTAAACGCAGGAAACGATTTACAACCTACTTTGGACAAAATAGAACAAAACGGTGGAAAAGTAATTGTACCGAAAACTGAAATCAGTCCTGAAATGGGTTTCTTTTCACTGTTCATTGACACCGAAGGAAATAAATTAGGACTGCACTCCAACAACTAAAGGACAGAGAGAAGCGCGATCGCACAACACGTCAAACACAACTGCTGTTAGTTGGATCGTCGGACGGCTCATGAAAAGCCGTATCTATTTGAATGAAATAGGTATTGCGTTGTTTAGTACCCCACTTTTTCTGCGTGTAACGGGTTATACTTTTTAAATTGGCTTTCGCCCTTTGGGTAAGAAAAAAAACAAGACTATTCAGTGTTCAGTTCGTCAATAAAATCATTTAAAGAATAGTTGGCCCTGCCACTTTTTCCCCTTCTATTAAAGCATTTTGTAATGCTTTCCACTTAGCTTCTTCCTTTTCAAGCAGGCGCAAACCTGCACGTATGGCCTCACTGGCCGAGCTATATCGGCCCTTTTCCGTTAAACGGCTAATGAACCTTTCAAAATGTTCGCCAAGTGTAACGCTTGTATTTTTCTGTATGTTTTTTTGATTTGAAGCAAATATACCAATTACTATTATATATTGGTATATGCCCACTACAGGCCAAAAATGGACCATATCACAACCAGCCTGCAGTCCTCTTTACATTGTTAGCTTTCAGATCAAACTAATCTTTGTTGCGGATTGTTACTATTGGTAAGAATCAAAAGATCTTTAGACTAGGGATATGAATAACAAAAGATTGGTTGGTAACTTGTTGCATGCACATGGTTTGAAGAAGACTCCCATAAGAACGGAAATACTGGCGTTGTTTATGGATCATGATTTTGCACTTTCTGCCAGTGATATAGTGTCTAAAATGACTGCAGGACATGACCGGGTGACGATCTACCGGGCATTGAGTTCTTTTGCTGAGCGCGGTATATTACACCGTGCATCGGAAGATGGCCAAGGCATCAAATATGCGCTATGCGGACAACATTGCCCGGATGAACTGCACACAGACCAACACGCCCATTTTATCTGTGACGAATGCCATCAGACTTACTGTTTGGAAGATGTGAAAGTACCTGAAGCCGAGATATCCAATGAGTTTTCTGTCACCCGTGTAAATTACACCCTTAGCGGTATCTGTAAACAATGTAAAGGCTGATCCGGGAAAATGAGTGATTCATGGGAAACACATTACCGTCATTTTGAAGGAAAAAAGATACCTCCGGCTACTACGCTATCCAAAGCCCTGGCCCTCTTTAATGCGCCAGGATGTTCTTTGCAAAACCGGCATGCCATTGATTTGGGCTGTGGCCATGGGATTGATACACTGGCTATGATTCGGCAAGGGTGGCAGGTATTGGCCATTGATCAACAAGAGGGGGCGCTCCGTCAGTTGCAAAATGACATTCCTTTTTACCAGAAGAATTCCCTGACCACGCTTTGCCGGTCTTTTGAAGATCTGTCTGAACTTCCGGGGAGCACATTGGTAAATGCCACCTTCAGCCTGCCTTTTTGTAAACCTGATAAGTTTCCCGGTTTGTGGCAACTCATCGTCGATTGCCTGCTGCCGGGAGGTCGCTTTGCCGGACATTTTTTTGGGGTGGAAGACTCCTGGAAGGATAATCCTGCTATGACCTTTCATCAGTCTTTTGAAGTGCAGCAACTACTCTCAGATTTTACCATAGAAGTATTTCAGGAAATGAATAAAGATGGCAAGACTGTGTCTGGCAAAGATAAACACTGGCATGTGTTTCATGTAGTAGCCAGGAAAGATCTGACATGATCAACTTTGCAAGGACGTACCTTGTTGGAACTTTTGCAGCTTCAACGTGAGCAATAGCCAAAGAGATATGGCAAAAGCTACATTTTCAATAACCAGTGCGTAATAGATCCCATCTAACCCTTTGAAATAAGGAATCAACAAGATCAGCGGAATAAATAACAATACTTGTCGTGCCATAGACAAAACGGTCGCTTGTTTGCCTTCCCCTATGGCCTGAAAAAAGATCATTGCGCTGGTAGATACAGGTAAAAATGGTAAAGCTATCAGAATAAGCCTCAAATAATTCAATTCTTCATTGGTTACCGGCTCATCCGGAATTATAAACCCGATAAACTGTCCGGGAAAAAGCATCAACGGCAAAAGCAGGAGGCATATCAAAAATATTCCCGCCAACCGGAATGTTCTTGCAGCCTGAATGCACCTTTTCAGTTTGAAAGCTCCGTAATTAACGCCCACCACTGGCTGCAGGGTTTGCAGCAAGCCCATAGCGGGTACAGCAACAAAGGAAAATAGTCGAAAGACGGCACTGAAAACTACCAGATCATGGGCTGAACCATACCAGGTGACCGATCGAAAAGCAATAAATTGCCGTGCCGTATTGGACAATTGTATGGTTAGGGCAGAAAAACCTACGCTAGCCACCTCCCGGATAATGTCTTTTTCAATCCTAATGCCAAATGTTCCGGTAACAAAAGAGGCTTTTCCACAAACAAAATAAAGCGTGGTTAGCAGACTGTACACCAGCATACTGGCGATGCTACTCCAGGCTGCACCTGCTATTCCAAGGCCAAGCAAATCAATAAATATGGGCGTGAATATAACATTGATAACCACGGCTGTGATCGTGTAGGTCATAGCCTGCCGGATCCGTCCTTCCGAACGGATCAATCCATTGGCAGAAAGCCCGTAAATACTAAAAAACACGCCAAGTACGTAAACTTTCAGGTAGTCTACTCCTGCTTGATAAACGGCCCCTTCTGCCCCCATAAGTGAAACGGCTTCTTCCGACAACAGCAGTCCCGATAGCATCAAAATCACGGAAGAAATCAGTGAAAGAGCCAGCAGGTTGGGAATCACCTTTCGCTGAACAGATTTATTACCCGCTCCAATGGCCCTGCTTAGTACCGAAGATGAACCTGCTGCAATAAAGCCTGTTACGCTGGATATTATTAAAGTAAGGGGAAACAAAAGGGATACCCCGGCAAAGCCTTCTGCGCTTACCAGATTGCCCAGATATACCGAGTCCACCAATGAATTAATGGACAGCACCATCATTCCCAGTATGCCCGGCAGTGAAAGCTTTTTCATTAACTTCCATGGGCTGTCTTTGAGCAAATCAGGCTGCCTGGACAAATCAGAACTGCTTAAGGAAAGTAATCTTACCGATCAACTGCTGCTCCTCAAACGGCTGCTCCAACCCACTAATGCGGTTATCGTTGAAAACGATGTAGATAAAGGACAATGGGCGGTATTCCCAACTTCCACGGATGTTCCAGCGTCCCTGATCGTCAAATGTATTGTACTGATAAAAAGCTGACAACTGTAAGCGTGGGTTTAGGGCAAACCGCGATCCAATGGTGGTAAGGTGAGTTTTTAGGTTTTCATTAGCCTCTCCAAGGTTTTTCAGGTTATTGTATTCATAGTCTGCTGTTAGGGTTGCATGAGGGATTGGGGCAAATCTAAGACCTCCTTCTATGGTCGTCCGTATCCCATTGTAAAACTTTCCCCAGTTGACATTGCCTGACAATGAAAATTTAGCCGATCTATCTGTATTAAAATTGATCTGGTGACGGGTATAGTAATAATCATCCTGTGCAATGGGAATATCTAGTGGAGCAAAGTCAAAATTGATGTTTTGCCAGGTGGGAAAAATTGCATATTGAAAAAAACTGCCGTTGGTAAAAATCAGGTAAATGGGAAAGAGATAAATACTCCCCTGCTGGAAGTTGCCCGGCTCACTGGCGTCATGATAGTAGTTGAAAAAGGCGCCAGGATCAAAGCGTCTGATCCACGGAATGTTCTTTGGCCGCCATATAAAGTACCCGCCTGGATTGTGCCAGATCACATTCTTTTGGAAAACAAAGCCCATGTCAGGATGGTAACTTTCGGACACAAAATTGGTGAGCCAACCCGCATAAAATTTATTGGTGCTGTATCCTGCAAAAAAACTTCCGGCTAATCCCAAGGTATCATTTGAATTGTCACGAGAGCCGGATAACATATAGGTTACCGTCAGTTCATCTTTGGGGCGTACCAATCCATCCACGGTGAGGGTGGTATTGTTGCTTTCCAGGGTACCCAATTCACGCGATTGCTCATCCAACCGATGAGTAACCATTACCCCGATATTGTTTTCTTGTCCATAGTTCTGTAAGTAACGGGCTACCCCAAAGCTGGCGGCCGACGAGTTGCGAGTTTCAGCCTGGTGAATGTACAATGCTGCAATGGCCTGATCTTCATTGCGCATCGTGTAGCGGACCCCGCCATTTATTCTTGCAGGTTCTGCATTAAAGCTGCCTTGCAGCCCGATGGTACGGCTGAAAAAAGGTGTAACGGACCGGTTGCCTGCCCCTGCCCAAATGCCTGAATTTTCCAAAAAGAATTGCCGTCTTTCCGGGAAGAAGATGTTAAAGCGCTCCAGGTTATTTACGGCTCTATCCACATCTGCCTGCGCAAAATCCGTATTGAAGGTCAAATCCAGGACGGATCGCGGATTTATAGCCCACTTTACATCGCCACCTAACTTCATATCTCCTTCGGTAGTATTTACTCCCTCTTTCTCAATGTCATCATATTGGTATAAGAAGTAAGGTTCAATACGTACATTGGCACTGGGCTCGGGCAATTCCAGTCCTCTAAGCTGAGCGGCATATGTCATCCGGTAAGGGGTAAAAGACTGGGGAATGGCAGGAAAAACTGTTTGTTCGTAATCACGCCTGGCCAGGCGGCTGAAGGAGATGCCCCAGGTAACAGCACCAGCATCCCCGGGCTGCTGCTCATAGCGTATGGATTTAAATGGAATGGCGAATTCAGCAAAATATCCTGAGTCTGTGCGATGGGTTCTTACCGACCAGAGTGCATTCCAGTCGTTATCGGTGTTCTCGTCATTGAAGTTTTGAAGGTCACGTTGATTGCCGTAAGGCGTAGTTTGAAAAGACACACAGTACTGTTTCAGGTTCTGTGGGTCAAGCTGAACAAAGAAAATATCATTTTCTCCCCAACTGAAGTCTCTTCTTAAATCCTGTACACGTACACCTTTACGTCCGAGCGAATCTTTGCAAAAGGCCCCTATATAGAGGTTTTTATCATCATATAAGATTCTCACACGTGTGTCATACAGGTAACGGCCTCCCTGCCGGGGCTCCATACGGAAAAAATCGGAGACAACTTCAGCATCCTGCCAGTCTGCTTCCAGAAGCTTGCCATCCACTTTAATATCTCCCGTTACCTTATGCGCATTCACCACCGGAGGGTCCTCCGGCGGCGGAAAGTTTTGGTTGTCCTGGGCCAAGGTGATGTTTAGCTGAAAACAGATGAGAAAAGGTAAGAACAATCTCATAACATACTCATTTCATTTTAACATAGCCTATTCCAAAGGCAAGAACGGCCATCAACATGATTTTGCTAAGACCTATCCGGATAGCATCCCAGCGGTCTTGAATTTCAGGCATCTCAAATACCGGAAGGTTTGAATAATCTTCCTGCCGTATGGGTTTATCCCAAAAGAGCCGACTGAAATAGAAATCGGTAATGCTTTCGTGAAAATTTGCCAGTGCCTTATGAAAAAGCAAAAACGTGTGCAGATCCGTTTTTGCCATCTTTGTTTGCAAATTCTGCATATTTATCGCAGGGCTAAGCCAGTGAAAACGAGCACCCCATTTGTTTCTCCTAATTACCTGGGCCATGTAACGGTCTACCGCTTCCTTGCTATTGATGTCTTTAAGGGAAGTGAAGGCGGCGTACGCTTTTGAGAGGAGATTATTATTCAATAAGCTGTCGCTCCCGGCCAGTTTAGGAGTATGAGCCAGAAACTCCATGACTACCTCTCGGGCTTCTTCTTCATCGTTTTCGTTCTCCAGGCTTGTCCGGCGCATAAGGCCCGCAAGGGTCGTGCTGCTTAATGGAAATTTTGTGGTGACGAGTACGTTGAGCAGGGCCGGCACGACAATAAGAAAAACCAGCCAACATCCTGCGGCCGAAATAGCATTGAACGATGAGTTTTTGCGAAAACTTACGATTAGAAACATCAGGCCGAACCAAAAGGCACAATAGGCCGCTACACCTGTGATCCAGGCGGCGGCCGGTAACCTGTTTTCTTCAGCCAGTGGGTTACCCGATGTAAGTAACCCTATTGAAGAGATAAGCAGGGCCAGGCCAGTAACCATCATGAAGTAAAAGGCCAGGCGTACCAATATGATCTTACGAATGCTGACTGACTGGATTTGCAAGAGGGCAAGCGTACCGTTCTCTCTTTCGGCTGAAAATAAACCGTAACAAAAGGCGATAATGAGTAGTGGAAACAGGTAGATCAACACAAAAGACAGGTCAAAATTGCCCGCCATCAGGTTGACCGGGTTAGCCAGTTCATTTTCAAAAAGCTGATAGTGCAGGCTCATACCGGTGAGGCGGTAATAATAACGGAACAGGTCACGCTGACCAATGGCCAAAGGTGCATAATCATGCGGAGGTAAAATGGCATGATAGCCATGCCTGTACCAGGCATAGGCAGGGCGGGAGGCTATATCGTGCGTTTGCTCAGCTTCTAATGTTGTCAGTTCTTCCCGGAAGCTTGCTTTGTACTCAAAAAATTCTTTTTGCTCCAAAGCCGTGACGGCTTCAATGGTCTGTCGTTGCCCATTGATCTCCGACTGGCCATAGTAGATCGCATACATTCCGAACACGAAAGCAGCAGCCAGCATGAGCAACTGGAACCGGTTGCGGATGAAAGACTTCCACTCATAGCGGATCAGCGTTTGGGTTGTTTTATCCATGAAGTGGTTTCATTTTTCGGTTGGAATAATTCAGCAGTACAAATACTGACATCATCCAGAAGAGCAGTGACAGTATCTCTAAATGGTAAAGCTGAAGTAACACTGGCGCAGTAGGTGTTTGATAGGTAAAATCATCTATTTCCTGCCATAAATCACTTTGGGCTTTGTAACCATAAAATTCCCCGTACCGGGAGTTCTCAGCCATATCGTTGTTCATTTTTCGGACCAGTTCCCTGCGGTAACCCTCTACTTCTTCTTCAAAATGGATGAAGGTATGCATATCCGTTCCTGAAAGGGCCATAGACAAATGTTGTACAGCCAGATAGGGATTAAAAAGGCTGGCAATACTGCTGAGCCGGTTTTGCCGATGAAACGTCTCACGGAGTTTGCCTAGGTGATGGTCATAGACTTTATTGCCATGCTCTTCACCGGCCTGCATACTCACCCCCTCAAAGTTGAACGGAAGCTGCTGAACGGAATCCACCCGATATTTTTCCAGGTACTCTTTTTCCAGCCTGGCCATTCTCACCGAGCGGGGCGTTTTCCCATCCAGGCCGTTGCGTTTATCTTCCTGTATCCGGGCTCTGAACTCTCGCATGGATGGAAGTGAATAAAAGCTTTCGCTAAGATTAGCCACCGTTTTAGGCATAAGTACAGCAAAGAACATCCAGCAGGCGAGTAATGTGAGGAGGGCATTCCTTCCGGTAGCGGAGCGCAGCGAAATCCATACGGAAAATGAAATGAACAGCCATAAATACACACTGTAAATCAATACGAGTAATAAGGCCCTGAAGGCAACATCAGGAATGACTTCCTGCCGGATGCCCGAGACAGACAGTATGAATATTCCTGCTACAAAAGGCAATAATACGACCGCCAGTATGATACCATAAGCCACAATTTTCCCCCAGGTAAGTATGCGAAACGATATGCCCTGGCTCATGAGCAATTTCAGTGTGCCGCTTTCCCGCTCACGGGTAAAAGCGCCGAAAGCCAGGAAAATAATGAGCAAAGGTACAAGTACCTGCAAAACCAATGCTGCGCTGAGCTCTCCGAAGCGGATCATACTGGTGTGATCTTGTGCCGGGCGAAACATAAACCCATGCTGGTAATGCGCTTCCAGGTATACCGAGGTGCCGGTATAGGCATCCAGGCCAAAATCAAACAGGCTGAGTACTGTTTTAGACTTGAAAACGAATGTGCCGTAATGGGCAGCGATATGTGGGTGCTTATCTCCCTGGTTGAGCCACTCTTTTCGTTTCTCTGTCTGAGTCTTGGTAATTATTTCCTTTTGTTGTTGGTAAGAAACATATCCTGCATACAGCGCCACCCCCAGCAACAGCAAAGTGACTGCACCCATGGAAACCACCAACTTTTCCCGGAGGGCGACCTTGATTTCTTTTTGTGCTATGAGAAGTACTTGACGCATAAACGGATTAGTTGTGCATGTGCTTGAGGTACAGCTTTTCCATGTCCTGAAAGCTTACGTCACCTGACTCAAACTGCTCTACCAGCACGCCTTCATTCATGATGCCGATATGTGTACCAGTATCTTTGGCTCTGAAAAGGTCATGCGTAGCCATCAAAGTAGCCACCCCTTTTTCCTTCATACCCAAGAGTAGTTCTGAGAACTCATTACTGGCCTTTGGATCCAGTCCGGAAGTTGGCTCGTCCAGCAGCAGTACGCTGGCCTCTCTGGCAGTGGCCAAAGCAATGCCCACCTTCTGGCGCATCCCTTTGGAGTAGCTACCTACGCGTTTGTGGATAAAATCCGGCTGTAAGCCCGATTGCTTCAGGAGCGCTTCCAATTGCCCTTTTGTATAGCTTTTGCCCCCCAGCCCGCAAAAAAAGTCCAGGTTTTCCAATCCGCTAAGATTAGGGTACAGCATCAGGTTTTCGGGGATATAGGACAGGAGTTGCTTGGTTTCCTTCGCATACCGGGTCACATCCAATGACCCGATAGTAGCCTGACCCTCCGAGGGATCAATGAAATTGAGAAATAGATTGATCGTAGTGGATTTTCCCGCTCCATTGGCCCCCAGCAGGCAAAAAATGTCGCCTTCTTTTACTGAAAGGTTGAGGGTATTCAGCGCAGTGAAATTTCCGTACTTTTTGGTCAGGTTTGTAGCTTGCAACATACGATTAACGTTTATTTAATGTCGTCCGATAAGTAGTACTTTATCCTCTTTTTAGTTGAAAATTGTGATAATGTGCGTAGGCAATGACCATCGCACCCGCAACAGAGAGCCCTACTTTCAGCCAGGTATTTTCCACGGATTCACCATTAATGAGCAATAAGAAACCAGCGATAAAAAGTACCGGTACGAAATGCTGCCGATGACGGACAAAACCGCTTCCGAAAGCCGATATCCCTATGATTAGCGCCAAGAGAATGATACCTAGCTCGACCCACTCCCGATCCAAAATCAGCAAAAGAGAATCCAGTCCTAAAATCAAAAACATTGGCATGGCCAGGCAGTGCAAAATGCAGGCCACCGAAGTGCACATGCCTATTTTATCAATGTTAAGCGTATTCTTTTTTGTCATAAATGTGTGTTTCTATTCTACAATTCCATCCGTAAGCACCCGGTGCCCATCGTAATTTTTAGCCGGGTTTATTGCCTGTAGCATTTCTTTAATGATTAATTTACGGGTACTAACCCACTCACATAGCCACTGGTACTGGTGATCTTTTTGGATACCTCACCCGAACTGATCGTATAGCTGTAAAGTGCATCCTCATCTTTTCCGGCAGTGGGGAAAAGCACTTCATCTGTTGATGTTTGGGTGAAGAACATGGTACGGGAGGCTGCAAACGTATTAGGTAGTGAGGCAGCTAAATCTCCACCATCGGTACGAGCAGTTAAATCAATTTTGCGATAGCGAAAAGAGGGATTATCACCATCAAAACCGAACCAGTTGTTATCATCTACTGAAACGGCCGTGAACGTTGTGCCATTGCCAAAATGATAAAGGCCAAAGCAAGACCCACCTGTAGCGGCACTGAGGTCAAAGAAGTAATCCCCGTCAAACTCAGTTTCTCCCGATAAAATCCTTAGGATGCCACTGGCTTTACCACTAAAAAGTCCCGATCCTTGCACATAAATATCACCATTTGCATCCTGCGCCATAATGGATGACGTAAGTGTTCCAAATAAAGTAGCGGTACGCCCGTCTGAGATTACTTTTGCCAGCGTATTGGTAGAAAGGTCAACAACGGCTACTTTGGCTTCACCGGATGTTCCAAAATCATTTAATGCAATAAAGAGCGTATTGTCCCGAACGATCATATCCGAATAGAATAACCCTTCCCCCGCATCGCTCAAATCTATCTCTCCCGTTATACGCATTTCAGATGGGCTAAACTCCACAGCGCGCGAAAGCCCCCCGCCTACGGTAGCGTAAGCTTTACTTTGATCAATGATCTCTACCGCAGAAAATGAGTTGGAACCCGGTACGATGATCTCTTGGTCAAGTGCTGCTTCACCGGCACTATTAAATACATATTTGCCCATAGTAGCCGGAGCCCCAAATCCTGCCGTAAATAATGAACTTCCATCTGAGTAAACAGCAGCAAACTGGGCCAATTCGGTACTGGAGCTATTGTCTACCGAGGTAATATCCAGATCAATCAGGCCTTGCAGGAAAGTGGTGTTTACATCACCTGCCCCCGATACAATGGCCATGCCAAAGGTAATGGGTACGAATACCTCTATTTCAGCCGGTTCGTTCGAAGATTTTCCCTGTTGATCAGTAACAGTCAACGTCACCGTCTGGGTGCCGCTGACATCTTTGGTAGTCTCGTAGCTAATTCTGGCCAATCCATTGGTAGTACCCACCAACTCTTCCTCATTTGTAATGGATGCCTTACCGGCACTGGCGGCTACTTGTACTTTGGAAACAGTGCCTGGCGCAATGACAGAAAAAGTAAATTCCTCTGTTTGACCTCCCCGCATGAATAACCCTTCGGTTGCGCTGATGATTGGCGCATCAGCATCTACATCCGGGTCATCATCATCGCTACAGGAGAAAACCAACAGGGAGACAGCCGTTATGATGGCAAGTGAGAGACTAAGGCTTCGTCCAGGTCTTAAATAGTAAGTTAGTTTTTTCATTGTAACTCAATTGATATTTTTACGATTTAGTGATAAAAAGTCTTAGTTTAACGTGCCATGACCGTCCTGGCTTTTGTACCCGAAAGTTGTCATAGGCATTTGCGTTGAAAACGTTTTGTGATTCCAGGGAGAGGGTCATGCGCTCTCTCTGGTCTGTGTAGGCCAGACCGACGTGGTGTAGCCACTGCTCAGGGATCGTCAGCTTATCTTCTTTGCGTCCATCTATTTCCCAATAGCGAAAA
>JAKSDQ010000158.1 GCA_022360015.1 Cytophagales bacterium
CTTCAAAACTAATCCAAAAGCCTCAGCAAGTTTCATAAATGGAAAGCTAGGGTTACAGAAAAATAACCAACGCACATTTGCAAGCCCGAAAGTCTCTAATTAGATTAAATAAAACTCATAGATTTTTAAGCCTCAGCAAGCACCTGAAAAGCTATTATAAGTAGCAAAGCCAAATCGAATGATCTCTCTTTTACTTTGCGCTCTTCCCAGCAATTCCAATCATCTTTTTAATTTCAGCTAAAAGCAAATCCTGGTCAAAATTTTCATTCTTCCTTCATGCTTGCTTCATAATAACTACATGCTCTGTCTACCAGGTAACCAGGTGTTACATCCAGGGCCTTTGCAACATGAATGATCATCTCCACCTTGGGCACACGCTTTCCAGCGTCATAACGTTGAAAAGTACTCCGATCGAGGTGGTCTGATAATCTCAATAGTTTTTCCTGAGAAAGCCCTCTTTCCAGTCTTAATTCGCGTATTGCTTTACCAAAAGCGCGCTCTAATTTTTCTTTGCTCATCTGATTGTAAATCAAAAGTTAGCTGATTTTTAAATTAATTTACAAAAATACATCCAAATAGACGGTTATCATTTGGGTATAGTTCGAAATCTGGTTTAATGCTAGTCTACAAAAGTTTAATTATGAAAATTTCCAAACAAAAAACCGAGTAACTATGAAAGTAAAAACCAACCAAAGCCCGGAAAACACCCACCTCCCTTCAAAGGCCAGGCTCATTTCACTCAAGCGTGATCATTATAAAGTTTAGAGCGTCGGAATATATATATTTCTATTAACAAAAAATTATTTTTTTGTTAATCATTGAGTATTTTTATATAATTGTAATGATTAAATAACATATAGCTTTGGCATAAAAATAAATCGTGAAATGTTTCCGTATATTTTCCAGGCATAGCCGATGATCAAAAAACAACATTTTATTCAAAATATAAATTCAAACACTAAAACAATTCCCAATGTACAGTCCTCTGACCATAGCGAATTTTTTTATAAAGAAAGGTATTGAATTCAGCGATCCTATATCTCAAACCAAGATTCAAAGACTAGTATATATAGCGCATGGATGGTATTTGGCTTTAACAGGTGATCCACTTATCAATTCTGTGGTTGAAGCCTGGAGATTCGGGCCAATTATTCCTGAAATTTATGATGCATTCAAAGCCTATGGAAATCTGCCGCTCAAACATGTTATAGATAATAAAGAATCAATCAACAAGGAGGTTAAAAAATTACTGGAGGTTGTATGGAATTTATACGGAAGATATTCAACTTTTTTTCTTTCAAATTTTACTCACCAATCGAATACACCATGGGACATAGTGGCAAAAGAGTATTCATATAACATTCCGGCAAATAAGGATATCGATGATCGTATAATAAGAGCGTATTTTACTTCCCTGAGTAAGAAAATGAGTATAGCCGGAGTTTGAAAAACTTAAACGAACTTATAGAAAAGTTAGATAAATTGGAGGGTGCTTCCGAATTACCGCCACGAGATTTTTCCGATCCTCCAAAAGAACTGCTCAGAGAAGAGTCCAATCGGCATGACATAAACCTGCTCTATTTTCAAAGTTATGAGCAAGATATAAAAGAAAGAAATACGCTAGTCGAATATTTACATTAATTACAGGGTGGCTGGCGATAATTCTCTTCATTGTTGTTTTTCAGGGAATACGGAGTTTCCCATTTACCAATAATCCATTTGTGTTAACAGATACCGTAATGGTCACATTAATCACCACAACTACTGCCAACATTGCGGCTTACTTTTTAGTTGTAACCAAATACCTATTTCCAAATCATAGAAAGTAAGCGTTAGATTTTTAAAATATAGGCATATACTGCTTTTTAAGGTGAGTTTAGTTGATGTTTTGATGGTATCCTTTTCCTGGTTAAAATCTAACCCTCTAAAAAATAATAGTTTTGACAACGAAGTCATGCTGCCAGACTGAAATTTTCATTCTTTATACTTATCTTAGAAAAGTCAGAAGTGCTTATAATCAATACATAATAACCTTTAATAATCATTCCAGCGACCCAATCAAGGAAAATGAATATTACCGCCTACATTGTAAACGATACAAGTAACAGATTACTTACCATAGAGCCCGCCGGGAAAACAAGAAATTGGATGGACGCGTCATCAGGTAAGTATGCTTACAATTGCCTGCCCTTGGTGATAGCCAATCAGCTTGGCTGGGTAGTTAAGGCCGCGCCTTCGTTTAGTGTAATATGGGATGGAAGGAATGAAAAGGACGCCATCAAATTCCATTTTCATGAACAGGAACCGGAAATGTCACAATTTGTAGTTTCTCATTTTGGACAGGGAATTATCTCTTTCAGGCTCCCATGGGTATTCCGTACCGATCCCGGCATCGGTTTAATTGTCAGAGGTCCCTCTAACCAATGGTTACCCGGAGCCCATGGACTGGACGGGTTTGTGGAGACGTGGGGACTGGAATCCACATTCACTATGAACTGGAAGATTACCATACCTGACTTTACGGTTCACTTTCCCAGCCATTTTCCCTTTTGCCAAATATTGCCATATGAGATTGCCACCATCAATAACTATGCCTGCTCAAGAAAGCATATCTCCGAAAACAAAGAACTGGATCTCAAATATTCGAAATGGCTGAGCCGGAGAAAAGAAACACTAAAAAACCTGTTCAGTGGCACTAAAACCACCAACTATTACGAAAAGAATTACATCAAGGGCCAGGATGTGGAAGGTGAAAAGGTCGAAGGGCATTTTAAGAAACTCGACCTATCGCAGTTTAAGTAAAACAACTGAACAGAAAAAAGTGCAAAGCATCTAGTTTTAAAATTTAAGCGCTGCAGGCAGGTATTTTGAGGCCAATTGCTCGTAGTAGGGTTTCAATTCCTCCACATTCGGTGGTGTGGGGGATTTGGAATACAGATCATAAGGATTGAATGCCTGAACCCATTTGAACATTTTGTGGTCATAATCGTCCATCAGGTGGTCGTAGGCATTTTCACGGTGTTGGGCGTAAAAAGAGTGGTACCTGATCATGTAAAGTGCCTGGTCAGGCAAGTAGTCTTTCATGATATGGTACAGGTACTCATCGTGTCCCCATGACATATGGACATTCCTCAAACCACAATTCGGTTCATAAACCCCGTATTTTGTATTGTACTTTTCATTGTGATGGTCGGGATTATCTTCAAAAAATTCGGGATATACAATTTTGTCAGAAAACCGGCACCCCACCGGGAAGGTATCACCGACCACCGCCCATTGCGGCTCGCCAAACAGGCAAAGGACTTTGCCCAGATCGTGCAAAAAACCGGTTAACACAAACCAATCGGGATGACCATCGGCCCTGATGGCTTCCGATGTTTGCAAAAGGTGCTGAGTTTGGTCGAGATCAATATCAGGATCCGAGTCGTCTATCAATGTATTCAGAAATTCTACCGCTTCCCAAAGAGACATGTTCTTTTTTTCAAACGATAAAAACTCCCGCTCCTTTTCCAGAACAAAATCATAGGTTTGATGCGTATGGTTGAGCCAGTAGAATTCTTTTACGGTGTCCCTGGCAGGGTCATCATAGTTTCTGTATGCTTCCTGGTTTTTGTGGGAATTTTCGGGATATCTTTTTAAAAGATCTTCTTCCCACAATTCCTCCATTTTATTGAAGTCCGACTTTTCGCTATTCATGATAGTTAAATTTTACAACGGAAATTATCCGATAGAAATCACTGCATATATAGTACTAATATAAGCATTACATGCCATAGATAAAATATCTTTACAACTTCCGGCGGCTTGGGAGCGTAAGGGATGTATTAAATTTTTGTCTTTTTCTATTTTTTCTTGATATTTTGACAAAAAGAAAGGTACTTCTTAGATGCGAGACAAACTATATGGCAATACAATTCTACAACTACTGCTCAGGGCTGTCATTTGTCTGATAGTAGTTGCGGGTATGTTCTGTTGTACCACACCTGAGACGCCATTGAATGCCGAAGAACCTGATTCATCGGCGGTGACACGTATAGTGAGGCCGGCTTTCTTATCCGACGATCACACCTGGGCAGACTCCATCTTAAAAACCATGACCTTGGATGAAAAGATAGGCCAGTTAATTATGGTCCGGGCCTATTCAAACCAGGGCTACCGGCACCGGAAAGACATTGAGAAGCAGATTGAAAAATACGGAGTGGGTGGCTTGATATTCTTTCAGGGAGGTCCCGGGCGGCAGGCAATATTGACTAACCGGTACCAGTCCATCTCAAAGATCCCGCTTTTTATCGCCATGGATGGTGAATGGGGACTGGGCATGCGCCTGGACAGCGTATTGAGTTACCCTTATCAGATGACATTAGGAGCGATACAGGATGATCAACTCATCAAATCCATGGCGGAAGATATGGGCCAACAGTTCAGGAGACTGGGTGTTCAATGGAATCTGGCACCGGTGGTGGACGTTAACAACAATGCCAACAACCCTGTCATCAATTACCGGTCATTTGGTGAGGACAAATACAATGTTGTGCTGAAAAGCCAGCAATACATAGCAGGCCTGGAAAAACAGCGCATCTTAACCGCGTTGAAACACTTTCCGGGCCATGGTGATACAAGCACTGATTCGCACAAGGCCCTGCCGGTCATTGACCATGAGCTCGGTAGGCTGGAAAACATCGAATTGTTTCCATTTATCCAGTTAATTCAAAAGGGGGCGCTGGCTGTCATGGTAGGCCATTTAAGCGTACCAGCGCTGGACTCCACGCAAAAATACCCTACTTCCCTTTCAAAAACTGTCATTAATGAACTATTGAAGAATGAAATGGGATTTGAGGGCTTGGTCATCAGCGATGCCATGGATATGAGGGGACTGACTGACTACGTGGAAAAAGACAGCGCTGAAGTCCTGGCCCTGCTGGCCGGTAATGATATTATTGAATTAGTAGAAGACGTGGAGTTTGCTGTTCAATCCATTAAAAAGGCGGTATTGACTAACAAAATCCCTGCATCTGAAATTGACCAAAAATGTAGAAAGGTATTGCTGGCAAAATACTGGACCGGGCTTTTCAAAAAATCACCAGTGGCATTGGAAAACCTGTATAAGGATTTAAACGACAGCGCATTTGTTACTTTGATATCGGAACTTTATCGCCGGTCAATTACTTTGTTGGAGAACAAAGACAGTGTATTGAACAATCTGACTTTGGGTGACCGGTCCGTTGCGGTCATATCCGTTGGCAGCGGCAGGGCTTCGCCGTTTGCAAAAAATGTGGCTGATACACTCCGCACCAGGCCATTGGTGTTACCCAGGTATGCCAGTCACAACCATACTATGGAACTGCGAAAGAACATTGAAAAGGCCGACTACGTTTTACTTTCACTGCATCAGATATCCCGGCAATCTGGAGTCAAACCGGGCTATGGCAAAAATACCAGGGCTGTAATAGAGGAGTTACTGGGCCGACATAACGTGGTACTGGTCAGTTTCAGGAATCCTTATGTTTTATCTCATATCAAAAATGTGGAAAAGGCCAGGGTGGTGTTACTAACCTACCAGGATAATGAGGTGACACAAAACACAGTTTTGGAGATATTCAACGGAAACTGGTGTATTTCAGGAAAATTGCCCGTAACAATTAACGACAACTGGCGTGCAGGGCATGGTATTACCTTAGAAAAATAGATCATGAAGGATTTGTTTAAGCGGCTAAAGTCCTGTAGAAAACAATTAGGGTTTTCCCAGGCCGAAATGGCGCAGAAATCATATTTCGAACAAAAAGATATCAGCCGCTTTGAAAATGGCAAAGTGAAATTTATCCCTATCCCTTATATTGTTTTTTTGTATCGACAGGGCATTAACCTGAACTGGCTCTACAGTGGCGAAGGCCCGGCTATGATTGAAGATCTGGCTATCCCCGACCATCCGAAGGACCCGGAACTTAACCGCCAACCGTCAATTCCCACCGAGATTCAGCACAAAATAGAAGAACAAAAAGAGCAATTGCTTACCCTGCAGGTAGAAAATAAGCTCCTCAAAAAACAGGTAAAGGAATTGAAGGTTGAGCGTAAGACATTGCTTGAGGCTTTTAAAACAATTGGGAGGTAAAATGGAACATCGTAATTTTTTTAGTCAATTTCCGGTGTTTTTCGGGGCATCGGGAGCCTGGTCAGTCAGTACGGATGTCACGGTGGTGATTTAATTGGGAATTTTGTTTTACAGATAATGATTTTTAAATTATTTCAGCACCAATCCAATCTTAAACCCAATCGTTACACTTTATCTGAAATCCGATTCAGGATGCAGATCTTCCCCTATTTTCCAAATTGCAAAACCCATTTTCAAAAATTATCAGCCTAAATCGTGTATGGGCCGTTCTTTAAATAGGGTGTGGCAAACAGAAAAAAGAAGGTAATAATTATTGGACAAACGTATGAGTACAGGCTAATATCGCTACAGGAAGTATTGGTAGCCCCTGTATACCATAAATTCTATGGCCATTAAAGCCATCGATATACTTCCCAATAGCATTTCTTGCAGATAGGAAAACATCGCTGCAGCGAAGAAAATTTAGTTTCCGGTTCCATCGGCCGGATGCTCTGCATCAATTTTAATAAGGGTTCTGATTGTTGATTTACTTGAATATTTAGCGATTTCCCTGGCATCCTTTATGATAGAAAATTTACCCTTCAACATATCAACTAAATCAAACTTTTTTGAAAAATCATCCATCAAATATTGTTTTCCTTTATAGAGTACTAACGTAGATTGACCCTGTTCCTTGTTGGAATAATAAGCTTGTAAAGCGTCTTTTTGTTCATCAAAAGTACTATTTGAGAAATCATTTTCATGGGTTATTGCATAATCGTTATTCAAAGATTTTGATCCGCTGCAAGCAGTTAGTAATAGCACCATCATTAATACTGATAATCTCATCATCTGTTTTAGTTGGTTAATTGTAATATACAAAATTTTCAGCTCAAATTTTTATACCTCTTTTTATTTATGCTCGCATATTCATCATCACCAGGGGGGCAAATCGGGTCAAGCCCAACACAGTTAATGCCGCAAGGCACGAAGATTGATGCACCTGTGCTATCATCAGTGAAAAGGGTTCCATATACCCAACATCCCGACTGCGTGAAAAAATACCCTTTTTCGATTTTATTGGGTTCTACCATTTCTAACAGAAGATTGATCAAGCCCCTTTAATTTATAAAAATTAGCCATGTAGTCGGAGTTTTCATCTTCCACGTTTTTTACTTTGATTAAGTCGTCTGAAAATAGCTCACCGGGATTATTTGTAGCATAGGTAACTTCAATTTCGATGAAACCATTTTCTGATGCAGAACTTTCAAAAAGCATGGTCAATTCCATAAATTCCGGTCGTTGTAATTCACCTTCTGTCGAACAGGCAAAGCTAAAGGTTAAAAAAAGAACGGTTAAAAAAAGACATTGTTTAGACTGACAAAATGGATAGACTTCTTTCATAGATCAATGTAGTTTAAAGTGAAAACATAATGACTATTTATTCCGATTGGCATAATTACTGGTTGATTAAATAAAATCGTTGTTTAAAAAAAGAAAATTATTGTTAATTTCAAATATCTTGAGAAGATATATGAGACTAAGATATTCTTTCCTCACATAGTACTTCATTTAACAATTAATCCGTAACAGCCCGGTAGAAATCTAATTTAGCAGCAGATTGCTGGAAAAATTAATCCTTAATCACTACAAAACATTTGATAAAATAGTCTATTAGTCGTTGGCACCAGGAATTTCCTGGAATTACTGTTTAGAAAACAGACCTCCGGATATTGATCTGCTTTTTCTTTTACCTTTACATATTTGCCAAGAACATGACATGTTTGAGAAGAATTTCCATAGGTGCTAATATAGATTAGTCCAAAAATAGGTTTGTAGTTTTAATAATAAAACTTTTGTACATAGCCAAAGAAATTCAGCATACGGTGTAATAAACAATCAAACTTTTTTGAATTTATTTACAGAAATTGAAAAATTGATTGCTGGCAGTCATTTCCGGATAATATCCGCTTGTGCCGAAAGAGATAGCCTGTAATAAAAGTTCTTAGCCTAGTGTTTTTTTAAATTATTTCAGCACCAATCCAATCTTAAATCCAATCGTTACACTATATCTGAAATCCGATTCAGGATGCAGATCTTCCCTTCTGACAACTTCTGATAAATTCAGATCCAAACCCGACACATCAAACCACTTATACTTATAGCCCAGTCCCAAAAAGTAATCCAGGGTGAAGGTTTCACGATAAATACGCTGATTCCCAATCTTGAAGTGAACAGCAGCTTCCTGCCTGACGGCCTTAAAATCCATCAACCGAAAAAAATCGCAACCTTCATCACAATTTATTCCCAAGACCTGCTCTTCATCTCCAAATACATAGCCGTAAAGCAGTTCCGGAGCGAGATAAAAACCCTTCTGGCTTTTTCTTGCAAAATCCAGGTAAAACCTGACCTCGTTACGAAACTTGAAGCCAACAGGGTTGTTGATAAACTCATCTTCATCGAAATCATAGTCGTTAAATCCCGTAACAATACCTATACCATGCTGGAGATACAAAGTCGGTTTTACCCGGTATTCCACATCAATTAATAAATTGGAATAAGTATCAAAAAATGACAGGAGATCTAACTTTAAAATTACTTTGGGTGGAGCTACCGGTTCTTTGTAGTAGGTTGTATCACTAAAATATTGGGCGTTGCCCTCGTTGACATACAACAGGCCGGTCACCAGTGTTAAAATGAGCTTAAACCTTATCAGGCAGGTGAAGTTTTTCAATTTATTGAACGGAAATTTTACTTAAAAAGGTCATGTTGTCGGGGTTGGAATAATCATATTGATAAAGCCCGTCTTTTCCGATAGCGATTAAATGTCCATTATTAGGGATCACATCGTATCCA
The DNA here is from genome assembly GCA_022360015.1 of Cytophagales bacterium. Classification (GTDB taxonomy): domain Bacteria; phylum Bacteroidota; class Bacteroidia; order Cytophagales; family Cyclobacteriaceae; genus Agaribacillus. The sequence goes on from JAKSDQ010000158.1 coordinate 8,945, forward strand.
TGAAAGCTGTTGATTTCAAACCTGAATACCAAATTAAACGGATCACTGGCATCAATAATCTTCAACCCCTGCTCTCCTTCTGTGACAAATAGTGACATTCCATCTATCCCGAGGCCATGCGGATTGTACATAAGGTATGTGGAGACTGCCTGCGGTTCTCTTAAATTGCTGATGTCTACCACATCCAACTGGTTTTCACCAAACCTGCACTCCACACCGTCTCTGATGGTTACATAAGCATAGTTGTCCTGCACCACCACCGGATCACAGGCTGTTACATGACGGTAGACCGATAGTTTTACAGGATTCGTGGGTGTAGAAATATCGTATATGTGCATACCGGTTGTCGAACCGATAAACAGGTTATTACGATAAGGAAAAATAGTTTCAATACCGAATCCTATATTTACACGCCCTTTGGGTTCGGGGTTTGTGGCATCGGCAATATCAAAAAACAGGAGATTCTGATTATCTACGATGTATAAGTTATTTTTACTGATAGCAAACCTCGCCATAGAACCTGCCTGCCCTGCACTATCGAGACGCATGCTGTCATTGCTTTCTTCACACCCTGAAAAAGCCAGCAATAATAGTCCAATGGGTATAATGGCAAAAAGTGTTTTATTCATTTTTTTCATGACTATCTATAGCATTTAGGACTTACCAGTATTGTAGCTTCCCATCCTGTAACCACTCCCTTACGTGCATCTACACACTCGAAATACACATCATTACCAGGTGGAAAATTGTTCCCGGCAGGCAACACATCCTCAATTCTTTTCAATACTTCCACCTGATTTCCACTAGTAATTCTCACTGCCACCAAATCGTTGTAGTTGTCAAAGTAAAAAACATCCCCTTTGGCAGCAATATCTACATTGCCAGGGATACTGATAAAGGCAACAGGTTCAGGTGAAGAAGGATCAGTATTGTCAATAATATGGACCCCTTTTGCCAACTCATTAATATAGAGGAAGCCGCCCTTTCGATAAATCTTACCGGGTCTCTCTAGTTGCCGTGGGGCCTCGATCCGAATGTCTTTCAATTCCGCAAGATTACCATAGATGGGTTTAAGCCCCTCCACCTCGCCCTCGGGAAACGCAACAGGTTGGTCTTCATTGATGCAACCTGAAATAACAATTAGAAAGGCTAGTAGCTGGCAAAAATATATCTTCATGGACAAACAAAGTCTCGCCAATAAGACGCTTAAAAGTTGTATTTAGTTGCCAAAGATTTGGAAAATGGTCATAACTGACGGCTATTTATTCACTTTTTTACCCTTTCCAAGAGGATCTTCATTAAAGAGACAGCGGCGGCCTTTCCTCTTTCCCTGATGACCTCCCTGTCTGTGCTGTCTCCAACCTCATAGGTGACAGCCGCCGCATGCAAATAGTTGTAAAACCAACTTTTGCTGGTGGGGGATAAATAACCTCCCGGCCTATCGTCTGGCTCAAAATCAGGTATTTGTAGTGCCATCCCCTCCAATACCTCGGGTATCAAGCCAGGAATATAGGCCAGGGTGTCCTGCTCGTTTAAATAAAACAGGTCTGACCAGGTAGAATGAAAGTCACCTCCAAAGTATATTTTTGTACCTCTTTTTCTTACAATTCTTGTGATATCCTCAAAAATAGCGCGCACTTCCGGCTGTCTGTAAAAATGCCAGTCCCTGTTCAGATCCACCCCTCCGGCATTATGCCTCCAATGGCCCATGTCCACCCCATCCGGATTAACCATGGGATAAACAATCATATCAAATCTTCTACGAAATTCCTTTGCCAAATCACTTTGGCCCCATATGGTTTCCACGAAAGACTTCATAGCCATGTAACCGGTAACCTCCGGAGGGTGCTGGCGGCTTATTACCAGGATTTTGTTTTGGTTGACCGGAGCGTTTTCTTCCAATTTAATAATCGGCCTTCCCAGAGCAGATTGACCCACGATCTTTTTCGTGACATAGTTGCGGGCGCCTGCCAGCTTATCAGACCAGTCACTGGCATCCTGAAAAGGCAAAATTTCCTGCGCGGCTACCCACAGTGTATCGGCACTTACTTCGATCTGAAAACTGGTTCCCAGAGCGTCCGAATGATAATCTTCCCGAGGTATCTTACGCCAGTCCGACCCGTTTTCACTGACTTTTGGCCAGTACCGGTGATTACCGTGTTCATAAATCAAATTGATCCTGATCATAATATCCTCGCCAGCCCATACCTTAAAAGCGTACCAAGGGCTGTCATTGATGGGACTGTTCTCAGGTCTTATTAATATCGTAAAAGTTGTCTCGTTATCCTGCGCAATGCCATTTAAACGGGCTGACGGAAAATCGTTGCTAAAGCCGACCCCGTTGGGAAAGGCAAAAGTTTGCTTCTTCTGGAAAACTACCGGTTTGGTATGGGTATCGACAAAGGCACTGGAATCCAGGGGCAGGTTGAACTGAGCATGGCAATAGAAAGAAAACCAGGCTAAAAAGCCTATGAAAATGGGGACTGGAGAAAATTTCATTGTATTTCAGGCTTTGGTGACTGTTACCTTCAATTTATTTAATTTTTATTTGAATTAATAATCTATAACTTTATATCACGTATTTTTTACGGTTATTAATCTGATAGCATACTTAGCATTTTAAGCCATGGCAAAAAAAATCTCCCGTAAAAAAGCCATCAGGAATCTTGGTGCAGGGGCAGCATTGCTTACTTTAACGCCCCATGCCTTTGCCAATAGCCTTAAAAACGCTAAACGCCCTAAATCCGACAGTCAAATGAATCATTCAGTATGTCAATGGTGTTATAGCAGTATCCCGCTTGAAACCCTATGCGAAGCAGCAAAGGAAATAGGATTAAAGTCAATAGAATTATTAGGGCCTTCACAATGGCCGGTCATTGAAAAATATGGCCTAACTTGCGCCATGTCAAATGGCAGTTCCCTGGGTATTGAGCGAGGATTCAATGACCCTGACAATCATGCCCAATTGAAAAAGGATTATCTTGACCTGATTCCCAAAGCTGCGGATCATGGCCTTGAGAATATTATTTGCTTTTCAGGAAACAAAAACGGTCTGGATGATAAAAAGGGAATCGAGTATTGTAGCAAGGGGCTTGAGCCGGTGGTGAAAGAAGCACAAAAATATAAGCTGAACATTGTGATGGAGCTATTGAACAGCAAGGTAGACCACCCTGATTACCAATGTGATCATACGGAGTGGGGTGTTGCGTTGGTAGATAAACTGGGTGAAGATAATTTTAAACTTTTGTACGACATCTATCACATGCAAATCATGGAAGGTGACATTATTGCCACCATCAAAAAATACAGCAATTACATCGCCCATTATCATACCGGAGGCGTTCCCGGAAGAAACGAAATCGATGAAACCCAGGAGCTAAATTATAAAGCCATCATGAAAGCCATACAGGCGACCGGCTTTCAGGGATTTGTGGCACAGGAGTTTATTCCAAAAGGTAAAGACCCGTTAGCTTCTTTGCAGCAAGGTGTCAGCATCTGTGATGTTTAACCGGGTCTGGTAACAACCTGTACCGGCACCGGCCCGACGGTCCATCTTCTGCTTGAAGGCTAGCATTCAATAAGCATGGCACCATAAGAATAGCCCCCACCAAAAACTGTTACGACAATTACATCACCGCTTTTAAACCTGGATTTGTTTTCATCCATAGCTATTGCTGCGCCAGCGCAGCCTGTATTTCCCAGGTATTGAATATTGGAGAGCGCTTTTTCAGGATCGACATTCAAACTCTCAGCTACATTTTTTGTAATTCTTAAATTGGCCTGATGGGGGATCAGGTAGTCGATATCTTCAATCGTATAATTATTCTCTTCAATGATTCGTTTGGTAACACCGGACATATACTGGCAGGCCTTTATAAATACGTCTCTGCCAAAAGGCATCTCAAAGCCCTCGTAGCCCGGCCTCAGAAAAACACTATCCGATGCCTTTCCAACATTTCCAGCACCTCCTGTGATTACCTGCTTGATTGCAAAATCATTTTCCTTGAGCTTTTCCCTGGATATAAAAACTGCCGCAGCACCGTCACCCCAAAGATGTCCGGCCTTTTGGTCTTCATCTTTACTATACAGTGTATTGTGCTCTGACAAAACCACCAACGCTTTGCTGGCTTTGTTAAGGGCAAAATACCCCTCCACTACTTCTACGGCATTAATAAAAGTGGAGCAGGCGGTGGATATTGATAAAACCGGAATATCACTTCTATCCAAAAGCTTTTGAATGGCATGTCCTAGGGTGAAAATCGTATCATAGGGTGTATAGGTACCTCCTACAATCAGGTCTATTTCCTCAGGTCCATAGGGCAAGTCTTCCAAACCATTTTTAACGGCCTCTATACCCATAGTCTGGGCATTTTCCGACTTACCGGCCTTGCGCCGTTCCTTTATTCCGGTGCGCTCCAGAATCCATTCATCACTCAGTCCATTCAAATTACCGAAGTAATCATTGGCAATTCTGTTAGAAGGTATATAGCTGGAAATATGGTTTATATACATCTTAAATATTTCGAATAAATCAGGCTCAAATATAAAGTACTTGATTTAATTTATTCAATTATTTAACACGTATCTATACGGTCGAAATGAAATAATCGGGGAAGTATGTTTCAACTGTTTTTGAACAGCGACCGATAGCCTATCAGACTAACTTCAACCATATATACGCCGAAGGGTAAGGCAGAAATATCCACTTTTCTTTTCAGGTCTGTGATGGATTTTCTGAATCGCATCGATTTGAGCTCTTTGCCTTTTTCATCCAGGAATTTTACAATCACATCTCCCATGATGTTGTTATTTACGCGGACATCCAGATAGTCTTTGCTTGGATTAGGATACATCCTTAAAGGCTGATTAACATCTTCCAACACCAGCCCCGTATTTCGCTCTGTCTTCTGGTAGGCGCCATCAAAAAGAGAGCGTCCGTATTCTGAAATCGCCCTTATCCGGTAGTAGTAGGTTGAATTCTTTTCTACTGATTTGTCACAATAAATATTTTTATTGGCAGGCACCCTTCCAACCTCCTTGAATCCCCGGTCAGGGTATTGAGAACGTTCTACCGAAAAACCCAGCTCGTTGTCGGAGTTGTCTTTCCAGATCAAATCAATCTGCCCCTGGCCTACTACCCTGGCAAATACATGACTGGGCGCAGATGGGAACTCAGCCTTTTTCACAGACAACACCTGGTTAACAGCGATATGATTCAATATTTGCTCCTCATTTGAAGGCCAGACTATTTTTAAAATATCGATCGTTTCATTTCTGCCAAGGTCAAAATCAGCCTCCAACTCAGTCTGATGGTCGTTTGCCGGACACATAATTTTTTTGGTTTGCCAGGTATCTTTAACTTTTAGAGAAATCGTCATTTGCTTGGATTCAAATCGCTCATCGGTGTTCAATAGCTTCACAGTGAGCCAATTGCCTGACTTTGTTGCAAATGAATCTTGATATAATCCAACAAAGAGCAAAAATGAAAAAATCAATCTAAGCAGGGGGTGAATGTTTGTTGATACTTTAAGTGGCATAAGTGGCTAACAAATTTTGTGTTTTGGTGTTATTTAAAAAGTACAATTAACAGGCTGTCAATACTAGTACTTTATCTTGGAAAAAAATAATCAAAATTCTTATTTTCTTTCATGAAATTTATTTTGAATTTTCCTTCATAAGTACTTGAATTACAGAATATTGCAAGTCAGAATAATTTTGAAATTTCTTTGTTTTTTCCGAAAACAATTCAAAGACCTGACTTTTCTTACATCAGAAAACTCCTAAACTTTAAATTTTTAGAAAATTTGCTTTTGGAAGGTTGTCAGGAAAAACCAAAGGTAAAAATCCCCTGCCAAAAATTTACGCCCTCCAAATTGATGTTAAAACGTGGTTTCCAGGAAATATTATATTTTTCTTTTCCCCAAAGTGTAGAATTTTTCTACACTTTGGGGAAGGGGTGGGTATAGGTTACCGGTTCCGGGTTCAAGGGTATGAGTTCGTTGAGAAAGGAGGGAGTAATGGAACAGGGAGTTGCCGGAGGTGTAAGGATTGGGGGGTAGAATAGTGGAACGGGGAGTCTGCGGAATTATGGAATTTTTTAAGGGAGTGAAATAGGGAATGATGGGGAGTTTCTTGCGCATCAGATCGATATAAACTGATTTAAGATTTTATAGGGGAAGCATGATAAACCCCGCAAGAAATAATATCTTTGGATTTTGTTGGCTAAAACATGATGAGAAAAAAGAAGTTTGCCATTATAGGTTGCGGGCGTATAGCAGGCCGCCATGCCCGACATATTGATAATTTGGGGTCATTGGAAGCTGTATGTGATATTAAAAAAGAACGGGCGGAGGCATTGGCCGCAACTTATGGAGCTAATGCTTACTTTGACATCGGGGAGTTGCTAATCAACGAAAAGGAGATCGATGTCATCTCCATTTGTACACCTAACGGCCACCATGCCACTCATAGCATTATGGCGCTTCAGGCGGGCTTCAATGTGCTTTGTGAAAAACCTATGGCTCTTAGTGCAAATGACTGCCGGGCGATGATCGATGCAGCCGAAAAATTCAATAAGATGTTGTTTGTTGTCAAACAAAACCGATTTAACCCACCCATTGCGGCTGTAAAAACCGCTATCGATGAAAACAAGCTGGGTAAAATATACAGCGTACAGTTGAACTGTTTCTGGAACAGAAATTTTAACTATTACCGCCAATCAGACTGGAAAGGAAAAAAAGCAATGGATGGAGGAACGTTATACACACAGTTTAGCCACTTTATAGATCTACTGTACTGGATGGTGGGAGACATCGCGGAGGTAAATGGGTTGTTAGGCAATTTTGCACATGAAGATGTCATTGAGTTTGAGGACAACGGTGTGGTACTGCTCAGGTTTAAAAATGGGGCGATTGGCTCTATCCACTATACTGTGAACAGCTTTAACAAAAATATGGAAGGTTCAATTACGGTGTTTGGTGAAAAAGGAACAGTAAAAGTGGGAGGGCAGTACCTTAATGAATTGGAGTATCAACAAATCGAAAATTTCGAGATTAAAAACTTACCTAAAGGCAATCCCCCCAATTATTATGGGGAATATACCGGATCAATGTCAAACCATGACAAAGTTTACGAAAATGTCATCGAGGCTTTAGCCGGAACAGCCATGATTGCTACCAATGGTTTAGAAGGTTTAAAAACAGTAGAAATTATTGAAAAAATCTACAATCAGGCCAAATTTATTCACTGATACAACCTACGCCAGAGATTGAATGGCTATCCAGGCCATCAAACCGCAGCCGATCTCCAGCGCGTCTTCGTCAATATCAAAAGTAGGGGTATGTACGAAAGAGGTAATTCCTTTGGCTTCATTCCGCACACCCAACCTGTAAAAGGAAGCGTCGATTTCGTGTGAATAGAACGCAAAGTCCTCACCAGCCATCCATATATCCAGGTCCACCACATTGTCAGCCCCTAAATAGCTTACCGCTGCATTTCTGGCCAGATCAGTTAATTCAGGATTGTTTTCCAGGTAAGGATAGCCATTTACTATATTAAACTCACAACTTCCTCCCATACCCTCAGCAATGCTCTCTGCCATTTTTTTCATCTTCTTTTTGGCTTCGCTCCGCCATACTTCATCCATGGCCCGGAATGTCCCCTCGATTTTTACCTCATCCGGAATTATATTGGTTGCTCCATCGGCAATTACTTTACCAAAAGACAGTACCGAAGGCGTTTTAGGGCTGGCATTGCGGCTGACTATTTGCTGCAAGGCGACAATAATGTGCGCCATAATCAGCACCGGATCAATGTTCAGTTCCGGCATGGCACCATGTCCCCCTTTGCCTTTGACAGTAATATACAATTCATCGGTACTGGCCATATACATCCCCTTCCTGAAGCCTACTTTTCCTACTTCTATCAGGGGCATTACATGCTGGCCAATAATTTTTGTCGGGGCCGGATTTTCAAGTACACCGTCTTTAATCATCAACGATGCTCCCCCGGGTGCCTTTTCTTCGCCTGGCTGAAAAACTAACTTTACAGTCCCTTCAAATGCCGGTTTAAGTACTGTTAATATTTTGGCTGCCCCCAACAACGATGTGGTATGAACATCATGACCACAGGCATGCATAACACCATTAACACGAGACTTGTAAGGAACTTCGTTGGCTTCCTGAATGGGGAGTGCATCCATATCAGCGCGTAAAGCTATTACTTTGGACGAGGGGTTCTTGCCCTCGATAATTGCAGTAAGACCCGTACCTGCAACACCCTCTTTGGGTGACAAACCAAAATCCCGGAGCTTACCGGCCACAAACTTTGCCGTATTAAATTCCTGAAAGGATAGCTCCGGGTTGGCATGCAGATGCCTGCGTATGGCAATCAACTCCTCTTTCACCTCGCCGGCCAGGCGCTGAACTTGTTGCTTTAGTTCCATTTAGTATTTGGAAGGAGGAAAAGTATTGGGGATACGAATGGGTATCAGGATAGCCTGAGGAAAGTGCTGTTTAAGCTCGCTGTAATGTTTTTGGGCTTCTATTTTCTCTATAAAGTTGCCCACCCTGACTTTGAAGTTAGGGGCTACCCACCCTACCTTAGGTCTGGACGAGGGCATCTGCTTATAGATTTCCGATTTAACCATATCGGCATTTTCACGGCTTGCCCCCGAATAAACCTGAATGGTATAACCTGAGGCGTAATCTATCTCCTCGTTTTTTTTAATGATCTCATTCAATATTTCGTCCAGCTTTTCGGTTACATCCTGTTGCGGTTCGCGCTTAACTTGTGGATCAATGCGGTTTTCAAGTGTATCCTCCTTTTGGATATCGCTTAACTTTTCGTCATACCTTGGCCTGAGGCTGGTGATGTTTTCTGAATAAGCGGAAGAGGTGCTACCGGGTTTACGAAGGCCTGTGCAAGCTGTCAAAGCTACCATCAAAAACAATATTCCCCCTGATCTTTTCATAAAATCAAATTGGTCATTCATAAAACGTGTAAAACTAGATAAATAAACGCTAATCTTCAATCAACACACATTTATTATTTCTAATATCTTCTTCTACAGTCTTAAATTTAACGTTTTTCTTGATGCTTCCATCGGAATACTGAACGGTAACTTTTTCATTCCTGCCGGCAATTTTCTGGGATTTGGCTGGTGTAACAACCTTTTGTTGCACAGGGGCACGGTGGTTGGTGCTTTCCCCACCACTAAGCAATGATTTCGACTCCTCTTTCGTCTCTCTCAGCCGCTGCCTGGTCTTTTGCGTATGGGCTTCCCTCACGTCCTGCGATTCCTTGACCGGAATATCGGCTTTCATCAAAAACGATACAGTATCTTCATTCACCCGGGCAACAAACCGTTTAAAGAGCTCAAAGGACTCAAACTTATAGATCAACAACGGATCTTTTTGTTCGTAGACTGCATTTTGTACCGATTGCTTCAAGTCATCCATTTCCCTTAAATGTTCCTTCCATGCCTGATCAATAATCGCCAGTGTGATCATTTTCTCCATGGACCTGATCAATTCCCTGCAGTCGGTGTCCACATTTTTTTTCAGGTTAGACACTACACCAATTTGCTTTTTGCCATCGGTAAAGGGCACCATAATGTCGTCGACGGTCGCACCCCTGGTCCTATCTAATTCTTTGATAATGGGGACGGAACGCTTGATAATTCCTGAATTCTTCTCCTGGTAATATTTTAAGGCTGCGTCATAAAGTTGTTCGGTCAAACCTTCCTGACTTACACTATTGAAAGCCTCCAAATCCATAGGAAAATCCAGGCTCAGAATGCCCAGGCAATTTAACTTGAAGCTGTCGTAATCCTCGGAAGCTTTGGCATTTATCACGATATCTTCACAGGTATCATACAGCATTGTAAGGATATCCAATTGTAACCGTTCCCCGTAAAGCGCATTTCTTCTCCTTTTATAAATAACTTCTCTTTGGGAATTCATGACGTCGTCATATTCCAGCAATCGCTTACGGATGGCAAAGTTGTTTTCTTCCACTTTTTTCTGAGCTCTTTCAATGGATTTGGTTACCATCGAATGCTGAATTACTTCCCCTTCCTGCAAACCCAGCCTGTCCATGATCTTGGTGACCCTTTCAGACATAAACATCCTCATTAGATTATCTTCAAGGGAAACAAAAAACTGCGATGATCCCGGGTCACCCTGGCGACCGGATCTACCCCTCAACTGCCGGTCAACCCTTCTTGACTCATGTCTTTCCGTGCCGATAATGGTGAGACCACCAGCCGCCTTTGATTCCGGGGTTAGCTTGATGTCAGTCCCCCTTCCTGCCATGTTGGTGGCAATGGTCACGGTACTTGGCTTACCTGCCTCAGCTACAATGTCAGCCTCTTTTTGATGTTGTTTAGCATTTAATGTCTGATGACTAATATTTCTGATTTTAAGCATTCTGCTTACCAGCTCAGAAATTTCCACCGAAGTGGTTCCTACCAAAACCGGCCTTCCTTCCTTGGTCAGGTCGACAATTTCATCGGCCACTGCGTTAAATTTCTCCCTGACTGTCTTGTAAACCTTATCTTCCATATCCCCTCTTACGATGGGCCTGTTGGTGGGTATTACCACTACATCCAGCTTATAAATTTCCCAGAACTCACCGGCCTCGGTCTCTGCTGTTCCGGTCATACCGGCCAGCTTATGATACATTCTAAAGTAGTTTTGTAAGGTGATGGTGGCGTAGGTCTGGGTTGCATCTTCGACTTTTACATTTTCCTTGGCTTCGATAGCCTGGTGCAGACCATCAGAATACCGGCGCCCATCCATAACACGGCCTGTTTGCTCGTCGACAATTTTCACCTTGTCATCGGCAATGATATATTCTACATCTTTCTCAAAAAGCGTATAAGCCTTTAAAAGTTGGTTGATGGTATGAATGCGCTCGGCCTTGGAGGCATAGTCTTTAATCAGTTCATCCTTCTTATGTAGCTTATCTTCATCGGAAAGCTCACCGTTATTGTCTATTGCCGCCATCTCCATGCCAATGTCCGGAAGGATAAACAGTTTCGGGTCCTCTCCTTCACCAGTAATTAAATCCAAGCCTTTTTCCGTAAGGTCAATGGTATTGTTTTTCTCATCGATGGTAAAAAACAAAGGCTCGTCGGCCTCTGGCATCATTTTGGAGTTATCCTGCAGGTAAAAGTTCTCCGTTTTATTAAGTATTTGCTTTTTCCCGGTTTCGCTGAGGTATTTTATCAAAGGCTTGTATTTCGGAAGGCCTCTGAAAGCGCGAAACAGGGCCAGGCCACCTTCTTTTTCATCAGCTTCATTGATAAGTTTTTTGGCTTCTATAAGGTATTGGGAAATCAGTTTCTTCTGGGCGTCGACCAGTTTTGAAATTCTCGGTTTTAATTCATAAAACTCATGCTCATCACCCTTGGGAACAGGTCCCGAGATAATCAGGGGCGTACGTGCCTCATCTATAAGGACCGAGTCTACTTCGTCGACCATGGCATAGTGGTGCTTTCTTTGCACCAACTCTTGCGGATCCCTGGCCATATTATCCCTCAAATAATCAAATCCAAATTCGTTGTTGGTGCCATAGGTAATATCAGATTGGTAGGCCTTTCTTCTTGACTCGGAATTGGGTTCATGTTTGTCTACGCAATCTACCGTGAGACCATGAAATTCAAACAACGGTGCCATCCATTCGGAATCCCTTTTAGCCAGATAATCATTAACCGTCACTATGTGTACACCACGCTGAGCCAGGGCATTCAGAAATGCCGGTAGGGTGGCGACGAGTGTCTTACCTTCTCCGGTGGCCATTTCTGCAATTTTTCCCTCATGCAATATAATCCCCCCAATTAGCTGGACGTCATAATGCAGCATGTCCCACACGATCTCATTTCCCGCAGCGATCCAACGGTTATGCCATATGGCCTTTTCCTCTTTGATCTCCACATTACTTTTATGTGCGGCAATTTGTTTGTCCAGCAATTCGGCTGTTACTTCCAGTTTTCCATTTTCCTTAAATCTGCGGGCGGTTTCCTTGACAACTGCAAATGCGTCAGGGAGCACCTTAAGCAATACTTTTTCCAGCTCTTTGTTCCTATCCTCCTCCAGTTTGTCAATTTGATCAAAGATTTCCTCCTTCCGGTGTATATCCAGGTCCGGATTATCCGCTACCTCCTGATGCAACCCGGCAATCCGGTCATCAATTTCCTTCAGATCCTGGGCGATAATGCCCTTGATGGCTACAGTTTTACCCCTCAATTCATCATCGCTAATCGCAGACAATGTCTCATAAGCCTCATTCACCTTTTCTACCAAAGGCATTACCTTTTTAATATCTTTCTCCGATTTGTTGCCAAAGATTTTGGTTATCCCTTTCGTTACAATATCTAACATATGGTCTGACTTTTCTAGATTGAATACTTAAAGTTAATGGTTAAAAGGGACATTTTATAAAATATTTATAACCCCTTCAAATACCATTCCGGCCGGCCCAATTAAATAAATATCTTCAAAATTTTGTTCATTTACCTTCTTAAATGACACCTGAAGGTCGCCTCCACGGGTTTTAATCTTGACAGGACTGGCAAAATTTTGGTAGCTTGCTGCCAAACTGACAGCCGTAACGCCAGTGCCACAAGACAAGGTTTCGTCCTCTACCCCCCTTTCAAATGTTCTGACAAATAATTCATTGCTTCCGCATGTCTCCACAAAATTGACATTGGTTCCTTCCGGGGCAAATTGTTGTTCAGAACGAATCGCCTTACCTTCCTTATATACGTCAAATTCATCGAGATTACTGATGAATTTAATATAATGTGGCGATCCGGTATCAATGTACCAATGACCATTCATTTTTTTGACCTCGCTGACATCATGCATTTTAAGATGAATCAGCCCCCCTTCAATAAAGGCCTCATGAGCCCCATCAACCGCCAGAAAACGTGTCGACTTCTCAATGATACCCAGATAGTCGGCAAAGTGAACTGCACACCTGCTGCCATTCCCGCACAGGCTTTGGGATCCGTCAGCATTGAAATATATCATTTCGAAGTCATAGTGGTCATGATCGCGAATTAGAATCAAGCCGTCTGCCCCTATCCCGAATTTCCTGTCACACAAGTTAGAAACAATCCTGGTATCGAATGTTTCAGCCCTGGCAGCGTCATAGGGGAAATGGCGGTCTCGATCGTCAATCATGACAAAGTCATTACCTGTACCCTGATATTTGTAAAACCTTATCGAAGCCATGTTCGGAATAATCAACTAAATTACAAATTAACCTATATTTACTAAAGTGCAACGGCTAAATTGTTTTTATAGTTATTAAAATATTTGCCCATAAAAAAAGCCAACTTTTCAGTTGGCTCTTCTTTCGATATTTTTGCATGAGTTTGATTATAACTTCTCTTTAATTCTGGCAGCTTTACCATGACGGCCCCTGAGATAAAACAACCTGGCCCTTCTTACCTTACCTTTTCTCAGTACTTCTATCTTGTCAATGTTAGGGGACAATACCGGGAAAATTCTTTCCACACCAACGCCGTTGGAGATTTTTCTGACCGTAAAAGTTTCACCGTTAGTATTGGCATTTCTTCGTTGAATGACGGTTCCCTGAAACTGCTGAATCCTTTCTTTACTACCCTCACGGATTCTTACGTGGACGTTCACCGTGTCTCCAGCCTTAAATTCCGGAAGTTCTTTCCTTTTTTCCGCGTATTCCTGTTCTATTAGCTTGATTAGCTCGCTCATGATCTATATAGTGATTTCTTGTGTCAAAAAAATGGACTGCAAATATAGAAATAATTTTAATAATTATCAGGGAATAGCAGATTATTTTAAATCAACTGTGTTTCATTCTCCGATAGCCCCCGGCCTTCTCTGTTTTGTTCGTTTTACCGCTTGCTCAAACCGCCATGCTTCAATTTTCTTTTCATGGCCCGACAGCAAAACATCCGGTACCTTCATCCCTCTGAATTCAGCCGGCCGCGTGTAAACGGGTGGGGCTACCAGGCCATCCTGGAAAGAGTCTGTCAGGGCGGAGGTTTCATCGGATAATACCCCCGGGATCAATCTTATTACAGCGTCAGACAGCACCGCTGCGGCCAGTTCCCCGCCTGATAAAACATAATCACCTATGCTGATTTCCCTGGTAATGTAATGTTGCCTGACACGTTCATCCACCCCTTTATAGTGACCGCACAAAATGATTATGTTTTTTCGCAGTGAGAGCTCATTGGCCAAAGACTGGTTGAGTAACTCACCATCCGGACTCATATAAATGACTTCATCGTAAGTTCTTCCGGACTTCAAATGTTCAATGCAATCCGCAATTGGCTCAATCATCAATACCATACCTGCCCCACCACCATACGCATAATCATCCACCTGTTTTTGCCGGTTTTTGGCAAAATCCCTCAAATCGTGCACCTTTATCTCAACAAGCCCTTTGTTTTGTGCCCGCTTTAAAATCGAGTCTCCAAAAGGGCTTTCTAAAAGCTTTGGCAGGCAAGTTATGATATCAATCCTCATCATCTGAGTTGAATTCTTCCAGGTAGACCTCCAATAGCCCTTCGGGAAGTTTAACATGAATTTCGCGCGTCTTCCGGTTCAGATGTTTGATGATTTCGTCTTTTACCGGGATCAACACCTCTTTTTGGTGATAAATCACTGCAAGCAGGTCCTGATTGGGAAGGGAATAAACCGTATTCACTGGTCCCAACTTGCCATGTACATCATCAATCACCTCAAAACCTATGATCTCATGGTAATAAAACTGATTGTCCCCAAGCCGTGGCAGTTGATCCAGAGGCAGATAAAGTAAACATCCTTTAAGCGCTGTAGCGGCTTCAATGTCTTTAACATCCTCAAATTTTACCACCGCCTTGTCTTTTCTTATGGCAATGGATCTAATAAAAAATGGAACCAGCTTTTGATCTATTTCGATAAAAACCGATTCCAAATGCTTGTAGTGTTCCGGAAAATCTACGTCTAGTAAAATTCCGACTTCACCCTTAATGCCATGGGCCTTGATTACATGGCCTAGTTGATAACACTGATCAACATCCATGACAACCGGATTATTCCTTGCTTTCCTCTTCTTCTGACTTATCTTCAGGCTTAGTTTCTTCGGCTGCGGCCTCTGCGACCGGTTCCTTGGCCTCTGCCGTATCTGCAGTAGCTTCCCCAGCGGGTGTTTCCGTTTTGGCCTCAGATGCCGGAGTCACCTCCTCAGCAGATGTTTCTGCAATTACCGGGGCAGCTTCAGCTTGAGTAACTTCCCCGGAATTAGCCTCTGTCGTTGTGTCTTCTGCTTTGTTTTCAAGTGTTTCTTCAGCTTGAGGTTTTTCGTCAGCATCTACTGCCGGAGCTTCTGCCTCCACTTGGGCTTCAGTCGCTCCCTCCGGAGTTTCTTCGGCTGCAGTAGCTTCGGGAGTTACTTCTGCCGGCGCTTTGGTATCGGCAGCTTCTCTGGTTTCCCCCGTTTTTTCTTCTGCTTTGGCCTCAGAAGTTTCGACAGCTTCCGTTCCCGCTCCTGCCTCCGGGGTTGATTCTCCTGTAGCCTCGGCTGCAGGTGTTTCTTCTGTAGCTGCTTCAGTTTGAGCAATGGATTCTTCTGCCACAGTTTCAACCGCTTCTTCGGTGGCTGCCTCAGGTGCTTCAGCCACTTGTTTCTTTTTAAGAGCCTCGATCCTCGCCTCCTTCACTTTGGTTTCAGCATCTAACCTTGCCTTGGCATCGGCTTCTTTCTTTTTGGCAAGCTGATCAATCTTGGTAGAGATTTTAGCCTCTTTTTCTTTCAACCAATCTGCCAGTTTCGTATCAGCTTCCTCCTGGGTTATGGCTCCCTTATTCACACCTATCTGTAAATGCTTCCTCAGCATCACGCCACGATAAGATAGCATAGCCCTCACCGTATCTGTAGGCTGGGCGCCGTCCATGACCCATTTAAATGCCCTCTCTGCATCAATATTGACCGACGCAGGGTCTGTGTTAGGATTATAAGTCCCGATTTTTTCAATAAAGCGACCATCCCGTGGTGCTCTGGCATCGGCTACGACCACGTCGTACATGGCCAGTTTCTTGCGTCCTCGACGCGCTAATCTGATTTTTACTGCCATTTTTTATTTAACAATTTAGTTAAGCGATGGAACACGTCCACCTAAAAGGTCTGCAAAGGTAAAACTTTTTTGTAATTTAATTGCCATTAAGGCTAAAATATCTAAGAATATAGACTAAATCATATTTTGATCGTTTTGAACTTGTATATATATCCCTAACAGCACCACAATAACTTATATTATAGTATGCCGAATTTTGGGCTTGTGGCTATATTTGTCATGATATCAAGAAACATCTTTTTCAATGAAACGCTGTTCATACCTGATTATATTTGTATGTTCCTTACCAGCCGTAGCGCAGGAAGGTTACAACATTAGTTTTGAAATCGAAGGACTCAGAGATACCACCACTTATCTGGGTTATTATTATGGTGAAGGCACCTATCTCAAAGACACGGCCCTGATTGATCATACAGGAAAGTTTTCTTTTAAGGGAAACAATAAATTGCCTGCGGGTGTCTATTTTGTTGTGCTCAATAAAACCAGGCTCTTCGATTTCATTGTTAACAAAAATCAAAGGTTTAAAATCACAGCCAGCCAGGAAGACTATCTGAAACATCTAAAAAGTATTGACGAAAAGGAAAATGAAGTGTTTTTCAACCATATGAGATTTATGCTGAAGAACAATGAATCGGTGCAACCCTACTTAAGCATACTAAAAGACAGCACTGCCAGGGATTCGGACAAACGACAAGCTCAGGCCAGCGTAGAGGAAATAGATAATCTGGTCCAAAACCACCAGCATGTATTGGTGGAAAGGCATCCTGATTTGCTGGCGGCAAAATATATTATGGCTCAGCGTCCTTTGACAGTTCCCGAGGAAATCCGGCTAGCCACAGACAAAGAAAAAACCCTGCAGTATTATAAAGATCATTTTTGGGATGGTTTTGACCTGAGCGACGATGCATTTCTACGCTATCCTCAACCGATCTACCGGCAAAAGGTAGAAGATTACCTCGGAAACTTATTTGTACAACATCCTGACACCTTGCTGGAAGCGATTAATCTGCTCATTTCGGCTGCTAAAGAAAATCCTGAAACCTATAAATACCTGGTATGGAATCTGGTATTAAACTATCAACAACCAAAGATAATGGGGCTGGATGCTATTTTTGTTGCGCTCTATGACCAGTTTTTTGCCAATGGTGAAATGGATTACTGGGCCAATGACCAATTAAAAGAAAACCTTAAAAAGCGGGCGGATCAACTTAGGAGTTCCCTCATTGGCCGGCAGGCCCCTAATCTGATTATTCAGGATTTGGATAAAAAACCGAGATCCCTGGAATCTATTGAAAGTAAATACACCGTCATTTATTTTTACGATCCCGACTGTGGTTTTTGCAAGAAAGAAACACCTAAACTCCGCGATTTTAGTAACAAAACAACCCTGGACGTTAGCATCTACGCAGTCTGCGCAGACTCTTCGCTTGCCAAGATGACTACCTATATTGAGGAGATGAAAATTGATCATTGGATTAATGTAAATGGTCCCAGGACTTACACGCAGCATTATAAAAACATTTATGACGCCGATACAACCCCCACGATTTATCTGCTCGATGAACGCAAAAAAATAATTGCCAAAAAAATTGCGGCAGGTAAGATCCAGGAATTCCTGAATAACCACGAAAACAATACCGCTTCCAGCCAGACCAGGACCAGATAATACGAACGCATTCATTAAGGCGTTAATAAAAGGGATAAAGCTAAGTATTTGATTATATTTGCATATGCGAATTAACAATTTTTGATAATAATGTGAACTTTGTACCTTTGTCAATAGTTTTAAGCTTACAAAAACTTTCCAGGGAAGATGGATAAATATTCGTACATAGCCAATGCACATGGATCTTATATAGATGAGCTTTATAAGTCTTACAAACAAGATCCCGGATCTGTAGATCAAAGCTGGCAAAAATTTTTCGAAGGCTTTGATTTTTCCTTACAAAAGTATGGAGAAAATGGGGTCGAGGCAGCAGAGATCGATCACAGGGAGACTAACGTCAGGGATCTAATCCATGCGTACCGTTCGCGCGGCCATTTGAAGTCCGATACCAATCCCGTTAGGCCCAGGAGAAAACACAATGTAAAACTCAACCCGGGCGACTTCGGATTAACCGAGGCCGACCTTGACCATGAATTTGACATAGGTGCTAAAATTGGCCTGGGCAAAACCTCTCTGAGAAAAATACTGGAAGCACTGAAAAAAGTATATACAGGTTCTATCGGATTTGAATTTATGCACATCCGCGATCAGGAGATCCTGGATTGGATGATTGAAAAGTGTGAAAGATCTTACCTTAACTACAACCCCGGTATAGAAGATAAAACGGGTATTCTGACCAAATTAAACGAGGCAGTGGTTTTCGAAAACTTTTTGCACACCAAGTTTCTCGGGCAAAAAAGGTTTTCCCTGGAGGGGGGTGAGAATACCATTCCGGCTCTTGACAAAATCATCAACAGGGCAGCCCAGATGGATGCAGAGGAGGTGATAATCGGCATGGCACACCGGGGAAGACTGAATGTGCTGGCCAACATCATGGGCAAGACTTACGAAGAAATATTCAGCGAATTCGAAGGCAACACTAAACTCGACTTAACCATGGGTGACGGGGATGTGAAGTACCATCTCGGTTACTCCAGTAGAATTGATACCGTTGCCAATAAAAAGGTTTATGTAAAACTTGCGCCTAATCCCAGCCATCTGGAGGCAGTAGATCCTATCGTTCTCGGTTATACCAGGGCACAGATTGATGATGAGTGCGAGGGCAATGTAAAAAAGACCATACCTGTTTTGATTCACGGAGATGCGGCTATCGCAGGGCAGGGGGTTGTATACGAGACTGTACAAATGTCAGGACTCCCGGGTTATGATGTGGGTGGCACGATTCATTTTGTAATAAATAACCAGGTGGGTTTCACCACGGATTACGATGATGCCAGGAGCAGTATTTACTGCACCGATGTGGCAAAAATTGTAGACGCTCCTGTGATACATGTCAATGGTGATGATCCTGAGGCAGTCACATTTGCGGCAAACCTGGGTGTGGAATACAGGCAAAAATTTGGAAAAGACATATTCATTGACCTGCTATGCTATCGCCGTCACGGC
Source organism: Cytophagales bacterium (assembly GCA_022360015.1). Lineage (GTDB taxonomy): Bacteria > Bacteroidota > Bacteroidia > Cytophagales > Cyclobacteriaceae > Agaribacillus. The sequence continues at coordinate 28,165 of JAKSDQ010000158.1, forward strand.
CACAATGAAGGCGATGAACCCAAATTCACCCAACCTAAACTTTACAACATAATCGCCAAACATCCGAATCCCAGAGAAATTTATGTCAAAAAACTTATAGAAAGGGGGGATGTCGATGCAGAACTGGCCAACAGGATGGACAAGGAGTTCAGGGCACAGTTGCAGGACAGACTCAATGAAGTGAAGCAAAACCCATTGCCCTATCAGCCTCAGAAAATAGAAGAAGAATGGCAACAGCTCAGAAAATCAAAGCCTTCGGATTTTGATGAGCCTTTTAACACTAAAATTAATCAGAAAACTGTCGATATCGTTGCCAAAGCGCTTACTACATTGCCTGAAGGGTTTAAACCGTTGAAGCAAATTGAGAAGCTGTTCAGGGATCGTAAAACCAATTTCTACGACAAAAAAATGCTGAATTGGGCAGATGGGGAGCTATTGGCCTACGGTTCGTTGCTATTGGATAACATCATCGTACGTATGTCCGGACAGGATGTTAAAAGAGGTACCTTTTCGCACCGTCACTCTTATGTGTTCGATGCTAACACAAATGAACCATATTGTAACCTGGATCACATCAGTGAAAATCAGGAGAAGCTCCAAATCTATAATTCACTGCTGTCGGAATATGGTGTGCTGGGCTTTGAATACGGCTACGCAATGGCCACTCCTCATGCGCTTGTCATCTGGGAAGCACAGTTTGGGGATTTCGCTAACGGCGGTCAGGTAATTGTCGACCAGTTTATCAGCAGTGCTTATACGAAATGGCAACGTATGAATGGACTTGTGCTGCTCCTGCCGCATGGATATGAGGGCCAGGGGCCGGAACACTCCAGTGCCAGGTTTGAAAGGTATTTGCAAATGGCAGCAGGCTACAACATGTTCATATGCAATATCACCACGCCGGCCAACCTTTTTCATGTGTTAAGAAGGCAACTGCTGCTACCATTCAGAATGCCATTGATCATAATGTCTCCAAAATCCCTGTTAAGGCACCCCAAAGTGGTCTCCCCGATGAAGGATTTCACCTCAGGAACCTTCAAAGAAGTAATAGGGGATGATTATGCCATCAAATCCACTGTCAAAAAAGTTATTTTATGCTGTGGCAAAATATATTATGATTTATTGGAAGAACAGCAAAAATCAAAACGCAAGGATGTGGCGTTGATCAGGATTGAGCAACTGGCCCCTTTCCCTGGTAAAAAAATAATGGCGGAGATTAAAAAATATAAGCAGGCGAAGGTTATCTGGGTACAGGAAGAACCGGAAAATAAGGGTGCCTGGTCTTATATTTTAAGGGTATTCAGGGAGTTTCCTCTCGATATAATTTCCAGAAGGGCCGCAGCCTCCCCGGCTACAGGTTATAACAAAGTGCACAAAGATGAGCAAGCTGCCATCATAAAAGCTGCCTTCAAGCTATGATAATTTCTCAAAACATCATCCTATTCCACAGACAGTAAACAGATCTAAAAATATGACTTTAGTAATGAAAGTACCAGCCGTAGGAGAGTCAATCACCGAGGTGACTATTGCCCAATGGCTGAAAAACGACGGTGATTATGTTGAGATGGACGAAATGATCGCCGAAATTGAAACAGACAAAGCCACCCAGGAGCTACCCGCAGAGGCTGCCGGTATGCTCAAGATTGTGGCACAGGAAGGAGATACGATTGAAATAGGGGCCACCATATGTGAGATCGATACCGATGCGGTACCCGCTTCACCACAGTCCGGAACACAACAGCGCGAGGCTGCCAAACCTCAGGAGTCCTCAGGGGGGAAACCTGTCAAAACCGGGGACATCAAAGAAATGGTGGTACCGGCGGTTGGCGAATCCATTACTGAAGTAACCATAGGGAAATGGGTAAAAAGCAATGGAGACTTTGTTGAAATGGATGAAGATATCGCCGAAATCGAATCGGATAAAGCGACTTTCGACCTGCCTGCCGAAGCCTCGGGATACCTTCAGATTGTTGCTGAAGAGGGCGCTACACTGGAAATTGGCGAGGCGATATGCAGAATTGAGGTGGCTGAAGGAAAAGCACCTGCCACAGGAACTGCTCCGGTGGCTGACACAGGTACAACTGCCACCCAAGCCGCGGCTGCCGCCGCACCTACTCAGCCGGCAGAAAATGCCGGGACATCACCGGCCACTTACGCCACCGGCCATCCTTCTCCCGCGGCAGCAAAAATATTAGCTGAAAAGGGCCTGCAACCCGGTGATGTGAACGGTAGCGGGGTGGACGGAAGAATCACCAAAGAAGATGCTGAAAAAGCTCAAAAACAACCCACCCCTGTCGCTCAGGATGGGCCGTCTGTCCCGCCAACAGTAGTTACCGGTACCCTGCCCAACGGTGCGAGGGAGCAAACCAGAAAAAAAATGTCCAGTTTGCGGCGCACCATTGCAAGGAGACTCGTAGCAGTAAAAAACGAGACCGCTATGCTCACCACATTTAATGAGGTGAACATGAAGCCCATCATGGACTTAAGAAAAAAATACAAAGAGCAATTCAAGGAAAAGCACGGCGTTGGATTAGGATTTATGTCATTTTTTACCAAAGCTTGCTGTGCCGCCCTACAGGAGTGGCCCGCTGTCAATGGCATGATCGATGGTGATGAAGTTGTGTATAATGACTTCTGCGATATCTCTATCGCCGTATCGACCCCCAGAGGACTGGTTGTGCCGGTAATCCGGAATGCGGAGCTGCTCGATTTCAAAGGCATAGAAAGTGAGGTAATTCGCCTGGCTATCAAAGCAAGGGACAATAAATTAAGTATAGATGAAATGACCGGCGGTACCTTTACCATCACAAACGGAGGTGTTTTCGGCTCTATGATGTCCACACCTATCATCAATGCCCCTCAATCAGCCATATTGGGTATGCACAATATTGTTGAAAGGCCGGTAGTGGAAAATGGTGAAATTGTCGTAAGGCCTATGATGTATGTGGCCTTGTCTTATGATCACCGGATTATCGATGGAAAGGAATCAGTTAGCTTCCTGGTTCGGGTGAAACAGCTACTGGAAGATCCCATGAGACTCATGCTGGGGGTGTAAAATAGCTATAGTGTTTTTATATAAAAAAATTAATAAAGAATCATACTTTAAGGAATATAATTATGCAATATGATGTAACCGTGATCGGTTCGGGGCCAGGAGGTTATGTGTGTGCCATCCGCTGCGCACAACTGGGTTTTAAGACCGCAATCATTGAAAAATACGACACCCTGGGCGGCACTTGTCTCAACGTGGGCTGTATTCCATCAAAAGCTTTACTGGACTCTTCAGAGCATTTTCACAATGCAGAACAAACCTTTAAGGAACATGGAATTACCATCAACCAGCCTAAAGTGAATCTCAAGCAAATGATTCAAAGAAAAAGAGACGTTGTGAAAGTGACCTGCGATGGTGTGGAGTTTTTAATGAAAAAGAACAAAATCGACGTTCATCACGGTGTGGGTTCATTTGTGGACAAAAACACTATTAAGATCATAGCGAAGGATGGCAAAGCCACTGAGATAAAAACAGACAAGGTCGTCATTGCCACCGGCTCCAAACCAGCTAATTTGCCTTTCATTAAACTAGACAAGAAGCGGATTATTACCAGCACCGAGGCTCTTGAGCTAAAGGAAGTACCCAAACATATGGTTATCATTGGTGGGGGTATAATCGGTATGGAACTTGGATCTGTTTACGCACGTTTGGGTGCCAAAATTACAGTTTTAGAGTTTCTGGACCGGTTGATTCCGGGTATGGATGGAACCATGAGCAAGGAACTTCAGAGGTCGCTCAAAAAACTTGGCTTCGATATCAAAGTAAATCATAAAGTCACCGCCGTTTCGGTCAAAGGAAAGGAAGTGATGGTCACAGCAGAGAATAAAAAAGGTGAAAGCATAGAAGTTAAGGGAGATTACTGCCTGGTTTCCATTGGCAGAAGACCATATACGGAAGGACTTGGGCTGGAAAATGTAGGCATTACCCCAGACAATGCCGGACGGGTTGAAGTAGATGACCACCTGAGGACCAATGTTGATAACATTTATGCCATAGGAGATGTTGTTAAAGGAGCTATGCTCGCCCATAAGGCCGAAGAAGAAGGAATCCTGGTAGCCGAACAGTTGGCCGGACAGAAACCGCACATTAATTACAACCTGATACCGGGCGTAGTGTACACATGGCCTGAAGTGGCTGGTGTGGGTTATACTGAGGAGCAATTGAAGGAAAATGGCAAGGCGTACAAAACCGGAACCTTTCCCTTCAGGGCATTAGCCAGGGCCAGGGCCAGTATGGATCTGGATGGCATTGTAAAGGTATTGGCAGACAAAGAAACCGATGAGATTTTAGGGGTACACATTATCGGTGCCAGGGCCGCTGACATGATCGCTTCCGGTGTAACTGCCATGGAATATCGCGCCTCTGCCGAAGATGTGGCCAGAATGTCACATGCTCATCCAACATACATGGAAGGGTTCAAAGAAGCTTGCCTGGCAGCTACTGAAGACCGTCCTATTCACATTTAGTGTTTTTGTTTTGGGAGGTTGACTTTTCTGTTCAGCAGGCAACAGTTGTAGAAACATCGGTTTTAGTTTGTTTGCATATCGGCTGTTTGAGGGATTAGCTTAAGATTTTAGAACCAGGTTCTATTCAATCAGGGCAAGAGGTTTGAAAACTTTCGGTAGTGGCTGGGAACTGAAAGGTAAAATTTCTTTGAAATTTTCCTTCGAGGTGAGTTTCTGAAAAAAATCAAACAAATCATCAATTGCCCATTGTCAATCGTTAATTAAATCAATCCTCAAAAATAGCAACCACCCTGGCCGGTGCAGCAGAGGCATTTTTTAATTTTAACGGAAACACGGCTACTTTAAAACCATTTGGAGGCAGCACCTTTAAATTCGTTAACTGTTCCATATGGAGATATTCTTTTTCCAGACCTACCAAATGAGCCTGCCAGAATAATTCAGGATTTTGGGTTTCCCTGGCCCTTTTTGCCTGATATCTCAGTGGCAGATCAAAACCCCACTGATCTATGCCCATTACCTTTACACCTTTGTCTATGAGCCACTCAGTCGCTTCCTTGCTCATCCCCAACCCTTTATTCACATAGTCTTGCCCCTGCAATTGATCCCGGTCGGTACGGATTAACACGATGTTTCCTTCATGTATTTGTGTTCCGGTTTTTTCAAGATCTTCCTCAATATCCGCAACAGTAATTTCTTCAAAGTCATTTTTATGCGACACATTGATGACAACCCCGGGTCCGAAAAGCCATTCAAGTGGTATTTCATCAATGGTTTTGGCCTTTTTTCCAGCTACTACCGGACCGTAATGCCATGGCGCATCGATATGTGTGGTGGCGTGTACGCCCATGTTGACAATTTTATCATCAGCCCATCCCTGGAATTTTTTTGGAAACAAAGACTTGGGTAAATTCAGAAAATAGCGAATCAAAAACACACTTTTTTTATGGGGGAAATTTTTCAGCTTGATCCTCATAAACCAGGGATCAGCTTTATTAAATTGTACTGTTTTTGACAGGTCAATTATTTTCATGGGACCATACAAATTAAAGAAAAGATAAGTATTTCCGACAATCTTCAGCCAAAACCATGGCCAGAATTACTCGATCAAATCAATGCTGAACAGTCCGATATTCAGTCGATCAAGCACTGCCTTTTTAAATTTTGTATCTATTAAAAAAGAGATATTGTTTTTACTTCCTCCAAAAGAAATCATCCTTATGGGCACGCGATCGATAGAGTCAAAAACCTTTCTGACCACACCTCTGTTCTCGGAAACCTTCGCCCCTACTATGCAAATAATAGTTTGATCCCGGTCAATTTCCACTTTACCAAAAGCCCGTAACTCCTGGTGGATCTCCTGCAAATTAGTACTATCGTCGATCGTCAGCGATACGGCTACTTCTGAGGTAGTAATCATATCGATCGGCGTACGATACTTTTCAAAAACCTCAAACACTTTTCTCAAAAATCCATAAGCCAGCAACATACGGCTCGACTTAATTTTTATGGCCACAATACCATCTTTTGCCGCAATGGCCTTGATTTCATCTTCGCTGGTAGACTTGCTGATAAAGGTGCCGGGGGCATCGGGTTGCATCGTATTCAGCAACCGGACCGGAATATTGTATTTCTGCACCGGCCAAATAGATGCCGGATGCAGTATTTTGGCGCCAAAGTAGCTTAACTCTGCTGCTTCATCAAAAGACAATCTGGATACAGGAAATGTCTTTTCTACGATTCTGGGGTCGTTGTTGTGCATACCATCTATATCCGTCCATATCTGCACTTCTTCCGCCTTAAGCGCCGCCCCGATTAAACTGGCAGTGTAATCACTACCTCCACGCTTCAGGTTATCTATATTTCCCTGATGATTCAAACAAATATAACCCTGGGTTATGAACAAACCACACCCCTTATTGGCAGATATCAGTGCTTTTAACTTGTGTTCAATCGCCTCAATATCGGGTTCCTGATGGACATCGATTGACATAAAATCCAGGGCAGGCAATAACCGTACACTTATACCCTTTTCTTTCAGATAAATAGTAAACAATTGAGTTGAAAGCAACTCTCCCCGGGCCAGTATGTCCTTTTCAAATTGTGGCTGATAGGCCTGATCCGGGAAGCTTCTTATCAGATCAAAGTGTTCTTTTATAACCGTATTGGCCTTTTCAAGGGCATCGGTATGCTGATAAAGATTCTGAATGAATCCCTGGTAATGTGCGTAAAGGTCATCGATCAACTCCGCGGCCTTTTCTTTTTCACCGGCGCCCAGTGCCTGGTCAATATTAACCAAAGCATTGGTTGTTCCGGCAATCGCCGAAAGAACCACCAGCTTCGGAACATCATCATTTGTAATCAGGGATGCTACATGATGCATCCTGTCAGGTTTTCCCAGCGAAGTTCCTCCGAATTTTAAGACTTTCATGACTCAGATGATTATAAACAAGTTAAACAGCAAAAACGATTAAAATCCTAGCATCTTAATAGCAGTAATGGCTGCTTCGTCGCCTTTATTGCCATGTTTTCCGCCGGCTCTGTCCAGGGCTTGTTGTTCATTATCGGGAGTAAGTACTCCAAAGATTACAGGTTTATTAAATTTCAGGCCTACCTCCGTGATGCCCAGCGCTACTGTCTGGCAAATAAACTCAAAATGCCTGGTTTCTCCCTGAATCACACAGCCCAAACAAATCACGGCATCAATCTCTTCTCTTTGGGCCATCCACTGTGCCCCCAGGGTGAGCTCAAAACTGCCAGGTACATTTTTGCGAATAATATTTTCCGCTGTTGCCCCTTCCTTCAGCAGTGTTGATTTAGCCCCCTCAAATAATGCCTCTGTGACTTTTTCATTCCATTCCGAGACAATAACAGCAAACTTTTTATCACTGATGTTGACAAGATTTTTACCTGTATATTCGCTTAAATTTTTGTTAGCAGTTGCCATGTATGCCATTAAGTATTAATAAAAAAAGGGATAAAACATCAAAGCTTTATCCCCTTCACAGTTCCCTTTTCAGCGCTCACTTCGATGCTTTACCTGCGATCCTGGCCCGCTGTTTTCGGGCGTTTTGAATTTCAGCAGATTTGGAAAATTTGTTAATTATTTCATCGTAAGACGCCACGGCCCTTTCAAAGTTTTCCAGTCTCTCATAGGCTAATGCCTCTTTCATCAAATATTGCGGTGTGAAGAATTCATTGGGGTGATGGTCCACAGCCCTGTTATAAAAGGTAACCGCGTTATCAAATTCCCCTTTTTCCATATAAGCATCACCTATTAAAGCATATGCCCTGGCCTGTACCAGCTTGTCGTCAGCATCAAATTCACTCAGGTATTCAATGGCACTATCAAAATCTCCATTCTTGATGTAACAGACACCGGCGTAAAAGTGGGCAAGGTTGGCCGCTTTGGTGGAGCCGTAATTATCAATGATTTCAAGAAACCCGTAGTTGTTACCGTCACCATTTAAGGCAAGATTGAGGCTGTCTGCTTCAAACCAGTACTGCGCCTGGAACATTTCACTTTGAGCCAGATTATTTTGGTTGGCATTATAATATCTGTAAAACAAAACTCCACCTATAACCAAAACGATAACTGCCAACATGGAAAAAACCGGGTTTTTATGCTCCTCTATCCACTGCTCGGTGTTTGACAGTTTCTCCGCCAAAACCTCCGGGTTTTCCAGCAATTCCCTTTCCGGTTTCTTTTTTATTTTTTTCTTTGTCGCCATCTTGAAAAATTTAGGTCGCAAAGTTAAAAAAATAAAATCAATAAAACATCTCCATTCAGCGGATTATTACATATCATCCATAGAGCAGATTAAGGCAATGTAAAGAATAGCACCGGTGTAATACAACTTACTGGTTTTTTTCAACATTTCCTTGAAGGCATCACTCCTTAATAAACGGATAATCCGGTTGCTCGTAAACGTCGTGAAAAGCCTCAGAAGGATCAGGGAATTTTGACTCCTCGGCAAATTTTACACAATCGGCTATGATGGCTTTAATTTGCTCGTCAATCTTTGCCAGTTCCGCTTCCGTAGCTATTTTTTTCTTTAAAATGGTGGATTTTACTTGCTCGATAGGATCTCTTTCCTTGTAGGACTCCACCTCTTCCTTAGTCCGGTACTTTGCAGGATCTGACATAGAATGGCCTTTGTACCGGTAAGTCCGTAACTCCAGCAGCGAAGGACCTTCGCCACTCCTGGCCCTGTCCGCAGCTTCGGCTATGGCAAGGTGAACCTCTTCGACAGACATCGCATCTACAGGCTTTGATGGCATATCATATGACTCTCCCAACGTATACAATTCGGTGACATTGGAAGTTCTTTCTACCGAAGTACCCATGGCATATCCGTTATTTTCTATGACAAATATCACCGGCAGCTTATAGGTCATGGCAAGATTCAAGGCTTCATGAAAAGCCCCCTGGCGGACAGCTCCATCACCCATGTAAGTGATACAAATATTGTCTGTCTTATTGTATTTTTCCGCAAACGCAATGCCGGCACCAAGTGGTATCTGCCCCCCTACAATTCCATGACCACCAAAAAAATGATTTTCCTTATCGAACATATGCATAGAGCCACCTTTTCCCTTTGAAACCCCGGTTTCCCTAGCAAAAAGCTCCGCCATAACCCGTCTTGGATCGGTGCCTAAGGCGATTGGATTGGCGTGATCGCGGTAGGCAGTGATGTACTTGTCTCCTTTCACCAGCGCTGAGACCGCACCTGCGGCACAGGCCTCCTGTCCAATATACAAATGGCAAAATCCCTTGATTTTCTGCTGACCATACAACTGCCCCGCCTTCTCCTCAAACTTCCTCATCAGCAACATGCTTTCATACCATTGCATGTAAGTCTCTTTTGAAAAGTTTCCTTTAGATTTTACATTTGCTTTGGCTTTGCCATTGGGCTTCGTCTTTGTGGGTGTTTTCGATTTCGCTACCGCCATGGAATTAATATTTTATATTTTGAAATGGGGGGTGTAATTACTCCCTACTGCAAATTAAACAAAAACATTCTAAAAGCTATTAATGCATCTGGAAAATATAAGCTTACAACACTTTAAAAACTACCAGACGCTGGAACTTCAATTCCCCAAGGAAATTAACTGCTTCGTGGGCGAAAACGGAAGTGGCAAAACCAATCTGCTTGACGCCATCCATTACCTGTCATTAACAAAAAGTGCTTTTAACCCCATAGACAGTCAGAACATACAACATGACGAAAACTACTTTGCCATAAGGGGCCGGTTCCAGGTAGACTCCAGGGAATACACTGTCGGGTGCAGCCTGCGGCAAAAACAGAAGAAGGTGGTAAAACTAAATCAAAAACCCTATGAAAAAATCAGTGAACACATCGGTAAGTTTCCCCTGGTGCTTATCAATCCTCATGATACGGACATGATCAGAGGTGGTAGTGAGGCAAGAAGAAAGTTCTTTGACAGCGTAATTTCACAGGTAAACCCCACCTATTTAAGCCATTTAATCCAGTATAATCACGGGCTAAAGCAAAGAAATGCCTTGTTGAAACAATTTGCAGACGCCGGAAGTACCGATGAAGATTTGCTAACCCCATACAACCAAATCATTTTAGAACTGGGCAAGGAAATACACCGGGAAAGAAACAGGTTTACCGACACTTTTGTACCGATATTTGACTGGCATTATAAGACGCTTACCGGTGAAAAGGAACGCACTGCCATCATTTATACCTCGGATCTCGATCATACGGATTTTGAAACTCGTTTCAAAAATAATTTAAATAAAGACCTGGTCTTAACACGCACCGGGCTGGGCACACATAAAGATGATTATATATTTAATATTGAAAATCATCCCCTAAAAAAATTCGGGTCACAAGGGCAGCAAAAATCCTTTGTGATCGCTTTAAAACTGGCACAATACGATATTGTCAGGGAAATTAAAGGATTTAAGCCTTTGCTGTTGCTGGATGATATTTTTGATAAACTTGATGATCTACGCATCAATAAGCTGATGCTGATGCTTAAAGAAGGTAGATTCGGCCAGATTTTCGTGACAGATGCCCGTCCTGAGAGAACAACTGCCATTTTTCAGGATTTGCGGGAAGATATGGACATATTTCTGGTTGAAAAAGGAACCGTACGCAAATCAACCTGAACCAACAGCCAAGCCTTTTAAGACCTGCATAACACCGAATAATATGACTACTCCCGATACCACAAAACCCGCATTGACATTGATTATGTAGTACGACAATAAGGCAATCATTATACCAAATACCATCCAAAGCCCACCAAAAAAAACCTTTTTTTGCCCTTTTTGTATTCTCAGTCTTTCCTTTTCAGCCTCCAGCCCAGCTACCAGTTCACTGGCATCTTGTGATGAATATCCGGCCTCTACCAAATAATGGATGGTTTTTTCATGATCAATCCGGTTTTCAATCATACCCATCGCTTCTTGCCTGGCAATGGCTTTTTTTTCCTCTGCCTTGTTTACTTTGTAAACTAATGGTGCCCGGCCTCCGGAATTGGCCGGGACATTGATGCCATAAGTGTTTTGCATGACCGTCCGTTTTACTTCTTGGGTTTCCCGTAAGCAGCTTCCACCACAAAGGTGGTAATTTTTTGACTCATTTGCCAACAGGATTAATCAGGAATATTACGCATGTATAAACGCAAATAAACCATAACTTTGCTTATATTTAATGAGCAATCACGATTATCAACACCTGAACTTTTACAACACAGCATGAAATACAGGAGAAATGATCCTATCAATCAAAGAAAATCAAATACCTCCACGGTTGGTGAGGCGATCAGGGATCTATTGAATGTCTATCGACTACAACATAAATTTGACGAAGCACGATTGATAGAATCCTGGGATAGATTGATGGGTAAATCTATCGCCTCACGAACCACCAGATTATTTATTAAAGATAAAAAGCTTTTTATTCAGGTCAGCTCGGCCCCACTAAAAAATGAACTTAGCCTTTCAAAAGCTAAAATCATTGAGATCTTCGACCGGGAAGTAGGCAAAGATATTATCAGACAGGTTATTTTGTTGTGAATTTACCGGGAGGTAAACTTGGCACTTTCACATAACTGAAGTGCTGTTTTGCTTTGCGGACGGAAGTAGCGCTGTTGCGTAACTCTGTGACTCTTTGTGCCTTGGTGCCTCCGTGGTGAAAAATGGTTAACCACGGAGGCACCAAGGCACAAAGCATTTTGCCGAAAACGTTGTGCAACAGCCACAGACGCCCGCACGATGTGGTATGAAGTTATTTAAATTTGAGGTTCGATCCCATCAATCGCGGAAACCTATGGTCGAATGTAAGGCTGTTTTTTTAGGATGTAAACAGAGGGTTTCGGCCGGATTACCGATCAATTTTTTGTAATTTCCGTTATATTCAAATCGAAGTAAACATTAAACTGAATCAAATGAAAATAACAGACAGTAGAATCATAATTACCGGTGGAAGTCTGGGAATTGGCAAAGCTACGGCAAAACTTTTGGTGGATAAAGGTGCTAAAGTTGTGATTACCGGCCGGGATGAAAAAAGGTTAAGGACAGCGGTGAAAGAAACAGGTGCATTTCCGGTAGTCGCTGATGTGAGCAATATGGTTGATATCAAAAGAACCTACCAGGAGGCCATGGATTATTTAGGAGGGCTGGATTGTCTGATAAACAACGCAGGAATCGGACATTTTCCTCATCTTTCTGATATTACCCTAGAAGATTTTGAAGAAGTATACCGGGTCAATGTTTTTGGAGCGGCGTTGATGGCCCAGGTGGCTGCCGAGATTTTTAAAAATCAACGTTATGGCAACATCATTAATATTGGCTCCACCGCAGCAAAAAAAGGATTTGAAAGAGGTACCATCTATGCCTCCTCCAAATTTGCACTGCGAGGCATGACAGAATGCTGGCAGGCTGAGCTCAGGAAGCATAATGTACGAGTGATGCTCGTTAATCCGAGTGAAGTGACAACAGCTTTTAACAGCGAAGAAAGAATAGAAAGGGGTGAAGAGATAAAAAAACTAAGAAGCAAGGAAATCGCACATAGCATCGTCAGCACACTTGACATGGATGACAGGGGCTTTACCCCCGAATTGACGGTATGGGCTACTAATCCCTGGCAAGATTGAGCAAAAATATTTACAGGAAAGAAAAAAACCTGATAGTCAGGCTTTTTTCTCGTTCCTGTGGTCGATAAATCCCAGAGCGGCCACAAAACCTACAATAATGGCAACAATCCATATGAAAGTATTGGCCCCGCTGGCAATGATTGTTTCAGCTAACATATTACTTCGTTTTTATTTTGAGGTAAAATTAAGTATAAAATTATTTAAATTATAAGCTAATTTTGGTTAAAAATTACGAATGGACACACCCCCCGATGCAATAAGGCCAGAGGTGTACCCATGGATGAGAGGGGTACTGCTACTAGCCGCAATATACAACCTGGCCTGGGGAATATTTATATACAATTTCTCTGATTCTTTTTACCATTGGGTGACCCAAACCAATGATACAACTCCGGAAGTGATAGAGTACCAGGGACTTGGCATACTATTGTTTGCCTTACTATATTTCGTAAGCGCACTTTATCCCAAAAAATTTTGGTATTTCATTATAATAGGTGTATTATCAAAGATTATTGGCCCGATTTGGTTCTACTTTGATATTATGGATCAACAGGTTACCAAAAGGTTTCTTTTTCATATAATAATGAACGATATCGCCTGGGTCATTCCCCTAGCAGTCATTGCTTACAAGGCGTCTCAAATTAAAATGCATGCAAACCAATGAAAGATCATTTTTTAGGGTTGTTCAAATACAACGATTGGGCAAATCAAAAACTTTTATTATGCTTACAAAAAAACAAAGTCAATGAAGAACAGATCCTTACCCTATACAACCATCTTATAATTGCCCAGAATGTTTGGTTGAACAGGATTAATAATATTTCCTCCCGAAATCTGGTTTTATGGGAGACCAAAAAATTGCTGGATCTCATTGAACTGACCCACAAAAGCTCCGAAGACTGGATAAAATTTCTTCAGGAATATAATCTGACCTCATTTGAAGAGGTTATTGCCTATCAAAACACCAAGGGTCAATCGTATGAAACCGGCCTGACAGATATTGTAATCCATGTTATCAATCACAGCACACATCACCGGGCTCAGATTGTTCACTTACTTAGATCGCTCGATGTCGAGCCACCCAGGATCGATTACATATTTTTCTGCCGGGAAAACGTATGAGATAACTCATTTAATCTGCGTTTAGTCTTTTTACCATTTTTTCTATGGTAAGTCCCTGGATTATCAGGGAGAATAGGACGACTGTATAGGTAATGGCCACAATAAAGTCTTTTTCCATCTCAGCTTGCAGAGACAAAGCCAAAGCAATAGAGATGCCTCCCCGTAAGCCTCCCCAGGTCATAATCAACAAGGCATTGGGGGCAAATGTTTTTCTGAAATTCAATAAATAAGATGGAAAGGCCAGTGAAAAATATCGAACCATTAAAACGATCGCGGTAACAATTAAACCAATGATAACATAACTGATATCAAATGGGATCAGGATCAGCTCCAACCCTATCAAAACGAACAATACCGCATTCAGGATCTCATCGATCATTTCCCAGAACTTTTGCACATAATCGCGTGTCAGTTGGGACATCGCCCTTTCAACACCCTGATTACCAATAAACAAACCAGCTACCACCATGGCGAGTGGGCCTGAAAAATGCAGGTAAGTAGCCAGGCTGTATCCTCCCATAACAATAGCAAGTGTTATCAAAACCTCGGTCTGGTAATGATCGAGGGTTTTCATCATTTTGTAGCCTGCATAACCGATCAGGAAGCCCAGGCCGACCCCACCCAAAATCTCAGTAGCCAACAGGTGGGCTACTTCCGAAAAATGTATGTTCTCCAGCCCGCTTTTTGCAATTTTAAATACTGTCAGAAAGATCACTACCCCAACACCATCATTAAACAGTGATTCCCCTGTAATCTTAATCTCCAAAGATTCAGGTGCCTTCGCCTTTTTCAAAATGCCCAGAACTGCAATCGGATCAGTTGGGGAAATTAAAGCGCCAAACAACAGGCAATAAATGTATTGAACCGGGGTACCTATCAACATCATTAAATAATACAATAAGGTGCCGATCAGAAATGTCGACATTAATACCCCGATGGTGGCAAAGCTCAGAATAGGCCATTTAAACGTCTTCAAATGATCAAGATCCGTGTGCATAGCCCCGGCAAACAGCAAAAAGCTGAGCAGGAATTCCAACAGAAATTCGGTAAAATCCAGCCTCGCCAGCATAAGTGTTACACTTTCCTGAAAGGCGGGTGAAAAAGCACCTAAAGCCTGAACCAAAAATGACAAAAGCAAGCCTGCAATCATCAGGCTAATAGTGGTAGGCAATTTAAAATAACGCTGGTTCAGATAAGCAAAAATCGCTGATAAAACCAGAATACCACCGAAAATATTGACAATTTCCATATGAAATTTACCGGTCAGGAGTCATTGATTTTACCTGACTGTTCAATCAGGAAATTGTCGCCTTCACGGCTTCGAAATCGGGTAACTTTGTAGCATCTTCCAATACTTCCGCATATTTGATCTTTCCCTGCGAGTCAATGACAAAGGCAGATCTTTTGGCTACTCCTTTCATGCCGAGCACAAATTCATCATATTGTGCCCCATAGGCTTTGGATACTTCTTTGTTGAAATCAGAGAGCAAGGGAAAATTCAAATTCTGTTCTTCTTTGAATTTACCTAAGGTAAAAGGTGTATCTATAGAAATAGCCACCACTTCGGCATTTAATGAATTGTAGTCACCGATGTTGTCTCTTATACTGCACAACTCAGTGGTACATACGCTGGTAAAGGCTGCGGGAAAAAATAGAACAACAAGATTTTTACCATGATAGTCTTCCAATTTAACCTGGTTTTTATCTGTGTCGAATAGGGTAAATGAGGGGGCTGTATCGCCAATATTTAGTGCCATATCAATGATTTTAATTAAGAGTAAACAGTTAAAATTAAGTGCCTAAAATTAGGAAATAACTTCATGAAATTATAAAAAATGCAAGTTCTTTACAGCCAATTATTTTTCTTGTTGCGATAGATGCAACTTTTTTCAAAAAACGGCATCATTGAGATAAAAACTAACAATGATTACCATGAAAAAACTTCCATTTAGCTTAATAATTTGCCTTATTACCGTGGTATCCTGGGCCCAGAGCAAAGAAACCAGAGAGTTGTCGCCTTTCAGCAAAATCAGTGTAGGACAGGCGATCAAGGTACATGTTGAAAAGGGGGCCAAAGAAAGTTGTGTCATTGAGACAGAGGGAATCGATACCAGGGATGTTTTAACCGAAGTTGGCGGCAGAACGTTGAAAATCAGGCTTGACCGGAACAGGAGGAAGAACATCAATGTAGTAGTCCATCTGACTTACAAGGATATTAATGGCATTTCAATTAGTTCCGCAGCCCAGGTTTACTCAAAAGGCCCGATTCAAAGTGATGAACTGGAAATCGATGTGAGCAGTGCAGGCAATGGAGAGTTGGACATTGAAGTTGATGAACTGGAAATCGAAGTATCCAGTTCAGGAAAACTTACCATCGTTGGTACCGCCCGTTATCAGGATGTCGATATATCTAGTGCAGGCCACCTTGATGCCTATGACCTTAAATGCGAGGAGGTTTCGGTCTCGGTGAGCAGCGCAGGCAAGGCCAAAGTACAGGCCAGCAAGCGAATTGATGCCAGGGCCAACAGTGCCGGATCGATCAGGTATAAGGGTAATCCCGATAAGACTTATGCCCGTGCCAACAGTGGTGGCGCAATCAAAAGAGTAAATTAAAAACTAATTATATTAGTATTTCCATACTTACTAATTAATTTAGTAAGTATGGAAGGCGATTATATAAAAGGCCGGGGTGCGCAATTCAATGCCAGAAATAAATTTTTGATCCATGAATATGTTCATGAGCACCCGGAAGGCATCGATGAGATAGATACACTGAACAAGTCAACCAAAATTTACTACGAGTACCCCAAAAAAATAATCAACAAGGTTGATAGCCCTGATTTATACTTTGGTTTTTCTATGAATCCATATCAGGGATGCGAGCATGGGTGCATATATTGTTATGCCAGAAATTCGCATGAATACTGGGGATTCAGCGCGGGAATGGATTTTGAAAGTAAAATCATCGTCAAACCCGAAGCGCCCAGGCTATTGGAAAAGGAGTTTTTGAAGAAATCATGGAAACCCGCACCCATTATGTTATCGGGCAACACGGATTGTTACCAGCCCATTGAAAGAAAACTGAAAATAACCCGGCAACTGCTTAAGGTTTTGATAAAATACCAAAATCCCGTTGGTATGATCACCAAAAACAGTCTGATATTAAGGGATTTAGATTTTCTAAAGGCATTGAGCGAAAGCAATCTGGTGAAGGTCAGTGTTTCCATTACTACCCTGAACGAAAAGTTACGGCTAAAACTGGAGCCCCGTACCGCCAATATATATAAAAGGCTTAAGATCATAGAAAAGCTATCCGCAGCAAAAATACCGGTGGGTGTAATGGTAGCACCAATTATTCCGGGTCTAAACAATCATGAAATACCACATATCATGAAAAAAGCGGCTGAAGCAGGTGCCTTTGATGCCGGTATGACGATTGTGAGGCTCAATGGATCCATTCAATACCTGTTTAAGGATTGGCTTGAAAAGAATTTTCCGGATCGGTTTAACAAAGTATGGAACCAAATTGCGGAAGTTCATGGTGGGCAGGTAAATGACAGTCGATGGGGAAGGAGAATGACTGGCAGTGGGCCTATGGCCGAGTCCATTTGGAAATTGTTTAGAAGCTGCCACAAAAAACATTACCACAATAAGGGGATGCCTCCATTTGATTTAACCAGATTCAGAAAATCCGGAATTATGAATTTATTTTAAACCTCAAAAGAGATTATCAAAGCAATAGGATAATAATGCATTATTTTTTCTTGAAACTTCTGCCGGTTTCTTCTTTTACAAAGATCTCAAAATTCTTTAATGCAAGATCAAATTTATTAATGTAAGATCCGTCAAACGTATTGATCTCCCCTTTCCTATATTTTTTAGCTGCTTTTTTATTTAATATATTGATCATGACCTATTTATTTACAATCACGCAAAAATATGATTTTTGGTATTTATTACCGTAGTTATTATTAAATTGTTATGGAAATGTAATTTTTTTTATAAAAATCTCTCAATCAATTCAGTGTAAAGACCCTCTCGACCCTTAAAAGGTTTCCATTGCCTTAAAAGTTTTTTTGTTTAAACAAAAAAAGGAGAGCGTTTGCTCTCCGGGCCGGATACCTTTCGCTCTTTTTTAGTTTTATCCAAACCGCCAAAGTAGCTTTTGGTAAATCTATGATTTATCCGGAAGTTTTATTCCGAGACGCTTTACAACCTCGGACTTCCTTCTTTAGTTTTAATCTATCCCGGGAGCTCTTTACAATTACTACAATCACCTTTTCACTCTCCCTACCTGTCTGGCATTCCCGGTGTTTTAGTTTCTGCAAATTAAGATGACAATATGCGTGCCAACTTTTCATAAAAGCTTGGTCAATCCGTTTTCGGCTCAATAGGAATCATTTTAGCGAGTCGAAAACAGTTCCGGCCATTAGTGTATTTTTTTAGGCACTTTTGTTGTATAAATATGAACACATAATGCCTCAAAAACGGACAAAAAACCACTAAACCGGGCAATTCTGCCAACAGGGCCGATCATCTTTACACAAAAAAAATCACAGTAAAAATTCGGCTACCACAGCTATCGAAGCACCCAGCATGCTGATGATTAGCTTTTGTGCACTTAGCTTATGTTCGGGACTGGTTTCAAAAAAGATGGTTGTGGAAATGTGTAGAAAATTTCCACTGACCAGGGCAAATAATATCAAAAACAGGTCATTCGACAACACATCCACTGCGATCAAATAATCACTTAACAACAGGCCAATAGGAGAAGCTATCGCAAAAACAGTAATATAGAAAACTATTTTTCCACGGCTTTCGATCACAGGCATCAATACTGAACACAAAGCAATGGCAGCCGGAATTTTATGTAAAACGATCCCTATCAGCAGGGCCTTGGCATTATGTTCATGATCCATAATAGTAGGATGTACCAGCAAAGTTCCCTCCAAAAAAGCGTGGATAGAAAGGGAAACCAGTAAAATCACCGGCCTTGACAAAAGGTGCGAAGATTCATGATGGACATGGACATGCCCATGTTCAATACCCCTGGAAAAGTGCTCGAGGGCAACCTGAATAAAAAAACCGATCAACACAAAGTAACCAGGAGGAACCCCGTCACCATGCTGATGAAAAACTTCCGGGAGAAGATGAATTATTGTGAGAGAAAAAAGATAGGAGCCCCCAAAAATCAAGAATAGCCTTAAGTTAACGAGTTTCTTTAAAGGTTTTGAAAGGAAAATCATCCCGGTCAGGAACACTGAAAAAAATAAGACTATAATATCGATCAACATATTACTTTATTTTTCAACGATGAATATCATCCGGTCAGACATTTCCTTTTCATAGGAATCTAAATCGTAACTTCCGAATAATTGTTTGCAGGAGAGTCCGGCCTGTTCGAAAAACTCCAGAAATTCTATCCGCCTTATGGCCTTCACTTTTTCCTGATAGTGATAAAGTTGTCCCTGATGTTCGAAACTGATTTTTTTGATGATGTACCCATTATTGCTGATTTCTTTCGTAATGTTAAACAGAATACCATCGACTTCCTTTACCTCTGCCGGCACCAGATTGTTTACTACTTTGTATGTATTCAGAAAATCTACAATTAGTTTCCCACCTGTTTTAAGGGCTTTTGCGGCCGCCGCAATCGCTGACTTGTGTTCATCTGTCGAGTCAAAATACCCAAAACTGGTAAACATATTGAGGACGTAGTCAAATTGGTCGTAGGCAAATACTTCCCGCATATCGTGGATGTAAAAGCCCAGCTTCGAATTACTAAACTGGCTTGCGTATTTGATATTCTCAGCAGATAAATCTATCCCTGTAACGTCAAAGCCCTTGTGATTCAGATAGATAGCATGCCTGCCCTTACCACAAGCAAGATCTAAAATTTTGTCTTGTGGTGAAAAACCAAGATAAATACAAAGATTGTCGATAAATGTGTGTGCTTCTGTATTGTCTCTGTTTTTATAAAGAATATGGTAATAGGGAGAGTCAAACCACTCTCCAAACCATTCCTTTTTTTTACTCATATGACGGATTATTTCTTTCTGCAATATTGCTGCAAATAAAAGCATGAATTGATAATTTAAAAACAATGTGTTTAAAAATATCGGTGCGTGAAAAACTTGAGATCATCTCAATATCTCAGCCTTCAAATTATCGGACATGTATGTTTTTAGCTGGCCCTGTGGGTCGCTAAAGATAAGAAAAGCCTCCAGTCCTGCCATTTTTTCTACTATTTCAACAGATTTTTCAAGTCCCAACACCATAAAAGCAGTGGCATAGGCATCCGCTTCGATACATTTATCTGCAAAAACCGATGCGCTTAACAAAGAATGCACCACCGGATAGCCGGTGTAAGGACTTATTGTATGGCTAATTTTTTTCCCATCCAGCACATAAAAATTCCTGTAATTTCCCGAAGTAGCCACCGCCTTGTTATTTATTGAAAAAGCAGTAAAAAGCGCCCTGTTTTCCACTGACTTTGTAGGATCTTCCACGCCCACACTCCATGGCTTGCCTTCTGCAGTGTTTGTTCCTTTGGCCGCCACTTCACCCCCGATTTCAACAAAAATGTTATCTATTTCCCTGGTATCGAGAAAGTCAAGGACGAGGTCTACCGCATAACCTTTGGCGATGGCGCTAAAATCCAGCTTTACACCTTCTTTCAATTTACAAATCGCTACGCTGTCAAAGAATATGTGATCAAAGCCCACCAACCTTTTTAGCTCGTCAATGGTACTGGAATCAGGTCTTTCAATTTTGTCAGGACCAAAACCCCAGGCATTTACCAAGGGCATTACGGTAGGATCAAATGCCCCCGCAGTGACTTCATAAATTTTTTTACTTTCATGAAGCACCGGTAAAAAAAACCTGCTTTCATATTTTAGTAAAGTGGTATTATTGAATTTTGAGATTTCCGAATCAGGAATGTATGTAGATAAGGATTGATTGAAAGCGATTAATAGTGAGTCAATCTCCTTTTTGTAATTACGCCCGTTTTTTTTATCAATGTATTTAACATGATAGACGATGTTTCCCATGGTAGTTCCTGTGATATGAAAATTTGCAGGCAGGTGGCCCTTTTTACGGTATTGCCACACTATTAGCAATAGAAGGACTACCAGCAAAGGAAAAAGTCGTTTTATATTAAAAACATTTTTCATGTCAAGCTAATTTATAGCAATTTAAGGCTTATTTATGAAATTATATGGCATATAACTAAATTAGTGGAAAGTGTGGTTAATACCGTGAGGATGGCCATCAGATATACAGCATATGCGAGAAGATTATCTAAGCGGAGATAGCAGTCAAATGACCCAGGCTGACAAGGAAATAGAAAGGGCGTTACGCCCTTTGAATTTTGGGGATTTTACCGGTCAGCAAAAAGTAGTGGAAAACATTAAAGTTTTTGTCCAGGCCGCAAAACAAAGGCGTGAGGCACTTGATCACGTGTTGTTACACGGGCCTCCCGGACTGGGTAAGACAACCTTGTCGTATATCATTGCCAATGAGTTACGCACCCATATAAAAATCTCTTCGGGCCCTATTCTGGATAAGCCCAGTGATCTTGCCGGGTTACTTACCAACCTGGAAAGCCATGACGTACTATTCATCGATGAAATTCACCGGCTTAATCCCATCGTTGAGGAGTACCTTTACTCGGCCATGGAAGACTACAAAATCGATATCATGCTGGATACAGGGCCCAATGCAAGATCGGTGCAAATTACCCTCAATCCATTTACTCTGATCGGGGCCACCACCAGAGCAGGGCTACTCACTTCCCCCCTGAGGGCAAGGTTTGGTATTAACGCCAGGCTGGAGTATTACAACGCCGAAATTCTTTCCGGAATTGTCGATCGGTCCTCACAAATATTAAACACACCGATAGAGAAAGATGCTGCCTATGAAATAGCGAGACGAAGCCGCGGAACACCAAGAATTGCCAATAATTTACTGCGACGAACCAGGGACTTCGCCCAGGTTAAAGGCGACGGTACCATCACAAAAAGTATTGCAGAACTCGCGTTGAAGGCCCTCGATGTGGATCAGCATGGACTTGACGATATGGATAACAGAATTCTATCCACCATTATTGACAAATTCAAAGGGGGACCGGTCGGATTGGGTACAATCGCCACCGCCTGCGGGGAAGAAGCAGAAACCATAGAAGAGGTTTACGAACCTTTCCTGATCCAGGAAGGGTATATAAAACGTACTTCCAGGGGAAGAGAAGCTACAGCACTGGCCTACCAGCATCTTAACAAAGTTCCTCCAAGCGCTACACCAAGCCTGTTTGATTAAGATTTTATGCACCTTTCAGGAAGCCACTAGTGTGTCCTATATGGAAAGATCTGGGAATATTACTATTTTTCCTTTTCTTTCTCCCATCAAAAATCAATAAAAACAATACATGGCTAAGAAGGACTATTATCCTTCAGGTTACCAAGCATTGAATATTTGTATATAGTAGTGATTTTAAATTTTGATCGATTTATGTTGTTGCTATAAGCATAGGCATCCCAAGTTTTGGTTAAGGATGAAAAAAATTGTTTACATTTTATTGTTGTTGGCTTTTACACCTGATATTCAGGCTCAGGAAACCAATATAGATCAATTACAACAGGATTTGCATCTGGCTACAAATGATACAATGCGGTTACAGGTACTGTTGAAATGCATTGATTATTATTACAGAAATAATCCTGATACCGCCCTGGCCATTGGGTACCGATCAGAAAAAATTGCCCTAAGACTACAGAATGAGGTATCCCTGGCCCACGCTGAAAGGGAGATAGCAAGACTGTTGGTACGGAGGGCAGACTACCGTCAGGCGCTAGCTTATATAACCAGGGCCCTGGCAAGGGAGAAAAACCTGGGCAATAAAATAAACATTTCCAAAGCGCATAATATCATCGGCGTCCTTTACTATGAGCAAAGTAATTTTGTGAATGCGCTAAAACACTACCTCGAGTCATTAAAAATATACGAAGAATTAGAAAATAAAGATGGTATAGCATCTATATACAATAATCTGGGGCTGTTGTACAAAGAAAAAGGTGAAACTGACAGGGCCCTGGAATATTATAAAAAGTCACTTGAAATAAACAAATTGCTAAATGACAGCATTGGCCTCGCTTATGGCTACAATAACCTGGGTGTTGTTTACCGGAGAAAAGGCAATTATAAAGCTTCTCTTGAATATTTTAATAAATCTCTGCATATAAAGGAAGCGTTGGGAAATAAAGAAGGGATGATTTCAAGCCTGCTAAATATTGGCATCACTTACAACAAACAGGGGCATTTTGAAGAAGCCAAAAAAGTAGCATTTAGAGGTCTTCAATTAACACAGGAATTAAATAGTGTTGCCAGAGAAGCCAGTACGTACAGCATATTGGCCGAAACCTATCTGAAAATGGGTAATCCGCCTACGAGTATCGTCTATGCTAAAAATGCCTATGACATTGCCAAGGAAATTGGTAAAATTGACATCGTACAGGAAACCACAGAAATAAGCTACAAGGCTTACAAACAAATGCGAAATCACGAAAAAGCCCTTCAATTTTTTGAAATTTCCCAACACCTGAAAGATAGTTTAACGCAGGTTCAAAAAAACGCCGATCTCAAAAACCTCAGAGAGAATTACGAGATCGAGAAACAACAAATGCAAATTGAATCACTGAACAAAGATCGTATCATCCAGGAAGAACAAATTCAGAGACAATCGATGCAGCAGAATGTATTGGTCGTGGTTTTGACCTTTCTGGCTATCATTGTTTCTATTTTGTATAAAAACAATCGCCGTAAACAAAAGATTAACAACCTGTTAACCCAGAAGCATAAAGAAATTGAATTGAAAAACACCGAATTGGCAAGATTAAATCAGGAGATTGTCAATCAAAATCAATCCATTAGTATTCAGAAAAACAACCTGGAAGAGTTAAATCACATCAAAAACAACTTGTTTACGATTGTATCACATGATTTCCGCAGTCCACTAAAATCAATTCAAGGCTTTCTGCATCTACTTAGCCTAGGTGCATTAACCCGGGAGGAGATGAAAAAGCTGGTAGAAGATCTTACTATAAAAGTGGACATGACCACAGATTTTCTTGAAAACCTGTTGACCTGGGCCAGGAATCAAATGTACAAGATTGAAAGTAAGCCTCAGCCCGTGAATCTGAAAAAAATCGCTGATGATAACGTAGCACTGTTAAAGCCGGTTGCGGAGAAAAAGGATGTGAAACTTATTGTAGAAATATATGATAATTTTGAAGCTTTTGCAGATGCCAACATGATCAACCTGGTCATCAGGAACCTGGTTGTTAATGCCATCAAGTTTACTTCAGAAGGTGACGAGATCAGACTTACCGCCCACCGGGAAGGGGCGAAAGGTGTTTTCTCTGTGCATGACAACGGCATAGGCATCGATGAAAGGATATTATCGAAGCTATTCGAACTGGAGACCTACTCCACCACCGGCACTGCCAATGAAAAGGGTACCGGGCTGGGATTAGTACTTTGCAAGGACTTTGTAGAAAAAAATCACGGCTCGATCTGGGCTACCAGCGAAGTAGGTGTGGGAAGTGTCTTCAGCTTTAGTCTTCCTCTCACGCCTGCCAGCCACGAGGTGCATGAGCAGGTTATTTCCTGAAAACCTAAGATAAACTGCCACAAAAAAAGGATCAATGAGCGGATCCCTCCATATGATCTCTTTAAGTTGATAATAATCAATAATTTATATGTTTAAACCCGGCGTAAGCTTTGGCATGGCGCAGGTCTCACCCAACCCCAAGGCACAAGCGTATCGTGGGTGTTGCACAACGTTTTATACAAAATTCTTGGTGTCTCTTTGTGTCTTGGTGCCTCCGTGGTTAACCATTTTTCACCACGGAGGCACCAAGACACAAAGAGGCACAGAGGTTTTTGCCTTTAAATAAAAATGCAGGCTTATTCTTAAGTTGTGCAACACCCACGATACGCTTGCGTTAGTTGTTGTTTTTCCTGCGGAAGCGGTTATTTGAAAACATCATAGAGCAATGATATCGCCAAAGCAACTGCTAGAAACGTACGCCAAGGGTAGAATTCCAGGTTGTACCAAATCCATAAAATCCCCTGTTCTCATTAAACCGGCCTTCTCCGGTGATATTAGAGTCCAGCTCAGCGATATACTCTTCGTCCAAAACATTGTTAATATTTAAACCCCAGGTGAAATCCAACTTACCGACCCGGAAATCATAATAAATACCGGCATCCACCAGATTGTAAGAAGGAAGTTTCACAGCCTGATTGCCAGGCGTCAGGAAAAGGTCATCATTGGCCACATCATATTCCGCATAGAGGTCATCTGCGAAATACCAGCTTCCATACAACCTCAAATCTTTTAATAGTTCATAAGTTACACCGATTCTGGCAGTGGTTTGGGCCGCATCTCCGACTTTTACACCGTCCAGAAAGTAAGTGAAATTTCCCTGATTAACTTGGTTATCATCGAATATGCTGGTATTTATATTACCTCCGTAGGTCCAATCCCCTATAGAAAACATGCCATCGATTGTAAGGTTACTTATCGGTCTGAAAGTCATGTCTACTTCTATTCCAGTGTGAATCTGGTCAATACCTGCCAGATTCGCTGTTCCTTCGACACCATTGACATCAACTGACCTATTTAAAAAACGGTTGGTCCATGATGTTCTATATAAATTCAGATTGGCGCTGAATATGCTGGACCGGTAGCCATAGCCTAGTTCAGCTCCAAATACCCTTTCATTTTCGACATCCGGATTTACAGTATTTAAAAAGTTAATAAATACATTGTCAAAAATAGGTTGTCTGCTGTAAAAACCTACATTGGCAAAAACATTATGGCGTTCATTAATGTTATAATTAGCACCCCCCTTTACATTGCCACCCAGGAAATTTTCGAAATCCGTTTCCTGTTTAGGATCTCCGTCTGCTTCGGTGTCATCCCCATCCAGGTAATTGAAGTAGTCGATCCTTTTGAATCCCTGATTGGAAAGTGACGTCGATACAAAGGCTGAAAGGGGTCCTTGCGTATATTCTAATTGCCCGAATAACCCCAGCCATTGCACAATGCCATCGTTATTATAGTTTATCGGGGCATCATTTCTCAGATTGGCAATAGCGCTTGACTCCCTTTCCCCGGTTACAAACCGTCCGGCAAGATTAATATTATCATCGGTAAAAAAAGCATCTGCACCCAGCAGGTTATCTATTCTTTGGTAATGAATACCCCTGTAATGCCGGGCATCTATTCCGGCAATCAGCGTGAATCGATCGCTCAGCTCATGGGTCAGGTTGGACAGTACGCCTACCCAGTTGTGCGAGTTGATAGAGGCCCTTCTTACTAACCCTTCATTGCTTGTATTCACAAACTTATCAGCAAAAAAGCCCTCACTATTATCTAAATCAGGATTTAGCGCTCCCCAGGTCACTTTAGGATCCCCGAAATCAGGCACGTCTTCGCCCATGTTCCACCGTCTGATATCTTCAAATCTTACCTGTCCGTTCTCATCCCTAAAAACCTCATCCGTGTCAAATCTACTGTTCAGCCTACCTCTCGGACCTGTTCCACCACCTCTGCCAAAGGATATGTATGCCGTAGTAGCTAATTCCGTTCTATCTGAAATAGTCCAGTAATGATTAAAGAATATTTTGGGTTTATGATAAAAGTTTCTTCTCCAGTTAAATACCTCTCCATCCAATTCTCCCCACAGGTGATTATATTTTAATCCTCTTTCCTGGAAGGTCTCCAAAGTAACCTCATCAAATCTGCCTATCCTTCTCTGATTGTGCCACTGTGGCGCTCCAATCGCAGTAAAATGAAGTGAATGCTTTTCATTAAATACTTTGGCTATAGAGGCAAAATAAGAATATGCCCTGAACTGTGTACCATCAATGTATCCATCTCCCCTTGTATGAGTACCTTGCAGGCTTATTGCCCAACCGTTCTCGGTCAAACCGGTAGAGGTGGAAAATGAAAATTTGTGGTAGCCATCATTTCCAATTGAATAACCCAATCTGTTTCCTCTTTTCATTTCAGCGGCATTGGTAATAATGTTAATGGTACCACCCACAGAATTAATAGCCAGTTTAGAAGCACTCAGCCCCCTTTGCACCTGAATATTGCTGGTTACATCACTTAAACCAGCCCAGTTTGACCAGAAAACCCAACCGTTTTCCATATCATTGACTGGCACCCCATTGATTAATACGGCGGTATTTCTTTGATCGAATCCGCGCACATTGATCCGGGAATCGCCAAATCCTCCACCTTGCTTGGTAACATAAATGGAAGGTGTGGATCTTAAAATCTCAGGAAATTCCTGGTTACCGATCTTAGCTTCGATCTCAGAACCTTTGATGGTAGAAACTGCTACGGGTGTTTTCCTGTCTATAGCCACAGAGGCAATTATTTCTACCTCCTTCAGCCCTACGGCACTGGCCCCAAGGGCGACAGTGCCCACATCAATCGTTTGTCCGTCGATTACCTTAACAAACAATTCCTGATTTTCATATCCTACATAGGAAATTACTACTACCTGATCTCCGGCTGCCAATCCGGATAAAGTAAAACTACCGTTGATGTCAGTTGTAGCGCCTTTTGTTGTGCCCTTAAGCACTACCGTAGCCCCAATTAATGCCTCTTGATTTTCGGCATCCAGAACAGTTCCGGTGACTGTCCCCTGCGCATATACTACCTCACTTCCCAATAAAAGCAGCAGCATACCCATTGAAAAAAATAGTAGACTTTTTTTCATGTGTCAAATGATTTAGTTGATTTTAAGTTTAGTAAGTGATAATTCCAGGTTTACTTCATTGCGAAATTAGAAACCTGGATTTAATTCGCGCGGTTTCTTAAATTATCTTATTGTTAAATTAACAGCGCGTTTCTTTCTATCACGTTTTTTTCGTGAATTGTTGGCAAGCAAACCAGCGCTTTCAATTTATATATCATTCAATTGCGCTTTGCAGCCCATACTCCATCTGTTTCATAGGGGACGAATCTACCGAGTGTTCAAAGTGAATAATTTAAAATCATTCCTTCATGATTTGTTTCAATATCACCATTTCCTGTCAATTTACCAATGGTATTAGCCCGATACAATTAAGCAAATTTTACGCAAACAGAAATATCCGTTTTGTATCTAAAATCAGGCTTTCCTCCTGTTCTGCACAAAAAAAATCATAAAATAGTAGTATTTTTATCAACAAAAAAGCAACCACTTATGATTAAACATTTAACCTTTAGCTTATTAATCACTTTCTGTTTGTTAAGCAATGCACAATCGCAAGTAGACCTCTCTTACTATTTATCTTCCAATACCAGCTACGATCAATCCATCCCTACTCCACGGCAAGTATTAGGCTACGAGGTAGGTGAATGGCATGTCAACCATGATCAACTGTTCAGGTACATGGAGATAATAGCGGGAGTATCTGACCGGGTAAGCCTTGAAATTTATGCCAGAACTTACGAAAACAGGCCTTTGATGTTACTTACCATCACGGCTCCCGAAAACCATGCCGATATCGAATCTATCAGGCAACAGCATGTTGGCCTGTCAGATCCGTCATCGCAAAATAACCCCAATATTGCCGACATGCCTGTTGTAGTATGGCTTGGTTACAGTGTTCATGGCAATGAGTCGAGCGGCACTAATTCTTCATTACTGACCGTATATCACCTGGCTGCAGCTACAGGTCCTGACATCGAATCGATGCTTAAAAACACCATTATTCTTGTGGACCCCATGATAAACCCTGATGGTAATATGCGATTCTCGTCATGGGTGAACAGTCGTAAAAGTAAAAACGTCATTGCCGACCCTAACAATCATGAACAAAACGAACCCTGGCCAAGGGGGAGGACGAATCACTACTGGTTTGATCTGAACCGTGACTGGATATTGTTGCAACACCCGGAAACAAGGGGGAGAATTGAGCAATTTCACCGGTGGAAGCCAAATATTCTAACCGATCACCATGAAATGGGCACCAATGCCACCTTTTTTTTTCAGCCAGGCGTCCCTTCCCGCAATCATCCTTTAACGCCTCAAAATACCTTTAAACTGACTAATCAAATTGCCGGATATCATGAAAAGGGCCTGGATAAGATTGGTTCGCTTTACTATGCAAAAGAAGGCTTTGATGACTTTTATTATGGAAAGGGTTCAACTTATCCGGATATCAACGGAGGTGTAGGCATTTTGTTTGAACAGGCAAGCTCCAGGGGGCATGCACAAGAAAGTGTCAATGGAACCTTGAAATTCCCGTTTACCATCAGAAATCAATTCACCGCTACCCTTTCCACATTGGAAGCTTCACAGCAACTTCGTAAAGAGCTGCTGACCCACCAATCAGAATTCTTCAATAATGCCAAGTCACAAGCAGCCAAAAATGCGGTAAAGGGGATTGTGTTCGGCGCGGTGCCTGATCGCTCAAGGTTAAACGCCATGGCAGAAATCCTGCAAAGGCACCAGATTCGAGTGCACAAATTAGGTCAACCTGTTGATTTCGAAGGTGAAACTTTTGAGCCGGACAATAGCTACATTGTACCGCTTAATCAACAGCAATACCTGCTCATAAAAGCATTGTTCGAAACAAGAACTTCTTTCCGGGACAGCCTTTTTTACGATGTTTCTGCCTGGACGCTGCCAATGGCATTTAACATTCCCTATGCGGAATTAACCGCCAGGACATTCGATAATAATTCGGTAGCTGAGGAAGTGCAGGACTTTTCTTTAACAACTACAAAATTTCCCGCCGATAAGCCCACTTATGCCTATGGCCTTAACTGGAACGAATACTTTGCCCCTCGAGTGCTTTTTAAATTGTTAAAAGCCGGAATCAGGGCCAAGGTGGTTACAGAGCCATTTACGCACGTTAACGGCAAAGCATATAATTATGGTACTATTATCATTCCATTACATAACCAACCATTATCACCTGCTCAAATCCATAGAATCATGGATGAAATCAAGGCAAAGGGTGGAGTGGAAGAGATATTTCATTTTAATTCAGGGGCATCCGTCAACGGCAATTACCTGGGCAGTAATAAGATGAAAAATGTGGTGCAACCGAAACTTGCTTTGATCGTTGGCGAAGGAATAGCGGGTTACGATGCCGGGGAGGTATGGCACCTGCTCGATGAACGATTTGATATGGAACTAAGTCTGCTGCCAATACACAAGGTGGCCGACACCAGACTCGAACGTTATAATACCATAGTTCTTGTCGAAGGAAATTATGCAGGACTCGGTTCAAGAGCACGTGATAAAATCAGGCGTTGGGCCCAAAACGGAGGAAACATTATCGCTATGCGAAATGCCAGTAAATGGCTATCGGAACAGGGGCTAACCAAAGTAAAATTTAAAACAAGCAAAAAAACCGATACGCTTCGTCAAAGAGCCTATGTCGACCTGCCACGGTACAAAGGCGCCCAGGTAATCGGAGGGGCAATATTCGCCACCCGGTTGGACCTGACCCATCCCCTGGCATATGGCTATAACCGGGAGATTATGCCGGTATTTAAAAAAGGGACCTTGTTCATGGAAAGAGAAAAAAACCCCTATGTCAATCCAGTGATGTTTACGCAAAACCCATTGTTAAGCGGATATATCTCAAATGAAAATCTGGCGAAACTAAAAAATACCGCAGCAGTAAACATCAGCGCTTTCGGAAAAGGCAAAATTATTTCTTTCACCGACAACCTTAACTTCAGGGCATATTGGTATGGTACCAATAAAATGTTTCTGAATGCCCTGTTTTTTGGGGATATCATTGATTTATAAATACTTGAATAGCAGAAGTTCTCAAACTATTTATTACTTTCTGAGGTTTGAGCAACTGCTTAATCCGGATACTACTAAAAAAAGGAAGGCCGCCATGCGACCTTCCCTTTTAGTTTCATTTTAACCAGGAGTTAGACCTTTTGTTTTACTGGTTCTGCTTTTTGCTTGACCGGTTCTTTTTCCTTGGCCAATAATTTTTTCGTCAAATCAATTACTACAGGAGTAGCTACAAAGATTGATGAATAGGTACCCACAAGAATACCTACCAACAAGGCAAATGAAAAACCTTTCAATACTGCTCCACCAAACAGGAACAATACCAAAACCACAAACAAAGTGGTTGCCGAAGTTATTAAGGTTCTGCTAATGGTGTTATTTATGGATAAGTTAAATGTTTTTTCCAGATTGGCAGTCCCCCTTAAACCGAGGGTTTCTCTGATACGGTCAAAGACAACCACCGTGTCATTGATCGAATAACCGATAATGGTCAGCATCGCTGCAATAAACACCTGATCAACCTCATAGGTGATACCCAGCACTCTGGCAATGGAAAAGGCAGAAATAACTATCAGTGTATCATGAAACAGTGCTACGATAGCGCCCAAGCCAAATTGCCATTTTCTAAACCTGATAAGAATATAAAGAAATATTACAATCAGGGAAAAGAATATCGCCTGTTGAGAAGAGGATTTAATGTCATCCGCGATGGTGGCGCCCACTTTTTCAGAGCTCAGAATGGTAAAATGTGTCTCATCCACCTTAGAATCATCTGCAATAAATTGCTGGCCACTGAATTCTTCCAAACCTTTGATCAATGCAGCTCTTACTTTATTGTCAGCATCGGTGGCTTCATCATCGACCAGGTAACTGGTCGTAATTTTCAGCTTGTTGCTGGCTCCGAAAGTTTTTACTTCGGTACCAGTATTTTCAAAATCATCCTGCAGGGCGGTTTCAACCTCTGAAGTCACCTGAGGCTGGGCAAAGCTTACTACATAGGAACGACCTCCCTTGAAGTCTACCCCCAGGTTTAACCCACCTTTTATAAGTAAAGCCGTAATCCCTATAAGAATAATCGATACCGAAGCAAAATATGCTTTTTTCCTTTTGCTCAAAAACTCCCAGTTGACATTTGAAAGTAGTCCTTTGGAAAAAGGGGTAGCAAAGGATATTTTACTTTGATCACCTTTTCCGGATAGCCAGATCATAATCAGCCTGGTCACAAATACTGCGGTAAAGAAGGAACAGAAAATACCGATGATAAGTGTTACCGCAAATCCTTTTACCGGTCCTTCTCCAATCAGGGCCAGAATGACAGCGGTTAACAAAGTTGTAAAGTTAGCATCAAAAATAGACCAAAAAGCTTTCTGGTAACCATTGCTAATGGCTTTTAACAAGGTAACCCCATTTCTTAGCTCTTCCCTGATACGTTCGAAAATCAGTACGTTAGCGTCAATAGACATACCGATGGTCAGCACAATACCGGCAATGCCGGGTAAGGTAAGGGCCGTTTTGAACTGAGCCAGAATACCGAAAATAAAGAATATATTAAATGCCAGTGCCGAATTGGCCACTAAACCACCTTTGGCATAGTAGAAAATCATAAACAATACCACGATTCCCAGACCTACAATAATCGAGGTGATACCCTGCGCGATGGATTCCTGTCCCAAAGTCGGGCCAATGATGGCTTCCGAAACGATTCTTGTCGGAGCAGGTAATTTTCCGGCTTTCAATAAATTAGCCATATCGATTGTTTCATCAATGGTAAAATTACCTGAGATCACTGATTGACCATTGGGTATTTCCGAAGATACATTGGGCGCGGAAATAACCTTGTTATCCAATACGATGGCAATTCTTCGATTGATATTAGCAGCCGTCAATCTTCGCCACCTCTTTGCCCCGCTTGCATTCATTACCATATGAACCGCCGGCCTGTTCACTTCATCCCTGCCCTGATAGGCATTGGTAATTACCTCACCGGTCAAAGGGGCCTTTCCTCCCCGCCCAACTCGCAGCGCATGTAATTCCAACAAATCCGAGACTGTGCCATCATCAGGGCGGGTATCGGGTTTAACCTGCCATTTGAATACTACGCTGGGAGGAAACAAGGATTTTACATCCTCCCTGTTAAAAATCCGGTTTAACCTGGCCGTGTCTCTTAAATTGCTGAATAAATAAGCTTGGCCTTCCTTATCAAACTGAATGCTTAACAATTCCTGCAATGGCGAAACCTGCTGGTTAGCCAATGAATCCAATGCGGAAGAGGTAGTATCAGAACCTTCCAACTGATCTGCAAGACTTTCTTCCTCCACCTGTGTAGTATCCTTTGCAGTACTGTCATCAGGCAGCAAAGAACTAAGAGCATCGTCGGTAGAAGCTGCTTCCTGATCATCGGTCAATGGCAAAGTGTCGGATTTGGCTAGTTTTTCATCCAGCAACAATTCACTGATCGCATTAATAGAGGCGGCGTATTCCTGAAAATCAGCTACCTCCCAAAATTCCAGCTTGGCTACCCCCTGCAATAATTTCCTGACCCTGTCCACATCTTCCACACCCGGTAGCTCTATTTGAATTCTATTGGTACCCTGAATTCTCTGGATATTCGGTTGTGAGGTGCCAAACTGGTCAACCCTTGTCCGTAATATGTTAAATGACCGGTCGATGGCTCCATCGATTTCCTCCCTGATCAATTCCAGGACATCGCTTACAGACGACTGCAGGCTGATCCGGTCCCGGTTGGCAGAATTGGAAAAAATCTCTACCAGCCTCTGGTCCTGACCACCCAGGTCGGAATAAGCCTGATAAAACAAATCAGAGAAGGCAGCCTGGCTGTTACGCTGCAATTTCTTTGCCTCTTCCAAAGCCTGCAGAAAAGTTTGATCTTTGGTATTTCCGGCCAGGCTTTTAATAATTTCATCGGGAGTCACCTCAAGTGTGACATGCATTCCTCCCTGCAAATCAAGTCCCAGGGCCAACTCATTTTTCTTTACATCCTCATAGGTATATTCAATGCCAAAAAGGTTATAGACCGGCTCGTGCCATATGGAATCCAGGTATTGCCTTTTCTTATTGAAATCCAGTACTCCGCTTTGATCTGTAGCATACGCGATAGCATCATTCTGCACACCGTTGGCTTTGAAGGTAAACGACAGATAGTACAAACACAACAATGTGACCAGTACTGTCAGGATAATCACTGCGCCTTTGTTTTGCATTTTATTAAAGTTTATGGTTTATAGCTTAATTAATTTTTGGGAATGAAAACTGTCAGTTTTGTCAGATAAAACTGCACTTTTCGGTATTAAGAGGAAGTCCGGCTACGGAGCATTGGGGCTTATGATAAACCTGAAGAGGGTATTAAAATATTCTGAATTGTCAACAGGTTCATCAAAATCCCTGAAATGAATAATTTCACTTACCTGTGTTAATTCCTGAATCAGATAGGACTCAAAATGAAGGTCTATATGGATAAAGTTGATAATCGCCTGGAAGGTTACCATGGCTATTTCCGCCGAGGTATTATCCTGCTTACCTGAATCATCATTGGTCACTTCCATCCGGTTGACTTGCTCCGCTCCAACCATATAGGTGGAAACTGCACCCATAAAGGTGGCGAGCGTAAGCACCAGCACCGTTAAACGTGACAAAACCGATTTGTTTATCCAGTATTTCATTTTGTAGCCTGTAAAGCTAGGCATATTCAATTAAAATTCAATGCTTTAATTGACGAAATCTGCTGGTCAGGCAAAGGAAAATAACATTGGAAATGTTTTTGGCATGAATCATTTTTATTTTGCAACCTAAGTTCTGTATGACAGTTAAAATAAGCGTACCAAATTATTGTCTTATCATCTGTTTTTATTATGCAAATTGTTTCATTAAATACCGGTCAGATCAGGGAAATAAATCAAAATGGTAAAATCATTACCACAGCGATTTACAAAACGCCGGTCGACCGATCCCTGGAAGTCCATAGCCTGGGTATTGAAGGCGATCAACAGGCAGATTTACGCGTTCATGGAGGTGTGGATAAGGCGGTGTATGCTTATCCCGCAGAACATTATGATTACTGGCAAAAATTGCTGAACAGCAACGAATTGCCCTACGGTATGTTCGGAGAAAATATTACCACCTCCGGCTATCCGGAGGATCAGGTTTATTTTGGTGACGTGTTCCAAGCCGGCACAGCCGAATTGCAGGTTACCAGGCCGCGTCAGCCTTGTTCAAAGTTAAATTTAAAATTCAATGATAATCGAATGGCCAAAAAATTTCTGGCCAGTGGTAGAAGTGGTTTTTACTTTCGTGTATTGAAACCTGGCAGGATAAAAGCAGGGGATCCGTTTATCAGAGTTGCCACATCTCCGGATAGATTCTCTATTCATGAGTTTAATGTGGTTTATAGTAAGGAAAAAAATAATATAGGTTTGTTGAAGAAGGTTGTAAAGGTAAAGGATGTTCCTTTGAAGTACAGGGAGCAGTTTAGGGAGCATCTTAATGGTTTATTGGAGGTTTAGGTAGTGGGGTAGAGGGCGGATGGAATGATGAGGTAGTGGAATAATAGATTGAGGTAGTGGAGTAATAGATTGTTAGGGTGGTGGAATAATGGATTGGTGGGAAAGTGGAATAGTGGGATTTTGGGGTAGTGGGAAGTTAGAATTTCGGGATAGTGGGGCATGGTCGAGGGGAGGTGTGCAGGATATTGGATTGAGCAGGTGTTAAGTTTTTGTTAACTTTCATAGAATTGGGTTTTTCGGCCTATTCAACTGGATAAAAAATGATTATTTTCGGGCTTTAAGTTTTCAAAAGCACATGCGGTAAATGAAATTCAAAAAAGAGAAAATCCATTCTCTTATTGACGCCATAGAGGTCATAATACGGCGGTTAAAGCAGGCTGAAAATGACCAGACACATTTGTTGGAAGAAATACACCCTAATGCACGATTAAGTGCGATGAATCTTATTCATTATCGTAATCTCAGGGAATATGATATCCGTGATGTGCAGAAAAAGCTCGGCAACATGGGGCTTTCGCGACTGGCCAAAGCAGAGTCGCATATTATGGCCAGTTTGATATCGCTGGAACAGATCCTCCGAAAAATGTGTGAAGAACCGGTTGACGAAAATTCAAAACCACCGTTTTCTATTAAAAAAGGACAAAAGATACTGGCCGCAAATACTAAATCATTGTTTGGCTACCGTTCAAAAAACAGGCGCGTTAGAATAATGGTAACGCAACCTACGGAATCGGCCTATAATTATCAGTTGGTTCATAACATGGTGGCAGCGGGAATGAATTGTGCCAGGATTAACTGCGCTCATGATGGTCCTGAGACCTGGCTGAAAATTATCGACAATGTGCATCTGGCTGGGGAAAAGCTGAAAAAGAAGTGTAAAATTACTATGGACCTTGGTGGGCCGAAAATCAGGACAGGCACGATTATTCCCGGGCCAAAGGTTAAAAAATTCAGGCCTGCACGCGATGAATGGGGAAAAGTGATCACTCCTGCCCAAATTGTACTGGTTCCGTCACTAACTTTGGAGTCTGCCGGTAACATGGTTCCGGTGCCAACCGAATGGTTGGATAAACTAGGTGCTGGTGACAAAATCTTTTTCCAGGATACCAGGGATAAGTTAAGGGTATTGAAAATCGAGGAAACCGGTGATGGTTTTGCGATGGCCCACTGCTATGATACATCTTACATAGCCACAGGAACCAAATTTATCTCCAACATAAATGGAAGCAAGGAGATTGTGGAGGTCGGTGAAATGCCATGTATAGAGCAAAATCTGATGCTAAAGGCTGGCGACCGGTTGATTGTCCATAAGGAGCGCCAGCCAGGACGCCCGGCCACATATGATGAGGAAGGTCGCCAATTGACGGAAGCCCATGTCTCCTGCACATGGCCCGAAATAGTAGACCATATTCGAATCGGAGAAAAGATACACTTTGATGATGGCAAAATTACAGGAAAAATTGTAGATGCTGACGAGCACAGGTTTGTGGTGGAGATAACTTATGCCAGGGAAATGGGAGCCAAATTAAAAGCCGACAAAGGAATTAATCTGCCTGAAACCAAATGGCATATCAGTGGTTTAACAGAGAAAGATAAAAATGACCTGAAATTTGTAGCCGAGCATGCTGATGTGGTAAATATGTCTTTCGTAAACGGTCCTTCGGATGTAGCCGAACTGATTGAAGAGATAGAAAAGTTAAATACAACTGATAAACTGGGGATCATTTTAAAGATTGAAACGCAACATGGATTCAACCATTTGACCGAAATACTGCTGGAAGCCATGAAGCTAAAGAAAGTGGGTGTGATGATTGCCAGGGGAGACCTGGCTATTGAAATTGGCTGGGACAATATCGCTCGCATACAAAACGAAATGCTGGCCGTTTGTAACGCTGCCCACGTCCCTGTAGTATGGGCCACGCAAGTGTTGGAAAACCTGGCGAAAAAAGGGATTCCTTCCCGCTCCGAAATCACCGATGCAGCCACCTCCATCAAAGCGGAATGCGTCATGTTAAATAAAGGACCCCATATTACGGAGGCCATCCGGCTCCTGGACACTATTTTAAAAGGCATGGAAAATTACCAGGATAAAAACGCACCTATGCTACCCGCACTGGAAACAGCAGGGGGTTGAGAGTGAGTTTGGGTGTGAGTGTGGGTGTGGGTTTTAGACAGGTATCGTCTTTCTTTCGGGATTTGGATCGTGTTTTTTCATGGGTCTGTCTTAGAGTGTACGGATAATGCCTTATCTCATGGTTTTTCACGTCAACAGTTGATAAGCGCACATTTTTCCTGGTTGTTTTCAAATTCAATAGTGGCATGGTGTACACCTTTTCTAACCAGGTTTTCTTTAATAGCTGACTTAAGATCATTTAGCTGATCCATAGACAGGCTCTCATTCAAAACCAGGTGAACAGTCAAAATATTGTATTCCCCATCCATCGACCAGATATGAAAATCATGGTAATCCTCAATTTGTGGAATGCCAGCCAGGTAGCTCTTAATCGCGTTGACATCTGCATTCACAGGAATACCTTGCAGGATGATCTGAAACGTATGTTTTAGGTTTTTCATGACATTCAATAGGATATAGGCACTGATCAGTAGGGAAAGTATTGGGTCAATAACGGGTAAATCAAAGAAATACATAATCACAGCCCCGATCAAAACCGCGACCCATCCCATTACATCTTCAATCAGGTGTAACCTCACCACTTTTTCATTGAAGGAAGCCCCACCTTTTAACCTGATTACCGCGGCCCCATTAAACATTACCCCTAAAATTGCTAATATGATCATACCCTTGGCATCGCTGGGTTGCGGCTGTATCAACCTGGGAATAGCCTCGATCAGGATAAATATACTTCCTACCAGAAGAATAATCGAATTGATAATGGCTCCTAAAAGGGAAAAGCGTTTATAGCCATACGAAAAAGTAT
Organism: Cytophagales bacterium; assembly: GCA_022360015.1. Lineage (GTDB taxonomy): Bacteria > Bacteroidota > Bacteroidia > Cytophagales > Cyclobacteriaceae > Agaribacillus. The sequence goes on from JAKSDQ010000158.1 coordinate 66,217, forward strand.
TGTCACGCCCCCGGATAGAGATTTTCTGAAAGTACCATGCCAATGCCAGCGATAACGTATCACCCAAGTCGTGCAAGGCATCCGATAAAATTGCCACACTGTTAGTCATCAGCCCCCCGACAATTTCTATAATGGTAAAAAAGAAATTGAGGAAAAAGGCAACTTTTATATTTTTTTTACCCCCATGACGGTGGCTTCCTGACGACCCATGCTGATGGTGATGATGCATTTATCAATTTTTAAAGGAGGCTACGACCATTATCCCGCACCTTTGACCGGCAACGGCAACTCCCTTAAAAATACCGATTTTTATCGTAATAATTAAACCTGCAATCCTTACATTTTTTGTCAGGATACAGATTCTTAGGTACACTGGCTGCATTCATTATGCGTTACAGTATATCTGATTACCCAGTAAAAAAGCACTGAAATTCATGGTTTAAAAATTGTTTCATCAATTTTATGTCATTCCTTGACCTGCAAATTATTGTCACAAAATACCTCGATAGCCTTCTGCATAAACTCAGCTAATCCTTGCACATATTTTTCATAATACTGCTTGAATCGCTCATCTTCAACATACATCCTGCCCAGCGCCTCATATCTTTCCCTGCTTACTTCATAATACAAATTCATTTGTCGAAAATGCCTCAAAATTACCCGCTGAACCCGGATATCGGCAGGATTGAATCCAACCATGCTAGCCAGAAGCCTGTTGATTTCTTCGTCCTCCTTTTTGTGTTTTTTCCATCCTTTTTTACCTTTTTCGCGAATTCGTTTCCCTGTTTCATCCAGGCGCTCCTGCCCCCACCTTTGCACGACTTCATCCTTTATCTGTTTGATTTCATCCTGATTAAATCCATCGTACAATTCTTTGTCACTAATCATTTTCTCTTTGCTTTTTAAGTTTTCAATGGTTCTGTCAATTGTCAGAAGCAGTTGATGCAAACGATTTGTTTGCTTTGCAATTTGCTCTTTATGAAACTTCAGGGCCTTAAGTGTATCAAAGTCCGGATTGTTAATGATTTGCCCTATCTCCTTTAATGGGATATCCATCTCCCGGTAAAACAGAATTTGCTGCAACTTAAGAAGTTGCTACGGTGTGTAGATACGATAGCCCTTTTCCGACCTTTGAGCAGGTTTTAATAACCCAAGCTGATCGTAGTAATGCAGGGTCCTGACACTCACCCGTGCCAATCCTGAGAGCTCTTTTACAGTATATGTTTTCAAATCATTGCCAACAACTGTAGCAAAGGTATACTATCACGTAACGTAAGGGTCAAGAAAAAATACATTTTTTAAAAAACATTCAATGGCTTTCAGCAACACCATATCAATATGATTGAACTGGTATGGCAGCCTAACAGTTGATTTATGCTTCTAAAAAAAGCATATTTTGTGTAGTGATAGCCTGTATGATTATTTTTTACACGGGTTGAAAAAATCACAAGGAATTCAGGATTTTATAGTCTTACAGCATTTTAGGTTCTCGTTGCCAAGCAGTTGCTTCAGGCTCAAAATAGGCATCGCGTAAGCAACAGGCACCCATATGCCGGGCAAAAAGACAAAAGGAAATGTGGCAACGAGGGTGTTGGCAGGTTCATTATTAAAGAACTGCCGTTTTTCAGACCTGCCATTTGGGCGCTATCATCGAGTGTATGTCTATACTTGCCTTAATTGAGTTAAAGAACTTTATTAAGAAAAGGTTTTAAGCCATAGAAATTAATTAAGCATAAGATCTTAAGTTCAGTAAATTTTTTTCAATAGTGATAATTTCAATATCCTCAATTTTCCAGTCGCTGTCATGTGTGATAATCGAGAGTTTTGATGGCAAATTCAATGATTTTAGGAGTTCGTAATAGTAGTAGTCATTAAAATCCAGATGCGCAGGGCAAGATTCAACAACTTGTTTTTCCAATAACATTTGATGTCCGTTGTCATCAATGATTTTGACTATTTGATCTTTCTTTAAAAGTGTAGAAATATTATCCGCTATTGTCTCAAGGTTTTCTGTGTAATGTTTTTTATGACGATTTCTATAATCCCTTTTAAAATCAAATTTTTCAGGTAATCTACCATTATAAACCTTCATTCGCAATTTATTCAAGGCCACAACCCGCATATACGTGTTTATTATTTCTGAAATCAATAAACTACAGACCAGCACCTTTGACTGAGGATTATTCTTTTCAAAAAGCTTAAAAAAAATTTTAGAGTAATGCTTCTGTACGTCGTCAGTGCTGCTAAAGTCATTTAACGCAAAAATCCATACATTGGCATCCAGAAAATAGTGTTGGTCTTTGGGGGAATAAGTTCTCAGGTCAGAGATATTGAGGAATTTCGGCACTAGGAATTGATTATTGAATTCATGCTGTCCTCATGCAGCTTCCTCGCATTTTCATCAGAACCAAGCTCCCGGGCTTGCTCAATTTTGCGTTTCCATATTGCGCTTAAATCTTTAAAAATCAGCATCTTATCTAAAAATTCAGTGTTGAACTCCAGATACAATTTGCCAATGCTAGCGTTAGTAAATGCTGTCACAACTTCCTCAATCCCATTAAAAGATAACGTAATTGGCTCATTATCCTGGATTTCGGACTTTACAAATTCATATAACTTCAACCCTTTTCCCGGGGAAATTGCTGAACGGCTGTTGATGATATCTTTTACAAGGTAGTTTTTCATCTTTATAAATCTTAAATTTAATAAAAAAATCAGATTTTTCTAAAAATCAAATGAATCATGGCCCCCGGAAAAGGATTTTTTATCCTGTAATTCATGTAATGTCCTCCGGACAACGTCCAATAGCCTAAACCAGATATGATATGTATCGATCCATTATTACTTTTACAATAATCGATAATATCCTGCAAACCATACCCTCCTGGGCCATATTCCCTATTTTTGGTGGTATTACCCGGTTTTACTGCCCAATCTATAGCTGCTATATCTGTTTTTATGTCCGGGTTAGAAATTTTGATTTTTTTAAAAAACCCGTCTCCTAAATCCAGTAAAGTAAATTTTAACAAGTTTTTGTTTGGAAAGTATTGACCACAGGTATAAACCTTGTTGGTATTGGCATGTAATTCCGCATTTACAAAAACTTCGCTGAACGCCGTCTTCAATTGTTTAACAGTACTAAAAGGCAAGTGATCCAATGCCCGGTGTCCAAAGAAATCTTTTTTAAGATAAAAGGTAAATGCATCATCATTCTCCGGAGCAAACGTTTTTAAAGGAATTGTTGATTCTCTTTGATCATAAATTAGCCGCTTGTTTCCGGACAAATAATTGAAAAAACCGTTACGAAATAAAACATGCATGTGGTCTGGGATTTCCACATAAATATAGAGCTTATTTTCCCATCTTAGTTTTCCAATGATGGCCAAAAGTAAAGATGACAGGTTTGCATCGAACATCTCAACAGCCCAGATATTTAAGGAAATTGTAGTGTACTTAAGCTTTTTTGCAAAAAAATAGAATTTCATTATCTCCTCATATCCAAGATGGTTGGTCATGACTTCCTTCACTTCAATCGCATATTGGTGTTTACTGGTTTGTATCAACTTATGTCAGCTTTTTTGATAAAAAATCTGTAATCTTTATACGAAAAATCAAGTCTTTGACATAGAGCTATGATTTCAAAATTACCAGGAATATATTATGGTCTATCAGCCAGCTTAAAAAAGGTTAATTTAATACGATTAATGAAAATACCAAAATCTGATCCGGGTTAAATTTGGGAAATCAGCCAATTTTAACCCGGACCAAATATCTCATCGTATCCCTTAAAATGACTTTTTCAAAACCACTAATGCTGTAGGATGTCAGGCGGGGTTCATTTTTTTTCTCTTCAAAACGCATCTCCAGCTCCACCTCAGAGGTGAAAAGTGTATTGTATTCACCACTTTCGATGAAAATGTTAAGAAGTTTATTGCTGGCTGGGTCTTCAACAATCTCCATTTTGATGACACCGGACACGTGTTTGTCGACATTTTGATATTGGGTTACTCGGTGGCCTGCATCATCCGTGTAGGTGTTAGTACGATACTGACTCAGCAGTCTGGGTTTATTTATATCTGCTTTAGCAAAAATATTTAGTTCCTTTTCCCAGTTTACCGAATCCTGTTCAAGTGCTTCCTGCTGGCCATCAATAACGGCATTCTTGTTTATCTTTGGGTTAGTTTCGGACAAATACGCTACCTGCTGTTGCATCAACCCTGCCAAATCAAAGTATGCGTCAATCTTCCTGGCCTCTTTTTGGTTTCCGGAGGAAATAGAACAGGTGGTCAGAAGCCATAAAACAGGCAAGAGGTAGATGCCCTTGTTTTTTTGATGATTCATGAAGATTCAAATCTTGTCAAATCATTTTTTCCATAATATCACTCAATAATATTTCACCGGTCATCTCTTTGGGTGTCTCCAAACCCATGAGGGTAAGAATAGTGGGTGCCAAATCCCCCAATTTGCCATCGTTAATAGGCTTTTTATATTCCTTATCCACCAAAATGCAAGGCACCAGGGAGGTGGTATGGGCGGTGTTAGGGGTGCCATCCGGGTTAATCATAATATCTGAGTTACCGTGGTCGGCAATAATAATGGAGGTATAGCCATTTTCAAGGGCCTTTTCAACCACAACTTTAGTACATTGATCAACCGTTTCGCAAGCCTTGACGGCGGCTTCAAATACCCCTGTATGACCCACCATATCCGGATTGGCAAAATTGAGGCATATAAAATCCGGTTCCCTGCTTTCCAGTTCGGGCACAATTTTATCGCGGATGTCTTCCGCGCTCATTTCAGGTTTCAAATCATAGGTTGCCACTTTTGGTGAAGGGCATAATATTCTTTTTTCCCCATCGAAAGGTGCCTCGCGGCCACCCGAAAAAAAGAATGTAACATGGGGATACTTCTCAGTCTCTGCAATACGGATTTGTTGCTTTCCTGCCCTACTTAGCACTTCTCCCAGGGTATTATTCAGGTTATCTTTGTCGAAGATCACTTTAACCCCTTCGAATGTATCATCATAATTAGTCATAGTGACATAGTACAGGTCCATTTTTTTCATATCCTGATCCGGAAAATCCTGTTGTGTGAGGGCGGTAGTGATTTGCCTGCCGCGGTCGGTACGGAAGTTAAAGCACAATACCACATCTCCTGGCTTGATGAAGCCCACCGGGTTGCCACTTTCATCCACCTTGACAATAGGTTTGATAAATTCATCGGTCACTTCAGCGGCATAGCTGTTTTCAACCGAATTAAAAAGGTCCGATGCCTTTATTCCTCTACCTTTTACCATCGCATCATATGCCAATTTGACACGTTCCCACCGTTTATCCCTGTCCATGGCGTAATAGCGACCGGTTATCGAGGCTATCTGGCCGGTTGTGTCAGCCATATGGGCATCCAGTTCTTTCAAATAACCCAATCCACTTTTTGGGTCGGTATCCCTGCCATCGGTAAAAGCATGCACGTACAGGTTTTTAATGCTGTTATTGGCTGCTATGGTGCACAATCCTTTCAGATGTTTTATGTGAGAATGAACGCCTCCGTCCGATAAAAGGCCTATCAAATGTACATCCTTATTATTTTGGCGTGCATAGTCCAGCGCGCCTATCAAAGTCTCATTGTTATCCAGGGTATGCTCTTCAATGGACTTATTTATTTTCACCAAATCCTGGTAAACCACCCTTCCTGCGCCAATGTTCATATGGCCCACTTCAGAATTCCCCATTTGTCCTTCCGGCAATCCCACCGCTAAACCAGAGGCTTCCAAACGGCTATGGGGATACTTTTCAGATAGGGTGTCATAAAATGGCGTATTTGCCTGGAAAATTGCAGAAACTTTGGGATCTACCGTGATTCCCCATCCATCCAAAATCATTAAAAGTACTTTTTTATTCATGGCTAACAGGTCCTCTTACCTTATTGATAATGTAAATGTTAGGATTTGGTTATTAATTATTAATTTAATAAGAAAGTTGTCTAATCTTTGTTATTCTTTAAAATATAATGTTTCAAAATTACGTTTGTAAGTATATTTTTGTCTAAGTACCTACAAAACTTCATTGATCATGTACTTTTGTAAAAGTAGGTTAATATTCATTATTGGCATAGTTTTAGCCGGATACTTTTTTGGTACTTTAGATAAAAGCTTATGAAGAATTACAAAACATTAGTGTTTGTACTCATTTTAGTGATAGTTTCAGGCTTTTCTCAATTTAGTATTGCGACAAAAGTTCAGGGTGACGTATTGAATGATGTCCGGGCAGCCATTAAAATGGGTAGTTCCAAGGAATTGGTAAAACATTTAAACAACAGGATCGACCTGGTGATTGATGGTGACCAGGCCTCCTACAGTAAAACGCAGGCAGAATTTGTGCTGAAGAATTTTTTTAAAAAATACCCTCCTTCAGATTTTCAATATATCCACAAAGGCGCCTCCAAAGACGGTCTTAAGTACGCCATCGGCAAGTATTCCCACCAGGGAGGTACTTTCAGAGTGGTATTAAGATCCAAGAAATTCAATGATAAGCATAAGATTTACAACTTAGATTTCACCAGGGATTAAAATACAGAACAGAAATCAGATAAAGGCAATGGAGAAATTCATGGCCTTTTTTATTTTTGCCTGGTGAATCTACCATACTTAACCGAGCAAAAACTTACAGGTTTTATCCGGGCAGCCCTGGAAGAGGACCTGGGGGAAGGCGATCATTCGTCGTTATCATGCATTCCAAGGGAAATCCAAAGCAAAGCCAGGCTGATCATTAAGGATAAAGGGATCATCGCGGGATTATCCTTAGCGGAAATGATCTTTCACCAGGTTGACCCCGATTTGCGGGTTGAAATGATCATGGAGGATGGACAAAGTGCCACGGTGGGTGACACGGGATTACTGGTCAATGGCCGGGCCCAGTCCATATTAAGTGCTGAAAGATTGGTGTTAAACTGTTTGCAACGCATGAGTGGTATTGCGACTTACACACATTATTTAACCGGATTGATTAAGGGAACCGGTGCAAAATTACTCGATACGAGAAAAACAACCCCCAATTTCAGGATGTTGGAAAAGTGGGCAGTGGCTATAGGAGGCGGTATGAACCATCGCTTTGGACTGTATGATATGATCATTCTGAAGGATAACCACATTGACTTTGCCGGTGGAATTGAAAAAGCAATGAAACGCTGCAGGGATTACCTTGCTAAAAATCACCTCTCTTTAAAAATCGAAGTTGAAACAAGAAATATTGCGGAAGTAAAAGAGGTAATAAAAACCGGAGGGGTTGACCGGATCATGCTCGACAATATGACACCCACGGTCATGAAAGAAGCTGTGGCGATCATTAACGGCCAATATGAAACAGAAGCCTCCGGAGGCATCACAGAAGCCACCATACGCGGGGTTGCTGAAACAGGTGTGGATTTTATTTCGGTGGGTGCATTGACACACTCTACCAAAAGCCTGGACATCAGCCTGAAGGCTACTGATTAAAAAAGTGTAAAAACCGGCTTATCCGCAAGAGGGCCTCACACATAGAAAGTGGTTGAATAAAATTACATTTTGTGAACTTTGTTTATAAATTTGCGGACTTGTGATAAATTATTCAGAACAATGATCGTAAAAACGAAAAAATATAAGCTGGAAACAGGTACTTATATTAAACTGGCATTGGCAAATATCTTAAAAGAACAGTGGTGGGTTTTTTTGATAGCTGTGGCAATCGCCTGCGGCACGTTTATCGTCCCCTCCAACTGGTGGTGGATAGGTGCTTTAATCGCGTTGGCTTTATACATCCTGTTCTGGGTAATCCAATTCGCCGGTGTTACCCAAATGGAGCAAAGCAAAGTACTGTTCGATAAACTGGCCTATGAAATTACCAGCCAGCAGGTGTTGATCAAGTTAAACAACAAGCAAGGCATGCCTATCAAATGGGAAAGCATCAAAAAAGGAATCAAGGGAAAAGATTATTTTTTGTTGGTGGTATCGAAGGCGCAAATGATCCATCTTCCGTTTAAATTATTTAAATCGGAGCATGAAATCAAGTTCATAGAAACTATCCTCAAAAGGAAAGGATATATGAAATAAATGAATTAACCGATATTGCAGCAAAAGGGCCTATCGATCATGGAAGAATATATCAAAGGCGAATATACAATTTCTACCGATCAGGACAGACTTGATACTGACGTCATCTATGGCTACCTAACACGATCCTATTGGGCTGAGGGTATCCCCAGGAACATGGTAGTAAAAAGTGTAAAAAACTCACTTTGTTTCGGCATCTATTATCAACTTCAGCAGATCGGTTTTGCCAGGGTAATCTCCGACTATGCCCGTTTTGCATATCTGGCGGATGTTTTCGTACTGGAACCCCATCAGGGCAAGGGTTTATCCAAATGGCTACTGGAAAAAATCGTTCACCACCCGCAATTGCAGGGACTGAGCAGATTTATGTTAGGTACCAGGGATGCCCACGGATTGTATGAAAAATTTGGTTTCAGGACGATAAGCCATCCTGAAACAATGATGGAAAAGGTCTTTTCTGACATTTATAAAAAAAATAGTTAAATTCAATACCGGCACAGCCAGATCAGATGATGAAGCTACTAATTTCCGTATGCACTGTTTTAATGGCAATTTTATCAGCAAAGGCACAACCGGCCATGGTGAAAACCAAAATTGGAGAAGAAATCACGCTGTTGTTGCCTGAGGATCTTATCCCTATGACAGATGAGGACTTTGCTTTGAAATTCATTTCTCCGAAAAAACCACTGGCCGTATATACAAATCACCAGAGGGTGGTTGAATTCAGCATCAACGAATCAAACACGACCTGGAAAGATAGCGACCTCGAATTGATGAAAAGTTTTTATAAATCCTCGATTCTAAGCCTGTATGATCAGGTCAAATTCTTACAGGAGGATATTCAGGATATCAACAAAAAAAAGTTTGTTATTTTTGAGTTCACCTCCAGGGTAAAAGGTGATAAAGCGTCATTGGCAAACCAAAGGGATGTAAAAAAATATACCTACATTCAATACACCATTAAAAACGGGAAGACTGTATTGTTGAACTTCAATTGTCCTTTGCGAGACCAGCCTTACTGGCAACCTGTTATAAAACAGGTAATGGGCAGCATACGATTAAAATAAACCCGTCATGACTTTAAGTTTGTATACCCACGAGCATTTCATGAAAGAGGCTTTAAAAGAAGCCGTGAAAGGCAAAGAAGAGGGGGAAATCCCTGTAGGTGCTGTGGTGGTTTGTCAAAAAAGAATTATTGCCAGGGCCTGTAATCAAACTGAAAAGTTAAATGACGCTACGGCACATGCAGAAATGATTGCCTTGACATCTGCATTTAACTACATGGGTACCAAGTATTTACCCGATTGTACGTTGTATGTTACCCTCGAACCTTGTGTGATGTGCGCAGGTGCAGGTTTTTGGGCGCAGTTGGAAAAAGTGGTGTATGGGGCTTCTGACAACAGGCGTGGATTTGACCTGATTGGCCCACAGATTCTGCATCCTAAAACCGAAATTATTAAAGGCGTCATGGCCCGGGAAAGCAAAGAATTGATCGATGATTTTTTTAGGGAAATAAGGAAAAAAAATAATTAATTTAATTACTATATTTGAAGGCTTTCGAAATTTTGTTTAACCTATAAAAAAATTTAAATCATGGCATTCGAACTACCAGCATTACCCTATGCCCACAATGCATTGGAGCCAAATATAGATGTTACAACCATGGAAATACATCATGGTAAGCACCACAACGGTTACGTCAACAATTTGAATGGTGCCATTAGTGGTACGGACCTCGATGGAAAGCCAATTGAAGAAATATTAAAAAATGTCAGCCAGCATTCAGGTGCGGTCAGAAATAATGGCGGAGGTCATTACAATCATAGCTTGTTTTGGACGATCATGTCACCCAATGGCGGAGGCACTCCATCAGGAGATTTGTCTGCAGCCATCAATGCCAAGTTTGGCTCTTTTGACAAGTTCAAAGAAGAATTCTCCAAAGCCGCAGCGACAAGGTTTGGATCGGGTTGGGCCTGGTTATGTGTAGATGCTCAGGGTGAATTACAGGTTTGCTCGACTCCTAATCAGGATAATCCGTTAATGGACGTTGCCGAATACCCCGGTACACCCATCTTAGGCCTGGATGTCTGGGAGCATGCCTATTATCTGAAATACCAGAACAAGCGGCCGGATTATATCGCAGCCTTCTTTAATGTGATCGACTGGGATGCTGTAAGTCAAAGGTACGCTGACGCGAAATAGCATTAACCAAAAACCAAGTTAATAATTAAGCAGTCTAAAGAATTGGTTCGAGAGTCAAATCCTGAACCAATTTTTTTTAACAACCGGAGGAATTGGTAATGGACAGTTGAAAATTGACAATTATTTTAGGGTATACATCCTTGGGCCCACGATTATAAAATTATCTCATCCTATCATCATTAAGGCCATCGGATGGGGCAAGCGTCACATGAGCAATTCTGTTCAAAACCTGCCATTCACGATTAATCATTACATGCGTTGGTAAATTTCGGTTACCAATGATCCCTCACTGGTATTCAAAAGTACTTGTTTTCCGGTGGAAACAACCAAATCGAAAAGTAACTTAAACACATATTTCTATGAAAATTAAAAATGTCGAGGGATTAACCACTGACCAAATCAATAAAGAATTACAGAACGGAGGGAAATTTGTATTATATCAGTATACCATTTCAATTATTGTACTGACTTTCAAAAGATCTTCAAACATTTACTTCATCAGAGGTGGTGAGAGTGCTGCTGCCAAAGGCATTCCTTATTCCCTGATTTCCTTGTTTTTCGGATGGTGGGGTATTCCTTGGGGCCCAATTTATACCATCGGAAGCCTTTTCAACAATTTAGGGGGTGGCAAAGATGTTACTGCCGAGGTATTGCATTCTGCCAATCAATCCGGGCAGGTGCACCAGGCTGCTTAGAAAAAGAGCTGCACGGTAATCTGTTTATTTACCTTGCAGCTTTTTGTCTTTTAAGAATTAAAACAGATACGCCAGGCCTAATCTGATGCCCAGTTCTCCAGGATCGAAATAAAAGTCCATTCCTCCTTCAAAACTAAAATTTCCTCCTATTCCACGTTGATAACCCATGCCCAAAGTCACATCGCTGTTATCACCGATAAGGCCTTTCATTTTAATAAAAACCGGATCAATCGGATAAAATCTGCCTCCTAACACAAAAAAAGTTTCCCGGCCCGACCAAAAATCCAGCCCGATGGTCCCCGAAAACTTCGAAGTAAAAAAGTAATTACCTTCCAGACCAATTTGGGACCTTTCAGCAAAACCTGAGTTATCTGTCCTGTACAGATCCATGCCCACACCAAGTAAAAAATTGCCTTTGCTTTGTGCCAGGCCTTGTTGACAAATGCAAAAAAATATTGCAAGAAAAATAAGTTTTCTAATGATCATAGATATATGTTTTGATTATATGGCCAAAATTAGCGGATCGGCAGATGATTATTTGTTTAATCTTAAGACTTTTCTTTCATCAGTTTCTGAAGATCAAATAATTCATCCCTCAGCCGGGCGGCTTCGATAAAATCCAGTTCTTTGGCGGCGTTTTCCATGTCTTTCTGTGTTTGACGGATCATCTTTTCCAGGCCTTCCACATCCATATAAGCGACCACCGGGTCTGCGGCTACAGATGGTTGGTCATCCTCCACATAATATTGTTTGGCAGCCTTCTTAGAGTCGGCCACCTTGGTTTGTTCCATAATAGCTTCTTTTGATTTCTTGACCGTCTCCGGAACAATACCATGCTCCTCATTGTAAAGTACCTGCCTGGCCCTTCGACGTGTGGTTTCATCGATGGCCGTTTGCATAGAGCCAGTGATAGTGTCTGCATACATGATGACCTTTCCATTGGCGTTTCTGGCGGCGCGACCTATGGTCTGGATCATGGATTTTACATTTCGCAAAAATCCTTCCTTATCTGCATCGAGGATGGCCACCAGAGAAACCTCGGGCAAATCCAGTCCCTCACGTAATAAATTGACACCTACCAGTACATCAAAAACGCCGAGTCTTAATTCCCTTAAAATTTCAACCCGGTCCAGTACCTTTACCTCAGAATGTATATAACGACATTTGACATTAGCCCGGGTGAGGAATTTTGCCAGCTCCTCTGCCATGCGCTTTGTTAAGGTAGTCACCAATACCCTTTCATGTCTTTGTATGCGTGCATCGATTTCTTCCAGTAAGTCATCGATCTGATTGGCACTCGGCCTGACATCAATTTCAGGATCCAGCAGGCCGGTGGGCCTGATGATTTGTTCTACGATCACCCCATCCGATTTTCTTAGCTCATAATCGCCCGGGGTAGCGCTTACGTAGATTACCTGATTGGTCAAATCCTCAAATTCATTGAATGTCAGCGGCCGGTTATCCATCGCAGAGGGGAGCCTGAATCCATAGTCTACCAGATTTACCTTTCTTGCCCTGTCCCCACCCCACATGGCTCGTACCTGGGGAACTGTGACGTGACTTTCATCAATGACCATCAGATAGTCATCCGGAAAATAGTCCAACAAACAAAAGGGTCTTGCACCGGCATTTCTGCGGTCAAAATAGCGGGAGTAATTTTCAACGCCGCTGCAGTATCCCAACTCCCTGATCATCTCCAGATCAAATTCCGTACGTTCCTTGACCCTTTTTGCCTCCAAAAACCTTCTTTCATTTTCAAAATGTTGTACCTGCAAAACCAGGTCATCCTGAATTTCTTCGATCACCTTTTGTATAACATCCTTTCCGGTCACAAAAAGATTGGCAGGATAAATATTGACACTTGGTTCTTCGGTAATTTTCTTACCTGATTTGGGCTCTATGATTTGAATATTCTCAATTTCATCCCCCCAGAAGTATATCCTGTAGGCGTAATCGGCATAAGCCAAGTAAATGTCTACGGTATCACCTTTTACCCTGAAATTTCCACGTTTAAAATCAGCGTCGGTACGGCTGTATAAAATATCGACAAACTTAAAAAGCAGTTGATTCCGCGAAACCACATCGCCTACCTTCAAGCTTATCACATTTTTGCCAAATTCTTCCGGATTGCCAATACCATAAATACAGGATACCGAAGCCACTACCACAATGTCCCTTCGCCCCGAAAGCAGAGAAGAGGTAGCCCGGAGACGAAGTTTTTCAATTTCCTCATTGATAGAAAGATCCTTTTCGATATACAGGTTGGTATTAGGCAAAAAGGCCTCCGGCTGATAGTAGTCGTAGTAGGAGATAAAATATTCGACCGCATTGTCCGGAAAGAACTGCTTGAATTCACCGTAAAGCTGGGCTGCCAGCGTTTTATTGTGGCTTAACACCAGGGTAGGGCGCTCTACCCGGGCGATAACGTTGGCGATGGTGAAAGTTTTTCCGGTACCTGTGGCCCCCAGCAGGGTCTGTCCTGGCTCATGGCTGTTTACACCCGCAACCAGTTGTTTTATGGCCTCCGGCTGATCGCCTGTAGGTTGATATTTTGAGATTAAGTTAAACTGCATTGTTTCAAAAATATTATCTGGTTTTTTACCCGGCTAAAGCTATAAGTCGTTAAAATAATCAACTCTCATCTGAAGAAATTATTTGCCCGACTATGTAAAAATTATTGGATAATGAAAAAGATGATTGCTAATTTACCATTAATCACCAAAAATTGTAACCTTGCCATGAATCTTTACTGCCTAAAACCTGTATTATTTCTGCTCATCTTTCCCTGGGTTGCAGGTCTGTTAAACCCTGTGGAGGAAGCCGCTGCCCAATCCCGTCAGGTGACTGGTTTTTATGATGTTAACGTTGTGGATGCCGATGCAAACAGGATCATTCCCCATCAAAATGTATTGGTTGAAAATGGAAAGATTAAGGCGATTGGAGGGGTCGGCGAACTGAAATTTGAACGCAGGGTCCGGGTTATCAATGCCAGCGATAAATTCATGATGCCCGGGCTGGCTGAAATGCATGCACATATTCCCGGTATCGATAACGGCCTTTCACTGGTTGAAGAAACATTATTCCTGTACCTGGCCAATGGTATAACGACGATCAGGGGTATGCTGGGTCAGCCTTATCACCTGGAGTTGCGGGAAATGGTAAACAAAGAAGAAATCCTCGGACCAAGGATTTTCACTTCGGGCCCTTCGTTAAATGGCAATAGTGTTAAAAGCACCGAAGAAGCAGAGCAAAAAGTGAGGGCACAGAAAAAGGCCGGCTATGATTTTCTGAAATTGCACCCCGGCCTGACCAGAGAGAACTTCGATGAGATTGTGAAGACAGCCAATGAGGTAGGTATTCCGTATTCGGGCCATGTTTCGGTAGATGTCGGTATCAGGCGGGCGATTGAAGCAAAGTATGCCTCCATTGATCACGTTGATGGATATCTGGAAGGACTCGTGCCAGCCTCCGCCGGGGTTGCAGCCCATGAAAATGGCTTCTTTGGCGTGAATTTTACGACATTGGCCGATCAAGATAAAATTAAGGAGCTTGCAAAAGCCACCAAAGCGTCGGGTGTATGGGTAGTGCCAACACAGCGCCTCCTGGAACGGTGGGTAGGTATCGTCAATCCCAATGAGATCATCAAAGAAGAGGGTATGGAGTTCATGAATAAAAATACCCTGGGTCAATGGGTGACATCCAAAAAAAATTTCGACCGGCTGTATAAACTGGATGAAAAAACGGTTTCACTGTTTATTGATATACGAAGAAATATTATCAAAGCACTGCATGATGAAGGGGTAGGTCTTCTGTTAGGTGCTGATTCACCCCAGGTGTTCAACGTGCCTGGATTCTCCATTCACCATGAACTGCAGGCAATGCGGGATGCCGGTCTGACCAACTCCCAGGTGCTGGTTATGGGCACCGGTAATCCTGCCAGGTTTTTCGGCATGGAAAAGGACTTCGGAACCATCCGGATTGGCGCAGCCGCTGACCTTGTAATTTTGAATGATAATCCATTGGAAGATTTACGACATATCAAAAACAACCATGGGGTAATGGTGCGGGGAAAATGGTTGAGCCGGGAAGATATTGACAAAAGATTGCAGGTAATCAGCGCTGCCCACGAATGAAAAGCGAAAGCCCAAACCCCTCCGGAAAGTATTTACAAGTCTGAAAGCCAACAAATAGGCCATCGGGATGAAATGATGATCGAATCATTTGTTTTTAATGACTATTTTAATAATTTTCGTATGTCTGGGACCGTCCGGTTGCGAAAATGAATAATGGCATTGAAACAAATATAAGAATTACTTCCAGGCTGAAGGAAGGTGATTTAAATGCTTTAAAGGAAGTCTATTCGCGACACTGGAAAAACATTTTTATTATCGCTTTTTCTTTTTTGAAATCCAAAGAGGATGCAGAAGATGCTGTCCAGGATATTTTTATGCTATTCTGGAACAAAAAAGATTATTTAGACCAAAACGCCGATTATAAACCCTATCTGTTCCGCATCGCCAAAAATTCACTGGTAAACATAGTACGTTCCGGTGTCAGGCAAGCCAGTGATGAAATGGTGGATAGGACCCATCCAAGTAGTTCAGCCACTGAAGAGCTGGTTGAATTCAACGAACTATCGAAATTTGTGGAGGAGGCTATCGACAAATTACCTCCTAAAAGAAAACTGGTATTTGATTTGAAAAGAAATCAGGGTTTTACGAAACACCAGATTGCAGTAGAGATGGGCATCTCCATCACAATGGTAGAAAAGCAATTAAGACTTGCCAATAGCTTTATCAAAAACTATCTGAAAATTAACGCTGATCTTGACGTTTCCCTGGCGCTCTTATTAATTAGTATTTTTTTAGATTAATGAACCCTTTGTTGAAAGGGTATTAATAAAGCCATCCTTTTTATACTTGTTTCATAAAATTCTATAAAAAAGGTTATCTGGCCCCCTTCCCTTTTGTACTATATAAAAAGGGAAAAGGAAGATATCCATCAAACTTTCAATCGCCTAAGCATGAAAACCAATGACCAGAAGCAAATAAAAAACATAGTTCTGAAATATTTAAAAGGCACCCATTCTGCCTTTGAGTTAGAGTTACTACATCAGTGGATCATGGACGATAGAAATAAGCAAGGACTGGATCAATTGATCGATGAACTCCTCGAAGACCGGCATTTATCCAATGCTGAGACAATGGAAAATGAAGAGGGCCGGATTTGGAAACGGATTTATACAAAATTAAAACCACCGGCTGACACGGACAGACCGTCTTTCAATCAAAAAGTAACCAACAAAAGGATACCTCGGATTTTTCAGCTCGGGAGAATCGCAGCAACAATGGCCTTATTGGTTTGCATTGGGATCACCTATTGGCTTTTTGTAAAAAATGAGACAAAAAACGAGGCTTTAAAAGGTACTTTGGCCAGTTGGAATGAAAAGAAAACCAACGCCGGCGAAAAAGTAACCATCTCCTTACCTGATGGTTCCAAGGTGAAACTCAATTCATTATCCGGCCTTCGATACTCCGGCAATTTTAATCTTGAAGAACGTAAAATATTTCTTGTTGGGGAGGCCTTTTTTGAAGTAGAAAAAAATGATCGAAAACCATTCATTGTGGTGACAGGAAACATTGAAACTTCGGTGCTGGGAACTTCATTTAATGTAAAATCTTTTTCAGACAGCGTGGCTTCAATAGCGGTAACCTCCGGCCATGTATTGATCAAAGACAGGGGCGATAACCACACAATTGCACTGAAAAAAGACGAAATGGCCAATATTCATGCCAACAACCCTATTTGGCATAAATCAGATTTTGATTATGAAAAGGTGATTGGCTGGAAAGATGGTATCCTGGTCTTTGAAAATGAAGGATTTGAAGGAATACTGAAAAGACTGGAAAGCTGGTATGGTGTGGAATTTGAGGTGCTGGGACAGGCAAATCCTGACATCCTTATCAATACGACCTATCATAATGACCCTTTGAGCAGAATACTCCATGGGTTAAGCTTTACCTACAATTTCAATTTTGAAATAAACGAAAAACAGGTAGTCATCAGGTTTAAGTCTTAGCATCAACCGGATAGGCTGCCATACATCATGATTTAGTGACAACCCATAAATTCTTGTAAACACAAATAAAAAATTATGAAGATCGACAGTAGTTAAGAGACTCCATAAAAGCGCCCCGGGATGTATGAAATATTTGACGGTACTCATCATCCCAG
Source organism: Cytophagales bacterium (assembly GCA_022360015.1). Lineage (GTDB taxonomy): Bacteria > Bacteroidota > Bacteroidia > Cytophagales > Cyclobacteriaceae > Agaribacillus. Next base: position 83,434 of record JAKSDQ010000158.1, read on the forward strand.
GGCAAAATCTGAAATAATAATTTAAATATTAAATCCATTTAAAGTATGAAAAAAAAGTTACAACATCAACTTCTGAAGGTGGTGAGATATTCTTTTCTTGGCGTGTTTTTGCAATGTTCGCTGACCTGTGTGCTTCTTGCGAGCCCAGGCATCGGCAAGAGCCAGCATATTAGCATTGATAAAATCTATGTGTCTGTTGATCCAGGTAAGGTTAAAATCAGGGAAGCCTTCAATTTGTTAGAGCAATCCACGTCTTTGAAATTTGTTTACCTCAACAATTCCACAATTGGTAAAGGGTACATAGAGATGACAGGGATCAGAAGATCCCTGGGAGATATATTAAGAGATATTTCCAGGCTTAAAAAACTGGCTTTTAGGCGTGTAAATGACAAAATCTATGTAAAAAAGGTAGAAGACAGCAAGAATTTGCTGGCTAATATGGTGCAGGAAGTTCTCGAAATTGATATTTCAGGGAAAGTGACCGATGAAAACGGAGAGGGCTTACCAGGCACCAGTGTGCTGGTAAAAGGAAGTGACATTGGCACAGTTACCGATTCAGAGGGTCTTTATAAGCTGAGTGTGCCGGACGATGTCACAACTTTGGTGTTTTCTTTTGTAGGTTATTTGACGGAGGAAGTAGCCATTGAAGGCCGGACTAATATTGATGTTATCCTTACCACGGATATCTCTCAACTTTCTGAAGTGGTAGTGATCGGTTACGGTACACAAACAAAAAGGGAAGTTACAGGTTCCATTGCCTCCATCTCATCCAAAGAACTCGGTGAAGTGTCTGTGGATGGGTTCAGCCGGGCTTTGACAGGTAAAGTCGCCGGAGTACGGGTGCAGCAAACAACAGGCGCCCCTGGTGGCAATATCACCATCCGTGTCAGAGGCACTGGCTCTATCAATGCAGATAATGAGCCTTTATATGTGATCGATGGCTTTCCTGTCGAAAATACAAATGTAGGGGCTTCTGATCAGGGGATCAATCCACTTTCCTCTATTAACCCGGACGATATTGAATCGATCGAAGTACTGAAAGATGCTGCTGCTGCCTCTATTTATGGTTCCCGGGGCTCGAATGGCGTAGTAATTATTACCACCAAAAGGGGAGAGCAAGGCAAAGCCAAGATCAATTTCAATGTATCTTTCGGTACACAAAGTGTTATTAACAAAGTGGATGTTTTGAACGGGGATGATTTTTTAGATTTGATTGGAGAAGCTTATGCCAACGCGGCCGCTACCAATGAGCCCGGACTTCCGCCACCGGATTTCCTGCAAAATGAAAACCAATTCAGAGGTATCAACACGGACTGGCAGGATGAAATTTTCCGTGCTGCCACGGTTCAGAACTATCAACTTTCAGCCTCAGGAGGAAGTGAAAACTTAAAATATTTTATTTCAGGAGGTTACCTGAACGAGGAAGGCGTTGTGATTGCCTCAGGTTTCGAGCGGTTTTCATTTCGTACCAACCTGGATGCGAAACTCACGGATAAAGTGAGATTAGGATTAAGTTTTACACCGAGCTATGCTATCAATGACGAGGTTAATGCGGAAGGACATTGGGCTTCTAATGCAGTAATTAACCAAAGCCTTATAGGATTTGGCTTCCTGAGGCCAGACCAGGACCAGGAGGAATTTGTCAACTCCCAGCCAAATTTTAACTGTTGCGGAGTGCCCAATCCGGTAAGAACTGCCAATAGATTCGATGCTGTCAGTACACAATTCAGAGTGATCGCCAATAGTTTTGCAGAAATTGACTTGATGAAGGGCTTAACGTTTAAAACAAGCATAGGTACCGATCTTAACTATTTTAGACGAGATGTTTTCAATCCCGCCGACATCCGGAGAAATCAGGTCGATACAGAAGCCGAAGCCCGGAATTTGTCACAAAGAAGTTGGTTATCGGAAAATACTTTAACTTACACTAAGGGATTTGGAGATCATAATTTCACTGCCCTGGGAGGATTTACCTATCAGGAATTCAAACAAGAATCAGACACAATCAACGGCAGAGGATTTTCCAACGAACTTGTAAGAACCCTTAACTCAGAAAATAACCTGATTACATTTGCCAATACTACCGTTGAAGAGTGGGCATTGGTTTCATTCATTGGCAGAATAAACTACAGCTTCAGGAACAAATACTTCCTGACCGCCACTTTGAGAAGCGACGGTTCTTCACGATTTGGTGAGAAAAACAGATTTGGCACTTTCCCATCCATTTCGGCAGGCTGGGCTATTTCCGACGAGTCCTTTATGCAAGGTATCTCCAAGATCAGTGAATTGAAGTTGCGGGCGAGTTATGGAACGAGCGGTAACAACCGTATTGGGAACTACGCTGCTATTGGCTTGTTAGCGCCTTCAAGCTACGTATTTGGAAGCGGTAATGGGTTGAGTGTAAGCGGTTTTAATCCTTCTACCATTGCCAACCCGGACCTGACATGGGAAACCACCAAGCAACTCGACATCGGTATTGAACTGGGCTTATTCGATGACCGGATTTTCCTGGTAGCAGATTATTACAATAGCAGAACTGAAGATTTACTTCTCAATGTACCGATACCCACCATCACCGGGTTCGCGTCAGCACTACAAAACCTGGGAGAAGTAAGAAACAGAGGCTGGGAGTTTGCCCTTAACACCCGGAATTTTGTCGGGGACTTTCAATGGTCCACCAACTTTAACATTTCATTTAATCAAAATGAAGTTTTAAGGCTTGGGCCAGAGGGAGATCCATTGATTACAGGAGCGGTCAGGGGAGGAACCCACATCACTCGGATTGGCGGTGAATTGGCTGCTTTCTACCTGCTAATCCAGGATGGAATTTTTCAAACCCAGGAGGAAATTGATAACAGTCCTACCTGGAATATCTCCCGTGGTACCTGGCCAGGTGATGTTAGATACAGGGATGTAAATGGTGATGGGGAAATTACCGCAGATGACAGAACTGTTGTAGGTAGTAATCAACCTGATTTTATTTGGGGAATTACCAACACCTTTTCCTACAAAAATTTTGATCTTACCATTGTTGCTGATGGTATACAGGGAAATGAGGTATTTAATATAGCTGGGAGGTTTTTAACAAATCTTGAAGGTAATCAAAACCAGGCAGCCAGTGCGCTTAACAGGTGGAGATCGGTAGATCAGTCTGGCGATGGGGTCACACCCCGGGCAAACCGTGTCACCAGTGGTAACAATAATATAGAGTCAACCCGGTGGTTGGAAGATGGGTCCTTCATTAGAATACAAAATGTTACCCTAGGGTATAACTTCTCGCCCAAAGTAATCCAAAATTCACCTTTTTCGTCACTGCGACTTTATGGTGCGGTCTCTAACCTGGCTTACTTCACCGAATATACAGGCTACAATCCGGAAGTCAGTTTGGAGGGTGGTGATCCTTTGAGCCCCGGAGAAGACTATGGCTCATATCCATTGTCAAGAAGGTTCACGATCGGAGTAAAAGTGGGTTTCTGATAATTCTTTAACATGATTCTGTATGATAATAAACAGCAATTTAAAACTATGAAAAATATTAAATTCTATATACTAACCTGGCTATCGTTAACCTTCCTAGCATGTGACGATAACCTGGAACTGGAACCCATTTCGCAATTAGGCCAGGGTAGTTTTTACGTTACCGAAAATGACTATACGGCTGCCATTAATGCGGTTTACAGCTCACTCAGAGAAGAAGGACAATTTGATGATCTGGTGCTATTCGGTGAAATACGATCAGATAATACACTGCCGGTTTTATCCGGATCGGTAACCACCAGAACGGATTTTTCTGAATTTTCTCTAAATTCAGCGAATCCACGTATTCAATCCACCTGGGAAGAAACCTATAACGGTATCGCACGTGCTAATAGCATATTGGTAAGAGTCGATGAAGCTTCTATCAACGAAGAATTTAAAAACCGGGTGAAGGGAGAGACCTTGTTCCTAAGGGGCTTAATGTACTTCAATCTGGTGCGTATTTATGGTGATGTTCCACTTATTGTCTCTGAATTATCACCGGAGGAGGCATTAGCAGCAGGGCAACGTGATATCAACGAAATTTACACGCAAATCATTACTGATCTGACCACTGCGGCATCACTTTTACCAGACTCCTACAGCAACGATATAGGCCGGGCGACCAGTATCGCCGCCAACGCTTTGCTGGGAAGGGTTCATTTGACAAGGGGTGATTTTTCGCTGGCAATAACCGAGCTGCGAAAAGTAACTGCTCAAAGTCCTTCGCTGGTTGATCTGCTCCCCAATTATGGCGATGTATTCGATATCACCAACGAATACAATGCAGAGATCATTTTTGCAGTAAGATGGACGGATGACGGTCTGAACGGAAACGATTTCAGCTTCTCCTTTGCCAATGTGAATGAACCCGATAACAAGGCCACTCCTGACATGTATGCGGATTATGAGGCAGGTGATTTAAGGCGTGATGTTACGTTTGATGCTACAATATCCACAGTAGATACCATTTTGGTTAAATATGAATTCGCTCCTCCGGAGCAAGGGGAAAGCGATTGGCCTGTTATTCGTTACGCAGACGTCTTGCTGATGTTGTCAGAGGCGTTAAATGAGGAGGGTTATGTACCGGATGGCGAGGCATTTGATTTGCTGAACCGCGTAAGAAACAGGGCGGGACTTGCTGCCTTAACGGCTGCGGAAGTTCCGGACCAGGAAGCTTTTCGCCTGGCCATAGCGCATGAACGACGGGTAGAACTAGCGGGTGAAGGGCACAGATGGTTCGATCTGGTAAGAACCGGCAGGTTTATGGATGTCATGAATAGCAAAGGATTTAACGTAGCGCCTCGACATGTGGTATTTCCTATTCCTCAACGTGAGATTGACAATGTAAATGACCCGTCGGTACTTTCCCAAAACAACGGCTATTAAAAATTGGGGCCTTTGAATGCAAAAACGAGGCTGTCTCAAAAGGGCAGCCTATGATTTTTTTCCAAATATTATTTTGCTTGGTTAAAATCTCACTGAGAATCGATAGAAAACAAAGGGTGTTTTACTCATATCTTGAGAAAAAAACCATTCAACCTGTATCCAACAAAAGGATATTTGGTGTTAAAAAAGGCCATCCCACTTTTGAGACAGCCTCGTTTTTATTTTGAATATTAAATTGTAAAGTTTTTCTTGAAATTTATTGGCCTGACATACTATTTGCTTCAAAAACCAATAGGACCGGATCACCACAGACTTATGCCTGACTCCAAATCTCCCATGATTTTTCAGCCTGCAGGTGAAGCATATCCAGTCCGTTCTTCACACTGGCCCCTCTTGAAAAGCCTTTTTCCATAAATAAAGTTGTCTCAGGATTGTAGACCAGATCGTAAAAAAAATGATTTTTACCCACAACGTTGTAGGGTAAATCAGGGTACTCGTCTACCTGAGGATACATACCCAGTGGTGTGGTATTGATGATCAACCCTGTGTCACGGACCAGCTCCGGATTTTGATTTAAATCCTTGTAGGTGATGGTGTTTTCAGTCGCCGACCTTGAAACAAGTTTATAGGGGATTTCCAAATCCTTTAATACTACGCTTACTGCTTTGCTAGCTCCTCCTGTTCCAAGAATTAATGCACTTATCGACTGATTTCCGTTATTTCCATGAAGAAGCCAGTTCTCTAAAGATGTCTTAAAGCCGTAATAATCAGAATTAAAACCTGTTAACTGACCATTGCTCTCAAACCTGATCACATTCACAGCACCAACTTTTTCCGCACTGATATCCAATTTATGCAGATAGGTCATCACCTGTTCCTTGTAGGGAATAGTCACATTGAGTCCTGCCAATGGAACCGTTTTTATCAATGTTTCAAATTCTTTAATGTCAGACAATTCGAAAAGTCGGTATGTGCATCCGGTAATGTGTTCTTCTTCAAATTTCCGGGTAAAATATCCTTCTGAAAAAGAGTGTTTCAGCGATCGTCCAATTAAACCAAACGTACGGGAGTGCTTCATTCCTATCAGGTATTTACGGGTGGTTAAACGGAGGCTTTTCTTAAATGTGCCAATTTCTCTATCAGCACTACCAGGCCAATACCCAGCGCCCCGAATAGGATGGCCTGCAAGACAAACGGCTCATTGCCCAGCGCCTGATAATCAGTCGGCCAAACATTCTCCTGTACCAGCGGTTTCACATCCCCATGCCGGTCAACGTAAGTCTCAATGGTTTCCTTCCAGGGCCAAATCTTATTCAGAGAACCGATCATGAATCCTGAAAGAAATGCCACCATAAGATGGTGAAACTTTTGCAGCAGCCAGGACAAAAACCTTGAAAAACTCAATAATCCGACAACACAGCCAAGAGCAAATACGATGATAATTGGTATGTCTCTTTCATTGAGGGCGTTAATGATAAAACTATATTTTCCCAGAATCAACAAAATGAAACTTCCGGATATGCCGGGCAAAATCATGGCGCAAATAGCGATAGCACCTGATATAAATACAAACCAGGCACTTTCAGGCGTTTCGGCAGGTGTAAATTTGGTGATCAGGAAAGCAACGATTGTACCGACAACCAATGCCAAAACCATAACAGCCTTCCATTTTTTGATCTCTCTTGCCACCAGGAAGCTGGAAATAATGATCAGACCAAAGAAAAACGACCAGAGTTGAATCGGATAATTGGCCAACCAAAACCCTATCAGCTTTGAAAGGGTCAAAAGACTTATCAGTATTCCTGCAAAAAGCGTCAGCAAAAACCTGCCATTCACCTTTTCCCAAAAATCTTTTATTTTCAGGCCGAACAGCAGCTTCAGTGCCTCAAGATCTATTGATTTAATACTATTCAATAATTCTTCGTAGATACCGGTTATGAAAGCAATGGTACCTCCGGACACACCCGGTACCACATCAGCCCCTCCCATACCCATTCCTTTCAAAAACAACAGGATGTAATCTTTTAATCTATTCATCAATAAGCAATATCACTTAATGTTTTCAAGGTTTAAAAAGTAATCGAATGTATCACCTCTCAAACCTAATCGTAAGGTTTCGAGGGGGATAATTTCGTTGGGGGCAATATTGCCAAGATTAACGTTGGTGCCCAGTAATTTGATAAACCACACTTGCTGAGCTTTTTGCGGTGCTTCCCAGATGATCTTTTCAAAAGGAATTTTTGTCAGTATCTCTTCCACCAGCCCTGACCTCACTTCCCCGGTCGCCCTGAACAGTCCGACATTTCCACCTTCCCTGGCCTCTCCGATCACTTTCCAGGCTCCCGCATCCAGCTCTTCCTGCATAAGCTTTATCCATTTGTACGGAGGAATGATCTTCTCCGCATCTTTGGATCCTACTTCCGATAAAACCGTAACCTGCTCCGATAACTTGCTGATGAAATCGCATTTTACATCATGATCGAGTTCTATGGATCCGTCTGAAACTTCAGCAAAGGTCAGTCCGAATTTATCGAGTACTTTTCGGTAATCATCAAACTGATTACGTACCACAAAAGCTTCAAATAATGTTCCTCCCAGATAAGTGGGTATTCCGGCTTCTTTATATATTTCGATCTTTTCTTTTAAATTGGGGGTGACATAAGACGTGGCCCATCCCAGTTTAACAATATCCACATATTCTCCACTAACAGCAATAAAATCTTCTACCTCCCTGGGGCTCAAACCTTTATCCATGGCCATAGTAAATCCAGTCTGCCTAGGTTTTTGGGTCCTTTCAGGTAAATTCTTTAACGAATAATTCATCCGGGGTTGTTATTTTCTATATTGGTCAATTATTTTGAAAAGCGCCTTTTGAGTTTCTAATCTAGGAAAAAAATCAAACAACACTTTGTGATTATCGAAATTCAAAATTAATGCATTTTCCAAATAATGAAAGGCTTCCTTGTATTTACCTGCTGAGATCAGGTAGGCGGTCAGTCTGTAATATAGTTCTGAGGATTCCGGCAATTCCTCTATACCACTTAAAATCAATTCTATGGCCTTAGTGTAATCGCCCTGCTCATAATATATAAATGACCAGTTCAGCCAGATATCAAGATTCGAAGGATTTAGCAAGCACGACTCTTCATAGGCATCAAGGCTTGAGACAATATTTCCGGCATGATATTCGGCTTCCGCGATACTTTGCCAATAGACATAGTTTTCGGAATCTATCTTCAAAGCTTTGTTGAAAAAATGGATGGCCTGAAACCATTTATCCTGCTTTCCAAAACAGCAGCCTATACCGAACCAGGCTTCATCGTTCATCTGATCGAGCTTCAGGGACTTACGGTAATATTTTATACCCAGATCGTAGTGTTGTAATTTCTCATAACATGCACCAATATGGCCGTAAACCTCAGGGCTGGGGCCTTCTAATTTAAGTGTTGATTTAAAAACCTCCAGGGCCTTATCGAACTTTTTCAAATTCATGAAGGCATTACCGAGGTTGAAATAGGCCGAGGCAAAATCCTGATCGATCAGAATTGCGTATTCATACGCTTCGACAGCTTCTTCAAATTTGTTCAACTTGTTCAACACAATGCCCTGATTATACCAGGCATAGCTCGAATAGGGATCGCTGTCAATAAATTTCTGATAATAAGACAAGCTGTCTTCCAGCTCGCCTGTTACATCCAGGCAGAAGGCCAGTTCATAAAGGGCGTTCGTATTGTTAATGTTTTCCTCAATGGCCTGTTTGTACGCCTCGATCGCATGATTGAACTGACCGGCAGATTGGTGGGCCATACCAATGTTATAAAAGATTTCATCTTTATCTTCAGACATTGGCAATGCCATCTGAAAAATCTCTATAGCCCTGTCATACTCCCCGCAAAGGCAAAGAATCGATCCTTTCAGTGCGTTGATTTCAGTATCGTTGGGGTTCATATAGCCGGCTTTCTCAAGTATTTCCAAAGCTTCTTCATAACGCTCCAGATTTGACAAAACCTGGGCTCTGTCGATGACCAATTCTATAGAGTAGGGGTATTGTACGGCGGCAATCTCACAAGCTTTTAGAGCCCGTTGATACTTACCAGTTTCAATATAGTAATCAATTATTTCTTCGAAGGCCTCAAGACCAAAGAATATAGTTTCTCCATTTCTTAATTGCTCCTCGAACTTTTTTATCAAATCCTTTTCCTCTTTTCTTTTCCTGAAATCCTCAGCCATTACTTATATTTTAATTGAGCAATAATGCCCTAACAAGATAAAGAATTACCTGAGATTATTAATGAATTAGGTAATATATTTCTTATTATGAATTTATTCAAACACACTAATTCCTGGCTTTCAGCACCTGACATGTCCAGTCCAGGGTGTCTTCCAGGCTCCTGAAGTGAAAATTTAGGGTGTTTTGTAATTTTGTGTTATCATAATAAAATGACAACCCGGCCATATTTGCCGATTCCCAGCCAATCAATGGCCTCCCTCCCGTTAGAAGTGAACCGATCCGGCTAAATAGCAATACCAGATTCAACAGCGGCTTGTTAACTGCCATATTTGGCGCCTTTCTTTGAAACCTTTTGGCGATAAAAGCAAAAATATCTTTGTAACTAACATGGCCGGCACTCACAATAAATCTCTGTCCCAAAATATCAGCCCCTATCAATCTTCTTACCACTTCAGCTATATCTCTTACATCAACGTAATTCATAGAACCTTTTGTATAAAATCGCTTTTCATCCCATACATACTTGAAAATTCTGGTGCTGCTTTTTTCCCAATCCCCAGGTCCCAAAACCACAGAGGGGTTAACGATCACCACGTTCAACCCTTCCTCCTGGCCTCTCCAAACCTCCAATTCCGCCAGATACTTTGAAACAGCATATCCCGTATTATATGACGAATTTTCCCATTTATTGTTTTCATCTATGACACTGGAACTTTTGGTTCTTCCCAGTGCCGCCACGGAACTTATGTGGATGACTTGTTTTACTCCGGCCCGGGAGGCTGCATTAATGACATTGGCAGTTCCTTCTACATTGATTTTGAACATGGATTTATGATCCCTTTTGTGAAAAGAGATCATGGCAGCAGCATGGATCACGATCTCCACACCTTCCATAGCCCTTTCCAGCCTCAAAATATCTAAAATATCGGCTTCTGTCCAATCAATTTTTTCCTTGAATCCGGACAACAGCTTAAAATCACTCGATTTTCTAAAAATGGCCCTTACACTAAAACCATGGTCAATCAGAACTTTACAAATATAACTGCCTATTAATCCGGTGGCCCCTGTTACTAAAACCATTTAAAGGGTATAATTTCGTAAATCCAACTGGGTGGCTTTTTTGAAATATTTCATGCTGTATGCCTCCCTTATAACAGCCAGGTGTCTTTCATTATGGCAATCGCTACCCAAAAATGAAATGTAATTATTATCTATCAGTTTTTCTGCCAGCTTTCTGGCGGCTTTAGAATAATAGCCGGTCAATGAGTTAATGTTCAACTGCATCAGTACATCCCTTTCCAATAAATCCTCCAGTATTTTCATGTTTTCCTGGATGTAAATGTATCTTTCCGGGTGGGCCAGTACCGGCTTATATCCGTGAGCGCTGATTTTGAAAACAGCCTCTATCAAAAAAGTCGGTTTGTTGATGAATGAAGTTTCAAAAAGCAGATAGTTGTCGCCAAAAGTTAAAAACTTTCCGTTATTTTCAAGGTTGGTCAGAAAAGTCTCATCAAGATAGTACTCAGCCGCTGCCTCTACTTCAACCGGAAGGCCGTGCTGCCTGATTAGGTGCTTTAGTTCGTGAAGTTTACCCAGTATTATCTCCGGTGTGTTGGGATAATGGTCAGACATCACATGTGGCGTAGTTATTACCTTGTTGTATCCTATTTTTATCAGTTCCTCCAAAATGTATAATGACTCCTCCCAGGTGTCCACACCATCGTCAATTCCTGGCAAAAGGTGTGAATGTACATCGACCTTTAAAGGCAAAACCGATGCTGCCACTTTTTTTTTGAATAGCCTGAATACCATTAATTATTCCTACTGAAAAAATTCGTAAACCCGGAGACTTTCACCTTTTTCTTTCTATCCTCATCATAATAGCCATAGTTTGGTTTGTAGCCGTAGCCGTAACCATAGCCGTAACCATAGCCATAACCATGATAACGGGATGATTTAATAGAATTAATAATTAACGAAAGATTGTTGAAATTGTTTACACTCACCAACCTGTTTATGTTATAAATGAAGGACTTTTTTGAGTAATCGGCCCTCACCACAAAAATTGGCAAATCTACTTTCTTCATTACAAGGATACCATCGGTAACCAGTCCCACAGGAGGCGTATCCAGTATAACTACATCGTATTTTTCCTTTAGCTGGTTTACCAGTTCGTTAAATTCGGGGCTCAATATCAGCTCTGCAGGATTGGGTGGTTTAGGGCCTGCAGCCAGAAAGTCCAGATTATCCAGTGCTGTCTTCCTGATGCAGTCCTCTATGGAATTCTTGTTAATGAGTATCGTACTTACTCCACGTGTGGTGTTTTCTTCATCAAAAGCATGGTGAATATTTGGATTTCTTAAATCAATATCCACAATAATCACTTTTTGGTTTGACATGGCAATTATGGCCCCCAGGTTGATAGAAATAAATGTTTTCCCCTCACTACTAATGGTAGAAGAAACACTGATCACCCGGTTTTTATGATTAGGTCTTAAGAATTCCATATTTGTCCTGATGGAACGGAATGCCTCTGTAATGCCTGATTTAGGGTTTTTATCTATCACCAGATTGGAAAGATGTAAATCCGCATCCTTGTGATAAGGAATAGCCCCAAGAATAGGTGCCAGTGAAATTCTTTCCAGTTCTATCTGGCTGGTAACTTTATTATGTAATAAATATTTTATCCCAATAAACAACAGGCTTAGTATAAACCCTGCCACTGCCCCAATGGCATACACCAGCAAAGTATTGGGATAAATAGGCTCATGTGGCAAGCTGGCAGATGACAGAATGACAAAATCAGGTTTGGTGCCCGCCTCCGCAATTTCAAACTCTGTTTTCTTTTGCTGTAGGGAAAGATATACCTGTTCTTCCAGGTCAAATGCCCTTTTGTTTTTGTTGAATTCCGTTCCTTTTGATGGCAGACTTTCAAAATTCTTTAATAACTCCAGCTTTCTGGTGTAAAGGCTGTTGAGCTCATCATTATAATTTTTCCTGTAAACCTCCATCATATTGGTAATCTCACCTTTCAGAAAGTCGATTCTTTGCTTTTTAATCCGGTAGGCCTGTGTTTTTTGTTTGTAGGAAGACAGCAACAGTTGATTGTCTACAATTAGCTGGTTTAATTCATCGATATTGTTCTTTAACTCCTCCGGTATCTCTAAAATTGGTAACTGGCTTATTTTGATCAGAGAATCAGCTAAAATATACTGCTGCAAATTTGTAATTCTGTCTCTTCTTTGCTCGAGTACAAATCTTTGGGAATCCACGGCATTGATAAATTCAATAATCCTGTCCATATCGCCCTGCACATTAGTTGTCTTGTTGTCGATGGTAAAACTCTCAAAGTAATCTTCAAAAGACTCAAGCTTTTTAATGGTTGCCTCAATTTGCTGATTCAGAAAATCAATCTTTCGCCTGTTCGCTATATTCTTTTGCTCCTGCGTGTAGTTTAAATAAATAGTGTCGATGGCATTTACCAGATCTCTTGCCTTCAGCTTGTTGTTGTCTTTGAAAGCGATTTTTATTGTATTTGCATTAAGGTTTAAGGGTTCAACGGTCAGGTTTTCCGACAGGTAACTAATCAAAGCCCTGTCGCTGTTAATGGTAAAGTAGTATTTACCCTCGCTTTCATTCTCGATAAAATACTGGGTCAGATGAATGGTAAAAATGAAATGCTCTGTTTCAATCTTTTCCCCAAACCGGTATGACTCGTTGATTTCCTCATTGCCGAGGAAATAAATCAAATTAAAATTTTCCTTGTCAATGATCTCCAGATCAAATTTTTCATCAAGGATCAACGTATTTTTGAGGTTATAGTCTACCCTGAAGGGCGATCTTTTATACCTTTCGTTGACCAGGATATTCCCGTAAAAATAGTAGTTGATATCCAGGTCCAGCAAACCGATAACTTTATCGAAAAAAAGCTTGGATCTGATTAATTCAATTTCACCGGAGATCGTGTTGATATTTTGGTTTTGCTGCTCGGGAAAATTGTTAAACCCAAACAAGCTTGCTTCATTCTTAATTTCCAGCTTTAGTTCTGATACGGATTCATATACCTCCGGAGTCCATCTTATATAAAGATAAGCCAGCATATTGGTAATAGCCATGATAAGGATGATCCATGGCAGGCTCTTCTTAAGGACACTTAATATTTTATCAATGTCAATATTACCCAGGAGGTTATTATCTTCCCTCGATTCATAGCTTGCCCCGTTGTCAATATTTAGATAATTCTCATTCAAGTTACAAATTGTTTAAGGCAACAATCAGCGCCACTCCACTTGTAATCAGGCTCACGACCGGTGCCAAATCCCTGATAGATTCGGGCAACGGTCTTCTTACCGGTTCCACATAGATAATATCACCTGGTAAAACCTTTTTAATGGTTTTGGTCATACCTTCCACAGTGGACAGGTCAATCTTATAAACCTGAGGGTTGTTCAGGGGTCCCCGGATCAGCCTGATGTTTTGTGCTTTGGCATCATTGCCCAATCCACCCGATAACGCCAACACTTCCAGCAAGCTGGTGTTTTCATTGGCTAATGGTATTACCTGTCCCTCTGTAGCACCTAATACAATGACACGTTTGTTAACATATCTCGTAATAACGAAAGGGTTCTCGTAAAATTCTGCGTACTTCTCCTGCAGAAAAAGATCTGCATTTTGCAAGCTCAGGCCTTCCAGCTTCACCATACCGATCATTGGTAATCTAACATTGCCATCCTCCTGAATCAAATAATTGGGATTGGGCCTGTTAAGCACCTGGTTGTTTTGAAACCCTACCTCTTTCAACAATTCAAAGTCCGGATCGATAATTCTTTCCCCCCCGTTGGTATATACTTCAATGGTGATGAAGTCGCTTTTCCGAATAATATAGTTTTTTTCCGCTTCATATATCACCGCTGCCACATTCTCCGGTATAATGTCATTTTCTGTCTTAAACATGATGTTTTGACGATAAGAACCACAGGAGGTCAGCAACACCAACAATCCCGTAAATGCTACCCATAATTTAAGTGGTGCGCTGTTACTTTGATCTGAAATCATCCCCAAAAATATGAATTTATTTATAATCTTTTGTGAAGGCTTTGAAAGTCTGTAATTTAAGATCCTTTTCTGAAACAATCGGATTAACTATACTCCAATCAATGGCCAGTGTCTCATCGTTCCATCGTATACCTCCTTCAGACGATCTGTTGTAAAAGTTTGAACACATATATTGAAAGATGCAATCTTCCAATGCCAAAAACCCATGGGCAAATCCCCCGGGAATGTATAACATGTTGTGTGCTGTTTCTGTCAGTATACATTGGCAATACCGGCCAAAAGTGGGTGAGTCTCTGCGAATATCTACAGCAATGTCAAGCGCGCTTCCCTTTACCACACGAACCAGCTTAGCCTGGGCATAAGGCTCCGTCTGATAATGTAGCCCTCTAAGTACCCCTTTGCTGGAAAACGACTGGTTAGATTGCACGAAATTATCATTTATTCCTATCTCTCTGAATTTCTGCTCATGGTAAGACTCAAAAAAGAAGCCACGATCATCTTTAAAAATATCGGGGATGACTTCTATAATCCCGTCTATTTCGTAATGCTTAAATTTCATACCGTAGTGCCTAAAACTTGCGAAAATTATGATTTCTTGCCTAAAATTCTAATGGTTTGACAATATTTATTTATTACAATTTGTTCATCAAAGTAATCTTCGGCCAATTTACGACTGTTATCGGCCATTTCTAATCTGGTGGCTTCTTCAAGGCCTAGCATTTCCTGCATTTTATCGGCGAGGTCGGTGGCGTTTTTTACTTTACATAACAATCCGTTGTAGCGGTCTTTGACTACTTCCCTGCATCCGGGAACATCCGTTGCGATAAGTGGCCTTCCCATACTGGCAGCTTCAAGCAAAGTTCTGGGTGTACCTTCACGATAAGAAGGTAACAAAACACAATGAGCCCGGGCAATATAGGGTCGTACATCGACTGCAGTGCCCAGGTATTCAATCCATCCATCCGCTATCCATTGATCCACTTCTGCCAGAGGGATCCCCCTTTTATGATCCGGATCACGGGCTCCCAAAATCTGGAAGTTGGCGTTAATACTTTTCGATTTCAGTATTTTAATAGCTTCAATGAACTCTCCAATACCTTTGTCACGGATAATCCGGGAAATGAGCAAAAAGGTAAACTCCCCGCTGGAAGGCATCGGCGATTTCTCAAATTTCTGCAGGTCAATCCCTGATCCGGGAATGACCTCCGTACTTCCGCGCCTGACCAGTTTATGGTTAAAAAACAGTTTCTCATCGTCTTTATTTTGAAAAAACACTTTGTCAGGAAAACGAAAAGCCAACCTGTAAAGGAATTTGGATATAACCGAAAGCAGATTATTTTTCAAAAAAACGGTGCCGAGGCCACTGACATTGTTGATCACGGGAATGCTTAAAAAGCCGGCAGCCAGGGATCCGTAAATATTGGGCTTGATGGTATACTGTAAAATGATGTCTGGTTTTATGTGCCTGTAAATACGCCACAAATCATAGATCAACTTTAAATCTTTAAATGGATTAACACCCTGATTATCCATAGCCACAGGTACAAATTCACAACCATTATCCAGCAATAACCGGCTGTATTCGTCTTCCGGCGCCACCGCTGTTATCTTATGCCCATTTTCAATAAGCGCCCTGATCAGGCCCAGCCTAAAATTGTAAATATTCCACGAGGTATTTATCACAATCGCTACCTTCATAAGTCCTCAAAAGTAATAATTATATCAACACATTTACAAAAGCCAAAAATCTTCGTTTACTTTGTAGTTCGATGATGACAAAAACTTACTCAACCATACCGAAACAGGAGACTGCCGTCCTGGTAGCCTTGGTCAATCACCGGCAATCTGCCGAACAGACCAGGGAATATCTGGACGAGCTGGCTTTTCTGGCCGAAACTTCGGGTGCCAAAACCATGGCTACTTTCACCCAGAAGTTTGAAAAGCCCGATGTAAAAACTTTTGTCGGTAAGGGTAAGCTGGAAGAAATCAATGCCTATGTAAAGTCCAATGAGGTGGATATGATCATCTTCGATGATGATTTAAGCCCTTCCCAGGTAAGAAATCTGGAGAAGGCGCTAGGGGTAAAAATTCTTGACAGAAGCCTTTTAATACTCAATATCTTTTCGCTAAGGGCAAAAACAGCGCAGGCCAAGACCCAGGTAGAACTGGCACAATACCAATATCTGCTGCCACGACTTACCAACATGTGGACGCACCTTTCCAAACAAAAAGGTGGTATTGGCATGAAAGGGCCGGGAGAAACAGAGCTGGAAACCGATAGAAGGATTGTCAGGGACAAAATTGCCCTTCTTGGCAAAAAGCTGGACAAAATTGATAAGCAAAGTGCTAGCCAGCGAAAGTCCAGGACTAAAATGGTACGTGTGGCCCTGGTCGGTTATACCAATGTAGGTAAGTCGACTATCATGCAACTGTTATCCAAAGCCGATGTTTTTGCTGAAAACAAGCTTTTTGCTACAGTTGATTCGACGGTCAGGAAAATAGTGATCAATCAGATCCCATTTTTACTTACGGACACCGTAGGATTCATTCGAAAACTTCCCCACGCATTGGTAGAATGTTTCAAATCCACGCTCGATGAAATCAGGGAGGCTGATATGCTGATCCATGTTGTTGATGTTTCACATCCATCTTTTGAAGAGCAAATCGATATTGTCAACAGTACCCTGCTGGAAATCAATGCCGCGGAAAAACCTACCATCCTGGTTTTCAATAAAGTCGATAAATATCAGGGGAAATCCGAGTTGACATCGACATTTATAGGCAAGGGGAATCATGAGACTGTATTCATTTCTGCTACCAAAAAGAAGAATATAGAACAATTACGAGAAGTTATCTTTCATTTTGTTTCAAAAAAACACTATACTATTTTTCCGAATTTTCTGAAAAATAATCATTATTTCCAGTAAATTTAGTCGACACAAATCGTGATAGCTATTGTTATCGGGGTTGATCTGCGGTATTTTAAATAACCAAATCTTGTTGTGCGCAAATATCTATTAGTTGTTTTTCTTCTCGTGGGGCTAACAGGCTGTATTTCCGGATCTTCAGGAAACAACACCGGTAAGGCCAAAAAACAGGTCGGATCAACGGATAAATATAAAATTTGGCGATTAATTGATTCAACTGCCGTTACAAACCGGCCTGACGTTCAAAACCTACCCCGGAAATACCAGGCGCTGACACTCGATATTAACAGGGCAAAAGCCCGCCTGAAGGCGCTGGAGCCAACGGAGAAAGTGCCTGATCAATTACGATATGAAAAGACAAATAGCGATCACGTACGATTACAACTACCCTGGAATAATGGCGAATTTTATACCTTTGTGGTGAAAAAATCTAATATTTTTTCGCCGGAGCTTGCCAAAAAATTTCCAAATATCAGGTCTTATAGTGGAGAAAAAGAAGAAGATAGCAGAACGCATTTGAGGTTGGATGTTAACCCAGCCGGTCTTTATGCCATGATTATAGCTCCTTCACAAACGCTTTTTATCAGGCCGTTAAATGATGAAAGCAAAATTTATTTGTGCTATGATAAAAACGATGTGGATCGCAACAACAAAAAATTTTATGAACCTCCAGTCAAAACCCAGGCAAATGAATGAATTCAAAGCTTTATTTCCATTCCAAAACCAATAATCAAAGCCTTTCCAGGCAAATTTATGTTAAAAATTGAGATATTTAAGTCATAGCCCCTAACTACCACATTGTTATATGAATAAGCTGGGAAAGATCACTACAAGCAGTTTTTACTCACGACTTTGCATATTTAGTGTAATTACCATTTTTTATTTCCAAACCAATGCCATTGCACAAAATATTTCAATCGATGAACATTACTGGTCTGAGCATTCCTCTGCTAGCACCCAATCCAGCGCGAAATTACGGATTCGGACCAGGTCGGCCAGGGCGCTCAATCTCCAATTTGACGCTTTTTCCAAACAGGTCGGCCTGATCGGAAAGGTTAAGCCTGATGCCCTGCATCTGGCAGGGGCAACCATCAGCCTTCCATTGCCCGATGGCACTTTTGGACGGTACAGAGTGGCGGAGTCACCGATTATGTCCGATGAACTGGCACAGAAATTTCCACAGATCAAAACTTATGCGGGACAGGGGATAACAGATCCGACAGCCACGATTCGTTTTGATATTACCCCAAAAGGGTTTCATGCAATGATCATCAAGAAGGACCGGGTAATTTATATAGATCCTGCTTATGACGGAAATACTACGAAATACGTGGCTTACTATAAAAGGGATTACATCCGGGAGAGTTCCGGTTTTTTTGAGGAACCAGATCATCAACTTAGCAAAGAAAAAAAGGCTGGTGAGAAAAAAAAGGCAACCAGTCGTACTGTCAGCAGCAGGGCATCGGGTAGCGAAATAAGGACTTATAGACTGGCGGTGGCGGCAACCGGAGAATATACGACTTTTCATGGAGGAAGCGTGACTCTTGGGCTGGCTGCGATTATCACTTCGATTAACCGCGTTAACGGGATATATGAAAGGGAAGTGGCCATCCGCATGATCCTGATAGGCGACAATGATAAGATTATTTATACCGATTCTCCCACTGATCCATATACTAACAGCAACAGCGAGCTTCTATTGGACGAAAACCAAACCAATCTGGACGATGTTATTGGCTCTGCGAATTATGACATCGGCCATGTTTTCAGTACAGGCGACGGAGGACTGGCAACAGAAGATGGGGTATGTAGTAGTAATAGCAAGGCCCGGGGCACTACCGGCAGGCCCACACCGCAGGGTGATCCTTTTGATGTAGATTTCGTGGCACATGAAATCGGACATCAGTTTGGGGCAACGCACACATTCAACGGCACCGACGGCAATTGCAACGCCTTTAACAGAAGTGCGCTCACCTCTTATGAACCGGGTAGCGGTACTACTATTATGGGATATGCAGGAATATGTGATTCACACAATATTCAAACCAACAGCGACGATTATTTCCACACTGTCAGCTATGATCAGATTGCAGAATTCATAACCAATGGTATGGGCAACAGTTGTGGGTCCTCGTCTTCAACAGGCAATACCCCACCTACCGTAAACGCAGGTGCTGATTATTTCATTCCGGTCAACACGCCCTTTACCCTTACAGGATCGGGAAGTGATCCGGATGGTGATCCATTGACTTATTGCTGGGAACAATTTGACCTCGGGCCGGCTGGTCCCCCGGATGATCCGAATACTACCGGTCCGCTGTTCCGTTCCTTCCCGCCGGTGAACGCACCATCAAGGACATTTCCGCAATTATCCGACATCCTGAACAACACCACTACACTGGGCGAAATTCTCCCGGCGATCAAAAGGAGTATGGAATTCAGGCTGACAGTGAGGGACAACAAGAGTGGCGGCGGCGGTGTCAACTACGATAATATGACAGTCAACGTAGCAGACGTGCCCGCAAAATTTGAAATTACCAATTTCAACCAGCCCCAAACCATCCAATCCGGCTTCCCTGAAAACATCACCTGGGAGGTGGCTAACACCGATTTGCCCCCGATTAATACACAACTAGTGAATATCCTTTTATCTACTGATGGCGGGTTAACCTTTCCTCTCATATTAGCTCAAAACGTAGACAATGATGGTTTTGAAACTGTGATATTCCCGGATAACCCTACGGATCAGGCAAGGATTAAGATTGAGGCGGCCAATAATATTTACTTCGATATTAATAATCAGGACTTCTCAATTGAAGCCCCCGCTGCACCGGATTTCGCCGTTGTTGTCGATCCCATTTCCTCATCGATCTGCATCCCCTCCGATGCCATATTTACTGTTGAAGTCATCTCTGTGCTCGGTTTTAGCGATCCGGTAAATTTCGTTGTGAACAACCTTCCTGCCGGGGTAGCAGCAAACTTTAGTGACAACCCTGTCATCCCCGGTAATTCAACCACCCTGACCATTACCAATACCGGCGCGGCTGCTCCGGACGAATATTCAATCGAATTAGCATCATCAGCCGGGAGCCAGAATAACCAAAATGAAATCAACTTAAGTATTCAGAGTACCATTTTCATAAAACCGGAGCCCCTCTCTCCGGGCAACGGTGCTGTGGATGTGGCACTTGTACCATCTATGAGCTGGGTCGATAACCCCAAAATTGAAAAATATACTTTTGAACTGGCACTTGACCCGGATTTTAACAACATAATAGACAGCGTATTTGACCTGAGCGAACCCTCTTATCAGCTAAAGATGCCGTTGGAAAGTAACGAAACTTTCTATTGGCGGGTAATAGGTACAAACAGTTGCGGAACCGGGGAATACTCAGAAATTTTTAGTTTTACTACGCTTACTATCAACTATTTTTCTTTCGAAAGTACCGATGTTCCTAAAATAATCGAAGAAGCCGATCCAAATACAGTGACATCCATACTGGAAATTCAAATCGTTGAAGACCTCATCATTTCAGATTTAAATGTGATTAATTTAAAAGGTGAACATACTTTTATTAATGACTTAAGTTTCACTTTAAGAAGCCCCGTTGGCACGGAAGTAGCGCTCTTTGCCAATATATGTTCCTCTGAAGCCAATTTCGATCTTTCGCTGGATGATGAATCGCCAAATACCATCTTTGCCTGCCCTCCTACCAGCGGAGAGGCGTACACCCCTGCTGAGCCACTCAGCAACTTTAATGGGGAAAATGCCAGGGGCACCTGGACGCTGATTGTGGAAGACAATGCGCCTGAAGATGGAGGGATTCTGAACGCTTGGGCCCTAGAGATAGGCACACGTGTGTCCCGGCCCAAACCACCTTTTGATTTACAGGCTTCGCCAAGATCGGTAAATGCCATCACACTCACCTGGGAAGACGGTTCGAATAATGAAGATAGTTTTGTGCTTGAAAGGTCGACATTCAATAATTCGAATTTTGAAGAAGTTGTCACATTAAATGCCAACTCCCGATCTTTTACGGATGAAGGATTGATACCAGAAACCAATTATGTTTATCGCATCAGAGCCGTGAATGAATTTGGGGTATCGGACTATTCACCCGAGGTGGAAACGGCCACCTTGCCAGTAGCTCCCCGGAACCTCGTGGCTACTGTGCTTTCGGTAACCCGGATAGGACTTACCTGGTCTGACCTCTCCGCTGCCGAAGAAGGCTATATTATCGAGCGGTCAGAAGGAGATAATGAAAACTTTGTTGCCATACACACAACCGCTGCCAACATCCGGAGTTATATCGTTACGGGACTTGCGGAGAACACCACTTATTATTTCAGAGTTTATGCACAAAACCAGTTTGGGCAATCCTCATTCTCTGAAGAAGTAAATGCGACCACGTTGGTTGTGGGCATAGAAGAGGAAATCGCGCAAACCATTGCTGTATTTCCCAACCCCACTGAAAATAACGTCAGGGTCGAAGTCGAGAAAGCAGGTTTCTCTATCGAGGGTATCAGGTTATCTGACATCCATGGCAAAGCGATACGATATCTTTCTGCCGATGACATAAAAAGGCAGGGCAATCCGTTGACACTGGAAATGAATACCAACGCCAAAGGCATGTATTTGTTGGAAATTGTCACGGATCAAGCCATCGTTATTAAAAGAATAATCAAGAAATAATATGAATTTTCTTTTCTAACTTTAAGGCATGAACAAGCCTGATAAAACGCTCTTTTTGCTGGACGCTATGGCCCTTATATACCGTGCTCATTTCGCTTTCAGCAAAACGCCCAGAATCAATTCAAAAGGTCAGAATACCGGGGCCGCCTTAGGTTTTACCAATACCCTGGTAGAAGTCATTCAAAAAAGAAAACCCTCTCACATAGGCGTGGCATTCGACACTTTTGCCCCAACCTTCAGGCATGAACAATATGCCGAATACAAAGCAGGAAGGGAGGAAGTGCCGGAAGATATCGTCAGTAATCTCCCCTACATCCGCAAGATCATTCAAGGATTTGGTATCCCTATATTGGAACTGGACGGGTACGAGGCGGACGACATCGTCGGAACACTGGCTAAAAAGGCTGGCAAACAGGGTTTTGAAGTTTACATGATGACCTCAGACAAGGATTACGCACAACTGGTAGAGGAAAACATTTATCTCTATAAACCAGCCTTTATGGGCAATGGTGTCGACATTCTGGGTGTTGAAGAGGTGAAAAAGAAGTTTGAAATTGACGAAGTCGATCAGGTAAGGGATTTACTCGGCTTACAAGGTGATAAGGTGGATAACATCCCTGGAATTCCCGGAATTGGTGCCAAAACGGCGATAAAACTGTTAAAAGCTTATGGAACCGTTGAAAACCTGATAGCGAATGCCGACGATTTAAAAGGAAAACAAAAAGAAAACGTCGTTAATTTTGGCCAGCAGGGAATCATGTCCAAAGAACTGGCCACGATCAGGCAAGATGTTCCTGTCAATTTTGTGGAAGAGGACCTGGTTTATACCGGCCCGCAGGAGGATGTATTGAACGGGCTTTTTGAGGAATTGGAGTTTCGCACTTTATCAAAAAGAATTTTCAACAAAGCGGAGGAAAAGCCGAAGACCAAAGCGGAGGAAAGCGGACAAATGGTCATGTTTGAAACTGTCGATACCGATGAAAAAATAGCAACCAACGACCCTCCTGAAAAAAACAACATATACACCGTAATTCATGATTACCACCTGATTGACACACCCGCATTAAGAAAAAGCCTAATCAGTTACCTGAAAAAGCAGGAGGAATATTGCTTCGATACCGAAACTACCAGCATAGAACCTGTAGAAGCCGAACTGGTGGGCATAGCCTTCGCTTATCATCCAAAAGAGGCTTACTACGTGCCCGTGCCGGAAGATCAGATAGAAGCCCAAAAGATTGTAGATGAATTCAGGGAGATCCTGGAGGATAAAAAAATCCTGAAAATCGGCCAGAATCTGAAGTACGATATTCAGGTGCTCAAAAATTACAATGTCCAGGTTGAAGGACCCTTTTTTGACACCATGCTGGCCCACTACCTGATCGATCCCGAAACCCGTCATAACATGGATGTACTGGCCGAAAATTATCTGAGTTATTCGCCGGTTTCCATTACCTCCCTGATTGGGAAAAAAAGTGGAAAGCAGGGAAATATGCGGGATGTGGAAATTGAAAAGGTGGTGGAATACGCTGGAGAAGATGCTGACATCACCCTTCAATTGAAACAAGTACTTGAAAAAGATCTGAACGACAACTTGAAAAAGCTATTTGAAGAGGTGGAAATTCCATTAGTCAATGTATTGGCGGAGATGGAGTATAGTGGTGTGAAAATAGACGTTGAAGCGCTGGAAGAAATGTCTGTCGAACTCAGAGACGCCAGTGCTAAAGTTGAACAGGAGATATATGAGATTGCCGGAACCACTTTCAACATTGCCAGTCCCAAACAGCTCGGTGAAATTCTTTTCGATCGATTGAAGCTGGTTGAAAAACCAAAAAAAACCAAAACCGGCCAATATGCAACCGGAGAGGACATACTATCGAAACTGGCCAAAGAGCATGAGATAGCCAGCAAAATTATGGAGTTCCGGGAATACCAGAAGCTAAAATCCACCTACGTAGATGCGCTGCCAAAAATGGTTATCCCCAAAGATGGGAGGGTGCACACCGATTACCGCCAGGCAGTAGCAGCAACCGGAAGGCTAAGTTCCAATAATCCTAACCTGCAAAACATTCCTATCCGTACGGCCAAAGGAAGGGAAATAAGAAAGGCATTTGTACCTATGGATGAAAACCACACGCTGGTTTCTGCCGATTACTCCCAGGTCGAGCTTCGTATTGTAGCAGCCCTGGCGCGCGATGAAAGCATGATGGAAGCATTTAAAAACGGCAGGGATATTCACGCAACAACCGCCAGTAAGGTTTTTAAGGTACCACTGGAGGAAATAGAGTCGGGCATGAGGAGAAAAGCCAAAGAGGTAAACTTTGGGATTATTTATGGCATATCGGCTTTTGGTCTCGCGCAAAATTTGAATATTTCAAGAACCGAGGCAAAGGAAATTATCGACGCCTACTTTGAGGAATTCCCCGCTATCAAGCGATACATGGATGACTCAATCGACCAGGCACGTGAAAAGGGTTATGCTGAAACCATTTTAGGCAGAAGAAGATATCTGCGTGACATTAATTCACGGAATATGACCGTCAGGGGTTTTGCCGAAAGAAATGCCATCAATGCACCTATACAGGGAAGCGCGGCAGATATTATCAAAATTGCCATGATCAACATTCACAACTGGCTGCAAAAGGAAAATCTTAAATCCAAAATGATTTTGCAGGTACATGATGAATTGGTCTTCGATGCAGCCAATGATGAACTGAAACTACTGAAAGAAAAAATCCCGGAACTGATGAAAAGTGCGGTCAACCTCGCTGTGCCTTTTGAAGTAGAAATAGGTACCGGTAACAACTGGCTCGAAGCCCATTAGTTACGACATTCAGCCAACAATTTCCAACACCCCATATCCACCCCTTTGTGCCTCTTTTATCTGTAACAAATGAAAAGTAACCATTAACATCGGTTGATACCCCGTCACAGGCATCCTTCAGATAAACATTCGCCCAGATAACAGGCTGACCTTTCCGGTCAGTCAAATATCTTTTTATAGTCACCTGGCCCATCAAATAGGGACTTAACGAGGTGAAGAACCGTAAAGATATCCGTGCTTTCATAGCGCTTATTTGTTTGGGTCAAATCTGCGCTTAAAAAATTGTGTTAATAAAAAAGACCGGCTGAAACGTTGGATCACCCGGATGAATTGTAAAAACAGGTGGAACTAAAAGTAAGTGCTAACCTTTACCGGAAAGGCAGCTTGCCCAGATCAACATTACCGCCGGTCAGAATAATCCCGGTTTTTCTGCCGGCAAAAATCTCCTTCCTTTTTAACAAGGCAGCAAAAGGAACTGCGCAGGAAGGTTCTATGATGATTTTCATTCTTTCCCAGATTGTGCGCATTGCATGGACAATTTCCTCATCCGTTACTGTAATAATTTCGCTCACGTGATTTTTGATGATGCCAAAGGTTTTCACAGACAGGGTGGTCAATAACCCATCAGCAATAGTCGCAGGATTGGCACAAGGGACAATGGTTCCGGCCTTCATCGATCGATAGGCATCATCGGCGCCGGATGGTTCTCCGGCAATGACTTTGGTTTTGGGTGACCAGTAAAGACAGGACAACGCTGTGCCACTCAGCAAGCCCCCACCCCCAACCGGGGCCATGATAATATCAAAATTGCCTTCATCTTCAATCAATTCTTTAGCAGCGGTCGCCTGTCCGGCAATAATCCTGTAGTCATCGAATGGATGGATGGTAACCGCTCCCGTTTGCTCAATGACCTTTTGCAAAGTATCTTTCCTGGATTTCAGTGTGGGTGCACAGGGTATTACCTTAGCGCCATACTCTTCTACTGCCTTTCTTTTCACGGTTGGCGCATTTTCCGGCATAACGATATAGGCATCTATTCCCTGTATTCTTGCGGCCAGTGCCAATCCCTGGGCATGGTTTCCCGAAGAATGAGTGGCTACCCCTCTTTGTTTTTCTTCATCACTCAGTGAAAGTACCGCGTTAGTGGCCCCCCTGAATTTAAAAGCCCCGACCTTTTGAAAATTCTCACATTTAAAATATATCCGCGCCCCCGAAATGTCGTTGATACTCCGGTTTGTCATAATCGGGGTGCGATGGATAAAAGGTTCGATACTTTCATGTGCTTGTCGGATGATTTCAGCGGTTGGTATATTCTTCGTTAAAATTGTCATAGTCAATCACTAATTTTACCTAAATTAGTGATAATTAAATTATTTATCGGTCACTATTTTTTTACAACCATATTCTGATTAAAACAGTGGACAATTACGCAGAAAATTTTAAAGATTTGATAGTTGTGGAAGTAAAAAGAAGGATTATCAAGGAATCGGTTCCCCGTATTAAAAAGTGTTTGTCAAAGCTGTCCCAAGAGGAAATCTGGAGGCGGCCCAACAAGGAAACGGTCAGTGTTGGCAACCTCGTCCTGCATCTGTGCGGAAATGTTTCGCAATGGGTGCTGAGCGGCTTGGGTAATGTGCCCGATACCCGGGAAAGGGATCGTGAATTTAGTGAAACAGAAGGCATATCCGCTGATAAACTGATGGAGGATATGGAAGGTTTAATGCAAAAGGTATCTGACGTACTGGATAGTCTGTCGCCTGCGGATCTGCTTGAAGTTAGAAGGGTGCAGGGATTTGAGGAGACAGGTGTGGCCATACTTATGCATGTAACAGAGCATTTCTCCTATCATACCGGCCAGATCACTTATTATGTGAAGACCAATAAAAATATCGATATGAATTATTATGGAGGAATCGATCTGAATAAAAAATGAAAATCAAAATGAAAATTAAAATAAAAACAGGAAGTAAATGCAGTTTGATATATCAGTAGTTAATCAATTGATCCAGGAGCGGCGATCAATTTTTCCCGTACATTATTCCGGTGAGCCGGTACCCAGGTTTATTGTAGAAAAAATGCTGGAAAATGCCAACTGGGCACCGACACACCGGTTTACGGAGCCATGGCGGTTTAAGGTGTTTACAGGGAGTGGGATCGCGAAGTTGGCAACGTTTCAGGCAAATATGTACAAAGAGCAAAACAGCGGAAATGGTGACTTTGAGGAAAGTAAATATGAAAAGCTGCTTAAAAAGCCGCTTTTATGTTCCCATATTATCTCAATTGGCATGCACCGCGATGAAAAGAAAAGTATTCCGGAGGTAGAAGAGATCGCCTCTGTAGCCATGGCTGTACAAAATATGTACCTGACTGCAACGGCCTATGGGGTGGGTTGTTATTGGGGAACGGGAGGTGTAACCTATATGGAGGAAGCCAAACCTTTTTTTGACCTGGAAGCATCAGATAAATTACTCGGGTTTTTATATCTCGGTATGCCCGCCAAAGCCTGGCCTAAAAGCAGAAGAAGACCCATCCGGGAAAAGGTACAATGGGTAGATTAGCTAACATTTTGATCTTAAATCATACCGTTGCTACTACTGCCACTGTTGCTCCTACTGTTGCTGTTGCTCGCATTGTTGCTGTCCTCGTACGATGACAAGCCAACGGAAAGCCCAATGCCAACGGATGGTGTAATGTTCAATTCCGGCTTGCCTGAAAATCTTGTGCCAATCGTGTTTCCGAAACGATCGGGCAACAGACAAAGGTGCGTCGTTTTTTACCATATAGGATTTAGAGAACAGGCGGGTAAGTATTTTAATGGCGTGATAAGCCAGCCAATGACGATGTAAATCATTGATGACCATGCCAATCCTGACCTGGGATTTCAAGTGTGTAAACAAGTCAATGAGTTGGTCATCAGTAAAATGATGGGCGAATAGGGTACAAGTGATGATATCATAGGTTTCGCTTTTAAAAGCTTCTGAAAACACATCCAGGGCGCGATGATGAATTTCTGAAAAGGCGCCTGTGTTTTCCCTGGCATAGTCGACAATGGCATGATTGGCATCGATCCCGGTCAACTTTAAATTTAGTCCTTTACCTCGCGAACATTTTGCAATCTGAACCATCATATCACCACCACCACTCCCAAGATCGGCTACCGACAAATGATCCCCGGTTGTATGAAGGTCCGATTGCTTCAGTAGCTTTTGAAAACCTTTGATCGTCACTTGATTGCCGCCCAGCCAGTGGTTAATGAACTTTAGTTCTTTTAAAGTTTGGAAAATGACTCCATCCGAAAAGTCCAGATCGTCCATAATTTCCAATTGCTCAGACCTTTGATCAAACATTGACACAGCTTTCCAATCAGTTTCCTACAACTTTTAATACCATACTTTCCAACGTTAGTCCGGGCCCGAAAGCCAGACCCAGTACGTGATTACCCCGGTCTTCGGAGGTCAAATCATCAAAAAGTAATTTCAACACATAAAGTATGGTAGGGCTTGACATATTCCCGAATTCTTTCAAAATTTCATAGGCATAATAGTTATCTTTCTTCTCAATAGCCAGTTCCTTCTCTATAACCTGCAATATTTTTTTTCCACCCGGATGTATAGCGTATTTGTCGAAATTTTCAACAGGCACCCGGAGGTTTTCTTTCAATTGGGTGATTAAAGCCCTTATTCCGGTCTTTATCACTTCAGGCACATAGGCTGAAAGCGTCATTTCAAACCCAAAATCCCCGATGCTCCAGGCCATATCAGTGGCACCCTGCGGCATGATGTCACTACGAAATGACTGAACCGCCAGCGCCACGTCTGCCCCAGGGTCATTTTCCATGATGATAGCTGCTGAACCGTCGCCAAATAAGGCATTGGCCAACAGGTTATCCTCACTTGGCATTTTCTGAAAATGAAGACTACAAAGCTCAACACATACAATCAACACTTTCGCTTTTGGGTCGGCGCTGCATATAGTATGTCCCAGCTTGATTGCGTTAAAGGCAGCGTAGCAACCCATGAAGTTAATACAAAAGCGTTGTATGGAAGGATCGAGACCTAAGGTATTGATCAGATCGATATCAAGGCCTGGGGCATACATGCCTGTACAGCTAACGGTAATCAGATGAGTAACTTCCCGGGGTGTAACAGAGGTTGGTCCGGCTAAACATGCCCGGGAGGCTGCGACGGCCAGAGGCAGTGCCTCCTTTCGATAAAGTTCCATTCTGAACTTTGTGGCTGGAAAGGGTTCGAGGTTTTCATTATTGGGATAAAATTCATAGGAACCCGGAGGGTTTCCGTAATCCGGGATCACCGCATAACGGTATTGAATGCCAGTCGCCCTGTACAGTGCTAATAAACGCTGTTTTTCCCTGGTATCGAATTGATGAGCGGTACTCATAAATTCTGCAATTTTTGCCTGTTCGATTCTATATGGCGGATTTGCGGTTTCTATCGCAGAAATACATACCTCCATTTATACTTTCCCGTCCTTCCTTGATATTTGTAAAATCTGAAATCTGATGGTTATTGTTATTTTTTCCGTTTTAACAATTATTAATTATAAGCAAATTTTTAATAAATTGTTCCTAATCAATTTTATTTAAATGATTAAAAAATCAACTTTTCTACATTTGCGCATCCCCTTTTCATTTTTCCTTATGCCTGTGTTTCTGTTTGCGCTGGCACTTTCACCTAATCCGGACCCCACCAGGATTTTAATTGTTTTTCTGGTCATGCATTTGTTTTTGTATCCGGCAAGTAATGCGTATAACAGTTATTTCGACAAGGATGAAACAAGTATTGGAGGCATAAAAAACCCTCCTCCTGTCACCAGGCAATTGTATTGGACATCGCTTTTGTTTGACTTACTGGCATTGCTGCTCGGTGCCACCATTAATTTTCACTTTGTCGTCATGCTGCTTGTTTACGGACTGGTTTCCAAGGCCTACAGTCATCCCTCGGTGCGAATAAAAAAATACCCTTTTTTAAGTTGGTTTATCGCCGGTTACTTTCAGGGAAGCTTTTCCTTTTTAACAGCTTATGCGGGGCTTAATGATTTTCATTTTGACAACCTCCTTAGCACTAAAACAATCATGGCCAGCTTGCTTTCATCTGCTATATTATGGGGCTCCTATCCTATGACACAAATTTACCAGCACGAGGAAGACGCCAAAAGGGGTGATTTTACCTTGAGCAGATTATTAGGAATCAACGGCACCTTTGTATTTACAGGAATCATATTTTCACTCGCCACTTTGGCTTTTTTGTATTATTTTAAGGTTTACTACACGATTCGATTCGGTTACGATTTTATGCTGTTCCTAATGCCTGTAATCATCTATTTCACTTATTGGTATGCAAGGGTTTTAGTAATTAAGACCAGAGCCGACTACCAACACACCATGTGGTTAAACACCATATCGGCCGTGTGTATGAATGCATTCTTTATCTATTTTTTCATCAAATCTTCGGGTATCTTCAGTGCCTTGCAAGAGGGCTATTAATTCTGTTAAAATGGTTTTCCGTGTGTGTTTTTTATGATAGCCAGGGCAAGGGGCCTGAAGTTTTTCATGATAAAGACTGCAAGTTCGGAAGCAAGTCCGCTTCCAAATAATAACTGAGATTTTCTGCCTACCAATAACCGGGTGGCAAACAGTTGACTCCATCTTTTCTGGTAAAACTGTTCGAGGTTCCTCCGTGATATTTCCCCATTAAAATGGCGCAGCACCAAATCTGACAAGACCTTCGCTGAATGAATGGCCATCGCCATGCCGTTGCCACACAGAGGTGTTATCAGCCCCGCAGCATCACCGGTCATCAGGATATGATTTTCCACAGCATTTTTCCGGGCAAAGGAAATCTCGTTGATCACCAGGGGTTTTTCAAACAAAAAATCAGCTTCGTTGAAAATGGTCGCCAGAAATGGATTCTTACATAAGACCTCTTTTTCTAAAGTATTGATGTGCTTGTGCTTTTTCAGTTGATGACGATGACTCAGGTAACATAAGTTTACCTTGTTTCCCTCCACACGGCTTACACCACAATATCCTCCATCAAAATTATGCAAAGCAATCAGATCATCCGGGATATCATAGGCTATATGATACTTTACAGCCAGATAGGGAGACCTTTCTGAAACAAAAGACCTGTTCAGCATTTTATCCAACTTCGATCTTTTTCCATAAGCCCCCACCACTATCCTGGATTTCAAAACTTCCGATCCTTTTGCCAGCCTTACCTGAAAATGATCACCTTCGTAAGAAACATAGTCGACCGTAGTGTTAAGACGGAAAATTGCCCCGGCTTTTTTACCCATTTCGTATAGGTGATGATCCAGGCTATAACGGCTTATGCCAAATCCACCGAGATCAAGAGGTATTTCCACCCTCCTGCCGGTTACCGAGGATAAGGCCAAACGCTGTATTTGAGGAGGGTCAAATGAAGACGGATAGGCATCTATAGCCCTCAGAAACGGAACCACCTCATTGGAAATATATTCACCACAGACCCGATGAAACGGATATTGGCGCTTTTCAATTAGCAAAACATCCAATCCGGCCCTGGCCATGCAGATAGCATTTACAAGACCCGCCAAGCCGCCTCCAATGATTATAACATCCTTCATGCAGTATTTTGAAATAACTCAAAAAGTGGTAGGAAGAAATATTCCATTAATATAACTTACAAACCGCTGATATAATTGAGTAACCCTAAGTAAATGAATTTAGCTAAATTTCTTACTACCATTTAGTACATTTTGTGAAAACTATCGATAATTGAGCAATGCATAACCCTTACAAAAACAATCAAATCACCCGTTCAGTGGGCCTTTTGCTACTTGTTATATTGGTAATTGGATTTAGTCCCGATGCCAGTTCTCAGACAAAAAGTAAAAAGAAAAAAAACAGGAAAGGCCAGACTGAAGCGGCGACTGGTAAAGTATCCAAAAAGAAAAACGGGATTAAACCCTATAAAGAAGTAATCACCGCGGAGGCTATAACCGATGACGGGCTCTTCAAAGTACACAAAGTAGAGGACAAGTACTATTTTGAAATTGCCGATAGTCTGCTGCAGCGTGAGATCCTGGTTGTAAGCAGGATCTCAGGAACAATTGCCAATTTCAATTTTGGCGGCGCCGGCATGAAGGCCAGGGGTCAGCAGGTATTCAGGTGGCAAAAACATGAAAAGAAATTATTGTTGAGATCTGTTTCCTTCAATAGTGTGGCGAGTGAAGACAAGCCCATATACGAGTCCGTTAGAAACAATAATTTTGAACCGATTATTATGGCCTTTGATATCAAGGCATTAAGTGAGGACTCTGCGGCTTATGTCATAGAGACAAATGAACTTTTCAATACCGATGTACCGATTTTGAGTCCGCTAAGCTCAGATCAGCGTCAACGATTCGGCGTGAGAAGCCTGGACAAAAAAAGGAGTCTGATAAACAGCATGAAAAGCTTTCCCCTGAATGTGGAGGTCAGGCATGTGCTCACATTCAGTGCTACCAAAATGCCTTCCAATACTAATACCAACTCCCTGTCCATGGAGATGAACCAATCCTTTATTCTACTACCCAAAGAGCCTATGATCCCCAGAATGTACGATGAAAGGGTAGGATACTTTTCTGTCGCACAGATAGATTACGGCCTGGATGAGCAGAAAGCTACGACCAGAAGGTACATTACCCGGTGGAGATTAGAGCCTAAGGATATGGAAGCGTTCAAAAGAGGTGAGCTGACAGCACCTAAAAAGCCAATCGTTTACTACATAGATCCGGCTACACCTGCGAAATGGAGAAAATATCTGAAGCAGGGCGTCGAGGATTGGAATGTAGCTTTTGAAAAAGCCGGTTTCAAGAATGCTATCATAGCTAAAGATCCACCTTCACCGGAAGAAGATCCGGACTGGAGCCCTGAAGATGTCAGGTATTCGGTAATCAGGTATACGGCCAACCCTATTCAGAACGCTCAGGGCCCCCATGTGCATGACCCAAGGTCAGGAGAAATAATCGAATCTGATATTATATGGTATCACAATGTCATGAACCTGTTGAGAAACTGGTTTTTCATTCAAACAGCGGCTGTTAATCCGGACGCCAGAAGTGTAAAATTTAAAGACGAGGTCATGGGAAGACTCATACGCTTTGTGTCTGCTCACGAAGTGGGACATACCCTGGGCCTTCCACACAATATGGGCTCCAGTTATGCCTATCCCGTTGATTCACTCAGGTCTGCCACATTTACAAAAAAAATGGGTACGGCCCCGTCAATCATGGATTATGCCAGGTTTAACTACGTCGCCCAGCCGGAAGATGAGGGCGTTTCACTGATGCCCGACATTGGCATCTATGATAAGTATGTGATAGAATGGGGATATAAACCTATTCCTTCTGCAAAAAGCTGTGAGGATGAAAAAACCATACTTAACAAATGGATCACTGACAAAAAAGATGACCCGCTTTATTTTTATGGAAGGCAAACTATCAATCCCATTGATCCCAGATCCCAAACCGAAGATTTGGGCAACGATGCCGTGAAAGCCAGCAGCTATGGTGTTGCAAACCTCCAAAGAATTGTACCTAATTTACTCGAGTGGACCGCAGAAGAGGGCAAAAACTATGAAGATCTGGATGAACTCTATAACCAGGTACTGGCACAATGGAACCGGTACAATGGTCATGTCAGGGCTAACATCGGCGGTGTTTATGAAAACCATAAGACCTACGATCAATCCGGTGAAGTTTACACGGTGGTTGAAAAAAGTAAGCAACAAAAAGCTATGGCCTACTTACAAAAGGAAACATTTGCTACTCCGCAATGGTTGCTGGATGAAAATGTGCTGAGAAAAATACAAGCGGCCGGTGCCATTGACCGGATCAGAAGTTTACAGGTTGCCACACTTAACAACTTACTGGACCCCGGAAGAATCGCCAGGCTAATTGAGGCTGAAACCATGCTGGGCAACGAAACCTATACCCCGTT
Organism: Cytophagales bacterium; assembly: GCA_022360015.1. Classification (GTDB taxonomy): domain Bacteria; phylum Bacteroidota; class Bacteroidia; order Cytophagales; family Cyclobacteriaceae; genus Agaribacillus. The sequence continues at coordinate 117,046 of JAKSDQ010000158.1, forward strand.
GGAAATGCTCGGTGATTTGAGAAAGGGTATCTGGTCGGAATTGCAGTCTGGTAAAAAAATCGATACCTATCGCCGAAATCTCCAGCGTGCCTATATCGAAATATTCGAACACTTGATGACCCGGGAGCAAAATTCTGTTTCACCTTCATTTCGCGCTTTTGTGGGCTTTACACAGGTTGATGTGAGTCAATCAGATATCAGACCCTTGGTCCGGGCAGAATTAAGTGCACTGAAAAGTCAAATAAAATCGACTATTTCCAAAACTTCTGATAGAATGTCACGTTATCACTTAGTAGACGCTTTGGAGCGTATCGATAATATATTGAATCCAAAGTGATAGTTTTATGTTTTGGTTGATTGAAAGCCCTGGTCTCCCCGGGGCTTCATTCTTTTTACCAGTCGGGCAATAAAAATTAAAATAAAAATGACAATGAAAGTGAAAATATCCGGTGAACGCTACCGCTAACTTTTTTAATTTTAATTGTCATTTTTATTTTAATTTAACTTAGTCGTATTGAAAAGCAGTAATTTTCTTCTATTCATAATCCCCACCTTAATTTGGGGAAGCACTTGGTTTATCATTAAATTTCAGCTTGGTGTTACAGACCCTTTGCTGTCTGTAAGCTACCGGTTTGGTATAGCCGGCTTGTTATTGCTGGCCTATTGTGTTGTTTTTAAACTGGATTTGAAATTCTCGAAAAGAAGCCACCTGCTAATGGCCCTGCAGGGATTTTTTCTTTTTGGATTAACTATTTATTTGTTTACCTGTCAGAAAAGTATCTTACAAGCGGGCTGGTCGCTGCCGCTTTTTCCATTTTGATTTTTCTGAACATCTTCTTTGCAGCCATTATTCTTAAAAATAAAGTCAGGAACAGAGTTGTGTTCGGTGCCATCCTGGGGGTAGGGGGTATTGTTCTTATTTTCAAAGAGGAGTTTATCACCCTCGACCTTTCCAATGACAATTTTGTCGGACTGCTTTACTGTTTAGTGGGTATAACATTGGCTTCTCTGGGAAATATTACATCGGCTTACAATCAAAGACAAAAATTACCTGTCATTCAAACCAACATGTTTGGAATGATTTACGGCTCATTGGCCCTGCTGGCTGTTGCCATATTGTCCGGAAGCAGTTTTATCTTCGACAGCTCATGGACTTATCTGCTTTCCCTGATGTATCTGGCTATCATGGGGTCCATGGTTGCTTTCGGTGCCTATTTGAAATTGATAGGAAATATAGGCCCTGACAAGGCGGCCTACGTGATCCTGCTCACCCCCATCATAGCCCTGTTTATTTCCAACTATTTTGAGGGATTTCAATGGACTCCTTATTCTGTTTCCGGCACCATCTTGATTGTATTGGGAAACCTGATTTCGTTAAAGAAAACAAAGCCCCGGGCTTCCTGATACCCCGGTGGTTTACGTTGACTTTATCAAAGTGATAAAACCCCCGATCGACGTTTTGCCAGGTTTTAATTTTACATTTTTAGCATTGGTCGAAATATTTCGAAAAAAAGACACTTTTGTGGAACACTTCGGATATTTAAACGTTATTTAGTAAACCTTTTGTATAATATTGTATCTAATCACAGTCAAACCTAACGTAGCAGGAAATAGCAGTAGAAAGGCCTCAGGAACATGGATAAATCTATCACCAATACCATCAATGTACTCATCATAGGAAACAATCCCGTAGAACTATCCCGCATAAAGAACCAACTCAAGAATCTGAAGGGGAGAAAATTTATCGCAGATTTTTGTTTTTCAACCCGGGACAGTCTCATGAGGATTTTGAAGTTTAAACCCGGTTGTATTTTGGTTGATGATACCATAGATAAAAAGAGCCTGGCAGATTTTTCCAATAAAATCAACAGCAACAACAAAACCAGACATATTCCTATTACTTTGTTAAAAAGTTCTTATAAAAATCAGATTAATATACCCGGGTTGAGTGATTTCCTGCTCAAAGACGGGTTATCCGGTGAAAGCCTGTCTAAAGCCATCGTCAATGTAATCAGGTCGAGGAAAACTCAGCGGTATTTATATATTAAATATAAAAAGAATAAAAGGCGATTATCTAACCTCTTTCAATCTGCCCATCAATAACCCGGGTTATTGATTTCAGATTACCTTTTCCAATCTAAAGCTTTTCTTTATTTTCAATCCTTCCCGTAAAACGACGAGATTGATCTTCCGGCCTGCTTTAGATCGGAAAAACGCATTAATGTCATTCAGTTTAACATTTGAAGAGCTATGGCCATTGATGTTAAGAATAATGTCCCCTGGCATTAATCCTGCCTTTTCAGCGGGTGAATCGGCTGTAAGCTCGTTTATGATAAACGTATCCAGATTAGTACCTATGGCTTTTACTTCGATACCGCTCATGTTGTATTCAAATCCTTTTTTAAAACCTTTTCCTTTTTTCAGATAAACCCGCTCATTAAAATAATCGACTGTAACCACAAATTTGGAAAGCAATCCCCCGCCAATGGTTCCTTGCCTGTTGTTAGGCTTGTACAGGTTGACCAGCATTTCAGAAGCCGGAAAAGAACCTATCACCTGCTGAAATTGATACTCACTGATGTGTACCTTTTTAACCCGGCCAATATAACCTTCGATGTTACCACCCAAACCCCTGCCCAGCGTGGTAAAAATCCTTTTTTCAGGGATTCCTATAGACTCATGCATGCCAGTCTGCAAAAGAATCGAATGACTTGCCCCCGTATCCATCATTAGCTTCGCCGTCAAGCTCTTTCCATTCAACATCATCACATCACCTGAAAAAAAGGGTTTCGAGTCCTCGATACTGATAGGTAGGATCTTAAGGTTTCTTTTGGGCTTATATTGCCCCGGATCATAGAGTGTAATGGTGGTCTTATCGTAGTTTATTTTTACTACGAATCTGCTAAATAATTCGTAGCCTAAAATGCCATGAACCTCCACCCCCAGATAGTTTTTTAGTTGCAGATAATCTTCAGCCAATACCAGCATACCCTGACCTTTGCTGGTAGCTCCGGGTAACTGCAATGTTACGTTGTTGGCAACATAGGCGTCAATTACTTTTGACCCGTCTGTCCCCACCAGCGGAATTTTCCGATCATAGTTAATAGACAAAAAATCGCTCAGTGACCGCTCCGTTAAAATCGCCGTTCTTACGCCGGTATCAAGAATAAACTTCACCGGCAGCACGTCATTGAGGAGCATGGAAACAATGATGAGATTGTTGTAATTTTCAAATTTAAACTCTGTTTTCTTTTTACCATTGTCAATATTAAACCCAAACACCTGACGCGTAGTTGTTTGTGAAAAACACAGGGAACCAGGGCCAATGAATAAAAAGATAATAAAAAGTAGGCGCTTTAATATCTTTCTCATACTAGGCAGTTAACAGACTAAAAGATAACAATAATATATGCAAATACACAACCAGGGGTCAATTAAAATATCCCTTGTTGTTCCCGGATTATTCCACCTTAAGAGGCTTGACCGGATTGGTACACGCGGCTTTGGTAGCATGGAAACTTATGGTGAGGATCGTGATAATGATGGTAACAATTGCGGTTAAAACGAAAGTTGCCGGCTTTACACTTACGCTATAAGCAAAGTTTTGTAACCAGTTGATAACAAAATAATAGGCAAAAGGCCAGGCCAGCACAATGGAAATGCCTATAAGTACCAAATAATCTTTGGCCACCAAAAAAATGATATCCGAAAAGGTCGCTCCGTTAACCTTTCTGATACTAATCTCCCGTTTCCGCTGAGAGGCTGTAAAGGACGCTAACCCGAATAACCCTAAACAGGCGATGAGAATGGTAATACCCGAAAATACTGCAAATATTTTCCCTTTTCTCTCATCCTCAATGTAGTATTTTCTTAAATCATCGTCGACAAAACTATAATCAAAGGGTGCTTCGGTGATATGTTTATCCCATACTTCGTGCATAAAGTTAAGTGTACTTTTAATTTCCTTATCTTTGATTTTTATCAACATAAATTGATTGTGTGCTTTATAGGTCAAAACCATGGGCTCAATTTTTTCATGAAGTGAGCGCATGTGGAAATCCCTGATTACTCCAATGACCTTTGCATTTTTAATTTTATAATCTTCGTTTACCACTATGTCGACCCTCATACCTACAGGCTTTTGCCAACCCATTTTATTAACCAATGTCTGGTTTACGATCACCGCATCTAACGAATCGGCAGGCGATTGCCTTGAAAAATTCCTGCCTTCCAGTAACTGAATTCCAAGGCTCGGCAGATATTGCTCATCGACGTTAAAATTAAGCAATAACCGCTCCTGCATTCTACCATGATTCGACTCAACGTAAAATGCGGATTGAATAAAGTCCCCTGTCCCGGGTGTGCATTCACCGGACGCAACAAATTCAATGTTTTCATGAGACTCCCAAAAGGTGGACAATTGGTTGAACTTCGACTTCAGCGATTCACTATGTAAAGGGATCCTGACCAGATTCCGTTCATCAAAACCCAAATCCTTGTCACTCAGATAGTTTAACTGATCATACACCACCCAAGTGCATATCAACATGATACTGGAGAGCCCAAACTGGGTGATAACCAGGATTTTTCTTAGAGACAGGTTGCCCAGGTTTCCATAGAATTTTCCTTTCAATACCTCGATCGCGTTAAGTCTTGATAAATAAAAAGCCGGGTAACTTCCGGCCATTAACCCGACCAGCAAAATAATTCCCAGCAGTGCCATCATGATACCTGGTGAAGTAAGTACTGATAAATCGATCGCTTTACCCGAGATAGCAGCAAATGGTCCGACGAGATATTTAATGCTAATTAAGCTTACTATCATGGATAATGTGGTAAATATAACCGACTCGACAATGAATTGCTTCATCAATTGAGTTTTGTAAGAACCCACCAGTTTTCTCAGCCCAACTTCCTTGGCCCTCTTTACAGATCCCGCAGTTGCCAGGTTCATGTAATTGATACTGGCAATGATGATCATAAACAGGGCAATGGCTGAAAAAATGTAGATGTAAGATATTTCACCACCAGGCCTTACTTCGGCCTGCAGTTTGGAATACAAGTGAATATCAGTGAGTGGCTGAAGAAAAAATGACGCCGAAGCGTTAAATTGATAAAATATTTCTTCCATATATCGGTTGTAAACCTCCTTAAGCCTGGGCAAAAATTGGTCCGGTGGGTAATTTTTTGGCAGAAGAACATATGTGTAATCGCTGAAATTTACCCAATTCGTGGTTCTTTCCCTCGGTATATTCCGGTAAGAAATAAAGGCGGCCGGAACAAAATGCGAGTTAGGGCGGATATCTTCCAGCACACCTGTTACCTTTAATGGTTGTCGGTTGCCACCGAAATAGATTTTCTTCCCAAGCGCTTCAACCGTACCAAAGTATTTCTCAGCCAGGGTTTTGGAAATGACTATAGCATGCTCCTCATTCAGGCATGTATATGGGTCGCCATGAAGCAGGTTAAAATCAAACATTTTAAAAATGCCGGGATCGGCATAGTAAAAATCATTTTCAAAAAACCGGTTATCATCTACTGCCACCATTTCCCTTTTCAAATCCACGACGCGCGTGAACTCGATCACCTCGTTAAATTCCCGTTTTAATACAGGCCCCAGCGGTGCGGGTGTGGTGGCGATGCTGAAATAATCATCCTTAATCACCGCATCTGCGGCTATCCGGTAGATTTGCCGGGCCTGATGATGATACCGGTCGTAGCTAAACTCGTAATTGATATAAAGTAAAAGCAATACGCTGAATGTCAGACCTAATGACAGCCCGAAAATATTGATAAAGCTATACATCTTATATCTTTCAATATTTCTGAGAACAATAAGGATATAATTTTTAAGCATACTGCCAACTTTGGCTTTTTTCCTCAATTAATATACCATTAAGTATAACTTGCTGTAAAAGAGATATTTATGTTGTATTATTGTTAATAACAAACAAAATATGTTCGTATATATGACATTTATTGATCAATATTGAACACTTTTTATATATAAATCAGCCCATTCAACGCCAGTTTATGACATTCTTCTGTTTTCTTCCGGCCATTTCCGGAGGCAAGGAATCGATGATCTCCTTAAATAAGGCTTCGACAATTTTTCGCTTCAGAAAACTGCGATGCATGATGAGACTCACCTCCCTGACCGGTGCCGGTGCCACGAAGGGTCTCAGTTTTTTTTTGTTGTTGACAGATAAATCATAAACAGCCAATTCCGGCAGCAAAGTAAGCCCCCGTCTTTGATCAACGATTTTCCTGAGCGCCTCCAGGGAGCCGCTTTCGTACCTGAAATGTTCATTTTTTGGTTTTTCCTGATAGGCCCCGCATAAGTTGAGTGCCTGCTCCCTGAAACAATGCCCCTCGTTTAATAACCATAAATCATTTACATCAATATCATGAGTCGTTAAAACCTCCTGCTCGGATAAAGGATGTAAACTTGATACATACGCATAAAATTCTTCATAAAACAGGGGTTTTTCCAAGATACCCTGTTCTTTAAGCGGAGTCACCACAAGGCCTATGTCCAGCAGGTCATTTTTTAACCGCTTAATAATTTGTGAGGTCAAAAATTCCTCTACAAGGACATTCACCTTGGGATATTTTTCAACGAAAGTGTTGATAAAAAGGGGTAAAAGATAAGGTGATAATGTAGGGATCACCCCAAGCCTGATTTCGCCAACCAGCTCGTGTTTTTCATCGTCAATGATCTCTTGTATTTTTTTTGACTCATTTAAAACCACCCTGGCTTGTTTGATGATTGTCTGGCCTATTTCGGTGGGTATGACCGGGTGTTTACTACGATCGAAAATTATTACACCCAACGAGTCTTCCAGTTTCTGAATTTGCATACTGAGGGTAGGCTGAGTAATGAAACATTTTTCAGCAGCCTTGGCAAAATGCCGGTAGGTATCGACAGCAACAATATACTCTAACTGTATTAAGGTCATAGCTATAATTTTATCAAAAAAACCTGGTAAATTATCCCAAAGCTAACTTTCAGGGAACAACCAACAAATATTTTACGTTAATTAAGTAACCAGTAGTTGTAAACGACAATTCAAAGGTGAAAGATCGTTAGTGTTAGCCAATTTATTCGTAAATTTCTGGTTGTAATTATGATTAAAAAATCTACCATAGTAAACCTTTTAAACTACCTGATAGAGCAGCACCGGGATCTAACCTGGAAGCTTGACTGCTGCTACAGCGACGGTAAAGATTTAATCATCTACAAAATCCTGATCAACTCTCTGCAAAACAACCAGATTAAAGGCAATATACAATTTAATTCCAGCAATGGTGAGGTCCTAACCTTCAATTACCTGGGGTTTAAATTAAAAGACAAAACAGGAATTGTTGACTTGTTGCTTGACCTTTGCAACTACGAAAGAACTTCGCTGGTCTAGCCCTTATCCTCCATATTGAAAACAAAATAACTTATTCACCTTTAATTATTTAGATTTATTCTAAATACTTTCTATTTTTATAATTCAAAATCAACAAATAGACCATGTTTAAAAATCACTTAACTATTTTTTTGATAGCCATCACCAGTGTTATGATATATTCCTGTGATATTAAAAAGGCAGGTACCCAAAACGAAAACACGGATGAACAAGTAGTAAACGTCTACACCCACCGGCACTACGAGGTAGACAAGCAACTTTTTGCTGATTTTACTACTGAAACGGGCATAAAGGTGAATGTTGTAAACGCCAGTGCGGATGAACTGATACAGAAAATGGAGATGGAAGGTGAAAAATCCCCGGCGGATGTGTTAATTACGGTTGATGCAGGCAGGTTGCACAGAGCCAAAGAAAAGGGCCTCATTAAAAGTATTAAATCCGGCCTACTGGAAAATAATATACCTGGCAAATTCCGGGATCCGGAAGGTTACTGGTTCGGTCTTACCTACCGGGCCAGGGTTATTGTATACGCACCTGATCGCGTTGACCCCACTGCCCTTACTACCTATGAATCCCTGGCGGACGAAAAATGGAATGGAAAGTTATTGATCCGTTCCTCAGGCAATATTTATAATCAGTCATTACTGGCTTCGCTCATTGCCGCAAACGGGAGGGATGAGGCCAAAAAATGGGCTGAAGCTGTTGTTAATAACCTGGCCAGGGAACCTAAAGGCAGCGATCGGGACCAGGTAAAGGCTATCGCTTCTGGCATTGGAGATGTTGCTGTGGTCAATTCTTACTACATAGGAAAACTGCTGGATTCAAAAGTGGAAGAAGAGGTAAATGCCGGCGAAGCCGTACAGGTGTTCTTCCCGAATCAGGAAGGCCGTGGTACACACATTAATGTGAGTGGTGCTGCTGTTGCCAATCACGCTCCCAACGAGGCAAACGCCATAAAGTTTATAGAATATTTATCAGACGAAAAGGCTCAATCAGTTTTTGCAGGCGCTAACTTTGAATATCCGGTGAAGCCCGGAATTAAATTTGCATCGCTTTTAGACGCCTGGGGAACATTTAAGTCTGATTCCGTTAACCTTTCTGTTTTGGGTGAAAATAACAGGGATGCGGTTATGATTTTTGATGAAGTCGGCTGGAAATAGAATCCGGCGATTTTTGACAAATTATTCAAATAGATTTTGGCATTAAACAAATATCGGGCCTCACGAAAAATTACTTTTAATTCGTGGACAGTTTACCTGATAGTTATTGTCCTTGTTATTGCCATTCCGCTGCTTTCTATATTCTTTGGCCTTTTTAAAGGGCCCGGACAAGCCTGGGGTCATATCCAAAAAAACCTGTTGCCTGATTATGTGGCTAACTCACTGGTTCTGGTTCTTGGAACAGGACTGTTGACCACATTACTGGGGGTGTCGACAGCTTGGTTTGTAAGTACCTGCGATTTTACAGGAAGAAAGTTTTTTGAGTGGGCATTGATATTACCTCTCGCTATTCCTTCCTACATTATTGCCTATACCTATGCCGGTATATTCGATTATGCCGGCCCCGTACAGATTATCTTTCGCCAATGGTTTCCTGATGAGGTATTTGCTTTTGATATTATGAACATCTACGGAGTCATTATTTTATTATCGTTCGTTTTATACCCTTATGTTTTTGCCACGGTAAGAGCCTCATTCATCAATCAATCCAGGTCAATGATCGAATCCGGCCGTATACTGGGCAGTACTCCATGGCAGGTATTTTACAAATTGGCCCTGCCACTTGCACGTCCGGCCATATTCGCCGGGGTAAGCCTGGTCGTCATGGAGGTACTCAATGACTACGGCGCCGTTAAATACTTTGGCGTACCTACCTTTACTACCGGTATTTTCAGGGCCTGGTTTTCTCTTGAAGACATACAGTCGGCTATTTTTTTATCAGCTTTGTTAATGGGTTTCGTCTTGTTTCTCCTGGGGCTGGAACAAATACAACGGGGACAAAGAAAGTATGAACAAATCTCCAACAGCTTTAGGGCCCCCGCCCGATTTCAATTGAAGGGGATAAAGCGTATTGCTACATTTATTATTTGTTTGATTCCCCTTTTGTTTGGATTTATCATACCTGTATTACAGTTAGGCTTTTGGGCAAATAAAACTTTTGAAGAAGTATTGGGTCAGGAATTCTGGCAAATGATTGTCAACAGCTTCTCTGTTGCGGCAGTTGCAGCGTTTCTATGTGTTTTGGTGGCCCTGATCCTTGTTTACGCTGTCAAACTGACTCGCAGTTATTTTTCCGACGTCGCGGCCAGGGTAGCTAACATGGGTTATGCTATTCCGGGTGCTGTCATCGCGGTCGGGGTTATGATTCCAATTCTGGCCCTGGACAGGTATTTGACCAATTTTCTTGAAAGAGTTACCGGTAACTCTACAGGACTGATCATATCAGGTACATTGCTTATATTGATTTTTGCTTATCTTGTACGTTTTTTGGTGGTTGCATTCAATCCGGCCGAAGAAGGATTCAAAAAAATCGGGTGGCAGCTTACTGAAGCAGGCAGAACGCTGGGCTTCAGTCCTTTCAGGTGCCTGGTAAAAATCAATGTCCCCTTAATGAAAGCTGCGCTTGTCAGTGGTGCTTTGTTGGTTTTCGTTGATGTATTGAAGGAGCTACCGCTAACCCTTATACTGAGACCATTCAACTTCCATACCCTGGCTACCAGGGCCTTTGAGCTGGCCAGCGATGAAATGGTGGCCGAATCGGCCAATGCAGCCCTCATTATTGTGCTTACCGGTATCATCCCCATTATTATCTTAAGTAAATTAATCTCCGGAAATTCATTTTATGAAAGCATTGCAGATTGAGCATTTATCCAAAACATATTTTAAAAGGGATGGGCCAGTAGTTTCGGATATCTCTTTGCAGGTGGAAGCCGGTAAAACCCTGGCCCTCCTGGGCGAAAGTGGCAGCGGTAAAACCACGCTCCTAAGATTAATCGCCGGATTGGAACATCCTGACAAAGGTGCAATCCTGATAGGAAATCAGGTGGTAGCAGACACCCGGACATTTGTCAAACCCGAAAACAGAAAGGTGGGTTTGGTTTTTCAAAACCTGGCGCTGTTCCCTCATCTGAGTATTTTTGACAATGTGTCTTTTGGGCTGAGGGGCATAAGCAGGCAGGAAAAAGCTGCAAAAGTCGAGGAGGTTTTAACCCTGGTAAATCTATGTGGCATGGAAAATCGTTTTCCACATCAACTTTCAGGAGGGCAACAACAACGAGTGGCACTGGCTCGTGCATTGGCTCCGAAGCCTGAAGTTATCCTTCTCGATGAGCCTTTTAGTAATCTTGACAGTGTGCTAAAAAACCAGGTTCGTGAAGAGATTAAAAAAATATTAAAGCAGGCATCAGCCACAACAATTTTTGTTACACACGATACCACAGATGCATTGCTGGCAGCCGACAAGATAGCTCTCATGCATCATGGCCGAATACTACAAACAGGCAATCCTGTCGAAATATATACTAATCCGTCTGATGAAAATGTCGCCAGGTTCTTTGGTAAAATCAACACTTTACATCTCCATAAAACCGAGTCCGGCTGGCACTCCGAAGCCGGTGAGCATCTAAATTTACCAGACAAGTGGACAGAAGACCAACTCAAAATCATTTTTCGCCCTGAAAATGTGAATCTTGTCAAGCAAAGTGAATGTGGTTTGGCCGCCCGGCTCGTTGCTTCTGATTATATGGGAGATCATTGCCTTTTGACCGTGTCAGCCGGTACCCCGAAATTCCAACCTCATTTACTTTTTATCAAAGCGCCGGCCAACCATAATTATCGGGCCGGCAACCTGGTATTTTTTCAAATCGACTTTCATAAAGCAAAAATCATATTACCATCATCCGGGTAAATCTCAACCGCCCGTGAATGGTTGTGGCATTCACCTTGATAGGTTTAGTTCGATGTTGTGTTTATCGATAAATAAGACAGATTCGTCTCATGCCATTTCCATCTTCCGGGTCATATGCGTAAATTTATACCTGATCAAAAACACCTTTCATGATTCCCCAACCTGCCCCCAACATAGCTAGTTGGCTGTTCGGAATTGTGCTGCTTTCCATTGGCCTGGGAGGCTGTGATTCCGGCAGTTCCGATCATAAATCTGTGGAAGCAAATGCCATGGGTAGTCAGTCCGATTCACTGAAAACATTGGCAGCTAAGCCAATGGGTGAAGTATACACCCATCCATATCTTATAAAAGCTGACGAAATCAGGGATAAGGAGGGTTTCACAAATGCCATACCTTATTACGAGGCGGCAGTTTCATTGTTTGAGAAAGACGGGAATTGGGAGGGCTTGATTTCTGCGAAGAACAGGGTTTCTTCTTATTACGCTGACAGGAGCTATTATGACATCTCCTATTATGACAGCCTGTTGATAAACTTAGAAAATACATGGGAATTAGGAAAAAAGTATCTGGAATCCACGAGTTTATCATTTTCGGAAATTCAATATTGGTTTGGAAAGTATTTTGAGGAAACAAATGATCCTTACCAATCGATATCCTTTCATCAAAAAGCCTTGAACAACAGGGTTAAGCAACTCGGCAACAATAACCTGTTAGTTGCTGAAAGTTTAAAAGCGCTTGGTGATGTTTATTTTTACCAGCTTTCGGATTATAACAATGCCGAAAATTTTTATGAAAGATCGGTAGACATTAAAAGCCAACTACTAGATAGTGCCAATGTAGATCTAATCCGTGGTTATTATTCCATGGCAAGAGTTAAAAGGTTAAATGATGATACTGAAAGTGCCATTAATTACGGATTAAAGGCATTAAAAATAGCGATGATGAATCCAATAGAAAACAAGCAACGGATTGGGTTATGTCATAATGTTTTAGCCAATATCTATAATGACAAAAATGACTACAAAAATGCGGAGTTACATTACCAAAAAGCCATTGAAATTTCAAAAGCCAAATTTGGCGAAAACAACCATGATTTGCCCATTTATTACAATGGATTAGGAACAATTTTTTTACAACAAAAAGAGCTTGGATTAGCCAAATCATATTTCACTCAGAGCCTTCATATAAATGAAATGTATTTCCCTGATGATTTGGATGAAATTGCTGATAACTTTACGAGTTTGGGATTGGTTTACACACAACTAAAATTGTATGACTCCGCATTGATATATTTCAATAAAAGTTTAGAAATAAAACTAAAACAGTTTGGCACAAAAAATGCCCGAACCGGGTTAATTTATGAATTTTTAGGTGATATGTATGCTGATAAGGGACATCTGGAGATGGCGCTGCAACACTATCAAAATGCCCTGATTAGCATAGTCGGAAATTTTAATGAAAATGATGTTTTCGTCAATCCGAAATTTTCTTCACAGGTACATGGATTTAGATTCGTTCATGTAATAATCAGCAAAGCCCTTTTATTAAAGCGGTGTTATCATGAAAGCCATAATATCAAATATCTTGAAGCCTCTTTAAAAACTTATTTACTGGCTAATAAAATAATTGATCGAAAAAGAAACAATGATATTACCGAAGAGTCCCGGCTGGTGTTGATTGAAAATCACTTTCAGGATCAAATGGAAAATGGAATCGATTGCGCATTTCTATTGTATCAACTAACCGGCAAGCCTGAATTTCAAAATACGGCATTCCAATTGATCGAAAAAACAAAATACATGTTGCTTTTTGAATCATTAATAAAAAATAAAAAAAATCAGCAATTTGGAGTCCCGGATTCTCTTTTAGCACTGGAAAAAAACCTAAAAGTTGAAATGGCATTTTTCAAACAAAATTTAGACGAATTACTACAAGACGAAAATTTGAATCAACAACAAGTCGATAGGTTACAAAATAAGGTTTTCAGCACCGCAGTTAAGCAAGAAAAACTGTATAAAAAGCTTAAAGACGAATATCCAAGATACTACGATATCAAATTTGACAGTGTAACGTTGTCAATCAAAGATATTCAAAAAGCGCTGAAGAACAGAGGCGTTGAAATTATTGAGTTTTACTATGGGAAAAAAAATATCTATATCTTAAGTATCTCGAATGAAATAATAAAATTTCAAAGATTAGAAAAATCCCAACTATTAGAAAACGCTATAACCACTTATTTAGAACAAATTTCAAGTTCACCAGATATAACCAGTTTAGAAAACTATAGACGCTTTTGCCAAAGTGCTTCGCAACTTTACGAATTATTAATGAAGCCAATATTGACCAAGGATTCATTGAATAAAAACCTGGTTATTATTCCACATGGCAGGCTTTCGGTTTTACCCTTTGAGTCCATTATTAAACCCGTTGCAGCTTACAATAAAGTTGATTACAAAAATTTAAGTTACCTCATCAAAGACCATCAGTTCAGCTATGCCTATTCAGCTAATTTATTGTTTAAAACCAAGACTAAGCAACAAGCTATTTCCAAGCCAAAAATACTGGCCTTTAGCTACTCCAATGAATTCCACAAACCAAAAAATCGGGATGAAATAATTGGTTCATCTAAGGAAATAAATACTATCTCAAAGTTTGTAAAAGGTACCTTTTACAAAGGACAGTATGCCACTGAATCCACTTTTAAATCAACGGCTTCCCAATTTGACATTTTGCATTTGGCGGTACACGGAAGGGCTGACGATGAAAGTAAATTAAGTAACAGGCTATTATTCAAGAATGAACTTGACTCCACCAATGACGGGGTATTGCATTCCTATGAGGTATTAAACCTGAATATTGACGCTAAACTCGTAGTTCTGAGTGCCTGTGAAACAGGATTAGGACAGCAGTTTAAAGGAGAGGGAATTTTTAGCATGGCAAGGAGTTTTGCCTATGCGGGATGTGAAGCAATTATTATGAGCTATTGGAAAGCAAAGGATAACGCAACTGCTGATATAATGGGAAGCTTTTACAAGTATTTGGTTGATGGAGCAACGGTTGATAAAGCGCTCAGGAAAGCTAAGATAACCTTTATTAATGAATCTGAGGAGCTTACCGCCCATCCTTCAGCCTGGGCAGCTTTTGTACCATTTGGAGATATGAGTACCCCAATTTTTCAGAACCAAAATGCAAGTGCTGAAGTATTGGGGTATTTCTTCCTGATTAGTGTGATCACCTTAATACTATGGTACATGGCAAAAAACAAAGCGTTTAAATAGCTCTTGTGCCTGTTGTAACAACTTTCGATGCTAATGTCGATGATGAAGCTTCCTTTTTTTCCCAAAAAGAAAAGCGAACAACCGGTGTATTCAGGGTGGGCAAAGTAACCTGTCAACGGCTTTTTTGAGTGTTCTCTCAATATCCTTCTCGTCCGTTTCTTTGGTCAATTTGTCCAATTCTTTTGGATCAAGCTTTAAAAGTACCTTCGCAAAGATATTCAGGTTTTTGGTAATGGGATGTTCGTCGATTTCCTTTTCGTTTAAAACAACATCTGTCGCTAACTCTATTGTAGCCTTAGAGCCATTTTGGCCTGTAATCACCTTGGCATTTTCATCTATTTTGAATAATACCGGACTTCCAAATGTGAGGGTTCTTGAAACATTATTCTTTAAATAAACAATCTCCTTACATCTGCCAAACTTATCAAGTTCCTCGGCTATAATTATTCCATACGGTTTTTCCCTTGAATTCATCTTCGGGTCTTTTATAAATCCTTTGGCCATATTTGGTAAATTTAGATTAATAGTTCTTTTCCAGTTATTTCATTAAATTCGAAATCCTTGAATTACCTTAATTAAAAAAACATCAAATGGTAACCCATCTTACATAACCCGCGGTCGAATATAAAAAAAATCGAACAATTAAGCCACTAAATACCAAATACTTGATTTTCATCTTCACCCCAAACTTTCTATTTTTATCTTCAGAATTAAAAGCTTTTCAGAATGGGTTACAGTTGCCGTGATATCAGGGTAGGATTATACTATATTTTTTGCTTGTTTGCCATTCCCGGTGTTTTTTTAGCATGCAGAGATCATGGCGATCAAATTTCAAATAAGGATAAAGTTTCAATCAAAGAAGACACTGTAATGATGGATAATTTTGATGACTACAGCCATCCTTATCTGACCAAAGCACTCTCCGTGCAGAAAGAACAAGGCCGCCGGGCAGCGGAGGAGTTTTTCATTGCGGCACTTTCATTGTATGAAAAGGAAAAAAACTGGATCGGTTATGCCAAAACAGCCATCAGGCTGGCAAAAAATTACAATAACCCCGTTGACCGAAAGAAAACAGCTCCGATACTTCGAAAAGCAATGGGCTACTGGGTGAAGCATAATGGGAATAATAACAGCATTGCCGCGGACTTACATGAGAAATTCGGGGACTACTTTTATTATTCAAATGAGGCGGATAGTGCCTTAACCCACTATTCAAAATGCCTGCTTACGAGGGAAAACATCTATGATAATAACCACCTGAAACTAGCCAATATAAACCATAGGCTCGGTAATTTGTATCGTTGGAGGTTGAATGAGTATTACAATGCCGATAAGTATTACACCAGAGAATTGGTCATCAGGGAAAACGCTAAAGATACGGTGGCAAAAAACTTTTCTTATTGTTATTACAATCTCGCTGTGACTAACAGAGTAAAAAATGATCATGAAAAGGCCCTTATTTATGCCAATAAAACCCTAGACTTTCTTAACAAATATGACAGTAGCAATCATGCCATACGAAAAAGGTGTTTTAACGTGCTTGCAAACATCTCCAATGAAATAAAAGATTTTGAAAATGCCATATACTATTACAATCAGACAATTGGGTTAAGTACAGGTCAAAAAGATCCTGGTTCAGTAAACAGTCTGGCTCTTTACTATAATAACCTAGGGACAGTATACCGACAATTAAACCGCCCCTCCACAGCCATCAAGTATTATGATAAAGCACTTCTCACCTATCAAAGCAATGCGAACCTAGCGGGACTTGCAGACACCTATAATAAGCTTGGCATCGCCTATATAGATTTAGGAAATCTTGATTCCGCATTTTATTTTATCCATAAATATGTGGATGAGACAAAGTCATATTATGGTAAAAAACATTTCAGAACAGCCAAATCCATGATAGTTCTGGCCAAGAGGCTCAGCAGTGAAACTTCTTTGTTGGATTCGGCGCTTACCACTGCCCACCTCGCCTTGATTTCGGGTTTAAACAATTTTAACCAAAAAGACCCTTTGGTTGTCCCTTCTTTAGCGGAAATGGAATATAATTTTTATCTTATCGATGCACTGAAATCCAAAGGGCAGATTTTAACTAAAATGGCTACTGAAAATGATTTGAATCCTAAATTGCTTAAGGGTGCCATGGATTCATTTTTATTGTCTGACAGCCTGATCACTATTGAAAGAGGAAATTTTGGCATAGAAAATTCCAAATTATATCTAGCCAATGACTACAAATCCATTTATGAGCACTCCCTGGAGTGTGCCTATGATTTATATTATATCACGCAAGAGGAGATTTACTATCAATATGCCTTTAATTTTATGGAGAAAAGCAAATCCCGGCTGTTATTGGAAAATCTGGAAAACATAGAAACTTTGAATCGAGCCGGGGTTTCGGAAGAAGTGAAAATTTTGGAAAGAAATCTGAAAACGGAAACTGCTAACCTCAATAGTGCTTTAAAAAATGAAAAAGAAAAACCTTATCCTGATTCACAAAAAATCAATTTGATTAATCAAAAACTCTTTGGTTTAAGTACAAAAAGGGATTCCCTAACCACTTTTTTATCCACTAATTTCCCACAATATTTTAACATTAAATACAAACATAAAAATTACCCTATTGCCACCGTTCAATCCTTGATCGATGATAAATCGCTGGTTGAATATTTTTGGGGTGATTCAGCCATTTACATGTTATCCATCACCCGTCAATCGGTTCAATTTAAAAAAGTGTCAAGGGATTCGGTTTTTATGAATAAGTTCAATAATTATTTAAAATTAGTGTCAAATCCACAGGTCAACCTGGTTGATTCTACCATAAATCTTTCTTCCTGGTTATTTGATAAATTGTTATCCTCTGTCCTGAATAAGCCCATGGACAAACCGGGCAATTTGATTATTATCCCCGATGGTCCGCTAGCTTATCTGCCTTTTGAAACCCTCATTACAAAAAACGATGGTCTGAAAAAACCGAATTTCAAAACCGCTGATTACCTGCTTTATGACTGGACGATCGGCTATGTCTATTCCACAGAGTTATTGTTTAACAAAAATGTAAAAGAAAAAAAGAGGGCTTTAAAGCTATTAGCATTTAGCTACTCTGACAATACAATGCGATCGACTATCATGAACGAGGGAGAAAGTTTGGTTCATATTCAGGGAAGTGCCAAAGAAATCGAAGCGATAAAGTCATTAATAAATGGCAGGTTTCTCAAGGGGGAGGAGGCGACGGAAGCACAATTTAAAAACCTGGCACCTGGATTTGACATCTTACATCTTGCAATACACGGATCAGCTAGCAAAGGGGATAGTATCGATGCCAAATTATATTTCAGGGATCAATCTCATGAATCAGAGGATGGCATATTATACCCTCATGAATTATATAATTTAAATTTGGGTGCCGACATGGTGGTGTTAAGTGCGTGTGAAACAGGGTTGGGAAATTACAAAAAGGGCGAAGGTGTCTTCAGTATGGCCAGGGCCTTTGCCTATGCAGGCTGCCCCTCTATCGTAATGAGTCTTTGGAAAGTTAATGACCAGATTACCGCACGTATGATGAAGGATTTTTATAAGAACTTAAATAAAGGACTTGAAATCAATACCTCCCTGAGGTATTCCAAATTAAGTTATCTGGATAAAGCTGACGAACTTACGGCCCACCCTTTTTATTGGGCGGCTTTTGTGCCCATTGGGCAATCAAAAGTCATTGCGCCTCGTAACTATTTGTATTGGATAATAGGATCTTTGGTTGTTTTACTTGTTGGCTTAAGTATAAAAAAATTTATGAGCGCTTCTTCAGCAGGGCATTGACAGGATCAAAAGACACAATCATCCGAGTATTAATCCAAAAACAGGTTAGCCAGTAACTGACTAACCTTCTTACTTGATAGCTTTCCAATCTAATTTTCATCCTTTGGCGGCGGCTCATCATCTCGGGGTTCATCATCTTCAGTTGATTGCACTTCAAGGTTAGATGAGTCAGATTTTGGATTGATATCTTCCAGAGAGTCTTCATTGCAAGCCGCAAATGAAAACATTACTATGACGAAGGGTAAGATTATTTTTCGCATGTTTTTAATTTTAGGTTGAAAAAATTTGGTGTAACTATTAAATAAAATTGTGTTTGATTATGTTAAGGTAAACATTATGGTTATAAAAAAAAACAGGTTAGCCAATAACTGACTAACCTTCTTACTTGATAGCTTTCCAATCTAATTTTCATCCTTTGGCGGCGGCTCATCATCTCGGGGTTCATCATCTTCAGTATCATAACCCATAGTTGCTTCTTCCACCTCATCCTCAGGATCGACAAAGTTTTTATCTTGGTCTAACATAGTAGTGTTTATTTAAGGTTAACAATAAATCATTTGCTTATTTTTTTTAATATCTCTTTGGCCTGCTTGCTTTTAGAGTAATCGCTGTTTTTTACGATAGTAAAAACTTCTATGGATTTTTCAATATTCCCGGCCTGCAAATATCCAAGGCCCCTGTACCATTGAAGCTGATTCTCAAAATTTCCAGGATTTTCCAGGGCCTTTTCAAAGGCCTCTATGGCCTTATCAGGTTGCTCTTCGACCAGATACGAATTGCCCAGATACAAGTAAACGCCGGAATCCTTTTCAACCCCAGGTAATTCATTGAACATTTTTATAGCCAGTGAATAATTACCCTGATCATAAACCTGCATCGCCTGCTCAAAACTGGTTTGCACGGTTGATTTACCCCTGGTGGTGGCGCTCATCACATTATCGTATGTTTCAAAATATGCCTGGTAAATATCACCAGGAGCGGATCTGTGATTGAAAAGGAAAATACTGCTTACTGCCAATATGACCACACTTGCCGCTGCCATCAACCAATACCTTCTGTTCCGCATCGGCACCGCCTTTTCTTCCTCCTGATCATCATCGACATGTTCCTGCCAATTGACTTCGGGCAGCTTCTGTTCCAGGTCTTTCAATTGCTGCATCATCTTGTTTCTGGCAGCATATTGTATGCCACCAATCAAAATCCGGACCTGATCGAGTAGCTTTTTGAAGTCATCTTCACTGGCCAGCCTTTGTTCCACTATCTCCCTTTCCTCAATACCGAGATCATTCTCGATATACCGCTCCAATAACGCTATGTCTTTTTCCAATTCGTTCATGTTTCTTATACGGTATTCATTGTCCTTTCTTCAAAAATCTTTTTTAGCCTTTTCATGCATTTATACTTTTGGTTCTTGGCAGTATCCGTATTTTTATAACCCAGGCTTTTTGCAATATCAGTCATCGACTTTTTGTGATAGTAATACATTTCCAATAAACCCCGGCAAGGCTCACCCAAAAGGTGCATGCAGTGCTCCACCAGTTTCAGCGTGGCCTCCTGCTTCTCAACATCTTCTGTTGGCTGATCTTCATTCATTAAATCCATGGTTCCATCCATATTATGAGTAAATCTGGTGGCGAACTTTTTTTGTTCCAGCATCTTATTTTTTCCAATGGCAAATAAATAAGACTTTATACTGCTGGTCATTGTTGTCAATCTTCCGTTGATGATATTCTCATAAAATATCATGATCGCTAACTGATAGACCTCTTTTGCTTCCTCTATGTTACAACTATAGGTCCGGATTATCCAGGAAATAAATTCTTGACGATACTTTTCATATATGGTTCCCAACTCACGTTCATCTCCTGTTTTTATCCTCGCAATGACGTCGTTTTCACTCATCTAAGTATACTTAATGGATTGATGGAAAAAAGGTAACCTTATTTTCAAATGTAACTATTTTTAGAATGCTGAAAATTACAATTCCCGGAATTTTAGGAAGAATACCTCATTTCATTCACCGGGTAATTTTGTACAGTAACACTTTAATTAGCACAAATTAACGAAGAATGTTCAAGATATTTGTACATTTTCAATATTAAATTTTGAATAATCATTAAGTTACTGATTTTTTCAGAAAGCTAATAAGCCAGTTTCCCAAAATCTATGAATCGCTCACTGATGCTACCAACCTGGCTGGGAATGGCCCTTTGTCAGGTTATTGTACCGGTGGTATTAAGCGGAAGGGGCAATTCCACCTCATCAAACATTAATCTATCTGAAAACCGATTACTGAAAATACCACTGGCATTAAACTCAAAAAAGACTTTTTGCCAGCTTTTAAATTTCGGATACATTTGCCGTACCAATTCAGGCCTGCCTATCAGGCAGTTATTGATTTTACCCCAATGTGGAATACCACCGTATGACAGAAACAGGTCCTGAAAGTGATCCAGCATCAAATCCGCCCCCTTGGTTTTGGTCATGAAAGGTGCATCTATGTATATGACATCACGTTCATATTCCATAGTTAAATAGGCTTTCGATCTTTTAACAAAGCGCAGGCCCAGCGGCGCTGACTGGTATAGCCGGCCTTCTTCTTTCATCTTTTCCACGAGGATGAATAAAGCTTCAATGGCATCTAAATACCGGTTCTCTATCAAATCAAAAGCAAATTCACAATCATATGCCCTTATCTTGATAAACTCCACACCCTGGTACAGTACCTTGTGTGCCCTGTGAATATAGGATTTGTCATGCTGGCTATTTAAAGCGGTTTCGAGCAAATTAGGAATACGGTTCGGCCTGAAGACCACATTAAACAACGTGATATAGTAAGCCACCGGAATATTGGCCAAATAGCCACTTAACAGATTTCTGGTGGCCTGACCAAGGCTTCTTTTTTTAGGCTTTTCGACCAATGTGTGCTTCATGACCATACATGTACGGTCCTCCTTTTCGGGTAGCTTATAAGGGTTTATCTGCACCTGTACTCCCCTTGTTCCTTTGAAAAGGGAACCGTCGGCAATCGCCGGTTTAATTTCCTCCCATGGATGGCATGTCTTATTCTCTTCCAGCCAGTACATATCTTCAACCTTCAGAATGTAGGAGTAAATTATGCCTAAGCAGCCAAGACTAACCAGCACACTATAAAATTTGTCATCGTCCTGAACTAACTCTATAAATTCATGGTGATAGTTGGTTGGGTCAGTAATGCCATCTTTCGGTTCTATGCGAAGCACTTTGCCACCGGTGATGACTATGATCATAGATTTTACCATTCCCGATATTCCCGGCAGACCGATGCCCGTACCGTGTGTGCCGGTGGCTATGGCTCCTGAGATGGTTTGGTTGTCAATACCTCCCATGTTCAAAACAGCCAGATTAAGGTCATCCAAATCCCTGTTCAACTTTTGTATGCTGATTCCAGACTCAATTTCTATCAGGTTATCCAGACGGCAACTTTCTTTGAGCACCTGTTTATTAAGATTAAGCACTTGATTAAGCCTGCACATATCCACCAGATAGCCGTCAGAAAGAGCAATGTCTGAATATGAATGGCCTGACCCAATCGCTTTTACCCGCATTCCCTTATCTTCTGCCTCATGAATTATCTGCACTATGTCCTGTAAAGACTCCGGAAGAAAGTATTTAACTGGCGTGACATAAAACTTTTTGATGGTGTTTTTCCAGGTGTGTCTAGTCTTAGATTCCATGACATTTAATTTAAACTTTAA
This sequence comes from Cytophagales bacterium, assembly GCA_022360015.1. Lineage (GTDB taxonomy): Bacteria > Bacteroidota > Bacteroidia > Cytophagales > Cyclobacteriaceae > Agaribacillus. The sequence goes on from JAKSDQ010000158.1 coordinate 139,204, forward strand.
AGAATTGCGTCCCCCTTCAACTATTTAATGCCATTCCACCAATCATGTAACCACCCTACCCCCCTTCCATTTTCATTTTTATTTACCCAAGTTTTCCCAACGCCCCGACCCACCCGCTCTGAAAATTGCTTCGATCACTGCCATGTTATGCAAAGAATCTTCAAGCGGCACCGGAACTTCCGTATCCTGCAAAATTGCCTGCGAAAACGCATCCCCCTGCAAAGTATATTGATTACAGGCTTCTATGGTAATCACCTGGGTGGCTTGGGTTGAAATGTCCCCATCATTAATCAATATCCTGCAGGGTCGATCGTCGGGGGCATTAAAGGGTATTTCAATTTCGATCATTTTCTTCGTCCCAAAAAACTGCATGGTCTGGTGGCGCTGAATTTGTGTTGCTGCCGTAAAAGTGGCCTGCCCGGAAGGAAAGTCCATCAGAACGGAAACCAACCGGTCTACCTTCAGATCAGGGTCATAATCTATCAAAGAAGCCACCCTTTGGGGCTCCTCCCCGAAAATGAATCTTGACGTGTGAACAGGATAACAACCAATATCATACAAAGCACCGCCTCCAAACTCCGGGATGTTTCTAATGTTCCGGGGGTCATTATTAAAATAACTGAAAAAACCGTGGATTGATTTCAAGTCACCTATTTCACCTTGTGCAATCAATTGGCGGGTAGTGACCCATTGCGGGTGGGTTCGAACCATAAATGCCTCACCCACCTTTACTTTTTGCCGGTCCCGGGCTTTTATCAATTCACGTACCTCGCTGGTATTGATGGCAACAGGCTTTTCACAGAGCACATGTTTACCGGCATTCATACATTGAATGGTTACAGGCATATGAAGGTGATTAGGTAACGGATTGTAAATAGCATCAACAGACGCATCAGCCAGTAATTCCTGATATGAACCATAAGCCCTGGGTATCCCCAGCTCCCGGGCCACCTGCTTTACTTTTTCCCCGTCCCTCGATGCAATGGCAACAATTTCCGAGAACTCTCCGGCCTGCATGGCCGGGATCACTTTTTTTACACCAATGTTAGCGGTACTTAAAATTCCCCATTTTACTTTTTCCGACATGTTGCCTAAGTTATCAAATTTTCATTAAAAAACGCCATGTCTGCATCCAGGCCGTTGCACAATTCATCCACGGCGTTTACTTCGACTTGAATCGTTTCTCCCGCCATAACAGTGATCTCCCCGGGAACAGTTTTGAGAAATACTTTTTTTTGTTGTGCCCAACCGTTTACCTGTGGTATTGAATTGATACTAAGGGGTAGGAAAAAAACCCCCACGAAGTGATCATACATACTTTTCATAGTGATACTTTTCAAGGTTTAAGTCAAATGAAATTACAAAATTTAAGTGTAACTATCCGGACAATTTGCAGCGTTCGATAATATTGATTTTATTGACAGGCAGAAGTGGCTCTTTTGTGGCAGAAAAATATTTTCCGTTGCAGGCAATATTTTTTCGCAATTTGTTATGCATGCATAACAATTTTTACTAAATTTGTTTACCCAATAAGTAAAGTAGCAGCAAAAGAAAGTTGATATGAAATTTTATCGGCAAGTCGGGATAAAATGGAAAATTAATGAAAAGAGAGGAAACTATAGACTACAACATCAAAATCATGTGGCATGCTATTTCCAGAATGTATAACCAGGAGGCAAGCAAACATGATATCACTACTTCTATTGGGTTTGTCTTGTTGAATATAGATTTTGAAGAGGGTACTCCTGCCACTAAAATTGCACCATTGTTGGGTTTGGAGTCCAGGAGTTTAACCAGAATGTTGAAAACCATGGAAGAAAAAAACCTGATTTACAAAATGCAGGATCCGGTAGATAAGCGTTCTGTCAGGATTTTTCTAACCGAGGAAGGCAAGAAAAAACGGGAAATATCTGCCAGGACTGTTAAGCTTTTCAACAACAAGGTAAGAGCATACATTCCTGAAAAAAAACTGAAAACATTTTTCGGTGTGATTGGCGACATCAGCAAAGTAATCGAAGACATGAACAAAGAAAACCCACAGGAAAACAAAAAAAAAGAAATTTACATTAACTAATCAAAACATTTTTCCATACAATGAAAAGAAGCATCAAAAAGGTTGCTGTATTAGGCTCGGGCATTATGGGTTCTAGGATCGCCTGCCATTTCGCTAACATCGGAGTGGAAGTGCTGTTATTGGACATCGTTCCCAAGGAGTTGAATGATGTCGAAAAAGCCAAAGGACTTTCCCTGAAAGATCCACAGGTAAGAAACCGGATCGTCAATGAATCTTATACTAATACAGTTAAATCCAAACCAGCCGCCCTTTACAATAAAGATTTCGCCAACAGGATTACTTTAGGAAACTTCGATGACCATATGAAAGATATTGCGGGCTGTGACTGGACTATGGAAGTGGTGGTAGAAAATCTAAAAATAAAAAAGGAAGTCTTCAAGCAGGTTGAAAAGTATCGTAAGCGAGGTACCCTGATTACTTCAAATACTTCGGGAATACCCATCAACCTGATGTTGGAAGACCGGAGCGACGATTTCAAAAAACACTTTTGCGGAACCCATTTCTTCAATCCACCCCGGTACCTGAGGCTTTTGGAAATCATCCCTACCAAGAAGACCGACCCCGCAGTGGTAGACTTTTTGATGGATTATGGCGATTTGTTCCTGGGAAAAACTACGGTATTATGTAAAGACACCCCGGCTTTTATAGCCAACAGAATTGGTATTTATGGCATTATGTCGGCTATGCACACCATCGAAAAAATGGCGTTGACCGTTGGTGAAGTAGACCGGTTAACCGGTCCGGTCCTGGGAAGGCCGAAATCCGCCACATTCAGAACTATGGATGTGGTCGGTTTGGATACCACGGTTAAAGTTGCCGGCAACCTCTATGCAGGCCTTCCGGAAGACGAGGGAAGGGATACTTACAAATTACCGAATATTGTAAAAGCGTTGCATGACAGAAAGTGGTGGGGTGACAAAACCCGGCAGGGATATTTCAAAAAAACAAAAAATGCCGAAGGGAAAACCGAAATTCTGGAGTTAGACCTAAAGAAACTTGAATATGGCCCCAGAACCAAGGCAAAGTTCAAGGCCCTGGAAGCTGTAAAGGATATCGAGGATTTAAAGCAAAGGATAACAATGCTGGTCAATTTCGACGATAAAGCCGGAAAATTCTACCGTTCCACTTTTTATGACTTATTCAAATACTGTTCTTTTCGTATTCCTGAAGTGGCCGATGAGTTGTACAAAATCGACCAGGCCGTCAGTGCTGGTTTTGGATGGGAACTGGGGCCGTTTGCTTCATGGGATCTGCTGGGGGTTCCGGAAACGGTCAAGAAGATGGAAGCAGAAGGGTTTAAACCGAATCAGTGGGTATATGATATGCTGGAAAAAGGCATAACCTCTTTTTTCAGTAGCGAAAACGGGAAAAAACAATATTATGACATTTCCACCGGTGCCTATAAAGTAGTGCCCGGAACCGAAGGCTTGATCCTGCTTGATAATCTTCGTAAAAACAATGTGGTATGGAGCAATAAAGGCGCCACTATCTTTGATATAGGGGACGGTGTAGTGAATTTAGAGTTCCACACCAAAATGAATTCCATGGGACCCGAAGTGATAGAAGGACTGAACACAGCCTATAACATTGCTGAAAAGGATTTCAGAGGACTGGTTGTGGGCAACGAAGGACAAAATTTCTCCGCAGGGGCCAATCTGGCTATGCTGTTCATGTTTGCCTGCGAACAGGAGTGGGATGAGATCAACATGATGATCGCCCAGTTTCAAAATACCATGCGCAAGGCAAGATTCTCTTCTGTACCTGTGGTAGTTGCCACTTCCGGGTTGGCCCTCGGGGGCGGGTGTGAATTGTCGGTACATGCCGACCGTATTCAGGCCCACGCCGAGACATACATGGGCCTGGTAGAAGTTGGAGTCGGATTAATTCCCGCAGGTGGTGGAACCAAAGAAATGGTACTAAGGGCATCAGACGCCAATATTCCCGGCGATCCTGAGTTAAACCAACTGCAGGCCTATTTCATGAATATTGCCACCGCCAAGGTGGCCACTTCAGCACACGAAATCAGGGAATTGGGCTACATGAGATCAGAGGATCAAATTACGTTAAACCGCTCCAGGCTTATAACAGATGCAAAAAAGACAGTCATAGAATTAGATGAAGCAGGTTACACGGCCCCTCTTCCCAGGAAAGATATTAAGGTACAAGGCAAAACAGGGCTGGCTTTGTTTGAAGCAGGTATTCATGGCATGAAATTTGGAAATTATATATCTGAGCATGACGTCAAAATTGCACAGAAGTTGTCATGGATAATGAATGGGGGTGATCTTTCATACCCTACAAACGTGTCGGAACAATACTTACTGGATCTTGAACGGGAAGCTTTTTTGAGTCTTACCGGAGAAAAGAAAACACTGGAAAGAATTCAAAGCATTTTGTTTAAAGGCAAACCTTTAAGAAACTAAACCGAGACCAGATTACTTAATTAATAAGAACAAAAAACTAATATTATGGATGCATATATTGTAGCAGGATTCAGAACCGCCGTTGGAAAAGCCAAAAGAGGCGGATTCAGATTTACAAGACCCGACGATTTGGCTGCCGATGTTATCAAACACCTGGTAGGCTCAATCGAAGGTTTTGACCCTGTACGGGTTGATGATCTCATCGTTGGTAACGCTGTGCCGGAGGCTGAGCAGGGTATGCAAATGGGCCGTATGATCTCTCTGCTTTCTTTACCCCTGGAAGTTCCGGGCATGATGATTAATCGTTATTGCGGATCAGGGCTGGAAGCCATCAATATTGCTTCGGCAAGAATACACGCAGGAATGGCCGATTGCATCATTGCCGGTGGCACAGAATCGATGTCATTGGTGCCGGTTATGGGTTACAAAACCGCCCTGAACTGGAAAATTGCCAAAGACCACCCTGAATATTATCTCAGCATGGGTATAACCGCGGAGCAGGTAGCCAAAGATTTTAACATTTCCAGGGAAGACGCTGATGAGTTTTCTTACAATTCCCACCAAAAAGCCATTAAGGCCATCAAAAAGGGAAAATTTAAGGATGAAATTGTACCCATAACTGTCCGGGAAACTTATGTGGACCAGCATGGTAAAAAGCAGTCCCGGGAGTTTGTAGTAGACACAGACGAAGGACCAAGGGAAGACACAAGTCTTGAAGCACTGGCAAAGCTCAAACCAGCTTTTGCCGCAGGAGGGAAGGTCACTGCCGGTAATTCTTCACAAACCTCCGATGGTGCTGCATTTGTCATGGTAATGTCAGAAAAACTGGTTAATGAGCTAAATCTCAAGCCTATCGCCAAAATGATATCATATACCACCGCTGGTGTAGATCCGCGGATTATGGGAATAGGTCCGGTGGCAGCAGTTCCAAAAGCTTTGAAAATGGCCGGCCTGAAGCTAAAAGACATAGAACAAATTGAACTCAACGAAGCATTTGCCACCCAATCGCTGGCAGTAATCCGGGAACTGGATATGGATATTGATAAACTCAACCCCAATGGCGGTGCTATTTCCCTTGGGCATCCACTGGGATGCTCCGGAGCCAAGTTGTCCATTCAACTGTTTAATGAGATGAGAAGAAAGAAACAAAAATACGGTATGGTTACAGCCTGTGTCGGGGGTGGACAAGGAGTTGCCGGCATTTATGAGTTATTGAACTGACAACAATACATAAAATTATCATAACTATAAACGACTGAAAAGTACAGTCAAAAATTTTAAAAAAATGGACGCAGTAGAAAAAAAAGAAGCTATAAAAGGAGGGGAATTTTTAATCAGGGAATCGGAGGCCAGCGAAATATTCATTCCGGAAGAATTCTCTGAGGAGCAAAAAATGATGGCACAGGCCACACAGGATTTCATTGACCATGAAGTGAAACCAGTATTGGAAAGATTGGAGAAAGGGGAATATGAACTGGGTCAGCATTTACTGAAAAAGGCCGGGGAACTCGGCCTTTTAGGCATTTCAATCCCTGAGTCTTATGGTGGTTTGGGCATGAACTTCAACACTTCCCTTTTGATTGCCGATATATTAGGTTCTGCCGGCTCTTTTTCCACAACTTACGGCGCCCATACAGGAATCGGCACCCTGCCCATATTATATTATGGCACTGAAGAACAAAAGCAAAAGTATCTGCCAAAACTGGCCTCCGGTGAATGGGTAGGCTGTTATTGTTTAACAGAACCGGATGCGGGTTCGGACGCCAACTCAGGCAAGAGCAAAGCTGTGCTTTCCGATGATGGTAAACACTATATTCTCAATGGTCAGAAAATGTGGATCTCCAACGCGGGTTACGCCGATTGTCTGATCGTGTTTGCGAAAATCGATGAAGATGCCCGGCTTTCTGCCTTTATTGTGGAAAGAACCTGGGAAGGAATCACTATGAACGATGAAGAGGTTAAACTCGGTATCAAGGGGTCATCCACCAGGCAGGTCTTTTTCAACGATGTGAAAGTTCCCGTTGAAAATTTACTTTCAGAAAGGGAAAACGGTTTTAAAATCGCAGTAAACATCCTAAATATTGGCAGGATAAAACTAGGCGCAGGTGGTATTGGTGGCATGAAAGAGGTCATTGACCTGAGTACCCGCTATGCCATTGAAAGAAAACAATTTGGTATATCTATTGCCCGGTTTGGTGCCATTAAACATAAGTTGGCCACCATGGCTATTAAAACCTATGTTACCGAGTCACTAAATTACCGGGCCGGTCAAAATATTGACGACAAAATCTCTTCCCTGATTGCAGAAGGCATGGAAGAGAACGAGGCAAAATTGAAAGGCATTGCACAATTCGCCATTGAGTGCTCTATCAGCAAGGTACATGGGTCAGAAGTGTTGGCTTACTGCGCCGATGAAGGCGTACAAATCTATGGCGGCATGGGCTTCTCTGAAGATGCACCCATGGCCAGGGCCTACCGTGACGCAAGAATTACCAGGATTTACGAGGGAACCAATGAAATCAACCGTATGTTGATGATTGATATGATACTGAAAAGGGCCATGAAGGGCGAGCTTGATTTAATGGGACCAGCCATGACTGTACAAAAAGAGTTAACATCTATTCCCGATTTTAGTACTCCGGATAACAGCCACTTGTTTGATGCTGAGAAAAGGGTATTGAACAACCTGAAAAAAGCCGGGTTAATGGTCGCCGGGGCAGCGGCTCAAAAGCTGATGGAAAAGCTAAGTCATGAGCAGGAAATCCTGATGAACCTTGCCGATATATTAATCGAAATTTATGCAGCAGAATCAGCCATCTTAAGAACGGAAAAACTGGTCGACATGAAGGGCGAAGAAGCATGCGGAAGGCAGATCGATATGGCTAAAACTTATTTACACTATGCTGTCAACGTTGCCCAGACAGCCGGAAAAGAAGCCATTTATGGTTTCGCTGAAGGGGATGAATTACGCGTAATGTTAATGGGATTAAAAAGGTTTACCAAAATTGATGCTATGAACCTAAAAGAGGCAAGACGAAGAATAGCTGATCATTTGATTGAAAATAATGGTTACAGTTTTTAATGTAAGAGCGACTTAAAATCAGTGAATTGCGGTTCAATATAGGCTTATTTAGTTTTTGATATTTTTCACATTATAGTTATTCATACAAAAAAATTTAATAAAAATTAACATTTTTTGTTTGATCCTCTATGGAAATGACTATATTTGATGAAAAATTGATAGGCCATGCGTACTATTCTGAAAGATAAGATCAAGTTAAAAAGCCTTTTAGGAGGTACTGAAGTTTGCGAAAAAAGTAATCATGAGAAAAATTTAGTCCATCTGAAATATTTGATTAAATACTTCTCAAAAGTAAAAAACCAGGGATTAATTGACGATGAAAAATTTAAACTTTTGGTGGCAGTAGTCTACCAAAATTTCATTGAAAAAGAGATTGAAGCCAGAGTTAATAAAAAAATCATTAACAGCATTCGCTCTTTGTTTAGTTCTTCCCGACATGTCACACAGTAAACAGTTAGCAGAAAAAGCAAAATTTGATATTGAAGAAAATCAACTGAAAAGTGAAGAATTCAGATTTTTGGAGGATCTGCCATTAGAGCTAAGAGAGGTCTTGTAGTTTGGATTGACAATGCAAAAATATCCAGGTTCTTTTACACCCTCTATTGCCAGTAAAATTACTAAAAAACATCTTGATAAGATACTTGATTTAACCAAAGATGATAGCGATAAAAATTACAAAGCTAATCTTTGGAATATGGGAATGAGAATCTCCATACTCATGATAGTTACAGGATTGTTTGTCTTTTTGACTTATTATTTTGGCAGAACAGATAAAGAATTATATTTAGAGCTGGTAAAAGTCATCATTGCATTTTTAGGGGGAGTGGGTATCGGATATGGGATGAAAGCGAAAAAAACCTAGCTTCTGTGGCAAAACGAGCCAACAAATCGCACCCTCAGGCAGCGATTTATTAGCTGGTATAATGGTTTTCTTAGCTCCCACACCCGACACAATCAATACTGGAGTCCATAGGTTTTACGCCTTTTAACTTCATTTCAAGGTTGTGGATTTTGTCTTTGATATCCATATCAGTGAACATATCTCCTGTCAACCGGTTTTTCAGATTCTCAATTTCACGAGCTAGCTGATCTTTGATGTCCTGGTCCATATTAAAACGCTTTTTTATTTTTGAAAAATCAATGTGATAATGAATGATCAAGTATTGATCACCGTATCATTATTATATCTGTTGAAGGTAAAAATTTTATTCTTGAAATACATGTTATTATAGGATGAAATGGGTCATAAACAGAGATGAATAACCCGGGGCAATAGGCTATTCAGGTTAAGCCACCTGACCGTAGGCTATACAGGGTAGCGAAACGTAAAGTTGAGTTTGCCAATGGTTTTAAAAGGCAACAAGAAGATTAAAAGCTGAATCTGGAAGTTAATAGCTTTGTTTAATATATTTGATATTATGAAAATAAAGTAAGTCAGATTTGAATAACAATATCAGAGACGGTATAAACTATCTTGCCAGATGGAATCTAAAAAAACTGGTGAACGCTCAAAAAGTAGTTGCCAGTTATCTTTATTCCAGGATAACCCGTAAACCTGTGCACTGGGGGTTACCGATCAGTATTTCATTTGAACCGACTACATCCTGTAATTTACGCTGTCCTGAATGTCCCAGTGGATTAAGGTCTTTTACACGCCCCACAGGCATGCTCACAGATGAATTATTCAAAAAAACAATTGATGAGCTAAAAGACACCCTGACCTACTTGTTATTCTATTTTCAGGGAGAGCCTTATCTTCATCCCCGGTTTTTGGATTTGGTACAATATGCCTCCCAAAAGGGAATTTATACAGCTACCTCCACCAACGGCCATTTTCTAAATGATGATATGGCGAAAAAAACGGTAGAATCAGGCCTGGACAGATTAATAGTCTCAATCGACGGCACAACGCAGGTGACATATCAATCATACCGGATAGGAGGAAAACTGGAAAAAGTGCTGGCAGGTACGCGAAATGTAGTCAAATGGAAAAAGGCACTTAAATCGACTACCCCACACGTAATTTTTCAATTTTTAGTGGTAAAACCCAACGAGCACCAGATCCAAGAGGTCAAGAAATTGGCCAAAGACCTGGGTGTCAATGAAGTAGGTTTTAAAACTGCCCAGATTTACGACTACAAAAACGGCTCATCCCTAATACCGACCATCGAGCGTTATTCCAGGTACAAAAAACAAAAAGACGGCACGTATGTTATCAAAAACAAATTACTGAATCACTGCTGGAAAATGTGGCACTCCAGCGTAATCACGTGGGATGGGAAGGTGGTACCATGCTGTTTCGATAAAGATGCCCGGCATAAAATGGGCAATGTTACACAACAAAGCTTCAAGGAGTTGTGGCATGGTAAACCCTACCGGCAATTCCGCGCAACCTTGCTTAAATCCCGCAGCGAGATCGAAATGTGTAAAAACTGTACCGAAGGCACCAGGATTTGGGCTTAAACGGTTGCGCTTGGGAAAAATGAGGCTGGACATTGGAAGAGGTAATGGAGAGACACAGATAGATGAAGGCCCATTGGCTATTTCCTGAGGTGATAAAAAAGATGCCCAGCCCGAAGGCCAAGCGTGGCAATAATTGGAAAAAAGGCGGCATTGTAGCCTTGTGGAATCAGGGGCCATAAAATCAACAACAACACCATTAAAATTGAAACCACGAAAAAATATTTCCCCAGATAAGCAGGCTTTTTCCGGGGAATTAGAAGTAACACCGCAGGAAAATGGAAGGGAATAGCCCATAGCAAATTGAGGTTGTTGGCAGCCGCCCTGTGATCCGTTCCAAACCAGAGAAACAACAAAAATATGCCCAGAAAGCCACTAAGGGAAAACAGGCCTATATCAATCCAATACCTAACCTTATCTTTCCTGAACCCCAGAAAGGTGATCATTGCCAAAAGAAAAAATATAGACCAAAAAACAAATTTTGGTGTGAAAACACCCACATCCAGCGTCTGTGGAGTACCTTGAAAATATACACTTTTTTGTTTTACCAAAGGCACATATCCGCTATCTCGCCTGATCCTGGCCTGGTTAAAAGCCTTATACACGTAACCGGGTAGAAACATGTACTCCAGGGGAGACATCTTTTTATCCATAGGAAGACCCAGACAAATATCTATACCGAAGTCACCCCATGGCTGATAGACCGAAAGCGAGTCAACCATATCCCTAAAGCTGTCATCGGGGGTTACGTAGGTTTCGTCAAAGACTAATTTGTCACCTAAAACATGCTTGAAAACATCCCTGATACGGGTGGCGCAATTGTCGTAGAAGTAATCATAGAAATAATACCTGTTTTCAGGCAGGGCATTGTTGGCCAAAAATTCAAAAGTGGCCTGCTTCTCTTGCTGGTTGAGGTCAAGCAATTGCTCGTGAATGGTACGGCCAAAGTAAATATACTGGTTGGTGAACCGGTCAAATTCCCTGGCACCAACCATGTATCTTAGATACCCTTTTGTGAAATTTAAGGTAAAATTGGGGTCATCAAAGTCGAATATTCCATAGTCGAAGGCAACATCCAGATCGTTTGGCGGATCATTAATCCTGATAGCACTATGGCCGTAAATGGTAGAGATAGCTTCCTGACCTGGTTCAGGTGTCAGAAGACTCACCTTTGCCTGAGGAGATAAAGTAATAAACTGTGCCTGGGAGCCTTGAAAAACAAGCAGACAAGCCAGAAAAACCATGTGTTTAATCAGACTCATGAACATATTGCTGGTTACCAATGCTGTTGAATTACTTTTAGCATTTGCGCATGAATGCTATTCCCCGCAACAATTTCACCCCCGAAGATAAAATTATCTTCTCCCTTAAAATCGGTCACTATCCCGCCGGCCCGCTGCACTATGAAAGCCCCTGCAGCCACATCCCATGGGTTCAGATTGTATTCAAAAAACCCTTCAAATCTGCCACAGGCTACATAAGCAAGGTCAACAGCCGCACTTCCAAGCCTTCTCAATCCATGTGTCCTTTGCATAAAGCTATCCAGCATTGACAAATACTTCCCGAGGCTTTGAAAGTTGTGATAGGGAAAACCTGTTGCCAGCAATGATCCACCCAGGTCACTGGTTTCGGAGACCTTAATAATCTGATCATTACAATAAGCAGGGCTATGGGACAAGGCATAAAAGCATTCTGTACGGTTTAACTCGTATACGAGCCCCAGTACGATCTCTTTTTGATGGATCAAGGCAACACTGATGCCATAGACCGGCAAACCATGTACAAAGTTGGTGGTACCATCCAAGGGATCAATAATCCACTTGTAAGATTCCTCCTCGTGGGTGGCCGTACCTTCTTCGGTGATAAAACCTGCTTCCGGCAGTAAATTCGACAGCCCTTCGACCAACATGCTCTCGGCTGTTTTGTCCACATAAGAAACCAGGTCATTAAGCCCCTTGAGCTGAATTGCATTTTTGTCAAAAGAGCTGCTTTCTGTTTGAATAAAACTACCTACTTCAGATACCAGGATTTTTAATTCGGCTAAAACTTGATCGAGATCAGGCATATTTTTTTGTTTTTGATCGCTTGAACCATGTCCAACAATTTCCCTGACAGCATTTATTATTACCAGACACTATACTATGATTTAAAAATCGATCAAACAGAGTTATGCAATGATAAAAATTGCATTTCAATTTTCCTTGGCATTTTTAATAAATTGTAGGAGTATAAAAACGAAAATCGCCCTAAAGCCTTGGGTGACAATGAGCGATTTTCAACTTAAACCTAAAACCTATGAAGTATTATCTGTACAACAAATTAACTTCCAAATAGTTTTAGGAGATTAAAAAATTATCTTATACATAAAAAATTCCTGAATAACAAAACAAACTTGCGGTTTTTTTGTATCTTAGATAAGCTTTAAAAACGAGAAGTTGATAATATGATGAAAAGCATTCTGCTTATTGACGACGAGGACATTAACCTGTTTATCCTGCAAAACCTTTTAAGGCTTAGCGGAATAAAGGCAGAAATAGTGTTTTTTAATACCTCAATGAAAGGTATTAATCATTTGCAAGGCCTGATCGACCGAGGGGAAAAGTTTCCGGATCTTATTCTGTTGGATATTGAGATGCCGGTTTTAAATGGATGGGATTTTCTGGATATGTATAAGCAGTTTGATAAAACCTACACCTATGACTGCAAGGTGATTATTTTTACCACATCGATCATAGAGCAGGACATGATCAAAGCCAAATCATATGAGGAAGTGGAAGATTTTGTCAATAAACCTATGACAATTGAAATGCTTAAAACAATTCAACAAGCACATTTCGTGAATTAAATTATCAGGCTGATTGCTTGTTCCGGCGATGTCCGGCGATAACCAAAACATACTCACCCTTATTTTTTTTGTTTTCAAAAGTCTCCACAAGTTTTCCCAGTGTCCCGTTTAAGGTTTCTTCATACACTTTAGTCAGTTCCCGGGAAACAGAAGCTTGCCGGTCCTTGCCAAAAACTTCCTCAAATTGACGAAGTGTTTTCATCAACCGGTGAGGAGACTCGTAGAAAATCATTGTTCTGTGCTCAAGCCTTAGCTGTTCGAGTTTTTTGTTTCTGCCCTTTTTATGGGGCAAAAATCCTTCAAAAACAAAACTATCGCCAGGTAATCCGGACTTAACCAGGGCCGGCACAAAGGCAGTGGGGCCTGGCAGGCATTCAACGATGATATCCCTGTCCAGACAGGCCCTCACCAGCAAATATCCCGGATCAGAAATACCAGGGGTGCCGGCATCTGAAATTAAGGCCATCTTTTCCCCTTTCTCAAGGCGCTCCACAATGGCCGGTACCACCTTTTGTTCATTAAAAGTATGATAGCTCTGCAAAGGCTTCCGGATATTTAAGTGCTTTAACAATACCCCCGATTTTCGGGTATCTTCAGCCAGGATTATATCCACGGATTTCAGGATATGAACAGCCCTGTAAGTAATATCTTCCATGTTTCCTATTGGCGTAGGTACTACAAAAAGCGCCGCAGATGATGATACTGTCATACCGGACTGACCACGCAGATCTTAAGATACCAACTCATCAATGGCTGCGGCCAGTTTATGATCTTTTTCAGTTACTATATCACCGGCATCATGCGTTGACAGTTCAATCGAAACCTGGTTGTACACATTGGACCAAAAGGGGTGATGATCCATTTTTTCGGCTATAATAGCCACCTTGGTCATAAAACCAAAAGCTTCTGTAAAGTCTTTGAAGCTAAAATTTTTTTTCAGTTTGTTATCTTCCTCTTGCCACATAATTGAAAAGTTTATTGTGCTATGATAATGTATTGATATGTAAGGCTAACAGTATCTACACTGATCTGTTCAAATCCAGCCTGTTTTAATTCCGATTCAGCGTCAGTGGTAGTTACTTTTAATACATCAGGAGGTCCTGTGGGGATATCCCCGGTCTTAAAATCAACAATAACCACTTTACCGTCTTTCTTTAATCCCCGGCGTAACTTTGTCAGGTAGTCTGTTCTTTCTTCGATATTGAGATAGGTATTCACAAGCAAGGCAATATCAACCTCTTCTTCCTCCAGGCTGGGGTCATTTGGTGGTACCAATCTTGTTTCAACTTTCCTGGCAATCTCGTCATTAAGACCGGATTTCCTTTCTTCAATAAACTCCAGGAACTGCTCCTCAATATCAATTGCCAGCACCTTTTCAGCCTGATTGATTAAACGAAATGTAAAATAACCGGATCCTGCCCCTATATCGGCAATTACCTTTTCATTCAGGTTCCCTAGTTTATCTATGACCAAATCCGGATTTTGCCAGTCCACCCTGCCGGGATCCTCATATTGTTCGACCAAGGCCTCAAATGAAGGTGCCTGCCGGTCTTGTATAACAGGGGCCTGAACATCATGCAGATCTTCTTCCTGGTCCATTTTTTGGGACTCTTTACCGGAATTACAGCTTGTGAAAACAAGGATCGGTAGAAAAACAGATAATACTTTTATCATAGGTCAATTCTTATCAACATCAAAGGTAGCAATTTTAGTGCTAAACTTTTGAATATTGATTGCATGTAACATTTTGTCTGTAACTGAAGGTGTTATTAACTGCCAATCGATTAAATTGCGGTAATCACTGGCATAACTCCACGTATTATGAGCCTTTCATTAGATAGGGATGAATTAAATTCCATCCGTAAAAGCTACTATAACTTATTGGCGCATTTTATTCACATGGAATCGGCTAAGGAAGATTTTATCGATGGAATATTTAAATGGGGCGTTCAACTTGATTTCAGTAAAAAAGATATTTACGATGTTATTGCTAACCCGATGTCGATTCGGTTCACTAAGCCAAAAGACAAGGTCGAGGCCATAGAATGGGTATATGATCTGGTTTATATGATTTATCTGGATGGAAAGGTAGAAGATATTGAGTTAGAAATTACCACAGAATACGCTAAAAAGCTGGGTTTCGAGCCACATATTGTTAACGATCTGTTAAAAGCGATTGTTACTGCACCATACGATGGCATCGAAAAGGAGGAGGTTAGGGCAGAAATCAAGCAATTTGTCAATGAAAATCTTGGCAAGTAGCGCTTCATAAAGAGATCACCCCATCAATTTTATATGCTTTACGGTAGATATCCATCACTTCATCACTGGAATTCATAACAACATCTGCAGAGATACTTATGTACTTCCCCCCTTTCGAGGAACGGAATTTGAGCTCCTCTCCCGGAAAAATGTCTTCGAATTCCCCTTCTTTCCCACTGGGAACGATGAATTTAAACAGATATTTCGAAGGCCACCGGTAATGGTCATCCAACTGTTTTTTAAAAGCACTATCGTCTTTCTTTTCGGGCATGTAATGAATTTTTCCCAAGTGGGATGAACTAAATACTTTTATTGCAAAAAATTGATTCCTAGTAAAATTTATACCGGTAATCTTCTATAGCGGCAAAGTTCTTAACGGCCTCTAACACATTGATTGATACACGGGATTGTTCTGTTTGTATTTTTTGTGTTTTATAGGTAGTATAATCCGCAATTTCGGGTGCTTCTGTAAAATTAACCAGCTCTATTATCACCACTCCATTGTCCGTTGAAAATGGTGCTGACCTTTCTCCAGGATTTAATGAAAAGGCCTTACCTACCACTTTGGGGGAGGAAAAGCCAATAGAAGGTAACGAGATGCTGCTGAATTTCAGATCACTGTTGGTGTAGACATTGGCATCTGACCCATAACTCTCAGCGATTTCATCGAGGCTCCCGCTTAACCCATCTAACGTATTGATAATCTGATCTGCTTTTAACAGGTTCTTCACCTTTATGTTCACCTCATTTCTTACATCTTCCAGGTCTGCGGTTCCCTTTTCTACTTCTCCGGTCAATACTGCTACCACGTAGCTTTCATCCAGTTCAAATGTTTTTGAAACTTCTCTAACACTGGCATCATTAAACATCCATCGCACAAGGTCCCTGGCCCCTGACAAATTATTAATGTTTCTCGCGTTTTTATCGATCCCTTGTGCAGATAAAACTGTTAAAGTGTCATTTTCAGCGTTAGCTATAAACTCGTCATAGTTTCCCGAATCAAATGCAAACAAGTCTGCTTTTCTGTAAACCCTTTCCCTTGTTTCTTCACTGGCATACATTTCTCGTTCAATGGTGGCGACTTTAAAAGCCTCGTTGGTTTTTGGCTCAGTAACTTCTATAATGTGATAGCCAAACTCCGTCTCTACCAACCTGTTTACCAAACCGGGCTGTGTCCTTGCAAATACAGCCTCTTCGAACTTGGGAACCCAGGTACTGCCCTCTGTGCCCCAGCCAAGATCACCACCTCTTGAAGCCATTCCATCTTTTCCGAATTCTCTGGCCTTCTCTGCAAAATCAGCACCGTTTCTGATTTCCCTTAACACTCCCTGAGCTTCTTTTTTAATCTTTGCCTTTTCTTCATTCGAGTCATCATTCCATGTAAACAAGATATGCCTGGCTTTTGCTGAGAAAACGGTATCTTCCAAAACCTCCGAAATCTTGTAAAACTTGTATCTTCCACTTTCATAGAAAGGTCCCCTGACCTGACCTTCGGCCAACCCTTCCACATCCAATTTCAAAAGTTCCGGCAATTGACCTACGGTATACCTGTTAAAAAATACATTACCATCGGTGTTGATTTTAGCAAAAATGGAGTCATCCTTCGCCTGCTGGAATTCGTCTTTCAAAGCCGCCATGGTCTCGTTAAAGGCAATAGTATCATCGTGTGAAGGCTTAATTTCAAAGTTCACGTAGCTTAAAGACTTGCTCTCTTCCACTGTAAATTCCTCTGCGTGTTCCTGCAAATAATCACTTAACTGTAACTCCGTTACCTGAACCAAAGAATCCGAAACGGTATAAAACGGAATATACAAATATTTAACTTCGGCCACTGCCGTTTGGGCCTCGTATAATGTCTTCGCCTCCTCGGTGGTAACATGGGTTGAAAGGCCCAGCAGATTGTCATACTTCACCCTTAGCCTTCCAAGCTTCAGGTCACGTTCGTAGCTTTCCCACTGTGCCCTTTGGCTAGGTGGCAGGTTTGCAATGCTCTGCAAGGTGGCTACCACCTGGTCGACATTAAATTCGCCGGTCTCAGGATTAGTAAACTGTTGCCTGATACCCGGGTCAATGTTTCTTCCTTGAACCATATCAACGAGTTCATCATTGGTAACCATCAGGCCAAGGGCATTGAATTCCGGTTTAAAAGCTATGTCAGAGATAATGGCATCCCACGCTGCATTTCTGACAAAAGCCATCTGGCTTTCTCCGGGATTGCCATATCTTGCCTTTAACATCTCTACCCTTTGGCTATACTCCTTTGCGTCTATTTCCTGACCCGCCACTTCTCCTATGGTATTATTGTTTCCTCCCAAAAGTGCAGAATTAGGTCCCAGAAGATCGGCCAAAACGAAGGATAAAATCGCGATTGCCACAGCTGCAACCACAAACTTTCCCATCTTATTCCTTAACGTGTTGATTAATGCCATTACATTGATTTTATAATTAAAGGACGGCAAAAATAACTAGTAAAACGGTTAAATTCAAAATTTTAGGTAATCAATTCTCTTCAGCGGAAGACTTGATAAAGATTTTTACGGTTTCTATGTGGGTATCCTTTTTGGAAACTATTTTAAACGTAAAAGCTTCCAGGTCAATAATCTCGCTTACGTCGGGAATGTTTTCTGTTTCGGACAAGATATATCCCCCCAAAGTGTCATAGTCACCTTCGGGTATATTCCATTGATAAGTGTCGTTGAGATAATCTATTTCATGCCTGGCGCTTAGCAGGTAAGTCTGATGGTCTATCTTCTGTTCTACCAAATCCTCAGCATCGTGTTCATCTTTGATCTCCCCGAATATTTCTTCTATGATATCCTCTATGCTTACAATTCCGGAAGTGCCCCCGAATTCATCCACCACCAGTGCCAGGCTTTTATGCTCAGTGATGAGCTGGATCATCAGTTCATTGGCCATCATCGTTTCCGGAACAATGGGTATGGGTGATAGAATTTTGCTGATTGAATCCGGTTTAGTAAACAATTTGAGTGAATGACAATACCCGATGATATCATCTATGGATTCCTTGTATACCAAAATTTTCGAGTGGCCGGACGCTACAAAAGCGGATCTCAAATCTTCTATGGAATCCTCAATTTCCACCGCCGCGATTTCAGTTCTCGGAATCATGCATTCACGTACTCTTACTGTTTTAAATTCAAGGGCATTAGTGAAAATTTTGGCATTCACGTCTACCTCATCTTCATGCGTTGCCGAGTTTAGTACATTTTTAATGTAATTGTTCAGATCAATCAGGCCAAATACCGGTTTGTCTTCGGAGTATTCCAGTCTAAGTATTTTCTCTATAATAAATTTTGACACATTGATCATGACCCAAACCAAAGGAAACAATATCCAGTAAATCAACTTAAGGAGAGGGGCAAAAAACTTTAACATCCTGTTGGGATTCAGCAGAAACAGGCTCTTGGGCGTAAACTCAGCGGTAACTAACACAATAATAGTGGCCAGTAGGGTCTGAATCAGGGGTACCAGAATATCTGAACTGATATAGTGTGGCAGATAGGATGCAATGACCGGTTCCAATAGTTTGGCCATGTAAATACCATAAATCACCAGTGCTATGGTATTGCCGACCAGGGTTGTTGCGATAAACCGGGAGGAATTATTCATAAAGTTTGACAATATCCTGGCCGAGCCTACGCCTTGCTTGCTTTTCAGTTCGATATATAGCTTGTCTGCCGAGACAAATGCGATTTCAACGCCTGAGAATATTCCGGAAAAAATCAAGGCCGTAATAATGATTATAATATAGTAAGTTTCCATTCAGTGGGTTTGGAGGTTTTAGCCATTTTTGTTTTTCCCCTTTCCGGTTCCAGGGGGTTCGTCATCTTCCATTTCTTCGTGTTGCTTTTTCCTATAAAAATAATATAATAGAAGTGCTATGGTGAACATAAAAATAAAATAGGAGTTTTGAATTCCAAAATTCATAGATTGATGCACACCAATAATGGTTAATACAACCGATAATGACAGAAGAATTATGTCAGTTAACTTCATAAACGAGACAGAAACATAATAATTTCCACAAAATTAAGGGCAAACTTTTGAATTTAATAAAAATATTAAAACTCATCCTCCAGATAGATTTCGCCGGTGATCTTTCCAATTTGGTAGGACGAAAAATCCTGATTGGCTGTAAGGCCTACTCCTTTAATTATTTTGGTTTGTGTGGTAATGTTGACAAATTTCTCAGTATGAACTTTTTCTGTTCTTGGATTCCAGAATAACTCCTCAGAATTAAGTTTTTCGCCGGTTTGAAAGTTAACTACCTCCACATCTTCTTCTACTTTATAGAGGTTTTCAGACTTTGTATAATATCCTCTGTTAGCGGTAATGGTGGAGGTAATTTTGGAATATTCATCATAAAACTCTATATAAACACCTTCAGGATACTCCAAATCACCATTTTGAAAAGTCAATTGCCTGTCGCCTTTAATCCTGAGCTTTATGACCGCAGAATCACTGACCATTGTGACTACATTGTGTGACTCAACAATAGGGCCATCATATTCATCTTCTTCATCGATGGCGTCGTTTCCACTACAGGCGGCAATGCCCCACAAGACAAAGCAATATAGTAGCAATTTAAACAGGTTTGACATACGAGCAGATACAAAAAAAGGCGGTCTGATTATTTCAGGACCGCCTTTGTCAAAGATTGAATGTTATCTTTTGTCTATTACGACCTTTTCTTTGATCCAACAACCGACATCCATTGAAGAACCAACTTCCTTATTCTCAGTAAAAATATCTTCTGCCGATGGAAACTGCTCCTTGGCCGTGGCCATCCTCGAGGAGTTACCTGCCAGCTTATACATTTTATAGGCAGCCATATACACGGCACGATCCTCAACCCTGCTCTCCTTTTTAGCACAATCCTCAAAACTTCCAAAGTACAGATCGCCTATGTAAGTATATGCTTCTTTTTTACTAGGGTCTGCCCCCGCAGCCTTGCGGTATTGTTCCCGGGCAGAGATTTTGTTGCCTTTTACCCGGTACAAATTTCCGATTTCAATATAGGCGTCGGCTTTTTTAGCATTATCTTCGGTCAGGTTAATCGCTTCATTAAAATATTTTATCGCATTGTCATAGTCTTTATTTTCCCGGCTTTTAAAGGCTATAAGCAGTGCTACACCGTATTCAGGCTCTCTTGCATAAACAGTTTCCGCAGCCTTAATAACAACCGGAAGTTTCGTACACTTCGAATTAAGGGCATGCCCGACAATACTCTTTGCCAATTTCAGGTCATCGGGATCAGCTTCAAATTTGGGTCCCAGCTTATTTTCTATAAAGTCGCAATCAATTTTTACAATAGCTGCCAACATCCCATTAATAGTGCTTTTGTATTGATTTAATCTTGCTACGTTTTTCTTTGCTTTCATTTTTTCGTCTATGACCGCATTGACTCTTTCATAGATTTCCAGTATCTCTTCTTCACTAATATCACCCCCGGTAAGTTTTTTCCTCCTTACAATATCAAAATAGCCAATGGTATTGTTATCGAGCACTTTTGCTCCGTTTAGTTCAAATACTTTATCAAACAAATCCAGCAATTCCGAATACCTGGATTTGTCTCCTTTGTGGTATTTGTAGGCTTTGGCGGCTTTTCTGTTTAAAACATATCCTTCCTTTCCAAAATATTTGATTCTAAGATCGTACATAATCAGGGCCGAGTCCTGATATTTTTTTTTGCCCGCTTCATCCTTTTCAAGGTCTACCAAAGCCTCATAAATCTTGGCGCCGTTGATATAGATAGAGGGATTCAAGTCAGGGGCATTTTTCAAAAGCCAGGTTAAATGCGGCACCGCCTCTTTGAAATTTCCCATTTTTCTACTATCATTATAGAGCGCATTTTTAGCTTTTGCCTGGGATTCCATTTCGGGATCCGATGGCCATTTCCAGGCGCTTCCTCCATTTTGCGCGGTAACGATGCCAGTTGTAATGAGGATTACAACTAAACTAAAAATAATTCTCATCTTCATAACTTTGTATTTTCTAATTAGTTCAATACTCTTCTTTGGAACCAACGGTCATTAAAACTAATACCAAAATAAACCCTAACATAATTCTCCTGAATTAAACCGTCATCAGTGGTTCCTCTTTGGCCATATTTAAAGGCCAGATTCATGGTTGACAGTCCCTTGACAGGGAAAGAAACCCCAAAATTTATACCAAAGTCGTCCAGTTGTTGGTCTGAAACCTCAAATGGTGTTTTTTGATAATCAAAGCCCAAGCGGTAAGTTACCCGTTTCAAATAGCTTTCAACTGAGGTAATATCGGGCGTAAACTCAGCCCCTAAGTTAATGCCATAATTGTCAACCAATGATGCATTTCTTTGTTCAAAATCCTGAAAGTCAGACCAGTTATTCATATGCAAATCGGCACCGACTGTTAATTTATAAAGTATTTCATAAGAAAGCCCAAACCCAAGCCTTGAAGGCAAACGAATATCGCCTCTCGAATCGTCTATCAAGGTGTCAACCGAAACCTGACTGTTACCTACCAAACGTCTTAATTCTCCTGTCTTCAACTTTTTTGCCCTTAGATCTGACTCAATATCGTAAGTGAATCCGATATTTAAAAACCTCTTATCTTTAATTTCCAGGCTGTAAGCCAGACCGGAGGACAATGTAAAGCCATGAATGCTGGTTTTATCAACCACGGAGGTAAGCAAACCTATGGGAAAATCCTGATCCCCGGGCAGGGCCAGGGTCTCGTTCACAATGGAGCCGAACAGAATGGAAGCCTTTACTCCTATGGACAGGTTTTTAGCGATTTTAAATCCATTGGAAAAATAGGCTTGTGTGAGACCTCCTTCTCCCGTATAATTAAAGGTAAGCGGTATTTCATCATTTCCTATCACCGTACCTTCCGATAGAATATTGTAGTTAACTGTGGTCAGAGGCATGATACCCAAACCGGATGTCCACCGGTTACTGATTACCGGAAAGGCCATTGCAAAATAGCCCAATCCTCCTCCTGAGTTGTTTTGGGATAAACCACTGTCATTTTCCAGGCGTCTTGATTCATACACCATACCCGCTTCCAGTACGGTAAAGACGTTTTTTGTCAATAATGCGGGATTGAGATTATTAAGGTACCAACTCTGACCATTGCTCACACCAATACCTCCCATTCCCAAATTGGTAGTAAAGGCCGCAGAATTAATGTCACCCAAACCGTTAACCGTGTAAGGGGAAATATTTATCTGGCCAAGCACAATATTGCCACTTGATAGAAATAATGTCAAACCAAGAAAAAACCCTCTACAAGCCTTTAACATTATAGCCTAAAATTCTATTTAAACCTATTAATACCAAATCAGGGATAAAAGTCACATGAACAGAAAGATTTCTTTTCAGCAACTGTGAGTCTCCACCGCAGACAATAATTCGTAAATCTGCAAATTTACTGGCATACATCCGAATCATTTGAGTAATTTCTGCCATTGTTCCGTGCAAAACACCGCTTAAAATTGACAATTTTGTAGTTTTACCAAGCCAGGGAACCTCCTCTTCTACCTCAACCATGGGAAGGCGCGCCGTAAATTCGTGTATTGATCTGAATCTCAGATGAATACCGGGAGAAATAGCCCCTCCTTCATATTCCCCTTCCTTATTAACCAGATCATACGTAATACAAGTTCCAGCATCTACCACTAAATTATTTTTATCAGGAAAAAGGTTATTGGCACCAACCACCCCTGCCAAACGGTCCAGTCCCAAAGTGTCTTTGGTCTGGTAATGATTTTTTACCGGTACAGGAGTTTTATGACTCATTATCAAGCAGTTAACTTCCTTTGTGATCTTGTCGGCAATAGCGCCAACTTCCTGATTAACAGAAGAAAGGATGACATTTGCAGGCAGGCGATGATTAACCATATCGATGAGCTGCTCAATGCCCAGACCTTCTAATTTCTCCACCAACTCATCGCCTTCAAAAATTCCACATTTTGCGGAAGTGTTACCCAAGTCAATGGCAAAGTTCATCCACTTGTCCTTATTCAGTTCTTTAGAAGATGACAAAAGTAATAAAAATAGATAAAGTTTACACTGTATTTAATGCCTTATACCGAATAAAAGTTGTCTTAAGGGCTTGGTATAGCGTAATATGGGGGTTATTGGTGTCTTTTACTTAGATTCTTTTTACCTTTCAACTAAAATATTTTTCAGGCATCATCAATTAATTTCGTAGCTTTGCGAGCTAATATATGGTGAGCCTATGAAGGAATTGTTGGCAAAATTTGAGAATAAAAAGCCGGAAATTGTGTTCGAATGGCACGATTCACAGACAGAGGCCAGGGGCTGGGTAGTAATTAACTCATTAAGAGGCGGAGCGGCAGGTGGGGGAACCAGAATGAGAAAAGGATTAGACAAACGGGAGGTTGAATCCCTGGCTAAGACGATGGAGGTAAAGTTTACCGTATCAGGCCCACCGATCGGAGGGGCAAAATCGGGTATTGATTTTGATCCCAATGATGCCAGAAAAGAGGCCGTGCTGAGAAGATGGTATCAAGCCGTAATCCCGCTTTTAAAGAAATACTATGGCACCGGCGGTGACCTGAATGTGGATGAAATAAATGAAGTCATTCCCATTACTGAAAACTACGGGCTGTGGCATCCGCAGGAGGGTGTGGTAAACGGACATTTTAAAGCTACAGAACCACAAAAAATAAGGAAACTAGGGCAGTTGAGGCAAGGGGTTTCCAAGGTGATGGAGGATCCAAACTACACACCTTCGGTTTCCAAAAAATTCACCATTGCGGATATGATCACAGGCTTTGGGGTGGCTGAAGCAGTAAGGCACTATTATGATTTATGGGGTGGCGAAATCTCAGATAAAAGGGCCCTCATTCAGGGCTGGGGTAACGTTGGATCGGCCGCTGCCAGTTACCTAGCCAAATTTGGGGTCAAAATTGTCGGGATTATTGACAAATCGGGTGGAATCATTTCGCAACAGGGACTGGGACTGAAGGAAATTAAACAACTACATGTAAACCGTAATGGTAATACGTTAAAAGCTGACGGGCTTACCGGCTTTGATGAAATGAATGAGAAGTTCTGGGATCTGGGTGCTGAAATATTTATCCCCGCAGCGGCCTCAAGGTTGGTATCAAATGATCAATTGCAACGTATGATTGACAACCATCTTGAAGTAATCTCCTGCGGCGCCAATGTGCCTTTCAATGATCCGGAAATTTTTTTCGGACCTACGGGAGAAAAGGCCGATGCCTGTGTTTCCGTTATCCCGGATTTTATAGCCAATTGTGGTATGGCCAGGGTATTTGCCTACTTGATGAGTGAATCTATTGAGCTAACTGATGAGGCAATTTTTGCCGATACCTCTGCCACCATCAGGAATGCTTTACAAAAAACCTACAACATCAACCCAAAACCAGTGCATATTGCCAAAACTTCTTTTGAAATTGCTTTAAATCAATTAATCTGACACTAATTATTAGACAAATATGAATTTTTGAATAAATCCTGCCGAGTATTTCTGGCTTGTTTGCTTTTAAAGGCATTAGATTCTATTTTAGTAATACCTAATCTTATTAACCTAACCTCTTAATGAATAAGTTCTTAATCCCGTTTTTTTTGTCCCTGATACTGCTGCTGTTTTCAAATTATTCGTTAAGCTACGCTTTAGACTCCCCAACTTCCCCCCCCCAAAAAACGCTCTTTCAGTTAACCGAAATAGTAACCCGATTGCAGCAAACAACATTCCGGAGGCTGAAACTCCATCTATGAAGGATGATCCCGAAGCCAATACTGAAGATGAACATCACCATGCCCCGGGCTGGACTGTGATTCCTTTTATATTATTATTGCTAATGATCGCAACAGGGCCGCTGTTTTATGAGCATTTCTGGCATAAAAACTACCCTAAAATAGCTGTTTTTCTGGCTGCTATTGTGGTTTTATATTATGTTTTCGCACTTCATAATACCCATGGCCCCATTCATGCGCTGATTGAATATGTTCCGTTTATTTCATTATTATCTGCCCTTTACATAGCTTCCGGAGGTATTTCTATCCATATTGATAAAAAAGCCACTCCCAGGGCGAATTTGGGGTTGCTTTCAGTTGGGGCTGTTATATCCAACATCATCGGAACTACGGGGGCTTCCATGTTACTGATCCGGCCATTTGTTCGTTTGAACAGGAATCGTATCCGGTCGTATCACATTATATTTTTTATCTTCATAGTCAGCAATATCGGCGGTTCCCTGACCCCGATCGGTGATCCTCCTTTGTTTTTGGGCTTTTTAAAAGGGGTACCTTTTAAATGGACCATGATCCATAATCTGCTGCCCTGGGCTTTCGCATGTACTTTACTATGCACTGTCTTTTATCTTTTCGATAAGCGAAACAAGGACACTCCGGAAGATCCCGAAGAAGAGCCGGTTACTTTTTCCGGCAAGGTGACTGTTGAAGGAAGCAAGAATTTTCTCTGGCTGGGACTGGTGATAGTGGCGGTATTTTTTGACCCCAATATTTTTGACTGGGTGCCAAGTATCCACTATGAAGGTACAAAGATATCTTATATCAAAGAGACAATCTGGTTGATGGTGGCTTATGCCTCTTACAGGCTTGCCAGCAAAAAGGCAATCAGTGATAACGATTTCAGCTTTGAACCTATCAAAGAAGTTGCCTTTCTGTTCATAGGCATATTTGCTACCATGATGCCTGCCATTGAGTTGGTGGGAAATTTTGCATCTTCTGAAGATGGGTCAAAGTTGATAACCCATAACACTTTGTATTGGGGAACCGGTTTTCTTTCCGGACTTTTAGACAACGCCCCTACCTATATCAATTTCCTGACCGCCGCCATGGCTGCCAAGGGAAGGGATATTTCAGTGATGTCAGATGTCATTGATTTTGCGAATGGGGGTCTTCCACAATCTATCCTTTACCTTAAGGCCATTGCTGTCTCAGCGGTTTTTTTTGGTGCGATGACTTATATCGGCAATGGGCCTAATTTCATGGTAAAATCAATCGCTGAACAAATAGGCATTAAAATGCCCTCATTTTTCGGTTATATCATCCGATACTCCATTCCTGTATTGTTGCCTGTACTTTTCATTGTCTGGCTGATATTTTTCGCCTTTTACTAAAGCCGATGTCACAACTTTTTCAGAATTTCTGCGGCCTTGTTTTTGTAGGGTAAGTCGGATGACACAATCGCTTTAAATAGCTTCTGAGCTTTTGCCTTTTGACCTGCCTTTACATAGGCCAGACCGAGGTACCACGCAGATGGGGCTGAGAAAGCAGGATCGTTTAATTGCATCACCTCCTGAAAATCAGCGATAGCAAATTCCGTATTTCCCGACGCAAGCTGACAAATGGCATAATAAAACTGCCATGTGGTATTGCCCGGATCGTCAATCACTGCCTCCTCAAACTTTATCATCGCCGCCTTATAATTTCCACTTTCGTACAGGTCCATAGCATGGCGGTATTTCTGGTAATCATATCCGTCACCAGTTTTCAAAACATTAGTAAAAGGCTGGAAATAAACCTGATACAGACTTACTCCGGATGCTTTGTTACCAAAAATCAAATGTGTTACCGCCCATAAAACAGCAACCGTCATTATCACGGTTAGCAGTCGCACCAATCTGCCAGGGGTACGGAGGTTTGCCAGTTCAACCTCCTGACCGTTATTTTTTCTTTCTAAAGATGATTTCATCGTATTGTAATCATTTGATAAACCTTTAACGGACAAAATTAGCATAAAAGTGTCTATTTCATCGCAGTTATGATTTGATTCCTGTAAGAGCCAGATACAATTACATTGATTTTTTTACTTTTGTTGTTTTTTTCACGTTAATACACCAGATACCGCCAAAGCCTAATTATATTTGCCAACCATATAGCCGCCCGCCTGTATACATTATGGTGACGATCAAATAATAAATAACCTCGTGAGTCAGTTATTGATTTAATATATCTTTGCGGCATGAAAAAAATAGTTTTCTTCTGCTTTTACCTGATTTTTTTGGTAAGCCTCGTGGATAACATTCAGGCTCAGAAAAAAGATGTACCCAAACAAAACAAATGGGGGTATATCGACACTAATTTTATTTTAAGTAAAATGCCGGACTACCAAAAGGCACAGGAAGAAATAGCGCTCTTGTCTGAAGCCTGGACCGAAGAACTTAAAACTAAATACCAGGAAATCGATACCCTGCAAAATGATTTGCAGGAAGAGGCTGTTTTATTGTCACTCGAAGAAAAAACAAAGCGAATGGAGGAAATCAAGGCTAAATCCGATTCACTAAACGCTTATCGCCACAGCATCTTCGGCATTGATGGGCAGTTTTTTCAAAAGAAAAAGGAAATTTTAAAAACAGTTCAGGACCGGTTATTTGAAGCCATTGAAAAAGTGGCTGAAGAATACAAATTGCAGACTGTCTTTGACAAAGCCGGTGATCAGAATATTATTTATATCAATCCCGTCCATGATTACTCCGATTATGTACTTGAAAAGCTAGGCCTTGGCGACCCCAATGACATTATAAGATAGTTAAATCATCTCTCTTGAAATAAATCGGGCAAAAGACAAAACTATTGTTAAATTTGCGGTCGGATTTAAAAACTGATGTCATGTTAAGGACATATAATTGTGGTGAGTTGAGAATTCAACATGCCAATGAAACCGTTACACTTTGCGGATGGGTGCAAAAGTTAAGGGATAAAGGGGGTATGGTTTGGGTGGATTTACGAGACCGCTATGGAGTAACCCAGCTTATTTTTCAGGAAGGTGAAACCGCCAGAGCATTAATCAGGACCGCCAAAACGCTTGGCCGTGAATACGTAATCCAGGCTTCGGGAACGGTGGTCGAGCGTTTTGCAAAAAATGAGAACATGGCTACCGGTGAGATAGAAGTGAAAGTAAACAAATTGACTGTGTTAAACCCGGCCAAGGTTCCTCCATTCATCATTGAAGATGATACTGACGGGGGTGATGATCTTCGTATGAAATACCGGTATCTTGACCTGCGAAGAAATCCTGTAAGAAAAAGCCTGGAACTGAGGCACAGGCTCATGCAGCTAACCCGCTCGTTCCTCGACGATCAGGCGTTTATTGAGGTAGAAACGCCTGTACTGATAAAATCCACGCCCGAAGGGGCCAGGGACTTTGTGGTGCCTTCCCGAATGAATCATGGCGAATTTTATGCCTTGCCCCAGTCCCCCCAGACATTCAAGCAACTGTTGATGGTTTCGGGGTTTGACCGCTATTTTCAAATCGTTAAATGCTTCAGAGATGAGGACTTAAGGGCTGACAGGCAGCCGGAATTTACGCAAATAGACTGCGAAATGTCTTTTGTTACCCAGGAAGATGTTTTTGAAACTTTTGAAGGACTCATTAAATCCCTTTTCAAGCATATCAAAGGGATAACGTTAGAAGCTTTTCCCCGTATGTCTTACCACGAAGCTATGAAAACCTATGGTTCAGATAAACCTGACACACGGTTTGATATGAAATTTGTGGAGCTTAATAAGGTTGTCCAGGGCAAAGGTTTTAATGTTTTCGATCAGGCTGAACTGGTGGTAGGTATCAATGCCAGTGGCTGCGCCGGTTATTCCAGAAAACAACTGGATGCCCTAACTGATTTTGTGAAAAAACCACAGGTAGGTGCCAAAGGACTGGTGTATGTAAAATATAATTCCGATGGCAGCTTCAAATCTTCAGTGGATAAATTCTATGGTCAGGATGACTTGAAAGCCTGGGCCGAAAAGTTTGAGGCAGTTCCCGGTGATTTGATGCTGGTATTATCCGGTGACATCGATCATACCAGAAAGGCACTTTCTGAACTGCGGCTGCACCTGGGTGACCTCCTGGAATTGAGGGATAAAGACACTTTCGCACCGCTTTGGGTGGTGGATTTTCCATTGTTGGAATGGGATGAGGAAACCCAGCGATATCATGCCATGCATCATCCCTTCACTTCTCCCATGGCCGAAGATATACCCCTTCTGGATACTGATCCCGGGAAGGTGAGGGCCAATGCTTATGACATGGTTGTAAATGGTGTTGAATTAGGTGGCGGATCGATACGGATCCATAACCGTGACACACAACAACGCATGTTCCGGCATCTGGGGTTTTCGGAAGCAGAGGCAAAGTCCCAGTTCGGATTTTTGATGGAAGCCTTTGAATATGGGGCACCTCCACACGGAGGCATCGCCTTTGGATTTGACAGGCTTTGTGCGTTGTTTGGAGGTTCCGATTCTATCCGTGACTTTATTGCATTTCCCAAAAATAACGCAGGTCGTGATGTAATGATTGATTCTCCCTCTGTCATCGCCAAAGAACAACTGGATGAATTAGGTATTGCACTGAAAATTTAAAGTTGCATGGCAAGGCATATGGATCAGGGGAGAGGATATATAATATAGCCCACCGGTAGCTGTTGCATAACTTAAAAATGTGCTTGTATTTTTATTTTATAGGCGAAAACGGCTGTGTGCCTTTGTGTCTCCGTGGTGACAATGGTTAGTCACAAAGACACAAAGGGTCTTGTCGAAAACGTTGTGCAACACCCGCGTCCGCTTGTGCTCCCTCCCCCGGCTGTCTCTTTTTCAAATGCTTGTTCATCATCGACAAAAGGTAACCGTTGCCCGGGTTACTCTTGCAGTTGTTGTTTTATGTAGCAACTAAAAAGGCAGTTGCTTCTACGTCGATCGACAAAGCTCCGGTAGACAGGGTAATATTCTCCGTGGTGGTATAAACAAGGTCAAAACTTTCAGAGGTGATTTGCTTGATTTGAAAAGTGTATGTTTCAGCTAAAGCAGTTAAAACCATGGTTATCTCGGTTTCATCCGCTGATAAACTCCAGGTTCCTTCAATAGTAGTTCCCTGATCTTCAATGGTAAAAGTATTCTCCTCAAAAGTAATCGTTCCGTTTAATGGTAAATTTGCCAATATATCACCCACGAAAGGGGCCAGTAACTGATCCGATATAGGCTCACCTAGAGTTGATGCCTGTACGTCAAATGTATTTACTCGCCATGAATGCGCCGTGATGAGTTCAATATTATTAGGCGAACTGTCGTCATCACTATCACATGCCATTAACAACAGAAATGGGAGAACATAAAAAAAGGTTTTGATCAATTGTAATTGTGTCATTTTTTAGTAACTGTTAAGGTGGTTTAAACTTCAATTTCCACTTTTATTTTGGATAGAGTAGGTAAAGGTAAATAACAAAACCAACCAACTGAAATCTCATTTAATATTTTAATAAAATAAATTAAGCATTTCAGAAAATGGAAATTTGAATATCAATGAATATGGCAAATTTTAAGACTTGAATGATTTAAAAACTGGAAAAATGTATAAAAAAACGTGATCAAGCATTTTTTTTTAGTCTTTTTGAACTTTTTGTTTGACAACTTTTATTTCAAACCTTTTCCTGCCGGCAATTCCTGCCCTAAGCTGCCAGGTTCTTGTGGCTTCTTCTACTAACGGTAGAGACACCCGTAAAAATCATGAAAACCTTCAATATTAGCGTGAAATCATAAGCGGAACAGAACACTGGAGTACCATTTTACAAATGGATCAAATAGCTTAAAATAAGAGAATAAAATAGCTAACGATTGATTTTCTTTCTTACCGGGAGCTCGAAGATTTTTTCATTATTATTATGGAAAAAACCTGGCAAAAAGAATAACCACTAAACGACCTATCATGAGTGACTCGATTCAAATAATACCCTTTGCCAACCTCGTCCTGGCATTCCTGCCAGTGATTGCGGTGATTGTAATTCTATGGAAATGGAAGCTTGAGTACAAGAATGCGCTCTACGCAGTTGCACGGATGCTCATACAGCTTCTACTGATTGGTTATTTTCTGGCCTAGATTTTTGAGAGTGATGATGCCCGAATCGTTGTTGCCGTGCTGGCCGTCATGCTGTTTTCATCGAGTTAGATCGCCCTTCAGGCATCACTCATTCCCATTATAAATTCGCTTTTTGCCGTGGGACTGGTTTCCCTTCCCGGGATGATGACAGGTCAAATCCTGTCGGGTGTTTCACCCTTCATCGCTGCCAGGTATCAGATCATGGTAATGTGTATGATATTTGGTTCAGCCGGTATTTCATCGGCCGTGTTTTTGATTTTGATTAAACATGATCTCAGACAATCATCAATCAAAAAAGGTGACTAACCCGGAATCCATATCATATTTAGCACCAATTATTTTAATTTCTTTGTTATCCTCCATCGCCTTTAAAATCGGACTTCGCTCACGGATCGCTTCAATGTTTAATTTCACATTGTTTGCAGCAACATGTGAAACAAATTCACTATTTTTAGAAGTTTTGTTACCTTCAAAGTCCTGTGATTTCTCGACAGCAGGTTTTATTTTGGTAAGCATACTGGTAATGTTACCCATCTCAACATTGTCAATAGCAGCCTTCACCGCCCCACAACTTTCATGACCCATGATCATGATAATTTTGGAACCGGCCACTTTACATCCAAATTCCATGCTGCCCAAAATATCTTCATTAATAAAATTTCCCGCTACCCTTGCCACAAAAATATCCCCTATTCCTTTATCAAAAACATCCTCTACAGGTATGCGGCTATCCAGGCATGAAAGAACCACCGCTTTCGGAAATTGGCCATGTGTGCTTTTCCGCACCTGTTCGGCATGGTCTCTTGCCGTAAGGTCATTGTTAATGAATCTTTGATTGCCCTCCTTTAAACTTTGTATAACTGCATCAGGCGTTAGCTGGGCCTGTTCCTCCGCCGTTAAGATTTTTTCTACCAACGGTTCTATATTGGCATAAGGATTTTCGTTTACCGGTTCCTTCTCTGTTGTTTGATTTTGATTGGCGCAGGAAAACATCATTAACGTCAAAAATAGTACTCCTAGTTGTTCTAAATTTCGTTTCATCGTAATCTTTTTATGCAGACAACAATTACTGTCTCATTTAGTTTATGGGTTTCAAACTTTTGATTTTCGTAAATCCATAATTAATTAACACCGTTTCAGTATGTTATAGCAGTTTTTTCTTACACAAACTGTTATTCATATTGCTACACTAAGAGCGTACAAAAGATTTATACCTTATCATAGTACATGAAGCCAAAGCTTTACCAGTAGCCTGCAGCCAAGCTGCCGTTAAGACCTGAGCCTTCAGCATTTGCATAGAGCTATTTTAAGTCAACCGCGGTACGTCGGCAACATCTTTTGTCGATAAACAATTGACAACTGTGCATAACAGTGTTATGTTTGCTTTATGAAAGCTTCTAAAGCAGACATCCTGGAAAAGACCGTTCAACTGGCCGGCAACAAAGGATGGGCGGATATATCGGTCAGGGAAATATCCAAAGCCATTGGTTACAGTACCATTAAAATATATTCCGATTTTGGTGGCAAAGATAAGTTGTTGTTTGAGATTCAAAAGCAGGGGTTTGCGATGCTGGAGGAAAAGTATAAAAAAGCAATAGCTGGTCTCAGCTCACCGAAGGACAAGCTGATACGGATAAGTATCGCCCACATCCGGTTTTCCTTTGAACAACAGGCTTATTATGATTTAATGTTTTCTTTGAACGCGGCCCATTGTCAATCGGATATTGGAACCATAAAAATAAAAGTAAGCCTGGTTATCAGGGATATTTTAAAAGAGATTACCACGAATGACAATAAAATGGCTTTTCTGCAATACTACTCGCTTATACATGGTTTTGCTATTGTCTGCAGGGAATTACCCGCTATAAAACCAAATACCCTGGATAATATGGTGAAATCCTTCATGCTAAACTTTATCAAAGGAATAGCTTAAAGATTTTGTTTGGCTCACCAGTTTCCATGATGGTGATTTCAGGGACATTTTCAGGATGATTAATTTCATTCATTAATGGTATTAGTTGCTGAAATCCCTCCTGCGCTAATTTTCTTTCTTCATGAGTAGGCGGTAAATTCAATTTTAATTCGGACATAACTGTTATTTTTCATTTCTTTAAGTATCGCATAAAAATAAGCGAAACATTTGTTATATATTTCGCTTAATTATTACATTCAATTTCTCACAAAAAAATGACTCGAAAACTGTTAAAAATACTATCTCGCATATCTCATCTGGCAAGATGTGTATTTATTTATCAAAAGCTTAGTTATCCTTATTTGTTATGTTGAAGAAGTAAAAAACATTTGAATAAAAATAATAATTTTGATTTATGAGGACATTACCGGAAATAAAAACCATTTTAAGCAAGCACAAAAACCATTTATTTCGTGATTATCCGATAAAATCGATGGCGATATTTGTTTCATTTTCCAGGAAAGAGCAAAATGACTCAAGTGATCTGGATATATTGGTCGAATTTAAAGATAAGATAGGAATTCGATTTATAGACCTGGCTGAAGAAATTGAAAATATTGTCGGATTTAAAGTTGATTTGGTTTCTAAAAATGGGATCAAAGAAAAGTATTTACAAGCTATAGCCTCTGATTTAATTTATGTCTAGTCGGGATAAACAGCTTTTATTGGAGGATATGTTACAATCTGCATTGAAGATTAAGCAATATACGCAAAACCTTGACCTTAATACTTTCATGACAGATGAAAAAACCAAAGATGCTGTTGTCCGCAATTTTGAGATAATTGGAGAAGCCGCCAACAGGATTGATCCTGATTTCAGAAGCAATAATCCCGAAATAGAATGGACGCGAATAAGAGGATTTAGAAATAGAATTGTACATGATTATTTTGGAATTGATTATGAAATTGTGTGGAAAATTATTTAGATGAATTGATTGAGCATCTTAGAACACTCATCAGTAAAACCAAGGCCAGTTAGTTAGTCTCAGCAGTTTACAAAATAATGAGGTCATCTTTAACCTACCACCATAACCAGGCATCTTATTTGGTGATTTACAGAACAATTCAAAAATTTTACTGCTTGCAACAGACCATTCAACCACGCTTTGGATCTTGTCCACAAAATATCCTATCCAGCTCCCGCTTTTTAACTACCAAATCCACATAAAAATCAAAAGCCCGCTCCCCAAATTCTTTATCATTTTCCGGATGAATATTTTCAACCAGTTTCTTTTGGCGGCAGAAGTACCATTCATAAAACTCATCGGAGGTTATATATTCAAAACCCATTTCTTTAAAATCAATGAACTGAAGTCCAGTAAGTGAGTACTGGCATCAACGGCAGCCCGATTCAGGCTGTTGATGAGTTTTAAATTTTATAATTCCGCTTTGATCAGGGTTATTGCAAGCTCAAAAGTATGATCCGTTTTTAAAAAAATTTAGATGATCAAAAAAAGAAAAATGGGGGAGCTGCGAATTGTAATCAATCAAAGAAGCCGTATAAGTTGGTTGTATCCAACGACATCAAATTGTAATTTTACAACCGCTCAATTGTAATCTTACAACCACCTGTAAAGGTCTTTGGAACAACCTCGGAAATTGATATATTTGGTTTATGGAACACGAAACCAAACAACAGCCAATTAACCTGGGAAGAAAGATTATGCAGATGCGCGAGCTACTGGGTATCAGACAGGAGGCTGTAGCCGAAAAATTAGGCATAAGTCAACAGGCTGTATCTAAAATCGAGCAAAAAGAGCATGTTGACGATGTTATGCTGGATAGGGTAGCCAAGGCTCTGGGCGTTAACGCAGAAGCTATTAAAAACCTTGACGAGAAAGCCACTGTTTTCAACGTTGTCCAAAATAATTATGAAGGTGCAACGAATCACGGAGCAGTACAGAATTATCAATGCACTTTTAACCTGCTTGATAAGTGGGTAGAAGCCATGGAAGAAAATAAAAAACTGTATGAGGAATTGCTGAAAAGTGAGCGGGAGAAGGTGACGATGTTGCAAAAACTTTTGGAAGAGCGGAAGTGAAGTGGCTTTTTAATCATGAAATAAACAAACCCTTTCGGATATACAGGCATTGATGTCAATTTGCTCTAAAGTGAAAATATGACAAATCAAAAAGTACATCGACTTTGGAAACATATTGAATTGAGCAATACATGGCTTCAATGTGACACTTCGACAATTGATGATTTATCACCATCCTGGTACCACCGAAGAGAGGCACTTCAAAATAATTCTCAGGAATATCAGGAGTTTATCACCGAACTGAAACGAGAACACGCCATCGAAACTGGTATCGTAGAGCGCATGTATGAACTGGAGAAGGGGATAACAGAAACTTTCATCAAGAAAGGATTTATTGAATCATATATAAGTCACAATGACACAAACGTGCCTGTTCCTAAACTTCTTGCACATTTATCGGATCATCTTAATGCCGTTGACTTTGTTTTTGATGTGGTAAAGGAAAATAGAGATTTAACAATTGGTTTCATTAAGGATCTGCATGCTCTGGTAACCCGGAATCAGGAGTATACTGAAGGTATAGACCAGTTTGGAAATAAAACTAATATAGATCTCAGAAAAGGGGATTTTAAAATCTTTGAAAACAATCCTACCCGGGAAGATGGAATAAAAGTGATGTATTGCCCTCCGGAACATGTTCAGGCTGAAATGGATAATCTGGTGTCAATCTATAATGAAGCCGAACAAAATAGCGTTCATCCCTTAATATGTGCAACATGGTTTCACCATGCTTTTACAACCATTCATCCATTTCAGGATGGTAACGGTAGGGTGGCGAGACTACTGTCTAGTTTAATCCTTATTAAGCACGGACTTTTCCCATTTACAGTGCCTCGTGAAGAAGCCAAGGTTAGATATATCGACGCATTGGAAAAGGCCGATTCAGGGGATCCTCAACCATTGGTCGAATATTTTGCTGAAGTACAAAAACGACATATAGAGAAAGCCCTGAATTTAAAAGAAGTATCAAGTTCTTCTTTTGACGAAGTGGCCAATATTTTCTCAGATAGAATTGAATCCTGGCAAAGAAAGAAATTAGAGACAAGAGACAAATTGCTGGAAGATGCTAGGGTCAGGGTTTTTGAATTCTGCCAAAAACATTTAAACATAGTTTCTGAAAAGCTAAGGACAAGGCTTAATGGAAATGCTACTATTTCCATTGATTCATGTGCACCGGGTGAATCTGATAGACAAGAATATTTTTATGGGCAAATAATAAAGTACGCAAGAAAGTACGATTATTATTTTAACCGGACGCTGCCTAAGGGTTGGTTGACTTTTAAAGTGGAACTGGATAGAAGTAAACGTTATCAACTTGGAATTACGTTACATCACTACGGTTATGACGATGGAACACTTGCTATTGGCGCATTTCTGGAATATCTAAGTATTGATGATAATGATAAGCGAGTTGATTCCGCTTTACCATTGGAGATTAAACCACATGTAATCTCTATCACAAAAGATATCGAATCAAAAGAAAAGAACATTGCGACATTCATTGAAAACGCCATTACTCAAACTATGGCTCAAATTGCAAGTGAACTATAAAGACATGCCAAATAGCAGTAAGGTTACTGAAATATAAGCTCATATGTACCAGGATAACTTACTGAAGGAATTTAGAAGAAAATAACGAACCGTCAAAGAGAATAAAAGAATCGTTTTCTTAGGTGATATAATTCACGGGGAAGCTAACATAGACTCCCTTAGTGCTATTGTGATTGACTATTTGATTAAGGAAGAGGGATTTAATACGATAGCTTTTGAAAGTGGCATTTATGACCTGCACATAGCAAATAAAAAGCTAAGGAAGGGCTTAAATGTCAACGCTATTCTTTCAGAAAGCATTTACACTGTATGGTTAGGGGCCTCACTCCAGCCACTTGTTAATGTAATAGATGAAAACAGAGAACAAATAAAACTCATCGGATTCGATCCTGAGTTTTCAGGAATAAATTATGGAGATATAGATCTTGAACTTTACCAGTTACTAAACCGGGGCGGCATAACTCCCGATTCGAGTGTAATGATGGCTGGTCAGTTAATATACGTCCGATGCCGGAATTACCTGAAAACAGTATTGAATTTAAACTTTCCCGTAGCATCAACAATGCGGCATTGGTCAATTTAACTTCATTTGACAATGAATAGCCATTATACTCATCTGTTTTTATTCAAGAAAAACCTATCCAGGGCCATTGGCAAACCGTATTTGATTGGGTCATTTTCTCAAGAGAAATTATTCCAAAAACAAAGGTTGCGTTCTCTTTAGAGCAAAGCCCGAAAGTAGAGGACACAGATATCCCCAAAAAGCCCGGTACTATATCTTCTCAAGAGAAAAAACAAGTGTTGTTGTTAAGTAAAAAAGGGGTAACATTAAAAGGTCAGGTGGTAGATAAATCCGGTCAACCCATTCCATTTAGTTCCCTGGCCATTAAAGGTTCGGCTTATGGCGTGGTTTCCAATGAAAAAGGTCAGTTTTCCATTCAAATTCTGATACCCTAACCATTTCAAATGTGGCTTATGAAGTGAAGGAGCTCTGCTTAAAGCATATTGGTAAGAATGAGTTTTTAACCGTTACCCTTGATGAAAAAGTGATAAAACTCCCCGAAATTATCATAGCTGATGAAAAGGGTAGCGCATTGGGGATACTCAATGAAGCCATTGAAAGCATCGATGAAAACTTTCATCACGGCCCTTTTTCAAGCCTCGTATTTCAAAAAAGTGTCCTTCTTGATTCAATTAACAACAGCCCTACTTCAATCCATTGGTTGTCCAAAAATTATGTCCCCTCCGGCTATTCAGGTAGAACCCCCAATTCTGGCTGGGAATTGATACAAGCCAGAAAAGGAGTTTATAATGAGCAGGAGGAAAAATTCCAGTATAAAAATTATAAAACTACCATTCATGATTTCATGGGGATCAGTTTAAATGATTGGATCCTGTACCGGAAAAACACTTTTCTTAACCCAAAGAAACATAAATTCTTCACTTTTGATTTGGAAGACGTGTTTAGTCTGAATAATCAAGAGGTTTATAAAATAAGCTTTGTATGTAACAGAATTAGCCCTAAAACATCAAACTTCACTTTGAATGGTGCAAAAATTTTCAGAGGATATGTACTTATAAACGCAGAGGATTTTGCAATTATTAAGATGGAATCTGAGCTTGTCAGCGATATTAATGATATTTCCCGCACAGCATACAGGAATCTGGACTCAGAACAACCTACCCTCATTTTTAAAACTACCATTGAGTATGAGCATGTCAAAGGACATTATTTGCCAAGGTATGCGTCCAGATTCGAAAACTACAACGATTTCGGGTTTAGGGAATACTTTTATTTCAATCATGAACCAGGTGAAATAAATAATTTCGGAGCCAATTTTGATACTAAAAAGAGCAATACATTAATGGATTGGGCAGAAGTACTTAAAACTGTTGGAAATAAACCCCAAAAAAATATACAGACTGAGCATTAAAATATGAACCTTTATTATAAAAACTGACATATCCAAGACATATAAAAAGGATAGGCTAAAAGTCATTTATGACATTTATCAAGTTGGAGCGGTAACTATGATTGCTAAAAAAAGAATTTCGGCACTGGCTCGGCGACAATGAAACATTTGTTGCTGAAGGCCCTACCGTTACTGCCCAAGAAGCAGGAATGTTTTGCGAAGACCATTTTAAAAAATTTTTAACGTCACAAAAATAAAATAGGGTAGCCCCGAATTTTAATAACCAAAGAAGCTGTAAAAGTTATTTGTATCCAACCACATAAAGTTGTATTTTTCATCACTTTTACCCCTCCCCAATGCAAAGTCCTGACTTTGTGTATAAACCTTGGAATTAAAGATATTTGATTTATGGGAAACAAAATCAAATCCCGGTCTAAACACATCGGAAGAAGAATCGGCCGCATGCATCAGTATTAAGAATTAAACAGGAAACTGTGGCTGATTTATTCTGGGTATTTTTTTGACAATGATTAAAAAGTTTCACAAAAGGAAACTTTTTAGCACTTTTTACGTTATAACACATGAAAGTTCACTTAATAAAAACGCAATCAATAGAGGATTACATCAATAGAAATACTCAAAGTCAGGTTCCTTTTAAAAATTGGTTGTCAATTGTTAAGTATGCAAATTGGAATAAACCTGAGGATATTCTTGCCACCTTCAACAGTGCTGATATTTTAGGAAATGGAATCAATAGAGTGGTGTTTAATATTGGAGGCAACAATTACAGGATGATATGTAAATACTGTTTTGGTAAGAATAAAGTGCATCTATTTATTAACTGGATAGGGACCCATTCAGAGTACACAAAATTATGTAAAAATAGGGAGCAATATATTATCAATGCTTACTGAACCGTAAAATGAAAATTGAAAGGATGAAAACATTAAAATATACCATCATTAAATCCAAGAAACAATACAATGAGTATTGCAATATCCTGGAAGAGCTAATAGCCCAGAATAAAGAAGCTTCAACAGATGAAATAGAATTGCTTAACTTATTAATTGAAAAATGGGATAAAGAGCACAGCACGTTTGATGATCTTAACCCCGTTGAGTTAATCAAGGCTATGATGGAAGAAAATAATATGAAACCAAAAGATCTTGTAAAAGTATTAGGTTTATCGAAAGGAACTGTCTCGAAAATATTAAACTACCACAAGGGACTTTCCAAAGAAACCATTCGCAAACTCTCAGATTATTTCAAAGTGTCTCAGAAGGCATTTAATCGTCCATATAAATTAGTTAATGAAGTGAACAGACATTTCCACGATGCAAGCCTGAGGAACACAAAAAAGGATAATTTTTAGTATGCTGCGGCTCTTTTGCTGAAACAAAGAACGGAAAGTAGTTTTAAGATTTCGGGGGATCTTAGCATTTAACAATTGTATACGGGAGAAAATTTCTTGTGAATACCTGAAAACTTACCAATGGTTACAAGGCCACTTAGAAATTATCCGATAATTTTCTCAAAAGTACCTGAAACTTCAATCCCCGGATCCGTACATGTCTATCAACAATTTGGCCATGATGGCATCCCAGATATAATTGGAAGGGTTATGTTGTGGTCAGGTCATTTTCTCCCTGCGATTCACAATTTTTAGAAATCAGTCCTGTACACCTTTTTATTGAAATTCTCATCATTAAGTTCCAGATAATCCAAAGAACCACTGCCGGAAAAATTAATGTTGAAGCCCACAATTTCACCAATATCCTCTGAAAAAGCCACCTCAAAAATAGTGTCCTTGTTTAAAGAAACCGTAGCCACATTATGCTGTACATTAATTCTCATTAATTGCCATTCGTAGACATCTACACCAAAGGCAGATAAGTCATGACGCTTACCATTTTTAGTAACATCTCCAAACTTCACAAAGAGATTTCCCACGCAACCCCTGGTAGTCAATGGAATTGAATGAATCCCATCCTCACCCAGAATCT
Organism: Cytophagales bacterium; assembly: GCA_022360015.1. GTDB lineage: Bacteria > Bacteroidota > Bacteroidia > Cytophagales > Cyclobacteriaceae > Agaribacillus. The sequence continues at coordinate 179,718 of JAKSDQ010000158.1, forward strand.
TTACTGAGATCTCAGGACAGGCGAGGTTCAAAATACTATCACTACGCACCCTGGTTTCCAAGGTAAAATTACCACTTCCTACCTCTTTAAATTCATCGACGTAGAAATAGCTAACCATAAGATCCTTGTTGAGATCAATGTTATTCATTCGCAGATGATCTTTCGTAACCTGCAAAATCCCAGCTTTAATCAAATCATTATTACGGATGTAAGTAGGCACATTGTCTATAAAGCTGTATCGCGCAACTGACAGCCAACCTTTGGTATTTACCCTTACTATGGTTTCTTTCAGCACAGAATCATTGGCAATCAGTTTGGCTTCATGTACTCCCGGATAATAATAAATACTTGTCAACGTGGTATTCTCCGGAAGCACTTCATCCCTTTTAAATCGATTCCAGGATTGCTGAATAAAAAAACTGTCCGCGGTCACGGTACTCACATTATAATTAAAAATGACGGTATTCGGCGCACCTGCAGTAACGGAATTGTTGCTGGAAAAAGTCACTTCCTTAGGCTGGAAGGAAACTTGTCCGGTGGGTTTTGAAACCTTTTTGGATTGTGTAAAGATCATTGAAGCTACAGTCAACACAAAAATCAACACCAGGACGGCAATTACTTTTCTGTATTTATGTCTGGTTTTACGCTTTTTTTCCGGATTTGAATGCAGCGTTTTTTCAGCATTTGGTAAATGGGCTGCTTTAAAGTCAAGCCAACTGGTATAATCCAAAAACCTGGCTAAGGCCTCCAGAGTAGCCGGATGGGGAGTGCCTTTATAGTCTGGTTTCCAGATGCGTTTAATAGTTGACAAGCTGAGGCCAATTCCCGTTTTATGCTCCAGCAAGCCAATCAGGTTAAGATAATCCCGCTGTTTCCATTGGTTACTCGGAAGCCAGCCCAGCTTTTCTTCTATCAGACGTTTGCAATGTGCTATATAAGATCCTTCATTATTTATCATTTAACCGGTTTTTGAACGCTAAAAGAACGAAAATAGAATTTTATTTCAATAACAGAATAAAGATTATTGACTGGTTTAATAAATATATAATCTTGAATTTAATAAATATGAAAAAGAAACTATTTTTATTTTTTATAGTGTTGGGCCTCCTTGTTAATTGTTTAAACGCACAAATATTCTATGTAGATGTACTAAATGGAAATGACATTAATCCGGGCTTGGCAGAAGCACCTTTTCAATCAATTTCCAAAGCGGTGACGGTAGCTAATAGGTTGACAGGTAAGGGTTCTATCACTATTAGAGTGATGCCAGGAATATATACATTGGAAGATAAAGTAGCCATTAATCCGGTAAGAATATTGGATGATACATCCAGGTTTATCATAGAAGCTGGTATCATGCCTGATGACGATTTATGGTCACCCGAAAAAATGCCCGTAATACAATCCATATCCGGTAATAACTCAACAACCTTTTTTCCTCATTCTACCGGCTTTCTTGTGTCTTCTATTAATGTAACCATAAGTGGTTTGAAATTTCTGGGGAATGCCAACCCCTTAGTAGACTATTATTATCCCATTGCAAAAGAAGATCAAACATTAAAAGATTTGGAAGTCTCGCAATGTTATTTTATTGGTAACAAAGAGGCAGCAAAAATTCAGGGGGCAGTGTGGGCACATGGACCTGGTAACACCATTTCACATTGTATCTTTTATCAATGCAGAAATGCTGTGTTATTTTTTAATAATGTAGATGGATTTACGATCAAAAACTCCATTGTAACCGGTGCTTACGAAAGTGCCTTTTGGTTTGGCCCTGATGACTTTAAATTTAATTTTACCAACAACGTTATTGCCAACAACAACAACTTTCTTGTTGGCCGTTCTGCAGAATTAAAATTCTCATCTGCTTTTTCAAATAGCGTAATTGCCAATAACAATGGATTTGCGGGATATTGGTCGAGAGAGAAAAAAGCAATAATACCAATCGCTAAACCCAATATTGTCGAGAAAAAAATCATCAAATCCGGAGCCATCAATTTGATTGTAAACAATGCGGTGAAGCTGGATAAAAAGCACCTGCATCTCACGGAGGACTCCAAGGGTTACAGGTTGGCAGCTGGGATATTCAAAAAATGATACAAAAGGAAAACTGCCTTTTGAAAGGTTGAAAAAATTAAAAAAAGATTTCCGTCTGTGAATTTCGGATTTCATTGAATAGCTCCTTGTTTTACAGCACGATACGGGCTGGCCAAGCCCAGTTCAGCAAGTCAGGATCGCAAAGCTTCTTGTCTAGAGATCTGTTTTTTGGGGTTACCTGTCAAAGGTTGTCTGTATGAAAGTGAGAATGGCAAAACTTTGATGTTTACTATTTTTTTGTAAAAGCTAACCGTTGAGATTTTTTTCTACTTCTGGCAACTCAAACCGACTTTTTTTAAAAACTTGTAAAACATCCAAATCATGACGGGAAACTGGAATTTTTTACCAAAAACAATCGGTTATGGGGCGCTGGTTATCCTGGGCATGCTTTCATCCTGCGGAGAAGATGAAACACTTGACGGGCAAGCGTTATCCACGGGTAAGATGATAATGGTACCGATGAATATTGGCACTACTTCCGTAGAGGTAACAGGTAGAATTCATAGAACCAACTCGTTAAAAAATGTATTTACATTTATCCTCGTTCGTGAAATAGATAATGAAGACAGGCTTGACTTTTATGAAGTAGAAGATTATTACGCGGCAGGAGTTTTTGAAGGGGTGCCAACGGGGCAGAATCTGGAGATGAAACAAGGACATGAATACGAAATCACCGTAAAGGTATTGGCAGCCAGTGAGACTTCGCACGGCCTTCTGGTCACCGATGATGGACCAGGCAGAAAAACAGTGGTACCTCATCACCCATGGGAACCCGAATTACAGGAAAAAAATTACAACGTGGTTGTAACAAATAAGATACACTATGAAGCGTCAGCTTTAAAGGCCGTTAATCTGGCTGAAAGGCAGACATGGAGAACCGGATTTGCCATTTATATCGATGGAGATGGCAGCATACAGGAAGGTGAACATATGCCTGAACTCGACGCCTACTACAAGCAATTGGATTTCATAGCCTCTCAGGATGCGGAGATTAATGTGGATTTAAGGCATCATGCATTTGCATTGAGACTGGAGACAAACGGTTCGATTACCGCTAGTTACAGGGCCAAATTGGGCTATCCGGAGCGGGAAGGATACACACGCGATTATTTAAACATTCACCCACAAAAAACTTCGGACAGGAAAGTGGCAACATTTTACAGCGTAGGTACCATAGGCGCAGTTTACGCCCTGATCGTTGAGAAAAATGATGGGAATGGCTGGGAGGAAATTTATAGGGATTCTCAAAATTTTTACCTCCTCAAGGAACGTGCAATCATTATCGGTGAATCCGATAATCCATCAAACAAAGGAAATCCGAATATTTCTTTCGACACCCGGGAGATTACCGAGGGAGAGCCGATTGAAATACCGGCTGATTGATCCTGAAACTAAATAAATCAATCAGCAACTCATATGTGGCCCTTTGTCGATTACTTTTTATAGTAATCTTTCAGATAAATAAAAATCCCTGATAACACATTGGGGATTTTTGTTAAAATACAACTTGTTGTAATCGGTTTTTACTGGTTTCTAGCTGTGAAATCGAAAAGATATATGAGACCGTTAGTCAGTTTTGAGATTAGGATTTAGCGAATAACTTTCTTTTTCCCCTTTAGTAAATGGTTACTTATGCGTATGTAAGGTGGATTTCAAAGATAAAAAGTGAAAATCAGACTGACCTGTGTAAAGAGATGATTTCAGAAGGTGAGTAATGATTGACAAAAGTCTTAGGCCTGTTTTTACGCAGAAATTTGGAAAAAGCCATTTCCCAGGCCCCTTTTACAAATTCATTTCTGCTGACCAAAAAAACATAAGAGCTTAATTCATTCACCGTATCTTCCCAAAACAGCGTAGATACTTTTGGCAGACCATATAAATAGGCCAGCCCTTTTGACTGGGTACCATATATAATGATAGGATTTTGGTCCTTCCGGATTCGATAGGCCATTTTAAGCCATATCCGGATATTTACTATATTCTTTTTTCGAATTTTTCTGTCCATCCAAAAGCAACAAACCTCTGTATACAAGGCCAAATCAGACAATTTCAAATAGACCTCCCGGTGATTTTGTTGAGCAACAAACAACTCAACGGTCCTTAACCTTTCATTGGATGAAGAGAGAACAAACCCGGCAATCAATATTTTGTTTTGATAAAATCCATAAACCCTGGACTTTTTTAGGAAGTCATCAGGAATCTCCAAACCTGACAGTGATTCATACCTCATTTTAAATTCACTGATTTCGTTTCCTGATATCAATTTTAGTTTCATAAAAATTAACGCCGTTATAGCCTAAAAAATAATTTGTTCGATTCAATGAGTTTTAGGGATAGTCTTTAATAGTATGATGTCTGCATACTAAAGTAAAAAATGAGCATTGGATCTTAAATGATAGGTCTTTTGGTAGATTTTGCAAGATGCAAATATAACCTGATATATTGGGGTATCAAAAGAATCACCATGGACAGTTTAGTGGACAATTGCTTTTATGGTAAATCCGTTTTCTACCCGAAGCCTCCACTACCTCTGATGCCATCAGTAGCCGGAGCAAGATGCTTTTTATGATACTATCCTATCTTGTTCTATTATCAAATCCTGACAGCCATCCAAATTACTTCATAAGTCAAAATGAAGGATCTGATTTTCCTGGTAATATTTACAGATCTGTTTAAAACTGCCTTCAATATTTGCGGAAAGGTCGGCTATGAAGTCTAAGGGTTTCATTCTCATTAGTCTATTAATCCGGCTTTAAACATATTACAGAAACAATTCATTCCATAATCTACTGTAAGCGATTTTTTATGGAATTTGCATGATTCTGTTACCGATCATCAATGATTTTAACTTTCGGAATCAACAGAAAATGATTTTGAAATACAAAATTCTATTTTATAGTTGATTTTATCGTTTTAAATTTAAAATTTTCAACTTTAAAGTTGAAAACCAATGGAAAGGGGTTATATTTGTGTTATAATATATAATTATGCAACAAAAGAAGCATCGCAGCCTACCCGATTGATTATCCTTTTAAAAGCAGATGATATGAAAAGTTCAATAACCGGTAAAAAGATGTTACTTCACAAAGAAAAAAGGAAGTTAAGTTTTAGAAAGGAAGAATTTCCGGTGGTATATCATTGTTATCTGTGCGATGATAGTGGAGAAAAGTTTACTTCCACGGAACTTGATGAAATCAACATGCAGCAGTTGTATAATCAATACCGGGACAAACATAACCTGCCATTTCCGGATGAAGTGAAAACAATACGCAGGAAGTATGGACTTTCTGCGATCAAGATGGCTGAAGTGCTGGGGTTTGGTGTCAACAGCTACAGGAATTATGAAAGTGGGGAAATGCCGAGTAATTCAAATGGCAAACTGATTCAGCTTGTCAACGATCCTAAGAAATTCAGGGATTTGGTAGAACTATCAGAAGCATTGGATCAGGAAGCAAAAGTTAAACTATTGCGGAAAGTAGACGCACTTATAGAAAATGCTGAAGATCACTCATTTTCTTTTGAGCTTGAGGATTATCTCCTGGATGGAGATTTGCCGGATGAGTTTTCCGGTTACCGAAAGTCGAATCTTAAACGGCTTACCGAAATGGTTGTATTTTTTACCGAACGGCTGAAACCCTGGAAAACACAAATGAATAAGTTGTTGTTTTATGCTGACTTTTTAATGTTTAAACGCACTTGTTTTTCTATGAGTGGTGCGAGGTACAGGGCAATTAACATGGGGCCTGTACCTAATAATTACAATAGTATTTTCGAGTACATGGCTAACAACGATGAAGTGGATATCAGTTACACGGAATTTCCTAATGGAGCGGTTGGAGAACAGTTTAAGCCCCATACAGGCAGAAGTTTTAATGCCGCACTTTTTGATGAAATTGAACTCCAGGTGTTGGATGATGTCGCTGATCGATTCAAGGATGTGAGCACTTCAGACATCATTGAAATCAGCCACAAAGAGCGTGCATGGATAGACAATGAAGCCAGTAAGAGGATTATCAGTTATAAATATGCATTTGATTTAAGTCCGTTGAGAAAAGGAGTATAAGATAGGCACGAAGATCAGAAAAAAAAATACCTGTGGAACTTGCCGCGCCGTGGGTTGTATCCTACCACTTTAAGTGGTAGATTACCACAGGCTTTTGAGACATTTTTAGAAATTAATATATTTGATTTATGGAGCACAAAACCAGATCTCAGACAAAACATATGGGAAGAAAGATCGGCCGTATGCGGGAATTGCTGGGTATCAAACAAGATACCGTGGCCGATCAATTAGGCCTCAGTCAGCAGGCCATCTCCAAAATTGAGCGGAGCGAAAATGTAGAGGATGCAACGCTTGAAAAGATGGCCAAGGCATTGGGGGTAACCACTGAGGTGGTAAAAAATTTTGACGAGGAAGCCACAATCAACTATATTCAGCAAAACTATGAGGGTTCAAATCAAGGGGCATATAGCGTAGGGAACTATAATTGCACCTTTAACCCAATCGATAAGTGGGAAAAGGCCATGGAAGAAAACAAAAAATTGTATGAGGACTTGCTAAAAGCAAAAGAAGCTTTGCTGGAGAGTGAAAAAGAAAAGGTAGCCATGCTGAAACAGTTTTTGGAGGAAAGGAAATAAAGTAATTTTTTAATGTCTGTCTGCTTTGTGCGCATGACAGATTTAGTTAATGACTAATTCAGCTGGTGGTGAGATAGGATTTAAACGCTATAAACTAAGTTTTTTTAATATTCAAACCATCTATGACTCCTTGATTTTTTATCACAAAATCAGTGATCATCCATTTCTAAACACAACTATTATCATATGAAACTTGGGAAACTAGAAAAAATAATTGACTTAAGAAGCGTGTGGGAACACGAAGCGAAAGATTTTACAAACTGGCTTGCGCGGGAACAAAACCTCGATTTGCTCAGCAATGAGATTGGCGTTAACATTTCCTTGATAAAAACCGAAGCGGAAACAGGTGATTTCTCAGTCGATATTTTGGCCGAAGAAGCAGAAACAGGCAAAAAGATAATCATTGAAAATCAACTTGAAAGAACCAACCATGACCACCTCGGTAAAATTATCACCTATGCTTCCGGATATGAGGCGGAAACGGTTATTTGGATCGTAAAAGAGTTCAGAAACGAACATAAATCAGCCATTGATTGGTTAAATGAACAATGACCGGTTCGGAACCGAATTTGAAGAGGCCGACAAGCTATTCTTTGACCAAATAGAGGCGGAACTGATGGAGGACAAAACCCTTCAAACCCAGGCAAGGGTAAATAAGATTGACACATTCAAATATGCATTTGAAGACTTGTTTATTTCCAAACTGATAGATCGGATGGATCAAAATCATGAAATATTCGAAAAGGTACCGGAAGACAAAGCGTTTGGGGATCTGGTGAAAGAATTAATGATGAAAAAAATATATAAGAAAATGAATGAATAACACTGGTTCTTGTCCTGAAATGAATATCCTCTAAACTCATAGGTCATAGAAACAATTCCGGATCAATCGGTTGTACAGGATATGCCCCAGGTTTTCGGCAATCGTTGTGGAAATACGCAGGTCAAGAAACATAAATATCCTTTCATCCACTTTGGGTCTGTAAAATTGCCCTCCACTAAATTCAACCCATTTTCAGGAATGCATGATCTGGTGCGACTGTTGCCAACAGCCTTCTAAAATGTACTCAAAGCGTTCATTCCTGCAAGTAGTTTAATATGATTCCCGGTCAAAGTGGTTCCTAATAAATTTTGTCTCTTTCCACAGCACCCAATCCCATCATTATTTACTTTAATATTTGACACAATAAACCACTCCCACCATGGATATACTAATTGTTTTGCTTGTAGTTTTCACCAACTATTATCATATTTATTAGTAATTATAAGACATAGAGCGATAGGAACCACTTGTTCTGTCAAGAATTGGCACTAATCTGCCATTTGCTTCTGATTTCAATATAGTGAAAGTCTTATATTCAGACTCATTGAAACCATAAACTAAAACTTACAACACAAACCCTGATCTCACCGAATATGTTACACAAAAAATGTTTGCTTCTCATCCTGTTTGCCTGGAGTAATCAGTTATTCCCGCAGGATATAAGACTTGGAATTGTCACTGATTTTCCACAGTCTCCGGTGATAGATTCTATTTTTCAAGTTATGACACTGGAAATTGATAGAACAACCGGTTCGGCTAAAAAAGTTACACTGACCCCGGAGCATGTGATTTATAAAAGCAACAGTCTGGAACAGGCCAGGGCCAACTACGATTTGATCAACCCGCAAGTAGATTTCATGATTTTAATTGGTGGAGTTAGTATCAAAGGGGCTTTGATCAACGGCACTTTCCCCAAGCCCACCATTGGTCTCGGCATTATCGATCCTGATTTGCAGGAGATTCCATTACAGGATGGAAAATCAGGAATTCAAAATTTCAGTTATATCTGGGCGGCTCAGGATTTCGAAAAAGAATTGACACAATTTAAACAGCTCTATCCGTTTGAGAATCTTTCTGTCCTTGCAGATTCGGCCTCAGTCATCACTTTTAACCAGCAAAAGGCCAGGCAAGCCATTGATTCATTTAGTGAACTATTTTCTACCACCATCAACATTGTTCCTGTCACCGGCGATATTCCAGGTTCATTGTTAGATCTTCCGTCCGGAACCGATGCTGTTTATCTGACCGAATTGTATGGGAAGACCTCCTCAGACATTAAACAAATCGCCAATGAACTAAATGCAAGAAAGTTACCATCTTTTTCAAGTAATAAATGGCATGTTGACCAGGGCATCCTGGCCTGTGTATCGGATGAAAACGACTTTGAACAGACCATAAGAAAATTGGCAATTATGATTGACGAATCCACCGGCGGTGCCCCTTTAGCAGAAATTCCGGTAGTGATTAATTATAAAGATGAATTCTTTCTGAACATGCAAACGGCGAGGGAAATTGACTTTTCTCCCCCGTTTGAAATTCTTTTTATAGCTAATCTCATCGGTGATATTGCAGGGCGGCCGGCTAACTATTCTTTAGAAGAGATCATGCAGCGTGCATTGGAAAATAATTTTGATATTAAGATTACCTACCAGGACATAGCATTAGCCGAACAGGACATGAGGCGTGCCAGGACAACAGTCAGGCCTTCACTGGATTTGTCTGTGACAGGCTCACAGATCAACTCCGAAAGAGCAAATGCCTTATTTGACGCCCCGGAACGGTCACTTTCCGGTCAGCTTACATTGAACCAACTCCTGTATTCCGAACAGGCCATTGCAGGTATCAAAATCGCCCAATATATCAGGAAGGCTCAGGAATATGATACGGAAGCCAACGTGTTAAAAGTATTGCTCGACACCTATATAGAATATTTTAATGTGCTATCTGCCAAAACCAACCTGCTTATCCAGCAGGAAAACTTAAACAATTCAAAAACCAACCTTGAACTGGCCAAAATCAGGCTTAGCGTTGGATCCTCAAGCATTGCAGATGTTTATCGATGGGAAAGCGAGGTAGCCGCCGACAAGCAGGTCGTGGTCGAGGCACAAACTTCGGTAATAGCCGCAAAACTCCAGCTCAATACCTTTCTTGCCAATTCCCTGGAAGACGAATATGACATAGAGGATGTCACGATTGACGATGAGACGTACCAAAAATTCAGCGATGACCGGATAGCTAAAGTTGTGAGGACACCCAAAGACCTTGAATTAGTTACCGAATTTCTGGTACGGGAAGCAGTAAATGCTAACCCTAATAAAATGTTTCTACTTGAAAACATAAAGGCAGCAGAACGGGAATGGTTACAGAATAAAAGGCTGCTCTATGTACCTCAACTGGCCTTTCAGGCACAAACAACCCAGGTACTCGACAGAGGGGGGAAGGGTTCGGAAGAAGTGCCGGGGGGCAATCAGTTTTTTGATAATTCCTGGCAATTGGGTCTGACACTGAGTTACCCGCTTTTTCAGGGCAATGCCCGCAGGATCGACATTCAAAGATCCACCATACAACTGGAGCAATTGGATCATTCAAGGCAGCTTTTGGATCAGAATCTGGAACTTTCAGTCCGCACCAGTGTACTTCAGTTATTGAATTCATACACAAATATTGCCTTCAGCAAAACAGCCTCTGATAATGCCCGGCGTAACTTTGAGCTTGTTCAGGAAAACTATAAACAGGGAGAAGTAATTATAACCCAGTTGATTGAGGCCCAACAGGCGGCTTTGCAGGCAAGGCTGAGTTATGCCTTGTCAATTTACGAATATGTGCAGGCGCAGTTGCAACTCGAATTTTCTATTGGGTTTTTTTCTATGTTTTCAACCCCGGAAAAGGTTGGTGATTTCGAAGACCGTTTTTTAAAGTTTAGAAGCAATAACTAATTACCTATGTACTTATTTGCCACGAACAAAATCATCTATATTATGAAATTTATCAAGTGTGTCTTACCGGTATATGCTGTGCTAATCCTTTGCTGTTGCAGGGGCAAGCAGGATACAAAGGAGGAAATTCTACGGCCTGTCAAATATCATGTTGTGGGAACAGCCGATGCACAAAAAGTCAGAACCTTCAGCGGCTTTGCCCAGGCTGGAAATGAGATAGCGCTAAGTTTCAGAAGCAGTGGGGTAATTTCAAAAGTCAATGTTAAAAAAGGTCAAAAAGTAAGAAAAGGAGATCTCATGGCCAGGCTGGACAATGTCGAGGCCAGTCTTGCTTACGAAAAATCAGTTTCCGCCTTAAGCAGTGCCGAATCAGACATGAACACGGCAAAAACAGAATTGGACCGGATAAAGTCATTGTATGAAAAAAACACTGTGTCGCTAAGTGACTATGAGTCTGCAAAAAACGGGTATCAGAATGCCTTGGCCCAGTTCGAATCGGCAAAACGAAATAAGAGTATCCAGCAAACACAGGTCAATTATGGCTATATCTACGCCCCAAGTGATGGAATCATAGCTAACACCGAAGGGGCGGTTAACGAACGGGTGTCAGCAGGACATGTATTTGCTATTCTCAATGCCGGGGATAAGATGAAAATCGAAGTGGGTTTACCGGAGAATGTGATCAACCTGGCCCGGTTAGGAATGAAAACCGGAATTACGTTTACTGCCATAGGGGGCAAAAGCTTTGAGGGAAGTGTCATAGAAATTTCTCCCATCGTTGTGGATAACGCCGCAACCTTTCCCGTAGACGTTGAAATCGTAAACCCTACCGCTGATATCAGGCCAGGCATGGCTGCCAATGTTACTTTTAATTTTGGGAATGGAGAAACTGTCCGGGACAATATACTGGTAGTTCCTATAAAGGCTGTGGGCGAGGATGGCAATGGCAATTTTGTGTTCATTATTGATTCTGATGATGGCAAAACCGGACTGGTAAAAAGACAGCAAGTGGAAATCGGTCAAATGACTACTGCCGGGTTTGAAATCAAAAGCGGGCTTAGTCAGGGGCAATTTATAGCCACCGCCGGCTTACAGACTTTACTGAATGGACAAAAGGTAAGACTCCAATAATTATCAATCGAAAAAGTATATGAATCTTACTCAATTTTCTATAGAAAAAAACCGCGTTGTTTTAACTATTCTTGCTGTGGTGATCGTTATGGGGATGGTATTGTATCAATCCCTTTCCCGTGACAGTATGCCACCTTACACCATTAGGGTGGCCACAGTGGTTACTTCATTTCCCGGGGCAAGCCCTGAACGTGTCGAGGAACTGATTACAGACAAAATTGAAAAAGTCGCCCAGGAGCTTCCGGAACTGAAAGAGGTGACCAGTACTTCACGTACAGGACTGTCAGTGGTGGCGGTCGAGCTAAGGATGGAGGTAGCCCCAAAGGATCTGCAGGCGGTGTGGGACAGGCTGAGGAGAAAGCTAAACACTATTGAAGGGTTACCCAGCAATGTACAACCCCAGCTTAACGACGACGGTATTGGAGAAATATTCGGAATTGCTGTCGGGCTTACAAGCGATGGTTTTTCATACAGGGAAATGAAGGACTATGCAGATGACCTGCGTGATGATCTCATAAAACTCGATGATGCTGCTAAAGTGGAGATCAACGGGGCGCAGGAAGAACGGGTGTTTGTCGAATTTGACAATACCAAACTGGTCACCTATGATTTAACCTCCAACAAACTTTATGATCTCATCGGTTCTACCAATATCCTTAACTCAGGCGGGGAAATTAATGTGGAAGAAGAACGGATCATCCTCGAACCCACAGGCAACTTTAATGATATCTATGACATCCGGGAAATGCTCATACCCATAGGACAAAGTGGACAGGTGGTAGCCTTGAAAGACATTACCTCGGTGACCAGGGGATATATCAATCCCCCCAACCAAAAGACACGTATCAACGGCAGGGATGCCTTATCACTGCACGTATCCCTTAAAGAAGGCGCGAACATTCTCAAAATGGGTGAAGAAATAGATGCCATACTGGCTCTGTGGCAACAAAAACTTCCGGTAGGGCTCGAAGTTTCACGAATTTCATCCCTTGACCACTATATAGATCTGAAAGTGGACGATTTCATGTCCAACCTGCTGCAAGCTGTTGTCATCGTTTTAGCTGTAATGCTCTTCTTTTTGGGTCTGCGCACCGGGCTTGTCATTGCCAGCCTCATTCCGATAGTCACCATCACCACCCTGATGGTAATGGGCGTAATTGGCATGGGTATTAACCAAATTACCCTGGCTGCTCTGATTATGGCACTTGGAATGATGGTCGATAACGGTATTGTGGTGGCAGAGTCCATCATTGTAAAAATGGAGAAGGGAGCCCATGTGAAAAAAGCCGCGATTGATTCCTGCTCAGAGCTGTTTGTCCCGCTGTTGATTTCGACTTTGACCACTTCAGCGGCATTTTTGTCTTTTTATCTGGCAGAGTCTGTCATGGGGGATATCATGGGACCTCTTTTTGTGGTAATAACCATTGCACTATTATCCTCATGGATCGTCGCTTTGGGTATTATCACATTGTTCTGTGTATTCTTCCTCAAACTAAAAAAACGAAAGGAAGGAGAGGTCAGTTTTCTGGACAGGATGATTGGCGCCCTGAAGAAAAAATATAAAAGCCTTATTTTGCTGGCTTTGGCATGGAAAAAATCGGTACTTATCGGCATTGTAGCTTTCCTTGTCCTGGCCTTTTTTGGATTTACAAAACTGGCCTTTGTCTTTTTTCCGGACAGCGACCGCAATATGGTGACCGTAGATATCAATTTACCCCAGGGTACTAAGATTGAAAGTACCGAACAAACCATACTCGCTATAGAAAATTTCATCCAGGAAGAATTACAGGTTCATGAAGAGAGAAAAGAGGGCATCTTAAGCTGGGCGGCCTTTATTGGCGAAGGCCCGTCATCATACGACCTGGGTTATAGTGCTGATGAGCCCAATTCTAATTATGGCCACATCCTGATCAATACCTCCTCATTCTTGATCAACAGTGAAATCATTGAAAAGCTGGATGCCTTCTGTTTTGCCAATTTTCCCAATGCCGATGTCAAAGTATCGCGCCTGGGAGCAGGTGGCACCGGGACTCCGATAGAAATAAAGGTTTCAGGGGATGACCCCGATCAACTGACCCGTATTGCCCAACAGATTAAGGCAAGACTATTTGCCGTTCCAAATACTAAAAATATCAAGGATGACTGGGGCCCCAAAGGAAAGAAGTTCATCATCGATATTGACCAAAACAGGGCACAGTCGGCCGGAATCACAAACCAGGACATTGCCATATCCCTGCAAACGGTATTGGACGGCTTTCAGGCCGGTGAATACCGGGAGGAAGATAAGAACATTCCTATTGTTATGCTCGGCAATGAGAAAAGGCAGCAAACATTGGCTTCCCTGGAAACCATGAATATATTCGCCCAGAATACCGGACAGAGTGTGCCATTGTCACAAGTGGCGACCATTATCCCACAATGGCAATATTCCAAGATCAAAAGGTTGGACCTGACCCGGACTATCAATGTATCCAGTGAGATCACAGAAGCGGGCAATGCGGCAGAAATTGTGGCACAAATTACACCCTGGCTGAAGGAACAGGCCCCCACATGGGGCGATGGATATACCTACGAATTAGGTGGTGATCAAAAGGAAAGTGCCGAAAACATGGGCGCTATTGGTAAATACCTGCCTCTGTCCGGTTTTATCATCGTCATGCTGCTGATTATTCAGTTTAATTCGTTCAGAAAAATGACCATGATCGTCTGCACCATCCCACTGGGAACTATCGGTATGGTATTAGGATTGATGATTTTCAGGGTTCCTTTTGGATTTATGGCCTTTCTTGGGGTCATTTCGCTGGCAGGAATTGTCATTAACAATGCCATTGTACTGATAGACCGAATTGAAATCGAAGAAAAAGAGCTTAAACGTACACCACAAGACGCGGTGATTGCTGCCTGTTTACAGCGTTTCAGGCCAATTTTGCTGGCAACGTTCACAACAGTTCTGGGTTTGGTTCCACTGTATCTGGGCGGCGGTGAAATGTGGGAACCCATGGCAGTGACTATTATGGTGGGATTGTTGTTCGGTACAGTCATAACACTGTTATTTATCCCATCATTTTACAGTGTGCTATATAAGGTGGATTACGAGGATTACAAATTCAACGAAGCTTTGCTGGATTAAATACTCTATATATAAAACTCAAAAATGGACATTCACACTGACCCTTAGCATTCCTGATTAAATAATATAGTTATGACCGAGCGGCTATATAACAGAAGGTTTACCATTTTCCTGATCAGTTTTTTGATTACGCTGTTTGGCAACCTGATGTTTCCTGAACGCATTCGGGAGAATGCCGAAACGGTATTGTTATTGCAAAACATGTTATTTGGCATTTTGTTATTCAAACGGCAATCTAAAAGTGAAATGGTGTTCATCTCTGTTATAGTACTTCTAGCCGTTGTTGCAAGGTTTAACCGATACTACATGGAACAAAATAGCCCTTTTATTTTTGCAGGAATTTACGTCATATATTTTTCTATGATTAGTTTTCGCCTGTTTCTTGATATTAGACAGCAGAGAGTAGTGGGTATAGAAACGATATCGGGGGTTTTTTGCGGTTTTATCCTTTTAGGCTTTATGTCCAGCATACTTTTTGTCAGCCTCGACTCAACTTTGAAGGCATTTTCCGGTCCAACCGATAACAGGGCTTTTTCCGACTTTTTATATTTTAGCTTTATTACGCTACTGACAATTGGTTACGGTGATATCACGCCTACGACTGAAATATCCAAAAGGCTGGTGGTCTTTGTCGGTTTGCTTGGCCACTTTTATACGGTATTTGTAACCGCTATTATTGTAGGCAAATACCTGAGCCGGTACAGGTCACAATAAAAATCCTGTTGCAGTTGCTTGCACAGTTACTCTAAAGGTACCAGTGCTGGGGTAACATACAATCCATCTGGCATCTGAAATCTCTATGTTTTCATCAATTCTTAAAATTCTTTTGGTAGCCTCACCTATCATCTCAAGTTACCTTTCCCCTTCTTAGTAATTTGTTTTCTTTGTAATGGCAGAAATCTCTTTTCTCGCCGGGGTACTCATTCATGAAGTCAATTGATTCCTCGATATCATACCAATATTTGAGTATCTCACACAGCATATACATAATGGCTTCGTCTCCTCTATGTTTCCGATGAAGTAAGGGTTTGCGCAAATTTTCAGTAATTAGGCCAATTTTGTAGTCACTACAGCAAATACAACCATAAAGGAAAAACTGTAGACAAAATTTAGGACTAGACAATAAATTAAAGATGTCAATTTTATTTACTTTTCCGAATGGAATTGAAAACCAATCGTGAATTAATCAAAAAAAAATACGGATGGTTTGAAATGTTACCATATGACACCCATCAAGGCTTTAGATTAGTATTATTTCAACAGTGCCGACCAGAAAAACACAATACTAAAATATATCCAAAGTAACGAAAACAAAATATGAATGACGGTCTCAAAGGTTTTGCTTTTCCATAGTTTTGAAGAGTAACCGAAAAACTGAACAAATAGCCTTACTACCCAAAATATTCCCAGCCCAAGGGAGATAGTCTTACCTAGTTTTGTTTCTACCAGATCGGTAGATGAGGTCAGACAGAGTAAGCCCATAAGCAAAACAACTAAAGCAATAAAGAAAGTATGAACAGTCATCATTTGTCTATTTATCAGACTTAATTTTTTTAGTTCTGTATCCCAATTGAAATATTTCGGAAAAATAACGTGAACCAATGCCAAGGCAATTAGTATAGTTCCGATTATTTCATAATGTATCTCCATTGCTCTCAAGTATAAAAGTCGTTATAAATGGTGTTGATTTAACCTCCTTCCTTAACTTAAAACCTGCCTGGTTGAACGTCCTTATCCAGGTAGAGCGTGAATGAAAATGAAAAATACCAAAATTGTAAGCTAGGAAGTTATTAAAGTCCCGAAGATGTTCGGTTATAAATATTTGCCCGCCTGGTTTTGCTATGCGGTTTAGTTCTTTGAAAAAGGCAACACGCTCGTTTTCTTCCCTGATTTCGTGGGCTGATAATATGGCGAATGACTTGTCAATAGAGTTGTTAGCCAACGGCAGATGTACGGACTTTACAGCCTGGGTACCCGGATACGGAGGATAAGCTTTTCTTGCGCGTTTTATTGAAACTTCTGTATGCTTGTTTGGGTCATAAAAGTCTAATACTATTATTTCCGCTTTTTTGAATTTATTTCTTAGTAACCCACTTGTTTCGTCAAAACCGGCATTGATATTAACAATTTTGGAGTTCTCCGGTTCAAGGTAGCCGTTCAACCAATTTAGTTTGTAGAGACCTGACAAATCATAGATGTAAAAGGAAACAAAAAGCGAGATTCCTGTGGTTAACAAGATCAAAGCTATTAGGATATACAAATAGGGCTGAAACATTGAGTTGAGAAAACCTGATAACAGCAATAAGGCGAGTAAGAGTACTGTTGACAGCAAATAAAAATGCCAATTAAAGCGAATAATATTAAACACTCCCTGAAAAGGCTTTCTTTTCATTTCCATTTTTCGATTTTGCCTTTTCTCCAGTAGTATGGAATGTTACTAATTTCGAATGCATTTGCTAAAATTGCCCCATTTAAATTTAAGCTGTCAAGAAAGTCAAATTTGAAGCTGATAATTTTTACTGGTACGGGATTCCAGTTTTGCCGAACACCTTCAATAATTAAAACTGTGTTATCCTGTTGGTTGTATGTAAACGTAAAAGGTAATGGGCCAGCAAATCTTCTTGCCTCTTTCCAGTCTGTAAAAGGTGATCCTATCGGCAATTTAATCTTTGCGTTAGTTTTCTCTACCGTAATTTCGAATTTTGATCGGACTGATTTAATTACACGTTTGTTCTTATTGGTTGTTAGTGAAATATCGGTTGTCGAATAGTTGTAATGGGTAAAAATGTTGCCCAGATACTGCATTTTCTTTTTATTCGTTTCTGATTTGATAATGTATAATCCCCTAAGCCTTTTTCCTGCATTATTTATGTAACGGACAAAAATTCTGTAACCGATCAAAAAGAAGTCGTTACCCATAAATCCTGGTAACCCTTTTGGTCTCAATCCTTTCGTTTGAACCATGGCTATTGCAATAAAAGCCCATTTATCTTGAAAGGTGTCAAGATCCAAACATTCAGGAATCAGGTTTGGCAGTTGTTCTTTCGGAATGGCAAAAGTCAGGACAGTCGAGCTTTCAAAAAATGCTTCAACAGCAAATGGATGATTTTTTAAAAACTTGAACATATTAAGTTTGCTGACCTGATTCTTTGTTTAAGCTAAACGCATTAAAGTAAATTAGCCCAATAAATAGCAGTGCAAAAACTGAATTTAATCTACCCCAAAGCAAAAGGTCCGGCGCAAGGATGAATTCTAAAATGTTCATTGCCGCTACAACTATTATTTGGACAACCGCATTCAGCCTTGTTTTAAAACTACTTAAAACCCAAATTGCCATAACAATTTCCGAACTTCCGATAAGAATTGTCAGAGGCCTTGAAAAATCGTCTCCTAAAATTCTTGCTACTATCTGCTGGTGCCGTGGCACAAGATTTAGAACCTTGCATAATAGCCCATTTGCCAACCAAACTGCCGCTATTATATACGTTAGAACGCTATGTTTATTCCGGTCTGTCAATATCAAACAATTATCGCCAATTTACACTTTTTCACTTTTATCTTGTAAAGTTAGCTGAATAGTTCCAGTGATCTAAATTACATTTTCCATATGATCCATTACAAAACGGATATTATTTTAATAAGAGTCATATTGATAAAGTTTAAGTACCGAATAAAAATCAAGGTGTATAAATTGAAAAACATTGAAAATAAATAAAGGTATATTAATATCTTTAGTAGTATCAACTTTCGAGGTATAATCTATGGCACGCAAGAAAGTCGTTGACTTCGTAACCTAAACGAGAATAAATGAAGAAGTTTTTCGGATTAATGGTTTTAGCATTTCTAAACGCATGTGCTACAGACAATTCGGTTGAAACCGTAGATAAAATATTGGCTAAGAAAACTTTTCAGTTTTCAATTGAGTCCTGTGGCTGCTTTGGCTGTGCCAAGGAAAAAGCACAAGTTAGCATACGAGAAAATAAAATCGATGCAACTTATTACTATATGAGTTACAGCGAATCTGACCGGCCAAATGAAAAATCAAGAAAACTGACCTGGGATTCGGAAAAAACAGATGTGCTCCGAAAATTATTCGAAGAAGGCCTTAAACAAAACAATAAAACAGGATTTTGTACAACTCAGTCTACTTACAAGCTATCCAGTTCGTGGCTTACAGTGACTTTTGATGATGAAGCCTGTAAATTTTCAGAAGAACTTGCTTTTCTTATAGAATAAATCTTTTTTCACCACATTCCCTGCCATCTCCGCAGATATCAACCTATTTAAATGATATTTTAAGTTAGGCCTCCCTTCTAATTAATTATTTCTAGTAAAAATGGCCTTACAGGGCTTTTTGAGGGTTTTTAAAGGTTAGATATTGAAATAAAAACCCCAAAAACGTACTACATATAGCATTTTTTTGGGGTTAGTGTTAGATTGTAGTTGAGAAAAATCACAATCCAAACCACAATCTACTATGCAACAAACACTTTTCCAAGTTGAGCAGTTTGATCATCCAAAATTGCACTTATTCAAGCAGACCTCTTTGGGCCAAATCCATCAGACC
>JAKSDQ010000170.1 GCA_022360015.1 Cytophagales bacterium
AAATCGTTTTCAATAATATAAACAAACGACTCGTCACCTGCAATGGCGAGGTCTTTTTCAAAGTGTAGGCTTTCGCTTTCACCAGCCTGTAACGGCTTTTCTGTAGCTAAAAATTGAAAATCAAATGAGTTAATCTCCTGAAACCTGCTAATAGCAATGTTTATTGATTCCTGTGCTCTAATCTCCCCACTGCTATTAAAAACTCTTATGTCGGAGTGTACAATTCTGGAGGAGTTATACGTTTTAGTAGGATCAAAATCTACCGAAGGTTCGTCATCTGAGCAAGCCACGAGCACCAGAATCAGGAACGGAAATGCTATATTCTTTTTCATACCAACCAATAGGACGATAACAATTTACTGAAACTAAATATCAGTATAACCTGGCAGATAAAAATCTTGTACAAGATTCGTATAATCTCATCGCTTTAACAATTTTGACAATTTGCCCGACTTACCTTCAATGCTTCTTCATAACCATTAAATGTAAGCACACGACATGTAAAATCTGCTACATAGGTAAATACGCCGAAATGATAAAAAGTGACCATATCCTGTTGGTATTATCATGTAATGTTTTAAGTAAATAACACAAAAAAGTAACATAGTTTATTTTGCAAAGAATAAGAAATTGTTTCAGGGGCTGCTTTAATTTGTCAAAGGATCTATCTCAGCCCAATACGGGGGTATTTGACCTCTTAAAACTTACAACTCGTTATAAACTCGAACAATTATATTTGGAGAAAATGGGTTTACACATCCCTATATTAAGAAAAGAAATAGTGGCTTTGACGATGGCCTAATAATCCCCGTTAAGATATAGCCTTACTTCTTTTGTAACCTTACCAAAAACTACAAAAATATACATTCTCTGATTATCCGGTCAATAAAGCCAGCTACCTGTTGCCCTGCAATATAGCTTTAGAAAAACCAACACATTGGTGTAGATTACCGGGCGGATACAATTCTCTATCGACTTCTGCTTATTCGTAATTTAAAACATCAGTTGTCTTCTGAGATAGGATTGCATATAACTCGTATAAGCCGATAAGAATAATTATCATTAATGTACAGATAACGGGAACAACAAAATTATCAAAATCAATAGTCGTATGATAAGCAAATTGTTCTAACCATTTTGTACATATATAAAAACCGACGGGTATGGATATGACGATACTTATAAAAAAAAGCATTAGTATTTCTTTATTCAAGTTATAGTAAATATGAAGGGTTGTCGCTCCAAGAATCCTTCTAATGGCTAGTTCTTTTGTTTTAAACTCAATATTGTTTTTTAAGTAAGCAAACAATCCAAATAAGGACAAAAACAAAGTAAGAATGGTGAAGCTTCCGGACACATTGCTCAAAAGACCCTGCTGCCTGTAGGTTGCTGTATATGCATTTTCCAATGACTCCATTTCCAATGGCGTTTCAATACCGCTACTTTTCCATACTTTAGACAAATCATCTCTTAATTTGCTTAATTCATCATTTTCATACTTGATAGTTATATCACCGGCGAAATCTTCAAACGGAATACAAAAATATAATAGAGGTTCGATACTATTGCTAAACGATTCGAAATGAAAATCCTTCATGATACCAATAACTCTGAATTTTTTATTATTATACCAGGGAATATCAGATGAAATAATTGTATTGAGTATTTCCTTGCCAATAAATAGTTTTGATGCAGACTCATTAATGATTACACTTACCGTATCTGATGAATAAATTCCACTAAAATTCTTACCTTTTTTCATTGCAATACCCATTGCCGGTATAAATTCTTTATTGACCATATTGTACAATACTTTAGCCTCTATTTCATTATTGTCTCCTATCTTAATGTTCGTTGGCCTATACTTCGCATAAAACGGATCCAGGGAAATTCCGATCAGCTTTATGTAATAAAGGTTTTTCGCTCGCGTAATAAACTCCAAATAACTAGAATTATCAACTCCCTGAGGTGCAGGAATAAGAACTTTGTCCGTTTTACCATATCCAACTTCCTTGTTATCGATATAGTTTAACTGCTTTATTACAATGGTTGTGGTGATCATTAATACAATCACTATAGACAATTGAATAATTAATGATGTTAATTTAAGGTTTGAGTATTTACCATGAGTAATAAGGGTTTTACCTTTTACGATGTCAACTGTCTTTTTCTTTCTCAAATAATATGCGGGTATTAAACCCCCTATTATTCCAACGGCCACACAAATGGTCATCCATATAAATATTGGACCTTTGGAAGGTAAATATAATTTAAAATGAAATAACTGTTCGAAAACTGATCTGTTAAAAAAAACGACTAACAACACTGCTATAAAAAGCGCTACTAGGGATTTAAGTAACGAGTCGAGAACAAGGATTTTGGCAAACGGGTTTTTATGCCCAAAGATTTTTGCAATGCCTAATATCTTGATTTTTGATGCCGATTGAATGGTGTTGGTGTTAATGAAATTTATTGATGTGATAGTGATGATTGATAACGAGATAAACCATAAAATATAAATTTGTTTGGGCTCGGTTTTGTCTGATATATCATATTCAATCGCTGTATCGAGATGTGTTTTTTGAATCTGTTGAAGAAAATGCGCTTTTTTAATGTGGCTATCATGATTAAGCCTACCACCCCTATCATCCAAATTTAACTCAATGTAGGTTTTATCTTCTTTTGATAAGGCATTCTCAAATCTCAGGTAAGTAAAGAAGTAATTTTTGTTAGTCCTATTCAGGAGTTTGTCCCAATGTTTATAACTTTTTCTTGATACTAGAAAATCAAATTGTATACTGGAATTTTCAACGACATCATCATAAACGCCAGTAACCTTGAATGTTCTTGTCCCAAATCCATCATCTATGGACATCTCTTCTCCGATAACATTAACATTACCAAAATGCTTAATGGCCAGTGATCTGGTCAAGGCAATGGTATTTACATTTGAGAACATGGATTGTGATTCTCCTGAAATAATTGAAAAATCAAATACATCATTAAATTTTTCATCTACATATAACCCTTTTTCCTCCACTAATGATTCGGTGTCGGTAACCACTTTTACTCCGTAATAAATCGGAATAAAATGTGTGACACTTTCAATTGATGGAAAACTTTCACTTAGATAATCTTTTAAACCTCCACCTGACAGGGCTATGCTCTGATTACCCTCCTCACTTTTCAATACCGTAATAATACGATAGATATTGCCATGATCATGGTGAAATGTATCATAGCCCAATTCTATGTTGATCAACATCTGAAGAATAATAAAACCAGAAAAACCTATTGCCAACCCACTGACTATTAACAGATTCTTTATCTTTTCTTTTAATATGCTACGAAGCAGTATTTTTAAATCCATTTTGTAAGGATTAATGTTTTATTAAATGTATTTTCTAAATTTAATATTTTTAAATACATAGGTAAAGAGAATTTTTATGCTTCCTACCCCCATATTAAAACTAATAATACTGAATGTTTCAATATAAACTGGGAACAAAAATATCATGACAAGGCTCTCTACTAAATCAAAACCTTAAAAGATGGAGTAGCACTTCACCTTACTGAGCATCATGTAGATTGTTAACCGGCAGCCAGGGTATTTATCAATTGGAGAGGCCTAAAAGAGTTTCACAAAAATCAGAAAGGGAAGGGGTACCAGTACAACAATTCTGGCATTGAAAAAGCTCTTTGGACAGATCTCTGCTTGGAAGTAACAGACCCATTTAATAATAAGTTGGAATTTAATTGAAAGCGATAAAATACAAGAGTAACCTGATAAAATGCCATAGTAGGTGCAACATTTGATGCGTTTTCAGGACATTTTTAACAATTTCAAACAAAAAAGTCCAAAACTTAACGTTTCGGACCAAAAGTAGACCGGACAGGACAAATGTCGAACCCTTTTGATGAAGATTTAGAGAAAATTCTTGAGTTGTCTGAGTATTTTAAGGCAGCCTGAATTTCCGGGTATAGTCGTAAAATTAGGTTCTTCTTTAGGGCCATACCCGGAAATTTTCAAATTCTAACAATGTTTTGAACTAGAAATGATGATTGTTTTAAAATCAACTTTTTGCCAATTTTTCTAGATTACTGGCAAAAAATTGAAACCACACTTTTGCGTTTAGTAACAAAAACACTTAACCGGTAAGGACATGAAATACGAATATTAATTAGTACCTCAATATGTGGTTAATTGAGGGCAATTTTAAGCTAAAGCTGTTGTACTATTTGGTGCTAGCAGTGAGTTATTTAAGAATTGGTTAATTATGCAAAAATAATTTATTTCGAATCATGGGACTTGTGAAGAACAAGAAAGCGTTTTCGCAAAAAGAAAATTTAAAGCAAAAGTTATCAAAATACGAAAATTTTTGATAAAATTGTAATACCTCCAAAATGATCTATTTAAAAGAAATACGCAAGAACCTTGGTTACAGTCAAAAAGAAGTGGCCGCAGAATTAGACATTAGCATTGGAACATACAGTAAAATTGAAAGAGGAGAAATCCAGTTATCGGTTGATCGTTTGTTACAACTGTCTGTTTTTTTCAATTTACCGCCGGAAGAAATTATTTATCATAATAAAACTACAACATCATTCGAAAAGCGGAATTCAAATGTAACTTTCATTCCGGTTTCTGCTCAGGCTGGTTTGCTTAGTGGTTTTTCAAGTGAAAATATTTCAGAACAAGCTATCCCATTCTCCCTTCCGGTTTTTTACGAAAAGGATCTTTTTATGATCAGCTTAGAAGGTGAAAGTATGTACCCAACTTTTTGTAGTGGGGACTATATATTAGTTCAGAAAAATGAAAGTATTTATGATATCAAATGGGGTGAACCATATTTAGTTGCTTCTGAAAACGGACAAGTAGTCAAAAGGATTTGTAAAGCTGAAGATGAATCCAAACTACTTCTAAGATCAGATAATGAATTGTATGATTCCTATGAGATCGAAATAGCCAAAATAATATCTTTATGGGAAGTTAAAGGCGTATTATCAAAAAACCTGGCACCTAAAAGGTCATAGAGAATGGGGGTAAAACCTAAAAGGCATAATGAAACATTTTTAGATCAAGTCTATGACCTACTTGATTACAAATCTGGAGATCTGATTGATATAGGAACTTCCAGAAATAATCTTAGTCCTGAAGGCTATATGGAAAAAGGGCAATGGGTGGAAACCTGTGCCTCGATAAATAAAAAGACTAAAGAGTTCAAAATAGATACAGTCTTTTTCGTTCAGGAAAATCCAGTTGTTGTTTTTGTAGATGCCACCAATAAACAAAAAGGAGAGATATTTAAGGTTTTTAACTCTATTTGGTCGTTAGCTCGCCCAAGATTAGTTTTTATTGAAAACAAGTCTTCAGTATCAGTTTATGATTTGGCCTCCATACCTGCTAAATCGGATAAAGAACTGGATCCTTTGGTTGATATCATTAAGGAATCAAAGCAAATTTTGAGCGAATTGAGAAGATTTGATCGTGAAAGCATTGAATCTGGGTTAACTTTTGACAATAAACGTTTTGATGCCGTTAATAACAGGGCCGACCAAACGCTTATAAGTGACTTAAAGCAAGCCAGGAAAAAGTTGTTTGAGCAAGGGTTAGACGGCGTTAAACTGAAGTACGCTCACGCACTTATTGGTAGATCAATATTCATTAGGTACTTAGAAGATAGAGGAGTTTTAACCAAGGACTATTTTTATGAACTCGCAAAGGATAACCCAGAAGAAATAGATATTGTAGAAACTCCTTTGCAGGTGAATTTCTATCGAGAGGAAATGCAGGAGTTGATTTATCCTCGAATTCTTTCTAACAAGAGCCTAACCTTTAAGCTATTTAGAAAAGTTGCAAATGATTTTAATGGAGATACCTTCGCCACCGATTCTCAAGAGGAGAGTATTATCGAGCAGTCACATTTAGATTTACTTCAGAACTTTTTGCTTGGGGCCGGAAACACCGAGCAATTATCTTTATACCTCTGGGCCTATCGTTTTGATATTATCCCGATAGATCTTATAAGTAGTATTTATGAAGAGTTCTACCATTCTGAAAACTTAATTGACGAAGAAACTCAAAAACTAAAGGACAGCAAAGGAACACATTATACACCTTCATCCTTGGTTGAATTCGTTTTAGCTCGAACTTTAACCATCGATGTACTTAAGGATAAACCAAGAGTTTTGGACCCCGCTTGCGGCTCTGGAATTTTTCTTGTTGAATCATTCAGGCGAATGGTACGCTATGAATTGTATCGAAAGAATGAACCCTCATTGGATCTTGAAGAACTTTTACAGATATTAAAAGAACAGATTGCCGGAATCGAAATTAACCCTGAGGCTATAAAAATAGCTGCATTTAGCCTTTACCTGTCTCTTTTGAACTATCTGAATCCACCTAATATTCTGAATTACATAAAGAAAGGAGGCAAACTTCCGTACCTAATTAATCATAGTAAGTCTGGAAAAAATCACTTTAACATACTCTTGGAGAGTAATACTTTTGATACTCAAAGGGTAAATTTAATTTTCCCAAGTTCTTCTTTTGATCTTATCGTTGGTAATCCCCCATGGGGAACTCCTGGTACCAAAGATGTTGAAGCAAGAAGAGAACTAAAAGCAATCATTGACTGGTGTGATAAAGCTAACGTTGAACTTCCAGATAAAGAACCATCTCATGCTTTTTTGTGGAGAGCATTGGACTTTTTAAAACCAAAAGGTATAAGTGCACTACTTGTATCAAGTGGAGTCTTATTGAAATTCTCAGATCGTAGTAATACATTCAAACAGCAACTTTTAAACTGCTCTACATTCAAAGAGGTAATAAACTTCTCCCACGTTCGTAGAGTATTTTTCTCTAGTGCCATCTCACCATTTATATTAGTTAAATTACAGAAGGCAAGCCCTTCACCAAACTCAATAATCACATATTTATCTCTACGCAGATCGAAAAGTATTGAAAAGAATAAAGTGGTATTGATCGATAGAACTGATTTTAAAAGAATAAAGCAATCCAATACCTATGTCAATGATATATGGAAAATTTATTATTGGGGAAGTGATTATGACTTTCAATTAATTAATGCAATAAGAAGGTTTTCTTCACTGAAGGATTATGCTGATATCCAAAAATCAGGACAGGGGTTTCAAATAGCAAATAAGGCAAATGAAGCAGAGTGGTTATTAAACTATAAGGCTATACCAGTAAAATACTTTGATAATCCGTTCAACACTATTGACTTAACCAAAAGAAATGATCAGCTGAAGCTTGAAAGTATTCCTGCAAAAGTCAAGTTAAGAGGTAAAGAAGATTTTTATAGTGGTAAACGAATTTTAATTAGAAGAGGAGTAATCCAAAGTAAAGAACCGAAGGGTCAGATTATTGCAAGGCTGGAAACAGATGAATTTGCATTTAATCACTCTTTGATTTGCATAAAACTGGAAGGGGAGTACAATGATTTATACAAGGCGGTTGCAGGAATCATGTGGTCATCCCTGTTTAGGTATTACATGTTTATGACTGCTAGTACCTGGGGAACTTGGCGACAAGAAATCCATCTTAATGAAGTGCTTGAATTTCCTATAGCTATTCCAAGTTCGGAATTGAAAAATAAAATTTCGAAACTAGTAGATGAAATACAAGCCAAGAATAAATCCAATACAATCTTATTAGAGGATACCCAAGCCATTATTCAACCATTACTTACTGAGTTGGATATTTTGGTTTTTGATTTGTACGAATTAACTGGTTTTGAAAGAGGTTTAATTATGGATCGTTGCAATTTGACCATTGATTATTATTACAAAGGGGAAAGAGGTTTAGGCAGCCAAAGTATAAAAGATTTGAATTACCTTTCAGATTATATCCAAATTTTCAAAAACTATTGGAAGCGAAAACTTGGTGAAGGGGAAACATTTAGCCATACATATATAACATTCCGAGACAAAACAATGATTGGCATTGTTTTCAAGTTAGGTAACGTCAATGACATAAATAACAATGAAGTATCAGAAATAGACATTAGTGAATTTAAGGAGCTTCTGGAAAGTGAAACTTCCCGCAACGTTTTTATTGAAGGATTATTCAGGAGGGTTACCGAAAATGATCAGATCATAATAATTAAGAGAAATCGCAAGAGTAATTGGACCAAAACTGAGGCAAAATTTGATGCTGAGGCTACATTTCTTGAAATTCTCAAAACTCCAACAGATAATGCCTTAGGATAAATTATGTCATTGTTATCAAGTAGAAATAAGTTTTGGAGGAGGTTTGAGGCTACCATATTTGAAGTTGTTGAATTAGCGATTGACATCTTCAAAGCTCAAGGGAGTTTTCCTATTAAGGAGGATAATCTAAACCGTGAGTTTTATTTCTGCTTGGTAACAGCAAACTACCAATTGCAAAAGCAAAATAGAGGACTGGAGTCTCCCCCTTTCTACGAAGGGAATAATCAGCCAAGTTCAAATGATCAAGAAAGAACAACTCGTGAATCAAAAAGACCAGACTTTCAATGGACAATCACCGATATTTCGGAATCTGATCCGGAAAAAAGCTCTAAACAATTTGTGCTGGAATGTAAAAGACTAGGACAACCGGTAGGTAATTGGATACTAAATAAAAACTATGTAAATCATGGTATTAAACGCTTCATAGATGAAGATTATGGATATGCGTATGGCGTTGAGTCTTCAGCAATGTTGGGTTACATTCAAAACATGGATCCAACCAGTATTTTGGCTGATGTCAATTCAAATATTAAAAGTCTAAAACAAAACTTGATAAAAAAGCAGAGAAACAGAACCAATTTTATTGAGTTATCCCATATAATCAGCAAGAATTTTCCTTTGAATAATCTTGATTTAAAACACATTTGGATTGATACCAGAAAATCCAAAAAAACATAATTAATTTCCTACTATACAGAGTAAAAATTCTAAAAAAAATTTATTTCAATTTTCAATATATCTTAAAATATTATATCGCTTATTTTTGCCCTTATGGAAGCAGATAAATTTATTAAGTATTTCCCTCTGGTAAGGACTTATCTCCGCTTTTATCCTTATCATAATGCCCAGCCTCTATGTCTTTAATCTGATGTTCGGCAAATAAGTAAAGTATATCTCTGATCTCTCTTATTTCCTCATCGGTATGTATCTCACCGTGTTTTTCCAAAATTTTTCTGCAATCCTCAATACTTAACATGAATATAGATTTTCTAAATTTAGGGAGCGGACAGGAATCGAACCCATAAAATGTTATTTATCAACAAGTTACAAAAATTAAGATATTCCTTGGAGTTCGACAACTTACTACTGCACCGAGGCAAAAATGCATTATTTTATTGATTTACAAAGGAAAATGGAATAAAAAAGACAAGCCGTATTCGTAGCTTGTCTTGTCTGGTAGCGGCGAGGGGGAAGGGATCGAACCATGTCATCGCAGATTTGCGAGAGATATCAATGTTTTCGGATGTAGCTTAAAAACTTTGTAACTGTATTATGAGTTTTTTGCTATATTCATAAGTGCTGTTGCTGCACGTCACAATGTGTTGAGCCCTTCGCCAAAGGCTTTGGTAGCACGCTGTCGCTGAACAGACTGTGTCAGAACTCTAAATATCAAATACTTATTCGGGTGCCTACCTAAGAATTTTTTAACTGAGAGAATCTTAGAGCTTATATTTCAATTGCGACACAGTCTGTGAAGCTATAGTGGAAGAAGCCGGAGAAAGCTTCAGTGAAGAGGCGCAAGGTAAACGGGAGTGATCCAGGTACTGATAAACAACAATAGTACGCGTGTTTTATGGTGCTATTTGAAATTGAAATGAAAATCTGTTATTTTAGAAAATATGGAAACGGCCAGCAAGTACAGCATCTTATCCGGGTTCTTAACCGAATAAATTACCAATGAGTATCAATTCAATAAAAATCGCATTTATTATTATTTTGATCACCGTAATTTGCCCTGCTAGTGGACAAAGTTTCTTGATTGACCAAAGAGATAGCACTGTATATGATATTGTTAAAATAGGTAATAATTGGTGGTTCCAGGATAATTTGAAGTTCATTACACCTACTAGCTGGTGCGGAGAGAATCCGAATTCAAAAGCATGTAACAATGGAAATTATTATTACCCTACGGATATTATAAATGTATGTCCAACCGATTGGAGCGTTCCTACATGGAAGCAATACAAGGAAGCTATAAAAACAATAGAAGAATACTACCATTTACAAGTCAACTATAGTAGTGGTAAAGCACCTTTGTATAAGGACTTAAATTTAGATGCTGAGCAAGTTAATGGATTGACATTAATGAACGACACCGTATTTTTTGACATGCCTGCGACCGGATGGATTGAAGGGAATAAATGGGAACCTCAAAATCAGACAACCATGTGGATTATACATGACTTGTCAAATACGCCACAACCCCACATACATATTTTACCCGAAAAAATTATAATGCATTCCCACGGGCACAACGTTTTGGACAAACCGAAAAAATTAAGACGATTTTCGGTTCGATGTATCAAAAGTGTGACCGAATAAATATGAAAGCCGCTCTTTATCAACCAGTTATAGTAGGAAAAAAAAGAGGGTAAAAGACTTTTCTGTCAATTTACCCCTAATGGTAGCCCCGACAGGAATCGAACCTGTATCTAAAGTTTAGGAAACTTCTATTCTATCCATTGAACTACGGGGCCAGCAGAATACCAAGGTATTGCTAATGTCAAAAAGACAAATTTTTTGAGCCCTTTCAACTAATTGGCGCGGCAAAGTTAGCAAATTCAGAAGGGAGAGTCAATTGATATGATTTTTTTTGAATTTTAAATAAAATTTCATCCTTATTTGACTTGATACTTTAAGCAAATCAAAGGTTTTTAAAGGTTTAAAGTTGATGTATGAAACCAGGAGAAATCATAAGTATGCTTTAATTAGGCAGACAACTGGCTCCAGTTTCTGTGGCTGTTGCACAACTTAAGCATGTGCTTGTATTTTTATTTTACAGGCGAAAACCTTTGTGTCTCTTTGTGTCTCAGTGCCTGCCTCAGTGGTGAAAAATGGTGAACTACAAAGATACCAAGAGACACATAGCATTTTGTCCAAAACGTTGTTCAACAGCCACAGGAAGCTTGCGCTATTTAAGACACAAAGCAATTAAAATTACGCAAGTCTTTGACAGTGTCTGCCTCAAAAGCAGACCGGTAGAACACTTTAGCATTTTATACTTATCCTAATGATTATGAAGGGTATTGTAGTACTGAAGTACAGCAATCAGGTCTTCCCTACGGGAAGTATCCAACTGATGATCGTCGATAAAAGTCAATATGGCATTCGCATGACGCTGCATGTGATTAAGCAAATCTTTGGTGTTCCCGGAAAAATAGGTCACCTCCCCATATTCATCCAACACATAGTACTTGTCAACTAAAACCCATTCGGTGGGGTCCGAAAGATTGTTAAAATTCTGGTGGTTTGCAATCATCATTTTTTCTTCCCTGTTAAGCAAAGAAATTTTTCCATGGTAAAGCAGTTCAAAAAATTTCTTGCGGATGTACCCGTTCAATCCTTTATAAGGAAGTGTGTAAAAACTCCGGGTTTCATTCAGGCTATTATCAAAAATTACAAAGTACTCCACTTTCACCGGACTTAGGGTGAGTGTTTGCGCTTCATTTTTCAACATTACGATATCATGATCAAGACAATACCTGATTTCACCATTGACAACGGTTTCGTCTGCCAGGTGGATATTGCCCTTATGCCAATTCGAGCAATCCGAGTCAGAATGAAAGCCGTTCAAAATTATGCCAAGAGATAAAATATAGGTTTTCATACCAGGGTCGCCGTATTTTTACTTTTCCACTTCGGGCATATTCCGGGGCATGGCGAACCAACATCTTGTTAGTTCGAAAAGAATACTTTTCCTTCATCCATGTCATAATATGCTCCCATGATTTGTATTTCTCCGGTCTCTTCCATGTTCTTAAGAACAGCGCTTTTTTCTCTGATATCTTCTACAGTATTTTCCACATTGTTTTTCACCACTAACGCTACAAATTCAGGGTTTATGGAAGATCTTCTTCCCTGGTATTCGACTCCTTCAATGGCCGGCTGTATTTTGGATACCATAGTAGTCATATTGCCCAGCTCCACCCGGTCAATGGCCGAGACGACCGTTTCACAATGCTCGTGCCCTAAAACCAGCACTAACTTGGCACCAGATACCCGGCAGGCAAATTCCAGACTACCTAAAATATCCTCATTCACCACATTGCCGCCTACCCTCGCCACAAAAATGTCACCTATTCCCGTATCGAAAACATCTTCAACAGGTATGCGGGAATCGATGCAGGTAAGGACGATTGCTTTTGGGAACTGGCCCATGACCGCCTCACGTAATTGTTTGGAATGATCCCTTTTTGTAAGGTCATCGTTTCTGAAACGTTCATTTCCTTCGCGCAACCGTTGTACCACGCTGGCTGGCGTCAATTCACTGCGCTCTTCCGGAGACATGACTCTTTCTACTACTCTCCCATCTTCCCCGACTTGTTGTGATTCGTTGACCGGTTGTTGACATGCAATTAATAAGAAGGGCAACACCATGGTGAGATCATGCAGTTTTAAGTTTTTCATGTTCATAGATTTATTCATTTGGATTGTTCTTTTTTGTTGGCACCTGATAAGTATAAGGTAATGTTTTTTGATTTGGATGACAGTGCTTTTAAAGGAATCAGTAAATCTCAATTCCCTGGTACTGATTAAACCGTACCGTTATCCTCACGCAATAATATAGCGCCACTATTAGAGCTTACAGGAGTCATGAAAACCCATCTTACCGGGGTTTCGGTTTCATGTAACCTACCTGTTGAAATACTTAATTTAAGGGAT
This sequence comes from Cytophagales bacterium, assembly GCA_022360015.1. GTDB lineage: Bacteria > Bacteroidota > Bacteroidia > Cytophagales > Cyclobacteriaceae > Agaribacillus. The sequence goes on from JAKSDQ010000170.1 coordinate 12,895, forward strand.
GATCTATTTGAAGCGACTGAGGGTTGTGACCTGATGAGGTGGTCATTCTTTTTCAGCTTGTGAGTGATGTTGTTGATTAACCTTACCATACGTATTATGATTTAGTAGTTTTACTATAAAATACGAAAGTAATACTATTAAGTTGCTCTTTTGGCTTGTGTTTATACCAATAAGCCTATTCCTCTCTCTAACAAGTCATAATCTCTTGCGAAATAGGGTGACATAACTTGAGCACACGCGGCTTTATTGCATACATTAAACCTGTAAAACTATTCATTAAATTTCGCAGGTCCGGATGATCAAAAAATCAATCTCGCAAACCCAATTCAACTGAATCGTTGCCAACGAGGATTACCTTATACTTTATTTTAATTTAAAATATTGGTTGGTTTTTTGTTTTGATCTATTGCTACCAGCGTAAATTGTCCACTAATGGCCTTTTCTCTATGCTCAGAGTACATTTGTTCAATAAAAATATCAACCCGGACTTTTAAGCTGGTGGTCCCAACACCTGTCACATACCCCACAAGCTCGATGATAGTACCTGTTGGGATGGATTTGGTAAAATCTATTTTGTCACTACTCACAGTAACTATTCTTTGACGGCTGAAGCGGGTCGCTGTAATGAAGGCTACTTCATCCATTAAACTCAACGCAGTACCGCCAAAAAGTGTATCATAATGATTGGTTGTGTTGGGAAATACAGCCTTGAATATTCGTGTTTCTGATTGTTTGATTCTTTGTTTTATATCCATCTATCATTTTTCCTGATAACATAAAAACGAATTACTTTGTAATTCTTTAAATACAGTCAGCACTGCAACAGGGTTAGGGATTAATCCGGCGCCATCTTTATGCTTGGTTTTAAGCTATAAATTCATCCAAAGATGGCCTTTGGCTACTCACAACCCGGCAGTTTTTATCTACGTACCCAATTCCGCCGCAAAAGTTGTGAGTAGCTATTAGCTTAGAACATGCACATAATTAGCAGGATTCAGACAGAGGCCGGACCAATGGCCAAAAGCTGAAAAAATTTGGTTAGCAAACCACCAACACGATATCTGCCAAATGGCCCGTTATCATTAATGCCAATCATATCACCGACTCACTGATTTCCTGCCTCATTTGTTTGGCTGCTGACACCATGGCTATCAGCGCCTTTTTGGTTTCGTCCCAGTGACGGGTTTTTAAACCACAATCCGGATTTACCCACAGTTGATCGGCAGGGATCACCATCCTCGCTTTTTCCAGAAGGGATACCATTTCCACTTGTGTGGGCACTCTTGGGGAGTGTATGTCATAAACCCCCGGCCCGATTTCATTGGGGTAATGAAAGTCCGCAAAGGCATCCAGAAGTTCCATTTGCGAACGGGAGCACTCAATGGTGATTACGTCAGCATCCATATCGGCAATGTTATGAATAATATCGTTAAACTCAGAATAGCACATGTGTGTATGTATCTGGGTTTCATCCTTCACAGCGCTGGTGGCGATCCTGAAGGCTTTTACGGCCCATTTCAAATAGCTGTTCCAATCTGACTTTCTTAATGGCAAACCTTCCCGGATAGCAGGCTCATCTACCTGAATTACTTTAATACCAGCCCTTTCCAGATCCAGCACTTCATCGCAAATGGCCAGAGCAATCTGATTGCAGGTTTCTGACCGTGGCTGATCGTTCCGGACAAATGACCATTGCAGGAGAGTAACCGGGCCGGTTAGCATTCCTTTGACAGTTTTATCAGTTAAAGATTGGGCATATGATGACCATTCGACAGTCATAGACCGGGGCCTTTGTACATCGCCATAGATAATGGGTGGCTTGACACATCTCGATCCGTAACTTTGCACCCAACCATACCTTGTAAAAGCAAACCCATTCATTTTTTCTCCAAAATACTCAGCCATGTCATTGCGTTCGAATTCGCCATGTACAAGCACATCAAGGTCAATTTCCTCCTGCCAGCGTATGGTGGTTTCAATTTCTTTTTTCATGTAATCGACATACGACTGTTGGGTGGTTTCTCCTTTTTTATACTTCGACCTCCGGCGACGCACCTCAGTGGTTTGAGGAAATGAACCAATGGTAGTGGTTGGGAATTGGGGCAAACTCAGGGTTTTTCTTTGCAGTTCTTTTCTCCTGATATATGGTGATTGCCTCCTTACATCTGTCATGGCTACTTCCAGAATTCGCTTTTTGACATCCTCATTATGAATGAGTGTTGATCCCCGTCGCTCTTGCATAGTGGCTGAATTCCGGATAAAAACAGGATCCTTAATGTAATCCCGGCCAGTAGCAGCCAGAGATTTGATAGTCACCACCTCATGCAGTTTTTGTTTGGCAAAAGCCAACCAAGGTTTGATTGCTGTCATCACCGTACTTTCATCCGTTTCCAGCTCCAAATCACAGGGGCAGTGGAGTAAAGAGCATGAAGGAGCAATCATGACCAATGCTTCTCCCCTTTTCCGGATGGCTTTGTGAACATATTCAATAGCGCTTTCAAAATCATTTTTCCAAATGTTTCTTCCATCGACCAACCCCAGCGACAAAGTCATGTCAGAAGATAACCGGTCTGAGTCCAATATCTCATCCAATTGCGAAGCAGCCCTCACCAGATCTACATGAAGCACTTGTACAGGCAGGGAAAGACTCAACGCGAGATTATCCCTGAGCCCATCGAAATAGCTCGCAAGGATGATGTTCAGATGGGGAAAGTACCGGTTGAATTCGCCGTAAACATACTTTAGTGCCTGCTTCTCCTTTTCATCCAAATCCATCGCAAGATAAGGCTCATCAAACTGCACATAGGTTGCGCCCAGATCATTTAGTTTTTCCAGGATTTCCAGATAAACGGGAAGAAGTTTAGCGATCAATTCAATCCGGTGAAACCCTTCCTCTTTTTCTTTCCCCAATAACAAATAGGAAACCGGGCCTATCAAAACAGGTTTGGTAATTATGCCAAGCGCTTTTGCCTCATTAAACTCATCAAAAGCTTTTGTGGACAAAAGTCGGAAGTGCTGATCTCTTTTGAATTCCGGTACAATATAATGGTAGTTGGTATCAAACCATTTGGTCATTTCCATCGCAGTGATATCCAATCCATCTTGTTGAAATCCCCGTGCCATGGCGAAGTACAGTTCTTTGTCATCACCATTTGCAGAAAGATCACGATACCTTTCCGGTATTGCCCCGACTATCAAAGACATATCCAGCACCTGATCGTAAAATGAAAAATCATTCGATGGTATGATGTCGATGCCGGCATCTCTTTGTATCTGCCAGTTTTTTAATCGAATTTGTTTTCCAGCTTCCAATAGTTCATCGAAGGAAATTTTTTCAGCCCAGAATTGTTCGCAGGCTTTTTTGAGCTCTCGCCGGCTACCAATTCTCGGATAGCCAAGATTGTGTGTTTTCATTTTTAAAGCTTTTAAATAATTAAAAAATTAGTTAAAAGCCCTTTGGCTCAATTTCACAATTCTTTAAGAAGTTTTAGGTATGCAGGGCAAATGGTCAGGCACCTGTATTGTACCCATTTGAAAAGCAGAACATTATGTCTTCTTTGATCAAAACTTCAAATCGCGAAAGAATTGTCAAATCCTATACAAGTTAGGTCGATGATGGCAGGTTTCCTGGCTTTCCTGACTATTTGCCCGCCTTCTCATCTTCCATGATAACATCACAAAAGAAAATGGCCTTGTGGACAAAAGCATACTATCCCAATGGTATAATATCGGGATCAGGATTACAGTTGCGCGTCAGCTCGTGATTTTCACACGATTCCCTTTTAATTCCGGCTTTCACCGGTCACCTTAATCGATTTTGATTAAGAAATCAAGTAAAGAACTTGGGCGTAAATATAGGACATCCATTTTAATTATTCATATTTTAATACTTCAACAGGGTTGGCCCTGGAAATACTCAGGCTGTGATGCAATGGTAAACAAGCTCAGCAGAATATTAAACTAAGGCTTCTGCCAATTCTGTGCCATCTGCACGTAGTTGGTTTGTAAAGTCTACCGGCAAAATCGAGTTTTTAATCTCAATGCCAATAAGGGCAATAAAACCGATAGCAGCCGTAAACGATAGCGGGTTACCGGTCATATAGAGGGCCGCAAAAGCACCAATCAATCCTAGCGGAATTACCGAAAGTACAATCAAAGAACTCTTGAATGAACCGAACTCCAGGATCAGGATCAGAATAAATAGTACAGCAGCAATGAGTCCTTTTAAACTAAAAAGAAATGGGCTATTTCATCAATCCCTGGTAGGCATTAGCCACTGACAGTACTTTGTCATCCACCATTACCAACACCCATATTCTCTGGTACTGGGCTCCTTCAAAATTGTCCAGCACCTGCCAGTCGAGTTGTTTTGAAATAAACAAATATCCCGGAATATCCTGCCCTTGGGGATCCCACTTCATAGCAGGAAGTCCATAGTCCACTCCCCAGCCCATGCTATAAAGATTTCCTTTTGAATATCCTTTTTGCCAAAGCCCTATCCATGGATCCAATATTTTATGATGAGCTTCTCCTGGCATGAGGGTTCCATAGGTAAACAGGTTTCTACGTGGCCACTCCAGCAATGACTCCAGGTAGTCTTCAACATTTTCATCAAGGGGAGGCGGTACCTCATAATTTGAAATATATTTCCCTATTTTTTTAAAAAATGTATGATCTAAAGGTCTTTTATCAAGCTTGCATTCATTGATTTCGGTCAAAAGTTTATTCAGCGTTTTTTCTGTAAATGATCGAATCATGAACTGGAAACCTGTAAATCATCTAACTACTGGAAGATACCTATATCGAGCAATATTAAGAAATATTTTTAATAAATTTCCGGTACGAGGAAACCAGTCGGACAAAAGCTATTTTGAAAATTCTATAGAAAGTCTATATTATGTACTTTCTATGTTCAATAACAAAGTCCTTTTGAGTCCGTTTGCAATAATAACTGTCATGATGATATTAAATTTAGGCAGCTATTTTACAAAATATTGAAAAAAGGCAACAAGATGGTAGTATTATCGTAGATGATAGTATTACTATTATCAAATAATGTTTTGCTTTCATAATAAACAAATTGATTTTGATTTTTGTTTAACCGATATGCTTAAATTTAATTCCATTGATACACTTTCAAAGTCCGGGTATCTCCTTTGTGAAATGGTCAGACCGCCAGTCTTTTATCCACACCATTTAGCCTCTGGAGAGAATTCTGTAGAGAATAAGGCAAGAAAAGTTTATAATGTAAACTACGAATTTCCAAACATGATAATATTCAAATTTTGTCAGTAGTAAATAGCCTTTTATACTCCGGAAAAAATCCGTTGTGGATGTATAGTAAAACTTTAAAATGAACAGTAATAATATTATCAAAATTATTAGGGAGGTAACACATCTCCTTGGGCAGGAGTACAATGAAACCATGCTTGGAGCTAAACAGGTATCCCAGAGAGAGTATGCTTTGGATGAGGTGGTTGAATTCAAGAGGGACCTGATCGAAGCCGGCAACCTTGTTCGTGTTATTTTCCTGGAAAACTCATTACCACTGGCTGAGTTTCCCGCTTTTATACAGAATGTAGAGATACCAGTAGTAGTTTTTTCAATGGAAGGTAACGACCTGGTTCCCGCTATTCTTTTTAAGGATAAAAGAAAGGTTAAACTCCAAAAACTGATTGAAAACGAACCAGTCATTGACTTCACACCGGAGTGCTGTCAAACATTTCTTACCAATGCTGATAACGACGTTATTTTTCTAGGCGTTTTTTCATACAAAAGCCTCGTAAGTGACGACCCCGAGGAGGAAGAGAAAGGAAAGCCCTTTACACCTATGAGAAGGCTGATCAGGTTGCTTTCTGAAGAAAAAAAGGATATTATCAATATTTTCATCTACGCCATTTTTATTGGCCTCATAGGGCTTACTCTGCCATTGGGCATACAGGCGACGATTGAACTGGTTTCGGGGGGTGTTGTAGTTAGTTCGGTTTATATATTAATAGCTTTGGTCATTATTGGTGTGCTCGCGGCGGGAGGTTTGCAGGTGATGCAGATTACCATTGTGGAATACCTCCAGCGACGAATTTTCACCAAGGCCGCCCTGGAATTTGCTTTCAGAGTGCCAAGGATAAAGGTTGAATCCATTCTCAACCAATATGCGCCTGAGTTAATGAACCGGTTTTTCGATGTATTGACACTCCAAAAAGGACTTCCAAAACTATTGATAGACCTGACAGCAGGTGCTATGCAGATCTTTTTCGGTCTCGTCCTCTTATCTTTCTACCATCCTTTTTTCGTCTTTTTCGGCCTGGTGCTGGTGGGCACACTAGCCCTTATTTTTTACCTTACAGGTCCAAAAGGATTGAGAACGTCAATCAAGGAATCGAAATTTAAGTATAAGGTAGTTTACTGGCTAGAGGAGCTGGCACGGACCATTAATTCTTTTAAACTATCCGGAAATACTACCTTGCCGATCAAAAAGACCGAGTACAATGTAAACAGTTATCTGAAAAACAGAAAAGCCCACTTCAAAGTACTGATCAGCCAGTATATGTACATTATTCTTTTCAAGGCTGTCATTACCGGAGGTTTGTTGATTATTGGTACTATTCTGGTGATCCAGCGTGAAATTACCCTCGGACAATTTGTAGCCTCGGAAGTAATTATTATTCTTATCCTGGGCTCTGTGGAAAAAATCATCCTGTACATGGAAGTGATTTATGACCTGTTGACAGCAGTAGACAAAATTGCCCATGTTACTGACCTTCCGTTGGAGAAAAGTGGTGGTATTGACATGTCCAGAAATTTGAATGGCAAAGGATTTTCTATTGATGTTCATAACCTGAAATACAAGTATCCTAACACTGGAAAGTATGCGTTAAACGGTGTAAATCTTAAAATACGGCCCGGTGAAAAGGTCTGTATCGCTGGGAGCAGTGAATCCGGGAAAACCACGCTGACCAATACGCTGTCGGGGCTTCATTATGGATATGAGGGAATTGTGACAATTAACAATATCTCATTGCGGGATCTTGATTTGAACAATTTAAGGGACTTGATAGGGAAAAATGTATCACAGGAGGACATATTTGACGGCACCATACTGGAAAACATCCTGGTAGGAAAGCCTCATGCGGAAGCTGAACGGGCTATAGAATCTATCAGGATGGTAGGGCTTGATGAGGTTATTAATCAAATGCCTGAAGGACTGAACACCCACATTGTCAGTGGTGGAAAGGGATTCTCCAGTTCATTCATTAACAGGCTTATTCTGGCCAGATGTCTGGCAAAAAAGCCAAAATTACTTATTTTGAATGATTATTTTGTGCCTTTTCAGAAGCCAGATAAACTGGAACTCATCAGCCTTTTGACCAAAAAAGAACATAACTGGACACTTTTGGCCATTTCCAATGACCCCATCATTATGGCAGCCTGTGATACGGTAGTGGTTATGGAAGGCGGAAACATAAAGGCACACGGCCCGTATGAAGAATTGCTAAAGAACAATGCAATAACGAACTTTATATCTGAATAGAAACTTTAAAAACATGCTGAATATATCCCAACCGAATATAAAAAAAGATACTGACCAGGAGAAATACTATGTGCTGAAAACGCTGAAAACTCCGGGTGCAGGCAGAATTCTGGCCAGGTTGTTGCTGATGGTAGGGTTTCTTTTCTTTCTTTTTCTCTTCTTACCCTGGCAACAAAACATCAGAGGCACAGGGCTTGTCACGGCTTTTACACCACAGGACCGGCCTCAAACGGTAGAATCAGCTATAGCAGGTAGAATTGCTAACTGGAAAATACGTGAAGGGCAATTCGTGCGGCAGGGGGATACTATTTTGACGCTGGCCGAAGTAAAAGATAAATTTTTTGATCCGGAATTGTTGCTGCGTCTTAAGGAGCAAATAAATGCGAAACAATCAAGTATCGACTCAAAAGGCGAAAAAGTGGAAGCTCTACAGGATCAGATCAGGGCCCTTAACGAAGCCCTCGAGGTGAAAGTTGAACAAGCCGAAAACAAATTTTTGCAGGCACGGCTCAAGCTTACCAGCGATAGTGTAGACTATGAGGCGGAGAAGATCAGGTTTAAAAACTTTCACAATCAATATGAACGAAACAAGAATCTGTATGATGCTGGTAACATCGCCCTCACTAAATTTCAGGACATTGAATCAAAATTTCAGGAAAGTAAAATGAAGCGGATTTCCGCTGAAAACAAGTTTCTTGAGGCTAAAGCTGAGCTAATTAATGCCCGTGTACAAATTACTGGTGTAAATGCCGAATATGCCGACAAAATCAGTAAAGCCAGATCCGATCTGAACGCAACATTGGCCGAGTTGTATGATGGGCAGGGAAGCCTTGCCAAAATGAGAAACGAATATGCCAATATGGAGATAAGAAATCAACAATACCAGCTAATCGCTCCTCAAAGCGGCTTCCTGGTGAGGGCCATGAAGGCCGGATTGGGAGAAACCATCAAGGAAGGTGAGGCAGTAGCCACGATCATGCCATCTACGCCTGATATAGCAGTTGAAATGTACGTTAAGGCCATGGATGTACCGCTGCTTTCCAAAGGCCGGAAGGTGAGAATCCTGTTTGATGGCTGGCCCGCTCTGCAGTTTTCAGGATGGCCCAGTGTCTCAGTAGGAACTTTTGGTGGAATTGTGCAGGTGATCGACTATGTGAACAGCACAGGAGGTGAATTCAGGATCCTGGTAACACCTGACCCCAATGATGAAGAATGGCCGGCCCAGCTTAGAATAGGTTCAGGAACCAAAGGATGGGTGATGTTGGAAAATGTGCCAATCTGGTATGAAATCTGGCGACAATTGAACGGATTTCCCCCTAGCCTTTACGAAGAACCTTCGCAGGAAGAAACCTTGGCCGGGAAAGAAAAGGAGGCTAAAAAATGATAAAAAGGCTGGTCATTCCGGTATTGACATTATCCCTTTTGTTTTATTCCAGGCCTGTACAAAGCCAGGATCTGGAGTTTTTTTCTATAGACACGGTGCTGGCACTCCCTGACACAGTGAAGACTTTCAGTATTAATGATTTGTATACGATCATTTTCGCCAACCATCCCATCGTCAAGCAGGCTGCCCTGCTGGAAGAAACTGCAAGACAGGAAATAAGGTTGGCGAGAGGATCTTTTGATCCAAAGCTGGAAGCCGCCTGGGACATTAAGGAGTTTAACGACACCGAGTATTACAATATGTGGAATACCACCCTCAAAGTACCCATATGGTTTCCAATAGACCCGAAGGTCAGCGTAGACCGGAACAGAGGTGTTTACCTTAATCCCGAAAATGTTATACCTGAAAGCAATGATTTCTGGCAGGTAACCACTGGGGTTAGCTTACCGGTAGGTAAAGGGCTGATTATCGATAACCGAAGGGCTACGGTGAAGCAAGCTATTCTGTTTCAGGATATTCTTGAAGCAGAACAAATTAAAATGGTCAATAAAATATTACTTGAGGCTAGTAAAGATTATTGGAACTGGTATTTCGACTACTATAATTACCTGCTTTTACAAAGTAGTATCGTTATTGCCCAACAAATATTTGACAGGGTAAAATTGAATTTTGAATTTGGGGAAGCAGCAGTTGTTGATACGGTGCAGGCACAAATAACCCTGCAGAACAGAACCATCGAAGCGCAGGAAGCCACTGTCAACTTTCTTAGAAGTGGATTAATTTTGTCAAACCACCTTTGGGGAGATAACGAAGAACCACTGGAGTTAACGCCTGATACCGGACCGGCACTGGCAGACTCCTTGCTGATTGTTCCCAATCAACAGGATTTGGAGACGCTGCTTAACCTTGCCCGGAACAATCATCCTGAATTGGTAAAACTGAGTACCAAAATTGAACAATTGGCGGTTGACAACAGGCTCAATAAAGAAAATCTCAAACCCCAACTTGATTTAAACTATAATCTGATCGACAGACCGCTTAATCACAATGGTGAGTCTCCGGATATTATCCTTGACGATAATTACAAGTTTGGAATGACATTTAGTTTCCCACTGCTGCTGAGAAAAGAAAGGGCAAAGCTGCAAAAAACCAATATCAAAATTCTGGAAACCCAGTATGATCTAAATTTCCGAAGGAAGGAAATACTGAATGAGGTAAACGGTTTTTATGCTTTGCTGACTAATACCTCAACTATTATTCAGCAACAAAGAATTGCGGTAGATAACTATCAAAGATTGCTGCAGGCAGAGCTTTTCAACCTCGAAAACGGGGAAAGTGACCTGTTCCGGATAAATTTTCAACAGGATGCATTGATCCAGGCCCGTTCAAAGCTGTTAAAGTTAAGAACTGAGTACGAAAAAGCCAGGGTCAACTTGCTATGGGCAGCAGGAGTACCAAACCTGGATAATTAAATGTGAAAGTGGGAGATGTATACATCTCATACAATTTCCAATGCTAATTGAATATTGCACCTTTCATAAGGAGAATGCGGGCCTTTAACTTTCTTAAAACCTAATTTATGGTACAGGTTGATCGCAGGTTTTAACTTGGTGTTGCTTTCAATGTAAACCCTTTTTGCCCCCACTGCTTTCGCCTCATCTACAACTTTCTTACCCAGTAACCATCCGATGTTCCGGCCTCTGGCTTCTTCAGCTACTGCCATTTTTGCCAATTCATAGGTATCTTCGCTGAGTTTTTTCATAGCTACTGTTCCTACAACAGTACCATCGTACGAAGCCATAAAGATCCTTCCCCCTTTTTTAAGAATATCTTCCTCAGGGTATTCCAGTGATCGTACATCTGCTTCTTCTACCTTAAAGTACTTATTGATCCATTGGTAATTGAGTTCCTTAAACATCGCCCGATGTTCAGGGGCATAATCGATAATTTCAACGCTTTCGGCTTCCCTTTCCTTCCTCACCTCCTTCACCCTGTCATACAAACTCTTCCGGGCTAAAGTATATTCCAATTCGTTGATCCCCTCCCACACATCATGATTGGTATCCCGCAAAAGATTTTCTACCGCCTTTGAAACATCTGGATAAACCTGGCGCATTTGATCACTTTTACTTTTTCCCTCCTCCGACAGCGCAATGATGGACTTTCTACCATCCATTTGATCTTTACTAATAGTGATGAGTCCCCTGTTTTTCATTTCCTTAACAATTTGACTCACCGAAGCATGGGAGTGATTAATTTTTACCGCCAACTCAGTGATGGTCAAACCGCTTTCATGAGATAATAAATAAAATACCGGAAACCACCTCGGTTCAAGGGTAACGCCATAATCTTTGTAAATTTCTTTTGCCTGTGACAGCATGTTTTCACTTAACCTGCGCAACCGGCTACCTAGGGCCAGTTTGCCCACCTCTTCATAAAAGTCTTGCATAGAAGTATATTCAGGATTAAAATAATAGGGGTTTTTCTAACCTTTGCAAAGCTCCGGGGGCCATTGCAACGGAAAACGAAAGATCCCCTGCATTAAAATAAATCATATCTTGTGATAACAAGTCCTTATCCATCAATAATTGTAAGCCAAAAAGTCCTCCGATCGGTGGCAGCTCTCCGAAACTGCAGCCGGTGACTTCTTTGAGTTGTACCAGCGTGGCAAGTCTAATGGTACTGGCTCCGATTTTTCCGGCCAATAGAGCGAGGTTGGCTTTTTTCTGTGCCTGTATAGTCACTACAACAAAACCCTTTTGCCCATGGCTTCTGTATCTTAATAATAAAGCCTTCGCCTGCTGTTCATATCTTGTGCCAAGTGTACGATGATAATCCTCTGCACTCGCCGCAGGGGGATGATCCAATTTCCAAAAACTGATATTGTTATTATGCAAATAATGGATGATTTTCTCTTTGGTATTAATCATTTCAATCATAACGCTATACTTTTTTGGTTCCTTTACAAATCTCCCGGCCCGCTGGCAGAATGATCAGGTCTGGCTGCCAAACGGTATATAAATATAATAAATTTATATAAGTACTTATATAAATACTATTATTTTTTAAGGCTATCTGATCATCTACTTTTTTAAACCGTTGGTCTATCAGATTTTATTTAGAAAAAATTTATCCACCCTTTTCGGAAAAGGCTTTGTAATACTCAAAAACCATTTAAAAATCGCCATCCGTAATTTAAATAGGCATAAATTCCATGCATTTATTAACATATTCGGGTTGCCCCTCGGCATGATATGTTGTGTAATTATATGGCTGTATTTAAAAGAGGAATTACCGTATGACCGGTTTCACACCGGGATGGAAAACATTCTCAGGATTACTGAAAAAACACAAACTGACGCTCTAATCACTCATACTGCGCACACTTAAAACGCCAATGCGCCAGCTTTGGCCAATGAATTTCCAAAGGTTTCGTCATCAGTAAGGTTTCTGAATTATAACGCAATGGTAACCTCGACAAAGATAAAATACCTATAGGCAAAACCTTCGGAGATGCAGTTATTAAGGAGAGCATTGAAGAAAACATTTGGCGCCGTGGAAAAGAGGATTGACGCCCGGGTTTAGTAAAAACCTTTAAATCTATGGCAATGACGCTCCAATTTAATCCACCTCGAAGATGTTCTGGTCTATCTCTTTTTTGGCAAATTCTTCAATCTTGGAGCACCCCCTTTTACCGTTACTTCCTGAGTTGATCGTTCGTTGAAGATGAATCAGGTTCAGCCAATCTCCTGAAGCCATGAATTTAGCCTGAATTGGCCACAATTCAGGATGATAAAAAAAACCGATAGACTTCGTAGTGGTCAGAATGCTAAACAACACCGGAAATTCAACTTTTGCTAAATCCAGGGTTGTTTTAATGTTTGCCTCCTCTAAATATTTCCGGACTTTTTCATCGATCCCTTCAATCAATGTTAATTCATGTTTATTGGCAATGGCCCAATCTATAAATTCAAAAGATAGAATAGAATTGGAATGATCTTTAAGGAAATTATCTTTTTCATAGTGTGAAACAAAAACATTTTTATTAAGGCCTAATTCGAAAATCTTTCTAAGTGTTCTAAATTCAAGATCTGCCTTATTATTTTCGATTTTTGAAATGTATTGTTTATTGGAACCTATATTTTCTGCCACGGTCTCTTGGGTGAGTCTGGATCGTTTTCTTATACTTTTTATCTTTTTGCCAAGGTTAAATCCGGATGAAAATTTTTGATCCACAACACTGCTATTGTATATTACCACGGGATCCAGATGAAAGAATGTTTCGAATTGTTCATTTTCTGAAAGCTTTACAACATCCTTTAAATCTTTCCAGGCAAGTGAGTTATTCTCCAGAGAAACTGCATTGAATAGCTCCCTGTTTTTTATGATCTGATACCCAAAATCATCTTCCTGAATTCCAATTTTTTCAAAAAGTAAAACCATATTAATACGTCTGTAATCTGAAGTATTAAAGGCGCAGGTGATGTTTGGAAACCTGACTTCAATTATTTTTAATATTCTTGGTATGCGTCTCATTTTCTATATTTTCTGGGGTTCATTTTGTTAAAAATAGTCAACAGTTTTTCCTGGTTTTCTTTAACAAAGCTGATCGCTATTTTTTCCTGTCTGCAAGGCAAATATCCTCCATATATTGACAAATAATCAATTTCAATTAAAGCCTCAAATTCACCATAAATGGCGTGAACATGGGGCGGAGGGTGATCGCCATAATAACAATCAATCTTTATACCTCTCACTATCTTTAACGTCGGCAATTTTTTTTAGTTGTTTAATTAGATGACTTTTTTAAAAAATTAGCATAACTCCGGTCACGCTACTACACAAAAAAATTAAAGGGGGATAGGTTTGAAGATTACAAAAACTTCTTTCGCTCTTACTGTTGTCTTATACTGCTTAATTCAGGTGCCGAAATTTAAGAATTATTCTGGTAAAACAAATGATAAAGTCAAATTTCTTTCCCGAAACTTGTGTTCAATTACCTGGTGATCAAATCCATCCTTAAAAGGAAAAATTTCCTTTTAAATATCCATGACCTGGTTCAAGGTTTTTTTGTTGTTGATGTTGTTACCATCGGTGGTAAACAGCAACGCATCGTTAAAGTAAACTGTAATTTTGTAAGTTTTCATTTTGTTTTTATTTGAGTAAAAAAATAGTTCTTATGAAACAAAATATTTCATTTTCGGTTAAAAAAATTTAGCTTTGCGTTGTATTAATTGAATATATTAATTCTGTAACAATTTGTTTCATTTTTCGAAAAAAATTATTTGAACTTTACCCGGATATCAACAGTCACTTCCGCCCCATATTTTTTAACCAAAGATATTTTGCCATCCAAACTTAAAGCCTTACTCAAGAATCGCTGTTTATAAACTCTCATTTTCGCCCGATCAATTTCATTCAAAGACAGATAATAATCCCTGTCATCGAATATCCTATTAATCGCCTCATCTAATGCATAAATCTTGGACATCCGGTAAATATAGAAAATTTATGAGCGAAACAAGTTATTTTAAATTAGCGGAACAGTCCGGGGGATTAAAAGAATCAAAAAAGATTTAACACAGGCGTGGTAAAAGCTTTCATCAAAATTAAACTTTACCAGGCATTAGAAATTTATAATGAATGAGTTAAAAGAAAAATATGTTTTGCTGGCATGTTAAAAAGATTTTACGCATTAAAACTCAACCGTAATGTTATTGTTAACTTTCCCACCATACGGTCTGATAAGGTTGATCTTTGTGTCAATGTTTAGGGGATCGTTTTTAAATCTAATCTTAAAATTTCTCATTTTAATCCGATCAGACTTGGAAGGTGAGGAGTAGTATTCCCTATCACCAAAAAGAATTTGTATTGCTTCGTCCAACGTGTAGAACGCCATGTCTAAATATATAAATGTTTATTAATATTGTCACAACATTTAATAGACTCGATGAATGGTGGGAGTTCTTTGCCTACAAATAATACAAAATTAGCTGAAGACCAATTCTGCCTTAATCTATTGAAGCAAAGTAAAATTGCGTAGGCAGGAACCTAGAGGTTTTCAACATATCCAGTCATCTTTTCTCTCATCACTTGATTGGGAAGAATACCCATGCCCGCCCCGAGGTTGTCGGCCATATGGTGAGGCTTGGAGGTGCCGGGAATAACGCAGGTCACCGCATGGTTGGACAAGATAAATTTCAGAAAAAACTGTCCCCAGCTTTGACAGTCAAAGTCACCGGCCCACTCAGGCAGGGTCTTGCCTTTGATTTTGGCAAAAAGGGAGCCACCTTCATAGGGCCGGTTAATCAAGACGGCTATACCGCTATCCTTAGCCAGTGGTAGGATGCTTTTTTCGGCAGTACGGCTAATAATGGAATAATTTAACTGGATGAAATCTATGGGATAGTTTTTCATGATCCTTTCCATGTTGTCATAGGCGCTTTCCATATAATGGGTAATGCCAATGTATCTGATTTTACCCTGTTCTCTCCAGTCCCTTAATGTCTGCATATGGGTTTGCCAATCCACAAGGTTATGAATCTGCATCAGGTCCATCCGCGATTTTTTCATACGGCGCATAGATGTTTCCATTTGTTCGATACCAGCCTGCTTACCGCTGGTCCAGACCTTGGTGGACATAAATAACTTTGAGACAATCCCTAGCTGCGATGCCAAATCACCAACCACTCCTTCAGACCGGCCATACATGGGCGAAGAGTCAACCACGCTGCCACCTTGACCTGTCAGTGTCTTTAGCACATTTACTAGAGGCGCCCGCTCTGCTTCAGAACTGCCTACATCAAAAGTTCGCCAGGTTCCCAATCCTACCATAGGAAGCTCTTCTCCACTGGCTGGAATTATCCGCGTTTTAATGGTATCGTTAAAATTAAGTGGATGACTAAAGCGCAATCCAATAGCTCCCAACCCGGCGAGTTGTTTAAGTGCTGTCCTTCTTTTCATAACTTAAATCTTTTTAGGATTATACTGATAGCATGATTTCACAAATGCCTGATTTTGTTGGCTGCCGGGGACTGGTTAAGACACTACTCACGTAAGCCTCCTGCAGCAGCGCGATCCAAAAACCAGCGAAGTGACCCAGGTACTCCGGCATTTGGCTGTACATAGGCGGCAGGATACTTTTCCCAATTCCCTGTATTATTCAAAATCTCCGCCACGACCTCCGATTTTCCATCGCCAGCTACCAGGAAACAAATGTTAGTGGCATTGTTGATAACAGTACCCGTTAGGGTGATTCTTTGCTGGCCGCTTTCGGGATGCCTGGCCACCTCGCAAAATCGATCACTTTTCAATAAATGCATTTGTCCTGGAAATATGGAAGCCGTGTGCCCGTCGGTACCTAAACCCAAAATGACCAGATCAAATGCTGGAAAATTTCCGGTTTGCGGTAACAAATGCTTCATCAAATCACCATATCGCTCCGCCTCGGCTTTCGGGGATGATTCTCCATGTATTCTATAAATATGGTGTGCTGGTATGTTGACCCTATCCAACAAGTTCTGACGGGTCATGAGAAAGTTACTCTCCTCATGATCCGGGGGCACACACCGCTCGTCTCCCCAAAAGAAATGTATTTTAGACCAGTCGATCTTGTGGCTGTATTGCTTGCTGAGGATCTCGAAAAACAACTTTGGGGTACTTCCTCCCGACAAAGCCACATTGACGATAGATTTTTCACTTGTGAAATCATGAAACCACTCAGCAAAGCCTGCTGCCAGGGAGTATGGGTCATCAAAAATCAGTATTTCAGGCACCGGTTCCATGTCGTTATAATTCACAATAAGCCCCGTCACCAACCAGGTTCTTGCAGGGATAGCGCCAGGTAAAGTTTTCTCCTTCAATCAATTGATCGGCATGCTCTGGGCCCCAGGTCCCAACAGGATATCCAAAAATCTTCATACCATCTGACGCCTGCCAGGCCTTTAAAATTGGATCGACAAAGGCCCAGGCGGCCTCCACCGAATCTCCGCGTGAATAAAGTGTCGCATCTCCCAGTATGCAGTCCAGCAGCAGCCGTTCATAAGCATCGGGCAGATAGGAGTCGTTTAGTTTATCATAATGAAAATCCATATTGGTATTGGTTACACGGAATCCCTCGCCAGGAATTTTAACTCCGAATTTCAGCAGAATGCCTTCGTTGGGTTGAATTCGTATTACCAGGGTATTTCCTGAGTTTATATGGTCATTGGTGAAAGTGAATAAACGATGGTGGGTGGGTTTAAAATGCACCACTATTTCTGTAACTCTGGTGGGAAGTTTTTTTCCGGTTCTAACATAAAATGGGACATCAGCCCATCGCCAGTTATCAATGAAAAATTTTAATGCGGCATAGGTTTCAGTTTTCGACTGCGGATCCACACCTTCTTCTTCCCGGTATCCCGGAAAAAACGTTCCATTGATCCTTGAACCCACATACTGCCCCCTTATGACATTTTTTCTGATATCGTCAAAAGTTAACGGACGCAGGGATTGAAACAGCTTAAGCTTTTCATCCCTGATAGCAGCAGCACTGGATTGGTTCGGGGGTTCCATGGCTACCAACGCGACAAGCTGAAGCAAATGATTTTGCACCATATCTCTTAGCGCCCCCGAACTATCGTAATACCCCCCTCTTTTCTCTACACCAACGCTTTCGGCGGCTGTTATTTCAACGTGATGAATGTAGTTGCGATTCCATATAGGCTCAAAAGTGCTGTTGGCAAAGCGCGTAACCAAAACATTTTGCACTGTTTCTTTGCCAAGGTAATGGTCGATACGGTAAACCTGGTTTTCCGTAAAGGAGGACAACAAATCACGATTTAATCCCCTGGCCGAGTCTAAGTCATAACCAAAAGGTTTTTCAACAATCAGCCGCTTCCATCCTTTTCCCTCCTTGTTTAAAGCCACTTTCGCCAGGTTACCTGCAATGGGCTGGTAAAGGCTCGGAGGCGTGGATAAATAAAAAAGATAATTTTCCTGTGTGGCACATTTCTCATTAGTCGCCGCAAGCCTTTCTTTTAAGATAGCATAGTCACTTTCTTTCTGAGAGTCCATAGTCTGATAGTAAATGTGCCGGGCAAAACCCGCCATATTATCATGACTGGCTTTTTCATTTTTCATTAAATGAGGATTATCATCCACCACCTTTTTCCGGTAAGAATCATTGGTGTACTGCGTTCTGCCCAGGCCCAATACCGCAAAACAAGAAGGCAAAAATCCACGGCAGTGCAAATTGAACAAGGCCGGTATTAACTTTCTTACCGTTAAATCTCCGGATGCTCCAAAGATCACGATAATGTGGGGATCAGTTTTTTTCATTTTACAGGTTGTTAGTTATGGCCGTTTTTCAGACTTCACCTTTCTGCAAAGTCAATATAGTAACCGGTCTTTTCTATAAAACCGTTCATTGTTGGAACGGTTTTGCCTTCCGTGTAATAAAACTCCTGGTACAGGTGGCCGGATACCGGTTTACTGTCTGAATAGTCTACGGTACTTAAGGGTGGCTGCGACAAAAACCTGAGTATGAAGGCCTGGCCATTTGTACCCTTTACCGCCGTGAAGCTTGAAGGATCGACATGTCGCGTTAGCAAATGGGACATGGTTATTTCCAGCAGGTCAATGCCTTTGGTCATCTTGATTAACCTCCATATGTGGCAACCATCAAACCGGGGAGTAACTTCTATGATATAAGGTGTCTCACGGTAAATGCTTATCTGAAAATATACTGGCCCATTGGAAATATCCAGTTTGTCAACGGTTTTTGATACCAGTGTTTTCAAAGATTCTTCCATGTACGCGTATTTTGATGGATACAGGTGCTCCTTGATAATTCCTCCGGGATATTCTTTATGACTAATCCTGTCTGACAGGTAGAAAAACGTTATCTCTTTATTAACGATATAAGCATTGATAGAGATTTCGTCACCTTCCAGATATTTTTCAATAATCACCTCATGGCTCGAAGAAAATTCCATTGATTTTTGAAAATTGGCTTTCACCTCATCAAATGATCCCACTTGATAAATGCCTCGCTGACCCTGGCTGTCGACGGGCTTTATCATGGCGGGGTAGGTATCCCATGATTCCAGTTCGGTCAGATGCTTTCCTTTACGGAACGGTATGTTATAGCTGAAATCTGATCCGAGTGATTCCCTGAGTATGGCTTTATTCTGACAAACATTGGCAGTTTTTTGACTGATAAAACTAAAAAGCCCCTGTTCCTCGGCAACGAATGCTATCGTCGGCATAGCCACATCCGAACCGATGGAATAAATCAGATCAATGTTATTGGCCTTCACATATTGGAGTACCCTGTCCGCATCTTTTATATCAATTAATTCAAAGTAATCCACATATTGCTCCCCTTTGCCGGATTTTGAGTAACTGCAGGCATGCACTTCGAGCCCATATTCTTTGCTCCATTTTATGAGATCAAGTTGCGCATTGCCAATACCTAAGACTAATATCTTTCTCCTGTCCATAGACCTAAAAATATCATAGGGCGACAAAAGTTACGTAATGAATTTTAATTTTTTTATTTTACAATCGATTATTTAGACAGTGTTTAAACGGGATAGATTTGATTTCATCTAATTTAAAGACCTGTGTCGGGCTGCCGCATCTAGCCTGTTTTTTAGGATAAATCGGATTGATGTAAAGCTTGAAAATGGTGCTAACTGGCCGCAACTATTATGGTAAACTTTTAAAATAGGTATTAACATGAAAGAAAATTTTGATTTTGGCATGATAGGGCTGGGAGTAATGGGCAGAAATTTTATTTTGAACGTAGCAGACCACGGTTACGGGGCTATTGGGTTAGACACTGACCAAAAAAAAGTAGATGCTCTGGAAGCCGAAGCGGAAGGTAAATCCATAAAAGGGACTGTTTCCAGGGAAGTCTTCGTGAAAGCATTAGCATCCCCAAGAAAAATCATGTTGTTAGTGCCGGCTGGAAAAATTGTAGATGTGGTCATCGAAGACCTTTTACCGTTGCTTGAAAAAGGGGACCTGATCATTGACGGCGGCAATTCATTTTATCAGGATACCAACCGCCGGAGCGAATATCTGCATGCAAAAGGCATTCACTTTTTAGGCACAGGGGTTTCAGGCGGAGCCGAGGGTGCCCGGTTCGGGCCAAGTATTATGCCAGGGGGTTCAAAGGAGGCATATCAGATTATCGAGCCGGTTTTCAGAGCGGTCGCGGCCAGAATAAATGAGGAGCCCTGTGTGGCATACATGGGTGATACTTCCGCCGGCAACTATGTCAAAATGGTTCATAATGGTATCGAATACGGCTTGATGCAGCTAATTGCTGAAATATATGATGTGATGAAAAAAGGGCTGGGACTAAAAAATGATGCCATTGGGCAGATCTTTGCGACCTGGAATGAGGGAAAGCTGAAATCTTTTCTTGTAGAAATCACCGCTGCCATCTTCACTCAAAAGGATTCTTTCACCGGTGAGGATCTGATAGACATGATTCTGGATAAAGCCAGGCAAAAAGGGACAGGAAAATGGACCTCACAAAACGCTATGGACCTGGGAATTCCTGTACCGACTATTGATGCCGCGGTGACCATGAGAGGAATCTCGGCCCTGAAAGATGAAAGAGTGAAAGCCAGCAAAATGTTTAATCAAAGCAACGTTGTGTCAACTGTCCGCGAAGAATGGGTGACCATGCTGGAAGATGCCCTATACACTGCCTTTATCGTCACCTATGCCCAGGGCCTGGCCCAACTATCAGCGGCTTCGATAGAATACAGCTATCAACTAAGTATCGAATCGGTGGCGCGTATCTGGAGGGGGGGATGCATCATCCGCGCCGCTTTGCTGGAAAATATCAGAACCGCCTTCGATAAAAAGCCTGATTTGAAAAACCTGTTGCTGGACGAAGAATTTTCCGGAATGCTGGACCAATCCCAGGGAGGTTTAAGAAACGTATTGAAGCTTGCCATCGACAAGGCCATCCCGGTTTCTGCCTTGGGTGCCTCGTTATCTTATTTTGATGCCTACATAAGTGAAACCCTGCCACTCAATCTCGTACAGGCCCAACGCGATTACTTTGGCGCTCACACTTATGAAAGAATAGATCGGGAAGGTATTTTCCACACCGAGTGGTCACCATAAAATTTGGTGTAAACGCCACCGAATTTAATCGCTATAGAGGGGCAATTGGCAATGGAAAGTTGACAATTATTTTATAGTATAAACCCTTGAGCCAGCGATGATGAAATCATCTCATCCTCTCATCATTAAGGCCATTGGATAGCGCAAGCGTCTCGTGGCTGTTGCGCAACTTAACAATGTATCTTTATTTTATCGGTGCAAAGCTTTGTGTCTTGGTGCCTCTGTGGTGAAAAATGGTTCACTACAAAGTTCCCCAAGGTCAGACAATTGACCAAACATCTAACAAAAACAACTAATTCATAAACATTTGATATTCCATAATTTACAAATAACTTATATAATAGACACAAAGAATCCTGCCGAAAACGTTCCGCATCAGCCACGAGATGCTTGCCCACCATACTTTCAAACCCAATACGAACCAACTCACGTTAAACCACCAAACCCGTTGCCTTGGTAATTTTAACTTTATAAACCAACAAATCCTTCCGGAAAAATTTCTTATATCGTTTTTGCACCTCGCCGATAAACTCCTCACGATCATAATCCTTAACTAGGTTAATCGTGGAACCACCAAAGCCCAATCCAGTCATACGTGCTCCTAAAACACTTTTATATTTTTTCACCTCCTCAATTAAAAAGTCCAGTGGTTCAATACTTACCTCATAATCATTTTTTAACCCCGCATGGGAATCAAACATTTTTTTTCCGAAAGCCTCCATCCGGTTTTTCTTGATGTCCTCACTTCCCTCCAACACGCGCATATTTTCTTTGATCACATAATCACAGCGCCGAAATAACAAAGGGCCCAACTCATCCCGGCATTTCAGCAACATATCCGGTTTACAGTCCCTCAGGTTTTTTACTTCCGGGAAATATTTATTTATGATGGCAACCCCCTGCTCACATTCTTTCTTCCGGCGTTTTAATTGCGAATCCGCCAGACTGGTCTTTACCTGCGAGTCAAATAGTATCACCCTGTAATTGGGCAAATCCATTTCAATAAATTCATGGTCGAGCGACTGGCAATCCAGTTTGACAAAGTGGTTGGTTTTTCCAAACATATTGACAAAATGACCTGGCATGCTACCGGGAACACCCACATACCTATTTTCTGCCCTCAAGGCATATTGAGCGATTTGCATGCGGGATAATCCCAGTTCAAAAAGATGATTTAAAAAAAAGGCCGCCCCGCATTGCATAGCTACGGACGAAGACATGCCTGCACTCATTGGAATATCACTTCCCAAAACGCAGTCGAAGCCACCGATTATCAATCCATCTTTCCGGAGTTCACTGACTATACCAAGGATGTAATTGAGCCAGTCTTTTGCCGACTTTTCAAAATTGTCAACATTGAATTCAAAGGATTGATCTAAATTCAGACTATATACACGGCCAACATCACGCTGGTTTTTGGCTACGGCAAAAACCATTTCACGATCAATGGCCGCGGGCATCACGTACCCATTGTTGTAGTCGGTGTGTTCACCGATAAGATTAACCCTTCCAGGTGATCTGAAAAACACCGGATCTGTGCTATACAAGCTTCTAAATTTATTTTCAATCTTTTTAACGAGCATTGAATGATATTAATGTTTCTCATAATACCACCTGCTTATCACCAGAAAAATGCATACAAAAATACCAGGAGTATCATGATAGCAAATGCGCTGATGTTAAATGCAGGCGGCGTTTCAAATAACTTTTTCGCTAGCGGAATAGCTTTTTCATTGACTTTTCCATTGCCTTCAATTTGACTAACGATCAGAATAATAGCAATTGAAAGTAAACAAGTATAAAACATTTGATCCATAAAGGGAAGATTCAGAAACAAAGCCGAATCTGACCATCCGTTGGGTGCGACTTTAAAATACATGGCAATGGGTATAGATAAAATCACGCCCCATATGGCCGCATTGTTGGTTGATTTTTTCCAAAAGAGGCCTGTTACAAATACAGCCAGAATTCCCGGACTCACCACACCTGTATACTCCTGAATAAATTGGAATGCTTGTCCCAGATTTCTCAGCAACGGGGCAATTGAAGCGGCAATGATCAACGAAATAGCTGCGGTGACCCGTCCAATATTCACGGTCTCCTTGTCTGTCGCATTTTTGTTGATATAAGGCCTGTAAATATCCATGGTAAATATAGTAGCAGTAGAATTGAGCATAGAAGCCAGTGAAGAGACAATAGCAGCAGCCAAAGCAGCCAGTACAAGTCCTTTCAACCCTGCCGGAACAAAAGTTTTAATCAACCACGGTGCGGCATTGTCATTTACAATCGCCCCGTCTTCAGGGTTAATAAAGGAAGGATCCATTGAGGCATTGGTAAGGGTACCGCCGGCATCTACATTCATTACATAAGCTGTGATACCGGGAATGACAACAATCAAAGGAATTAATAACTTCAAGAACGCCGCAAAAGCAATTCCTTTTTGAGATTCTTTCAGACTTTTGGCAGCCAAAGTCCGCTGGATGATGTATTGATTAAAGCCCCAATAATAAAGATTAGCTACCCAAAGCCCCCCTAGCAATACAGATAATCCCGGTAAGTCAAGCCAGGCATCCTTTCCATTGGGCGTAATAATCTCCCTTTGCGACAGAATCATCGAAAATTTTTCCGGCACTTTATCCATTAAATGGCTTAACCCATTAAAAAACCCTCCCTCCGGTGTAAGTTGATTTAACGCAATGTAGGTGGTAATAAAACCGCCGAATATTAGCAGGACTACTTGTACCACATCAGTCCATGCTACTGCCGATAAGCCACCCCATAGGGAATAAGCGGCTGCAAACAGTGCCAGGCCAATGATACTGCCCACCAGCATTCCTCCGTCCCCATCACCTAAAATAGTGTCGAGTGCTTTAGCCCCCAGGTATAGTACAGAAGTTAAATTCACAAAAACAAAGAGCCCTATCCAGAATACTGCTAATATCGTTTTTAGATTAGTGCTGTACCGTTGCTCAACAAATTCAGGGATGGTATAGAGCTTTCTCTCAATAAAAATCGGTAAAAAATATTTGCCCACTATCAATAAAGTAAGTGCTGCCATCCATTCGTACGAGGCAATCGCCAGGCCGATAGCAAAACCTGAGCCTGACATGCCTATGAACTGCTCTGCAGAAATATTGGCAGCGATCAGAGAGGCGCCAATAGCCCACCAGGGCAAAGATTTACCTGCAAGAAAGTAATCCTCGGCATTCTTCTGGTGACCCTTTTTGTCCCTGGAAACCCAAAGTCCCAAGCTGACAATCAACAAAGCATAGCCGACAAAAACTACAATATCAATGGTAGCAAATTCATTCATTTCAATAAATTTTTAGATGAAAAAAGTAAAGTTCGTTTACGGAATAAAAACCAATTTATTGAAAATAATTTAACATCCAAAAATAAGCGTAAAGTGTACGTATATTATCCAAACTACTCCTGAATCCCCGAAAAAAGTGTTTGCACATTAATAATTGCCCTTATAAAGAGGTCTTTCTGTTTTTTGGCAAAAATCTGGTGCAAAAAACAACCTTTTTCGGCAAGTAGTACAGTTTAAACATGATTTTCGGGTTAAATGCAACCCTTTACGAATCTCCAATATACAAAAAACAATTTAATACTATTTTCATTGTTTCTTTTTCGGAAGAAATATTTCGGCCATCATGCAACGTGCGCTGCCCCCTCCAAGGGCCTCAATGGTATGCAAAGGGCTATGGACAATAGGGCAATGCTTTTGAATATCAGCGATTTGCCGTTCTCCCAATGAATCGTAAGCAGCAGACGACATAACCAAAAATCTCTCATTGGCAGCGTTTGAGACTTGTAACATATTGCCAGCAAAGTATTCCTTCTGTTCCTCGCTGATATAGATCACCTCCTTTCCCGTTGCCAGCAGCATGTCAATCACTGTTTTTCTTTCCTGCCGATCATCAATACTGTCAGCACACAAGATAGCAAATTCATCCGCCACACACATCATCACATTGGTATGATAAATGGGCAAACGATCGCCGTCTACATCCTGGTAAGCTTTAAAAAGCACAGGTTTATAGTCAAATCTGGTGCAAAACTCCTGCAAAGCCTCTTCATTGGTGCGCTGCGACAGAGCCGCATAAGCAATTTTATTGACCCTGTCCAGTATCATGCTTCCCGTTCCTTCCAGGTATTTACCCTCACTTTCGTAAAAAGTAAAATCGACCTTTTCAGCCCATGAAAAAGCATAGTTATCTCGCAGAATCTCTAGAATATCCTCCCGCCTTTCCAGTCGCCTGTTTTCAGCATACATAGGATAAACAGCCACCCTGCCGTCTTCATGAAAAGATATCCAGTTATTGGGAAAGATCGAATCAGGGGTATCGGGAATCGCTGTGTCATCGACAACAATTACATCGATACCGTGCTCCCTCAAAACCTCTGCAAACCCATCAAATTCCATTTGCGCTTTTTTCTGGATTTCTTCCGCGTTGAGACTACCAATTTTTTTTTGGTAATAGTTGTTTACCGCTGTTTGTTCATTGAATCTGAACTGCACAGGACGGATCATCAATAAAGTAGAAGTAATCTGTTTCTGCATTTTCATTTTTGAGTTATGCTCTGAGCAATGGCAGAGTAGAACAACGTAAAAGCCCTTCCATTTTCGCGGTTTCACAATACTTGATCTCTTCCACATGAAACCCCCTTTCCTTTAAAATTCCATTCAGACGCACAAAGCTTTTTGCGGATACAATCACCTCAGGAGAAATGGAAAATACGTTGGAATTCATCCGGTACATTTCTCCCCGGTCAATTTCAATGATACGATCCCTGCCAAAATACCTGACCAAAAACTCAAAATCTTCTTCATGCTTAAAGCCACCTTTGTAAACGATGGCCTGGTCGGTACCAATCGGTTGAAAACAGCAATCGAGGTGCAGCGCATTTTCTTTAGGGTCAACATCGGATTTGTTAAGTTCAAAAGCCTTGACGTCCCGGTTTGGAAACTGTGCACGCAGATAACTCACGCCTGCTTCATTCGTCCTGCTAACCTCATACCGGTCAAAGTCCTCCGCTTTTGAATATCCCACAAACAAAAACTCGTTCCAGGGCATTACATCACCTCCTTCCATTCTGGTATCCTCAGGGGTCTTTAATAGTTGATGAGGGTTGATCATGTCTGTAATATACCGGATCCCTTCCAGTTCCCTGTTACGCTTTTCCAGAATATTCGGGCTGATAAATTTATCATCGATCACAAAACCAATATCCCGGCTAAATATTTGGTTACAATGGGGTATAAGACTGGGACGGTAGACTTTTACGTGGTATCTTTCCAGCACTTCCCTGAAGCCCGTCATTTCCCGGGTTAAATCTTCTTCCTTTGGAAAAGTCCCATTGCGAATATGTTCCTTTGATTTGGGGTCGTAGGCAGTATCCAGTGAAGGTGTACCACCAAATTCATCGGCAATACCCAATACTACCGATTTTAATGTTGAGGTTTCGTTGTTTATGTAAATTTCAATCATAAAATGATCACATTTTTCAAAAATGGTCAAATTTAATCATAGGAAATTTATTTACCTTATCCTGCTGATTTTATTTCTACCGGTTTAATCATAATTTGACTGAGGGAGGGGTTGATTTCTATTTAAATTTATCAGATAATTGCATGCCTCATTCCTGAATATTGGAGATCATGGCCGTATTGTTTTGGATGGAGTACCGGCATGCCACTGATGAGGTAATTTAATTAAACGGTCGTTTATTATGATGAAAAGTTACCAGGATCTGATTGAACAAACCTTTGATTTTCCTACCAAAGAATTTAAGGTCAAGAAAAACCACCTGTTCTTTCACGATGTTGCCATGCTCGATATTATCAAAAAATATGGTACCCCTCTTAAATTTACCTACCTGCCTAAAATCAGTCAAAACATTCAACATGCCAAGCGGCTTTTTGAATCAGCCATGAAAAAATACCGGTACGACGGAAAATACATCTACAGTTATTGTACCAAGTCTTCCCATTTTTCATTTGTGCTCAAAGAGGCTTTGAAGAACGACATACATATCGAAACCTCCTCGGCTTTTGATATCCCGATTATCAAAAAGTTGCAACAAAGTGGCCATGTGAAAAAGAATACCTACATTATCTGTAATGGATTTAAAAGACCCAAGTATGTAGAGAACATTATCGATTTGCTTAACAATAATTTTAAAAATTGTATTCCCGTACTCGATAATATGAATGAATTGTCTTCCTATTTGGAGCAGGTCAACAAACCTTTTCAGTTGGGCTTAAGGGTGGCTTCCGATGAAGAACCTAATTTTGAGTTCTATACTTCGAGATTAGGTATCCGGTACAATGACATCACTGATTTTTACAAAAACCATATCGCCTCAAACCCTAAAGTAAAGCTAAAACTACTGCATTACTTCATTAACACAGGCATAAAAGATACCGCCTATTACTGGAGTGAACTTAGCCGGTTTATTCACAAATATTGTGAATTAAAGAAGATTTGCCCGGAGTTAGATACCATAGACATAGGTGGCGGTTTTCCCATTAAACTTTCTTTGCAATTTGATTTTGATTTTGAATACATTGTAAATCAGATCATAGAAAACATCAAGTGGATTTGCGATAAAAATCATGTGCCTGTCCCGGATATTCTGACAGAGTTCGGGAGTTACACAGTTGGGGAAAGCGGAGGGTTGCTTTATGCTGTCCTGGATCAGAAATTGCAGAATGAAAAAGAGCTTTGGTACATGATCGATGGCTCATTCATTACCCACTTACCCGATTCCTGGGGACTAAATCAAAAATACATTTTACTTCCTGTCAATAAATGGCGTGAAACTTATCATAAGGTCAACATTGGCGGACTTACGTGTGACAGTATGGATTATTATAACGCTGAGGCCCATTCGTCAGAGGTTTTTCTGCCAAAAATCTCCAATGCAGAGCCACTCTATATTGGGTTTTTTCATACGGGTGCCTACCAGGAGGCTTTGGGGGGGTACGGTGGCATCCAACACTGCCTCATTCCCACGCCCAAACATGTGATTATTAACAAAAACAGCAAGGGGGAAATTACCAGTAAGCTGTTTTCCAAAGAGCAAAGTCACGAGGTTATGCTGGATATTCTGGGTTATTGAATTTTGCCCCGCAGTTTCTGCAATATTTCGCATCGATGTCATGGCCTTCGGCTGAACAATGGTCACATACATTGTTTTTTCTTTTTTCCATGGAAGCCTGGGTTATTTCTGAAGTAACAATTCCTGTAGGTACAGCAATGATAGCATAACCCAGAAGCATAATAATCGAAGCCAATGCCTGTCCAAGAAAGGTTTGAGGAGCGATATCACCATAGCCAACTGTGGTTAGTGTAACGATGGCCCAATAAACGCTCACAGGAATACTTTTGAAACCGTTTTCCGGTCCCTCCACAAGGTACATCAGGGTTCCCATTACCGTTACAATAATTACAACCGCGCCAAAAAAAACAGTAATTTTATATCTGCTGGCTTTCAGCGCAGCCTGCAACAACCGGCTTTCTCCCAGAAATCTGGCAAGCTTTAATATTCTGAACACCCGCAATAATCTGAAAGTTCGAATCACCATAAGATATTGACCCCCCGCGAAGAATATGCTAAGATAAGTAGGTAAGATGGCCAGCAGGTCTACAATACCGTAGAAACTGGTGATATAGTATATCGGTTTTCTAACCGAGAGTATCCTGGCGATATATTCGAGTGTAAAAGCAATAGTAAAGCCCCATTCTATGAACCGCAACAGCTCACCATGCTTCACCCTGATGGATTCAACACTTTCGAGCATTACAGCAACAATGCTTAGAAAAATCGCCCATAGTAAGATGACATCAAACTCTTTCCCCCAAAAGGTATAGTGCTCAAAAATTATCTCGTGCATTTTTTGACGCCATGGTGCCCAGTCGGGATTTTTTTCCTCTTTTGGACTTTTTTTGGTGAAAACTTTCATTTTTGAGTGGGAAAAATTGGTTTATCCTTATTAATATAAGCAAAATTGCTGGTAACAGGCAGATGATTCAATACCTTCGCCAGAAATACGGTGTAAATAACATCAAAAAAGTAAACAATTCCAGCCTGCCAAGCAGCATAAGAAAAGCCAGAAACCACTTGGCCGCAGCGGGTAGTGCGGCAAAGTTATCTACAGGTCCCACACTCCCCAGGCCGGGGCCAATATTCCCTATGGAAGTAGCTACCGAACCCATAGAAGTTATAAAATCCACACCCAGCAAAGACATCACCACGACCCCAGCCCCGAAAATAAACATATAAATCATTATAAATGCCAGAATGTTGTAGGTGATATGTTCATTGACCGCTTTTCTGTTCAATCTCACCGGTATGACAGCCGAGGGATGAACCTGCCTTTTCAGCTCGAGGAGACTGTTTTTGAAAAGTATGATATGCCGGACTATTTTAACACCACCGGCGGTGGAGCCGGCCATTCCGCCAATGAACATCAAGAGGAAAAACAAAACTGTCAAAAAGGGAGTCCAATTGGTGTAATCGGCCGAAACATATCCCGTGGTGGTGGTAATAGCCACTACCTGAAAAAGACCGTCACGGAAAGACTTTTCCATATCATGATCAGTCACCACAAAAATAGAAATAGCGGTAGCCAGGGTTACAAAAAAAATCAGGCCCACATATTTTCTGAACTCTTCATTCCTCCATACTTTCAAAAAATTTCCCTTCAAAGCAAAGTAGGTCAGTGTAAAATTGGTTCCGGCAAGGAACATAAAGATGATAATAACATATTGCAGATAAGGTGAAAATTCTGCTACGCTGGAGTTTTTAGTAGAAAACCCCCCTGTGGCCATGGTTGTTAAACCATGATTAAGCGCATCAAAGAAGCTTAACCCGCCAAGCATCAGCAGGAGAATTTCAGCGATCGTCAATCCGAAATACAGCAACCATAGCCGTTTGGCAGTTTCCTTGATTCTTGGCTGAAGTTTTTCCGGAGAAATGCCAGGCGCCTCGGCCACAAAAAGTTGCATGCCACCGATGCCCAGTATAGGAAGAATTGCTACCGCCAGTACAATGATACCCATGCCTCCGATCCATTGTGTTAAACTCCTCCAAAGCAGTACCCCTTTAGGTACGGACTCAATATCTGTTAAAATCGAGGCCCCGGTGGTGGTAAAGCCGGAGATGGTTTCAAAAAACGCGTCGGTGAAGCTTGGAATAGTTCCGGTCAATAAATAAGGCAAACTACCAAAAATGGACATTATCAACCAGCCAAATGATACGATCAAATAACCATCCCGCTTCTTCAGTTCCCGGTTTTTCCAGTTTTTGGTACGGTGCCAGGCCAAAAAGCCTGTCACGAAGGTGATGGCAAAGGCAATCAGTATGTTCACCCAGTCACCCTCCCAAAAATAGATAGAAAACGGAAAGCAAAATAACATAAAACCTCCTGATATCATCAGGAGAATCCCTAATATATTGATGATTATACCGAAGTTAAATTTCATGGATTAGCTGGTAAAATTGCGAGGTCAGGATATGGATAAGACCGGTCATGGAGGTAATATTGCGGGTTTAATTAAAAAAAGTTTCCACTGAACGAATACAATTTGAGCGGGCCAGCACCACCACCCGGTCTTTAGGTTTGAATTGAAAATTTCCCAGGGTAACATATCCTTCACCACGCCTGATAACCCCACCAATGACAGCCGCTGCAGGAAAATTTAAATCTTTTAATTCATGCTTGGTGATTTTTGAATTTTCCTGCACCTCAAATTCCAGCACCTCCGCATCCACGCCATGAATGCTGGTCAGCGACAATACCTGACCTTTTCTGACATAGCGGAAGATAAAATTGGCGGCAATCAGTTTTTTATTGATCATCGTATCCACACCAATATCTTGTGAAATCTGAATATAATCTATATTTTCCACCAGGGAAATGGTTTTTTTTACATGGTGTTTTTTGGCCACCAAACTAGAAATGATGTTTGTTTCGGAATTACCGGTAACAGCTACAAAAGCGTCCATCTCTTCTATTCCTTCATCTTCCAATAACTCAATGTTACGGCCATCACCATTGATTACCAATGTTTCCTTTAACTGGTCGGCCAGTTCGAAGGCTTTTTCCTTATCCCTTTCAATCAGTTTTACGTTGTATTTTTTGCTTAGCCTTTTGGCAGCATTGATCCCCACCTTGCTGCCGCCGAGAATCATTACATTTTTGATTTGTATACTCTCGTTTCCTGTAAGGGAAATAAGTTTGTCAACAACATCCGGGCATACAATAAAATACGCATGATCGTCTTTTTGAAACCGGTTGTTACCCCTGGGGATAATGGTCTCGTTATTTCTTAAAATGGCCACTGTGACAAAGTTCTGATAGGGATCCAGTGAAGATGCTTCCGCGATGGTTTTATTGTTAAGTATGCTATCTTTCTGTATCGATAACCCTATCATCGAAAGCATACCGCTGCTAAAATCAAAGGTGTCGGTCAGGGCCGCTTCCTTGAGCAAACGTTCAATTTCTTTTGCTGCCAGGGACTCGGGAGAGATTATCTCATCAATACCGATGGTTTTCAGATTTAGTACATCTTTTCTCTGAAGATATTCAAGGTTCTCAATTCTCGATACGGTTTTTTTGGCCCCCAGATTCTTGGCAATAATGGCGGTAGCAATGTTAGTCTCTTCGGTGGAAGTAGCACAGATCACCAAATCCGCCTTTTCAACCATGGCATCTTGTAGTACTTTCAACGAGGTGGAACTTCCTTTGATAGTGGCTACGTCCAGGTGGCTGGCCACGTAATCCAGCTTTTCCTTATCTTTGTCAATAAGAATGATATCCTGTTCCTCGTAGGCCAGAAGTTTGGCAATATGAAAACCAACCTCTCCTGCTCCGGCAATGATGATCCTCATGGGTGATAAATATCAAAATTTCTGCTTTGCAATACAAGTATATAAAAAATCTTTTACTCAAATAAAATTATTCTTATGCCTGCTAAGCAAATGAATACGAGCCTTTTGTCATTCTTTGATATCTTCATAATGCCGGTTTAAGGCCAAAGCTTTCATGGTATCTATTTCCTGCCCTTCAAAAGTGATCATCGCCGGAATTACATCAACTGTGAGGCATGAATGAACCGGAACAATATACATGAGATCGCCGACTTGAAAATTTTCCCAAAAAGTCGGGCTGATTTTGACAATACCATGTTCCTGCGACAGGGATTTGACATAACAGTCGGGTAACGGTTGTCCCCACCCTTCAACGCCCATCGTTACCACCCTGCCAAAATAGTTATGGCCATGGCTGTCTTTCAGGCTATCTTTAGAAAAATGCACCGCCCCCCCGTAGATAATAATTTCACCTCTTTCTTTATGTTGAGCTACAATAGGGCAGGCGACTACCACAGCTATGTCTTCCCACTGACAGGACCCAATACCCTTTTGTGCCAGGTCATAGTAGATAAAATTACCAGGCCTGATTTCATCAACACCCTGAAAGTTCTCCGCCAGACTCATACTTGGCGTATCCCCTATGGATATAATTAGATCGGGATACAGATCATTGAAGTATGATTTCAGCTTTACCATTTTACTTCTGGTATCCTCGTGAATGGCCAGGATTTCTTCTCTCGAACTTGCTTGATAGGAATGGCCTGCATGGGCTAAAAACCCCTTAAACCGTACTTTATCAACAGTTATCAAGGTATTGGCAAGTTGGTTTATCCGTTCGATATCTCCTGCTTCAATTCCAGTACGATGATATCCTGTATCAATCTTAACAAAAACGCCTACAGGGAAAACCAAAGCTTTTTCCAGGGCTCCTATATGGGCGGTTGACTCAACCAGAATGTTTAAACTGATTTTTGCCGCGAGGTTGTTCACCTTGTCCATCTCCCTCATATTTAAAGAGAAGGCTACGGTAATGTCATCCCAACCATGCTGCGAAAAATAAGTGGCCATGTCTAAAGACGAAACCGTAATTGAGCGTATGCCGGCTGCTTTGTACCAACCGCCTACAACTGCCGACTGGTGCGTTTTGAAGTGGGGGCGCAAATGCACATGGTGATCCTCAGCCTTTTTCACCATCCTTTGAATATTTCTCTGGCACACCCTTTGATCAACAATTAATGTGGGCGTGTCAATATTTTCTTCTTCAAATTTTAGCATGACCGTTAGAATAATAAATTGTAGTTAAGTGGTTTAAATTAGGATTTTTCCTATCTTTATTAATTTATAAGGAAAATTAAAATTAGTACATAATGAGATATTTAACCTTCTTTTCAAAAATTACTTTCATAATTTTTATCAGTTTTGGATTAGCCGCTCAGGCAGATGCCGACAATGGCATAGTGGTAAAGTCTACGAATTACACGATTGATAAAAGTTCCGGGGAAAAAACAAAACTGGGGAACAATACCATGTATTTTACCCAGGACAAGCTCATGATCAAACAAAAAGATCAGAATGGAAAGTCCACTACCGTAATCTTTTATGGTAACAAAAACGAAATGGTGGTTTTCCTCAATTCAAAGGAGTATATCGTCATTGATGAAGCACAAATGGCCATGATAAAGCAACAGTTAGAAAGCGTCAGGGCTATGATGGAACAAATGAAGGCTAATATGACCGACGAGCAAAAAAAGATGATGGATAAAAACTTTCCGGGTAAAAATGGTAAAAAAGTGACTACTACCTATCAAAAAGATGGATCGAAAACCATCAATGGCTGGACAAGCAGTAAATATTTGGCTTTGGAGAATGGAAATAAGGTGAGTGAACTCTATATTGCCTCTTACAGGACTTTGGGCGTGTCAAAGGCAGATTTTACAGCCATGGAAAAGCTGATGCAGTTTTTTAGAAAACATCTGGCGGATATCAGCGATCAGTTTAACATGGGAAGTGATACCGGTTTTATGGCGCTTACGGGCGACAACCCTGCCTTCAACTCAGGTGTACCTGTTAAAGTTACCACTTTTGAAGGTGGTAAAGCAACAAGTGATACGATAATTGAAAGTGTTGAAAAAAAGGCTTTAGGCGAAGATTTGTTTGCTATACCAAGCCATATGCAGAAAAAAGATCTGGGCCAGATGTTTCAAGGAGGATTCGGTGGATAACCAAATCCAGTGAGCGACAAAGTGGCCATATTGTTTAAGATATGGCCTTTTTATTGTTTTTTTAAGCTAAGCTGGTGCTAGTCTGTCACCTCTACACCATTCCAAAACGCTACGTAATTTTCTATTTGCTTTGCGGCATGTTTGGCTTCGGGATAATACCAGGCCGCATCGGGGTTAACATCCCCATTGACCTCAATATTGTAATAACTTGCCATTCCCTTCCAGGGACAGGTAGTATGATTATCGCTACCCTTAAAATATTCCTTATTGATTGATCCGGGTGGAAAGTATTTGTTTCCTTCCACTTCTACTACATCATCACTCTCAGCGAGCACCACCCCATTCCAAATTGCTTTAGCCATATTTTTAATTTTTAAATTGTTTTTTGAATAATGATAATTTAACAATAATCGAAAGAAAATCGATCCCAAAGATGAACAAAATCTCAAATTATTTTGTCTTATGAGTTATCGGTTAATAATAAAAGAATAATTTTGAAGTGCACGCTTTGACTATTACAAAAATGCCATGAATAAAGCTAAAGGAAAAACAGGAGTTTTGTTGGTAAACCTGGGAACACCCGATAGCCCGGAAACAAAAGATGTCAGAAAGTATCTCAGGGAGTTTTTAATGGATAAGAGGGTAATTGACATCCCTTTTATCACCCGCTGGATGTTGGTAAATCTGATCATTGCCCCTTTCCGTGCCCCCAAATCGGCCAAAGTATATAAGGAACTGTGGGAGGAGCGCGGTTCTCCTTTATTGTTTTATGGTGAAGATGTCCAAAAACTGCTTCAGGAGGCGCTGGGTAATCAATATATAGTTGAATTGGCCATGCGTTATCAAAAACCTTCGATTAAAGATGGTCTGTTAAACTTAATGAACCGGCAAGTAGGTGAAATCATCATTATTCCTCTTTTCCCCCAATATGCTTCAGCTACTACAGGCTCAGTGATCGACAAGGTGATGGAAATAAGTAAAGAATGGCAAATAATTCCAAATCTCAGGTTTGTAAGTAACTTTGTCAATAATGATTTATTCATAAGCGCCTTTGCCGCAATTGGCAAAAAATACATGGATCAAACCGACTATGATCATGTTATTTTCAGCTATCATGGAATCCCCGAGAGGCAAATAAAAAAAGGCTCTGTAGACAATTATTGCCGACTGGCGGATTGCTGTAGCGTTTATCACAAAAAAAACCAGTTTTGTTACCGGGCCCAATGCTTTCATACTTCCAGGCTCCTGGCTGAAAAACTGGATTTGGATGAGAGCCGGTATACGGTTTCTTTTCAATCCAGGCTGGGTAAAGACCCCTGGATACAGCCCTATACGGATGACATAATCAAGCAACTACCCAGGGAAGGGAAAAAAAAGGTGCTGGCCTTTTCGCCAGCCTTTATTGCAGATTGCCTGGAAACCACCATAGAGGTGGGCGATGAGTTTAAGGAAATATTCATGGAAGAAGGCGGGGAGCACTGGCAGTTAGTAGAAAGCCTGAATGACCATCCGCTTTGGATTGAATGCCTGAAATCTTTAGTCATTCAAAATGAGACGGAGGTAGTAACCTCATAGTAGTTCTCCTGTGTCCACCAATATTTACACATTAACCTTGTAGAACTCCGCAAGTTTTTCTACGGTATAATCGATTTCTTCAGCAGTATTATACTTACTGAATGAAAACCTTATGGCACCTCTGTTCGGATCAGTTTTCAAAGCTGTTAGAACATGTGACCCTGCGTTGCTGCCACTGGAACAAGCACTACCACCCGAAGCACTTATTTTGTTAATATCCAGGTTAAATAATAACATTTCATTGTCCCCTGATTCAGGAAGACATACGTTCAATACTGTGTATAGGCTTTTGTCACTTTCACAACCACCGTTAAAGCCAATCCCCGGTATGGCTTCTTTCAGTGATCTTATCATTCTTGTTTTAAGGCCTTGAATGTGTTTTCTGTGCTGGTCCATGTTCTCATAAGCCACCTCCATGGCCCTGACCAGCCCAATGATACCGCAAACATTTTCCGTCCCGCCCCGCATATTTCTTTCCTGAGCCCCTCCATAAATGAAGGGATGTATTTTATGGTCTCTGTTGACATACAAAAACCCAACTCCTTTCGGCCCGTGAAATTTATGGGCTGATCCTACAATACACTGGATGTTTAATTGCTGAAGGTCATGGACATAATGACCCATGGTTTGTACGGTGTCTGAATGAAAAACAGCCCCATATTCTTTACATAATTCACTAACTGCGGCAATATCGGTTATGTTGGCTATTTCATTATTGGCATGCATCAACGAAACGAGGGACTTGCTGTTTTGTTGAAGTAGTTGCTCCAGATGATTGAAGTCGATATAACCTTCTTCCAGAAGATTAACGTAACTCAACTTGACTTTTCCCTGTTTTTCGAGATGTTCCATGGTATGCAGTACGGCATGATGCTCTACGCGGGAAGTGATACAATGTTGTATGTCTAGCGTTTCGACAGAACATCTGATGGCAGTATTGTCGGCTTCTGTGCCACCTGATGTAAAAAAAATCTCAGATGGTGTGGTATTTAGCAGGTCGGCTATGGTTTTACGGCTTTTTTCAATGGCGGCCTTCGCTTCTCTGCCGTGGGTATGAATTGAAGATGGGTTGCCAAAGATACTCGTAAAATACGGTTTCATGGCCTCGAATACCTGCACATCAACCGGAGTGGTGGCAGCATTATCCAGATAAACTCTCATTGTTGTTTGAATTATTTGTTGGGTTATTGTTTATGTTATTCCACCTTTGTAGTGATTATTTCCTTAATGTCGGAAATAATTTTATTGGCTAGATTATCTGCAGTTGCTAAAAGTGAAGATTCAGCATAAATGCGGATAATTGGTTCAGTGTTAGACTTTCTGAGATGCACCCATTCTTTGTCAAACTCAATTTTTACTCCATCGGTGGTATTTATGGGTTGTCTTGAGTATTTGTCTTTCACCCGGTTCAAGACATTATCGACATCGATTTCCGGAGTAAGCTCAATTTTGTTTTTGGAAATCTGATAATTGGGGTAAATACCTCTTAAATGTGTTATTGACTTGCCAAATTTTGCCAGATGGGTTAAAAATAAGGCTATACCTACCAGGGCATCCCGCCCATAATGCAATTCGGGATAGATAATACCGCCGTTACCTTCTCCGCCAATCACGGCCTGATTTTTTTTCATAGCCTCTACCACGTTGACCTCACCCACGGCTGCGGCAGCATAATTACCACCGTGCTTCTCAGTCACATCTCTTAGAGCCTTGGTAGAAGAAAGATTGGATACCGTATTGCCTTTCTTTTGGCTTAACACATAGTCTGCCACGGCCACCAAAGTATATTCTTCACCAAACGGCGTGCCATCGTTATTTATCAGGGCCAGCCTGTCAACATCCGGATCAACCACAATGCCTAAATCATATTGCCCCTTTTGCATTTCAGTACAGATGTGTGTAAGATTCTCCGGCAGAGGTTCAGGATTATGCGGAAATTGTCCATTAGGCTCACAATAGATCTCCTTGACCCTATCGACACCCAGGGCCTTTAACAACCTGGGCACGGCAATGCCTCCCGTAGAATTAACCGCATCGACCACCACTGAGAAATTACTTTTTCCGATAGCTTCTGCATCTACCAATGGAAGTGCTACTATCATCTCAATATGGCTGTCAATGTAGCTGTCATTCTTGGTATAGAAGCCTAATTTGTTTACACCGGCAAATTCAAATGCTTCCTCCGCAGCAATATTCAAAACATCTGCACCGTCTTTGGCCGATATAAACTCCCCCTTATGATTGAGCAGTTTAAGCGCATTCCATTGTACAGGATTATGGCTGGCAGTAAGTATTATTCCACCTCCGGCCTTTTCCAAAGGTACGGCAATTTCTACCGTGGGCGTGGTTGACAACCCCAGGTCGATCACATCTATACCAAGCCCTTGCAAGGTGCCAACCACCAGACGGGTAAACATATCGCCAGATGGTCTGGCGTCTCTGCCAATCACGATTTTCCGAATGTCCGTATGCTTAACCACCCATGTTCCAAACGCTGCTGTAAATTTTACGACATCCAGCGGCGTTAATGAATTTCCTGCACTTCCGCCAATCGTTCCCCTTATTCCCGAAATAGACTTGATTAAAGACACCTGATAAAATATTTATTTTACTTTGAACAAAAGTAAATAAAATATTTATTAATTGAGTGAGGTAGCTGGTAGATAAGCTAAAATTTTGACATGACCTTGTTGACCTCGGAATCAGGGTTGGCACATGCTTCTCCTGCCGATACATCTTTTCCGCAATATCCACAGGTTCCCCCTTCTTTCTGTAAAAATGGGCTCTGCGAAGCACAAGTACCTTTAAATTCCCCATTCTTCAAAAAAATCAACCTCACCGACATGAGAATAAAAAACAGTGCAAGAAATCCTATTCCTAATAAAACCGTTGCCATAACTAAATTTATTTATGCAAATTTACATAATCGCTAGTATAACACATAACCTAAGCCGAAAGTTTCTTTAAAACACAAAAGATATACAAATGATATGGCTAAAATAAAGGCAAAAAAAGATAAAAACAGGGAGGCAAAACTGGCCGCTTTTGACAGATTGCTAACCATTATGGACGAGCTACGGGAAAACTGCCCCTGGGACCGGAAACAAACAATGGAAAGCCTGAGACATTTGACTATTGAAGAAACCTATGAACTGTCAGACGCGATCATTGAAAATGACATGGAAGAAATAAAAAAGGAACTTGGTGATATCACATTGCATATGATTTTTTATGCGCGTATCGCTTCTGAATCCAACCAGTTCGATATGGGCGATGTGTTAAATGCTGTCTCTGAAAAATTGATCAGGAGGCATCCCCATATCTATGGCGATACGGTGGTAGAAAATGAAGAGGAGGTAAAACAAAACTGGGAAAAAATTAAATTAAGGGAAAAAGGTAACAAATCGGTTCTGGGTGGGGTTCCTGGCTCCCTGCCCGCCTTGGTTAAGGCAATGCGTATTCAGGAAAAGGCCCGGGGAGTAGGGTTTGATTGGGAAAAAAAGGAGCAGGTTTGGAAAAAGGTGGAAGAAGAAATGAGTGAATTCGAGGCTGAGCATAAGGTGAAAAATGGCAAACCATTGAATCAGCAAAAAGCACAGGAAGAATTTGGAGATTTGCTATTTTCACTTATTAATTATGCCCGCTTCATCGGTATCAACCCTGAAGAAGCCCTGGAAAAAACGAACAAAAAGTTTATCAGGCGATTCAATTTCTTGGAAACAGCCTCCCGGCAGGATGGTAAGAATATAGCAGATATGACCTTGTCAGAAATGGATGAATACTGGGAGAGGGCCAAGAAGCTTTAGCCACCCAAGGATTTTCGTTTTTCCTCCCGGGAGGTACTTATTCATGAAATACCCGGTTTTTGGAAAAACATCGATGGAAATGGTAATAAAAGTAGGTTTTAGTTGTTGTTTATTGGGTCATCTCCTTTTCCAATATAATTTTTCAATTCGCTATTTTGGTAGAAATCATAGTGAACAATCAACCAAAGCTTTTCAACTTCATCTTCTGTTTTGAAAATCTTTCTTGCTACCAACCTGTCATCTTTATCGTATATAAGTTGTTCTGTTATTGTCATGACACCATTCTGATGGATTTCCTTCCTTTCAACAACCCCCAGTTTACTGAATAATCTGATCACATCTTTTTTGTCCTGCCCCGGATAGCGAATCACAATCCTTTTTATAGAATTTACCCGGTTTAGGTCATAGACAAAACGGCAGTTTTTAAGCTTCCAATCTGTCGTTTTAAAGTAGGCTCTTTTTACTACTTTGTTGTCATAAGTCCTGTACCCCCAATTAGCCTGTTGGTTGATGAGATGATGCAAACTAAAGGCTTCTACATAATTGTCATGAATATGAATGGCAACCTGCTCATCAAAGTCTATCGATTTCGTTTCCCCATTTAAAAAAAATTCTTTGAGATATAATAGTTCGCCTGGCTTGTCAGCTAAATAAACTTTTTCAGATTTTACCGAATTTTCAATAGTATGGATATTGTCCACATATTTTATACCTATTCCTTCTAATACCGAATGGCTGTATGTTTCAAACTCCTCTACAGAAGACCCTCCCTCACCTTCCTGGCCCAATACCCCAGCTACCACACCATCTACGGCGCCCAACACCATTGCTTCACCAAGATTTGCCCCCCGTGATCCTTCATTAATCCTTTCCCCCACAATAACGGCATCAAGCCCCAGGTGCTGCGCTTTTGTTCTCAATTGTGCTGCCAGGTGCTGCGTTCTGAGGTGCCCTCTGACCGATACCCTCACTAAGCCTGCTTCAATATATGGTCGTTCAGGCTTCAAATCATCCGGGAAATAAATCCTGGTATAATCTTGTTTTTGGTCTTTCAGCGGAATTTCCGTGAAATACTGGATATCGTCCTGGTAGAAACGGATTGGATTACATTGTTGAAAAATTATCATTACAATAAATCCGGAAAGAAGGTAGTGTCGACGGGCATTCATCATCTAAGTAGGTTTGTTTTTACCTGAATAAGCTCAAATAATAGGCCATTTTGCTCAAAAAAATCACCTAAAACTCCAGGATGCCAACGATATTGTCATCTAAAAATCTGCCCCCCGGATAGTTGTTGGTATAATCAAAATTTAACCAGATATCGCCCTCCGGATCGGTATGGTAAAAAATACTGTTGTTATAGGCTTCCTGCTTAAAGGCTTCCTTTCTTATGAAATTCACGATCCTATTCAGCTCTTCTTCACTGGAAATTTTTAATTCGGGATATACATGGGTGGGTGTCCTTACCAACCTCACCCTGGCACCCACAAATTTTAAGCTCGCAGCCATCAGAATGGCATGATCATCACAATCGCCGTTGAACCTGCCATCGATCGACAAGTGTTCAATAGTTTCATGTGGGGAGGCGAAATATTCTTCCCCCTCAGGATCTGCGACATATACCCATTTTGAATTTATTTCCTTAAACACAGAGAGGTATTGAACCATTTTTCTGTCTGCAGGCTTATCTATTTTGTCCTGGAAGTGTTTGGTAGCAGCTTTTACGGCAAAATTTCTGGTAATGGCACTTTTTTCGCTGATAAGTTCCTGTAACTTAATAGCATTGATAAAGGGCTCATGATCAGAAGACATCACTGAAACCAACTGAGATTGATTTTGCAAGTCGCTTACCAATCCAAAATAGTCTTTCACCAAATCTTTGTAGCCGTATTGTCCATACAAGGTGCTGATACCAAGCCCAAACACAACCAAAACCATCACAGCGTAAATCAGCATCCTGATTCTTTTTACCACGTACAGTAAAACCACCACAAAAAACACAAAGGCAATCACATATCCGGCATAGGATCCTCCTAATACCGGCCAGTTCCATTTGCTGAAATAGGGTACCGTCCATAACAACAAGGGCCAGGCCGTGATAAAAACAATACCCAGAAGAAACACATTAGTTGTAAAATAATCGTTGAGTAATTTAACTTTCTGCCGCAATAACTCTTTCATAGTCCCGCAAAATATTTAGTTAAAAAAATAACCTTATTTTTAGGTGAGGTTCTAAACAGTTTAACGAATAGAACTCAAAAACCGCTCCAAAAATTTGTAAATACCGAAGATTTTAAGTTTTCAACCTGACCGAAGCCCAATTTTTGACTGGTTATGTCGCAGTATCCTGTTTTGGTCCAGCTAATTCTTCCTTTCGTTATCATAATATTAATAATAAAAATTAATATATTCATATAAAAAAATGATAATAACAATACAGAATTAAGAATTATACCAAAATTACACGTGGTTCACATAATGTTCCCACTTTTCCAAAACACCACGGAAGTCTTCAGGCAAATCTGAGTCGAAAGCGATGTGTCTGGCAGTCTCAGGATGTACAAATCCAAGAGATTTGGCATGTAACGCCTGGCGGGGCATCATTTTGAAACAGTTATCCACAAAGGATTTGTATTTGCTAAATGAAGTACCTTTTAAGATTTTATCGCCACCATAGGTGGTATCATTAAACAAAGGATGCCCCAGATATTTCATATGAGCCCTTATCTGGTGGGTACGTCCGGTTTCCAGGGTACATTGGATTAATGACACATAGCGTAGTGGCTTAATAAGCTTGTAATGGGTAACGGCCCTTCTGCCAAACTCTCCTTCCGGAAACGCAGTAGTTACCCTTCTGTCTTTCAGACTCCTTCCCAGATTTACATCGATGGTACCTTCGCTGAGTTTTGGTTCACCCCATACAAGGGCATGGTAGGTTCGTTCGATAGAATGATCGAAAAATTGTCTGGCGAGGCTATTCATGGCCGCTTCCGTCTTTGCAATAACCAGGAGGCCGGAAGTATCCTTGTCTATACGGTGAACCAGACCCGGCCTCCCTTCATTGGCTTCCATGGTCGGCAAATGCTGAAAATAGTAGACCAAGGCATTGACCAGCGTGCCGGTCCAGTTATTGTAAGCCGGATGAACCACCATACCGGCCCGTTTATTGACCACCAGAATCAACGCATCCTCATAGACAATATCCAGAGGGATGTTTTCAGGAATAACCTCTGTGTCCCGGGGAGGCTTTGGTAACATGATTTGTATGGAATCCTTGGGCTTTACCTTGTAATTGGCCTTTACTGTAGAATTGTTGACCAGCACAAACTTGTTTTTTATGCCTTCCTGGATCTTGTTTCTGGTGATGTTTGGTAGACGGTCTAATAAAAATTTGTCAATACGCAATGGCTCCTGGCCAGGATCGACTACCAGGTGATGATGCTCAAACAACTCCTCCTCTTCACTATTGATATGTTCGGAATCCATGAGGTATTTCTTTATTTTTGCCAATTATTTAACAAAATCAATGATATTCCTGAAATTATTATCCCGAATTCCACTGGGGGTCCTTTATTTACTTTCAAAGCTAGTGTATTTTATAACTTTTCAT
The DNA here is from genome assembly GCA_022360015.1 of Cytophagales bacterium. GTDB lineage: Bacteria > Bacteroidota > Bacteroidia > Cytophagales > Cyclobacteriaceae > Agaribacillus. The sequence continues at coordinate 56,033 of JAKSDQ010000170.1, forward strand.
ATTGTGGGTTACCGAAAAAAGGTGGTCTATGAAAACCTGAAAAACGCTTTTCCCCAAAAATCAGATAAAGAAGTTAAAACCATCGCCCGGGAATTTTACAAGCGATTTTCAGATTTCATAGTAGAAGCACTTAAGGGCATCACGATCAGTTCGGCAGAACTAAACAGAAGGGTTAAATTTATTAATGTGGAAGTTCTGGAGCCTTACAGAAGCAGGAACCAATCAGTGGTAGTACTGGCATCGCATCAGTTTAACTGGGAATGGGGTTTGCTGGCTGGTTGTTTACAGTTGCCCTTTCCAATCGATGTTATTTATCAGAAACTTAGCAGCCAGGCTTTTGATAAGTTAATGCTTTCCACCAGATCACGATTTGGTGGAAACCCGATAGAAAAAGACAGTGCGTTATTGGAAATCATGAGGCGCAAAAACAGATTAAAAGCTTTAGGCATTGTTGCCGACCAATCACCCACGCCTGATGCACCTAAACATTGGACCCATTTTTTAAATCAGGAAACCGCCTTCTATCTGGGGGCGCAGCAGATTTCAAGAGTAACCAAATATCCGGCCTTTTTCATGAAGGTTAAAAACATAAAGAGAGGAAAATATGAAGTGGAACTTATAAACATCGGGTTGCCTCCTTATGAAAAAAATGGTTTTGACATCATAGAAAACTATGCACGGGAAACGGAAAAAGCCATCAATGAGGATCCCGCCGGCTGGTTATGGTCGCACCGACGATGGAAACTTGAAAAACCACTTTACACCTGAATGAATTATCGCAACATTGATCCCCGAATCATGATACCTCCCGGAACCTACGGGATACAACCTTGGCGCATACCGTAAATCCTTCGTAACAATAAATGTCAAAGACAAATCAAATGACGCAGTAGCTGATGCTTATTGTAAAATTATTGGAAATAGATAACGGTTTTAGTACGCTTATTTACGAAAAGTCCGGTGGTAAAGAGTATATTTATTTAGCGTTTTATGATGACAAAGAATTGGAAGATTTAACATCCAGGCATATTTTTTTTTCAAGCAAGGATAAAATTCCTATTGAAAACATACAGGACAGCATTACCCGCGACAGTGGAGTAAATTTGCTAATCAAGCGGGAAGACCTGCTGCACCCCTTTGTTTCGGGAAATAAATTCAGAAAATTAAAATATAATCTTGTGGAGGCGAAGAGACAAAATGCCTCCCGGCTCATCACCTTTGGCGGTGCTTATTCAAACCATATCCTGGCCGTAGCTGCAGCAGGCTATGAAAACAATTTTCAAACCACAGGTATTATCCGCGGGGAAGAAACCCAACCGCTCAATCCGACCCTCGCCAAGGCCCAAAATAGCTTTGGTATGAAGCTGTATTATGCAAACAGATCAAGTTATCGTACAAAGTCAAAGGAAGACCTGCTGGATATGCTGGGGATCAACTGCAGGCATACTTATATTATCCCTGAAGGAGGCACCAACACCCTCGCGGTTAAAGGTTGTGCTGAAATAGTGGAAGACCTGCAAATCGATCCCGATTTCATCTGCTGTAGCTGTGGTACCGGGGGTACCCTAGCCGGCATTATCTGTGCCGTCAGTGCGAAAACCAAGGTTACAGGCTTCTCCGCTCTGAAAGGTGATTTTTTAAAGGATGATATTGAAAAACTGGTGAATGCCTGTAACAACAATACGTATATAAACTGGGAAGTAAATAACGATTTCCACTTTGGCGGTTACGCTAAATTTAATGATCGGTTAATTGAGTTTATCAACCATTTCCGGACATCACACGGCATACCCTTAGACCCCATTTACACCGGCAAAATGATGTACGGGATTTATGCGCTAATGAAAAGTGGTTATTTTAAGAAGGGAAATACAGTGCTGGCCATTCATACCGGCGGCCTGCAGGGCATCGAAGGGTTTAATCAGCGCTTTGGAAAATTGATTCGAAATTAAATAGCTTTTGGTTTTATTTAATGTGCCCTAACGGGCTATTGAAATGATAAGGTGTTTTCGAATTGTCAACTAAGTCCACCAACCTTCCAATTAAGCGAACTTTGCCCACCACATTCTTGTTATAATGCCCAAAAAATTCACATCAAAACCTGCAACACCTGGTCAAGCTTACTAAAATGCCTGATAGCAATTTTATACTTCTTTTGTGACACCGCCTTGGCGTTGAATTTTGAAATAAAAATCTCCTTAAACCCCATTTTTTCGGCCTCGGTGATCCGGTTTTCCACACGATTTACCGCACGGATTTCTCCCCCTAAACCGACTTCTGCGGCAAAACAAAGGTTATCGGGTACTGGAATTTCGTTCATTGATGAAACAATGGAGACGCAAACAGCGAGGTCAATGGCGGGATCCTCCACCTTGAGGCCGCCTGCAATGTTGAGAAATACATCCTGCGTACCCAGTCTGAACCCACCCCTCTTTTCCAAAACTGCCAGCAGCATATTAAGTCTTTTAGCATCAAACCCTGTGGAACTGCGTTGCGGCGTTCCGTAGTTGGCCGTACTGACCAACGATTGGACTTCTATAAGCAGCGAGCGGTTACCTTCAAGCGTTGCACCAATCGCAATGCCACTCAGATCCTGATCCTTTTGGGATATAAGAATCTCAGAGGGGTTACTTACCTCTCTTAAACCTTGTCCAAGCATTTCATATATTCCCAATTCAGCGGTGGAGCCAAACCGGTTTTTAGTGGTACGCAGAATCCGGTAAGCCAGGTGGCGATCCCCTTCAAATTGTAAAACCGTATCCACCATATGCTCCAGCACCTTGGGGCCTGCTATTGCGCCATCTTTGGTAATATGGCCAATCAAAAAAACAGGTGTGTTGGTTTGTTTGGCATATTTCATTAATTCGGTGGCACAATTTTTTACCTGCGAAATACTTCCGGCGGTAGCCTCTATGTAGTTGGTATGCAGGGTCTGAATAGAATCGATAATCACCAGGTCAGGTTTTAGTGACGTTATCTGTGTGAATATGTTTTGTGTTGCTGTTTCAGTCAGAATGAAACAACTTCCGGAAGTCATTTGCATGCGCTCAGCACGCATTTTTATTTGCTGTTCGCTTTCCTCACCTGACACGTACAATACCTTAAACCCCTGAAGGTGGACGGCCAATTGCAGCATTAAAGTTGATTTTCCGATTCCCGGTTCCCCCCCGATCAAAATCAGTGAGCCAGGCACGATACCTCCGCCCAATACCCGGTTTAGTTCCCGGTCAGGAGTGATTATTCTCTGCTCATTTTTAGACGTTATATGCTCCAAAGGTTGCGGCCGGCTCGCCGGCTGTGAGGCTGCCTGATCTGTATGCCAGCCAGGCTGACCATTACTCTCTTTGGAAATAACCTCTTCAACAATGGTATTCCACTTATGACACGAAGAGCATTTACCCTGCCATTTGGCGTACTGAGTGCCACAGTTTTGGCAAAAAAAAGCTGTTTTTACCTTCGTCATTTGTTGAGTAATTAGCAGTTGACAATGGACAATTGGCAATGGACAATTTTTAAAGCTAAGTTGTCAATTGCTCATTGTCAATTAAAAATAAGATTATTGTATCTGTTGCCAAGATAACAATACAATACATTTAATGGTAAAATTGTTGGTTGAATTTAACCGGAAACAAAAACAATTATCAGAAACCTTCGTCATCATCCTCCACCTCTTCAGTGGTCTCCTCAGGGGTGAGTTCGGTAGGAGGTTTATCGTCAATGACCACTTCGGTGGGTCGGTCTAATTCAAAAGGCTCGTCAATGTCGTAATACACCTTTCTGAACTCATCAACAAAGTTCTGCACCTCATTCATCTCGCCTAAAATGAAGACGTATTCACCAATTTTGGCTTTTGCCACGTTGGTTTTGTTTTTGATAATGTCGTTAAACTCGTCGTTGTTAGAGTATAAAACCAACCTGTTATCTGAAAAACCCAAATAGTACCAGCTTGAAGATATTTTTAAGAAGACATTGACCACCTCGCCATTTTCGGTTTTCCTGATTTCCACAAACCCGTCAACCATCGCATTGATATCATCCCGGAAAATATTGGAAATACCAATTTTGGAATCAAGTGGATTGTAAAACGCTTTGTCTGTTTCTGACCATACTAGGTCAATATCAGAAATAGCCAGGGCTTTTGCCAGTTCATTTGATACCGAAACGAGCGCTGCGTAATCTTCTTCTGTTTTATCATCATATAAAGAGGCCGCCCGTTCGCCGATTATTTCTGAGGCTTTATAAAGCAATTTGGTTTTGTCCTCATGAGCCTCGGGTATACCCAGCCTTTCAATCAAATCCTGAATATCCAGTGCCATGCTGCTCATGGCCGGGGCAGGCAGGTTGTAATCAAAAACCAAAAAGGCGTTGAGGTTGAATTCGTTGGTCTCTATGTTTCCTTCTCCTTTACCTGCCGCTAATAGTTTTACCTGGGTGGTGTTGGGCGATAGAAATTGTAAAGGGCCTTCGAAGGTAACTTTGGAATTTTCTTCATCATAGGTAAATGATCTTCCGGAGAAAGACTGCCCGCTGCTTTTTGCAGTCTCTTCAATTTTAAAAGCGTTAGCCTTTTCATCAAACAGTAACATTCCCCGGGGAATGAAAAAGTCCTCGTCGCCAAGACTTTTGCGTTCGTTGACAAATGTCGTATAAAGGCCGTAGTCACCCGCATCAAAATGCAGGCCTGAGGACGGATCGGTACCATCACTTGTAACTATCTGGTCATAATTGATGATCACCTGCTGGGTATCGGAGATGGATTTATATGCTATCCACGTGTCGTAACCGCTCATCTTTTTCAAATCCAGCTTGACAAATCCTTCCAATTCTAAAGCCTGATTGGTGGCATACATAGTGGCTGTTCCCTTAAATATCATCCTGGGCGAAACCAGGATCTTATCGGCTTCTTCAATAGTTCCCCTGGAAACTGTTTGTAATTTTTCCTTTTTCTTGCCTTCACCAACAGATTCCAACTCAAAGCTGTTGAACTTAATACCAAAAGTATCTGCGGCGGCTACAAGGTCGTAGGTTGCGTCTCCTACAAATTCGTTTCTGGAAATAATAGTTATGTGACCATCACTAAGGTTATGGTAGCCATTTAATGTATCAATAACCAGGGTCGCATTTTCCAGTGGTTGCAGCTCTGAATTCTCCAACACCGTCAATTCATTGTTTTCCGGAGTAATTTTGGCATCTGCCACCTTAATGAAGGGGATACCAGTCACGTGCAACTTCAGTTCGTTAATGTCATAGGTCGCTGCGGACCCATTAAAAGCCAAAGAGTCAAGTTCTTCCCTGGTACTGTAAAAATAGGAGCTGTTGATATCGACCTCCTCGGGTTTTTCCATATTGACTGACCGGTCCTCCAAATTCCATTTGGCGTTGGTGATGGATGTCTTCATCTGCGCATAAGGAAAATTGATGGCAGCCACTCCTTCGATTTCCGGACTGACATCTGCGATGTTGTTTATTAAATCGAAATGCAATCGAATGTCATCACCCGATAATGCGGGCTTTTCGGGATTGCTGGATTTAATTTCAAATTTTGCGTGGCGGGCTGAGTAATAGTTGGAGGTAAAGGCGAGTTCATCGGAAATGGCCTCTGAACCCCTTGTCAATAACTGCCCTCCGCCAAGCACTCCTTGGGGTGTAATGTTCATAAACCCGTTTAATGAAGCTGTTGATTGATAGAGTTGCACAGGCTGATCAATATTATGAACATACATGCTATCTTTATCAGGGATCCACTTCATTTTGTAGTTTTCCACATATGCATCCGGAAAATCGGCTACCCCTATGGTTTGATTTTCCATAGTCATTTTTGAACCCTGCGTAACGATAGAATCAACGTAAAATACAAAGTCCTCAGATTCCAGTGTGGAGCTTAAATATTCAATCCTTCCATTCCCTCTCAGGCCATTTTGATCCAGGGTCAATTTTTTAAAGAACTTTCCTTTATTACCTTTTATTTCATAACCTTCAATGGGCACCTGATGCTCGAAGCCAAGGGAATTATCAGGCATTATTTTTAACTTTTCCTGAAAATCCGGTAGCACCCCACTCGTCACAAAAGTTCCCTCAAAGCCAACTGACCTAACATCACTCCCGCTAAGGCTGTCCATTTTGAAAGGTGGTATGACAAAATATACAGACATGTCCCTGTAAGCCCCCCCTAGAATTTCTTCACCGTCAAAATATACAATGGCCCCATTAGTGGCGCTAAATGACGGATAGCCCGGATATACTCTTCGGGCCGATTTATTGTTGGGTTTGTTAATCAGCAAAGTTCCGGAGGTCTGGTTCATATTACTATTGGCCATGGCATTTTGAACATCAAGAGAATCTTGCCCCACCAGTTTATTATCCAGTTTGGATTTCTCTCCCCCGATTTCATCCTGCTCCTGGATGTAAAACCTTACCGAATCGATGGTTTGCATATCCACCAGAAAACTATCATATTTAAACGTAAAATTTCTGCCTATATACTCAAAATTGCCCACAAACAATTGGCCGTCAAAGACGAAATCACGATTTTTCATGAGGCGCACTTCCTTGTTTTCGGGAATAATATACACATCCAGCATTTCGCTTATGTAAAACTTATCGACACCTCTCACAGTCATCTCCCGATCTTCGAAACGATAAGTAGCGTTGGGTTTATTAGTCAACTTGGAAGCGATCAGCAGATTATCATAATCCTTTCTCCGGTTTTTTGATAAAACATTGTGATAGGCTTTGCGGCGTACCTTTATATCGCCGCTTCCCACACTGTAATCGATAAAATGATAACTCATCAAAAACTCCATAGCCGAGCGTACAACATTACCCGGTTGCTTTGAAAACCTGATAAGATCTTCGACATTAAATTCGGATGAATTAATTTTGCGTGAGTAGCCAATTACCAAAAACAAAGGATGAAACTTATAAATACCGGCCATTTCTCCAAACCGGTCAGGGTTAAAATACTCTCGCGACTCAAAATAGGCAGATATCTGGCTTCTGGCATTTAAAATCGAGATATCGAGACTGTCTGAATTTAAATCCCATTTAATCATATCGGCGGTAACATCCATGTTGAAGTATGAAGCAAAAAATGGAGCATACTTATATCTGCCCTGATCTTTCAACACGACCAGGTGATTATTGAGAAAATTGTATTTTATTCGTATGGCCGGGTGTGTAATTGAATCACCATTTTGATAGATTACTACCGAGGCTATATCCGCTTCTACCAGCGAGTCACTCATAAAATAACGGAATGCTTTGGAACGGAATTTCCGCTGCCCGTTTTTACTCACCTCAATCGAGGCAGGCCCCGCATATAAGGAAGAGCTTGATATTTTTTGGCCTTCCAGGGAAAAGCCACCTTTGTAAACCAATTCATCGTTGTTGGCAAGCTTTACTTTTACATTATTTTCGTAAGACTTAAACCTGGGGAATTTTGCCTTTTCTTTGCGCTCATGGCGGCGGCTCTCAAAATCAAAAACACCTTCCACCACCTTATCCAGTTTTCCCACATAACTCATCTTAACATTTTCTGCCGACAGTTTCGGTTTGGTTACATCAAAATTGTATTTATCAAAGTTACAATAAACCGAGTCGGGTCCCAGACCCGCTACCGACCAATCAAATTTACCTCCGGAGCCGACAAAAGTATAATCCTTTAACATCAACGATCCACTGCTGTTGACCAGAGCCGTGGAGTCAAAGGAAGTAACAAAAATCATATCAATGCTTTCGAAAGTTATAACAGGACCTTCAAGCGCTGGTTGGGGTGCTCCAGCCAGCAGTAGCTGTTCAGGCCCAGGTTCCTCTACTTCTTCCTGGTTATCCCAATTGGTATCCCAGTCATCATTGCCTTCTTCTTCGTCCCAGTCGCTAAACCAATCTTCGCTATCTTCAGCTTCATCCTTAATTTCAGTTTCCTCCGGGATTACTTCCTCCACCGCCGACTCTATAAAATCAAACTGATAACTGGCATTTTCAAAATATAATTTGTTAAAGGACGAATAATAAAGGGCTCCGTGGTTAAATATGGTTCGCAAGGTGGAAAAGAGATTTTTAATTTCCTTACTGTCATATTGTTCAACCGTTTTGTGACTTATTTCCAATAATTTGGAGAGGCTTTGTCCACTAAGGTTTTCTTTATTCACTGCGTAAACCAGCGATGCAAAAAGATTTTCAAAATGCGGTCTGACAGGTACACCTTTATCGTATAAATCGGAAGCTATTTCCATGATCTTTTTCTTCTGATCCTGCGAAAAAGTGTTCCCGTTCCAAAGTTCCTTAAAACCTGCCCCTACCTCCTGGGCGGTAGGGATTTTGGTACGATTCATCATTTCCACCACCTGTGTTGAAAAGGCCGTATCAACCTCAAATTTGCGATCCTGTGAAAATGCCTGGTAACTACTTACCAAAAACAATGTCAATATACAGTGTATGCTAAATTTCATTCACTCACCATTCAACAGAACTATGTTAGCTCCAGTAGATTTATTACGTTTTTTTAACGTTCGGATACACAAAAAAATGTAATTTTTATGGATTATTACTTTCAATTTGCTGATTTATAGCGTCATGTAAGTTATTACTGTACTATTTCTCAAATAATAAGCAGGACCAGTCGTTTTTGCATGAAGTCACGGAAAGTGTAAAACCCAGCCCAGTCGCAAGCCTGATCAGCATATCTTCATCATGGCGGTAAAAACCACTCAGAAGTAGTTTTCCACCGGAAGATTCAATTTTCTTCGCATAATGAGGCAGATCATGTATCAGCACATTACGGTTAATATTGGCCACAATGATATCATACTTTCCTGAGACAGTGGTCACATCACCTTTTTGAACCCGAATCTGACCGCATTGATTGAGTTCGATGTTTTCAAGGCAGTTTTCAATGCTCCACTCATCAATGTCACAGGCAGTAATCAACCTGGCACCCCGCAGTTTTGCCATGATCGCTAAAACACCGGTGCCACAACCCACATCCAACACACTTTTATTTTGATGGTCGATAACCAATTGGTTTTTTAGCATCTGATAAGTAGTTTCATGGTGCCCGGTACCGAAGGACATTTTCGGGTTGATAACAATTTCATAAGGATATGATTTTTCGAGCTGATGAAATGACGCCCTCACAACACATTCATCTCCGATAAAAATAGGTTCGTAATTGCTTTCCCACTGCTGATTCCAATTCTTTTTTTCTACCGCATTCAACTCATAAGAGAAAGAAAAGACCGGCAGGTATTTCTCCCGGATTGCGTTGAGTAAGTCCTGGTCTGCTTCACCGGCTTCGAGATAGGCGTAAAACCCGTTTTCATTTTCAACAAATGAGTCAAATCCCAGTGTTGAAATTTCTGCGATCAGAATATCGTTGAATTCAGCAGGGCAGTTTATCTTAATCTCCAGGAAATCCATGGCGAAAAGTGTCAAATCCGCTAATCACACCCGGCATAGGAAATTACATCCGTGTAGTAAATAGTAAAATCGGCATTGGAGGGTTGGTTCTGGACAAAAATAGTGAAGTCAGCAAAGTCTCTTTTATCAGTAAAATACCATAGTCCGGTGTCATCAGCCAGTAGCCGGTTTTCCTCTCTAAATACTCGCAAATCGGCAAAGGCCTCTGTTTTTTCCTCATAAACAATATAATCGGCCCTCTTTTTTACTGGTTCTAGGTAAACCACACCAAAAATGCTGCAGGGGTCTGCCTGCCGTTTTGCCAGGTTTTGATCAACCGGCAAAAGGCCGGTGCACCATTGGGCCAGTAACCAAATAACACCAATGCTCATTGAAACGATTTTACAATATCAACAAAATCCCTGGATTTAAGGGAAGCGCCACCGATCAGACCACCGTCGACATCTTTTCCCGCAAATAGCTCTCCTGCATTTGCGGGTTTAGCACTTCCTCCGTAAAGGATACTCAATCCTTCAGCAATTTCCCGGCCAAATTTCCCGGCCAAATGATTTCGAAGCACTTCATGCATTTCCTGTGCCTGTCCCGCTGTTGCGGTTTTCCCTGTACCTATGGCCCATATGGGTTCATAGGCAATAACAATCCCGGTGATTTCTTCCTCATTTAAATGAAACAGGCTCTCTGTCAATTGTTGGCAGACAAAGTCGAAATGAGTGTCATTTTCCCTGATTTCCAGTGACTCGCCACAGCAAAAAATAGGCTTTAACCCATGAGCGAGGGCCGTGTTGACTTTTTTAGTCAGCAGTTCGTTGGTTTCGTTGAAATATTCCCTTCTTTCACTGTGCCCTAAAATAACATATTCAGCCTGGACTGATTTAAGCATGGCTGCAGAAACCTCACCGGTGTAAGCACCGGACACGTGCTCATTGCAGTTCTGTGCACCGAGAAAAATGTTGGTTGCCCCATCCAATAACCTGGATACGCCTGAAAGATGAACAAAAGGGGTGGCCAATATCACGGTTACTTCATCATTGACCTCGTCTTTTACCATATGAACGATTTCAGAGGTGAGTTGAAGACCTTCTTGCAGGTCATTGTTCATTTTCCAGTTGCCAGCAACAATTTTTTTTCTCATTATGATGAAGTTTTTAGTGAAAATTGAAGGCCAAATATAGGCATTAATTTAATTTCTGTTTTAAAAAGCCTGCGGTATAACCCTCTTTAATTTCCACCATTTCTTCCGGGGTACCTGAGAATACAACATTCCCCCCTTTTTCACCACCTTCAGGGCCTAAATCTATGATCCAGTCTGCGGATTTTATGACCTCCATGTTATGTTCTATAATTACCGCGGTATTGCCCTGATCAATCAGGGCATTGATCGCTTTAAGTAACTTTCTGATGTCGTGAAAATGTAATCCGGTAGTAGGCTCGTCAAAGATAAATAAAATATGTTCCCTGGCATTTCCTGATCCTTTACCTAAATAGGACGCCAGTTTTACCCTTTGAGCCTCACCTCCACTCAGTGAGCTCGATGATTGTCCCAAACGGACGTACCCCATCCCAACTTCCTGAAGTGGCAACAGTTTATTGAGAATGGCAGTTTTGTCGTTAAAAAACTCAACACTTTCATCGACAGTCATGTCGAGGATCTCCGAAACTGTCCTTTCTTTGTAGGTAATCTCCAATATCTCACTTTTAAAACGTTTGCCTTTACAGCTTTCACAGGTCAGTTGAATATCGGCCATAAATTGCATTTCTATTTTGACGATGCCTTCACCCTGGCAGGTTTCACAACGGCCTCCATCAACATTAAAGGAGAAATATGAAGGTTTGTAGCCCCTTTGTTTGGCCAGAGGTTGTTCGGCAAATAATTGTCTGATGCCGTCGTAGGCTTTTACATAGGTGACAGGGTTGGAGCGGGAAGATTTACCAATTGGGTTTTGATCAATGAACTCTATACGACCAATTCGTTTGTAATCACCTGCCAACTTGTCGTATTTACCTGACATATCACCTACGGTACCCAGGATTTTGCCGATGGCAGGGTACAAGATTTTCTTGAGTAAAGTGGACTTACCCGAGCCACTGACACCTGTTATCGCTGTTAGGACATCAAGGGGTATTTTAACATCAATGTTTTTGAGATTATTTTCCCTGGCGCCGATAATTTCGACCGCATCCCGCCATTTTCGCCTTATCTTGGAGATTTCAATCGTATCTACACCCATCAGGAAGTTGGCCGTGTGGGTATTTGTACCATCCAAATCGTTCACTTTTCCCTGGAATACCAACTGCCCCCCCAGGGTACCTGCGCCTGGTCCAATGTCTATCAACTGATCCGCTTCACGCATTATCTCTTCTTCATGCTCCACGACAATAACCGTGTTGCCTAAATCTCTCAAAGATTTTAAAACACTGATAAGACGTGCCGTATCCCTTGGATGCAAGCCTATACTAGGCTCATCCAAAATATACATAGAGCCTACCAGTGCGCTGCCCAGAGAGGTAGCTAACTTAATCCTCTGAAATTCACCTCCTGACAAAGTACTTGACAACCTATTGAGAGTCAGGTAACCTAAACCTACCCGTGACATGTAATCCAGCCGGTTGTTGATTTCCTTTAAAATTCTGGCAGCAATTTTTCGGTGAAAAGTGTTTAACTTCAGTTGTGCAAAATAGTCTTGAACCCGCTCGATAGGCAGCAACACGAGGTCAATGATCGAACGACCATCAATTTTGACATACGCGGCATCCTTTCGCAACCGGCTGCCACGGCAATCAGGACAGACGGTTCGCCCCCGGTAACGGGAAAGTAGTACACGGTATTGGATTTTGTGCGTTTTGGATTCGAGATGTTTGAAAAAAGCATTTAAGCCTTTAAAATATTTGTTCCCCTTCCACAGTAACTCCTGTTCTTCTTCGGTAAGTTCGTTGAATGGCCGGTGTATGGGGAAATCGAATTCCATAGCACTATTAATCAGAGGATCCAGCCATTTTTTCATGGTTTCGCTACGCCAGGGAGCAACAGCACCTTCAAAAACCGACAACCCTTTATCCGGAATGACAAGATCCCGGTCTATACCCAATATTCTGCCAAAACCTTCGCATGTACGACAAGCCCCATAGGGATTGTTGAAGCTGAACAAATTGACACTGGGGATTTCAAACCGCTGTCCATCCAGTTCAAATTTGTCTGAAAATACCTTCTTGTTACCCCCTGCAATGGTAACCTGGCAGCTTCCCTCGCCTTCAAAAAAAGCCGTCTGAACCGAATCCGCCAACCTGAATTGCGTTTCCTCGTCATCTTTTTTTACTATAGCACGGTCTATGAGAATAAATCGCGCGCCGGCATTTTCAAATACATCTGCATTTTTTTGCAGGTCTTCGATAAAGTAAAGATCATCATCAACAACCAGACGGGTATAACCTTTACTTAACAATATATTTAATTCCTGCTCTGCCGTTCTGTCCCTCCTTAGATGAAAGGGGCTTAATATCATAATCTTACTCCCCTCTTTCAGCCCCTTTATAAATTCTACCACATCCGTCACGGTATCTTTGGTGACTTTCTCTCCGGAAATTGGTGAGTATGTGATGCCTATTCTGGCGAATAATAGCTTCAGGTAATCATAAATCTCGGTAGTTGTACCTACGGTCGACCGGGGATTCCGGGTGCTCACCTTTTGTTCAATGGCAATGGCGGGTGAAACACCCCTGATATAATCAACCTCTGGTTTCTCCATACGCCCCAGAAACTGTCTGGCATAAGAACTAAGGCTTTCTACATACATTCTTTGACCTTCGGCAAACAAGGTATCAAAAGCCAGGGAAGATTTGCCTGAACCCGATAGTCCCGTGATGACCACAAATTTGTATCTGGGTATGGCGACAGAAACATTTTTCAGATTGTTTACCCTGGCCCCTTTAATGATAATGTATCTTTTGGGATCTAATTTTTCAAGGTCATGAATTTCTTGTACTGCTAATGCCTCCTTCATAGTCCGACAAAGATAATATAGTATGTTAAATTTTGGATATTACAAATCTTGAATTATAAAAATCTACAATTGAACAAAAAAACATACATTAAAGTTAAATACAAACAAAATTTTTTGAGGCATTGTTTTTGTGGTTAAAAAAGTACCGAATTATCAATGAAATCGAAACAATCGACTATTTTAACGACATATAACCAAATTATTATTTTTACTTTTTCAAAAAAATAAGTACATTTAATTTGCATCTTAGACGCATTTTGCTAGTTTTGATAGTTGTTTAAATATTTTTTTCTAACCATAAACATTGCTTCACAATATGAAATAGACCTCTACGTTAACTAAAATGTGTGATTATAATGAAGAAGTATTCAGTAAGTGATAGCAAATTAATATCACAGTACAAAAACGGTAACGAAGAGGCTTTTGAACTACTATTAACGAGGCATAAGTCCAGAATTTTTACAAGTATTTATTTAATCGTAAAAGATCAGTATATTGCTGAAGATCTTTTACAAGAAACGTTCATTAAGGTCGTTAACACTATTAAGAATGGTAAATACAACGAGGAGGGAAAGTTTTTACCATGGGTAATGAGGATAGCGCACAATTTATCTATCGATCACTTTAGAAAAGTGAAACGCTATCCGACTATTGTAATGGAAGACGGAACTAATGTATTCAATAATTTAGAGTTTTCCGAGGAGTCCTTCGAGACTCAACAAATCAGGAAGGAGACGCACAAAAAGTTAAGGAATTTGATTAAGGAGTTGCCTTCCACCCAAAAAGAAGTGTTAATAATGAGGCACTACATGCAGATGAGCTTCCAGGAGATCGCTGATGCAACCGGAGTGAGCATCAATACGGCACTTGGAAGGATGCGCTATGCCTTGATCAATTTAAGGAAGAAAATGCTCAAATATAATATCGCCTATGATCAAAACATTTACCCCAAATGATGTCATCAGATACTTATACAATGAAACATCAGAGGAAGAAAACAAAGCAATAGCTCAAGCACTGATTATTGACGCAGAGCTGCTCGAAATATATATGCAATTGAAGCAATCTGCCGAAAAACTGGATGAAATAGAGAAGAATCCTTCTGAAAATGTTATCAATAACATTTTAAACTATTCAAAATCAAAGGATTTAGATTCTGTTTGCTAACAAAGGCTCAGAGAATTATTTGGTGAGAGATTCGTATGACAAGAAGGGAGCGCTACGAGACTTTTATAGCGCATTTTTCGGAAAATAATCCCGATGCTGAGACCGAGCTAAACTATAGCAACCCGTATGAGTTGCTGATAGCAGTGATATTGAGTGCGCAATGTACAGATAAGCGCATCAATATCGTTACTCCTGCTATCTTCAGGGATTTTCCTACCCCTGAACATCTCGCTTCCAGTAATTCTGACGAATTATTTCCCTACATTAAAAGTGTGTCGTATCCAAACAATAAAACCAAACACTTATTGGGTATGGCTAAAATGTTGGTGGAAGACTTCAACTCGGAAATCCCTGCTGATCTGAAAGACTTGCAGAAACTTCCGGGAGTGGGCCGGAAAACGGCCAATGTTATCGCTTCGGTTATATTCAACCAACCGGCCATGGCGGTAGATACCCATGTATTCAGGGTTTCTAAAAGAGTGGGCCTTGTTACGCAAAATGCTAAAACACCACTGGAAGCTGAACGTCAGTTAGTAAAATACATTCCCGAGGAACATATTTCCAAGGCGCACCACTGGCTGATTTTGCATGGAAGGTATGTATGCCTGGCCCGGAAACCCAAATGCGAAATTTGTAAAATCGACTCCTTTTGCCGTTATTATGAGAAAAATTATTAGCAAACAGGCTTCTTTTTTCCATGTGTGGGATCAATGTCATCATAGATAAAAAAAACCAGCTTACCCCGTCGAACATCTTAAAAATGAACCGGGCCCTCGCCCACAGGGGACCGGATGCCAGCGAGTATAAAACATTTCCTTTTGGCAATCACAGCATTTACATCGGCCATACCCGCCTCAAAATCATGGACCTAAGCGACCGGGCCAACCAGCCCATGACCATTGCACCGGAACGGTACTTTCTGATTTTCAATGGTGAAATTTATAATTTTTATGAATTAAGAAATGAACTGGTAGACTTAGGATGCCAATTTACTACCTCTTCAGACACGGAAGTACTGCTTCAGTGGTTGATTTGTAAGGGATCTAAGGGTTTGACAAGCCTGCGGGGTATGTTTGCGTTTGTTTTAATAGACGTGCAGGAAAACACTTTATTATGTGCCAGGGATCCGGCCGGCATGAAGCCTTTTTTTTACTTTGAAAATGAAACGTATTTTATCATCTCATCAGAAATCCGGGGTCTGCTGGCTTCGGATTTAATAAACAGGGAACTTAACATAAGGCAGGTTCATCACTATCTGAATTTCCGGCATACACTGGGGCCTGATACTTTTTTTCAAAACATATTTGAACTTTCTCCAGGCCATCAGTTGACCTGGTCAGGAAAAAAAAATATCCTTCGATTTCACCACCATAGCAACAGCGGCGAGCCGGAGGCAAATGATGAGAACATCAGGGACCATGTCGAAGAATTATTAATCGATGCGGTGGGTACGCATTGGGTAGCAGATGTTCCGGTAGGACTGTTTCTAAGTGGAGGCATTGACTCTACCTTGTTGCTCGCCCTGCTCAAAACCCATTACGGTCAGGAATGCCGGACTTTTGCGATCACCCACCGTCGTAGGGAGGGGTCATTTGGTACTCAGGACGGTCACTTTGCCAGGCTGGCAGCCAGGCAATTTGGTACCATTCACGAGGAACTGGAAGCAGAACCCGGTATGTTAAGCGATTTTCAGGACTTTATTTCAAAACTGGATCAGCCTGTCGGTGACAGTGCGGCCCTGCTGACTTTTTTTCTGAGTGAACTGGCAAAGGGGTCGGTAGGCGTAGTTTTATCAGGAGCAGGGGCTGACGAATGGTTTGGGGGATACAACAGACACCTGGCTTATTTTAAGTATTTGAAAAATTATGGTATATACACTAAGCTGATACCGCCGCTTAAAAAAGTGCTAAATTGGTTACCTTCCGGCTACAATCATCCCTTTAGAAAAAATTTTCAGCTTTGGAAAAAGTTTGCCACCAGCATTGACCCTGATCCTACGCAAACTTTTCAAAATATGACATCATTTAGATTTACGGAGCATAACGGAGCATTTGCGCACTGGAACAAAGAATTCACAGGAATTGACCGGGTTGACCACTATCTGGGACAAGGTTTAGATTATGACAGACAAAATTACCTGATCAATGATATATTGAATCTCAATGACAGAATGACCATGCGACACAGCCTCGAAATGAGAATGCCATATTTATCCCATAATTTAACGCAATACATGCATAATATCCCTCCGGCCTGTCTTTTGGCAAAAGGAAGAAAATGGCTGTTGAAAGAGTTGCTTAAAAAATACGAGGGACAGGCATTTGTGAACAGGTCTAAGGAAGGGTTCGGACTTCCTTTCGGCAATTGGTTAAGAAACGGGAAAGCAAACCACCTGCTGGAATTTTTATACAATGAAAAAAGTATTATTTTTGAAACCGGAAGCAAGGAACTAATTATTAACCAGTTAAAAAATCACAATGAAGGGAAAGCCGACAATACTTTGTTTTTATGGTCGGTGATTGTTTTAGGTAATTGGTTGGAAATACATTTTGGTTAATACATTGAAGATTTTATATATACATCAATACTTTAAAACCCCGGAAGAAGGAGGAGCCATCAGATCTTACTACCTTGCCAGGGGATTGGTTGAAGCGGGATATGAGGTAGAAATGATGACTGCGCATAACAGGCCAGCTTACGAAAAAAAGGACATTGAAGGTATAACGGTACACTACCTGCCTGTTCCTTATGAAAATGCTTTTGGTTTTTTAAGACGCATTATTGCCTTTGTGAAGTTTTACTTCCTGGCTTATAAAAAGGCAAAATCGATAACCGGAACAGATATCATTTATGCCACATCCACACCGCTAACCGTAGGTTTACTAGCATTGCGGTTAAAAAAGAAATTGAAAGTTCCCTATTATTTTGAAGTAAGAGACCTGTGGCCGGAAGCCCCGGTGCAGATGGGAGTTATAAAAAATCCGTTTCTGAAGCGCTGGCTTAAAAAGCAGGAAGGGAGAATTTACCGAGAGGCAGATAAGATTGTCGCACTATCTCCCGGTATCAGGGATCATATTAAAAACATCGTTCCTCATAAACCGATCTATATCATTCCCAACATGTCGGATTGCCATTTTTTTAACCTAACACCGAAAAATAAAAAACTGGAACAGGAAATTGGTTTTAAGGATCAATTTGTTATCGGATACTTTGGTGCTATTGGAAGGGTCAATAAACTCGAATATTTTCTTGATTTTATTGAAATGCTTAATGAAACAAATAGTAAAGTTTCATTTTTAATTATCGGCAAGGGTGGCAGTTTATCCGGTTTGAAGGAAAAGACTGAAAGGAAAAATATCAAAAATTTAAAATTTCTGCCTTTTCAGAATAAAGCAGGTGTCAGACGCCTGCTTGGTGTAATGGATGCAGTGTATATTTCATTTGATCAGAAACCCGTTTTGGAAACCAATAGTCCCAATAAATATTTTGATGCTTTGGCCGCCGGTAAGTTGGTAATCACCAATACAGACGGATGGATACGAGAAATGGCAGAAAGCCATCAATGTGGATTTTACGCCGATCCGAATAATCCGAAATCTGCTTATGAAAAACTGGCCCCTTTTTTCAAGGACAAAAACCTGCTGTTACAACATCAAAGAAACGCCAGAAATCTGGCGGAGCTATATTATTCCAGGCAAATTCAGGTGCAAAAGCTGATCGGTGTATTTAACAACGAACATCATTTGAAAATCAATGAGGAGTCGGTCTATATTTTGACTGCGTAAAGATTTTGCCGGCGTCAGTTTCCTTCATTAACCCGACAAAATCAATACCAGATTCCTCCCGGTAGTTTTGAATGATCTGCCATCCAAGCCACCGCCCTATTCTGCCAGGACATTTATCACCGATTTCCGGCACATTCGGACGTTCATTCAGGTATTTTGTTTTTACAAAATGATTGGTTTCAAACAATAGGGACTCTTCTACAAAATGTGCCCAGATACGTTCCTGATTGAAATTTATACCGTCAATTTCCTGCTGGCTGTAACCTAAAATTATGCTGTCAGGGGTACAGGGCAGCATTTCCTTTGTGAAGGCATAAGCTTTACCAAAATAAATCATTTCTGCCAACATTGTTTTATCTTCCAGGGCAGTAGCATTAAATGAATCGGATAAAAACAGAAGGCATGAGGGTACCAGGTATGCCTTGTTCAGCCTTTTCCGAATGTATTGCGGGATATCCTGAGGCTGATAGGTACCTTTTTCACCCAAAAACCAATCTAAACCCAGAATGATCAATTCCGGTGAAACATAAAGATCACTTCCGTCTCCCAGTCCGGTAATAATGGTCTTTATTTCAGGTGGCTCGAATTCGGGGTAATAGTATTTGATGCGTGCAAATGCATCCTCAAATGACTCCCTGACATCAGCCAATTCGTCAAACAATAAATCCACTTCCGTTCGCACGGTATCTAAATAAGGGTTAGAAGATAGCGCCAGTAACTTATTTACCAAAATCGAATCGTGAGGATACTGTGAGCGCTGATAAAACGCCTCTGTCAATACCGGATTATCATCCATAAATCTAATGGCTTCGTCTTTTGACGTTAAGGCAAAAAAATCGTCCTCGAGTCTTTCAATTTCGAGATTGATATTAATATCACTGGTATTTATATGCTCATCACATCGTTTATTTCCACAGGAGGAAATCAATAGGATGCTTAAGAATAATGGCAATATTGAAACCTGATAAATTTTCTTCATACATGTTTAACTAAAAAATACGAACGCTACCACTTAGTGGCAATAAACCCTCGATATAACGCCAAAACTATAAAAAATTATGTTACAATTTTTATTGTATTTATGCCTGTCCTTACACAAAAAGGAAAATACGTCCCGGACGAAACTGTAGATAGTCTATTTTTTGCTCAATAAATCAGCCTGGAATCCGATTGACTAACCGCAATGAAGTTAGGCCCCAAAAAGTCTTCATACTTAAAATCATACTTTCTGAATTCTACCAATTTGGGGAAAATTTTGCCTACGATATAGCCATTTGATTCAAAAAATTTGTAGTAATCAATCAGCAACTTTTTGGTTGAAATATTGATATAGCCATATTCAAACTGTATCGCTTTAATGTTGGTATGTTTGATGCTATTTTCAAACCCTTTGAGCGCATCGAATTCCGCTCCCTCAATACCAAGCTTTAAAAAATCTATATAATCTATTTTATGCTTTTTCATAAAGTCATCTCCTCGCACAAGTTCAATCACAAGTTTTTGATTTATTTTATAGGGTAACCCTTCAATATCATACAAAGAGGAGTTGGAATGAGCGTTAAACAAATTTATTTCCTCAAAAGTCCTGTTGGACCATGCCAGGGTATACCCCAGCCAACCTTCCATTTTGTCCCAGTTTCTGCGAATAAAGAATTCCATACCATAGCTTTCACCACGGCCACTGACAACCTTATCCTGCCAATCTTCATTTAATCTTAAAAAATTTGCCCCTTCCTGATACTCAATCAGGTTATCCAATTCTTTATAGTAACCTTCTATGGTTGCCTCCAGTCCTAATTCAGGAAGTGAATATGCAAACCCCAATGAATACTGGGAGGACTCCTGGGGGGCTATTTTGTCTGTGGCAGGTACCCAAAGATCTGTAGGCAAACCCAATCCGGGATTTGTAAGCAAATGCAAAAATTGAGCCATCTGTGAGTAAGACGCCTTCACTGAAAAATTTTCATTTAACAGGTAGCGCAATGAAATCCGTGGTTGAATAGACTTGTAAAATTTGGAATTTACATCAAACCCTGATAGATGCACCCCCATGTTTGCCTGAAATTTGGCCGACAGCTTAAAATCATCCTCCACATAAAACGAATATTCCCTAGCGTTAATGTCTGAAGTGTTGAAGGTGGTATCTACCCTTTCACTTGCCAGCATTCCTACCACATTTGGTTTAAAGTTATGATCAATAGCTTGTAATCCAAATCTCACATAATGATCGGGGTGAGGGAAAAAATCAAAATCAAGCTTTACGCCCAAATCCCGAATATCTGATGAGGTTCGGAAGTATTGAAACTGAGTAAGGGTATCTGTAGCATTTTTGGTTTCCTGGAAGAACTCATCGGAAGCTTCAAAATCATACGAACTTCGGGTAAGGCTCAGGTTGCTGAACAATTTCGGCGTAATGACATAATTCCAGCGTAACAATGCAATCGAGTTACCCCATTCGACCCTTGACTTATTTTGGTTTTCGACATGAATCGGGTCAAATGGTACTACACTCTCTAGTGTTTGCTGACTATCTAATAAAGATCCCTTATCCCTTCCGGCATAAGCGCTAAAATAAACCCTGCTTCTGTCAGAAAACCTGTGGTTTATTTTAGCATTTATGTCAAAGAAATTATAGCTGTCATCTGTAAATGGTTTGGCTATCAAATCAAGGTAGGTACGACGGCCGGAAACCATAAATGAAGTTTTATCTTTAGCTATGATCACCTTCTGATTTACATCAATTTTTCCATTATCGTAGATAAACTTTATGTCCGTTAATCGCTCAATTTGTGATAGAACTTCCTTAATTGTACCTTCTTTTAAGGACAATTTGACAGGTGCATCCAAAACTGTTTGTGCTGTAAGCATATTGCTAGTCAAAAGTACTAATGACACCACTATGATCTTGCGTGTGTTAATTAATTTCAGTGATTCTGATTTCAGCTTCCGTACTAAGAATTATAAGTGAGATGATTTCCTCCAGCGGTTGATTGTCGAAGGTGGCTGTCAACCGGGATGTAGTGGATTCATCCCATTCAAGATTTACATCAAAATGTTCTGTCAATACACCGATCACCTGTTCCATAGGGGTATCATCAAATATCAGTATTCCGGTTTTCCAGGCTAAAAAATTGGGATCTGTGTTTTGTTTTTCGGTCAAGTTTTTAGAGGATAAATCAAAGCTTCCGATTTCTCCTTCTGTGAGAAATAATGAATCTTTTCTATTATTAAATAATAATACCTTGCCTGATAAGACCACAACATTAATAAATTCCTTACCAGCGGCATCTACATTAAATGAAGTACCAACTACCTGTGTGCTTAGCTCACCGGTATGTATGGTGAAAGGCCTTCTACTATCCGGATTTACTTCAAAATATGCTTCTCCTGTAAGAAATACATGTCTTGAGGACTTACTTTCTTTAAAAGTAATTTCACTATCCCTGTTTAGCCAGGCCAAAGACCCATCGGGTAATTCAATATTAAATTGTCTTTCATGTTGCGTTACGATTTTTACTGGCGCCTCATTGAAAATAAAAAGGTATAACAAAGTTACCATTATCAGTATTGAGGCCGCCGTGCCTGCAATCCATCGATATAAGTGTGGATAATAGTTTTGCCTGGGTCTTTCTTTTACCTTGTCTAAAAATTGTTCCCAGGCATTTTCAACATTTGGTGAAAATGGGCTGCGGGTTTTGGTGGCCTGCTCCCATATCATTTTGGTTTCTTCAAAATAATGTCGGTTTTCAGCTTTTTTGGAAAGCCATGTTAAAAACGCTCTTTCTTCATCTTCCTCCAACTCTCCCCGAAGAAACCGGCCAATACGAATGTCCAAGTAGTTCATTTGATAAATAGTAATTGTTTACCTTCACAAATAGGACATTCAAAAGCAGGTGCAATACCCAAATAGAGAATAAAAAATTTTCGGGCATACCCTGATGATTAGATCAGCAGCAATACATCAGGTTATCATGATAGGAGTAAATACAATATCCAAAGGATTGCCAGGATTATTCCTTCTATAATCAGGTATGGCTTTAATTCCTCACGCAATTTTTTCAGTGCTATTCCTATTTGATTGTCCACTGTCTTTTTACTCACTCCAAGATGTTTGGCAATTTCACTACCGGACATATGTTCAAATCGACTCAGATTAAAAATCAACTGGCATTTTGGAGGCAGTCTTTTAATGGCCAGATCAATTCTTTGTTGCAGCTCATTTAACTTAACTTTCTTTTCGGTAACATTATCACTATGATCCGTAAGCGAAGCAAGGCTGACTATGGTTCTGCTCTTTGAAGACTTTAGATAGTTAAGGCTGGCATTAATCGTTGATTTTTTAACGTAGGCATTAATATCACTGACAACTATCATATCTCTTTTATTCCAGATTTTGATAAAAAGGTTTTGTACAACGTCTTCGGAGGCTGACTGATCACCAATAATATTGAAGGCCAGGCCACAAAGCTGTTTGTAATAAGATTTATAGATAGATTCAAAAGAGGTCAGATCTTTAAAAACTTTCATAACTATTCCTAAAGTAAAAAAATACCTCTATTCAGGCAACATGCATGCTCATGATTCCTTTATGACGATAGAGCTTTAACCCAAAATAATGACTGATAAAATATTTAAGCCTGTTTTCGGCCAGGAGGGCGCTCTGTTCATTTTCATAAAAAACAGTTACGGCCAGCACCGCTTTTAAAAATCGGTCCTGATGACAAAAATCTTTCACCCAGGTGGTAAAACATGTTTCCCAATCTTCCTGATATTTTTCATAGTGCGTCTTTCCATCAAAAAGTAATTCCAACTGGTTGGTTCCTATCCGGTACCTGAATATTCCCGACAGGTGGTCATAAAACTCCTCCAGATGCCTGGTTTCGTGAATTTTATATGCTTGTATATGCAGCACGGTATCATCGATAAGACCAAGGGGGTTACACCGGCTCAAATAATTGATTTTTACATTTTCAATTAATTTTTGCAGAAAAATTACTTTTTTTTCAGCCTGAACTTGCTTTAACAAATAGTTCTTATCCAGGAGAAAATATTTTCGATTCATTGTCATCATAATGGGTACCAGCTACAAATATAAACAACCAACTACTCAATGTAAAACACCCTTTTTACGCGACCGCTCACTTTGGTCAATATCTCATAGGGAATAGTACCAATTTTTGAGGCGATTTTACGCAAGGGCAATTCTTTGCCAAATACTACCACCTGGTCTTCTTCTTGTGCTTCGATACCGGTGACATCGATCATAGTCATATCCATACAAACATTTCCTATCACTGGTGCCAGCTTACCATTGACCCAGACGACACCGTTCCCGTTGCTGAACCGCCGGTCAAAGCCATCAGCATAGCCAATGGCCAGTGTGGCAATTTTTTTTGGTTCATCGGCTTTCCCCATACGGTCATATCCTATAGTATCACCCTTTTTCACTTCCCTGATTTGGGAAATAGTCGTTTTCAGGGAGGCCACCGGCTCAAGCTCCTCCTGAACTTCATCGTTATATCCGATGCCATGCAATCCAATGCCCAGCCGTACCATGTCGTAATGGCGGTCCGGGAAGCGGATAATGCCCGAGGATTTGAGGATGTGCTTTAAAGGCCGGACCGACAACAATTTTTCAATAAATGCCACTCCCTCTTCAAACAACTTAAATTGATACTGTGAAAATTCATCGTGTTCAGCATCTTCAGACCCTGCCAAATGGCTGAAAATTGAAGCAATTTTTATTTCCGGATACCCTTTTAAAATTGTCACCAGTGCTTTCAGATCTTCCGGAGCAAATCCAAGCCTGTGCATACCTGTTTCCAGCTTAATATGGATTTTCACAGACAGATTGTTTGCCCGTAAAAATTCAGCCAAAAGCTTTGTCATTTTTAGACTGTACACCTCCGGTTCAAGATTAAACTGGATCATTTTCCCAAAACTTTCCGGCGCAGGATTCATAACCATGATGGGTAAGCTTATACCATTTTGTCTTAAAATGACACCCTCATCCGGATAAGCAACCCCCAGATAATCCACCCGGTGAAATTGCAGCAAGTTGGCAATCTCCAAAAAACCGGAACCATAGGCAAATGCTTTTATCATCACCAGGATTTTGGTAGAGGCGTCCAGTTTATTTCTGTAAAAATTCAGGTTATGGGTTATGGCATCAAGATTGATTTCCATCACCGTGCCGTGAATTTTCCTTTGTAAAAAATCTACAATTTCTTCCAGGGCAAATAGGCGGGCACCCTTTATGAGGACAACCTCATCCCTGAAGTCCTCCAAATTGGTTGCCTTAAAAAAAGAGGGCTTATCAACATAAAATTTCCCGGTATCATTGAAAAAACGGGCGTGCCTTTTAAGATCGGGGCCGATACCAACAAACCGGTTTATCGACTTACTCGCCACCAGGGCTGCTACTTTTTCATATAATTCCGCTTTATCGGGCCCCGCCTCCAGGATGTCGGAGAGAATGAGCGTTTTTTTTGCTTTTTGATTTTGCTGTGTCAAAAAGTCAAGCGCAATTTTCAAACCAGCCAAATCGTTGTTGTATGTATCATCAATAAGGTAACACCCGTTGATTCCTTGTTTTAGTGCCAGACGCATGGATACCTGGCTCAGGCCCATAAGGCTCTCCTGGATCAGTTTTCTGTCAAAATTTAAATAAAGACAAACGCAGATGCAGTTGATGACATTTTCGAGGGAGGCTGGGTCGTGAAAAGGAACTTTGAAGAACATCCGGTTTTCATTAAACTCTATTTCGAGGGCAGTCATGTTTTCGTGATCATAGCTATCTTTTATGAAAACATCAGCCGATTGACCTTCAGACCAGGAAAACAGTTTTTGCGGAGGCCTGATCTGATTGGAAAGCACCTGGTGGATTGCTTCATGATCCCTGCAGTAGATAACTACCTGCGAATTTTTAAAAAGTTTTGCCTTTTCATGGATTTTCTCATCTTGGGAGGTGAAACCTTTGTCATGGGCGGAGCCAATGTTTGTAAAAACGCCAATGGTAGGTTGCAGAACTATTTCTATCTTGTCCATTTCTCCTGATTTGGAAATCCCCGCTTCAAAAACTCCGATCTGGTGCTGGTTACTCAGTTGCCAGACCGACAGGGGTACCCCCAATTGGGAGTTATAGCTTTTAGGACTTTTTACCACCCGCAGTTTTGCGGATAACATCTGGCTAAGCCATTCTTTGACTATGGTTTTACCATTGCTACCCGTGATACCAATGATTGGAATACTGAAGCGGGAACGGTGAAAAGCCGTTATTTTTTGCAGAGCTACCAGGCTGTTGCCGGTCCTGATCACATTGGCTTCGGTCAGATGATTGTATTTTGTTTTATCACCGGATTCTACCAAGAACTGTCTGATGCCATCCTCATAAAGCTTATCGATATAATCATGCCCGTCATGAAAGTCTCCTTTTATAGCCACGAACAATGCTCCCTGCCGGATAGATACTTTACGGCTATCGGTTAACAAACTTTCTACAGCCATGTCCGATGAGAATGATAAAATTTCCCCACCGGTTATTTCCTCGAGTTGACTAAAAAGTAAATGCACTTTTGTTCAAATTTTAAATTTACAGCATCAATTTCAATTCATACTGATCTATTTCATTAACAAAACCCAAACCTGTTAAGAACCGGGTAATCGATTTATTTTCCCGGTTGACATTGATAACAGTTAAAGCACGCCCCGCACAATCCCGGAAGGCATAGCTGATTAAGGCACTACCTATTCCCCGTTGCCGGTATTTTTGATCTACGCCAATCCTTGAAATCCGTCCATTGGGTTGATAGACTGTATAACCTACAGTTACATCACTATGTTTGGCAGTAATAATAATTTCATTTGTTACGTTGTTTTGAAGCAATGACTGACTATCCAAAAAGGAGGTGTCGATATCATTAAAGCTGGCAAACAAATCCCAATCCGGTTGGGTGCATGGGGCAATCTCTATGCCTGACATTAAAGCTCCTTTTATTCCGGGCGTCGAAGGTAGCTTGAAACAGTTAAAATACCTGGCTTTTTCAAAGCCGATGGCTTCATAAACCCGGAGTGCTCGGTGGTTGGTGGTTAAAACTTCCAGGATACATTGACTTACATTTTGTTGTTTCAACAGAGGCAATACAAACGTATACAATTTTGAGGTGAGCCGCTGCCCGCGAAAATCAGGCACCACCCCGGTACCACCGTTGTATGCAGTAAGCCGACCATCGTAACAAGCCAGGCTGGTAAATATAAAGGCAACTATGTCGCCTCCATGAAATGCGGCCGGTGACAAGCCAAAATTAATGTTCAGCTTTTCTACAAATTTTTTGTAAAATTCCTTTTTGGTGAAGTCAAAGCGAAGTGGATAATCGGAAAATGCCGCCAAAAAAGCTTTATGCATTTTTGAAAGATCCTTGGACGCCATGCTTCTCACCAGCAAATTGCTCATATGTTATAGGTAACCGGATTATTCTTTGATAATCTAAATTGACAGTTCAAACAAAATTGTAACCATTTATCACAAATAACGTTACTTACATAAACATTTTCGCGATTTTTAGATATATTTATCGCTTCATGGTTAAATTTCTCAAATATGTAAAAGCGCTTACTGCTGTTCTTATAGCTATGGTGCTGTCATTAGGAACTGTGGTTGCTATAGATAATGCCGATGCAAGAGATAAAATTTCAGAGACAGAAATCTTTAACCCTGAGCCAGGCGTCGAACTCAACAAAACGGAGAAAGAAAAGGTGTTAAACGCCGATAGTCTCAAATCTGCCGAAAAAATAGGAGCAAACACTACAAAAAGCGCAGATGGTCAATCCAAGGTAAAAAAATCAGACAATACCGCTCCTTCGATTTTCTCCTATAACTTTGTTTTTTACCTGATGTACAAATTTAAAATTGCAGATATCTTCAACATTTCCAAGGAAAAAAACCAGGCCATCAAGCTACCCGATGAGTCATCGATTATTGTAAACGGTAAAAAACTGATCAATACGTTGCTACACAGAATTAGATACTAAGTAAAAGCAAAATATAGATAAAGTAAAAAGCCAAACGTCAACGTTTGGCTTTTGTATGTTAGTCGGTTTATATCAAAATCAACTGGTTACCATAAACCTGTCAAGATCTTTCAACTTGATTTTTCCTTCATAATAGGCCTTTCCAAAGTGAACGCCCCAAACCCCCAACTCCTGCAGTTTTTCTATATCATCGATAGAC
This sequence comes from Cytophagales bacterium, assembly GCA_022360015.1. Taxonomy (GTDB): domain Bacteria; phylum Bacteroidota; class Bacteroidia; order Cytophagales; family Cyclobacteriaceae; genus Agaribacillus. The sequence continues at coordinate 83,629 of JAKSDQ010000170.1, forward strand.
CGCACCCCTCCGCTTGCAATCAAGCATATAGATGGGAATCTGTTAATCAGTTCTTTGTACAATTCAAAAGAAGGTCCTTTCAGCAAGCCATCTTTGTCGATATCGGTGGTTTTAAGATATTTTAAACCACGGTCGTAAAAGTATTGGACATGATCAAAAATGTTTATTTTCGTGTGTTTTTGCCAACCTTTGACGATGATGTTTCTGTTGATTGAGTCCGCGGCCAGTGTCACATTCTCCCTGCCATACGAGACAATCCAGGAAGCGAATAATTCTTTATCGTAAACAGCTATGGTAGCGGCTGTAATATAATCAGCCCCGTATTCGAACGCTTTGCTAATATCACCATCCGTATGAATCCCTCCGGTGAAATCAACTTCCAGATTAGTATGCCCTGCGATGGCCTCCAGCACCCCGTAGTTAATAGGGCTGCCCCTTCTTGCACCATCCAGATCCACCAAATGGATTTGAGATATTCCATGATCTTCAAATTCCATGGCTACATCCAGGGGGCTGTCATTATAAACAATCTGATTTGAAAAATCTCCCTGCTTGACTCTTACACATTTACCCTGAATAATCCATATGGAAGGTAGAATTTTAATCATAATCGTTTTATTAATTTATAAAGCTGCTAATCTATTAAAAATTTTAGTATTACCGGCGTCTATCCTGGCAGCGTCACCATCCAGCCGGCAAACCTTTGGGCATTTATTTAATGATAATCTTGTAAGTAAGTTTCTGAAATGTGGCTTCAAGGAAACTTTAATATACCAAAAAATTAAGTTAATAACAAATGCTGGAAAACAAACTTTTCAATACCGGACTACATGAATCGGTCGGTTTTCCTGTTAGATGGCCATATCAATGTTGCTTACAGTAGGGCAGACCTTCAATATGCATTGGGTCAACTAAAAGTTAAAACTTCAACCTACAATAACTGTAAGTGGCTAAAGAAGTGATTAAACTGGTTTTTCTACCAGCTTAAATCCTGTGCCCCTAACTGTTAAAATCTCCAGCGCCGGATCCTCTTTCAGGTATTTTCTTAATTTGGTAATGTACACATCCATACTTCTGGCATTAAAGTAACTGTCATCCCTCCAGATAATTTTCAGGGCAGTGCTGCGATCCAGGGTTTGATTAATATTCAGACAAAACAGTTTTAACAATTCTGCTTCCTTGGAGGTTAGTTTGATGTCGGAATGCTTCGAAGTAAGTTGGTGGAGGTCGTAGTCAAATGTAAATCCTCCAATTTTGAATATCTGGGCTTCAGGCTTGCTTTGAGTGTTATTGCCGGAACGCCGGAGTATGGCTTTGATTCTCAACAGCAACTCCTCCATGCTGAAGGGTTTGGTAATATAATCATCTGCACCTATCTTAAATCCCTCGATGGTATCTTGCTTCATTGATTTGGCAGTCAAAAAGATAACGGGTGTGGTCTTGTCAGCAACCTTAATTTCCCGGGCCAGTGAAAAGCCGTCTTTTTTGGGTAACATAATATCAAAAATGCATAAATCGAATTTGTCGTTTTCAAAGGCCTTAAAACCTTCTTCCCCGTCACGGCATAACTTGGTATCAAACCCTTTTATATCCAGGTATTCCTTCAATATCTGCCCCAGGTTAGGGTCATCTTCAACCAAAAGTATTCTGTGTTTTTGCATTTTTTTTAGGGAAAAATAGTTCGAACATGCTGCCTTTATTCAGCTCACTTTTTACATGAATAGAACCTCCATGTGCTTCAACCATGGTTTTTACATAAGCCAGTCCTAACCCAAAACCTTTGAAGTCATGAACATTTCCGGTAGGAACCCTGTAAAACTTATCAAAAATCTTGTTCAGGGACTCTTTGGCCAGGCCAATGCCCTTGTCAATTATCTTGATGCTTATGCCATTGGGTTGGTCCTCCGTTCTGACTGTAATTTTAGGTGTTACGGGCGAATATTTATTGGCATTATCCAATAAATTTCTAATGATGTTTGAAAGGTGTAACTCATCAGCCTCGATCATAGGTTGTTCGGCTTCCAATGCCTTTTCTACCGAACCACCTTTCTTTTCAACCTGCATATAAATATTAGAGACAGCCTCTTCAATTACCTGATTTACATTTACCTCAGAGAGTTTGAGGTCAAATTCACCCTTATCCAGGGTAGCCATCTGTAAAACTTTTTCAACCTGCACCGCCAGTCTTTTGTTTTCTACCTTTATGATGTCCAAATATCGCTCACGAACGCTCTCATCCTGGCTAATCTCTTTATCCTGTAAAGCCTCACAGGCCAGAGAAACCGTGGATATGGGCGTTTTGAACTCGTGTGTCATGTTATTGATGAAATCATTTTTAACCTCCGACAGTTTCTTTTGCCGGATGATAGTAGTTATGGCATAGGCAAAACAAAAAATAATGATCAGGATCAATAATATAGAAGAGGCCAGAGTAACGCCCATTTTACGCATCAAAAATTTTTCCTGATTGGGAAAGTACACCAAAATCTGGTTAGAAGCACCTACCACGTCGTTGGGAAAAAGAGAAGCCCGTAAATCAGAATCACGTAACTTGTGATGATCATCGTCAATCCGTGCAAAGACAAACTCCTGGCTGTCTTCGTTTAAAACGCCATAATCAAAGGATAAGTTGATACCTTTATTGATAAATTCTGCCCTTAACAGGGAATCTAGTTGCCGTGGTTTTATCCTGTTCTTAATTTGTCTTTTGCCTGAAAGTATTTCGTTTAACACCACATTAAACATTTCTGCCTTTCTGGCAATCTTTTGAAAATCCTGCTTTATGTGTTTTCCGATTTCGCTATCATTATTGTATTCTTTACGAAGCACTTTCACCGGGTTGTTCCCGTCCCTGATATTGGTCTCCTCACTAATGTTGGCCTGATTATCGATCTCGGCGATAATTTCAAAACCATCTTTCGCTTCAAACTGGTAGCTTAAAACGGTCTGATTGGGTATGGATGTACTGTCACTATTCAAATCGCTGCGATTTACCACTCTTTTTTGGAATGAACTTTCGAAAAACTCAATAGTGTCTGAGTCGAGGTCCAATGGATCACTCCACCGGAACTTACTTTTAAAGTTATTCTGAGCGATCAATAGGGTTTCCTGCTTTTCCAGTTTTTGCGCAACGAGGTTCAAGACCTCGTGTACATCCTGTTTAAACCTGGCTTTATTGATTCGCTGGGCATTATTGACCCAATAGATCTGAAAGCCCACCAGCCCCAGCAAAGCCGCGGTCATTAGAATAATGATTAAACGGATGGTTTTTCTGCTCATATCACCGACAAAATTAATCTTTTAACACTAATTACGTTCGTTGTTTAACAATGTTTAACAATGCTTAACGGCACTTTAACGCAATAGCCAAAATTATTTTGATGGCTATTCTTCATAATTACGGGCAGAATAAACCAAACCCAGATTAAAAAACTGATTTAACTGCACCTCATCTACCTGGTCAAAATCGTAAATAACAATCGCCCCCAGGTTTACACTTAAAAATTTATTAACCTGAGCGTTTATAATCAGGTCAAGCCGGTGGTCCCACTTATCAAAACTCAGGTTCTCGTAATTCAGAAACAGAAGGTATTTCCATTTCAGATTCAGATTTTCGGCGATGTCTTTGTCAAAGTCTACCAATGCCTGGAAGGCCAGCCATTCCGACCTTACCTGATCTCCCGGATCCACACCATAAGCCCCCAGATCCGATAAGCCGTCATCTGCTACAAAGGTAAATCTCGGCGTGAAAGGAGAAAGTCTGACATTAAAATAATCAACAGGCTGATATTGAAATCCCCAGGCAAATGTCAAAAACGCCGGGGCGAAAAACTGGGAGATGAGACTATCCCTCACTTCACCATTTGGAAATTCAACGTCGTAATTAAAGCCGTTGGCAAACTGGGTTAGCAAATTGGCCGAGGAAAACAATTCCCAGGAGTCACTTAATGTCCTTCCGTATTTGGAATCAAGAAAAATCCTGTCAATAGACTTCCTGGCACTCTGGTCCTGATTTTTAACAACTCCGTAGGCCAAGTCAATTTCATTATCCCATGAATGGTTATCCTTTCTGTATTTTGCTTTAAAATTAAGTAAAGCATTTGCGCCGATTGAATTAACTCCTCCACCTGTCCAGTTGGAGGTAAAAGATGCCTGCGTAAAACTTATCCCAACTTTAAAATCCTTTTTCCAATAAGTGGTATCAGGGTTATCCTGGGCCAGGACAGCCAAACTCTGACATAGAAAAAGTATAATTAATGATGCAGCTTTAGTATTCATAATTTTCTAAAGTTATAGTTTTGGTTATTCTCAGGTTAAAGTTGACAAATATAAATAAAGCCAATAAAGTGAAGACATTATTATTAATTAGACCAGTATAAGGATTTTTCCGGCCAAGCCGTCCGACACCTCTGTAAGTATCTGTTTCATAACGCTTTAGATAAATTTCTTGGTATCTTGATACCTCCGTGGTGCCCCTTTTTTAACCGCAAAGTTCCCCAAGGTCAGACAATATTTGGGAAATCAGCATATCACTAAAATGTTTGATAATTCCTAAATTTTAATTGTTCTTTTATAAAACATTTCAATTTGATACTTTTGCCAAGTTTCAGATAAAAAGTAAAGTATTACAAGTATGAAGCTGGTGAATAACAAGTATCAAATGCAGGGGGTTGACCTGGAGAAAATAGCTAAGGAGTTTGGCACTCCCCTGTATGTGTACGACGGGGAAAAGATCATCAATCAAATCAGGTATTTGAACAAGGCATTTTCAGGCTTAAATGTCAAAATCAAATACGCTGCCAAGGCGTTGACCAATTTATCCATTCTTAAATTAATACGGAAGGAGGGAGCCGGGATTGATGCGGTATCAATTAATGAAGCACACCTCGGTATTAAAGCCGGCTACCAGCCTCATGAAATATTATTTACCCCTAACTGTGTATCTTTTGATGAGATCAAAGAGGCAGTGGCGCTTGGGTTGATGATTAATATCGATAATATTTCAATTCTGGAGCAATTCGGTAATGAGTACGGCAGTTCGGTACCATGTTGCATCCGGCTCAACCCGCATATTATGGCTGGTGGCAATGCTAAAATCTCGACTGGGCATGTTGACTCAAAATTTGGTATCTCCATTTTGCAAAAAAGACATATCCTAAGGGTGGTTCAGACTTACAAAATAGATGTCATAGGTTTGCATATGCATACAGGCTCCGACATCCTTGATGCAGAGGTTTTTCTGAAAGCCTCACAAATTGTGTTTGACATTGCCAGGGATTTTGAAAACCTGCAATTTCTCGATCTGGGAAGCGGGTTCAAGGTAAGTTACCGCGATGGGGATGTCACGACCGACATCAAACTACTGGGAAAAAGCATTGAAAATACTTACAAAAGCTTTTGTAAAGAATATGGCCGGGATTTGGAATTGTGGTTTGAACCGGGAAAATTCCTGGTAAGTGAATCAGGGGTTTTGCTGGTTAGAACCAATGTAGTTAAAACCACCCCGGCCACAGTTTTTGCAGGAGTAGATTCAGGAATGAATCATCTGATCAGGCCTATGATGTATGATGCTTATCATGACATGGTAAACATTAGTAACCCGAAAGGTACAAAGAGAGTGTATACCGTAGTGGGTTATATCTGTGAAACAGATACCCTGGGGTGGGACAGGCAACTCAATGAAGTAAGGGAAGGTGATATTATTGCTATTAAAAATGCCGGTGCCTATGGTTTTTCAATGGCTTCTAATTATAATTCGCGGCTCAGACCCGCGGAAGTATTGATTCTTAACGGCAAGGCCCACTTAATCAGAAAACGGGAGACTTTTGAGGATTTGCTGAGACATATTGTTGAAGTAGAGGTTTAGCTTAGCTTCTTTCGTCCGGTTCATACGCTTCAAATTCGACGATAAAGTTAGCCCCCTCACCAAAAGTACTTTCGCATCTTACTTCCCCTCCCATGGAGTCAACAAAACGTTTCACGATGGAAAGACCCAAACCTGTCGAGTCTTCATTACCTGTAGGCCTGGCCGCCAATCGTTGAAATTTCTTGAACAGCCTGGGCATGTCCTCTTTCCTGATTCCGGGGCCCTGATCAATTATTTCTATTCTAACGAGTTTCTTGTGTTTACCTGCTTTGACACGGATGGCTTTTCCCCTGGGTGAAAATTTAATGGCATTTGACATCAGATTTTCCAATACTTGTACCATATAGTTCAGGTCAGCCTTCACAAAACACCCATTTCTTTGGAGTTCACTATGAATAGTCAGGTTCTTCCGGTTGGCCAGTTCTACAAAATTTGTTAACACCTCGTCAACCACCTTCGATACATCAAAAACCTCCTCCCGGGGGTCGATCTCCTGCTTGTCAATATTGCGGATGTTCAAAGTACGGCCAATTAAACCCCTCATTCTTTCGGTTGCGTAAGAGATCATATCTATGTATTCCTGATTCTTACCTTTGCCATCCGAATTCATTTTGATTACATTTACCAAACCCTTGATCTGGTCCAGGGGACTACGAAGGTCGTGAGCAACCATATTCACTAAATTGTCTTTTTCCTCGTTGAGCTCAATCAATCGTTTATTTTTTTTCAGCAGGTTTTCCTTTTGCTTTACAATTTCATCCTTTTGGTTGATCAAAATCTTATTGTCATCCAATTTGTTTTTGTAAGCTATAATGGTTCCCAACGAAAATAAAAGAAGCAGAATCATACTGCCAATCAAGGTGTTATTTTTCAACTTATCGTTCTTGGCATTAAGTTGAAACAATTCATTGTTTTTTTCCTCAACTGCCAATTCGCCTCTTTTCTGGGTTTCAGCCACTTTAATCTGGCTTGCTTTTTCCTTTTCAAGTGACAGTCTTTCAATTTCCCGTTCACGGTTTTCATACTCATTCTCCAACGCCACTATTTGAATCTCTTTTTGCTCCTGAAACAATTTATCCCGGTAGCTCGCATATCTTTTATAATAAGTCAGGGCCGGGCCGAACTTGTTTGATCTTGTGCTGATGTCCGAATAAATGAGATTCACTTTCATTAACGCTTCGGTAAAACCTTCCTTTCTGGCAATTCCGTACGCCCAGTCAGCATTTTTAGTGGCCAGTGAAAGCCGGCCCAATTGCAGATAGCTGCTTGCCCGCTCAATATAGTTTTTGGCCATCAAGCTTTTATCGTTAAGCTTTCTGGCGTATTCATGTGCTTTGAAAAAATAATTCAAAGCAACTTTGGGGTCTGCTTTACTTTTGTAGGATAATCCTATAAAGTAATTCAAGTTCATCTGACCGGTAATATCAGCCGCTTGTTTGTAATGTTTCAAAACATCTGTGTAGAGTGCAATTGCCTGCTGATATTTTTTCTGATTATAATAGATATGAGCCACTTTCAGCTTAGCTGCTGATGCCAGCTCCCGGTCACCTGAATGATCCCCTATATCAATGGCCTGAAAGTAGTATTCAAGCGCCTTCGGTGTATTTCCCTGTTTATTATACAACACCCCGGCAGCTATCAGGTTGACCCCTGCAAGCTTGTTTTCATTGAGCGATCTGGCAAGATCAATAGCCGCAACATGTTGATCGATGGCTAATTGATAATTTTTCCTTTGGCTGTAAATTTTTCCCAAAGTCTTCAGCGCCTTGATTTGCCCCAGCTTATCCTTATTTTTACGATTGAGTTCCATGGCTTCACGGGCTAATCTCGTAGCCTCCAATGGCGAACCATCGAGGATAACGGTGGCCAGCCCAAGTAAGTAGTCTTGCCTGTTATCCAATTTAACCCGAAGGCTGTCAGCTTGTCGTATAAGCTGCCTGAAAAACAAAGCGGCCTTTTCATTATTGCCTTTTACATGTTGAGCAAATCCGTTGCCTCCCAAAGCCTGTAACCGACCTTTATGGTATTGAATCTCTGCCGAAACCTTGCCAGCCTGATTGAAATAATAAATAGCGGAGTCAGCATTAGCAGATAAATATGCCTCTCCCAATTGATTGAGGATATTTACTTTGGAGGAATCCGTAGCCGTCGCAAGTTGGCGTTTTAATTCCTTGGTGCTTTGAGCCAACAGATCAAAGCAAGCTAAAAGTAAACACAATATATAAATAGAAAACCTCACGATTGTAAAGCGGGCAGTAGTTTAGGGTTAAATTAAACTAAGAGACCAAAAACATATTTAAGGTAATATTTAAACTAAATATAATAAAAGACTTAAAACCAATTGATTATGATCAAAAAAGTTTTAAATCGACCTTGAATTTCGAGATTTTATCCAATTATTAACTTGAATATTAATAATAATTAATGACCTTTCAAAGAAAACTGGCTTAATTAATTTGCCTGTATAGCTCGCAAAATGCCCCACAAAAATCCGTGTTTTTAAATCCGTATCACCTGCGATTAACTCACAAATAAAGTAATTATTTATGTGAAATCCGTCAAAAAATTGTCTTAATCAAAGAATTGACGGGTTTTTTGTCTGTATCGCATAACAAATAAAAATCTATTTGAAAGCCGGGATTATAACTATTTTTAGAATCAATTCCCGCTCCAGATCAAGTAAATTTATGGCTCCCATTTTTTTTAACCTGCTTACGGGAGCAAAACTGTGTCTGTGGCTACCCCACCAGGTAAAAAATTTCTTTGATAATCAGGATTTTGGAATCGGCCATCAGGCCGGCTGCATAAAAAAGGAGGCTATAAGAAAACTCAGGATGGATACGACAAAACCATACATGAAAATAGTATAAGAAATCCTCAACATTTTGTACTTTTTACCTAAAACTATTCCCAGAAAATAAATGTCTCTGATTAAACTGCTGTACAGGTAATCTTTGTCCTTCATCATTTCTTTCATTCCCCATTCATAATCACCCAGGTCCATACTATGAAAATTTCCGAAAAACAAAAGGTTAGTCCGCTTGTTTACGATGTCTTCAGAAGTAAATTTACCCGATGAAACGTTGGGCCTGGTGGCAAATACCGCAAAAACGATGGTTAAAAGGCTTGTAATGGTTAATATCAGGGCAGGCACTATCAAATTGGGAAAATCATCAAACTTCCTGGTAAGTACTGTCATTAATATTGACAGGATGATGGAATTAATGGAAATCATAATATTGGCCTTGTTATCCGCCATACCACTTAATGTCAAATGGTTTTTTGAGGTAATGCGAAACATGGTTTCAATTCCCCTGGTTGGCCTTTGATTTTCCTCACTGAATTTCTCACGGAGTTTCTTAACCTCTTTTTCAAGATTTTTGACGTACTTTTTGTCCGATTTTAGCTCCTTTAATCTGGACTTGATCTTTTTTAAGTTTTGTTCTTTTCTGGGTTGTAAAACTTCCTTGCCATAAGTGGTGAAATAATCATGCTGGTTAAAAAATGCCACATTCATTTCCAGCCACTCAACATCATCCAGGGTCAAACCTTTGGTTTTTGCCATTTCTTTTTTCAGTTGCTCCGATTTGTCAAAGTACTGGTCAGAGGACAGATGATACAGGTCGGCATCGCACATCACTTCTTCCATGATATTGGTGGGTTTTTGGGGCATTTTAGTGGCTTCAATGATACCCACTACCTCGTCGATCCGGGTGGGGTCTACATTTTGCTTGATTAGAAAATTCCTGGCTATATTAATACTTTCCTCTTCATGAAGGTCGGATTTTCCGTTGTGATACCCCGTATCGTGAAGCCATGCCCCCAGCATGATGGTTTCAATCTGTTCTTCCGAAAGATGAATGGCCTTGGCAATCTCATAGCTTGCCGAGACTACATCCCTTGTATGCTGTGCATCGTGATAACACATATGACTAGGCATCTTCTTCTCCAGAATACTTTCAGCATACGTTCTGGTATGCTTCATCAAGGTGGTCTCTTCTGCAACAATCATGGATCAACTAGACTTGGTTTCTAACATTTTTGGGATTTAGCAGACCCTTTCAGCATCTAATGTAAATTATTCTTTCGGAAGTTCATATTTTTCCGGCAAATAAATTGTCCGCAGAAATAACATGAAAAGCCTTGAAATTGTTGTTAAAATTGTATTCAAATGTCGTTAATTGGACTAAATTAGTAGCGAAATCTATTTGTTGATTGCCCTGCATGCCTATGACCGCTCAAAGCTACTCGCTAAAAACCTATAAGATATCATTAGTATTGGTTTTGCTATTTGCTGCTGGTACGGTGAGTTGCTACCTGCCAAAAGAAGAAAAACCAGACCCGGAATTTGTACGTAAACAGGCAGAACGATTAGGTTACGACCTGGAGAATCCCGAAGAAAAAATTAAGTTGCATTACGACCTGCAGGAGATATCGGGCTTATCCATAGTAGAAAATGGGGTTTTGGCCTGTGTGCAGGATGAACTGGGCAGGGTATATTTTTATGATCTAAATGAGAAAGAGATCATAAAAAATATCAAATTCGCCAAAAGCGGTGATTATGAGGGTATTGAAATTGTCAATGGAAATATCTATGTAATGGAAAGCAATGGGACTTTGAGCCATTTTAACACTACCGGGGGTAATGAAAAGGAAGTAAAAGCAAACAGCATTAAAACACCATTGACATTAAAAAACGATGTAGAAGGCCTCGGTTTGTTACCAAAATCCAACAAATTGTTAATAGCCTGTAAAGGACAAGCAGGCATCGGGGGTGAAAAGGTAAAAGGAAAAGCGGTATATGCCTATGACCTGGATGAAAACCAGTTTGAAAGGCAACCCTTTTTGCGGATCAGAAAAAGTGATATAACTAAATTCATGAAAAAAAATCCTGACAATTACACCATGGAAAAGGCCCCTGATTTTAAGCCTTCAGGTATTGCCGTTCATCCAAAAACCAATAAAATTTATCTATTGAATTCAGTAGGTAAATTATTGATTATTTTGGACGAGCAAGGGAATATCGAGGATGTAGCTGTTTTAAATCCAAAAACTTTCAGACAACCCGAGGGTATTTGCTTCGCACCTAATGGTGATCTCTTTATTGCCAGTGAGGGTGGTGGTGGCCGAGGATATATATTAACTTTTAGTTACCTCAAATAAACGCCCTGCAAAATCACAATCTCATATAAAAAAATAAATTGGCTTCAATGCCCTGGGGTTCTTCACTGACAGTGTAAAAGCCCGATCCGTCGACCTTCCAGCCTATGGCCTCTCCCTGAGGTTCACGGAAATAAGGAAGCCTTACCGGTTCGGTTTGCAGTAAACTAACGATATCTTCATCTCCTTTCTTTTCCCAGTAATAGATGGCAGAATAGGTTTTAATTAACACTTCATTACCTTTGGCAGAAATATCACCACCCACCACATTCGATAAATTCATTGCTCCGACTTTCTTAAGCAGGTTGCTTTCGGTTGTGGAATATGGATACTCCAGCAGGTAAATGCCAACCTTAGATTCACGTTTGGAAATGATGTATAAGTCTTTGCTCGGCGGGTCCAGCATCAAGGTTTCTGCATCTCTGATACCATCAGGGAATTCAAACTTGATGGTTTCTATACCCGTAATTTCACCGGTGATCTTTTCATCCACCGAAGATACGTCCGGCTCGATCATCCGGTAAATAGTTTTTTCCCGGTACTGGGCAGCGTTATCGCCAATGTCGCCTATATAGATGTAGGTTTTCCCTTCTTCCGGTCCGGGGCCGATAGCTATGTCTTCCCAATCCCTGTTTTTAATGCCCGTTAACTTAAATACACCCCTATCATCGCCCTTTGAACCCATAAGGAATAATCTTGTTTGATCACCACTATCGTTGTGAGACCATATCAGATCAGGGTTGCTTCGGCTGACCACCAACCCTGAGGCTTCTGACAGGTCTTCATTTTCAATAAGCCCCTGAGGGACCCCCGGTAAAAATGCCGTATCCGTCTCGATGACCACATGGCTGGTATCAGGATCAGCAACAGGCGGTTGATCGTTTACGGTGTTCTCGTTGTCACCGCAGAACTGGAAACAACAGAGGCTTATACAGGCAAACAGGCAGGCAAGGATTTTATGATAGTAATAACTATTCACCGCTCATTTAATCAATCATAAAACTCAAAAGTAATCCAAGTTAGCAGCTTTTTAAAATTTATTGGGCAAACGAGGGAAAAATAAGCATTTACTTTATCTTGCAGCCTTAAATCTGAACATAACTAGTTTTAATTGACATGGATGGATCGGCCATTATACTCGCTAACGGTTTGCTCAACACGGATTACGCCAAAACTGCGCACGGTTTGATTCGTAGTACAGAAAGGTATGAAATTCTGGCGGTTATTGACCCTAAATCTGCAGGCATGGATGCCGGAGTCATCACTGACAATATTCAGCGCAATATTCCGGTTTTTGAAAGCATAAGTTCCATGAAACAGGCTGTTAACAGAAAAATAGATTATGCTATTGTAGGTGTAGCAACCAAAGGGGGCGTAATTCCGACCGGGTTGATGAATGATATTACCGATGCCATAAGAGAGGGCTACATCATCGTCAACGGGCTACATCAATATTTAAGTGACAAACCTGAACTTGTAAAACTCGCCCAGGCTCACAACACTGAGTTATGGGATATACGCAAGCCTAAACCAGTCTCTGAGCTTAGATTCTGGACAGGAGAAATAACAAAAATCGACACACCTGTTATAGCTGTACTGGGTACGGATTGTGCTTTGGGTAAAAGAACCACGGCACGTTTTCTCAGAGACAGTGTCAGGAAAGCAGGGTTAAGTTGTGAAATGATATACACGGGACAAACCGGATGGTTGCAGGGAGGCGATTATGGATTTATTTTTGACGCCACCCTGAACGATTTTGTTTCCGGCGAAATGGAGCAAGCCATTGTATCCTGCCATCGGGCATTAAATCCGGATCTGATTATACTCGAAGGTCAGGCCGCCATGTTAAACCCCAGCGGACCTTGCGGCCCTGAATTCATCATCTCAGGAAACGCAAAAGGCGTAATACTTCAACACAGTCCTGAAAGAGTATATTACAATGGGTGGGAAGACCTGAAACTGGAAATCCCCCCGATTCAACAAAACATAAACCTTGTGAAATCACTTGGTGCAGAGGTTTTGGCCCTCACGCTCAATACCAAAGATATACCTTATGAAAAGGCAAAACAGTATCAAATGGAGCATGAGCAAACCTGGCAAATGCCAGTGGCATTGCCGGTTGAGGAAGGCGTGGATAGCCTGATACCTGTATTGAAGGGCTACATTGAAAATTGTAAAAACAATAAGGCACATTGATAAAAGGAAATAGCCGGAAAGTAAATCAGGATGTCCGTAAATCGTCCATGGGGTCATAAAATTGCAAAACAGGAATATACGAGGCGGCTCGTAATTCCCGATATCCACGGTTGTATAAAATCCCTGGAGGGAATAATGAATAAGGTAAACCTGCAAAAGAGTGATCTACTGTTTTTTTTGGGTGACTATGTTGACAGGGGGCCATCCAGTTCAGGTATATTGGATTTGATTTTGGATCTGCAAAAAAATAACTATGCTGTTTTTCCCTTGAGAGGGAATCATGAACAAATGCTGCTGGATACCGCCTTGTATAATCCTGAGGAGTTGGAAAACCAGGCCAGGATGAACAATACAAAGGATTTGTTGGATGGGATTCAGTTGAAGACTGAATATTTCAATTTCCTGAGTACGTTGCCTTATTATTATGAGTTGGATGATTGCTTTTTGGTGCATGCAGGTTTTAATTTCGATGCACGAAATCCTTTTGAAGATTATTATGCCATGTTGTGGGTTCGTGGTTTTGTTCCCGACAACCGGTGGTTAAATGATAAGCCTGTAATTCATGGGCATGATCCCGCCACTATGGAGGAAATAGAGGGCAGCATAAGACATAAAAAATTAAAAATGCCCCTGGACAACGGCTGCGTTCACTACGGTATCCGCCCGGGAATGGGAAATCTGTTGTGTTTAAATTTGGATACCATGCAATTATTGATTCAGGAAAACATTGATCACTAATCCATAAAAATATTGAACAAAATCACACTTGTTAATTCCGTTTTATTCCCGCTCTTCCTGGGCTTTATGATTTCAGGATGTACTTCCTTAAAACCTAAAAAACTCGCAAGAACCCTGGAAAAGCAATTCCATCAATCAAAAGTCTTTAACCAGTACTTTATGGGCTTTTCTTTGTATGACCCGGAATCGAAATCCACCATTTACGAGTCCAACAGCGCCAAATATTTTACCCCTGCTTCCAATACAAAACTATTCACTTATTATGCCTGTATAAAATACCTTGAAGACAGTATACAGGCGTTGAGGTACAAGGAAAAGGAAGACTCTTTGATTTTCTGGGGTACCGGTGACCCTACTTTTTTACACCCTGATTTACATCAAAATAAAAAGGTTTTTGATTTTCTGAAAAACTATCCCGGGGTGTTGGTCTTTTCTGATAAAAACTATTTTAACGAAAGACTTGGGCCGGGGTGGGCCTGGGATGATTATCCGTATTATTTCTCCGCTGAAACCGCCCCTTTTCCTATATACGGAAACGTTGTGAGATTTTCGAAAGTCCCAATGGCGCGCCTAAAGATAGCTCCGGGAATCTTCTTTGACTCCACTTTCAACAAGCCTTTTAATCTTGCTCATCAATCGGGTGTCATGAGAGATGAGTATACCAATAAATTTTTCTACCTGCCCTGGAAAAAATCTGCTGATACCACAGACATCCCCATAAAATACTCTATTTCAACACTTCTTAATCTGTTGCAGGATACCTTGGAAAGGCAGGTGGTCTATAAGCGCATACCGGTTGACACCACCAACAGCATCATATATAGCATTCCTGCCGATAGCGTTTACAAAAGAATGTTGCAGGAAAGCGATAACTTCCTGGCAGAACAATTATTGTTATTGGTTGGGGACAGGATCAATGATTCCCTAAGCACTAAAAACACCATAGCATTTTTGCAGGATAGCCTGTTGGCAGATTTTCCTGATAAACCGATTTGGGTTGATGGTTCGGGCCTGTCCAGATATAATCTGTTTACCCCGAGAACCATGGTCAGGTTATTGGAAAACATTTATTATTCCGTTCCCGAAGAGCGATTGTTTCAATTACTACCGGCCGGGGGAGTAAATGGCACTTTGTCTTCCTGGTATGCTGATAATGAAGCATACATTTTTGCCAAAACAGGGACTTTGAGTAACAATCATTGCCTGAGTGGCTACCTGGTCACTAAAAGTGGGAAAAGGCTTATTTTCAGCTTTATGCATAATAATTTTCCTTTTTCTTCGTCGGTGACAAAGAGCGCTATGGAGGGTATTTTGGCTTTTGTTCGGGATAATTATTGAAGATGGAATAGCGGGTAAAATAAAACTATCCTGAACATGTTACATAAACCCTCAAAAAAACGTTCCTTCGGGACAAAATATCGGTAGCAAAACGCTGATGAGACGGCAAATCAGATCAAAAGGGGAAGCAAAGAAAGCAGCGTTGTATGACATACTTATTCCAATTATTCCAGGAAAATAGTTTTTCCGGTTCTGGCGGAAAGTTTAGCAGCTTCGAGAATTTCCATAACCATCATGTTATTTTCAAGAGATGATAAATCGTACTTACCCACCGGTGCGCCCCGGACAACTGCAGCAAGGTAGGAGAATGGATCATCAACCGGTTTGGGAAGTGGATCGGCAACCAGCTTTTGCTCTTGTTGATCAATGCCAAGGCGTACACGCATGTTTTCACGGTTGGCATTCACGATGTATCCGGTAGTTCCGTAGATTTCAATATCCTTTCTATGTACAGGCCAATTCCAGGAAGCTTGTATGATGCCTTGTGATTTCGGGTAAGTAAGAATAATGGTGGCCTCATCTTCGACTTTCGGATATATTTCCGGTTTGAATTGCTGAATGACTGCTGTTACCGAAATCGGTTTCAGGCCCTTCATTAACCAGGTGATAAGATTAGCCCCGTAACAGCCAAAATCGGTAAGCGCTCCACCCCCATTCTGGACAGGGTCGGTAAGCCACTCCAAAAACTCCTGGTTTACCCCGATTTCCTTAGGGCCCGGGTGTCCGTCATTGACCATTATTTTTCTTATACTACCGATGGCCCTTTCCTCATGAATCATCTGGTAGGCACGATGATTGGAACCATACCAGGTTGTCTCATAATTTGTCAGCAAATGGATGTCGTGTTGCTTGGCGAGCTTTTCCATTAACACGGCATGTTCGAGGTTTACCGCCAGTGGTTTTTCCACCATAACATGAATGCCTTCAGGAGCACAAACCTGCACCACCTTCAAATGATCGTAGATGGTATTAAAGGCAGTAACAGCCTCGGGCTGGGCTTTCTCTATCATCTCTTCTATGGTATTATACACCAACTCCATAGGATAACCATGCCTTTTGGCATATCTTTCGGCGAGAGATCTGTTGGGCTCCACAATACCCACAATTTCAATATCTCCTCGATCTTCCCTCCCTAAAATCCAGTGAACATGTGAATGGACCAACCCTACGACACCCACTCGCAGTGGTTTTTCGCTACTTGCCCGGGCATGTGCAGAGGTGGTATGGATCAAGTGCGAGGCCAATACGATAGAAAAAATAAAAAAGAATTGACGCATAGTTAATTTTATAATTGATAAAACATCAGGTTCCGGAACCCATTTTTATTGACATCCATGCAGCTTCAACCGCCGTATCTCCTTCATACAAGATAATTCCGGACTGGCTTATCAGCTTTTCACCTATTTTATTGTTCCTGATTTTATAAGTGACAGGGGTATCATAGTTTACCCCCCTTAAAAATTTAGCGTTTTTAATACTCACCAAGGCAAATATTCCATCCGCCAAGCCCAGTTTTCTTACACCAGCTCCTCCACACTGGGCTATGGATTCGATGAGTATCATTCCGGGTACATAACCTTGTTCAGGAAAGCTCCCTCTTAAAAAGGTATTGGTGCCATCAAATGTTTTAACACCGACAATTTCCTTTTCATTGGCAGAAATTATCCGGTCTACAAACAAAAAGGAGCCTCTGTGAGGTAATAGTTTTTCTATCTCATTCATTGGCCGAAGATTAAAGCAAGCTATTGTAATTTAGTTAAAATCAGAGGTATTAAGAAAGCACGGCAGGATTTAATTTTTTCTCAGGGCATTCGGATTACGGCCAAATTTTTGCCTGTACCCGGCAATAGCAGCAACCTCAGTTACTGATTTTTCGGTTTCCAGCATGAGCCGATAGGTATGTTTTAATCTCATTTGTAAGAAGCCGTTGTAAAAACATCTTAATGGAGGACTATTTCTCTTAGTGTTTTTGTCTTCGATGGGGCTTTTTTTTAACCATAAAGTTCCCAAGATTGGTGGGGTCGAGCCTCAAATGCAGATAAATTTATAGCGCATAGTGCGAGCGGACGTGGCTGTTGAACAGCCCATTATTAGGTACCGCATTTATTTTCGTTTTAGTCATAGTATGACTTCGAGTCATACTATGACCGGTGATCTCCGGTGTTTCATCCGGCTCACCTTTACAAGTACGCAGGTTAATCGAAATATACTGGTTTTTCCGGATCATCCAGGTACTCAAACATCAAATCAACCTGAGAAGGTATGTTCCTGTCCATGGACAACCCTGGAAGATCATTCCGGGCAAAAAAACCCACATCAAGCGTTTCTGTACCGGTTTTTATATGGCCTCCCGTAAAATCACATAAAATAAAAAATTTGTAGACATAAAACGGCTGGGGTGGATGATCGTGGCATTTTTTGTCAACAATAGCCAAAATCCGATTTGGGGTAACCTCGATGCCGGCTTCTTCCCTTACTTCTTTTGCCGCTACTTCTGATGGCGTATACCCTACGTCGGCCCATCCTCCCGGCAGCGCCCATCGCCCATCGGCAGACTCTTTTACCAGCAAAATCTTGTTTTCATGAAATACCACCGCCCTGATATCCACCATAGGTGTTTGGTATCCGGTTTGATTGGCAAATAAATCCCTGATAACCTCTACTTTTTCATCTGTAATTAAATGCATAAGATCCACACTGATGGTTCTTAGTTCCTCGAATCGCTCCATGTCATATGGATTCTCCGTGTAAGTAATGCCGGCCTGGGCTATGGCCTGAATGCGCTTGGTTAAGTTTAAAAACCGGTGTTTTTCCATCATCGATCTTTATATCGTAATTTAAAATAGATTAATGTAACTGCCAGAATAAGTGTTACCACATTGGCAGCTATTATGGGGTATTCATTGATCATTATACCATAGATCAATCACAAGACAACACAACCGGTAAAAAACAGGAACATACCCAACGACAGGCTCGCTGCTGACTTGCTTTTGTAGGTTTTCACTACCTGGGATACAAAAGCAACGGTCGTGCAGAAAGCAGCAATATAACCTAATAATTCCGCATACATGATATCATTCGTTTACTTGGTTTTGGTAAAAGCAGAAAGCAGTACTGCAATAAAAGTCATTAAGACAATAAAACCGAGCCCATAATTCAAATTTGCCTCTTCCGCGATAAATCCGATGACTGGCGGGCCAATTAAAAAACCCACATAACCCAGCGTAGCAACCATGGCAATGCCGGTCCCGGGAGCAATCCCTTTCACCGTGGCTGCGGCACTAAATAGAACGGGAATCATCAGGGAAAAACCGAAACCTGCAACGGTGAATCCTAAAATTGCCGGTAACGGGCTGGAGATCACCACTGCCAAAGCCAATCCAAGGGTAGCGATAACACCACAAACCTTTAGAATTTTGTTTTTTCCATATTTAGGGATCACATTGTCTCCATAAAACCTTCCCAGGGTCATGGCCAAAGAAAACCCGGCATAACCAAGGCTGGCCTCCATCTTGTTACCCAGGGCAGCGTTTTTGATGAAAACAGCGCTCCAATCGGCAATCGCCCCTTCTGCAATCAGGATACAAAAAGTAATAAGGGCCAGTCCCAATATGGGGCCTTTGGGCAGAACAAAAGCCTTGCCCGCCTCATGATCGTCTTTAATTTTTGAAAGTGTAGCAACAAGTAAGACGGATAAAGCCAACATCAGCCCAGCCGCCATGATCATATGCGTCGGGTGATGGACTTCCTTTTGTGCGATAAATCCGGCAATACCAGCGCCAATCATACTCCCCATACTCCACATTCCGTGGCTGGTTGACATGATTGAAACTTTATACTTTTTTTCGACGGCAGCGGCGGCGGCATTCATGGCAATATCAGTGGCGCCATTGGTGAGGCCAACCAACACCAGGAAGAATGTTAACCAGAACAAAGAATCAGCCATCACCGGCGGTACCATGCAAAGGCAATACAAGATGACAAAAAGATAAGACAATTGCCCGGCACCCCGCTTACTCAGCAGCCAGCCCATAAACGGCATGCTGATCATCGCACCAATAGAAAGACCCAGAAGAGCAATCCCCAATTGGGCTTCAGATAATTGCAATCTATCCTTGACATCAGGTATCCGGGCGGCCCAATTGCCAAACATAAAACTGTTGATCGCAAAGACAAGACCTACCGCTCGGCTTGGGGCATGGGAAAAATATGAGCTTAAGTTACCAATCAAGGAGCAATGCGTTTAAAAGGCCAGAACATTTGATTTATGGATACTGATATGCCGGCTGGCATTACTATTGACAAAATCAATCACCGTAAAATCAGGCACTACATAACGTGCCCCAACTGATTTCAGCACTGGCTGCATGGATTGTTTATTGATGCCAATAGGATACATTCCCGCTTTGGCGGCTCCGGTGATACCGCTGATGGAGTCTTCAAACACAACACAGTCCGCCGGTTTTACGCCCAGCTTTTCTGCCGCCAGCAGAAAAGGTTCCGGATGGGGTTTCCCTTGTTTTACCATGTCAGCGGTTACCACCTGATGGAAAAAGCTTGTTAAAACAAGTTCTTCAAACACTTTGGAGACTTTCTTTAAATAACCACTGGTAACCAGTCCTACCGGTATGTTATTGTCTGATAATTTTACCAAAACATCATGAATACCATTAATCAAATGATAGGACAAGTTCGCCTCAGTTTCATGGATTTCATGCATCAGGGACTCCAATTCGGAATCGATAAGCATCGGAAAGACTTTTTCGATGGTCAACCAAACCGGACATCCGTGGATGTACTCGTCCATTATTTTTTCCGAAATTGTAAAACCTTTGTGGTTAGCCCAGCGTTGCCAAAATGCTTCTATTCCCGGCTTGGTGTCGATTACCACCCCGTCCATGTCAAATATTACTGCCTGATATTTATTATTCATCGTTAATTTCTTTTTAAATACCGCAAATATTGCGGTATTTTGGATATTTTTTTAAAATTACCTAAATTTATGCATAATAAAAATTAAATACACGCAAATATACGCAAATGTTAAAGCACGAAAGGAAGAAATTTATTTTAAACAAATTATCCAGTGATCAAAAGGTACTGATTCAGGATCTTTGCGAGGATCTGCAGGTGTCAGATGATACCATTCGAAGGGATTTGAAAGAGCTTTCGGAGATTGGTTTGCTGGAAAAAGTGCATGGGGGTGCCCTTCCAAAATCCCCGATTCCATTTGAATATACGCAACGTGAAGATTACGCCGTCAAAGACAAAAAAATCATTGCCACCAAAGCCGCAAAACTAATAAAACATGGCCAGACAATTTTGCTGGATGGCGGCACCACCAACCTGGAATTGGTACGGGCCCTGCCCGAAGACCTGGAGATTACGATTTTTACCAACAGTTTTCCACTCGCCAATGAGTTAATGCACCACCCTGGCATCGAGGCCTATTTTCTGGGGGGCAAAATTGACCGGAAATCCAGGGTGGCGCTGGGTGTCGAGGTGATTGAAGCGCTGAAAGGGATCAGGGCTGATTTATGTATGCTCGGTATATGCAGTATCGATCACAAAGCAGGCGTAACCATGAGAAGCAGAGAGGAAGGTGCCGTGAAAAAAGCTTTCATGAAAAGTGCCAACAAAACTATCGCGCTGTCTACTTCGGATAAGATAGGAACTGCCGAAACTTACGTGTTGTGTGATATCGGGGAAGTGGATGTTCTCATCACCGATAATGGCCTCCGTAACCGGGTAAAAGCTAAATTTATTAATAGAGGTGTAAAGGTATTGTAGTATTCTTTTCTATGCTTACTTTTTGAAATTTGAAAATGGAGCACGCCTGAAATTAATGCCAATGCCTGGTATTCAGGAAAATACCAATAACATCCTGAAACCGTACCAGGGTTTAATTCACTGGTCCTTCGTTACGAGCCTCGCCTGAAAATGTCGATGAACGCACCAGCCGGCTGAAATCTGATGGCTATAGGGTAATCGGTGAGCCCCGCCGGACAGGGGACGGATATTACGAAAGTATTATACTGGATCCGGAGGGCAGTCGGATCGAAACAGTTGCCTGACTTTATCTCCATCGATACGCGTATTATCCCTCTTGACATGTCCTGTTGCCATTGATATTATTTAATTGGTGATGGTTTCATTATTTTACTACCTTTCCCTATACATGATTTTTTAAGTTTTATTTATTATGGGTAAACAGATCTTCCTATGGAAAAAAGCCTCAAGGCATTGGTAAAACCAGATATTAGATGGCAGGCTTATAGGGTAGTAAAATTGTGCACTAATAAAGAAGATTTTGAAGCTCATTTTTTAAAGAACCCAAGGTACAATGAGAATCGAAATAGAGTCATTGTCAAAAGTCTACCCCAATGGTCACCGAGCACTCAGCGACGTAAATCTGACCATTGAAAGTGGCATGTTTGGCTTACTGGGCCCTAACGGTGCCGGTAAATCCAGTTTGATGCGGATATTGGTAACTTTGCAGGAATATACAAGCGGAAAAATCACCATTGATGGCCTGGATATTAACAAACACAGAAAAAAAATAAGAACCCTCTTAGGCTACCTGCCACAGGACTTTACCTATTTTTCCAAACTTAAAACCTGGGAATTTCTGGACTATGCTGCCCGGCTTTCAGGAAAAAAAAGAACAAAGGATAGAATGAATGCCGTATCCACAATGCTGGAACAGGTAGGTTTATTCCAGGTAAGAAACAGAATGGCCAATAAACTCTCCGGGGGTATGAAAAGACGGCTGGGCATAGCACAGGCTCTTATTGCAGAACCCAAAATGCTGGTCATCGACGAGCCTACTACCGGTCTTGATCCGGAAGAAAGGATCCGCTTCAGAAACATCCTATCTGACCTGAGCCAAAAAGACGTTGTCATCATTTTGTCAACACATATTGTAGGTGATATTTCCAGCACCTGTCACAACATGGCACTTTTGCACCAAGGCACTGTCGCCTTTGATGGAGCGCCCGAGGCTTTGATAAAAAATGTAAAAGGCCATGTTTGGCAACTGCAGGTAAACGATCAGGAGTTTTCCTTCCTGAAAGAAAAGTACCCGGTTATATCCACTATCCCCTCCCAGGGTAAATGGGAGATACAGGTACTTGCTGAAAATGTAGAAGGTTACCATGCCATAAATATTGAGCCGAACCTGGAACATGCTTATGTCTATTTTATGGAAAACAACCTGAATGTACCCCTGATGTGAGGGAAGAATATGATCTCACTGAAAAACATCGCCGTTATTGCCCGCTACGAAAGCAAAGTTTTATGGAGAAACTGGTTTTTCAGAATATTTGCCCTGGCCATTATTACCATTTTGGTATTTTTTAACATCGGTGTCTTTTCGCCAGTCGGCAATAATCGATGGTTCCATCGCGCTATTAGTTCTGGCATTCCATATGCCAATATGGTGTTTCTCAACCTCGTACAGGTCGCTGTTTTGATTTTTCTGGCTTCCGGTATTATTAAAAACAATAAAAAGCTGGATACCAACGAGGTGTTTTATGTGAGACCCCTTTCGAATGCCGACCTGGTATTGGGGAAAGCCTTGGCACTGCTTATCTTGTTTTTCCGGCTCAACCTTGTCATATTGGTCATTGCCTTGATTGTCAATGTCACTGCCACCGATACCAATATCAATTTTCAGGCTTACATCTACTACCCGTTGCTAATCAGCTTTCCTAATATCATCTTTACCACCAGCCTGTCTTTCCTGCTGGTCAGCGTACTGCGAAATCAAGCTATCGGCATTATCTTTCTATTGGGCCTGGTGGGTGTAATCCTCATCTATTTTCAAGGCAACTATTATTTCCTTCCGGACTACATCGCCTTTAAATTGCCCCTGTACGCTTCCGACATAGCAGGTTTCAGCAACCTGAACCAACTGGTTTTGCATAGAACCATTTATCTCTGCCTTGCCGGTGCATTTTTTCTGGCTACCATTTCATTTTTCCCAAGATTACCTCAGCGAAAAGTGAACAGGCTAGCATCAGCCATACTTACCATTTTGTTTTTATTGGGCACTACAGGGTTGGTATGGGTTTATCTGGAAAAAGAAATAAATGATAAGGCACTCAGAAAAACCATGATTGCCCTGAACGGCGAAATGGCAGAGACCCCTAATATTGACATTACATCCTGTTATCTTGACCTCAATCATTCGGAAAATACAATAAGTTGCGGGGCAAGGATGATTGTACAAAATAATCAGGTGCATCAGTTAAAAAAACTCTTTGTAACATTAAATCCTGAATTGTCGGTGAACAAGCTGATCTTCGAAGGGAGTGCGTTGAATTTCACCAGGAAGTCACACCTGATCCTATTCGAAACCCCGGTACCAATTCTTCCGGGAGAGAAAAAATCTTTGGAAATACAATACGAGGGTGGTATAAATGAAGCGGTTTGCTATCTCGATATCCACGGAGACCGTTATGAAAAACCACGGGCAACATTCATGTATAACATCGACAAACGCTTTGTCTTTCTGGAGCCTGATTACGTTTTGCTCACCAAGGATGCACTTTGGTATCCGCAGGCATGGGTGGGGTACAACAAGACAAGCCCGGGAACCGGAAATCATAATTTTATTGACTTCCGGTTGAAGGTAAATACCAGGGAAAACCTGACAGCCATATCCCAGGGAAAACTAATGAACGAGGCTCCGGGAGTTTATGCGTTTTCACCCGAGGTTCCTTTGCCACAAATCTCGCTGATCATCGGTGACTACGGTCAAAAAAGTATCACAGTCGACAGTACTGATTTTAACCTCTTTTTTCATGAGAAGAATGACTATTTCAGTGAATACTTCGATCAGCTACAGGATACCTTAGCGACGCTTGTCCGTGACTTGAGAAATGGATATGAGCAGGATCAAAACATGAAATATAATTTTTCACGGTTTCAACTGGTAGAAGCCCCGGTTCAGTTTTATGCGTTCACCAACTTATACGAAAATCATCAGGCATACATTCAGCCGGAAACCGTTTTACTGCCAGAAAAAGGCGGCGAAATATGGGAGCTTGACTTCAAAAGCCAATTCAAGGCGATGAATCACCAGACCAGAATAAATAACCACGTGATGGATGGCAAAGACAAGCAGGCCAATATTTTCAAAAACTTCGTAAAATCCGTTTTAACCAAACAGCAAAACTCCTGGCAGTTTTCCTGGCGAGGCGGCAATAATTTAGAAGGGGCAAATTACGCTGTTTTTCCCAACCTATATTGGTATCAAACTGGTATAAATAGTAAAAAATGGCCATTACTCAATAAAAACCTGGCAGATTATTTGAACCAGGAAGCGCAGGTCGACGATAACATGTCCAGAAACTGGAGGGGTATTTCTTTCACTGAAGATTGCAACAGCCTGATGCGGGAAAAAAATCTGGAAGACATTTTGTCACAGGAAGAAAGCTTTGACAAAGTCTCCGGAATTATAAAGCTGAAGGGCGATTATCTATTGAAACACCTGGAATTGCAAATTGGGAAGGAAGCATTTAAATCTTTTCTCTATCAAATGATTGCAGAACATGCGCATCAAACCCTATCCTACGATGACTTCAGGACGGCAGTTTTGAGACG
Organism: Cytophagales bacterium; assembly: GCA_022360015.1. GTDB lineage: Bacteria > Bacteroidota > Bacteroidia > Cytophagales > Cyclobacteriaceae > Agaribacillus. The sequence goes on from JAKSDQ010000170.1 coordinate 108,536, forward strand.
GTTTCAGTTCGACATCGAACCCATTATCGATCAGGTATACTCACAGGTCGAACAACCCGCATTTATTATTTCCGATATCAGTGATTATCAGGTAAGAGACGGTGACCGCAACAGGTTTCAGGTAGTTTTCAGGGTGGAAAATGTAGAAGATGTGGATGGAATGATCAAAGTCCAATTTCATTATAACCGTCAAAGTGCCGCATTTGCACCTCCGGACATAAATGATGAAGCGAGTGTATCTTTTATTCCCAAAGGACAGAAAAAAGCAATCCGTTTCCTGCTGGATGAAAGGCCTGACCGGATTATGATCAACACTTTAATATCCAGGAACATTCCCTCAGTGATTAATTTACCACTAGGGCAATTTGAAATGAATCAAAAACAGCAACCACTGTCAGGTGAAATCATCCTCCTGAACAATGAAGAGGCCGCAATCACGGAAATCATAGTCGACAATGAGGACCCTGGTTTTACCACCTTTACCCCCATCCGCGAACCCTATTTGAGAAAGATGATTCTTAAAAGAAACAATGAAAACAGTCCTCAAAAGTATCATGGTGAATGGCGCAGCTCAGCTTCCCATTGGAGACTAACCACAGGCGCTGCTTATTACGGAAAATATGTCCGTTCCGCTCACTTTACGCGTTCGGGTAAGGGTGAAAAGATAGCCACATGGCAACCTGAAATAAAAGAAAGCGCATATTATGATGTCTATGTGCATCTTACAGGTGGAAACAGCAATAACGCCTTTTTTCCAAATAGAAGAAAACAACAAATTGTCAATTATAATTATTATGTGTTCCATGATGACGGGGAAGATGAGATAACCATTGACATTAACAGGGCAGAAAGAGGTTGGAATTTCCTTGGCAGCTTTTATTTCTCCCAGGGCACCGGCAAAGTGATACTCGATAACAAAAGTGAAAACAGATCAGTATTTGCAGATGCGGTGAAATGGGTCAAACAATAAATAATCAAAAACTCAAAATGAAAATATCTCATCAAATCGGAAAAATTATCAGGGCGCTATTGCTACTGCCAGTCTATTATTCTCTCAGCCTGTTGCCGGCCTTTGGCCAGCGCGTATTGACCCTGGCAGAATCATTGGAAATTGCAAAGAGTAACAGCCCTGATATCAAAAGATCCATACTCAACCTCGAAAGTAACAGGAAGACACTCGATGCCCAGCAAGCCAGTTTAAAATCCAGGTTTTCTTTGGAAATCACACCTTTCGATTTTAACAGAAGGCGTGTTTTCGATGAATTTTTTTCTACCTGGAATACAAGTGAAGACTATAATTCATCCGGCACCTTTTCGGTGATTCAGCCAATTACCAAAACTGATGGAACCCTCTCCCTTAATAACACTTTCGGATATCGCGATAACTTTAGTGAATTCCAGGATATGCGGACCAAAACCTATTACAACAATCTCTACCTGCAACTGGATCAGCCAATTTTCACTTACAACCGAACCACTTTACAGCTAAAGGAATTAGAGTTAAACCTGGAAAATGCACAGATAAGTCATTCGATACAATTACTAAATCTGGAAAAAAATGTAACCCAGGGTTTTTATGATGTATATCAGCAACAAAACACCGTGCAAATTGCTATGGATGAACTGGAAAATCAGCAGACTAGCTTTGATATAACAAAAAATAAGGTGGAGGCTGGTCTTTTAGCGAAAGAGGAACTCTACCAGGCAGCGCTTAACCTCGCAAGCAGTAAATCGACATTGCAAAACCAACAGGTGACCCTTGAAAATTCCAGGGACAATTTTAAAGTGATGATCGGCATGTCAATTTACGAAGACATCAATATACTGGCAGATGTGAGCTTAAGTCCATACCAAATCGATCTGCAAGAGGCTATCGAACATGCGCTGGAGCAAAGGCAGGAATTAAGACAACGTGAAATCGACATTGAAAGATCCCAGTTTGAGCTGATAAGAACCAATGCCCAAAATGAATTTAAAGGAAACATCGCCCTGTCAATGAGTATCTTTGGTGACGATACAAAGTTCAGTGAGGTATACGAGTCACCGACCAATAATCCAAGGGTAGCGGTTTCATTCAACATCCCGCTTTGGGATTGGGGAGAAAAAAGGGCCCGCATGGCCGCATCGAGGGCCAACCTCGAAGTCAGCAAAGTCGACCTCGCGGATCAAAAAAATGACATCATCATCAACATCCGGCAGGTATACAGAAGTTTGCAAAATCTCGAAACCCAAATTGACATCGCGCGTCAAAATGTAAAAAATGCCGAACTGACTTATGAGATAAATCTGGAGAGATACCAAAACGGGGATCTCACAAGCATGGATCTCAATCAGTTTCAGATCCAGCTATCTGACAAAAAAATGGCTTTATCAAATGCATTGATAAGTTACAAACTGGAGTTATTGAATTTAAAAATTCAGTCTTTATGGGATTTTGAAACACAGCAGTCTATCCTTAATACTTCATTTAGTCCAAATAAGTAAAACCGTAGCCCAATGAGATCTCACAGCGTAAAAGTTATATCGTTTTTATTTCCGGTGGTCCTGTTGCTGCATAGCGCCTGCAACCAACAAGATGCCAACATCAATACGGAAATCAAAGTTCCTGTTTCGGTGATTAATGTTAAACCGCAATCTATCGAAATGTACGTTCAAACCACCGGAACGGTCTATGCCACACAGGAAGTTTATCTCCGATCGGACTTATCCGGAACCTATTATCTCATGAACAATGCTAATACGGGAAAATTATTTGCTTTGGGTGACCAGGTTAAAAAGGGACAGACAATCATTAAACTTGAAGACAAGGAATTTGAAAACAACGCGCAAATAGACTCCAAAAAACTTAACCTGGAAGTATCAAAGAATAACTATGAAAAGCAAAAGTCTTTGTATGATAAAGGAGGTGTCACTTTCAGGGAATTGAAAAACGCTGAAATCGAATACATCAATGCCAGGTATTCCTATGAAAATGCTTCACTTCAATTAGATAAGGCTTATGTAAAAGTGCCATTTAGCGGCACAATCGTTGAACTTCCGCATTATACCCAGGGGGTAAAGGTCGACGAGGGTAAGGAAATGGTAAAAATTATGAATTACAGCCAACTGCTGCTTGACGTAAAACTGCCGGAAAAACATCTGGCCGAAGTGAAGCAGGGTCAATCCGTGAGGGTGGTTAATTACACGGTTAGCAAGGATACCTTAATGGGTACAATAAACCAGATTTCACCGGTGATAAATCCTGATACAAGAACTTTTCAAAGCACATTACTTATTAACAACAGGGGACAGGCCATCCGCCCGGGCATGTTTGTGAAAGCAGAGATACTTGTAGAGAAAAAAGACAGTACCATAGTAGTGCCAAAAGATATTGTTATATCCAGGCAAAACCGGAAGATACTCTTTGTCATTGAAAATGGAATTGCCCTGGAAAAGAGTATTAGTACCGGGTTGGAAAACCCCGACTTTATTGAAATTACCAAAGGAATTAAAATGAACGATCGTTTGGTAGTAAAGGGTTTTGAAACGTTGCGAGACAAATCCAGGGTAAATGTTGTCCGCTGAGTTAATAATCATAAAGCACTATTTTTCATGATGAAAAACATTGTAAGCTTTGCTGTCAAACATCCGGTTACCATATTCATGGTGGTATTAGGGATTCTTTTGCTGGGATTTATTTCTTTGGACAAACTAAGCATCGAGTTGTTCCCCGACCTAAACAACCCCAGGCTATTCGTAGAACTGAAAGCGGGAGAGCGTCCCCCTGAAGAAATGGAGCAACAGTTTATAGAAGGCATTGAATCACTGGCCATCCGTCAGCGCGGCGCAGTGGAGGTGAGTAGTATTTGTAAGGCTGGTTATGGCCGGATAACCATTGAATACAACTGGGACAAGGACATGGATGAGGCGTTTCTCGAAATACAAAAAGCGTTATCTTCCTATACCCAAAATGAAGACATCGAAGAACTGAATATTTCACAATATGATCCCAACGCAGCGCCGGTGATGATTGTAGGGCTCTACCATCCTGACATAGATGATTTCAACGAGCTTAGAAAAACAGCCGAAAACCAAATTAGGAACGAACTGATCAGGTTGGAAGGAGTGGCAGATGTCAGGATTGCGGGACAGCAGGAAAAGGAGGTAATCATTAACACGGATCCCGGGCTATTGGCTTCCTATGGTTTGACGGTTGACCAACTTGTAACCAAAATTCAAAATTACAACCGAAGTGTTTCCGGCGGATCGATAGAAGAACTTGGTAAAAAGTATGTTATCAAAGGAACGAGCATCGTCAAAGATGTTGAGGATATTGAAAGCATCGTGGTCGGGTACACGTCCAGGTCTTCTCAGGATCGCGCAGATCCGCAAAATGCTACGGCTTCAACTCCTGTATCTGAAAAAACACCTGTTCTTCTAAATGAAGTTGCCACTGTCAGCATTATGGACAATGAAGCATCTGATATCGTCAGCATAAATCAAAAAAGGAGCCTGGGATTATCCATCTACAAAGAGACCAAATATAACACTGTTACAGCAGTCAATGAATTAAACAAATCATTGTCTGACCTTGAACGTTCTTTGTCCGGTTATGAATTCATCATCATTCAAAATCAGGGTAATTTTATTCAGGAGGCCATTGATGAGGTAAAGCAATCCGGATTACTCGGTGCCCTGTTCGCCATCATTATATTGTTTGTGTTTCTTCGACGCCCTGGTACCACGGCCATTATCGGTATCGCCATTCCTGTTTCCATTGTTGCAACTTTTAATCTCATGTATTTTAATGACCTTAGTTTAAATGTGATGACGCTCGGAGGATTGGCATTAGGCGCAGGTATGTTGGTGGATAATGCCATTGTAGTGATGGAAAACATATTCAGGCATAGAGAAAACGGGAAAGGTATTAAAGCGTCGGCCATTAAGGGCACTACTGAAATAGGCGGTGCCATCATTGCCTCCACACTGACTACCATTATTGTTTTCCTTCCGATTGTTTACGTTCGTGGTGCTTCAGGGGAATTATTCAAGGACCAGGCCTGGACAGTAGCTTTTTCCCTGATATCCTCGTTGGTAGTGGCCATTCTGGTCATCCCCACGCTGTTTACCAGAATTTTTAAAGACCATAAACAACAAGAACCACAAAAGACTTTCACCTTTCAAGGGTATGGACGCATCCTGACCAGGATACTTGACCATAAATGGAAGTTTATAGTATTGGCTGCCACACTGGTGACCGGAGCTTATTTCTTACTGCCAGTAATCGGAAGTGAATATATGCCGAGAACTGAAACCAGAACTCTCGCTATAGATTTAAGTCTGCCGGAAGGCACAAGGCTGGAAAGAACCCGTAACACGGTCAGTCAGATCGAACATCAGTTGTTTTCAGTTTTTGGTGAGCACATCGATAAGGTGTACACCCATATCGGTGGCAGCGACAACAGCACTTTTGAAGAGAGCAGTATTGAACATGAACACAAGGCAAGTCTGAAACTAATATTCAAAGAAGAAAGCCCTGTTAAAACTGGCATGGTCACCACGATAATGGGTGATTTTCTGCAAAACATTCCTGGGTTATCGGTAAATTTTTACAATGATGAAAGTGCCCTGGAGTCTGTAGTAGGTACAGATGAAGCTCCGCTTGTGGTGGAGGTAAGGGGAAGGTCGATAGAAGGGATAAAGTCAGTCCTGGACTCAGTGATGTACACGATGAAGATGGACCAAAATCTGTATAATATCACCTCTTCTATGGAAAAGCAAATTCCGCAAATAGAAATAAAAGTTGATAAATACCGTGCCGGACTTCAAAACATGTCCACAGAGAGTATTACCAAACAGGTGAAGGACCAATTGTTGGGAAAGGAAGCAGGAAAGTTGGAGAAGTCAGGGGAAACACAAAACATTTTGATCAAAATTCCCGAGATTTCATTGATGCAACTGGATGACATATTACTGAAAAACGGGGATCAGGATTTGCGGATCGATGAAGTAGCTACGATAGAAACAGTGCTGAGCCCCAACACCATCAGTCGCAGAAATCAAAACCGCGTAGCGACAGTCAGCGCCCAAATCAATGAGCAAATTCCATATGACCAGATTGTTAATAAACTGAAAGGAGAATTATCATCGGTACACCTCCCTCCGGATTATGGCATATCTATTATAGGCGAAGAGCTGAAAAGAAAGGAATCGATCAAAAATCTGGGTTTTGCTTTGTTACTTTCTGTCGTGTTGGTGTACATGGTACTGGCTTCGCAATTTGAATCATTGATTCACCCGTTTACTATCCTTTTAACGATTCCATTGGCAGGCGTGGGTGCGGTATTGACTTTTTTCATGCTTGGTCAACCACTGAATATAATGGCTTATATTGGTATCATCATGCTTACCGGTATTGCTGTTAATGATTCTATCATTCTTGTTGATGCTATCAATCAATTTAAGAGACAGGGATGGTCGGTGAAAGAGGCTGTTGCAGCGGCCGGACAACAAAGGATTCGACCGATTATTATGACCAGCCTGACCACTATTCTAGCCCTTTTACCCCTCACTTTCGGGTTTGGGGAAAGTGCCTCCCTGCGATCACCTATGGCACTTGCTGTGATTGGTGGACTGTTTTCTTCAACGTTGCTTACGCTTGCAATCATTCCCTGTGTTTATTTGGTAATTGACAATTTGTGGCTGGCTGTCATCAAAAAACCTCAAACAGAAAAGGCACTATAACATGGCGCTGTTGAAATTTATCATACACCGGAAAACCCTGATCAGCATGTTGTTCCTGGGTTTAACCATGCTGGGTTATATCTCTTATAAGCAGTTGCCTGTTGAACTGTTCCCCAACGTAGAGCTGCCGTTTTTAATAGTTCAGATTAACACTACCTCCGAAGTGGACCCCCGTTACCTGGAAAACGAAGGGATCATACCACTGGAGGGTGCGATCAGCACCTTGCAGGGAATTGAAAAAGTGGAATCCAATGCAACTGGCAACCAGGGTATGATTTTTATAAGCTTTACGCAAAATACCGACATTAAGTATGCCTACATCAAATTAGAGCAAAAAGTCAATGCCCTCAAGTCAAGCCTGCCTGAAGAGTTTATTGTCAATATCCTCAGGGTCGATACTGAGCAAATAGCCAGTCAGTTTATGTCGTTACAGGTTTTAGGTGAAGGTGGGGTTGACCGTGTCAGAAACCTGACAGATCAGGATATTGTAACGAAGTTAAATAACATAGATGGTATCGCGGGGGTTCAGGTTTTTGGTGGAAGGGAAAAGACCGTCGAAATAATTCTGGATAATGACGCCTGTGAAGCCAACGGGATCACCCCGGTCAGCATTCAGTCAGTACTCTCCCAAAACTCAGGTCAGAAAACTTTTGTGGGACATGTAAGGGATGGCAACCGGAAGCTTTTTGTCAATGTAACAGCCGGATTGAAGGATATAAAAAATCTGCAAAACCTGGTGGTTTCCGAAAAAGGTCCCCTGTTACTGAGTGATGTCGCAGATGTTTACTTCGGCGTAAAGGAGCAGACCTCTTTAAGCCGGGTAAATGGCAAAGACGCCGTTTCCATACAACTATCGAAAGACACCCAGGTAAACATCATTGAATTGTCGCGCCGCACCAAAGCGGCCATAGAGGAGATTAACAAATCCCTGGCACGCAAAGGTGCCAACATCATTATCCAGTCCAACCGGGCGGAGTTAATGGAGAAGAACATTGACCAGCTTATCAACCTCGCGCTGGCGGGTGGACTATTGGCTATCTTCATATTATGGATTTTCCTGAAAAGAATCCGGTTGATCATCACAATTGCACTGGCCATTCCGGTTTCGATTTTCACCGCCTTTAATTTTTTCTATGCTTTTGACATTTCGATAAACAGTTTGACGTTAATTGGCATGGCATTGGCGATCGGCATGTTGCTGGACAATAGCGTGGTGGTGATTGAGAACATATACAGGCAACTGGGAAACCGGAAATCACCCGGAGAAGCGGTGATTTCCGGTACAAAAGAAGTGAGCCGGTCGGTAACTGCCGCCACACTAACCACAGTAACTGTGTTTTTACCCTTTGTCTTTTCTTCCAACTTTCTGGTAAAGTTGATTGGTACATATATCGGCGTTTCTATTGTCTCCACATTGCTGGTTTCACTGGTTGTATCGCTGGTACTGATCCCCATGATGGCCCATAGCACCGTCAAAAGGTCATCTGACCTTCCTATCACTTCTTTCAAAAATACCTCTATCAGAAACCGGTTGGTTCAACGATACGTCATCCTGCTGAAAACCTGCCTGAGAAATCCGGCCCTGACCATCGTGGGTGGGATCGTTTTGTTTTTCCTGACTATACTAATCAGCCTGCTGGTTAGCGTAAAAGACCTCAATGAGGTCGAAAAAAGGGAATTGAATATGTATATTACCATGCCTCAGGGTGCCTCCATAGAAAATACTGATCTCATTGTTAAGGATATTGAGCAAAAAATTTTGCAAATCGAAGAAAAGGAAAAAGTAATAAGCAGGTTGAATGAGTCAGATGCCACTATCAATATTCAGTTACAGGAAGACTTTGAGTCCATTAATGGTAGTTCCATAGAAGATCTCCGAAATAGACTGCAAAGTATCAACAATTTGTATCCCGAATTGGACATCACCATGGATGAAAGACAAGCGATTCGCGCCAATACCGGGGGGAGTGGCGCATCGCCGATGGAGGGGTTTGAAAAGCTGCTGGGAATCGGAACCCAAAAGGAAAGTATTATCTTAAAAGGTCAGAATTTTGAGCTAATGAAGTCCTTAGCCAGCGATCTGAATACCTATGTAAAAAACCTGGCTTCAGTCGGTAACAGCAACATAAACATCAGTCCCGATCGTCCCGAAGCCCATATTTTCTTCGATCAACAGCTAATGAGTGATCAGGACATTACCCTGGCCAATGTAGCTTCGGCCCTGAACGGATTCCAAAAATCTTTTCCATCCGGCACCAGGTTCGAAAGTGGTAATGAAGCATACGATATAACGATAAAAACCGATAAGCTGGAACTGGATTTGAGCAAGTCTATAGAGGATCTGAACGCATTGCAGGTCAAATCTGAAACCGGTGGAACCCATGAACTCCAAAGTTTCAGCCAGGTTGTTTTTGGCTCAGGCATTAGTGATATAAGAAGGTTGAATCAGGAAAAGCAAATTGAAATCCGCTATAATTTTATCAATGAAGTATTGTCATCCAAATCATTGCTTGAAGTATCCAGGCTGGAAATCGATCAGCTCATTGCGAACTTGAACATCCCCTCGGGAATTGCTATTGAAGTGGTACATGAGGAGCCTGTTTTTCAGGAGTTTTACTTCCTGATTTTTGCCGCTATCGTTATAATTTTTATGATTCTGGCGACGGTTTTCGAGTCTCTTTATTTACCATTTGTTATCATGTTTTCCATTCCCATGGCAGCAGTGGGCGCCTTTTTAGGATTGATTTTTACTGGCAATTCATTATTTAATGCCAATACGCTCATTGGGTTTTTGATCTTGTTGGGCGTGGTGGTAAACAACGGGATAATACTAATCGACTATGCAAGAATTCTTGGTAGCCGTGGATACAATCGATATCGCGCTTTAATCACGGCAGGTATCTCGCGCATAAGACCGATATTTATTACGACGATCACCACTATAGTAGCCATGTTGCCCATGGCCATGGGTCAGGCCGAATATGTTACTACCATCGGTGTTCCCTTCGCAGTGACAGTGATGGGAGGGCTGGCATTCAGCACTTTTTTGACGTTGGTGTATATTCCTACACTTAGTGCGGGGCTCGGCGACGCTCTGCAGTGGTTCCGGAGGCTTGGTTTCTGGTTGAAAATGCTACAGATCTTTGCCATGGTCATGATCGCCTGCGTGATTTATCAGTATGTCGATGGCCTGTTATGGCAAATCATAGGCGTCTTGCTCACCATAATATTGGTGCCTGGCATGACCTTTTTTCTCTTAAATACTCTGAAACAAGCCAATCGCAGCATCATTGGAAAAGATGAAAAAATTACGATTCGGATTCAAAGCCTTGTAAAGGTTTATGGCAGGGACCGAAGGTTTATGCGGGAGTGGAAGGCCGCAAGACTGAACTATGAAAAAAGAGGTGAAAAAACCACTTCGCTAAAATCATTGACCGAAAAGGCTATCTGGCAAACTGCCATCATCGGATTTCTGATTTACTTCATTTACTTCTTTCTCGACAGCTTGTTCTGGCAAGGATTTTTTATGGTGATATTGTTCATTTTCTTTATCGATTTCCTTCAGGCATGGGGGCAGGCTACCGAATTCCGCTCCAAAACAAAACTTCAAAAAGCATTTCACTACCTATGGCGGTTATGCCTCTGGGGTATCCCGGTTTTTAACATGCTGTTACTGGCCAACCGGGCCGAAAACCTGGTGCTGATCATCCTGTTTGGAATCTTATGGTTGACAGGTGTCTGGGTATACCTTGCCGGTAAAAAGCTCAGCGGGGGCAACCTGAACATTAATGCTATTACCGGAAAGTTTGCAGGCATTAAAAGGGCTTATTACAGATTCCTCTTTGCCATTCCCATTATCGGCGCGAAAAAACAGCCTTTCAGGGCCCTGAGCAACGTAACCCTTACCATTAACCATGGCATGTTCGGACTGCTGGGACCAAATGGAGCAGGTAAAACGACCCTGATGCGAATCATTTGTGGTATACTGGATCAAAGTTATGGCAAAGTTTGGATCAATGGTCATGATACGAATATGAAGCGGGAAGAACTACAAGGTTTGATCGGCTATCTGCCCCAGGCATTTGGAAGTTATGAAAACATGACCCCCTACGACTTTTTACATTACCAGGGAATATTAAAAAATATCCCGGACAAAGACGTCCGGGAACAACGCGTGCAATATGTTTTGAACGCAGTCCACATGACCAACCATCAGCATAAAAAGATAGGCTCGTTTTCAGGCGGCATGAAACAAAGGATCGGTATTGCTCAGATTTTGTTACACCTGCCCAAAATATTAGTGGTAGACGAACCTACGGCAGGATTGGATCCGCTGGAAAGAATCAGGTTCAGAAACCTCCTGGTTGCTTTGAGCAGGGAAAGAATTGTGATTTTTTCAACGCATATTATTGAAGACATTGCCAGTTCCTGTAATCAGGTAGCCGTATTGATTAGAGGCAAAATAGAATACCTGGGGTCGCCTTCAGCTATGGCCGAACTAGCAAAGGGTGTGGTTTGGGAATTTTCTGTAGATCCATCGACATTTGAAAAAATCAAGGAACAACATTTAATTGTCCATCACATGAAGGATGGCGACCAAATCAAAATCAAATGCCTGGCAGACAAAAAACCGCATGAAAATGCCTGCCAGGCTACTGCTCATTTAGAGGACGCCTATCTGTGGCTAATGAGAGAAAAAACCAAGATTAAAACTGCCCATGAGCCCATTGAAAGTCAGTAATTTTTTAGACCTATTCTTCAGATTATTCAGGTATAATATCAAAGTCATATTTGCCAATAAGTTTATTTACTTTCTGATAGCCGCGTTTTTGTTTTTTGTATTTATCATTACCATTTCCATCATTAACGATGCCCACCTGGGAGAGGAGACGATATATGGTTTCCTTGTATTTCCCGGTATTCTTCTCATTTTTTATCCGGTGGTCTATGGCATCCAAAACGACGACGACGCCAAAATGCTGGAAATCATATTTGGCATTCCAAATTACCGCTTCAAAGTCTGGTTGATACGCTTTGTGATGACCATGGTGGTGGTAACTGTGAATTTATTCGTACTTGGCCTGCTCGCCCATCTCACCCTATACCACATTGAAATTCTTCCGATGTTGGGACAGGTTTTGTTTCCCATTACCTTTCTGGCCAGCCTGGCCTTTATGTTTTCAACCCTGATCAAAAGTGGTAATGGTACTGCGATCGTGATAGTAATCTTAGGGGTTATTTTTTTGATTTTCAGCGAAACTTTGGAATACAATGCCTGGAACCTGTTTTTAAACCCTTACAAACAACCCCGTGAAATGAGCGAAACTATTTGGTTGAATATTATCTTCAAAAACCGTCTCTACCTTTCCATTGGCAGCATACTAGCCCTGCTCTACGGACTTTTCAACCTGCAGTTCAGGGAGAAGTTTGTGAGTTAGGAAAATTCATTAAATATTTTACCTAATTCTTATTCCATTTCTGCTTGTTATGTTTTCTTGGCAGAATTAAACTGAACAAGCTTTTGCCAATCTATCTCTCCCTTATCTGTACAATATTCGTTAGCAAACTCTTTTGTGAATTTATTAATCATTTGGGAATATGCTTCCTGAAAACTATCATTTTTTTCCTTTGCTTTATGCCCCAAGGGATCAATAATTTCAGTATATAAGTGCTCATCCCCAGAAATAAATTCCCAGAAAACCTGGCCACAGTATTTAAAATAATCACCCTTGTCCGGATGATTATCGCGACCATAGCAGCACCCATTTACAGCCACAACATTAAGTTTGGAATTACTTGTTCGTAACGTTCTCCGGGCGGTTTTAAAATCGAATATCATTTTTGAAATCTGGCTACTATTCCCCCAATTTGGACCGGACTTAATATTTACAATATACCTCCTGCCCTCATTATCGAATTCAAGGTCTATATTAGGTATCCCGGATTTTTTTCCATTATAAACTTTACCATTAATAAAAATTGCCAGTCCTTCGAGCCAGTCCCCAAAAATTGTTTCCTCATTGGAAGAAATATGGGCATCTACAATTCCTGTAATAATTTTTTCCGCTGTTAAAACATACTTTGCTTTGAATAAATAAGGATTTTTGCGTTTTAGCACTTTCGATAAGCTTAAACCATTAAGGCTTGAAATTCTCTTTTGATGAAAAGTTCCAATATTATCTTCAACGTATTGGCACACGTCCGTTAAGTTTAACTTTTTCATATTTGGCTTCGGACTCAAATAAATATAACTCTACAGGATTAATTTGACTTTTGACCATTTCATAGTATTCAGGTACTATTTCTATGCCAATAGAATTCCTTTTCATCCTGCTCGCGACAAAGTTGGTTGTTCCTGAACCCATGAAAGGATCGAGGATCATATCACCCTCTTTTGTAAATAGTTTCATAAACCATTCAGGTAGCCCTTCGGGGAATGCGGCACTATGTTTTTTATTGTTACACTCAGTGGCTAAATGCAGTACATTAGTCGGATAAGCCATATCTCTATCAACCCAATTTGATATATTTTTTCCAAAACCACTACCCACTTTAGACTCGTCACGTATTTTATCAGTTTCACTAAGGTTTTTGAGTCTTGATTTTGCCCAATCACCCATAGGAACCATCACTTCCTCCTGATACATATTAAATTTTTTGTCCTTATTAAATTGTAATAACCGCTCCCAAGCGTCTCTAAATCTATTTGGCCATTTCCCTGGAAAACAATTCTTTTTGTGCCATATGAATTCTTCTGTCCAGAGCCACCCTTGTTTTCTCATTTCTATGATAAGTTCCATCACGTAGGTACTACGCTCTCCATTTACCACCTTTTCTTTAATATTTAACCCAAAAGTACCATCAGGTTTTAAAACTCTTAACAGTTCTTTTGAAATTGGCAGGAACCAACTCACATATTTATCCGGATGAATCCCTCCATAAGTACTTTTTCGTTGGTCTGCGTAAGGAGGGGATGTGAAAATTAAGTCAACTGAATTGTCCGGAAGCTTCTTCAATACTTCTTTACTGTCTCCAAGATAAATTTCTGTGTTTATTTTCATGAATAATCCTTTTTCAAATTTAAGAGTTCAGACTTTTAATGTTTATGCAGGATATCCTAATTAAAGTATATAACTCAAAACTTCTTATATCTTCATCGTTAAATTTACCAAATCTAACAAATTTATACTTGGCTTGGGTTGGGTATTTCTGAAATCTTTTCAAGCCGGATAAAATTCTGTTTTGATTAAATGATAGCTGCTTGAAAGGACAGTTGTAACCTATCACAGTAACTTAATTTTCTCCAATCGAAATTGAGATACGTTCAGCCTTCACAAAAACTTACCTTTTTACTTCAGGCCGTAATCGCATGACAGTAGGATTGAAGCCTCAATCACTCCAAATGATTTTCAAACTCGTCAAACACAAGATTAACTAAGGTGCCCGGACTCATGTCAAGTGCCTTGGCAATGCGTTGTATGTTTTGTAGGATGAGGGTACGTTGGGCTGACTCATATTGCTGAATGGTTCTTCTGTCCAGGCCGGTCATTTCAATCAGCCTGACCTGAGACAAGCCCTTCTTTTTTCTCTCACGCTTCAAAACTAATCCAAAAGCCTCAGCAAGTTTCATAAATGGAAAGCTAGGGTTACAGAAAAATAACCAACGCACATTTGCAAGCCCGAAAGTCTCTAATTAGATTAAATAAAACTCATAGATTTTTAAGCCTCAGCAAGC
>JAKSDQ010000279.1 GCA_022360015.1 Cytophagales bacterium
AACAGATGGCCAGAATGATGAAAAAAATGAAGGGCGGCAGTATGGCCAAGATGATGCGCGGCATGGGCGGTATGCTCGGCGGCGGTGGCGGTATGCCGCCCGGCGGCGGTTTTCCGGGCGGCGGCCTGCCGCCGGGCATGGGACGTTGATCGAATACTGGCTTTCTGCTCTCCCATCCCGTAAAATACCGCGCCTTTCACCGGGCTGTATGTTATTTGTGCGCCCAAACGGGTTGAAAACCGGGTATAACGGGACCGGTTGGCACCGATCCAAAACTGATACCAAAACTAATATTTAGGAAGAAGATTTACATGGTCAGCATTCGTTTGGCTCGCGGCGGCTCCAAAAAGCGGCCTTTTTATCACCTGACGGTAACCGACAGCCGCAATTCACGGGACGGCCGCTATATCGAGCGCCTGGGCTTTTTCAATCCCGTGGCCCGCGGCCGGGAAGAGCGCCTGCGCATTGACAGTGAGCGCGTGCAGTACTGGGTAAGCCAGGGCGCCCAGGTTTCCGACCGGGTTGCCAAACTGCTGAAAGAGCAGGCAGCGGCTTAAGCCGAGCGCTGGTGACAAGGTCCTCTGGTCTGGTGGACGTCGGACAGATTACCGCGGTGCACGGTGTCAGCGGCTGGGTCAAGGTCCGCTCCGCCACCGAGCCGCAAGAGAATATATTGAATTACCGGCCCTGGTGGCTGAAAACCCGTCACGGTGTCAGGGCGGTGGAGGTCGATGACGGCAGACTCCACGGCAACGGCCTGATTGCCCATATTGTCGGGGTAGACGACCGGGATCGGGCCGGCGAGTACTGTAATGTCAATATCGCCGTGCAGCGCGACCAGCTCCCCGAGCTGGCGCCCGGAGAGTACTACTGGCACCAGCTGCAGGGCCTGCGAGTGATCAGCGACTATGAAGGCAACCACTTCCGCCTGGGTGTGGTCGAGCGCCTGCTGGAAACCGGCGCCAACGATGTACTGGTGGTCAGGGGCGGCAGTGACAGCATCGATCGGCGCGAAAGGCTGATCCCCTACGTGCCGGGGCAGTATGTCAAGGCAGTCGACCTGGCAGCCGGTGAAATGCGGGTGGAGTGGGACCCGGAGTTCTAGTGTCAACAGGCCCTAGCGCGGGTGATATTTAGGAGAGTGCTGCGGTGCGTATAGCCGTCGTCACCCTGTTTGCGGAGATGTTTGCCGCCGTTGCCGACTACGGCATTACCGGGCGCGCGGTCAAGCAGGGCCTGATGGCGTTGCAGTACTGGAACCCGCGCCAGTTCGCCGGCGACCGGCACCGCACCGTGGACGACCGGCCCTATGGTGGTGGTCCGGGCATGGTGATGATGGCCGAGCCGCTGCAACGCGCCATCGGCGAGGCCCGGGACTGGGCTGCGGCGGGGCAGTCGGCGAAGGTAATCTACCTGTCGCCACAGGGCCGTCCACTGGATCAGGCGGCCGTCAGCCGGCTCGCCGGCGGCGGCGGCCTGGTGCTGTTGAGCGGGCGCTACGAGGGTATTGATGAACGCCTGATCGACGCGGAAGTCGATGAAGAGTGGTCGATCGGCGACTATGTTTTGAGCGGCGGTGAACTCGCCGCCATGGTGCTGGTGGACGCCGTCACCCGCCTGCTGCCCGGCGCCCTCGGCCACCAGCAGTCGGCCGAGCAGGACTCTTTTAGCGGCGGGCTGCTGGACTGCCCGCACTATACGCGACCGGAGGTCTACCGCGGCAGAGCGGTGCCGCCGGTGCTATTGTCCGGCAACCACGCCGCTATCCGGCGCTGGCGCCGGCAGCAGGCGCTGGGTCGAACCTGGCAGAGGCGGCCGGACCTGCTGGCAAAACTGGATTTGGACGAGGAGCAACGGGGCCTGCTGGAGGCTTTCAAGCGCGACCTCGATGAGAATAACTAGCTGTGAAGCTACAGACTATTCAGGTGATATCAGGAGCCGATCATGAGCACTAACAAAA
>JAKSDQ010000234.1 GCA_022360015.1 Cytophagales bacterium
ACAGCCTCACATCTAGCATAGAGGACCTCGCCAAACGGCTCATTGGTACATGTGCGTAGATGAAGACCATTATATTATGAGTGTTTGAAGTGCCTAGTCTACTGGCGGGAGCTATCCTGTTCTTTAGCACATTGGCGATCGGATCGGGATACTCGGATGGGAGTGGATTTGGGAGTTGACACTTTTGAATATATTCTGGTACTTTATGGATATGGTGTATGACCTTTCCAGGATGCACCGCCATTGGATGTAAACGGCCATCCCATGTTGTGTAGCAAGCAATCTTGGTGTACACTTTGCTCTGCCTCGTGTGTGAATGTGTGCCGAGTGAACGTATTGTCGATTACCCATCACCGCAATCGTTGAGAATCTAGAAAACGGATCTATTGACGGACTACAAGTCAGGAACCGCCTGATACGCCAATCTCTCAAACGAGATCGAGAGCTGTGGATGCGGGAGAGCCGCCACCAATTCGAGTGCCACCACTAACGCGACAGAAAGTGTGGTGGACTTTTTGCGTTTACATTTAAAACTCATCTTGGCCCGTTGATGTTTGTAGTTGTGGTCATCTGAAAACATGTCAATAAATGTGAGTCCAAAAGCACAAAATAACAGTTGTTGGGGAATCACTATGGCCGGCAGAAATGCATCCGTTACGGAAATTAGAATAGTTTTGTTGGACACAACCAAGATAAATACCCTCTTTGCGTGGTTCTAATGTACACGCAGATGTGTGGCCGAAGATTTTCGATTCACGTGACGTGCACATTCACATAAGCATCACATGGGGCCAAACACCTCCAAGAGCCCGGGATGCGTTGCATGAATATGTGGGAGGAAATAATAGGCAAGAATAAGATTTACATCAGCATGACTCTATAGGAAACTCTACCCGGTGGCAACAACAGGCTCTGTGTGTTGTACCCTAACCAATATCTTTCTCTACAGACATCTCTCTCCAAATAGCACAAACTCTCATCTAACCCGCTCAGCATAAGACGAGCGTGTGTACGATTAAGTAGTTAAAAATATAAAGTGATTCGCTTTGGGATGCGATTCCATACATCTCTTGGAAACGCCTTTGGTATAAGAGACGCAGAACTCTACAGATCATATGCAGCTTTGAATAAGAACCCGACCAAGTGGGGCTCCAGTTTTCACCTCATCATTTTTATAGACGCACCTTGGGATGGCATG
>JAKSDQ010000280.1 GCA_022360015.1 Cytophagales bacterium
CTTTTTTTGATTGATTAGTTGGGAGATGGCGGCGTTTAGCTCACGGTCTACCCAGGCGGAATCGTTACAGGAAGTTGACCAGAATAAAACGAAATGTGTCATTTCCTCCAGTCCTTCGCTTATTTTCTTTGTTAATGAATCCGAAGGGAGCATGTTGTCCTTATCAAACCATATTCCAACGCCTTCTTGTTTCAGGGTCGAAGCGGTTTTTTCAACCGTAGGTTTATCAACCGACCGGTGACTCAGAAAAAGTTTATGCTTTGAAAAATAGTGGCTTTTTGTTCTTCCCACATTTGCCTTAGCTTCACTATGTAATAGATCACACGTGTTCAGGATCCATTGAATATTTCCTTCATTTTGTTCTGTCCAGGCTGTCAGTATACCAGTGTTAAACGATACATACCCATTCCCAATCTGTGCTATACTGCCAAAAGGACAGCTATTCAATTCATCAACCCATACATCATTACATAAAACCCCCGTGGTGCCATTATTCCCTGAAATGGATATTGATTCAAACATTGATAATTGCAAAGGCCAGGACACTATAACCTTGTCTACATCTTTGAAAGCAGGCCTTAGCCAATCGCTTATGATCATTTTATCAGGATAGCAAATTATCTCTGCCGGACTTCCGCTATTTTGTGTTTTATCACATCCATAATAAGGTTTTCCAAAATCCTGATCTTGCAGGTTAATCATGGCATTGACCAGGTCAAAAACATCATTGTATTTGGCTTTGTATTGACGTAAATGGTTAACATCGGTATCACCGAATATAATTACTACCCCATTCCAGATTAGTTCAAAGGCCATGTCCTTTGGTATTTTCCATAGATTGTCTGACGCAAAAATTCCCCCTTCTATATAAATGATATCAGGGCTAAAATCCTTGATGACCCTAAAAGGGATGACATCTCTTTTAAGTTCTTCTTTTTTTATTTTATCATAGTACTCATCAGACGAAATCATAAATCCCAAAAGAAAGTCTTCGGAAACTTCCTCAAGTCTTTCAACAAGCTTTCTTCCCAACAGACTACTTCTGCCGTTTAAACTCAAATGGTTTTGGAGGTATAATATTCTCATTGGATTTCAATATTTTTAAAAAGATATAGCGTGATCATAAATCGGGTATCTGTGAATAAATTTATTTGGTTATTGCCGGTAACCCTTTTCTTCTAAGTATTGGAAAGCACCATCGGTGTAGGACCTTATTTTTTCTATAAATTCAATCTTGTTACCGTCCGGTGAGAATTTTTTGTGTTCATCTGTGAAATGGCGGATGTCTTCAATGGTGGCAATCAAATAACCAAGTGCCTGATGAGCACGATCAATTCTGGATGGCTTTAAATTCTTAACAGGCTCATTATTAATTACTTTCTTTTTCATGTTTTGAGGTATTTATCTTAAAAAAATAACTATCTACCTGACATCACAAACTGTGCCTGCGTCAAACATTTAAGAAAAGAAATACAAAAGATCATACCCTTCAAACAGGTTGATGAGGATTTACGGAGACCGATTTAATATCACCGGCCAACCCAGCCCCAAAAGCGTCATACACCATTCTCACCTCAAACGGATAGAGTAATTGCCTTCTGCCGGTACTTAAACCTTCCACTTCCTTTAGTTTTTTGCGCAAAGTCTCCCGGCTGACACCGAACCTTTGGGCCAACTCTGCCTTACTTATAAATTTGATTTCACCCATAATGTTGAGACCGTTTTGGTTCGTTAGAGTTCATTAGGTTTTGAAGTGCCAACTTATGCCACGAAACCACACAAAAACCCTCTAATTCCCCCAATTTACCACTTTTTTACCCAAAGACCATGAACCAAACAAACCTTGCCAAGCCCTATTGACCCCGAGCGATAAATAATTTTCATTTAGGTAAAAAAACTGAAAAAATTATGCTCAAATGGATTGCGGGAGGAGCGGCCACTTTTTTAGCACTGCGCTATTTGCTTCGCTTAAATAGGGTGGCTGATACCATCAATTCCCGGACGGGCATCCGGGTGCATAAGGTGGGGCTTTCGGGGATCAGGCTGAAAGCCCGTGTCCTGTTGCAAAACCCGAATCCTATCGAGCTGAATATGCAATACCCCTTTGTCAATATTACCTACAAAGGGACTTCGCTTGGAACCTCAACGGTGAGGAATGAATTGATCGGTATCCCGGGTAATGGTGAGCAGTCATTTGAAATTGATATACAGTCTGCGGGATGGTTTTCATTAATGCAGGTTTTAGGCGGCGACCTTGTAAAAAGGATCAGGAGTGGTGAGAAAGTGGTACTGGACATTGTAGCCATTACTTCCACTGTGGTAAACAAAATCCCTTATACGAGGGAAGAAGCTATCAAACTTAATATCTGATGCAGGCCTTACAAAAGAGACATATCAAACCCGGTGATAGGTATAACAAGCTTTTCCCTAAAAGCCACCGCCAGGATATAGTCATTAAAGGGGCTGGTAAAGGCAAACTGCATCACACGATTAACCTGATAAGAGACGTGGTATGGGAAACACGGGAAGATACAAAACTGCTGGCCAAGTTACTGGAGGGCAAAAACCTGGAAGAAACCTGCCGGAATACCTGGGAGTTTGTGTATGGCCATATTAATTGCCGCAGGGATAAACCCGGCATTGAGCAGGTGCGTAGGCCCTCTCGCACATGGGCAGATCGTAAGAAAGGGGTGGATTGTGATGGCTACACAGTTTTTATTTCCAGCATATTAACTAACCTTGGTATTCCCCATAGCATAAGGATCACCAAGTACAACGGGAAAAGGTATTTTCAGCACATCTATCCCATTGTACATAGTAATGGAAAACTGAAGGAAGAGCCCCTGGCCCCTGGCCATATTATAAATGACGGGTGGCAAATGAAGCCTGGATACATCACGATTGATTGTGTCACCGATTATTTCGATTACGAGGTGCCATTTTTTGACTACCGGGATTTCGATATGCAAAGCCGTATACCAGTGGGGGAAATTCATGGCCTGCCGATGGCAGCAGTTAGTGGGGTAGATTCGGCAGGTCTTATTGATGATTTGGGAATATTCTCTTTGAAGCAGCCTGCCCTGCCGTTCCGGGAGAGCACTGAAAATGAACCCGGGGCATCCAGGAGGAATAATATGCCAACGTGCAGGTTGATCATTAAAACGGTACCGAAGGAAGAAGACACTCTTAAACCTCCGAAGCTGATCATAACAAAACCTGGTACAACGGCAGAGGAACCAAACGAAACTCACCAGCCGGAAGGAACATCCGGGAATATCACCGGATCAGACCAGCCGGGCCGTGCAGAACAGTGCTGGTTTTTGGATAAAACGGCAGCTTCCTTTACGTGGCGATCTTTTACCATATTTGCCATACATTGCATGCCTTGGCAAGAAAAAACTCCAAATTTTTCAAAGACGTTAGAAAAGCGTTAGCATCACCTAATGGGGATAAAAAAAGTAGTTACAGGCATCTTGTAGCTACTTGATAATCAAAAGGGTGGAAGATGGGACTCGAACCCACGACCTCCTGAACCACAATCAGGCGTTCTAACCAACTGAACTACAACCACCAAATCCTAAACAGGATTGCAAATTTAGATAGTCCCATTTAATTTACAAACAAAAGCTATAAATATTTGCCGAAGTTATTTACCGGTCAAAAGTCAGCCTTTTACCCATTCTGCCTTCATCAAATCTCCCTTCCTCATAGGCCAAATGCCCTGACACAATGGTATGGCTAACTTTTGATTTAAAAACCTGACCATCAAATGGCGACCAGCCACACTTGGTCAGCATGTTTTCTCCCGAAACCTGCCACGGGTCATCCGTATCTACCAACACCAGATCAGCAAAATAGCCCTCTCTGACATAACCTCTTTTTTCTATTTCAAATAAAATAGCGGGGTTATGGGCCATTTTCTCCACAATTTTTTCCAGGCTTATTTTTCCCTGATGATAAAACTCAAGCATGGCTACGAGGCTATGCTGAACAAGAGGCCCCCCGGAAGGGGTTTTGAAATAAGAAGTATTTTGTTTTTCTTCCAATGTATGCGGAGCGTGGTCTGTAGCGATAACGTCGAGGTGGTCAGAGAGCACAGCATTAAAAACCGCATTTCGGTCTTCCGCTGTTTTGACCGCTGGATTCCATTTTATCAATGACTGTTTTTCCTCGTAGTCACTGTCGTTAAACCATAGGTGGTGTATGCAGGCCTCACCGGTGATCTTTTTGTCTTTGAGTGGCATCGAATTGTCAAACAGGTCAATTTCTTTGGCAGTGGAAAGGTGGAGAATGTGGAGCTTTGTTCCATGTTTTTTGGCTAAACCCATGGCAAAGGATGAAGATTTATAACAGGCTTCCGTGCTTCTGATCAGGGGATGAAATTTTACGGGAACTTCTTCACCATACTGTTCCCGGTACAGGGCCATATTCGCCTTGATGGTTGCTTCATCCTCGCAATGCGTAGCAATTAACATACCGGCATTGGCAAATACCCTTTCCAGGGTCTGTTCATTATCTACCAGCATGTTGCCTGTAGATGCTCCCATGAATATTTTGATTCCGCAAATATTTTTTGGGTCTGTTTTCATGACCTCATCAAAATTGTCGTTTGAAACCCCCATGTAAAAAGAGTAATTGGCCAGCGCAGTTTTTTCTGCTATCAAATATTTATCCTGCAGCAATGACTGGGTAAGTGCGTTTGGAACTGTATTGGGCATTTCCATGAAAGTGGTTATCCCGCCTGCTATTGCGGCTCGCGATTCGGTAAAAATGTCGGCTTTATGGGTGATCCCAGGCTCCCTGAAATGCACCTGGTCATCAATAACCCCGGGCAACAAATATTTTCCCTTGGCATCAATTACTTTGTCGGCAGCCAAATGTGATAAATTATGATCAATTCTTTCGATAAATTCGCCCTTTATGTAAACATCGCTTTTCAATATGCGATTTTCATTAACTATATTGGCGTTCAGGATTAAAATGCTTTGCATGTGTAGCGTTTAAAATAAATATTAGCAAGTTACCGGAATCAAAATTTATAAATTAAATTCCGGGAGTGTTTTTTGGGGAATTTGAGCGGAAAAATAATGGTACCTGAAAATAAATCTTTTGATGTTTTTAAATTGAATCGTCAGTTGTTGAATGCGATTGCGGAGGCTTCATACAGTGAACCTACACCGATTCAACGGCAGGCCATACCTCTTGTTCTCGCGGGCCATGATGTGATCGGTATTGCTCAAACCGGAACCGGAAAGACTGCGGCCTTCGTGCTGCCTCTGTTAATGAAGGTAAAGTTTGCGCAGGGAAATAATCCCAGGGCTTTGATCCTGGCTCCTACCCGGGAGTTGGTTATGCAGATCGAAGACAATGTGAAGCTTCTGGCTATCTATACTGATTTAAGATATACAGCCCTTTATGGTGGCATAGGTCCCAAACTACAAATTGAAGCGTTGCAAAGAGGGGTGGATATTTTGATTGCCACGCCCGGAAGGTTTCTCGATTTGTACAGCAGGGGAGAAATAGTGGTCAAACAAATTAAAACAATGGTGCTGGATGAGGCCGACAAAATGATGGATATGGGATTTATGCCGCAAATCCGGCAGATTTTGGAGGTGATTCCCACTAAAAGGCAAAACTTGCTGTTTTCTGCTACTATGCACCCAAAGGTGGTTGAGCTTTCCCATGAGTTTTTGGAGTTTCCGGAAAGAGTAGAGATAAGCCCACAGGCCACACCGGCCGCCCTTGTGGAACAAAGATTATATGAGGTTCCTAATTTCCGTACCAAAGTTAACCTGCTTTACTGGCTGCTCACGCATTCGGACGAAGTCCAAAAGCTGCTTGTTTTTACTAAAACAAAGGCACATGCCGATAATATCTTTAAGTTTTTGTCAAGAAAACTCGATACACCAATAAGGGTCATTCACGCCAACAAAGGTCAGAATACACGGATTAATGCGATTGAAGCCTTCAGAAAAGGTGAAGTTAGCATTTTGGTGGCCACCGATGTAGCCGCCAGGGGCATTGATATCAGTAGTGTTTCGCATGTTATTAATTTTGATGTTCCCTTGATTTATGAAGATTATGTACACCGTATTGGCAGAACCGGAAGGGCTCAACGCACGGGGGTGGCTATCACCTTTGCTAACCCTGCCGAAATGTTTCATATCGAAAAAATAGAAAAAATAATCCGTGAGCAAATTCCCAAACATCTCCTGCCCGCTGAAGTGACCCTGGAAGAGGCCTCAAAGGAAGAAAAACAGCTATTGGCCCGGGAAATCGATCATTTCAAGAGAAAGGAGAACCCTGATTTCAAGGGTGCTTTTCATGAAAAAAAGAACCGGGCACGAGCAAAACCATCTAAGAAGAAGAAAAAACGGAGATAAGTTTAGTCCTGTTTTTATGACTGTTAGTCGAATTTGATAATACTTTTGTCTAAATAAGGTTCATTAGTGTAGCTAATTTTACTAATTTTATACAGTTGAATTGTTAGTTTCAATTCAACATTCTTTCCATAGCTGGTTGAAAGAAGATCTTGAGGACGCAGGCTCCCGCCTGCTCCTCAAGTCTTGATTAAATATTTTGAAATAAATTCCCTAAATTTTATATGTAAGTGAAAGTATTCTTCGATCGAAGAATACTTTTCCTTTTAGGACCATTTATGACCGGATCATTGTTTGTTCAGGGCTATCCTGTTTTCCCGGTTGGCCAGTTCCCAGGCGGTATGAAAGATCAGTTTGGTCCTCTTTTGCAGGGTTTCAAAGGCAATTTTGTCGACCGTATCGGTGGGACGGTGATAATCCGGGTGGGTGCCATTGAAATAAAAAATGACAGGGATATTATTTTTAGCAAAATTCCAATGATCTGAGCGATAGTAAATCCTGTCAGGATGATTTTCATCATTGTAAGTGTAATCCAGTTTTAAGCCTGTATATTTTTCATTGATATTTTCGCTTATCTCATGCAATTCGTTCGACAGCCGGTCTGAACCTACCAGATAAACATAATCATGATGGGCTTCATATTTAGCATCGATTCTTCCTATCATATCGATATTCAGGTTTACCATCGTATTTTCAAGGCGATAGACCGGATTTTCAACATAATATTGTGAGCCTAACAACCCTTTTTCTTCTCCGGTAACAGCCATAAAGAGTATACTCCTCCGGGGGCCATGGCCGTTTTGTTTTGCTTCGGCAAAAGCCTGGGCTATTTCCATGACAGCAACTGTCCCTGACCCGTCATCGTCAGCACCATTATTAATTTCATCGCCAACTCGTCCTATATGATCGTAATGTGCAGTGATTATGATCAATTCTTCTTTGTTTTCATTTCCCTCCAGGTAGCCGAGCACATTTTCGGAAACGATAGTTTTTACCTCCCTGGTTATTTTATACCCGATTTTTCCAGGTTTTATTTTGTTAAAGGCCTTGCTGTCACCGGCTTTCTGTGCTTCAATGGCTTTTTCAATATGGTCCACATCATTGTCCAGTATTTCCACGGCTAGTTCCGGTGGCAGGAAAAACACACCGATATTTTGTTCGTCCGTATTTTTTGAAGGGAGCTGTAAACTTCCTTTACCCATATAGTTTTCGAATTGTCTGGCCAGTTTGTTGAACGCCTCAATGCTGTCCGTGTTTACCACCAGCAACGCCTTGGCGCCCATCTCCTGAATTTTTTTTCGAATAGTACTGTAGGCCTGGAAGCCTGCCTTGTTGAAGACCACCAAACCCTTATCTTTCAAATCCATCGATTTGAGTACCTCATTTTGTCCGTCACCACCGAAAACAACTTCTATCTCCGATTCCTCCGGAACGTTCTGGGTTCCGTAGTAAATCACTTTGTGAAAGTTTTCTTTTCTTTGACCGTTAACCACTAAATAGGTTTCCCCGGGGCTGGATATTTCCAGTGGTACGTCCTGAAAGTATTGCGGTGGATTCAAATTGCTGACACCGGGTTGTAATCCAATTTCGGTAAAATGGCTTTTAATAAAAGCCGCCGCCATTTTCTGACCCCGTGTTCCCGTCTCTCTCCCCTCCAGCGCATCAGATGACAGGATAGACAGGTAGTCTTTCAGATCCTCCTTGGTAATGGTACCGGCATATCGATCGATAATGTTTTCCTGACCTTTGGCAATAAAAAAAACATAGCAAAAAGCCAGGGCCGTAACTGTTTTCTTCATAACTTAATACTTTTGGGTTTTTCATAATGTTACTACAAAAAAAGTACTAAACAGGTATTTTTCTTCAAGTAAATTATATGCATGGCGCTAATTTTTGATAATGTGAACATCGCAAAAAATTCACCTGAAAATCATCAGCTAATATGACAAATAAATTATACCTTTGTGCTTTTTAAGCGATATGACCCATAATTAGGCTATTTAGATGATAAAAATAGATTTAAAGAAGAAAGAACGCTTTGAAAGAAGGCATAATGGACCGGATTCCTTACAGATAAGGGATATGTTGGAAACAATAGGGGTTAATTCTATCGATCAGTTGATCGATGAAACCATTCCTGCGAACATCAGATTAAAGACTGATCCCAATTTACCTGAAGCCAAAAGCGAACATGAATTTTTAAAAGAATTCAAGCAACTGGCTTCAAAGAACAAAATTAGTTCTTCTTATATTGGCATGGGGTATTACAATACAATTACCCCTACAGTTATTCAGAGAAACATCCTGGAGAATCCCGGATGGTATACTGCTTATACGCCTTATCAGGCAGAAATTGCGCAGGGCAGACTGGAGGCACTGGTGAATTTTCAGACTATGGTGATGGATTTAACCGCCATGGAAATTGCCAATGCTTCATTGCTTGATGAGGGCACGGCTGCCGCCGAAGCTATGTCAATGTTGTATGCCGTTAGAAAAGGCACTAAAAAGAAAGCCAATACTTTTTTTGTCGACCAACATGTATTTCCCCAGACCTTAGATATACTGAAGACAAGATCCGAACCGGTGGGTATCAATCTGGAGATTGGCGACATGACCATGGTGGATCTCGATCGCCCTGATATCTATGGAATTTTTGTTCAATATCCTGATAATAATGGCCGGATTTCTGATCAGCGGTCGTTCATTGCCAATGCCAGGGAACGGAATGTTCTGGTAGCAGTGGCTGCAGATTTGCTGAGTTTGACCCTATTGGTACCTCCCGGAGAGATAGGTGCCGATGTGGTAGTCGGTACTACACAGCGATTTGGTGTGCCTATGGGATATGGTGGGCCGCATGCAGGATATTTTGCTACCAGGGAGGCTTACAAAAGACAAATACCCGGAAGGATCATTGGGGTATCGGTAGACAAAAATGGCAAAAAGGCCTATCGGATGGCATTGCAAACCCGGGAACAACACATTCGGCGGGAGAAGGCTACCTCCAATATTTGCACTGCTCAGGTTTTACTGGCGGTGATGGCGGGTATGTATGGCGTGTATCATGGTCAAGAAGGGTTAAAAAATATCGCCTTAAAAATTCATGGTCTCGCACAGTTGCTGAACAAAGGATTGAACTATTTGAAATACGACCAGTCCAACGAAAACTTCTTTGATACCTTAAAGATTAACTGCACAGATAACGGCCTCAAAGAAAAAATAAGGATCCGGGCGACAGATCAGGGTGTGAATTTTAGGTATTTTGAGGGGCCTGAAATTGGTATTTCGCTGGATGAGACCAGCGAGGTGGTCGACGTCAATCGAATATTACAGATTTTTGCCGATGTGGCTGGCAAAGAATTGAGCGGTTTTGACCTGGAAAAAGAAAGTGAATCCATAAACCTTTCCTGGGATGCCGCTTTGGTAAGAAAATCTGACTTTCTTAGTCATCCGGTGTTTAGTACATACCACTCTGAACATGATATGCTGAGGTATTTAAAACGGCTGGAAAATAAGGATCTGTCATTGGTACATTCCATGATATCCCTTGGTTCCTGCACTATGAAGTTAAATGCGACTTCGGAAATGATCCCGGTTACCTGGCCTGAATTTGGTCAACTGCACCCCTTTGTACCGGTAGACCAGGCGTTGGGTTACCAGCAAATGTTTAATGAATTGTCAGGTTGGCTCAATGAAATTACAGGTTTTGCTGCTACCTCGTTACAGCCCAATTCCGGTGCCCAGGGAGAATATACCGGATTGATGGTAATCAGGGCATATCATCAGAGCCGCCGTGAATCCCATCGTGACATTACCCTTATTCCTTCATCGGCCCATGGAACTAATCCAGCAAGTGCAATAATGGCTGGCACGAAGGTAGTCATCGTTCAATGTGACGAAAAGGGTAACATAGATGTAGATGACTTGAAATTAAAAGCTGAGCAACACAAGGACAACCTTGCCGCTTTAATGGTTACGTATCCTTCCACGCATGGTGTTTTTGAAGAATCCATCAAAGAGATTTGCGAAGTTATTCATCAATATGGGGGATTGGTATACATGGACGGTGCCAATATGAACGCCCAGGTAGGACTTACCAGTCCGGCAAACATTGGGGCCGATGTTTGCCATTTGAATTTACATAAGACCTTTTGTATTCCTCATGGAGGAGGAGGTCCGGGCATGGGACCTATCTGCGTCACCAAGGAACTGGAACCGTTTTTACCGGGTAATCCGGTCATTCCTACCGGTGGGGAAAACGCGATTTCTGCCGTATCCGCCGCACCATTCGGCAGTGCCAGCATATTGCTTATCTCCTATGCCTATATGGCCATGATGGGTATGAAAGGCCTGCGGAATGCCACAAAAATTGCCATTTTAAATGCAAACTACATAAAGAGCCGAATTGAATCTCACTACAAAATACTCTATACAGGTGTTAATGGCAGAGCTGCCCATGAGATGATTATTGATTGTAACGAATTCAAGAAATATGGCATCGAGGTGGAAGATATTGCCAAGCGATTGATGGATTATGGATTTCACGCACCTACCGTTTCGTTTCCGGTAGCCGGTACCATGATGATCGAACCTACCGAGAGTGAAACTAAAGAAGAACTCGACAGATTTTGTGAGGCCCTGATTGAAATTAGAAACGAGATGGCCGAAGTGCAAAACGGGGTGGCTGATCCCAACAATAATGTCCTTAAAAATGCCCCTCATACCGCAGAGGTGGCGTTGGCTGACAACTGGAGTTATCCATACACGAGGGAAAAGGCTGTTTATCCGTTGGAGTTTGTAAAAAACAACAAATTCTGGCCCGTTGTCAGCAGAATTGACAGCGCTTATGGTGACAGAAATCTGGTTTGCAGTTGTATACCGGTCGAAGCGTACATGGAAGCGGTGGAAGCGGTTTAACCTTTAGATAAATTACCATTTGGCTTTTAACCATTTTTCAAAACTCTCCCGCTGCCGGGGTGAGGGGTCAGGAGTCTGCCTGATTTCATAATCCATAAAATAAGATTGTCCGTGATGGCTTATCGTGACTTCCTGCAGTTGGTTGAGCCGGAATAAGGTAAGGGTAAGCTGTTTTTGATCTCCAATAAGGGAGTTCAAATTTTCTGTGACCTTGCGTCCGTTTATAGCAATAATTTCATCATCGACAGATAGCTGTTGGGCAGCCGGTGAATCGGGATGAAGCCGATGGATAACGTGATAACTTCCCTTTCCGGTGGTTTTAAAACCAAAATTACTTTCAAATAAATTGTCGGGCAATATGGGAATTAGTTCGCACCCGACATAGTCAAGTAATGCGGTCAGGAACGATTCGATAGGTGTCACCCCCTCGACAAGATGAGCAAAAAAGCTGTTAAGGGAGCTGCCCGCCAACTCATTGGAAAGCGCCAAAATATCACTGGAAATGTAACCCTGCCTGACATTCCCAAATTTTTCCCAAAGCCGCTGCATTAAGGTGTCCAGGCTATTTTCCCCTGCTGATGATTGCCTTATTTTTAAATCGAGCAGCATGGCTACCAACGCCCCTTTTACGTAGATGGAGACTTTTCTGTCAGGGGCACCATTTTTATAGCCATCTACCCAGAGATCATACGAAGATTGCGTTAATGAAAGATTAAAACGACCGAAGTTTTGTAAATGGTGGATTAACATTTTCTTCAGTTCACCAAAATACCATCTTTTGTCAAAAACTCCGCTTCTCACTAAAAACAAATCACCATAATAAGTAGTAAAGCCCTCTGCTACATAGCCTGTTTCAAAATAGTTTTCCCTGGTAAAATCATAAGGTACAAATTCCCTGGGTTTGATACGGATAACGTTCCAGGTGTGAAACAACTCATGGGAGCTGACACCCAGAAAATCTTCATAGAGCGGGATTTGGCTGATCAATTCCCCCGGGCCCAGGGCGATGACAGTTGAATTGTAGTGCTCTACACCATGATACATTTTATAGGGTAACATCTGGTACATGAAATGATAGTCCGCACAGGGAAATTTTCCCATCACCAGCAATTGCTCCTTTGTAAACGCTATGAAATCGACCTTAATCCTGTCCCAGTCAAAGTTACACCGTCCCATAATCCACAGATGATAACTGGTCTCGTCCAGGTTATAGTAAAAATGTTGCAACTGGCTGCTGGCAATTAAGGGACTATCTACCAGATGGTAGAAGCTGTTGGCTATCAATTGTCTTTCCTTTATCTTTTCCAGGCCACAGGCGATCAGGTAGTTTTCAGGAATTTCCAGGCTGACAGTGCACGTTTCATCCACACGGTCAGGAGCAAATATCAGGCAATTGATGAAATTCAGATAGAGCTGATCTTCGTCCAGCCAACAACTGCCGGCATCCATTTTATAAGCATAGTAATTATATTTTACCTTGATGCTGGCTGCGCCCATTGTATCAATCTCCCAATGGTCTTTTTTGATTTTTTTAACCGGCAAGCTTTCATTGGAAAGGGTCGTTGCCCTGAGTTTTTGAACATTTTGTATGAAATCCCCCAGCTCGTAACGCCCGGGTCTCCAGGCAGGTAGTGCTACAATAACCTGCGGTTGAAGGATATGCTCAATCACCAATTCGATATCCACTAAGTGCTGATGGGGATTTTGATAAGAGATAACATACTTCATGCTAAAAACTTCTTTTAATTTGCTATTGAAACCAATGATAAAAATTCCAGGGGATTAATTGTTAAAATAACTCAAATATTATTTTTTGCCCATTGGTAATTTAAAAAAAGCTATTAAATTTGCAGCCCGGAATGCTATAAAGTGAAGAAAAATGAAAAGAACATATCAGCCCTCTAAGAGAAAAAGAAAAAACAAGCACGGTTTTAAATCCCGTATGGAAACGTCAAATGGCAGAGCTGTATTGGCAAGGAGAAGGGCGAAGGGCAGAAAGAAGCTTACTGTTTCAGACGAACGGACTCATTTAAAGTAATTATAGAAGCGTGTGCTTCTTTTACATCATTCCCTATGCTAGACGATGAGGGAAAGAAAATCAGTCACACCTTCCCCAAAAAAGAAAGGTTAAGTAGCAAAAAAGAAATCAGGGAACTGTTTAAACATGGTTCCTCTTTTTATTTGTATCCTTTTAAGGTGATATTTCTCCACTTTACCCCTGAGGATGCCGGGTATTACCACAAGGTACTTTTTTCTATTCCTAAGAGAAACTTCAAAAAGGCAGTTACCAGAAATAAAATCAAACGAAGGCTCAAAGAAGCTTACAGGCTTAATAAACACCTGTTATTAAAACCGGATTTTGTGGGTCTTCCGCTGCTAATTGCTTATATTTACGTTGGGAAAAAAGTATATGACTATAAAATCATTGAAGATAAACTTATAGCTTCTTTGATTCGTTTAAAAAAAAGTAGGTAATAATCCGTTCATTATGACTAGAATTGGAAAAAAGAAGAAATTAATTATTCCGGCACTTTTTGTTATTGGCTTGTTGGTTTTTGTCGCTGCATCTTTACCAGGTGACCGTTACTTCGAAATACAGAAAAATCTGGACATTTTTGCCACACTTTATAAGGAAGTAAACACCTATTATGTGGATGACGTCAATCCGAATAAAATAATCAGAAACGGAATTGACGCGATGCTGGAAAACCTGGATCCGTATACCAATTATATTCCGGAAGATGACATTGAGGATTACAGGACCATGACCACCAACCAGTATGGAGGTATCGGTGCATTGGTAGGAAAAAGGAATGGGAAAAGTTTGATCATTATGCCTTATGAAGGATTTCCTGCGCATCAAAATGGATTAATTATTGGAGATGAAATAGTAAAGATCGATGGAATTGAAGTGGCCAATAAGTCGACCACGGAGATCAGCCGCTTGCTGAAGGGCCAGGCGAATACCAAGTTGAACCTGACTATCAAGCGTTACGGCAGAGATAAGGAGTTTGATCTTGAAATCAAAAGAGAAAAAATTACCATTGACAATGTACCTTATTTTGGAATGGTAACCGATGATATTGGCTATCTGAAACTGCAGGATTTTACTACCGATGCAGGGAAGGAAGTCAAAAATGCCGTAATTGATTTGAAATCAAAAGGGGCTAAAAAAATTATTTTGGATCTCAGGGATAATCCGGGAGGATTATTAAGCGAAGCGGTCAATGTATCCAATGTATTTATCCCCAAAGGCAGTGAGGTGGTTACAACGAAGGGTAAAGTAACGGACTGGAATAAATCTTATAAGGCATTGAATAACCCGGTAGATATAGAAATACCTTTGGTGGTAATCACCAGTAGCCGTAGTGCCTCGGCTTCAGAAATTGTGGCAGGGGTAATGCAGGATTATGACAGGGGTGTTTTGGTGGGGCAGAAGTCTTTTGGAAAAGGGCTGGTACAGGCGACAAGGCCACTCTCTTATAACTCCCAATTGAAAGTCACAACCGCCAAGTATTATACCCCCAGCGGCCGGTGTATCCAGGCAATCGATTATAATCATAGAAACACGGATGGCAGCGTGGGAAAAATCCCGGATTCGCTTAAAGTGGCATTTAAAACCAAAAATGGAAGGGTAGTTTATGACGGTGGGGGCATAGATCCGGATATTCCTGTAAAAAGAAGCTACCTGGCACCTATTACAGTAAGTCTGGTCAATAAGTCATTGCTTTTTGAGTATGCCAACATTTACCGCCACGAAAATCCGGAAATAGCCAGTGCCAAGGAGTTTTCAATATCTGATGCGGAGTACGATAAGTTTATGAAGTGGGTCAATACGAAAGAATATGACTACACTACCAAGGTGGAAAGTACACTGGACGAGTTAAAAAAAGTAGCCGAAAAGGAAAAATATTTCAGTGCCATTGAAGATCAGCTCAATGAGCTCCGAAAAAAGGTCAGTCATAAGAAAGAGCTGGATCTCGTAAAATTCAAAAAGCAAATAAAATTTATGTTGGAAGAAGAAATCGTTTCGAGATACTATCTGCAGAAAGGCATTGTGGAGGCTTCTTTTGATTATGATCCCGATATCCTGGAAAGCATAGAAATTCTTAATGATTTATCGGGGTATAGCGAATTGTTAAGCGGTAGCTGAGCAAAGTAAAAATATTAACAGGAATAAGGAACGAATGCAGGTTTAATCATTCGTTCTTTTATTTTTGCGTCATGATACTGACACTGTCCTGAAGCAAAAGTAAAAATGTCCGTTATTCTCAGTGTTGAAACATCCACCGGAATTTGCTCTGTGGCCCTTCATCAGAATGGCCGTCTGCTGGCTTGTCAAGAGCTTTTTCTGGAGAAGTCCCATTCCAGCTTGCTTGCTATATTAATTAGCGATATTTTAAAGCAATGTGATTTTTTAATGGATGAAATTTCGGCTTTTGCTATTTCCATGGGCCCTGGCTCTTACACAGGCCTCCGAATCGGAGCTTCTACCGTAAAAGGACTGAGTTACGGGCTTGATAAACCGGTGATCGCTGTCAACACATTGGAGGCCATGGCTTACGGCTGTAACCGTTTTAATTACGATCGAGCCTTGCTATGTCCCATGATCGACGCGCGTCGAATGGAGGTTTATTGCTTGCTTATGAATCACAGGCTGGAAATCATCGAGGAGACGCATGCCAGGATAATGGATGAACATAGTTTTGCGGGTTATTTGTCTGACAAGAAAATCCTGTTTTTCGGAAATGGCGCTGATAAATGCCGGGAAGTGCTGAGGCACCGACAACATGCCGCTTTTTTGGAAGGAATAAATCCATCGGCTATGCATATCGGATGCATTGCTTCCCGGAAATTTGAGCAAAAAATTTTTGAAGATGTAGCCTATTTTGAGCCTTTTTATCTAAAAGATTTCAAAGCCGGAAAACCAAAAAAATAGTTCAATTGTTTAATTAATATGAAAGTCATTAAAGATATGGAAGAGAAAGATATAATTGTAAACAAGGTTGCTAACAGTGGATTGATTACGCTGAATCTGGAAAATTTTCTTGACCGAAAAGAGCGGGTTATTTACGATATAAAAGATAACCTGTATGAAGGATTGATTTTAAAAGAAAAGGATTTCAGAACATTCATCAAACAACATGAATGGGAGCAATATAAAGATAAAAATGTAGGTTTGATCTGCTCTGCCGAGGCGATCGTACCCACCTGGGCTTATATGTTGCTTACCAGCAAACTGGAACCCTATGCCAATCTGGTGGTCTTTGGCGGGTCGGATGATTTGGAAAAGGCGTTAGTTCATCAGGCATTGGTAAAAGTGGATTTCTCTGAATTTCAGGATGCAAAGGTGGTCATTAAAGGCTGCGCTGACCTGAAGGTGCCTGAATACATGTTTGTTGAAACTACCCGTAGGTTAAGACCTTATGCCTCGAGTATTATGTATGGAGAACCTTGTAGTACGGTTCCTATTTATAAAAAGCCGAGGCGTTGAGATTGAGTTTTGTTTTTCGAGTTGTATATTTTTTGGTTTCATTTTCTGATTATCGTTTTGGTTTAGTTAAATTTGTGCTAATCTAATATTTTGGCATCGGCTTTAGATTTTTTCACAACGTTTTGGAGAACTTTTTGTTGTTTTTATGTTTCATCCTTTTTTACCCCTGCGGGAC
>JAKSDQ010000329.1 GCA_022360015.1 Cytophagales bacterium
GATTGCAATTCCGCTTCCCTGTCATCGAATTTGCTTATGTAAAATGGGAAGGTGCCACCATAAACTTCATCCATAGTTATGGTACCTGTAACGCCGTCAATATGTTCATATTGATTAGCTAAAGTCACCGACCGGCGATAAGAAGCAGGGTTTTCAGCAATAAACTGTACTGATGGGGCATAATTCCCCGGAACAACCGTACCGGCCCAAAATGATTTCCCAAATGGTCCTGAAGGTGCTCTTGGACCAAATAGTCCCGGTACGTTAGTGTTCCTTTCACCGCTTAAATATTGTATTTGAAAAATATGTTCTATGCCATTATTATTTTCAGGTTGAAATATGTCGGCATAGTCTGCAAAGAGATCATATCTGCCGGTATTGATCACGTTTCCGGCATGGATCAGCGCGTTTGCAAAATCTTTGCGGTACAAATGTATTCTGGCCAGCAGTGCATTGGCTACATCTGCGTTGATCCTGCCTGCCAGACCGGTTCCTTCCAGCTCCGAGGCCGCATCGGTCAGATCCCTGATGACCAGATTATAAATTTCTTCTTCAGTAGCCCTTGGTGCATCAATATTATCAAATCCTACTGTTGGGGTTTCATACAAGGGCACCCCTCCCATGGCACGTACAAGGTGATAATAATAAAGGGCCCTCAATGCTTTGGCCTCGGCAATTATATCCGATCTGCGATCAGCATCAAAATCAATTTTTTCGGTAAAAAATATCACCTCGTTGGCCCGGTTTATTCCTGAAAATCCATTGGACCAAAGGCTGCCGGTCACATCACTATTGTAAGTGAATTCATCCCAGATGAAATTGCCCGGCACTATAGGTGATACAATCATGTCATCTGCATTCATTTCTCCATAAAGCAGCGCAGTGGCCCCAAAGAAACCATATATGTTGTTGTATGCACCATATAACCCAGCTACCGCATCACTTTCTGATTGATAAAAACTGCTGATGCTTATATTACCCGGCGGATCTTCGACCAGCACATCTTCGCAAGCTCCTAAAAAAATTACAATTGTAAACAACCAAACTTTTATTATATTTCTCATTGTATTACTCCTTTCAATTTCGATTTAAAAACCTAATTTCACCCCAAACCTTATACTCTTAGCAGCAGGATACGCGCCGTTATCCACCCCCAGTTGCACATTACTGCTTTGGTACAGGTCAACTTCCGGATCAAATCCCGTGTAATTTGTAATCGTAATAAGGTTATCACCGGCTATATATACCTGGGCGCTTCTAAACCATTCCGTGCCAAACGGGCTTGATGGCAGGTTATAGGAAAAATTAATGGTTTTCACACGTAAAAAAGAACCGTCCAGCACATCCCGGTCGCTAAAATTTTTCCATTCACCGGCATTTGTCAGTGGGGCCTCGATGGTATTGCTTGTGCCCGGTCCTCTCCACCTCTCGTTAAAAACCTGCTGATAAACATTGTGTTTCTGGGGCTGGGCCAGCAAGCCAATCCGGTTTAAATCAGCGATTTCATTGCCATAGCTTCCATTGATAAAAATGCTTAGTCCGAAGTTTTTATAAGAGAAATCATTGGCTATGCCAAAGATAAAATCAGGGTTGGGGTCTCCGACTATTTCTCTGTCATCATCATTTCGGTTAAATCCATCACCATTTAAATCTTCATATCTTACCAATCCGGGCCTGTTGATACCCCCGACCACATTGCCTGCTTCAATAATCTCTTCCTCTGTTTGCCATATTCCCCCGAAGCGATATCCGTAAAATATGCCCAGTGGCTCACCTGGGATGGCTATAGAGCGCCCATGGGCAGACTCTCCACGCCCTA
>JAKSDQ010000226.1 GCA_022360015.1 Cytophagales bacterium
CGGTGTACCATTTATACAGTTCACCATCGCTGTGTTGATCCAGTTGGTTGAGCCCTTGTTCCATGTGTAACTGCCGGCATTCGCCGGCGTCGTGTACATCGCCACGTTTCCATCCGGTGACAGACCGGCATGGACGGAGCCATCCGCGCAAACATCGCCGATGTTCGGGCAGCCTGTCGGGCCGCCGGAATCCGTGGTCACATCCCACTGGTCGCTTTCCGTGCCGACCGTGACAGTGGCGCTGTGCATCGTGCCGCCGGCCTCATGGCTGGTCAGGCGCAGTTGCAGGTATTCACCGGCATCGATGCTGCCGCTGCCGCTGCTCCATCCGTGATTGACGGCAGAGCAAGTCGCATCAGCGCAAATGCGGTATTCCGGGCTGCCGTCGCCGGTAATCGACACGGCCGTGCCGTCATCCATCCCGGTGATTTCAATGATGTCGGACTCGATTAGCGTTGAAGTCGCCATGCCCGTCTGATCGGTGAAACCGAACGCATCGGGCGTCGCATCGCCCCTCCGGACACATCGAACGTCGCCGGGGATGTTCTTGATGACGTAGGTCTCATAGCCATCGCTAAAGCGCTGTGACCACGCGTCATTATGACTGTTCTCAGTCGAGGACCAGTACAAACCCGTGGTAAAGGCGCCGATTGCGTTTCTGTGCGTGTAGAGATGATCCAGCTCATTCCTTGCCGGCAGGTACCAATCCGTGTGGCCGTGACGGTTCAGGTTCTCACACGGCTCAAAGGCCGGATAGGTCGCCAGCGTCTCATTCGCCACGATCCACGCCTGGTTGGCGGCGCCGTCCGTTTGTGAATCAGCGCCGGTATCGAAGGGACTCAGTGACCATTGAACCGATGTGATCTGGGTCACGTCTGTCACATACATATTCGTGTCACCGGCGAAGATGCTGCCGTCGCCGCAGACATCGCCGATATTCGTGCAGAGAACCGGCGGCGGTGCTGCGGGCGCGTGAAACGCCTTCCAGCCGCGTGTGGTGCAGCCCTGGAACACATCGTAATCCTCATTGAAGAGCAGCGCACCGACGGGTTTGGCGGGCGCGGTGCAGTCGGTCGCGCCGCCCGGTGTTCCGGTTCCATGAAGCACCACCCACCGCCCGCCGGCACAGCCCTGGAACACGTCATGATCCGCGTTAAAGACGATCCTGCCTGACGGCCGATCGGGGCCGGTGCAATCACCGCCGCTGCCGAGATCGATCACAGTCAGGCTATTGGCGATCCAGCCGGTGACATAGGCGGTGTTGTCAGATACCGCGACGCCATGTGCGCCATTGAGATCGGGGCTTGTTATCTCTCCGACCTGTACCGGGTTGGCCGGATCCGACACATCAATCGCGGTCAGGCTGTCACCGCTGTAATCGGCAACATAGGCATAGGGGCCGGATACGGCCACGGCACGCGCATTGTCGAATTCGATCACTCCGACCTGAGCCGGTGCGGCCGGGTCCGAGACGTCAATCACCGTCAGGCTGGCGGATGCCGAACTGGCGACATAGGCATAGTTGCCGGCTACCGCAACGCTGCGC
This sequence comes from Cytophagales bacterium, assembly GCA_022360015.1. GTDB lineage: Bacteria > Bacteroidota > Bacteroidia > Cytophagales > Cyclobacteriaceae > Agaribacillus. Next base: position 1,547 of record JAKSDQ010000226.1, read on the forward strand.
GCGCCTTGGAGCGCAGAGCTTGTGACCGTCCCAACCTGCACCGGCGCGAGCGGGTTGGATATATCGACTACAGTCAAGCTGTCAGAATTGAAGGCGGCGACATAGGCATAGTTGCCGGACACCGCCACGCCACGCGCATTGTTGAGATCGGGAGTGCTGACCGTCCCAACCTGCATCGCCGCGAACGGGTCGGATATGTCGATCACAGTCAAACTATCGGCCAGAGCACCCGCGACATACGCATAATTGCCGGACACGGCAACAGCACGCGCGCCGTCGAGATCAGGGCCTGTGACGGTGCCGATCTGTACCGGGGCGACCGGATTCGACACGTCAATGACGTTGAGCCTGTCAGAGGTGAAGCTGGCAAGGTAGGCATAGTTACCGGACAGCGCCACGTCATGGGTGCCGGCCAGTTGCGCGTTTGTGATTGTGCCGACCTGTACCGGGTTAGCCGGGTCCGACACATCGATGACGGTCAGGCTGTCGGACAGGGCACTGGCGACATAGGCATAGCTGCCGGATACCACAACACCATGTGCCCAGCCGAGATCAGAACTTGTGACTGTACCGACCTGCGTGAGTGGCCCGCCGCCGCTGCTTGCGGTGACAGAGTGATGCAGAGCTAGCCAGCCGCGGGCGGTGCAGCCCTGGAAGAGATTGCTGTCCGCGCTGTAAACGATCTTGCCGATGGCGCGGTCAGGATTGGTGCAGGCGGCGCGGGCTCCGGTCGCAAGATGCGTCAGCAGGAAGAAGGCAAGAATGCAGGCGGTCAGAACTCTAATCGCGCACCTGCCGTTGCTGGTTATCCCACGGCTGCGGAAAGGGGCCTGAGACTGTTTCAATTTCGATGTCGGGCACTATGAATACGGCAGCGCCGCGTTCGCAGGCATTGCGCATCGCGTTACTGGTCACCGTCATCGGTTCTTCGAGAACCGTGCCGCGTGCTGCATCCAGAACGCGGCATGTCACGGTGACAGGTTCGCCGGGTGTTCGCCGCTCGGATACGCTGGTCGCGTGGGCCGTGACCGGCAATAGGGCGGCCAGGCAAATGCACCTCAATAATAAATATGCAATAGTATTCTTCTTGTTCATTTCCAGAATTTTATGTTTAGTGTTTCTTATACCTCATCTTCCGATTTTCGATATTTGAGACTCATGTAACGCATGTAACGCAATAACTACCACCGCCGGACACACCTCACCGGATGGCTGTTGTCCTTAGTGCTGCTGGCTTGGAAGCCGTCACTGAACCGTTGAGACCACGCCAGGCCGGTAGTGTATTCGGTGGACGACCAGTACCAGTTGCCTGCTCCCGTCAGCACACCCGCCACCGGCGCGCCGCCGTTCCAGAATAAATTCAGTTCATCCTGGGCGGGCAGATACC
>JAKSDQ010000283.1 GCA_022360015.1 Cytophagales bacterium
TGGTCACCCCGGATACCCTCAGCTACCAGGTAGCTGTAATATTGCTTGATCGCACAAAGGGGCGGGTTTGCATCCAGCCCACTACGCCTTAACCCGCCTATATAATCCATCACCTGCTGATAGCTGGCCCACTCAGGGCTTTCTACCCAGGCAACAAACAACCTTATTTCCCGCAGGTAACGTTTTACCGTGCCCACGGCATGTCTTTGGTATAGGTATTCTTGCAGGCTCATAGTTGATGCAGTTGTCTGGGGTTGATGCGGGTGTAGAGCTGGGTGGACTCAAGGTGTTTGTGCCCTAAAAAATCACGCACCTGCTCCACGGCCATCCCATTGGCTAAAAGATGGGTCGCCACTGAGTGTCTCAGGTTATGCAAGCTGATCGGTTTAGTGATCCCTGCCCGATTTAGCACCTTTTTCAGCAGCCTGTTCATGCTGTTGCCACTGGCACGCCTCCCATGGCAGTTACACAGAAAGGCACTTTCATTTGGCTGGCTATACCGTTCATTCAATACATAATCCTGCAGGTCTTTGTTCACCCTGGCTGACAAAGGTACCTCCCGCCTTTTGCCCCCTTTGCCTTCCCGGACATACACCACCCCGCTCCTAAAATGGATATCTCCCATATCCAGGTGCGCTCCTTCTGACTTTCTCAGCCCACACCCGTAAAACAAGCTAAGTAGGGCACGCTCTTTGAATGTCCCACAGGCTGCGTAAAGTGTTGCCACCTCTGCGGTGGTGAGCACCTCCAAGGGCCTGGACTGAGGCGTTGGGAACGCAAGGCTGCTGGTGGGATCCCCGCTGATCTGGCCTGTGTGCAACTGCCAACCAAAAAACAGTTTCAGGCTGTAAAGGTGGTGAGCAATAAAACGCTCGCTTAAGCCCCCTTTACGCCGCCGGTTGGGACGCTCCTGCAGGTAGGCATAATAACGCATAATGTCCTGGGGGGTGACCATGGCCGGTGGTTTATACCCCTGGAAGTGTAAAAATTCCCCCACACAGGCAGGCAGCATCTGCACGCTGCTTTTGCTGTACCCTAACCTTGTTAAATGTTCCCTGAACTGCTGTATCATCCTTGCTTTTTTCATAGGCCCCTTTGTATTTTCCCGGGTCACGGGTCGCCAGCCACCTGTAACCCCCTAAATTTGCCTGTACGACTCATGGAAGCACTTTTTCTGTCTTCGCTGGCGACCCAGCTGGTGACCCAGCGCTTTGGGCCGCCAGCTCCAACTGGTCTAACTGCCCCTGAAGGTGCCGCTTGACACTGGCCCGCAGTTTGGCTATATTGTCCCAGTAAAGTATCTTATAGCTATAGCCCCGGTTGGCATAGCCCCCCGTCTGGCCGATGTATTCCAAGCTTATCAGATCATGCAGGTAGCGCTGTAGCTGGCTCTTGCTCACCTGCAGTGCCTGGCGCACCTCCCGCTGGCCAAAGCTGTAGTGCGAATAACGATCGCCTTTCCCTTTTACATACCCTTTCAGCCTTTCATAAAAACCCCGCAGTGCGCCAGGCGCTGCAGGTGAGCACGAGCCAGTTGCAGCGTTACCTGCATGACCTGGCAGGATTGGAATACATTACCCGTACGGGAGGCTATGCCAACCGGGGCTATAGCTATAAGATACTTTACTGGGACAACCTAGCCAAACTGCGTGCCAGTGTCAAGCGGCACCTTCAGGGGCAGTTAGACCAGTTGGAGCTGGCGGCCCAAAGCGCTGGGTCACCAGCTGGGTCGCCAGCGAAGACAGAAAA
>JAKSDQ010000113.1 GCA_022360015.1 Cytophagales bacterium
AAGCCGGTGCAATGGCACCGCTAATGACTTCTGCCTGTCCGCTTCCCGTAAGGGATTCGTCTATAACTTCTTCTTCTAAATCGGTGCAGCTTACGCTTGACAATAACCCGATCCAGAAAAGTGCGAATATGATTTTATGCTTCATCTTGAAGTGTTTTTTTTCGATTAGAATGATACGTTTAAGCTAAATAAAAGGGTCCTGGCCCTTGGATAATTGAAGTAATCAATCCCAAAAGTCTGAATCCCATCGATGGTAAGATTGGAGTTAATTTCGGGGTCAAATCCGCTATAATCTGTTATCACAAATAAGTTTTGTCCGGTGACGGAGAGACGAATGGCGCCGATTAAACCCTCCATACCGATTAGCGCGGGTTTTAGGTTGTATCCCAGGGTAGCGTTGTTTAAACGCAGGAAACCACCATCTTCCAAATAGCGGGTAGATACTTCATTGGAGTTGGTAATGTCTTCATTGGCAAATTCAGAAGCAATATCCGTTGTATTGAAATTGGACGCCAACAGGCCTTTTTTGAACAGGGACATGGCCGTATGGTTGTAGACCTGGTTACCGGAAACCCCGTTAAAGTTTAACCCTAAATCAAAATTTTTGTATTGTAAGTTTAGGTAAAAGGCATAAACAATATCTGGTAAAGCACTGCCCACCACCATACGATCGTCAGATAAAACGCTTAGGCCATCTTCTCCAATTCCAAAAAATTCCTGCATATAGAAAGACCCTATGTGTTCCCCGTTGATATTTCCGTTGATGGTGGCGCCTGTTTGGCCAGCTCCTTGTGCCGCACCAGTGGTCAATACTTTATATGGGGAATTCTCCACTGTATTTTTGGTATAGGCTATATTACCACCCAGGTTGTAGGCAAAATCTTTGTCGATATTGCTTCGATAATCCAATGTAACCTCAATACCGGAGTTCTTGATCTTCATATCGGGAATGTTGGTCCAATATTTATCCGTAGGCTGAATAGGATCTGCAGGGGTAACCTCTAACAAAATATTTTCAGAAACCTTATGGAAGTAATCTATGGTACCTGTTAATCTACTGTTGAAAATCCCGAAATCCAGACCTACGTTGGTTTGAGTGGAAACCTCCCACTGAATATCCGGGTTGGCCAAACGCGTAAAAATGGTACCGTATGGATAGTCTTCTATAGAGTCTTCGGTTCCGTCTATGGGGTAAGAGTCGTTTTCATCCTTGCTATCCGTAAAACTCAATTGCGTGATCTTGGAAGGAATTTCCTGGTTCCCCGTTTGACCCCAACTGGCTCTTAGTTTAAGATTGTCGATGCCTGTGAGGGAACTTAAGAAATCTTCATTCATGATATTCCATCCAAGGGCTACCGAGGGAAAATAGCCGTATCTGTTGTTTCTGCCAAATTTTGAAGAGCCATCGGCACGCATGGTGGCCGTCAGCAAATACTTGTCGGCAAAACCATAGTTTAATCTCCCAAAGAAGGACTGCAGCTCATTCTCAACAGCAAAGGTCTCCATAGAAGTCGGGGTGCCTTCCCCACTGATCTGGTCCTGATATTTCGGATCTATGCCGTTGTCAGCGAAACCTTCCAGGCTAAAACGCTTTTGGTGTACATAGGTTTCCTGGTAGGTATGCCCGGCTAATAATGTAAAGTTATGGTTCTCCAGAACAAAATTGTAGTTCAAGGTATTCTCTACCAAAGTGTTTCTGTTGGTAGTATTTATGGAGTTCAACGATCCGTTGATATAATCCTCCAGTAGAGAATAAGGTTTGTATTGTATGTCCCTGTTGGTTGAAGAATAATCGACACCCAGGTTCAATTTATAAGTTAACCCTTTAACAATTTCAACAGAGGGGGCGACGTTGGCCAAAATACGATGGTTGACGGCATCATCACTATAAATCTCCTCACGGGTCAGGGGATTGAGCATATTGTCCAATAGCGTAGGCTCTCCATCGGTATAAACAGGGGTGGTAGGGTTCAACTGTAACATATTGCTTATAATAGCCCTGGAGTCTGCCCTTAAATTCTCGGTCCTGCTTCCATTTAAATTAAGCGTTAATTGTAAACGGTCATTCAAAGCACTTTTGTTTAGATTTAAACGGCCTGAGTAGCGTTTTAAATCGTTGCCCCTCAAAATGCCTTCTTGATCATCTACACCCAAGGCCGAATAGAATGATGAATTGTCTGTACCCCCGCTTATAGCAAGGTTGATGTTTCTGGAAACCCCTGTTCTGGTTAATTCGTCCTGCCAGTCCGTATTGGCACCACCATCATCCAACGTGCCGCCCGCGGCCACTACTTGACGCCGGAATTCATCAGCGCCAAAAACATCCACTTCATTGGCCAATCCGGAGAGACCGGAAGAAATATCCAGGTCAATTTTAGTTTTACCGGTTTTCCCTTTTTTAGTGGTAATCACAATTACCCCGTTTGCTGCCCGTGCCCCATAAATAGCGGCTGCGGAAGCATCTTTCAATACATCAATGCTTTCTATGTCCTGTGGATTGATGAAGTTCAGGGGGTTTGTCGCCACGCCTGTCCCGGAA
>JAKSDQ010000285.1 GCA_022360015.1 Cytophagales bacterium
AACTCTCTAACATTTCCTGGGCGGCCTGTTGACCTCACCATTGACAACTTCCTCATAGTGCCATTACCCTTGATGATCTAATCACTAGGAATGTCACACACCCATTTATAATGTTTGCTAGGTGTTTCACACCTTCCCCTGATCATACACACCTAATCAAGACATCATTGATAGCTCTCTGGGTACTTCTACGCCTGTTACCTAATCAACATGGGCGGATATAACTCGAATGATACTTCCAATGTGATGCCTCATGACTGCCGTCCCTTTTGGCGCAAGCGACTGTAAAAACGAACCTGTTACTCTGGAGGCTGTAACACTGACACTCCCAGCGCCCATACTGAATTTTGTATCAAATCATATCCCAGACTATGCCTAGCTTTCCTATTATTACAGTGACATTGTCTAGCGACAGATCGGTTCGGCTGCTAGAAAAGGCAGCTGAGTGGCCACTACATCTGGAAGGCACTTGAAAACTTACAAAAGTGTGCCGAGGAACTCTTGTGTTGATGGTAGTGCTCACAAATGCGAACCACATCATTCAACCCATCTGCATCTCTATCGTGAGTCACGAAGGCAACGATGCATATGTGGGCCTCTTTAGGTCTCTGAAGGCTGCCTACTTTTAGCGCACAAACTGTCAGTTACAACCTAGATTTGTTTTGACTGATGCCTCTCCAGTTACAATATATCCCACTAAGGGATGTCTTTCCGGGTTGCAAAAGTGCTATGTTGGGTACACGTCATAAGGACTATAGACAAGAAACTAGTCTCAGTTCCACACACAAAAGGACCCCTTTTAGGAATGACTTATTTATCCTAAAGGGCGCCACAACATACACTGAGTTCACAAGTCAATGGAAGCTATGCAAGAAGTGTTACTTATCACAGGCAGAATTGCTGTCTGTTTTGGAGTATGTGGAGAGTGAGTGCTTCTGCAGTGAGACGGCCAATTGATATGAAAGGTTTATGCTTGGACACCCCCTCTACAAAGAATGGGTTGGAAAGAACAAATTGAAAGTTAAAGGACGATTACACACTGCACGTCAAGCTGGGGATGGCTGAGTTCCTAAACAAAACAGAGGGAGCCGTGACCTGCTATTCTCTAAAGGGGGTTCGAGACAGTTTCAAACATCAAAATGCATATTACTTGAGAGATTGAACAAATGCTTGGCAGGCTGCAAATTCCCCAAGATTTCGTGTTTTGGCGCGAACCTTCCACGAAACATACTTGGCGCCGGCCCAACAGCACAGCAGGAGTCTGCAGTGAATTGCACTGCTATAATTCAATAGACCGGTCAGAGCTTCAATTTATGGGCAGAATACCCACTTTCATCGGGGGTCTGTCTGGCTCGTTGCAA
>JAKSDQ010000291.1 GCA_022360015.1 Cytophagales bacterium
GGGCCTACACGCTATTCTTGCCGACGCTGGCCCGCGCCGGCGCATTCCCCACCGGTTTTGTCGACGACGGTCTGTTTTCGATCGGCTGGCTCAAGCCCGAAGCCCTCCTTTTCGACCTGCAGTCGAATGCGCTGACCCACGGCGTTGCCTGGTCGCTGGGTGCAAACGTCGTCGTCCTCGTCGTGGGCTCGCTCCTATCGCGGCAAACCCTGGCCGAAACGCTGCAGGCACGCGCGTTTACAACGCCTGGCGCCACAAGTCGAACCAGCGCCGCCGTCACACGCGGCAGCGACATCACGACAGCGGACCTGCGTGCGCTCGCCGGGCGTTTCCTGGGTGAGGCCAACACGGCCAGAGCATTCGCCGACTTCACGGCGACGGAGGCGATCGAACCCGATCCCACCGGCATCGCCGACGGCCGGCTGATCCAGTACACCGAACGCCTGCTCGCGGGCGCAATCGGTGCCGCCTCGGCGCGGGTTGTCATGACGACGGCCCTGCGCAGAACCGGCATGGAGATCGGCGATGTCGTCACACTGCTGGACGAGACCTCGGAAGCCATCCGCTTCAACCGCCGGCTGCTCGAGGCAACACTGGAGAACATCAGCCAGGGTGTCAGCGTGGTGGACGCGTCACAACGCCTGATCGGCTGGAACAATCGGTATCTCGAACTGATGGATTATCCGGCCGGCATGGTAAACGTCGGCAAGCCGGTGGCCGAACTGATCCAGTACAGCGCCGAACGCGGCCGCTTCGGCACCGAAAACGCCGATCAGGAGGTCGCGAAACGCATGCGGCATCTCAAAAACGGCACCCCCTACCGGTACCAGAGCACGTCCATCGACGGCCGTGTCATCGAGATTCGCGGGCAACCGATGCCGGAGGGCGGCTACGTCACAACCTTTACCGACATCACCGAATTCAAGGCCGCCGAGCAGGCGCTGGTCGAGGCCAAGGCCATGCTCGAACAACGGGTCGAGGATCGTACCGCGGAGCTCAGGCAGACCATGCTTGCGCTCAGCAATGCAAAAGCCGAGGCCGATGCGGCAAACGTGTCCAAGACACGTTTTCTCGCGGCCGCCGCGCACGACCTGCTGCAGCCGCTGAATGCCGCAAAACTGTTCACGGCGCTGTTGACCGAACACGGCGACGAGATGCCCGAACGCCAGCGTGAGCTCGTCGCGCGGGTCGAAAGCGGTCTCGTCGCCGTCGAGGACCTGCTGTCGGCCCTGCTCGACATCTCGCGGCTGGACACCGCGGCGCCGGTGCCGAAACCC
>JAKSDQ010000232.1 GCA_022360015.1 Cytophagales bacterium
ATAACGCCTTTAGGCCACATAGTTCTTTAGGTAACCTTACCCCTGATCAGGTGTACAACGATTGTTTAAAAGAGCCGGATTTTTCCACTTTTGACCGTGTCGATTAATGGGAGGAGGTCAAATGCAATATAATAAAAAAAGCCCTTAAAAGGGCTAAAAAAGTGTTTTTTTGTAGTAAATTGTTTTGTGGCGTGACACGCTCTGTGAACTCGGAGGGTTAACAACCTTTTTACACCATTTTACAATAAACAATCCTATTTGAAATTAAAACTATATTTTTATCCTCATGATTTAGTAATTTACAATAATTTATGTTAATTTACTTAAGTCTAGAATATAGTGAGTGTTAAAATTGCATACCTTCCACGCAGGGTGAAAGACCCAAATGATAAAACCGGCAAAAAGAAGATTGACTGCAGCGATGGCTTCATTTATATCCGTTACATTTACAAATCGGTACCAACATATTTTGGAACTGGCATAGAGGTTAGACCCGATCAGTTCAATTATAATAAGCAGAAGCTTAACTACCTTAAAGGTTTGCGAAAGGACCTCAAGCGTAACAAGGATATGATTGAAGACCTCCAGGCGATGCAAGACAACGACATGTTCCTTATTGATGCTAAAATGACCAAGGTCAAACGTCTAATATCAGATTTGAAGCGTGAAAAAATCGAGCCAACTGGGAACGCAGTAAAAAGACGAGTGCAAGGCAAGGTGGAGACAGAACAGATTAACCAGAAGGTCCACGAACTTTGGAAAGAATATATCAAGTCACCTATCCCATCCGGAAAATACAAAGGCAAACGACGTACCGAAAGTACAATTAAGCAAATATGGGCTGTGTATAACAATATGGTTCAATACTTTCAAATCAAAAACATACCCTTAAAATTGGAGTCTTTTGACAGACAGTTTTATGACAATTATACCTATTTTATGGAGTATGACCGTGCTAAATACAAAGATGAACAAGATAATAAGCTTGTTAATATGGATGTTGCAACCAGAGGCAACCAGATAGCCAAAATCAAAGCATTTCTGAAATGGGTGGAAAAGAATAAAGGGTATAAATTTGATTTTGATTTATCGGATCTGATTGCCACAAGAAATGATAAGAAGGTAGTTTATCTTTCTGAAAAAGAACTGACCAAACTTGCTGAATGTGATTTATCAGACAGTGAACGGTTGACCCGGGTGAGAGATTTATTCATCCTTCATTGTAGAATTGGCCTGAGATACTCCGATTTGTCAAGGCTTGGTACTGAACATATTAATGGCGATACTATTGAACTTAAAACCCAGAAAGCCGGAACTTCGGCTTTTGTGCCATTAGTTGCCGATGCTTTCACCGTTATACAAAAATATACCAAACTAACAGATGTTGGCCATGTCTTGGAACTACCCAAAATTAGCGAACAAAAGTACAATGATTATCTTAAGGAGTTGGGCGGATTAGCTGAGATCAATCAGCTAGTTGAAGAGGTTAGAGAAATCAAAGGAAATAAGGTATATAGCAAAATACCTAAACATAAATTACTTTCCTCCCACAAAGCGGTTAGTACGTTTATCACCTTATCAGCACAAAGAGGTATTCCGGTCAAGACCATTTCCCAAATTACTGGAAAATCTGTCGCTGTAATCAATAAGCACTATTTGGGAGAAACTGACAAAGAGACAATAGTTAAACAAATGAAAGAAGGGTATAACGAGGATAAAAATTTAAAAGTAGTGGATTAAGTCTTAACCGTTTCAGCCAATCTGTGTAACAAGACTAACCTTTACCCCCTTTTCTTCTTATAAACAGATTTAAATCACTCTCTCTGACCTTTCGCCGTGATTTTCCAAACCGTACCGTTTTTAATCCCATATCCAAGTACTTGTAAACCTGTGGACGGGAACAACCAAGGCGGTCTGCGACATCGGAGATGTTAAGTAGTCGGTCGCCAATGACTAATGGGGTATTGTCTTTAGCCTCAATTTTCTTTTCAAGAGTGCTGATTTCTTCTCTTATAACTTCTCGCACGATTTCTTTTATTAACTGGTTTAGGTCCATACAAGTACTACAATTTTATTTGTTAAATATAGTATTTGTTATTCAAATAATAAAATGTTCCAACAGTATAGAGGAAGATTTAGAAGTTATAATGGTATACTACTATTTTAAAGCTGTTTAAAATATACCAAAATTAGCATAAGGTTTGATTGTATCCGTCCGGTAAACTACACTAATGATCAGGTTTTTCAAAAGATATATTGCAGGGCAACAGATCGCTGATTTTGTTGACCGGATAATCAGGTGGTTTTGTGAGGATGGCATACAAATACTGAAAAGGGTCAATGTTATTTCTCACGTAACTGCCGATCCGTGAATATATAATGGCAGAGTTTCTGGCACCTCGGTGGGATCCGGCAAACAGGTAATTTTTTCTACCCAGGGCCACAGGCCTGATCTGGTTTTCGATCAGGTTATTATCGATCATTAATCCTCCTGACAGGGTGTATCTCATGATCCTCTTCCACTGTCCCAAGCTGTAAGCGATTGCTTTTCCGATAGCACTTTTAGGCAATACTTTTTCTTTTTGGCTGGTTAGCCATTGCTGTAAATTCTCCAGCACCGGCATAGCCATGCTTTGGCGAAGGGCTGCTTTTTGGTTCCAATCCAGTTCCTTTTCTTTCATCTCCCGTTCCAATAGATACAGCGACTGCACCTGGCTGAGAAAATAATTGGCCCTTTCAGGATCATTTTCTTTAGCTTTTTCAAAATAACGACGGTTATGGGCCATACATCCCAGCAGGGTGATGCCTTCGACGTTTTCAAACTTATCATATACCCCATAGCCATCGGTTTGAAGATATCCCTGATATCCTTTCAGCATGCTGGCAGGACCGTCCCGGGCCCTCCCTTTTTGGTAATCAAAATAGACAAGCCCCCCATCCACATCATGATATAGCCAGTAATAACCGCGATGGGTACGCCCCTTTTTGGCTTTATCCAATACTTTGATCGGCGACTCATCCACCTGCAGGTATTCTGTGCGTAACACTTCCTGTTTCAAGGCCTCATACAGTGGGGCGAGTAACTTACAGCAACTACTTACCCAATCACTCATCGTGGAGGAAGCGATAGTGACCCCCTCCCTGGACAAGATCTTGGCCTGACGGTAAAGCGGAAAATGATCGGCGTATTTACTGACCAGCATATCTGCTAACAGGCTCTCATGGGCCATGCCCTTTTGAATGGAACGGCTTGGCATCGGCCAATGACCACCCCGCTACCATCGGCCCTGGCATACTTTTTACGGATGATACGAATGACAAACAACCGGGAAGGCTGCTTGGCCAGCACTTCGCTTACTTCCTCTCCGATGCATTTAAGCCCGTTCACATCCTCATCCGGCTCCACGATATGTTCCACCCTGGGCAAATGATCCGGAAGGGGTTGGCGGTTAGGTTTAACCGAAGGCTTTTTCCGCTTGTAGGTAATTTCTTGCTCAGGTTGTTTTGCTGGCCCCCCGCTGGTTTCTGCGGCCAGGTCCAGCAACAACTGTTCTGCTATTTCAGCGGATACATGACCCTCTGAGCGAGTGCCATGGACCAGTCTTTTATATTCTTCCAACTGGAATTTCAATTCCCGGATCTTATCTTCTTTCAAACGGTTTTCCCGCGCTAACTGAGCATTTTTTCCCTTCAGGTTATGGATAATTCCCGTCTTGGTCAGTGACCTAAAACTACGAAAAAACAACCCTTTTTCCAGCATTCTCACCGATTAATTATCGCTTTTTTCAACCAGTTACCTGGTATCTTTTGCGATGCTTCACAGTGTCCAGCCCGATGCCTTCCAGCAGCAGAAAAAGCTGGGCATAACTTAATGAAATCTCATCTCCCTTACCAACAGGAAGTTCAAATGTGCCTTGCTCCAGCCGTTTGTAATAGATCACAAAGCCACCCGCCTCCCAACTAAGCAATTTGAGCTTATCGCGGCCCTTGTTGATGAAAATAAACACATCGCCCGATAACAGGTCTCTTTGCAGATATTGGCTCATCAGGCCCGACAAACCATTAAATCCCTTGCGCATGTCTGTGGACTGATTGAAAAAATACAACCTTCGGTGAGATAAATCACCCAGCATCGGAAAGAGCTTGTATAATGGCGGGGAGATGAGCAAGCAACCAGGCAGGTAAATGGATTTTGGTATCCCCTTTATGCTCAATAATAATGGAGGCATCTTCCATCGGCAATCCTTGCAATTTTAAAGGCACCATCGCAGGGGCAGCAGGTTTTTTTGTTCCCTTCCGCCGCCATCTGGTGTGCCAATAATAGTAAACACTTTTATTCATATCATGTTGCCTGCAAAATGCCGACCGGCTTTGGTCGGTGCGCGCTTTCTCATCCAGTAGTGGAAAAATAATTTCCGAGGTCCAGTTTCTTTTCATCTTTTTTGAAAACAAAATTGGCCGCCAAAAATTTTTTTCGCAAGATGTAGTTTACCGGACGGATACATTAATTCCAGCCATTATGGGTTTTGCTCACAACCCTCCAGATGAATTTAAAGAATGGTATTTTGATTGTCAACCCAAACTGGTTGAAAATATTGATCCGGAGAACGACAAAGAACTTTTGGAGCAGGCTTTTAATTTTTATGTTGATTTGGTGATTAAGAAGCGGGAGTTGGATGCGAAAGTCAAGCGATAATAATAATGCCCTGGCGCCAGGGCATGGAGATTTTTAACAAAAAAAGTGTGTCTAAATTTTGGTATAAGGTCAATTAATTCACATAAAAGCTTGTTTTTCAACATAGAGGGATGCCCTAAAAAATCGTTATGTGAAATGGGGACATGCTTTCAAACTAAGCAGTTTAACAGTTTACTGGATGCTTCCTTTTAAAAACCGAACCTTTTTAGGGGGTCAATATCTCCGGTATTAGGGCCAGCATCTCCGGAATATCCAAAATTCTGTATACCACTCAAAGGGCAATAAGCTAGTGCAAAATATTTTTACGAGGTAAGCCAGTTTATATATTTTTCATTTACAAAAATTGAATCGTATTGTCCATCACAACAATTCATATTGTAAAACTCCTTAAAATGATTCTTATTTAAAATTTCAAAGACTTCATTTTGTAATCTTTGTCCCAAAAATAAGTACTTAGTTTCGGTCTCGATCTGAATTATCTTTACTTTATCCAATACTTCCCCAAAACCCTTAATTACTTCATAAGATGCTCCCTCAACATCAAGTTTAACTAAGTCTGGTATCGGTAAATTATATTTGGATATGAAAGTATCAAACCTATAGCAATCTGTTTCGTGAATCTTTATTGTATTAGACCAATGAGACCTAAAAACTCCGTGAACACCTGAATCATTTTTCTCATGAAAACCTATCTTTCCGTCATAATCCAATATTACAGCATTAAAGCTCTTAATATTTTTATTCTCTAATCTTTTCAAATACTTATCATAGTTTTCTTTCAATCCTTCAACCGCATAGCAAAAAGCACCTGGTATTTTTTTAGATAGTTCTATTGAATCACTACCATCTTCCGCGCCAATATCAACAATTACATTAATTTTGTTTAAATCTATCCTTAAATTTTTTAATTCTTCAAGGAACTTTTTCATTGTTAGTCTTTGATAGCTCATTTCCAATTATGAATGAATAATTATACTTTTCTAAGTATTACTAAATAAAATCCCCGAATTTCACTTGGAATCATCCGGTATTTGCTTTCATTATACACCATATTGAAATACTCCTTTGTGTGTACAGAATCTGATAGGAGATTGATCAAATTATTTGCAACATCAATTTGTCAGGGCAATGATTTAAAGTAAAATCCATAACCAATGCCCTAATGCCAACTAGCAGCTGGCAACCTGCAAAATATATTTGCATTTTGGGGAGTTGGATGGTTTTTATTGAACAAACATTTTTTTTACATATGTCCTTTGGACCAACCACATTTCTAACCAAGACCCTGCTGACCTATATATTGCTCTTTGGATAGAGTGTTCATACTATCCTTAAAAAGGGCTATTTTGGCTTTTACAGATAATCTTCTTTATTGCTTTTCGATCCCATTTAAAATAGTCAATTTCATTGAGAATGCCTGCTTCAAACAGTAATTTGGATGCTTTAGCATAAGTGTATTCATTTTCCAAAACACCTTTAACAAAAGAACTGATTTTGGGAGATAACTTTTGGCTTCTGAGAAAAAAAGATCGAAAATGATTATAGTCCCATGTGTTTTGTCCATGTATTGTGTAGATATATAAAGTAGGTTTAATAACGGGATAAACAAAGTTGTTATCTAATAGATGCGAAATTAAATATGAATCTTCTCCTTTATCAATATCACCATACTTAAATTCCCTGATAAAACTTTTATCACATAAAAGTGTCCCTTCCCATGGCCATGAAAAAGAAAAGTATGCTTGTTTCTCTTTGCAATCATATAATATAACATTAATTAAAATGCTAGCTTCTTTATGATTTTCCCTTAATGCCTTGAATTGAAGATTAAGTCTTTCGCTATGATGCCAATCATCATCATCCCAATTGCAAAAGTATGTTCCGTTACTTTTCTCAAGAGATAGATTTCGTTTGGCACCTAATGATAGTTTTAGATTTGAATCAATTTTGAAACATTTAATATTTTCATCATCAATTGAGTTTACAAAAGTAGATGTATCATAATCATAATCATTATATAAGATTATTAATTCTTTATTGGCATATGTCT
Organism: Cytophagales bacterium; assembly: GCA_022360015.1. Lineage (GTDB taxonomy): Bacteria > Bacteroidota > Bacteroidia > Cytophagales > Cyclobacteriaceae > Agaribacillus. The sequence goes on from JAKSDQ010000232.1 coordinate 6,747, forward strand.
GATTTCGAAAACAATCAATTGAACGTGATAAAAGATTTACTCTTTTATCGGTTATACATAAACAAGAAATTAATTCATTTTTTTCCCTCATAACTTTTTTAAGTTCCTATAAGCGGATTTATTTGAAGACTTTGCAAAAACTTGTTCTTAATCGATTTTAAGATATCGGAGGCATTATTTTCAATGAAGTAGTGCCCTCCGCTGTTGATAACTTCAAAGCTAATGTCAGATGCTACTAAACCCCACTCCTTAACATTTTCTTCATAACCGATTGTTAAGTGATCGTTTTTCCCATATAATAGGTGAAGTGGGGCATTTAAAAGAACTAAATTCTTTTGGTTGAAGATTTCTAACAAAATCTCATAAGAAACTAAACCGTCATGTCTAGCACTGCGCAAGAATGTCTTTTTTCGCTTATCAATAAGAAAATCCTTTTTCCCCAATACATTAATAAAATCATGCCACAATGTATCATCATCTATCTGTTTCAGTCTATTTTTCTTTTCCAATATGGCGTTTCGTGTTTCAAATAATTTAGCACATTGAATTAGGCCCATTAATGGAAAATTAATTTTTTCCAATTCGCAGCTAAGGGATAAAGCCAGACCTGTCCCTGAACTATGCCCCAAAATCAGAAATTGCCCTTGTATTTTATTTTTAATTTCATCTAATATTTTTTCTTTAATCCAAATATGATCTTTCAAATCTCCTTTATAAGAAAGATTGCTCCAAGGCATTATTACCGCGTAAACATTGCAAAAATCTGAAATGAGTTTTGATAGAGAAGAATACATGATATCTGATGCCCCCATTGAAGGAATTAAGATAAGATTGATTTTATGCTCCTTCGAAAAATATTTTGTATGAAGTAGTTCACTGTTTGATTTATTTTCAGTTTGATATACCAGTGCACATTTTTCAATAGTCTTATATTTATAAATAACGCTTGGAGACGTTGAGATTTCATGCATGTTACTAGCCTCTATTGCCTTAAAGGAATTTCCACCTAAAGCAAAGAAATCATCCCTTACCCCAATTCTCCCTTTTTCGATTGATAATACCTCACTCCAAATACTAACCAGTTGCTCCTCGATCTCATTACGTGGCATTACGTAATCAACACCAGTTTTTAATCCTAATAAT
>JAKSDQ010000228.1 GCA_022360015.1 Cytophagales bacterium
AAGGGCCGTCGCCTCGACCCGATCCTGGCCCGCTCCAGCTCCTGGGAGCGCGCGCCCATCAGCGGTATCCTGCGCGCGGGGGTCGCTCTGGGCGCGCGAGTCGAGGCCGGCGACTGGCTGGGCGTCGTCTCCGATCCCTTCGGTGAGTCCGACGTCGACGTCCAGGCCCGCGAAGGCGGGGTCATCATCGGCCGGACCAACCTGCCGGTGGTGCACGAGGGCGACGCCCTGTTCCACATCGTGCGGGTCGAGGGCACCCAGGCCACCGCCGAGGCCCTCGACGCCTTCGAGCCCGAGCTCGACTACCAGCAGGGGCTCACCTCGGAGCTGAGCGACGAGCCGCCGGTGGTGTGATCGGATCCAAAGAAAGACGGATAAGGATTGTTCCGTTTCTAAACGAAGCGCTGGCCTGACCTATGCATCATCGAGCTTCACATTGCATTGACTGCGATAGCCCACATGATGACAATCCTCGCTATGCGGCTGAAAGACGTAATTCGAGCGGATAAGACCGTTACCAGTTTGGGTAAATGGCAAGAGGGCGCGAAGCTGCCTCGAAGTGCTTTCCCGCTATCGAAATCCAAGAATAGGACCTATAGGTTGCCTTCCTACCGATGGCGTGTGATCGAGTTTGAAGTGCGCGGGCAGCTTTTTCGCCTGTTGGTTGCTTACCGACTTGATAAGGAGCAGTATCGTGCGATTCTCGCTGTGGACCATGGGCGGGAGTTGGCGGTTTTGGCGCAGTATGAGTTTCATGGGTCGCACCCAGGTTGGCACGTTCATGCGAGCTGCGAGCAAATCGAAGGTGTTCCTAGGGGAACCATGCGCCACCCATGGCAAAGGCGTGTCCCAAGGGCTCGCGCGCGATGCCGAAGGAAAGAGTTCGGTATTTCCAACGATGACCAAGCGCTCACCAAAGCGGCGGATTTCTTCCGTCTTTACAAGCGGGAAGGGGAGTTGGGTCTGTGAAGGAAGAACTCTGTAAGGCTTTCTGCGAGGATCTCCAAATCCGAGAAGTGCCTGCTGGCATGGCCATTAGCACTTGCTACGATTGGATGGGTGAGCCTCTTGGATTCTATATCGTCGGGCCTGATCAGTCTGGACGTTATAGAGTTGAAGACGACGGTACTAGTATGCCTCTGATTGAATCTGCTGTTTCGGATTTGGATACACCCACTCGTGCCGAAGCATTGCAATCTATGTTGGAGGAGTACGGTGCCCGATATGATGAGGACCGGGGAGAGCTAACAACGCTTCCATTGCGAATTGAGGAGATTCCGAAAGCAGCGATAAGTTTTGTTGGTCTTCTTCTGCGTCTTCAAGATTTGATACTTCTTACTCCTGAGAGAGCCGCAAGTACCTTTAGGGAGGATGCTGCTCAGGCTATTCGGGCCGCTGTAGGTGATCAGGCAAAGATTCGTGAAAATGAGTCGATCTCGCCAAACATTGAGTTCCCAGCAGACCTAGTCATCGAAGCTGAAAATAAGGCTCCTGTCGCAGTCTATCTCGCAATGAGCGAGCAACGTGTCCTTGAGGCTGTGATCGCGCAGATGGCAGCGTTGTATGAGGCGAAAGTACCGTGCTCTGTAATAGCATTACTTGAGAAAGACACTTCAGTTAGCCGAAAGATGCTTCGCTATGCAGCCAACCGACTTGCTGCTTTGCCAATATTTCAAGGTGATCAAAAAGCGGCGATTCAGCGAATCGAGCGAGAGGTCCGAGGCCAATATCCTACTTACCATTGATAGCCTATCTGTGTGGCTGGAGGCCAACAGGCCCGGCAAGAGACAAGAAGTCTAATAGGTAGAGATTGGTAAGTGCGGTTTGTGTCGTGGTGGATTAAGGGCTTCGATTGCGAATGGTTATACAGCCTTGCAAAGCCTCTTCGAGACCAAGCTAAATAAGCGAGAAACTAGAGCCTGATCGTTTAGAGCTTTCTGCTGATAAACAGGTCAATTCCTCAATTTTAGTCTTGGCTTACAAAGAAAGCGGGCGGGACAGAAGTCCCGCCCGCGGCGCAGTGAATTCAAGCGGCCTGCCGACCCTACTTGACCCGGCCCTCGCGCCAGGCCTGGATCAGCTTGTCGTAGTCGACGGTCTCGCCCTTGGGCTTCTCGTTGGCGAGCTTCGCCTTGGGCGCGCCTGGACGGCTCAGCCAGACCGCCTCGTCCTCTTCCTTGTTGAGCCTGGGGCCGCAGTCGCCCTGCACGCCCGAGCGCTCGAGCCGGGCCAGGACCCGGTCCTGCTCGCGGGCCAGGTTGTCCATGGCCGTGTCCACGGTCACCTC
>JAKSDQ010000292.1 GCA_022360015.1 Cytophagales bacterium
ATACTTGAGCATGTCAACCTATCCAAATGATAGTTATTTTACCAATGACACCGATGGTGCGATTACACTATGGTTTATCTGTAGACTAAGTTTGCATCCCTCATTACTGAAGTTGAAGCATGAGACTATGCCCTGTGTATTTGCTGTACTGTGTGTTGTACGCCTAGTTTACTATTCCAATTCCATTGCTTGGTCAGAACCGGGTTCCACTTGTAGTTCCTTTTCGTAATAACCGACCACTTCATTTATCTTACTACTAACTGGTGAGAAATCATAAATCCGTTTATTGTCAAAACACAGCTATCACGTACAAAGACAATGAATTACAACCAATTTCGCCAGGGTACCCGAAAGACTCCAAAAGAGGCTGGCAGACTTCAAATCGACTTGTGAGGCCGCTGAAATTACTGTCATGAATGAAATGCGATATACCGTTGATGAATACCTTGATTTTTATGATAAAACCCTTACGCGTGCTCAGCAGAAGAATATGATAGCGAGCAAACAAGTTGAACTTCTCACCAAGCCAAAAAAATATGCCCGTGAAGACCCTCATGCGCTAACAGATGGTGCTCTTGGAGGTGCTAATTTTTACGCCAACTGGCTGGGCTTTGAAGGAAATGATATGGCGGCCGTCATTAATCTTGAAGAAGCAGTTGAAGTGAGCAAGGTTTCAAGCGCATTTCTGCAGGTGGTCAATCATATTGTATTTTTTCCAAAAAGTGTTTCTTATTATGGCTTTTTAAATGGGAAAGATTTTAGGCTTTTGGGAAAGGTGACCAATAAAAGCCCACTCAGTCCAGATTGCAAAATCAATGATATTCAATACTTTAACTCAGAATTCAATCCCACCAAAATCAAATACCTTAAAGTACTCGCCGACAGCATGGAAACCAAGCCCGTATGGCACCACGGTACCGGGCTGGGTAGTTGGCTATTTGCGGATGAGATTATCGTGGAATGATTTGATAGTAAAACTCAAAATTTAGATCTCTCGTTTCCAACGTATAACAATACGGAATATCTTCTTTTTTTAATGTTGTTCATGATATCGGATATTAGCAATGCAGTTGGATATTTTCAGGAAACCAAAAG
>JAKSDQ010000164.1 GCA_022360015.1 Cytophagales bacterium
CCGGCTATTGAGCTTAGTACTTACTGATAAAATAAACGTGGGAGCTATGACGGTGATGGATATTGTCTCTATTGGGCGGTATCCTTATACCAACTATTTTGCGAAGCTGGAAGCTAAAGATCACGTAATGATTCAGCGTGCGTTGGAGAGTGTTCATTTAGGTGATTACAAATATCGGTTTTTTAATGAACTGAGTGATGGAGAAAAGCAACGTGTACTCATCGCCAAAGCACTGGCACAGGATACGCCATTGATCATGCTGGATGAACCAACGGCTCACCTGGACCTTCCAAACCGTGTGGAAATCATGAACATCCTCAAACGTTTGGTTAAAGAAACCAACAAAGCCATATTACTGTCTACACACGAGCTCGATCTTGCGCTTCAAACTGCGGATACAATCTGGCTGATGAATCAAGATGAGGATCTGAAAAGTGGGGCACCGGAAGATTTGGTTTTATCCGGTATGTTTGAACGTGTGTTTAAAAGCAATGCTTTTCACTTTGATAAGCTTTCCGGCGCTTTTAAAGTAGTCCATCCTGCCAAAGGGAAAATATCGTTATCAGGAACCGATATTCAAAGCACATGGACCCGACGTGCGTTGGAAAGAGAAGGCTACCAGGTGGTAGCCGACCCAAACTCCTCTATTAAAGTGCATTACGAAAATGACCAGTGGCTGCTGAACATCCAAAATAGTACTTTCCGGTGTCAAAATATTGCTGAAATTCTTCAGGTATTGCGTCATGAGCAGTACTCAGACTAGCCGTTAGGGCAATGGTCAGGGTTTCTTTTTCCGCTTGTATAGAAACAAGTTCCACTTTTCTTCCGCTACACCATGTTGGTCCATCTCGGCACGTGCAAGGGTGAAAAAGAGATCGGACAGGCGATTAATATAGGCAGATACATATTCTTCCACACAAGCCGGATCTTCATCAGCCAGGCTCACCAATGCCCGCTCACCACGTCTGATTTGTGTTCGGCAAACGTGGCACAAGGCAGAGATTTCATTCCCGCCCGGCAACAGAAAATAATCGGAAGGGCTGCTCAATGTATGCTCTACTTCGTCAATCCATTGTTCGCAGAAATCAGCCCCATCCACAGGTTTAGGGTTTTGATTTTCTTTGTTGGAAACGGAGGGGCGAGCGAGGTGCGACATCATGTCCATGAGGTCTTTTTGGATCCGGTGTAAATTACCCTGCCAATCGTGATCAGATCCCAGCTTAGCACGAAGCAAGCCTATCGTACTATTCACTTCATCCAAAGTCCCCAGACATTCAATGCGGGGACCATTTTTAGGTTCCCGCTTTCCACCAAATACTCCCGTCATTCCCTTGTCTCCTTTTCTCGTATATATTTTCATAATTCTTTAGCTTATTAATTAAATTTAGTCGCAGTTTTTAATCGATTCAAATGCCTAAGTCTTTACAAAGGTATGGACAAAATTAACCCTAATTGAGACAGTATCCTTGGGGAGCTTAACAATATCAAATCTTTTTTCAGCATAAATTTTCAATAATGCTTGCTCCAACGCCAAACAGTAATCGAATTCCTGTAATCGTTGTTCATCCTTATGGTAAATATCTTCCCAGGTAGGGGTGAAAAATACCTTCTTACGGAATTTTTCTTTGTAAGGAAATCGGACAAGTTGTGATGGTATCGGTTTACCCGCTACTTCAAGGTAAGCGATTAAATCAAGTATGGAACGATCTGTAAAATAGGCATTCGGACTTAAATCAAGCGCTTGTAGCGAAGCTTCATAAACTAATGCTGCAAATCGATCCAGATCTCCCCAGGGCATTCCATTCCCTACTCCTTCTTGTTCGCAGATAATTACTTTTCGAGATACTTCATGCATACAAGGATATTCCTCTTCCAGGGCATTGATCAAGGTAGTTTTTCCTGTGCCTGGCGCTCCGGTAATGATGTATTTCTTAATGTATGCCTCCATATACCCAATAAATGATGAAACCGTACAACATACAAAAGAGAATAGCACTGGCCCAATTCACGTAGATTGCTGTTGTTAAATCACTATGATCGATTGTTCGGGGATTACTGCCTATATACGGTTTATCCACCAATTTTCCATGATAAAAATTAGGGCCGCCAAACTGACAATTCAAAATGTAGGCCAATGCCGCTTCAGGATATCCCGCATTCGGGCTTGCATGCTTCTTCCCTTCTTGAAATACGAAGCGAAAGCCCTGTAACTTGAGGTTTGTTATCAATATCAAAAATGCTGTGATCCTGGCAGGTATAAAATTGGCAATATCATCCAACCTAGCGGCAAACTTTCCAAATGATCTATACCGATCAGATTTGTACCCAATCATGGAGTCGAAGGTATTGATCATCTTATACGCAACCGCACCTGGCACTCCAAATAGAAAGAAGTAAAACAATGGCGCAATCACCCCATCACTTAAATTCTCGGAGAGCGTCTCCAGCGTAGCTGTTCGTATTTGCTGCTCATTGAGCTTGGAAGTATCCCTCCCTACAATCCATGAAAGGCGTTTTCTGCCGGCCACTACCCCTTTCTTTTTTAACGTATCGAATACAGCCTTCCCTTCCTTGATAAGCGTTCGGTTTGCCAGGCAGTAAAAGAGTAATATAA
>JAKSDQ010000257.1 GCA_022360015.1 Cytophagales bacterium
GCCCGGCTGCCGCAGGGCCAGACTGTGGGGCTCGTGACAGTCGCTGCAGACTACGCCTTGGTGAAACATTTTGCTCTGGATAAAAGAGCCGTACACGAAGACCTCTTCGAGTATCTGCCCGTCGGCGTGATAGATGCCCTGATCCAGCAACTGCAGCGCGTGATGGTCGAGAAACGGCTTGCCGAACACATCGGCACTGGTAATGCTGCGGCGGCTGTGGCAGTGGGCGCAACTGTCGAGCTGGGCGGCGCCACTTGCAGTGGCGGCCTGCGCCGGTGTTTTGCTCAAGCTGGCAGTGGACAGGCCATCGATATATTCCCAGACACCGGCTCGGCGCAGAGACCGCAGGCCTTTATCGCCGGCGCTGCGCTCAGCGGCCGGCAGCGCCGCCCAGGCCAGGTGCCCGGCGCCCGCGCCATGACAGGCCTCGCAGGCCACGTCGATCTCCGCCCAGGTAGTATCGAAGCGGTTTTGCGCCAGGGAAAAGTTCTTTTGCAGGCCGGTGGAATGGCACTCGGCACAGCGGCTGTTCCAGTTGAAATAGGTGCCGCTCCAATGCAGCTCATCGGCGGGGGCAATGGCCTCGTCCGGCTGCAGGTGAAACCAGCGCTGGCCGCCCTCGGCGCGCGGGCGGCTGTCCCAGGCGATGGTCAGCGCCTGCAGGCGGCCGCCGGGAAGAGCCACCAGATACTGTTGCAGGGGCTCGACGCCGAAAGTGTAAAGCACCTCGAACTCGCGCTGCTCGCCGCTGCCGTCCCGGGTTTTGACAAAGAAACCGCCGTCGCGGCGGTAAAAGCGCGAGCGTTCGCCAAAATAGCTGAACTCGGCATCGCCGAAATCCCCCAGCACCGTCGCCGCCGATGCCACCTGCATGGCGAGATCGTGGTGGGAGTCGCGCCACAACTGGTACTGTTGCTGGTGGCAGTCTGCACAGCGGGCACTGCCGACAAATTCACTGCCCCCGGCAAGTGGCGCCGGGCACCACGCCGCCAGCCATAATACCAGTGCCGGAATACGGCGGCAGCCCGACATAAACAATCAGCCTCCGCGCCGTTTCAACAGATCGGCGACGGCAGCGGCCGGCAGCGCCGGCAGCCGGTGACCGTCTTTACCGCCCAGCGTCCGGGCCTTAAACAGGGAGTTGTAGATGGCCTCTTCGGTGGCCTCGGCAACCGCCTGATAAAGCGGCGACTGGCGGGCGTTGGACAGCACCTTGTAATTGCCGAGCCCCGAGCGCTTCAACAGCGAGCGGCGC
>JAKSDQ010000190.1 GCA_022360015.1 Cytophagales bacterium
CTGGAGAACTGTGTTTGCAAAACTTCCTTTACATACTCAAGTTCTTTGTTATCTACACGTTTCATCACTTGTGAGCATCCTCTTGTTCTTGCTGTAGCGATTTCAAGTATCCCTCATTTCTGACAGCGTAGCTATTGTGAGATGCCAGCTCAGGATGTTGTTCAACCACGTTCAAAAGGTCCTGCAGCCTTACGTCAACCGAAGACTTAGCAGACAGATGAAGAATCTTGTTCATCATCATGTAATCCTGAGGGTAGTCGATCGTCCAACGGAGGTGTGAGTAGTTCGTCTCGGCTTCGAAGTTGCGGACGTTGAACTCGTCGGAGTTCTTCCAGATAAACGGTGTCACGTGTTCCCGTTCTGAGGCCAGGCGAGCTTCCCGATCGGCTCTTAGCAACGCCTGACTGCGAAAGACCTCAATATCCATTCCTTCCGGATATGTCGGACGGATCGTATTCGAAACGTAGTCCACGGTTTGATCGGACTCCAGCAATTTAACCGCGTGATCGATGATGTCAGGGTCTTTGAACGGATCGTCTGCCGTTACTCGAACTACCACGTCGACGCCAAACTGAATCGCAGCTCCGGCGAATCTGCCGAGCACATCGTCTTCCGATCCGCGAAACACTGGAACATGCAGGGAGCGACACATAGCGACGATACGGTCATCCTTTGAAGACTTGGTCGTAGCTACCAGAACTTGATCGAGACGTTGGGCACGCCTACAGCGCTCAATCACCAGCTGCAGAAGTGGGACACCACCTATCTCTACAAACACTTTGTCGGCAAATCGAGAACTCCCCGTTCTGGCCTGAATGATCGCGCCGGTCATTGTCTCTTTCCCCTTTGTTACAACCAGGTTCTGGGATCGATCAGATCTGCGGAGGCGTCGGCGCCCGCCGCGACCAGAGACTGCACCGTCGTAGGGGCGATAGTTTGCGCTTCGGAAAACGCCGCAGCGATATCCCGAACTTGATCGGGTGTCTCAGCACCGACAACAAGCGTGTCGCGTGGTCGGAAATGTAAGACTGCAGCAACAGCTGCAGTGATCGGACGAACCCCGCTGTTTGCCACAACACGATGGTATCGTGACAGCAGCGCGGCGTGCCCGTGC
>JAKSDQ010000293.1 GCA_022360015.1 Cytophagales bacterium
CTTAATCCATCAATTTGTGAAAGTAAAAAGAGGTTTGCACGCTATTAAAATTATTTAGCTTATTATAAGGCAGGTACAATTATACAATTTAGCAGATATAATTATTCGCCCCCTGTTAAGGCTTATCGGCTCATTTCTCGGACCACCAGGAAAGAACCAAGTTTTGGATATAGACAAAAGAAGCCTGGGCATTGAGTTGCCCGGGCTTTCAACCTTAAATATAAAATTATGAACACTTATAATGTTTTCTTTTGGCTAGCAGGCCAATGTTTTTATTGATCAACTCAATTTTCTTTATTCTTGTTCGCTGGACTTGTAGCTGATATTTTGGAAAATTACCTTAATATTAAATATACTAATATTTCATGATTAATAAATAAAAATAACTTAGATGAATACAAATAATTTTTAAACTGCCTGGTAATCAAATCTGCACAAATTGCATGGATGGGTATCCCATGAGTTTTCTATGCTCCATGACTGCCAGACTCCCTTTTGTCGCTTGGTTGCACCGTTCATTGTAAATGATCCCTGGCAAGATTAGTTGGGATCCCAGGGATTTCGGGATTCTTCGTCTTTCTTTGGGTAAAGCTTATAGTGCTCGATAAGAATGCATGCCAATTCTTCCAGCCTGTCAATGATCTCTTCAGCTTGCTCATCGGTTACGTTTTCAAATCCTTCAACTGATCTAACTTCCTTGATAGTGATTCTTTTAGGTCCGTCCATTGTTTTGCTTTTGATTTCAAGTTTAAGTAAGGTGCCAGCTTTTTTAATAGTTTAAAAACAAAAAGTATAGTGGCTAAAGCGAATATGGCTGTCCCAATAACCTCAAAGTTGGCGACCCCCATTATTTTCTGAGGGCTGAATGCTAACATACATATTGCCATCATCCATCTCTCGGGCAATCATTTCAAATAAATTCCATTGCCCATGGGTTAAAATCTTGCGTAGATTGATTGGCTTGGGAATAAAAGTCCTTTTTTTACATTTTCCATACTTTTGATAATCTTCAATGCTTTCGCTGGTATTGAGAACCCCCTCTCCCACAATACAAGAATATACACTGCTGCGGTTATTGAGTTTAACTTTCGATACTTCGCCACATTCGCATGTGAACTCCCAGCATACTGAGCTTTGTTCTTGAGCGATGTGATATAGTTTATCTGTTGTCACCTCGAACTCTGATGCTATTGCTTTTAATGATGGGCTAAATTTGCCGTTTATATTACCATTCCAGTATTTTTCAAAATACTTTTTTGCACTTCATCTTCGGTAAGGATCTGGTAACTCAATTGAGGGTATTTTGCTAGTAGTTCTTTCATTTAACGAAACATAATTTTAAGATTTGAATTGTCCGGTCATTCAACTCCAAATATAGTGATACGGAATCTGGCGAAATACCACCTAAATACTAATATAATCAAGTAGGCTATTAAAATTTTTATAGTTTTGCATTGCTTTTTTTGTCGAGGGGTCTATATTATGAAGGATTTCTTAAAATAATTCCATTTAAACGACCCCACCCCTGTAGGAAAACAAGCCAGCGTTATTCCCGAATTTCAAATAGATCAAGAGAATCGAATCCTTTTTACCCTCTCTGAGAAATCGTTAGTTTCATGGATCTCTCAAAGTGAAATTGTTAACATTCTTGACATCATATTAACATTTTGTTAACTTACGAAACTATTGAGGTGAAATAATTCGATTTTACAATGGAGGAGTTTGCCTTGAAGGCGGAAAAACAAAAACATTTAAAAAAGCTCATTGCGGGAAGTGTAGTGGCTTTTGAAGAAATATATCTCAAATATGCGAAGCGGTTGAACTACCATGCTTTTATGTTTACCAAATCCAGGTTCGTTACTGAAGAGATTATTCAGGAAGTATTTATAAAATTGTGGGTTCACCGGGTAAAATTGAAGCCCGACACCGACATCGAAGCCTACCTGTTTCGCATGGTCCGCAACCGGGCCATTGATTACTTCAGGAAAACAGTACAGCATGAAGACTTGGCCGAAGAGTATTGGCAGGATGTATTGAAATCAACAACTCGAACCGACGATTTCATAATTTCCAAAGAATACAATGCGATTTTAGATCAAATTATGGAGGGATTACCTCCTCGAAAAAGGATTATTTATCAGCTTTCCAGGCATGAAGGCAAAACCAATCAAGAAATAGCAGTGCTGCTGGGCATCAGTACCAAGACGGTGAAAAACCAATTGTCGGAAGCCACGCAGATTATCAAAGCCCAGCTTAACCCTCACCTGGAAACTACCCTAACTATCCTCGCCATTCTTCTTTTTTCCTGATTTACCAAACTTTGTTCGTACCCTTTTGGGCTTTCAAGAATTTTAGTTTAATGCCCCACCTTTGATTTTTTAGATCTCGTAGAAAAGACCATATCTCTAAAGTCCCCCTTAAATTCCTTATATTCAGGGCATAAGTGACATTATTTTTCCTTTCTTTCAAAAAAAATCAGTTTTCAACCGGGACTTTCCTGTATTCTTCACGTCTTCAACTCCAAACAAGGTGAAAAATCCGATTTACCAATATGGACCGTAACCAAACAAAAGAGATCGTTCAAAAATTGTTGGCGGGTAGCATTACTGAAAATGAGTTTCAGGCTTTAAAGGATTTAATGAACAATCCAAGCACTGCCGCAGCAACCAGGGAAATTTTGGAACAAGCGGGAATAGAGGCGCAATCGGATAACTTAGGTCTTGTATTTAAAGATGACGAGGGGAAAGAAATATCTCCCAAGGTATTGATGAAGGAGAAAATTCTTAAACGTTTGGGGATCAAAGATACCAAACCTGAAAAGCAAAAACCAGGGGGGAAACAGCGTCCCTTCTGGTCTAGGTGGTTAAAAGCCGCTGTATTATTACTGGCTACAAGCTCCCTGGCCTGGATCATGTGGTATAACTATCGAACTGATACTCCAATAGCCTTACTTGAAAAAGAAACGCAAAGAGGGCATAAGGCCACTCTCACCCTTGCCGATGGTTCTACTGTGATTTTAAACTCCCAAAGCAAGCTCATTTATCCCGAAAATTTTGACAACATACGTGAGGTAACTTTAGAGGGAGAAGCCTTCTTTCAGGTAAACAGAAACCCCGCCAAGCCATTTATTGTCCACTCCCATGGCCTCAAAACTACCGTTTTGGGTACCTCTTTCAACATCAAAGCCTTCAATGATGAAGATATTGCAGTGACAGTTGCCACTGGTAAGGTAAAAGTGCAAGCCGCTAATAATGCGGTAAATGGTACCGACGTATCCCCCATAGCTTTAGCGAAGGGGGAGCAAGCCATTTTTAATACTTCAGATAACACCCTAAAAAAACATAGTATTAATGCAACCGATTTCATCGTGTGGAAGGAAGGCATTTTAAAGTTTCAGAAAGCTAATTTAAGCAAAGTGGTGGAAGCACTAGCACGATGGTATAATGTGGACTTTACTTTGGAAAACGACCGCCTAGATCGGTGTACTGTAATTGGCACATACAAAAATCAAAGCCTCGTGACTGTGCTCGAGAACTTAAAGTTTGTACTGGATATTGAATATGAATTTACTCCCCAAGGAGTGCTTATCAGTGGTGAGGGCTGCGACTGAGATTGAAAATATGAGACACCAAATATGATGTTTAACCTAAACTGAATGAAATATGATTGGACACATTTACAGAGAATGAGAAATGGTAAATAAGAAACAGAAGGGCTGTCTATAACCAAAGTGTCAAAGGAGGATATAGACAAACCCATTCATCTAAAATTTAACGAAACTAACTCTCATTAAATCAAAGTAAAGTTATGAATTTATCATTACTTAAAAGAATAATAATTACCATGTCCAAAACCTTTCTTTACGCCATAGTCCTTACTTGTATGTTTACAGGTGTGCTGCTGGCTAATGAAGGCAAGGCGCAGCACAAAAGCATTCATGAGGTATTTGTTTCCCTGGAGTTGGACAATGCAGCTATAAAAGATGTATTGGATGTCATTGAAGAGCAAACGGATTTTAAATTCGTTTATTCGGGGGAAACGGATGTCCTTACCGATGATCAGCGCATCACCTTGAAGGTGGACAATGAAAGCGTGGCTTTCGTACTCAAGCAAATTGCCGGGGAAACTGGGTTCATATTCCAGCAAAATGATGGTTTGATCGGAATAGGCACACAAAAAAAAAGAAAACAAAATTCTCTGAAAACCTCCAAAGAAGCCTTACCAGAGCGAACAATCACCGGAAAAGTTAGGGATGAAACCGGGGAACCACTTGCCGGGGCAAATATAGTGATGAAAAATACTAGTATTGGTACAGTGACGGACGTAGATGGCAAGTATGTAATCAGCGTGCCAGACGATGCTACTACGCTGATATTTTCTTATATAGGCTATAGTCCTATGGAGGTCGAGATCGCCGGTCGATCAGCAATTGACGTTGTTTTACATTTAGATATTACCACTTTAGGGGGTGTGACTGTAAGTACAGGTTATTGGGAATCTAACCAACGTGAAAGTACTGGTAACATTTCCAAAGTATCCTCTAAAGTAATAGGACAACAATCTGTTGCAAGCCCTTTACAGACTTTACAGGGGCGAGTTCCTGGATTGAATGTGACTCAAATATCTGGTGTGCCTGGTGGCGCGTTTAGAATCAGAATAAGAGGTCAGAATAGTGTTAGAACGGGAGATGCCAATGACCCATTGTTTGTGATAGATGGGGTTCCTTACCCTACTCAAAACTTGAGTGGACACGTGGGAGCTTCTGTAACTCCAAGCCCACTTAATGCATTAAATACTTCTGATATTGAGAGTATCGAGGTACTTAAGGATGCCGATGCCACTGCAATTTATGGATCTTTAGGAGCCAATGGCGTGGTATTAATTACCACCAAGAAAGGGGAAGTAGACAAGACCACTGTTGACATTAACGTATTCCAAGGTGTAGGGGAAATTACAAAAAGGGCAGATTTGCTGAATACGGAACAATATCTCGAAATGAGGAATGAAGCTTTTGCTAATGATGGATCAACACCCGGCTCGATTTTTCCAGATCATGATTTATTAACATGGGATACGGATCGCTCCACAGATTGGCAGGAGGAATTAATCGGAGGATCTTCAAATCAGACTTCAGTACAGGCATCGGTATCTGGCGGGAATACCAATACCCAGTTCCGGGCTAGCGGGGGATACTACCGGGAAACTACTGTTTTCCCCAAAAATTTTCCTTATCAAAAAGGTTCTTTACATTTCGATGGATCTCATAAATCAAATAATGAAAAGTTCAATATTTCCTTTGTTTCTAATTTGATAAGGGAAAATTCTACTCTGCCAGTACGAGATCCAACAAGTAATGCTTTAAGTCTTCCTCCTAATGCGCCTGAACCTTTTGATAAAGATGGAAAAATCAATTGGGAGGATAATACATGGAGTAACCCTTATGCGGCACTTTTGAAGGAGCACGATGGTGTGACTACAAACCTTATTACTAATTTGAGCATTGGTTATCAACTCTTACCCGGATTGGTGCTAAAAAGCACACTAGGTTATAATTTAATTAGGAATGACGTATCACAGATTACACCTATTGCAACTCAAAGACCTTCATCCAATTTTGGGGGTGAATCTCTCTTATCCAATAATGAAGTAAAAACCTGGATAACAGAACCTCAATTAGTTTACACTAATAGTTTCGACAAGGGGGAACTTGAAGTATTAGTGGGAACCACTTTTAGAGAAACAATACAAAGTAGAGTGACACTTTTGGCCTCAGGTTTCACTAGTGACGCTGTAATTAACGATTTACAGGCAGCTTCTGATTTGGGAATAATTGAAGATTTTTACACAGAGTATAAGTATAATGCTGTGTTTGGACGTATCGGTTTTAATTGGGACAGAAAATACTTCATCAATTTTACTGGCAGAAGAGATGGCTCTAGTCGGTTTGGACCGGAGAATCGTTTTGCCAACTTTGGAGCGTTAGGAACAGCTTGGATATTTTCCCGTGAAAATTTCTTAGAAGGATCCTCACTTGTTAGTTTCGGAAAGCTTAGGTTTAGCTATGGAACAGTCGGGAATGATCAAATTGGGGATTACAGGTTTTTGCCTGGATACAGTTCGTTTTTCTTTTCTTATCAAGGAGTAAATCCACTTTTACCAGAACGATTAGGAAATCCTGAATTTCAATGGGAAAGAACTAGAAAAATGGAATTGGCGATAGACTTGGGGTTTTTAAAGGATCATATTTTTCTAACTGCTACTCATTATAGAAACCGTATTTCAAATCAATTGGTGGATTTACCTATTCCAACTGCTACTGGGTTCCCTTCTATCACCAGCAATCTGGACGCAGTAGTTGAGAATACTGGTTTTGAATTTGAGATAAAATCTATAAACATTGATAGAAGTAACTTCAATTGGACAACATCTATAAATCTCACTGTACCGAGGAATGAATTAGTGGAATATCCAAACCTTGAGGGTTCGAGTTTTGCCAATAGATATCGGGTCGGAGAACCATTGACTATTCGATTAGTCAACAAAAGCTTAGGAGTAGATCCGGAAACAGGTGTGTATCAATTTCAAGATTTTGATGAAGATGAAAGTATTTCCTTTCCTAATGATCGCCAAGAAATCATCGATCCTGTACCAGAGTATTACGGCGGTTTACAAAATAGCATAAACTACAAGGGTCTTGAATTGAACTTTTTTATCCAGTTTGTCAAGCAAAAAGGGGGTAATTATCATAGCTTCTTTACTATGCCAGGACTTTTAAGCAACCAACCAGCCATTGTTATGGAAAGGTGGCAAAACCCCGGAGATAACTCAAATGTTCAAAGGTTTTCCTCATTTGCAGCCTTTACACCGTGGTCCAATCAAAGAGATAGCAATGCGGGTTATTTAGATGCTTCATTTGTTAGGTTAAAAAATGTTTCGCTATCATATCAAATACCCCAACAGATAATTCAACGATGGAGACTACAGAATGTGAGGCTATATATGCAGGCTCAAAACCTACTCACATTTACAAGCTACGACTTTTTGGATCCTGAACAGCCAGGGATACTCCCTCCTATTAGGATGGTGACTGGCGGCTTGCAATTAACATTTTAAATAAAAAAAATGAAAGAAATAATTGATATTATAAAAAAAAGTGATGTTAAATTCAATAAATTGACATCTACTTTCAGTTTATTGCTAATTATGATATTGCTTCCAGCCTGTGAAGATTTTGTTGACATTGAAGAACCAATAAAAGAGTTATCTCCAAGTTCAGTTTTTTCTACTGATGTCTCCGCTTCAGCCGCAGTTTTAGGCATTTATTCTGATCTTTGGGATTTTGGCTATGAGATCGCAGTCCACACAGGATTATCTGCAGACGAGCTAATTAATTTTTCCTCAGATTTTATCCAACAGCAATTTTTTCTTAATGAATTAGCAGTAGACAATATTAGAGTGCATGATTTATGGTCTGGCTTATATAAGCCAATATTTGGAAGTAATGCTGTCTTAGAAAATATAGGGGCTTCCACCGATTTGAGTGAACCTACCCGATCGCAATTGGAAGGCGAGGCAAGGTTTATGCGAGCTTTCTGTTATTTGTATTTAGTTAATCTATTTGGAGAGGTACCGCTGATTACTTCAACTGACTACAGAGTAAATTCAGTTGAACCGCGTTCAGATATTAATGAAATCTATCGATTGATTACTACGGACTTGGAGAAAGCCCAGGACTTATTAGGTGATGAATATTTAACCGAAGAAAGGGTAAGAGTGAATAAATATTGTGCCAAGGCTCTCCTTGCTAGAGTTCATTTGTATCTAGAGAATTGGTTGGATGCAGAAATTCTGGCAACTGAAGTTATAAACAACAATAGTTTGTATAGTTTAAATTCAGATTTGAACCAATCTTTCTTAGCCAATAGTTCGGAGGCAATACTTCAATTTTTTCCAATGTTTCCAGGATTCAATACCTGGGAGGGGTATCAGTTCATATTAACTTTTGCCCCCCCCTTTAATGTAGCTTTGACTGAGGAATTTGTAAATACTTTTGAAGTTGGAGATTCACGTAAAAACAAATGGATTGGCAGTGTTGATGATATTAGTGGCCAAACTTTCTATTTCCCATTCAAGTATAAGATACAATTCTCGTCAGAACTGGAAGAATACCCGATGGCATTGGGACTAGGGGAACAATATTTGATACGAGCTGAAGCCAGAGCGCAACAGGACAATGTATCAGGCGCTCAGGAAGATTTAAATATAATCCGAAACCGAGCTGGATTACTTAAGACAACTTCAAGTGACAAAGTTTCCATATTGCTAGCCATTGAGCAGGAGAGAAGCAAAGAGTTATTTGCAGAATGGGGTCATCGCTGGTTTGATTTGAAACGTACACGTCGCACTAACGTAATTTTAGGAGCTATTAAATCGAGCTGGAAGTCTACTGATTTAGTTTATCCTATCCCATTGGTTGAGATAACAAATAATCCTTTCCTTACCCAAAATCCAGGATACAACTAAATCACGTCGTTTCCTTTGCCATTTTACTATTCAATCTTTCTTTAACATAAAAAAGTACAAGAAAGCATAAAATTAAAAAACAGATGAAAAAAATAAAAATCAAATTGTTACTCCTAGGTATTTTAATGTTTGAGTTTCCACTAATGGCACAAGATATAATATTAAAATCTCCAGAGGTGGGTAGACCTATACCAAAATTTACACTAAGTGATATTCAATACTATGAAAAAAAGAATGTCTCCCAGGCTGATTTTATAGGGAAATGGCTCATCTTGGATTTTTTTTCAGAAAGCTGTTCAGCCTGTTTTAAAAGTTTTCCCAAAATCAATGAACTGCAAAAAGAATTTAAGGATAAGTTGGATATTATTTTAATTGGGAGCAAGAGAAGGGGGGAAAAAATCAGGAAAATTTATGAAAGGTTTCGAGAAAGACAAAATTTAGAGCTAGCAGTTGCCTATGAGTTAGAACTACTAGACCAATGGGACATTCGAGCATTTCCACACGTCATTTGGATTGACAGCGCCGGAATTGTTAAAGCTGTGACAACCTCTTTGGAATTAAAATCAGAAAACATTCATGCATTTATAAATGGTAAAGGTTTTGAATTCATTGATTTGAGTAAAGCAGCTACTTCAAAAAGACAAAGCTCCTATAACTACGCTATGCCATTATTAATTGATGGAAACGGTGGTGGCGATCTAGACTTTAGATTTAGATCCTTGCTGTCGTCGTGGGATCCAGAAATTACGCAGCCTAGTTATCTAGCGAGTATTGATGCTTTTAAGGACAATGAAAAACTAAGAGGGCAATTCCAAATTGTTGGTGCGTCTTTGGCTACCTTATACAGATATGCATTTTATGGGAATTTGAATACCGGACAAAAACTGGGATACAATCAGCCAATTTTAGAATTGACTGATTCATCACTATTTCAACACGATCCCATTACAGGAAAAAATATGTTCAATTACAGCTTGACAGTACCACCTGAGAAATCCTCCAAGGAATACCTTCAACAAGTCATGCAAAGGGATTTGATCAACTATTTTGGTTTTAATGCGACACTCGAAAAAAGAATAATGCCATGTTGGAAACTAATAGCCACTAACAAAGCCGAGAAGAGCCTAAAAAGTAAAAGAAATGATCAACCTACATTGGAAGGTAGCCAAGCAGGATATAAAATGAAGAATGTACCAATTGATCGAATAATAGACCTGTTGAAGGTTTTTCATCCATATGAACCCCCATTTTTTGATGCGACTGGGATTGACTACAACATTGAAATAGAGATTGATGCGCTGATGACCGATCTTAAATCTGTCAAAACAGCTTTACAAAAGCAGGGGCTAAATCTAATAAAAGGTGAAAAGGAAATGCCGGTAATTGTAATTCGGGATATGACTCAGTAAAAATTCAGCGGTATTGAGAGCTTTTTTATGAAGAAGCTTTATAAACCACTATGAGAACAGCCATTTTATTCTTTCTCCTATTTTACAAGGTTTTCAGGATCAAGTAGTTGAAACTTCTAATTGCCTAATTTTTGATTATAGGAAGCCAACGCTATGAGTAAAATTACACTGAAATTTAACGTGCAGCTTGAAGATACATGGAAATTGTATTCTACGGATCGAGATCCCAACATTGGATCGTCTTTTGAATTCGTATTTGTTCCAAATGAAAGCTATGAGTTGATAAGAGACATTGAAGTAAGAGGAGTTAAACAAAAATTGGACTTGGTTTGATTGCATAACAGAAGATTTTTGGAAGGAGTGGGGGTTTTTCTCTATTAATATCTCAATGATACTGACCATCAGATTTATTATATTGACCACCCTGGTGATTTGATTTAGGTACTTTCCATAATTTTCAAACTACTTGTTGGTGATTTAATACCATCTCTTTAAGGGGATGGCACACATACCAGTAGACTGACTATAATAACCATCTGTATCAATCCCATTTATGAAGAAGGTACATACCACGTATCCTCCATTATCTATACATCCTTCCGGCAAGAAAGAAAGAGGAATACAAGGTCCGAATCCATTGGCTCTATATGAATAGCTAGTTTGTAGGCTTTCATGGTAAGTTGTAAGACCTTTAGAGGCAAAAGAAAAAGTTATCGCCATCGCAAAACTCAGAATTGTTGAGGTTCTTTTAATTTTTTTCATACTCTCAATTTTCAAAAAATTTCAGATGAAAATTTTAATCTATAAGTACATAAGTATTGGTCAAAAATTGC
Organism: Cytophagales bacterium; assembly: GCA_022360015.1. Lineage (GTDB taxonomy): Bacteria > Bacteroidota > Bacteroidia > Cytophagales > Cyclobacteriaceae > Agaribacillus. Next base: position 10,766 of record JAKSDQ010000293.1, read on the forward strand.
AACTAATCGGTCATTGTAAATCATGAAGTCCCTTAGCTTACTTTTCTTGAAGTTTGGGAGATAAAAACTAAACTGATAATCTCCATTTTTAATGGCATATGCATCAATCACCACTGATTGTTTGAAAGATTTTTGATCTTCGTTATCTGCTTTTCTAGCGGATTGTATAAAAATGAAATCTGGAGTAAGGCAAAGTCTTTTGTTTACTAGAAGTGATGGGCTAGACATTGTGTAGCTACTTTCAGATTTAAGATGTGCTACATTAATTTGAGCCTTTGTTACAGTGTCGATTGTACTTCCTTTATAAACAATATTAAGTGCTGTGTCCAAGGATATAAATTGATTACGATAATAATATAAATAAACTAGGGAGGAAGTCTCTGGTTCAAATTTAAGTAATCCATCGACCGAAAAACGGCCTTCAACCTGCTTTTCTAGGATACTGGATTTAGGGGTGTTGTAAGGAACCTTAGCTATCTTTTTGGTTAAAACATACTGTTCCAAACGCCTATCAAATACTTTTAGGATAGCAGAATTACTTGAAAGTGGTATTGATTCAGTAAAAAAAGTTTTATCTAAATCAGTCTCCTTCATTTCAAGTGATGGCAATCTTGAGTAAAACATCACCGGAGTCGTACCTTCCATCACATAGACATTTGGGTAGTCCACTCGAACTTTAAGTCGCCGCCAATCTAACTTTGTATCTATGGGAAACTTTAATTGAAAAAAAGTGGTATCCTCAAAGTTATGTTTCATCCTTAGCAAACTTGTGGTTGCAATAAAATTACCTAAGTAGAAATGTCGAGATGATATGCCAGCGAAATAATATGAATTGTATCCGAGGTCGAAATTGTCTATGGATATAAGAATTTCTGACTTTAATAATCGGAAAAAGCCGTTGGATTGAGGTTGGCTTTTTTTATAATAGGCCACTACCACAAAAATTATCAAAGTACTCAACGACATCGAGATGATTATCGAGTGTAATGTTTTTTTGTTCATACCAATTTGAATAAAAGATAGAAGGTGTGACCCTTCTATCTCTTTTTTTAATTGAAATTATGGTCTTATAAGTGGCTTTTGGCAGCCTACAAGCTGATAATAAGTAAATGTGCCGCCAACTTCGACAACTTCGCATGCTGTACCGGTACCTATCTGGCACCCCTCAGGAAGGTTTTGGTTGGCTATGCAATTACCTGTTCCGTCTGACAATTGTTTGAAAAAACTGCTCGAGTCAGCTTTAAGGGTAAATGCTGCTGTAATAGCAAATGCGAATGCCAATGCGGCTAGGATATTTTTGAAACTTTTCATGATAATATAGTTTTAAGGATTGATTATTTTAATGCCTACTCTCTTCCAGGTTTTCGGCTTTGCCCTGAATTCAATCTTTGGCCAAAATTTGAATGTCTTGTGGCTGGGTGATGTCCCAAGAAAAAACAGCAATCGGTTTTTCCAAAGTATCACAGCCATATTTTCTTTGTAAATTTTCAATCATAGAATCATTACACCCCGTTTATTTAACTGTTGTTATTTTGTGAGCCTATCATAGCCGGTCTAATCACAAGATGAATATGGATTTTATCAGGCCATAGCTGGAGTTTTATTACTCCTACCTTCCGGAGAGTGCAACACAATCCCTGTAAAACCTAATAGCACAAAACCGATATTGAAAATTAGATGTTCGGTCCAGCCCATGGCCTCTAACACTCCCCCGCAAC
>JAKSDQ010000297.1 GCA_022360015.1 Cytophagales bacterium
TAAAACATATCCATAGTCATTCATTTCTTGTAAAAAGCTGGTTTCTATGAGTTTAGGATACTTACAATCAGCGTGGATTTCGCCCTCCGTATTACCCATTCTTTCCATTATAACCAGCACGCCGCCTTCATTAAGCAATTGATGAGTTTCCATCATAATCCCTTCTCGCGATTCAATTTCATGAAATACGTTGAGCATCAAAACCCTATCAAATATACCATGAGGCAAACCCGTGGAGTTTTCAGTTCCTAATACAAAGTTAAAATCCGCAATAATAGATGAACCCATTAAATTTTCATGGAATTTCAAAACTTCTTCGAACTGATATAATCTCGAAGAATCAATCTCCTGCAGGTACCAGGTAATTCCTTCGATAAAGCATGAAATCTGGATTTCCCTTATTCCATTACCTGCACCAATGCTCGCTATCGTTTCCCCCTGCTGGCAAGCGTTCAGGTAATAGTAGCTTTCATAATCCCGCCTAATTTCCGAATGACTATCCGGAAACCGTTTGTAATTATAAGGTGTGTTAACTGGCTTACAAGAAAAGATAAGGGCAACACAAATATTTAGTAAGCTTGCTTTAAACTGAATATTCATCTTATCAAATTATTCAATATTTTTTAAAACTCTATGTCTGGGAATAAAAATGGATATATTCGTAGTACTAAGAATTGCAGCTCTTGGTCCATTTTTTATTAAGAATGGAAAGAAATATTCAGAGAATAGAAAAAAGGAAATAAGTTATTGATCATCATACAATAAAAAAGGTGAAATTCATTGCAAAATTTCACCTTTTGTGAACTCGGAGGGACAAATGTCGAACTTTTATACTGATTTAGAGGCGTTTGACCAGGATTTGGAGAAAATAGTGGAACTAGGGAAGTGTATAAAAGCGGCTTAGTTATTTTTAAAGGTCATTATTCATTTGTAATAGATGGTATTTGATCAGACGATGGTGAGATATCTGGCACTTGGTGCGTGTCCGATCAAAACTTACCCCTTCCCATTGCAAAGTTATATTGCAAACAGAACCCGTCAAGGGTAAAATAAACAGCACCAACGCATTATCCCACGCTGCTGCCCTTGACTGAACCTGTTTGAAATAATGATTGAGCAATTAACAGGTGTAAGGAAGATTATAATTAGTTTCAAAAGCCTGTCTAATCAAGTCCTAACTATTACAATCATTTTTTCAGGAATTTATCTACTTTCCTTAAATGTCTCGAAAGTTCACGAAATACATCATTGTAACCGGGTAAATCTTTGACCTGATGCTGCAAACTGGTTTCCCATCTCTTTTTGAAAGTTTGCTCTTTGTCCAGAACAACCTTAGTAAAGTTTTCTGCTTCAACTTTTTTATTCCTGGCTTTGCTTTTGAAGGCAAACCAATAGTCTAAAATATCAAAAGATTTTTCCTCTAGCAACAACCATAAATCGTACAAGTCCCTGGGTTGTGAACGTCCCATAACCGCAGCCATCTTTTCAATAAGCACTTCTGCCAATGGATAGCACTTGATTGTGAATTCCGTATGTTTAATATCAGAATAATCTCTATAAACAGTCCGTTCCTCCACCTCATGCTCCATCTGTTCATGCCGGGTGATGTCCACCTTGATTCTTCTAGCAGCGTGGAAACTGCCACCTAAAGGAGCTACATATTCTATGTAAAAAGGTAAGTATCAAAGAAGTTATGTTTAGGTCGTTCTAACCTGAACTCCATAGCAGTTTCTTCTGTCACAAAATCGAAAGCCTCTTTAAAGGCAACTTCCATTTTCTCATCTTCCAGATCGTCATTTAACAAAGTGAAATCCATGTCCTCCGAAAAGCGATAATCTTCAAAGTACACTTTCTTTAGTACTGTTCCTCCCTTAAAGACAAGATTGTTCCGCAACAGGTTATTCCTCGATAAACCATACAGCAACCAGGTTATTACGTAATCCTTTTCTATTTGCTTGGACTCAACACCCAATGAATCGGCTTTTTTCGTTATTTCTCCTGATTGTATCATTTACGTATATAATTGCTGTTTTATAGAATCTGCACCTTCATTTGCCTGGATCCGCCACCTGCTTTGCATCTTTCCTTCTTTAGGCAAGGAGGTATCCAATAAAGCATAAGATAAAGAACGCAATTTTAATAGGTCTTCAATAATGGGGGTTTCAATTTCCAATAATTCCAACAGGAATCCCAACCGTTTAAACACTACTTGTCTATCATATTGAATAGCATATTTTAACAATTTATTGTAATCCAGTTTTTCCCTTGCCAGTAATAATGCTTTGGCTACCTCTACGATACCACCACACAATTCCGGTCTTTCAAGGCAATCAATGAAGGTCATTTCCAGGTCACTGCTATTAACCCGATAATATTTATCTACCAGCTTATCTTTGAAACCAAAAAAACGTTTAGGATTACTTTTGTGGATAAACTGAAAATTTACTTTCCCAATGGTTTTGGAAGATGGTTTAACTCTGTCCTTCACCACTACCTGTTCCGTTAGTGCAGGCTGTGTTGTCAATTCATAAATGGACAAGGCGCTGTAATAACCAATGTAGTAGTTATCATTTCCAACCAGGTGCTTTGCCACCACATGCCAGTTAGGGAAAAACTGGTTGGCCGGTATGTTATAAGGGATCACCGCATATAATCCTCCCTTTAATCGCATAACAAGTTCCCGTTCAATAAGCTCTTGCAGGAAGCCACTTACACGTGGTTGTGACGGTTCCTGGAGAAATTTTGCCACATCATTGTAGACAAAAATTTCCTTGTCGGAACCCTCTAAGTAACTAAGCAGTTTTGCTGCTTTGCCAGTGACTACCTTTTTCTTTTTGTCCATGATATACGATTTTTTACCGTATAAATAAGTCTTAGAACATAATCGAGATTCTTTCTAAATTATGTTTTAAGGTATAAATATACTATAATTTATACTATAAAAAAGTCTGAAATTGTTATTTTACAAAAAGAAATAAGATGATTTTGCAAAGGGAGGAGGTCAATATCAAACCTTTTCATCATGGGCTTGCGACAGGTGATAAAATTTTCAATTGTTGCTTGAAACCTGGTAACTCACTTGTACCATTTTTGTAAATTTGGTAATCTATTTTATTAGATTATTAAGAATGATATTGAATAATCAAATCGTTCCCAGGGAAGTGACCGCATGGTCGAAAGATCGCTGTACTAAAACTAAGACCAGTAGAGAGCATTCATGAAACACGAACGACTACGAGGTTTATCTGTTCAATATTTCTGTAGCAGTTTCTCGACCGGACGTTGTTAAAAGCATCTCATCATCATTAATGAATTTCAACTGGTTTGATTTAACCATATTGCGTATGTTGTTAGTGAGGTTTTTCATTCTATTATCAGTTCTTCTGCTAGATTCTTCGTACTTAGCTATAATGTCATCCCTTGTTAAGACACTTTCTCCAAAATCACTTGAATACAATGCATAAATCAAAATCCATTCCCGTTCTGTTTTTGGCAAATCACGTATAAGAATATCTTTCATAACAGGATAATCGGATGGATTAGGCTTATCTGGAGATAACTGGGTGCTAGTCTTCATAGTCTTTTCAGAATTATTTTCCTTAGAAGCTTTGCTCTTAGTAGTTTTTTTTATTGCTTTTGGCTTAGTATTCTCTTGTTCGTCTTCAACAATTTCCAGTGTTTCGGGGTCTACGCCGGACTTGGTGTATATTTGATCCTTCAATGTTTTTATCAATTCGTCCTTGTCTCTAATCATAGATTCTAATACGGCAATTTGTTCTTTCATTCCCGAAATATCAGGACTGCCTTGACGGATCTTCTCCAATTGCCATTCTTCTGCAGCTATTTCTTGTTTATTCTGAATCTCAAAAATTCTATGATTTTTTGAAATTAATCTACGGATTTGAACTCCCTTTTGAGAAAGCCAGTCAAACAATGCCATTAAATAAGGTAAGGCTAGCACATAAAAAATGGCAAATCCTAAAGGAATCCAAAGATTGTAATTGATGTAGAAATAGTGGGTTTCAATATAGTTAATTTTGTCTTCTATTTTCTCAGAGGAAAACAGTAGAATCATTACTATTCTCCAATTAATCGCTAGCCATGACAATACAAATGCTCCAATAATTGGATTTTTCAGTCTGTCTTTTGAAGTTTCAAAGACTGATACAACCATATCTTTTATACTGGTCATGTATTATTTGTATTAAAAGTTAGCTTTATTTTACCGATTGGTGCTTAACAATTCGCTAAGTCCCACAACAAGGCACTTATTCTCATTATACCCATCTCAACCTAATAGATTTTTAATGCAATTCATAGCTATATTGGCTACACGCGTATAAATTTTCTGTTGTTTTACTCGAACTATATCCCAAAAGAAGCTAAATGTGCCGCTGATTTAGCCCATCTTCAAGGAGGTGCGTAGCAAACGAATGCCTTCACACGCTTGACCAAGCAAAGCCATTCTTACGCCAAAAGTAGGTGACTCTTACACCGTGGCAGCAACGGAGTTTTTAGGCTTGCTGCTGTCATTCTTGCCGTAAGATAGGGTGGACGGGACTCAAACCCCTAACACGCTATTTTTCAACAAATTGTAAAAATGAGTTAATCAGAATTGGTTTTACCGTTAGCTCGTTGCATTATTGTAGAAATACCATAATCGATTGATTTACAAATGAAATGAAACTGGAAGGAACTGCCCAAAGGGGGCCAGTAAATATCGGGTAAAGTAGGCCAACGAATAACGCCTAAACGGGGCCACCCAATAACGGGCAAAGGGGGCCACTTAGGCCAGTTAAGATACTATGTTTTTCTTTGCTATACTACTTTTTTTCTTTCTCATCGATTCCCCACTAAGCTCCAGTCGATGAGCGGTATGTACCACCCTGTCCAAGACTGCATCAGCGATGGTTTGAGACTGAAACAGTTCATACCATTTGATCACAGGCAGTTGTGAAGTTATGATGGTAGATCTTCTGCCATGACGGTCTTCGATAACTTCGAGCAGCATA
>JAKSDQ010000298.1 GCA_022360015.1 Cytophagales bacterium
GCGTGGACTACCAGGGTATCTAATCCTGTTCGCTCCCCACGCTTTCGTGCCTCAGCGTCAGTTACAGTCTAGTAAGCTGCCTTCGCTATCGGTGTTCTTTATGGTATCTATGCATTTCACCGCTACACCATAAATTCCGCCTACCTATACGGTAATCAAGTTACTCAGTATCAATGGCAAGCCCTCAGTTGAGCTCAGGGTTTTCACCACTGACTTAAATAACCGCCTACGCACCCTTTAAACCCAATAAATCCGGACAACGCTTGCACCCTCCGTATTACCGCGGCTGCTGGCACGGAGTTAGCCGGTGCTTATTCATACAGTACATGCAATCGGTCTCGCAAGACAATTTTATTCCTGTATAAAAGCAGTTTACAACCCAGAAGGCCGTCGTCCTGCACGCGGCATGGCTGGTTCAGGCTATCGCCCATTGACCAATATTCCCTACTGCTGCCTCCCGTAGGAGTCTGGTCCGTATCTCAGTACCAGTGTGGGGGACCTTCCTCTCAGAACCCCTACCCATCGTCGCCTTGGTAAGCTGTTAACCCACCAACTAGCTAATGGGACGCATGCCCATCCATTACCAATAACTCTTTAATCATTAAATGATGCCATCCAATAATATTATGGGGTATTAATCCAAATTTCTTCGGGCTATCCCCCTGTAATGGGTAGGTTGCATACGCGTTACGCACCCGTCCGCCGGTCGCCATCTCACCGAAGTGAATGCTGCCCCTCGACTTGCATGTATTAGGCCTGCCGCTAGCGTTCATCCTGAGCCAGGATCAAACTCTCCGTTGTAATTACTCTTCAATCTTTTCCTAACCTCAAAATTTATTATCCTGTCAATCTCATTGAAAATTAACAGTGGTTCGCTATCTCGATTTCATTCATTCAAAGAACTTTATATACCAACTTAATCATGTCAGTAAATATGTAAATCACCAAAGTAATAAATAAACTTCAGTCATTCTTTCTCGCTTAACTAAACTTGATCTGCACAACTAAAGCCCAAAGCGGATGCAAAACTAGAAAAGCTTTTCTTTTTATCAAATATTTTCTGAAATATTTTTTAAACTAAAACAAGCAATCTCTGATAAAGCAAAATATAACAAAAAACCTTTTCTTTTAAAGGATTGCAAAGTTAAAACCTTTTACATTCCCAACAAACACTTAACAAACCTTTTTTTAATCTTTTTAAATTAAAACGAAATCCTTGTTAAAGAACTATAAACAATAATATAACAACAATGAACAATGGACAATGGACCATGAACAATTGATAACTTAATAATGGACAATTTTCTTAGGGGAGAAACCCTCAAGACATTCAGGTGGAAATCAGAACAGCAGCACATACATGAAGAACGTCAGATAGAAAAAGCGTCCCACTTGTGAAGCCTATAGCATCGAAAAGAAAAAGCTAACCGTAAACGTGACTAAACGAAAACATGGGACTGTATTTTCATTGCATACGCTAAAACCCCCGTGTCTATTGGTGTCTTAGTCCCGCAGGGGTAAAAAAGGATGAAACATAAAAACAACAAAAAGTTCTCCAAAACGTTGTGAAAAAATCTAAAGCCGATGCCAAAATATTAGATTAGCACAAATTTAACTAAACCAAAACGATAATCAGAAAATGAAACC
>JAKSDQ010000302.1 GCA_022360015.1 Cytophagales bacterium
GTCCAATGAGTCTGCACCGAGATCGTTGGTGAAGCTTGCCTCCGGAGTAACTTCAGATTCTTCCACACCCAGTTTGTCAATAATAATTCCTTTTACTTTTTGTGCTATTTCAGACATTTTTAAATTAGTTTAGTAAAACACTTTGCAAAGAAATGCATTAAATACTATAATGTCAAACAATTTTTACCAATTTAGACCCTTGGTAAAAAACCCCGTTTTCTTGCTTATTTTTACATAATTTTCGCTAATCCGGCCCCTATGAAAAAGCAAAAATTAGTAGTAGATTTTGATTATAATTTCAAGCTGTTCGGCATCATTTCACCAGCCTCTGAACACAAGTTGGCATGGGAATTAAACCGGGGGCTGAACGTTAATCTGATTAAAAATGAGGATATCAAAATTAATTTTTTGAACAACAAAAATTTAATCATCTCAAACTTTCTTTTTGGAAAAGAAGAAAGTATTTTGCGCCTGCTTAAGAATAAATCTGTCGCTATGTCTGCCACTAATCAATCGTTTTTAATACCTGAATTGAAACAATTCGATTACCTGTTAATTATTGATGGATTTGAACAAACATTTAAACCCGAACATGTTGCAGCAAGATTACGGCAAATAGATATTATTCAAAACGTCATGAATCTTGAAGTGTTAAAGCTTAAATCAAAGGAGAATTTAGTCTTTTAGTATGAAAAGAGAAATAATTTTTAACAAAACCAAGATTATTGCAACCGTAGGTCCGGCCAGCAATACCAAAGAGAAACTCATTGAGCTTTACAAGGCAGGAGCGGATGTTTTCAGGCTTAATTTTTCGCATGGTACGCATGAAGACCACCAAAAGGTGATCAATTATGTGAAGGAGATCAATAAGGAGTTAGGTGCCCATATCTGCCTGTTACAGGATTTACAGGGGCCTAAAATCAGGGTAAATCAGATTGAAAACGGCGAGGTGGCCATTAACGCGGGTGAGCAGTTGGTGATCACCACCGAGGAGATACTTGGTGATTCGAAGAAGATAAGCACCTCTTATAAATACCTTCCCGATGACGTAGCTAATGGTGATACGATTCTTGTGGATGATGGAAAAATTGAGTTAAAGGTGTTAGGCGTCAATGGCAAGGAGGTGACCACTGAGGTGGTTTTTGGAGGAATGTTAAAATCCAGAAAAGGCATTAACCTTCCCAATTCGGAGGTATCGGCACCCTCACTCACGGAAAAAGATGAAAAAGATTTGATTTTTGGCCTGGAAAATGAAGTAAACTGGGTGGCGCTTTCTTTTGTAAGAAAAGCTGAGGACGTCAGGTATTTGAAGCAAAAAATCAAAGCAAGCGGGAAACACACCAAAGTGATTGCCAAAATTGAAAAGCCCCAGGCCATAGAGAATATTGATGAAATTATCAGGGAAACCGATGCTTTGATGGTAGCGAGGGGAGACCTTGGGGTAGAAGTGGTGATGGAAGAAGTGCCCATGTTGCAGAAAATGATGGTAGAGAAGTGCAATGTGGCAGGTAAACCTGTGATTATTGCCACGCAAATGATGGAAAGTATGATTGTCAATCCGAGACCCACCAGGGCTGAGACCAATGATATTGCCAACGCTGTTATGGATGGCGCCGATACCTTGATGCTTTCGGCAGAGACTGCAGCGGGGAAGTATCCGGTGGAGTCTGTGAAAAGTATGTCAAAAACCATCGCCATTGTTGAAAGCAAGGCCGAAAACAATTATTTTCATCATACCGGTTATGTGCACGATGAGTCGCCCACCTTTATTAATGACTCTTTGGTGTTAAGTGCTGCGCGCCTTGCCAAAAGGACAAAGGCCAAAGCCATCGTCGGCATGACAGCTTCGGGGTATACAGCATTCAGACTGGCTACTCATCGTCCCAAAGCCGATATATTCATTTTTACCCAAAATGAGGGGCTTTTGAATACGATAAATCTTATATGGGGGATCAGAGGGTATTATTATGACAAAATGGTATCGACTGATTCAACGATTGAAGATGTAGAAAGAATTCTGAAGGAAAACGGCCATCTCAATACCGGTGACCTGTTTATCACAACCGCCAGCATGCCGTTGGAAGCAAAAAAAAGGACAAATATGTTGAAGATTAATGTGGTTGCGTGAGGGGGGGATTTGTGTTGCAAGTTGCGGGTTCCGTCCCCCCAGTCTTAAGTTATGCAACACCCACGTTGCGCCTGTGCCTTTCGAACCGGAGGAGCACAACCGAAACCCTTACCCTATTCAATAGCCTTACTAATAAGAGGATCAGATGATTTCATAATCGCCGAACCAAAGGTGTATACCATAAAATAATTGTCAATTGCCAACTGTCAATTGCACCTACCTGAATACGGTTCTGCTAAAGGTATACTATTTATTAACACTCAGTCCTGCAAAACGTTACTCATAAAGCTGGATTTCAGTACCAGCCAGACCAGGAAACTCAATATAGCCCAATTCAGGTAAATGTGATAAAAATCGGTGGTATCCCGGAAACGGGTTTCTTTGATTTCTGCTTTTTCGTACTCATCGATGAGGGCGAATACTTCTTCCAGGGCCTGATTATTAGATACCCGGTAAAACTTCCCTTCACCAATGTCTGCGATTTTTCTAAGTGTGGTTTCATCCAGCGTGTTTTCAACATAGGTGGTGCGACCAAAAAAGTCCTTTCCAAAGGGCACCCTGCCTTCTTTGCCAATACCGATGGTGTACATCTTTATGTTGTATGCAGCGCCTAGCTGGGCAGCCGTTATAGGATCGATATTTCCGGCAGTGTTATCGCCATCACTTAACAGGATCAGGACTTTCGAGCTCGATTCGGACTCTCTCATCCTGTTAGTGGCCACAGCCAGTGCACTGCCGATGGCTGTGCCACGGCTTTCGATCATGTCAAATGAAACCTCGTCTATGTAGGAATACAATAAATCGTAATCAGTGGTAAGCGGTGACAGTGAATAGGCGTCACCGGAGAAAATGACTATTCCGATCCTGTCCTGAAATCGGCCCTGTATAAAATCCCTGGCCACATTTTTGGCGGCTTTCAGCCGGTTAGGCTTAAAATCTTCAATTTGCATCGACTCGGATATATCTATTACTAACATAATATCAATACCCTCTGTCCATTGTTCTACCTTCTCGTTGGTTTCCTGTGGTCTTGCCATGGCAATCAGCATGAACAACAGGCTGAGGGTTAGAAAAATATCAGGAATAAACCGCAAAAGGCTGGATGGCTGCCATTTGATTTGTTTTTTATGAAAGGCCACATCCAGCTTCTGGATAAACTTGAAATTAAGCAACCACCGTAATAAAAACAAAAACGGAATGATCAACACACCATATAAAAATACGGGGTTTTCCCAGTCAAAACTGGTCAGTGTACTTTTCAGAAACCATTCGGCCGAAATCCAGTCCCAGTGCCCTTCCGATCTATTTAGCATTTTTAATCAGGTTCATTTTTACATTTAGCCTTTCAAAAGCATAGTCTTTTAATTCCGTAAAGTTCGAAGCCAGGTTTTTAATGTTACCATGACCATATATTCCCTTATCAATGTTTTTAAGGTTTAATTTCAAAGCGTCATTCGGTTGTATTCTCACAATTTCTTTGGTAGTTAATTTGGTGAAAGGGGCATTTTCAAGTTTCTCCATATACTTTTTCCAGATTAACAAAAGTGATTCGGCATCTTCTTTCCGGTCCTGAACACTGTTAAGCATGTCGTTAAAAATCAGCACAAATTTCTCATGCCGCTTTCTAAGCCTGTAAAGACGGAGCCTTTTGCTGATCTGCTTGCCAAATATTAAAGCCACCGCAATTACCACCAGTAAAAAAAGACTTAATCCGAAAATTAAATAGGGATAATTAAAATCAAGCTTTACGTTGGCATATTCGCTGTTGTCTTTTAATGCAATTGAGTCTGGCATCTGGGTGATTAATTGCTGCAAAACAATAGAATCTTCCATAGTATAATAGCCGGTGCTGTCACCTGCTGCGATCAGAAATACCGGCAAAGCCAGCTTTTGTACCGGATCGACCTCAAAGGTACTGAGGTAGTAAACCACACTATCGAAACTTTTTACGCTATCCGATTTTGTAAAAAACTCCGTCTTTTTTATGTACTCAAAAGGCATAAAATCGTACAGTGAATCCGGGAATATGATGTTATTGTCCCTTGGATATTCGATGGAAAGCGAATACACAACCGCCTCCCCGATTTTGATGCTATCGGACAAAAACATACCTTTTGGCTCGAGCTGCTGTGCGTTGATAAGGGCCGGATAAAGTAAAAATGAAACGAAAATGTGGACGGCAGTTTTCCTAAGCACTTTTCTTTGTTTTATTTCTGACCTTAAACAATTTAATAAGCTTGGGCACATAATTCTCGTCGGTACTGACGGGAAGGTAATTTATCTGATGCAGCCTGCAAAAGCTTTCCAGTTCACTTTGGCGTGAGACCAGGTTTTTGCCTAGATTCTTTTTAAAACCGGCTGCGCTGGTGTTCACCCAGATGGTTTTTTGGCTTTCCTTGTCATACAGTGGCACTATTCCCAATTTCGGAAGTATAGACTCCCGGGGGTCAAAAATATGAATGATAACGACGTCGTGTTTCTTGGCCAACGCTTTCAGGTTATGTTCATAGTCTTCATCAATGAAGTCGGATATGAGGACAATAACACTTCTTCTCTTAATCATGTTTAGCGAAAAACCCAATGCCTTTTTAAGGTTGGTTCTGATTGATTTAGGGTGTAGATTATAGATTTGATGGATAACATTATACCCGTGTTTCGGTCCTTTGCCGGACTTCACATATCTTTCTTTTTGATCTGAGTAACAAATCAAGCCAACCTGACTTTGCTCCTTTATCGCCGAAAGTGTCAAAACACCACAGATCTCTTTACCTATGTCTATTTTCTGATGACCTTCCGTACCAAGATTTTGAGAAGCACTGACATCCAGCACGAAATATACGGTTTGTTCCTTTTCTTCCTTGTAAGTCTTCACATAGGTACCATGCCCTTTGGCAGTGACATTCCAGTCGATCGTTCTTATGTCATCCCCATACTGATAGGCCCTGACATCATCGAACTCCAGCCCCGAACCTTTAAAAATCGAATGAAAATCGCCCTGCATTTTAGCGGTAATAGCCTTTCGGATTTGTAATTCGTACTTTCGCAGCTTTTTCAAAATGGACTGCATGGTTTGGGGTGATATTTTATTGGAGCGCGAAACCATAAAATTTATCTTTGTCCAACATTTATGTTTGAGTTCAATATTGTCAATGGCCTGGTTTTTGAACGAAACAAATTAACCGCAAATCACGGTATTTTCTCATTATTATAGAAAATAAGCCTGGCTGTTTAACATTTTTTAACAATTTTTCGGGATATTAAAATCTGTCAACCAAACCTGGTTTTAAAATTAGACATATTTAAGTAATTTTCAGTTGTGAATAAGAAAATGATATTTCTGGCGGCCATTATACTCCTTTCTTGTAATAAAAAAGAGGACGGCGAAAAGCCTGACTGGCTGTTGGAAAAGGATAAAATGATAGGGTTTTTAGTTGATTTGCATCTTACCGAGGCCAAGCTGACGAAGTTGGGTGTTAAAAGGGATTCTACCCGAAAGCTGTTCCAAGCCTATGAAAAACAGTTATTTGAGAAACATCAAATCAACGACTCTATCTATTACAAAAGTTATAATTATTACCTGGAAGATGTTAAGGAAATGAAAGAAATCTATGTGGCGGTAGTAGATAGTTTGAATGTCCGGGAACAGCTTCTGAAGCAAAACAGCGCCAATAAATAACCTCAGTACTTATCCACGACAGTAAAAATGCGCTATCCTGAAAATATTGAGCCAAAGCTTGGGTTTGACAAGATAAGGACATTGGTAGCCGAACATTGCCGCAGTACGCTTGGGGCAGGCTTTGTGGACAGCATGAAGTTTTCCGGCGATCCGGGCTACATAAGGCAACTGGTTTCCCAAACTTTCGAATTTAAGGCTATCCTGGAAAGCGGAGAAAGTTTTCCGAAGGCTAACTATATTGATGTCAATGTGAGCCTGGAAAAGGCCAGGGTAGAGGGGATTTTTTTACTGGAAAGTGAATTGCATGATATTAGTATATCGCTCGATACCATTCTAAAGTGCCTTGCCTTTTTTTCAAAGTTCCGGGAGCAGTACCCGGCCTTGTTTTTGATTACCGGTGGTGTGATGATTGAGCAAGGACTATGTAATGAAATTGACTCTAAAATCGATGAAAAAGGGGAACTTCGCAACAACGCTACTCCGGCATTAGCCAGAATCAGACAATCGATACAATCGGAACAGGGAAAGATACGGAAGCAGTTAAATCAGGAATTGCGGCATGCCATTAAGCAGGGTTATGTGCAGGATGATAGCAACATCACTATCCGCGGAGGCAGGATGGTCATTCCGGTACTGGCAGAACACAAAAGGAAAATAAAAGGCTTTATACATGACGAATCTTCCTCCGGGCAACTGGTATATATGGAGCCGGCTACTGTACTGGAGGTCAACAATGCCATTCGTGAGCTGGAATACCGGGAGAAACGGGAAATTGTCAGGATTCTTACCGACCTTACTACTATGATCCGACCGTACCTGGATGACTTGGAGAAGGCATACCGGTTTTTAGGAATGGTGGATTTTATCATGGCTAAAGCAAAGTTTGCGCTGGATATTCAGGCAAATATGCCAGCTATTAGCCAAGAAAAGAGGATGGACTGGAGACTTGCTAGGCATCCGCTCCTGTTACTGGCACACCGGAAGGTCGGAAAAGAGGTGGTGCCGCTTACCATTTATCTCGATCAGTCGCAGAGAATTCTGGTTATTTCCGGTCCGAATGCAGGTGGCAAGTCTGTTTGTCTGAAAACAGTGGGACTATTGCAATATATGTTTCAGTGCGGACTTCTGATTCCGGTCGAAGAGGGCTCTCGGATCTGTGTCTTTAAAAACCTGTTTATTGATATTGGCGACGAGCAATCCATAGAAAATGATCTGAGTACCTATAGCTCCCATTTAACAAATATGAAGTATTTTTTAAAACACGGAGATAAGGACACGCTATTTCTTATTGATGAGTTTGGGACAGGGACCGACCCTAACTTTGGCGGCGCCATCGCTGAAGCAATACTTGACAAGTTGCATAAAAACGGGGCTTTTGGTATTGTAAATACGCATTATGGGAATCTTAAACAATTTGCTGACAATACAGAGGGCATTGTAAACGGAGCGATGCGGTTTGATGTACAAAACCTGGAACCTCTTTATAAACTGGAGATTGGAAAGCCCGGCAGCTCCTTTGCCCTGGAAATTGCCTACAAAATCGGGTTGCCACACCGGTTAATCGATCAGGTTAAAAACAACCTGGGCACCGAAAAAGTTAACTTTGACAAGCTACTATCCAGACTTGAGAGAGACAAGCGGTACTATGATACTAAAAAAGATGAGCTGAAACGTAAAAACAAGGAGCTGAACAACCTGTTACAAAAATATAATCAGCTTAGCGAAGAATTGGATCAGCAGAAAAAAAACATACTTAACCAGGCTAAAGAAGAAGCAAGACAAATTCTGGCTGGTACCAACAAAAAAATTGAGGCTACGATAAGATCCATTAAAGAGAGCAAGGCAGAAAAGACGGCTACCAAAGTGGCCAGACAATCGTTAGATACCTTCAAAAAATCCCTCACTGCACAAAAAGTGAAAAAGTCCAAACAACCGGTGGAGGTAGTTGATGGCGAAATTGTGGTGGGCGCCTATGTCAGGGTAAAAGGTCAGGCTACTTTAGGGGAAGTATTGGCGATCAAGGGTAAGGATGCGGAGATCAGAATCGGTGCATTAACTTCCAAAGTTAAGTTGAACCGGTTGGAAAGGGTTTCAAAACAAGCCTTGAAGGAAATAGAAAAATTTTCAGAAAGTCCGGGTGGCCCTGTGGGTGGGTTTGACATTTCCAGGCGAAACATTGCGTTTAAAAGTCAGATTGATTTGAGGGGCAAAAGAACCGAAGAGGCGTTGATAGCAGTTGACCATTTAATCGACGGTGCTACAATGCTTGGTGTCAGGGAGTTACGTATAGTACACGGGAAGGGAGATGGCATTTTAAGGGACATGATCCGCAAGCATCTCCGTACTTACAGTCAGGTTAGTAACATCCATGATGAGCATGCGGACAGGGGCGGGGCCGGGATTACTATTTTTGAACTGGGATAGCACAAAAAAAGCGCCCAGCTTAGATTATGAGCACTTTTCTATATTTTTATCATCTTTTACTGCTGCTTTGTGAGGGCAAATGTCCAGTCGCCTTCCAACCCGGCGGTTCTGTTAGCTGATCCATCCTGATTGAGCGAAAACTCCAAGACCAGGGTGGTTTCATTTAATGTGGTAATATCCATTTTAATATTGGTGCCGCGTACAATGGTAGTGACATCGTCTCCGTCAAATGACCAGGTACCACTAGGAAAAGCATTGGTTACATCATTGGTATTGTACGTACTGCTAGGCTCGACATTTGATCTGTCTGCATTCAGGGAACCGGCAAATGTAACCGTAAAATTATCATAAGTGGGTTCATCCGTGCCACCTCTTTCCACCGAGTTAGCGGTGGCTGCCCAGATACCGCGAAGCTTGTTAAACTGAATTTCCGCCGCTGTTTCGGGTTCGGGGTTTGATGTGCTCCCGCAACCTGCGTACACCAGTAAACTCAGTAAGAATGCTGCAGTAAGTAAAAAATTTATCCTTTTCATATAGTTTTAATATTTATTAGATTCTAGTCTGATTAACAAATATTGCCGAAATATCCATATTTTCAAAAAAATAGTGGCAATTTTAAATTAAATAATGTTGTTTTTTATTACGTAGTTTTTATACAAATATCTACAATTTCAGCTCATGTATCCCTACCTGAAAAATCTTTAAAACTTTTTGAAATCGAGAAGGCTAATGACATCCTGACAGTATTTGTACTCATTTTTTACATTAGAACTTACAATGATTAATTTGTTTTTTTGCTGTTTGGTAACCTCCTCATGATACCATTCCACCCCTTTTTCGTCCAGATTAGTAGTTGGTTCGTCGAGCAAAAGAACCGGTACTTCGGCATAAAAGGCCAGCCCCAGTTTCAACCTTTGCTTCATGCCGGAAGAAAAATATTTAATGGGTTTGTGCAATGAAGCCGACAGGTACATGCGCTCGGCAACTGATTTAAGGCTTAATCCATCGACGATCTTTTTGAAGTTAAAATGAAACTGAATAATTTCCGACAGGGTAAATTCTTCTGTGAGCTCCATATAAGGGCTGGCAAATGTGTGGTCTTTGTAAAAAAGAGCAGCGGGAACACTGCTTCCACCGGATTTTTTGTATTGAACGAACCCTGACGTTGCAGGTATAAATCCTGAGATTATCTGTAACAGGGTGGACTTGCCACTGCCGTTTGGGCCGGTGATGGCATAGGACCGGCCGTTTTTAAAGTGAAAGTCAAAATTTCTGAATACCCAGTTTTTCTGAAATTTTTTCCCCAATTCATGGACCAGGATATCCATTCGGGCTAATTTCTGAATCCTTTCATAATGCCACGGTCCGAGGTCCTTATAAAATTAAGAATCTCATCCCGTTCGTTGGAAGGTTTCATTTCCAGCTCAATAATATCCAGGGCTTTGGAATTGTTCAGGCCTCTCAGATAGATATTTCGGTAAATCTCCTGGATTTCCTGAATTTTTTCGTTGGAGAAATTCCTTCTTCTTAAGCCTATCGAGTTAATGCCACTGTAGCTTAGAGGTTCCCTGGCGGCTTTTGTAAAAGGGGGCACATCTTTTCTAACCAGGGAGCCACCGGATACCATTACGTGAGCACCAATTTTAACAAACTGATGTACGGCGCTGGACCCACCGATGATCGCCCAGTTTTCCACCTGAACATGGCCTGCCAGTTGTGTCGTATTGGCGATAATGCAGTGATCACCGACCTTGCAGTCATGGGCTATGTGAACGTAAGCCATGAGTAAACAGTTTTTACCGATCACCGTTTTGTGTTTGTCAATCGTGCCCCGGCTGATGGTCACATATTCCCTTACAACGGTATTGTCACCGATTTCTGCGGTAGTTTCTTCGCCTGCAAATTTCAAATCCTGCGGGGTGGAGGATATCACTGCACCGGGATAGATTTTAACGTTTTTGCCGATCCTGGCCCCTTCCATAATAGTAACGTTGGAACCGATCCAGGTACCTTCGTCGATTTCTACATTTTTATGGATAGTACTAAATGGTTCTATCACTACATTCCGGGCAATCTTTGCCTGTGGGTGTATATATGCCAGCGGTTGATTCATGAGTCTTTTCGTACGATGCTTGCCGTCATTACCCCTTCACAGACTACGGTTCCACCCACAAAAGCCTGTCCTTTCATTTTTGCGATACCGCGTTTAATGGGGGCAAGAAGATCACATTTAATGACCAGTGTATCCCCGGGTAAAACCATTTTTCTAAACCTGAAACTTTCAATTCCCAAAAAATAGGTCCAGTAGTTTTCAGGATCGGGAACGGTATTGAGGACGAGTATACCACCGATCTGCGCCATTGCCTCAACCTGCAAAACGCCTGGCATTACCGGATTTCCGGGAAAATGACCCTGAAAAAATGGTTCATTCATTGTCACATTTTTCACTCCGGCCACGGTTTCCTCATCCAGATGAAAGATTTTATCGATCAAAAGAAAGGGGAATCGATGCGGCAAAATATTGCTGATCTGGTTGATATCGAGGACCGGAGGCAGTTTGGGATTGTATTGGGGAACGTTGCTCTTTTGTTCCAGCATGATTCTTTTAAGTTTTTTGGCGAAGGCAACATTGGCGGCATGCCCAGGTCTTGCGGCAAGTATCTGGGCCTTGAGAGGCCTCCCTACCAGTGCCAGGTCTCCTACCATATCCAGTAGTTTGTGCCTGGCCGGCTCGTTTTTATAACGAAGCTCAACATTGTTAAGAATGCCTTCCTTTTTGACTTCAACCTTTTGTTTGTTAAACAATTTGGCCAGGTTATCCAGTTCGTGATCCTCGACTACCCGGTCAACAACTACAATAGCATTATTCAAATCTCCCCCTTTGATCAGATTGTTTTTGTGTAGCATCTCAAGCTCATGCAAAAAACAAAATGTTCGGCAAGAGGCAATTTCCTTGGAAAATTGGTTGATATCATTCAGCAGCGCATGCTGGCTTCCCAAAACAGGTGAATTATAGTCAACCATTACCGTAAGCCGGTAATCATCTAAAGGCAGGGCAGCGATTTCCACATCCCTTGATTTGTCCCTGTAGAAAATACCTTCGGGAACCTCAAAAAAGTTCCTCAGGGCATTTTGCTCTTCCGTACCTACTTTTTCAATTGAATCGATAAACATTTTAGAGCTGCCATCCATAATTGGTGGCTCAGGACCATCCAATTGCACCAATACATTGTCAATCTGCAATCCCACCAGGGCCGCCAATGTGTGTTCTACCGTATTTATCCTTGCACCATTTTGTTCTATCGTAGTTCCCCTCGATAAGTCCACCACATTATCCACATCCGCATCTACCACCGGTTCTCCATCCAGATCTACACGTTGGAATTTGATTCCATGATGAGGTTTAGCTGGCAAAAACGTCATATTGGTTTCTACACCTGTGTGAAGTCCAACCCCTGAGACCGTAACAGGTTCCTTGATCGTATGTTGCTTTATATTCATTGCTCTATTTGACAGTCGGCAAATTTAGTATTTTTTCTTCAAGTTCTTTAATTCGCTGATTTAATTCGGGAAGATTTTTGTAAATCGCAATGGCTTTGAGGTTGTCTTTATGATCCATGGAAGGCGCGCCCGAGACAATTTTATCATCTTTCAGGGACTTGGCAATACCTGATTGGGCGCCGATTTTGACGTTGTTTCCGATTTCGAGGTGGCCAACGATGCCGACCTGTCCTGCAATCACACAATTGCTTCCCACTTTTGATGAGCCTGAAATACCTGTTTGAGCGGCTATCACGGTGTTTTTTCCTATTTCTACATTGTGCGCAATTTGGATCAGGTTATCTAATTTGACCCCTTCACGGATTACTGTTGAATTTAAAGTGGAGCAATCGATGACTGTATTGGCCCCAATATCCACGTGATCTTCGACAACAACGTTGCCTAACTGTGGAATGGTCTTGTAAGATCCGTCGTCCTGGGGGGCAAAACCAAAACCGTCGCTTCCAATCACACATCCGGAATGAATAACGCAGTAGTTACCGATTTTGGTGTTAGCATAAATCTTAACTCCCGCATGTATAACGGTGTTACTCCCAATAACCGAGTGATCCCCTATATAAACATGGGGATATATCTTGACATTATCGCCGATTTGTACATTTTGTCCTATATAGCTGAAGGCACCCCGGAAGATTCCTTCCCCGGTGATGCTGTCCTCCCCCATAAAACTCGGCTCCTCAACACCGGTTTTTTGAAAACTAATGATTTTATGGTACTCTTCCAACAATATGGTGAAACTAAGATAGGGGTCCTCTACCAGAATTAGGGTGGCGGTTATAGGTTTTTTAGGGCTGAATCCTTTTTTCGCGATGATAGCACTTGCCCGGGTTGTGTAAATGAAATTTTCGTATTTTGGATTGGATAAAAAGGATATGGCACCATCTTTTGCTTCCTGTATGGTTCCCAGTGTTTTTATCTTCAAATCGTCATTCCCTATTACCTCCCCTTTCAATATATTGGCAATATCTTTTACTGTAAATTCCATTTACGTGTAAGTTAAATTTGATACAAATTTACATTTTTGGGCCAGCATAGGTAGTATTTTTTAACAATTTTACTCATTGCCTTGATGTTTGGCAAATCCGAAGCCTTTGCTACATCGATCAAGTTTCCGTCTTTGGTGAGTATATTGATTTTCTGTCCCTTTGAAATATAGGCTGCATTCGTCAAAAAACCTGTGTCCATAAAGTAGTTGCTTTCGCCGTCGGATAAATTGTATTTTTTGCGGATGGCATCCTGCAATCTGTGGATGGTTTTTTCATCAAACTTTTTGTTTGACATTTTCACTTTAAAAAGTTTTCTGTTTAGAAATAGCCTGCTCAATGTCGATAATATGGTATCCGTATTATCGACCCACATTTTAATACAGGCCCAGATATCAAAATCATCCAGTTTACAAAAAGCATCCAGGTAGGTGGGATTGCTGGCAAGATCCTGCGAGCTTATTTCATTTTTCAGAAAAATACCGAGGGCCGGGGTGAAAAAGATATCTTTGTTTTCCTGCACCAGTTCTTTTGCCCTGGTGATGATTTTTGATAGCATTTTTTCCGCACTGATGGAGGTCTTGTGTAAGTACACCTGCCAATACATTAACCGCCGGGCGCCAAGGAAATTTTCGACACTATATATGCCTTTTTCCTCGATTACTATCTGATCTTCGTGAACATCCATCATTTTTATAATACGGTCGGCACCAATGGTACCTTCGGATACCCCGGTGAAAAAGCTGTCGCGGTTGAGATAATCCAACCGGTCTATGTCGAGTTGGCTGGAAACCAGTTGATGAAAAAACTGTCGGTGGTATTGTCCCGTATAGATCTTTAGCGCCAGGTCTAGTCTTCCGTCGAAAGCTGCGTTGAAATATTTCATAATGAGCAATGAAATCTCTTCATGACGCGTTTTTTTAAGAATAGATTTCTCGAGGGTATGAGAAAAAGGTCCATGCCCGATGTCGTGCAATAATATGGCAATAAGTGCGGCTTCGTATTCCACTTCGCTGATGGGATGTCCCTTGCTTTTGAGATTGTCTAAAGTGACAGCCATTAAATGCATGGCGCCCAACGCATGATGGAATCGGGTATGTAAAGCGCCCGGGTAAACAAAATCGGTTAAACCCACTTGTTTGATCCTTCGTAGCTTTTGAAAATAGGGGTGTTCCAGGATGTCGAAGACAAGGTTGCTGGGTATCGTTATAAACCCGTATACCGGATCATTAAAGATTTTTTTCTTGTTCAATCTTTAAAGCTATTTTTAATTAAATTTGATTGTTGTCAAAATAAAGTAAAAAAATAAACCATGCAAAGATATAGTATTTTGTGGGCTGATGATGAAATTGATTTATTAAAACCACATATTTTATTTTTAAATCAAAAGGGCTATGATGTGACGGGTGTCAACAGTGGTGCTGACGCCCTGGAAGCCTGTGAAACGGCACGATATGACATAGTTTTCCTCGATGAAAATATGCCGGGAATGACAGGCTTGGAAACTTTGAACCATATCAAATCGTCACGTCCGAATTTGCCGGTGGTGATGATTACAAAAAGTGAGGAGGAATATATTATGGAAGAGGCCATAGGATCAAAGATTGCCGATTACCTGATTAAGCCCTTGAACCCCAACCAAATACTATTATCAGTCAAAAAAATACTAGACAACAAAAGGTTGATCGATGAGCGCACGACCATTAGTTATCAACAGGATTTCAGAAATATCAGCATGGCTTATAATGATCATATGGATCATAATGAGTGGGTCGAGGTATATAAAAAACTAATTTTCTGGGAGCTGGAGATTGAGCAAACTGACAATAAGAGCATGTCTGAGGTGCTGGATATGCAGAAAGGTGAGGCCAATGCCAATTTCATTAAGTTTATTTCCGAAAACTACGAGACCTGGCTCAATGATCCCAATGTCGACAAACCAGTTTTGTCGCATCATATAATGAGGAAGAAGGTTTTTCCTGAATTGAAGGAAGGGCAAAGTACCTTTTTTATTGTCATTGATAACCTGCGTTATGATCAATGGAAAGTGCTTGAGCCCAGCATCAGCAATTACTTTGACATCGACAGTGAGGAGGCCTACTATTCGATATTGCCCACTACCACCGCTTATGCTCGTAATGCCATATTCTCCGGCATGCTGCCTACTGATATGGCTAAATTTTATCCCAATTTATGGGTTGGAGAAGACGAGGAGGGTGGCAAGAATAATAATGAAGATCAGTTTCTGGAAAAAAATATTCAAAGAAGCAGGCTGAATATCAAACATAGCTATCATAAAATTAAAAACCTGACCCAGGGCCGGCAACTCATAGATAGTATCAATAACCTGATGATCAACGATCTGAATGTGATTGTTTACAATTTTGTAGATATGCTTTCACATGCCAGGACCGAAATGGAAATGATCAGGGAATTGGCACCGGACGAAGCGGCTTACCGTTCCATCACCAAATCCTGGTTTTCGCATTCACCGCTTTTTGAAGTGTTAAAGATCATATCGGAAAAAGGAGGTAAACTGATTATTACTACCGACCATGGCACCGTCAGGGTTAAGAAACCATTCAGGATCATCGGCGATAGAAATACGAATACCAACCTCAGGTACAAGCAAGGTAAAAACCTGGCTTTTGAAGAAGATAAGGTATTGGTGGCCAGAAAGCCTGAGCACTTTCACCTGCCTAAAATTAATGTGTCAACGGCCTATGTCTTTGCTACGGATGATTACTTCTTTGCCTATCCCAATAACTATAATTATTATGTCAATTATTACAAAGATACCTTTCAACACGGAGGTATCTCATTGGAGGAAATGATCATTCCCATTATCTCTTTAAGCGCTAAAAATGCAGGTTAATGGAAAGATTCTGAAAGTTTTTGACCATGTAACACCAGAAGATCTTCCAGCCGTGGCTGAGCGCATCATTGCACTGGCCGGAACTTATAAGGTATGGCTTTTTGAAGGAGATATGGGTACAGGTAAAACCACACTTATCAGGGCTTTGTGTAAAGTTTTTGGGATCATTGATGATGTAAGCAGTCCCACTTTTGCCCTGGTAAACGAATATGTTGACAGGCAGGAAACTTATTTTTATCATTTTGACTTTTACCGTATTAACAATGAGGAAGAAGCTATGGACATCGGGGCAGATGAGTACTTTTATTCCGGAAATGTGTGTTTCATTGAATGGCCGGAAAAAATTCCCGCTTTAATTCCTGATGAATTTCTTCGTATATTTATATCGATCAATTCAGATAATACAAGAAAAATTGTATTGGAAACAGTATGAAAAAACAATTTAAGCCTGAAATTGAGAAATTGGCACAGGAGGGAAGCTTATATCCGCAAGAGGCATTATTAAAAGTAAAAAAATCCCGTAAATCTGTTGTTTTTGGCATTCCTAAGGAAACCGGATATAAAGAAATCAGGGTTCCGTTAACACCTGAAGCTGTGGCTTTGCTGGTCAACAATGGGCAGGAGGTGTGGCTGGAAGCCGGTGCGGGTGAAAAAGCAAAATTTACCGACAAGGATTACAGCGATGCGGGTGCCAAAATAAAGTATGCTGCCCAGGAAGTTTTTGCGGCCAATGTAATTTTAAAAATCGAACCACCGTCTTTGGCAGAAATAGAAAACATCAAACCCGGCTCGACAGTGATATCAGCCTATCAAATGGGGCAGCAACACCTGAATTATATAGAGGCTATTAATAAAAAGCGGTTGATCTGTATCGGTTATGAAATGCTGGAGGATAAAGCCGAGGGTTTTCCGGTAATCAGGGCTATGAGTGAAATTGCAGGGAGCCTGGTGATGTTGATTGCCGCTGAGTATTTAAGTAACGCACACGACGGTAAAGGTATTCTTTTAGGTGGGATTACCGGGGTTTCTCCATCGAAAGTAGTGATTCTTGGTGCCGGTACCGTGGCAGAATATGCGGCCAGGACCGCTCTGGGCCTTGGTGCGGAAATCAAAATTTTTGATAACCATATCTATAAACTAAGGCGTGTCAAGCATGCCTTGGGCCATCAGATACATACCGCTATTCTGGATAACCTTACGCTTTCCGAAGCCCTGAAACAGGCTGATGTGGTTATTGGTGCCGTCAGGGCCGAAAAAGGCAAGGTAAGATGTTTTGTTAGTGAAGAAATGGTTGCGGCGATGAAGCCCAACTCTATTATCATCGATGTAAGCATCGATCAGGGGGGGTGTTTTGAGACCTCCCGTATCACTACCCATGAAAATCCTACTTACATCAAACATGGCGTAATACATTACTGCGTTCCCAATCTCACTTCCCGCGTAGCCAATACCGCCTCTAATGCCCTTAGTAACATCTTTACGCCAATTCTGCTACAAATTGCCGAAGTAGGTGGCGTGGAAGAAATGATCTTCACGTACAAGTGGTTTATGCGAGGTGTTTACGCCTATAACGGAAATCTCACCAACGCTCACATTGCCAATCGATTTAATCTGAAACACATGGATCTCAACCTGCTTATGGCCGCGAGGATGTAGTTGGTTGCAGTTACATCAAACCTCTCTCCTCAGCACCTCCAGAGGTGGTTTACTCAGGATGCCACGGCTGTTTAGTATACCGATAATGATTGTTAGGGAAGTGATGATCACGTAGACACCCAGAATTGGCAAAATGTTTGGCGTAAAGCTGGCATCAAAACTAAAATATGCCAGAAGCCAACTACTGATCATTGAAATGACGATGCCGGTAACCGAGGCCAAACTTCCTAAAAGAAAGTATTCAAGTGCAGTAATCTTCATAATTTGATTGCGGTTTGCCCCCATGGTTCGTAGTAGCACGCTCTCCTGAATCCTTTGATATTTACTCAATATGACAGAACTGATCAACACAAAAAAACCTGTTAGTATGCTAAACATTGCCATAAACCGGATCACAAAAGAAACCTTGCCCAATATCTCGTCAATGGTCGATAATATGAGCCCGAGGTCAATCACCGACACATTAGGAAAACTTCTCACCACAGCCTGTTGAAATTGCGCAGAGACGTTTTGTTGCTCCGTGCGGGTCATAATTACGTGAAATTGCGGGGCCTGTTCCAAAACACCTTCCGGAAACAAGACAAGGAAGTTGGTCTGCACCCTGTTCCATTCAATTTCCCGAAGATGGCTAATATAAGTATCGATCAATGCTCCCTGTACATTGAAAGTTAAGGTGTCACCGATTTTCACATTCATTCTTTCGGAATAACCCTTATCCAGTGAAATGTAAATAGGATCATCCGGTTGCTCGACTTTTCCCCTCCACTCCCCGTCTACTGTCTTTTCGCTGTCTATCAGGTGATCCCGATAGGTGACCCTGTATTCCCGGTTAAATGCCCACCTGGGAATCTCGCTCAGCGAATCCTTCTCCACCTGGGTTTTGGTTTTACCATTTATGGAAGTAAGCCTCATGGTAACAATAGGCGCCTCTTGAATAATCGGGAGTTCGTAATCAGAAGTCAGGCGATTCAAAGCTGTTTTTTGATTACTTTGAATATCAAACATCACCATATTGGGTTGGTTGTCGATACCGGACAACGACACTTTGTCCAGAAGCAGGCTTTGTGTAAAATATAAAGTGGTAATCAGGGCAGTGCCCAGTCCCACCGATATAATCAGGATTAAAGTTTGGTTATTGGGACGATACAAATTGGCCAACCCCTGGCGCCAGGTAAAGCTCCAGGATACGGGGAAGTACTTTCTTACCACCCACATAATGAGCCGTGCCACCGCGGTCAATATTAAGAAAGATACACCGAGCCCAAGGCAGAAAAATAAAGCGTCCAGCCAACCTCCGGTTTGCAGCAATGAAAACACATAAATAAAAGTGGTTATCAACGCATAAACAAACCAGTTTACACGGTCACTTTTCTGCTGTGTGTCTTCAAAAGATGCCCTTAAAGTAAGCAACGGCGATACTTTGCGAATTCCAAGCAAGGGAATCATAGCAAACAGCAGGGATATAAAGATACCAATACCGATGCCCCGGACTATGCTTGCCCAGGAAATGGCCAACTCAATTTCTATTGGGAGAAAATCTTTTAAAACATAAGGAAGCGTGGTCTGAATCAGACTACCGAGTACGGCTCCGATTACCGCCCCGATAAATCCCATCACCGCAATTTGGATCAAATATATCATAAGTGCCTGTATGCCTTTCAAGCCGAGGCATCTCAAAATAGCTACTGTAGCCAACTTTTCCCTCACATAAATGTGTACCGCACTGGCTACACCGACACAACCCAGTAACAAGGCCACAAAAGCCACCAGGTTTAAAAATTTGGATAAATTGTCAAAAGCATCCCCAAGATCATTTTTGGTTGATTCCACCGTGCTTATCCCCACTCCCTCACTTCTTAACCTTGGCCTGATGTTTTTAACCAGTTCCTTGACATCGGTATCTTCCGGCAGTTTTATATAATAACGGTATTGAATCCGGCTACCCTTTTGTTGCAGTCCGGTTTGCTCGAGATACTTCAGCGGTATATATACCGGAGGTGCAACGGTCGCGGCGATACCGTTTTGTCCGGGTAGTTTTTTTATCCGGCCTTCAATATAAAAAGACAAATTGCCTACTTTAACCGAGTCGCCCCGGTCAGCATTGAACTGCAGCAGCAAGGTATGATCAACCAGTGCCTTTTGGCCCACCCTAAACTGTCCACTGGCGGATTCAGGCGCTGTTTCAATGTCGCCGTAAAAGGGAAAATCCCCACCCAGTGCCCTGACTTGCACAAGCCGCGTATCGTGGGTGCGTGGAAAATAGATCATGGAAGCAAAACTTCGCTCATGCGCCTGCTGACCACCGATAGAGTCGAGTAACAACTGCGTCGAGTCACTGAGTGGTTGGTTGTTTCTTAGTACCAAATCAGCGCCGAGCACCATTTTTGCCTGACGGTCAATGTCTTTTTTTAGATTTTCGCGAAATGAATTGATGGCTACAAGAGCGGCAACCCCCAGAATGATAGAGGAGATGAATAGCAATAATCTGGAACGGTTTTTACGGCTGTCTCTCCATGCCATTTGCCACAACCATCGATCAAAAAATAACAATACTGATTTCATTAAAAAGGTTTGGGTTTTATTACTGTGAGACTGTTAAAACTTATTTTCACCTGTGGGAGTCAGCAGACTGTCTGAAACTAACTTTCCACCTTTAATTCTTATAACCCTTTGGGTTTTACTCGCCAGATCCATATCATGTGTTACCAAAACCAAAGTAGTGCCTGCTTCTTTGTTCAGATCAAAGATCAGTTTCACCACTTTATCACTGGTTTCTTCATCCAGGTTACCGGTAGGCTCATCAGCAAATAGGATTTTGGGTTCGTTGGAAAAAGCCCTGGCCAGCGATACCCTTTGTTGCTCCCCGCCCGACAATTGAGCAGGGTAATGATGCTTTCTGTCAGCTAACCCCACCCTTTCCAGCAGTTTTAAAGCCCTATCCCTGACATTTTTTTCACCCCTTAATTCTAGTGGCACCATAACATTTTCCAGGGCCGTCAGAGTGGGGATCAATTGAAAATTCTGAAATATAAATCCTACATGTTGATTTCTGACAAACGCCCGTTCATCTTCATTGAGGCGGTCAAGTAGAATATTGTTGAGTGTAATTGAGCCGCTGGTGGCCCGGTCAAGCCCTGCACATAACCCTAACAACGTGGTCTTGCCACTGCCTGAAGGCCCCACGATGGAGAAGGTATCACCGGGGTTAATTTCAAAACTAATATCATCCAACACCGTCAACGTGCGATGGCCACTTTGATATGTTTTTGTTAAATTTTTTACGGCTAACATTTTTTCGGTTTGGTATTTAAAACTTTAATTATCTGTAAGCGGTTAATTAAGAAGTAAGAATTGCGTTTATTTAACAACCAATGAATATTAAAACGAATTGGTAACTTAGTTGTTTGTAAATATCGTACAAAGTGAATATTAATCCTATGAAAGGTCAACTATACTCATCAGTGGTTAGTAGTTATCCGGAATGAAATAATGCGTGTTTTATGGAAAAAGTTGTGTATAAACTGTTGCCATTTTTATTTGTTTTGGGGGTTGCGGCCTGCAATAATACTACCGGCAACAGAGAAAAACAGGAAGTAGCCCATCCAATCGAAAATAATACTCCACAGACGAAGTCAGAGGAGAAAATGATTTTATTTTTTGGAAATAGCCTGACCGCTGGCTACGGGTTGGAGCCAGACAAAGCTTTTCCGGGGCTTCTCCAACAAAGAATAGACTCTTTGGGCTTAAAATATAAGGTCATCAATGCGGGACTCAGCGGAGAAACTACTGCCAGCGGCAATACCAGGATTGACTGGGTACTCAATCAGAAAGTGGATATTTTCGTACTGGAATTGGGGGGAAATGATGGACTACGCGGGATAAGTACTGAAGAAACCAGAAAGAACCTGCAACAAATGATTGACAAAATAAGATCAAAATATCCGGATTGCCAGATAATATTGGCAGGTATGCAGATTCCCCCGAATATGGGGCCGGAGTATACGGCCTCATTCCGGACTATATTTCCTGAAATTGCTGAAAAAAACCAGGTGGCACTTATCCCTTTTTTATTGGAAAGCGTTGGCGGGGAACCCCACCTTAATCAGCCGGATGGTATTCACCCCAACGAGAAAGGTCATAAAATTGTAGCAGAAAACGTATGGAAGGTGCTAAAGCAATTTTTAACAGAGGAAATCAGCTAATTGACCTTGCCTGAAAATCCTTTGAAAGCGCCATAAAATGGGAAGAACAATATCAGGCAGGCCATTGTAGCTAGGTGCTGAAAAATATTGGGAAGAAAAGTAATGCTAAAAAAAACAGTCAGCAAAATATAGGTTAAAGGGTGATAAATGGCTAACAACCGCCACTGGTTTAACCTTGTCAGCCAGCCATTTTCGCTGAGGAGTTTAATATTTACACCTGTAGAATCCTGCCCATCCTTTTCCTCCGAAAAAATAAACCGCTCATCCACATCAAATGCCCGGAGGATGCTTTTCAGTACGCGGGCAAGAAGGCTGTCCCCTAAACCATGTACATAAACCCTAGGTGAATCGGGTGCAAAAGCCAGGTAGGAGATCAAAGCGGCTGCCATAAAGACACCAAAACTCAACCCAGACATCCAAAATGCCAGCGAATGGAAAACGATTCCTATCCACACGCCAACAGCTTGCCATTTCCGGAAAAACAAAGTAACCGGCAAGACAACAATTTCAATAATCATGGTCTTCCAGCTTAGCATTTTGGAAATAAATTCATGAGATGACAGATCCGCTAAAAGTTCATAAGATTTGGCGTGAATAACATGTATCATCCAATGATCGAAATATTGACCCGTACGCCAGTCGATGTCCAGTACTTTGTTGATCCCGGAGCCGAAGTACATAATAATAAGTTGCCCATGAATAAGCCAGGGTCTGCCTTTGCTTTCACTCAGAGCCGTCAGAATATATATAAGGCCACAAAAAAATTTGGCATTGGAATAATAAGTTTTTGAAGAAAGCGTGCCTAACAGAAATACACTTCCCAAAACAAAGCAGCTCAATCGGACTTTTTGATTGGTAAACAATAACAGCGCCGCAATGATAAAGGAAGTTTTGAGAGTTATCTGAAACAAAACCCCGTGAATATGGTCAAATACCGGTAAAAAGGGCAGAAAGGGTTGAGGTAAATGCTGAATATAACCTTTACCGATCAGGGCCAGTGTAAGCAATTTTACCATCAGTAACAGGTGCGATGGCAAATCAGTACCGCTTAATTTGAGAGGATTGTAACGGGCAGAATTCATGTCATTGTTGCGGCTGCCATTGCCAGGTTTGTTCCTGGCCGCCATTAATACGATAACTTAAAACAACTTTGGTCCGGTCATTATTTCCATAGGTTGCTTCGTATTGCCTGATAATATTTTTTACATTTTTAATGGACCTGGATTCAAGATTTACCCATTTATAAGCACCGTTGTTCCAATATCGCCAGGTATTTAGATGATATCTTTCGTTGATTTGTTTACTGGTCAAAGGTTTTCCATCGATGGTTACAGATAAATGATAAATACATTGTTGATCGTGAGGAGCCCAGCAGAAGTATTTAGGTATATCAAATCGGGCACAAACAATCATTAAAAGCTGAAGAGAGAGCATGAGTACGCCAAATAGTAACTTCATAGGTTTAAAAAAATAGACAATTTACGAAAATACATAAAAATTTGAATAATGTAAATCACCGGTAATCCTTCAAATTCGATTTCGTGTTAACTTTTAGTAGGGGTTATCCGTAATAAAATTACTGATTGTTGAATTTTTTATGGATGAATTGATTTTTAACCACTTGCCGCCGTTGCGGTTCAGGGCGGTTCTTTACATATGTGTGATAGGGGCAATAGCCTGGTCCTGTAGCGAAAAGCCGGATCCGCAGGTTATTATTGATAAAGCCATCGAAAAGCACGGAGGTGAATTTTATAATAATGTTTTGATCGCATTTGATTTCCGGGACCGGCACTACACTATTTTGAAGAAAGATAGCTGGTTTGAATATACGCGTTCTTTTGAAGATTCACTGGGCGATTTCAAAGATGTATTAAACAATGAAGGTTTTTATCGCATGTTAAATGGCGTAAAGATCAATATTCCTGATAGTATGAAAGCAAAATATGCCCGGTCTGTTAATTCGGTGGCCTATTTTGCGATGACCCCTTTTGTCTTAAATGATGAGGCCGTCAGGAAAAAATATGTAGGTATGTGCTCTCTGAATGGCCAGAAATACCACAAAATCCGGATTTCATTTGAAAAAGAAGGCGGTGGGGAAGACTATAACGATGTTTTTGTTTACTGGATTAATAAAGACTCCTACACCATGGACTATTTCGCTTATGAATACGAAGTCGATGGAGGAGGTACACGATTCAGGGAAGTCCATAACCGGAGAAGAGTGGGGGAAATATTGTTTACCGATCATGTTAACTATAAATATACTTCGGAAGATACCCCATTAAGCGACTATGATCAGTTGTATGAAGACAACCAGTTGACCAAACTCTCCCACATTAATTTGGAAAACGTGACGGTAACACCGTTAAAGTGAAAATATTTACCCCCATTAGTAACAGGTACGTAAATTTTTACTACCTTTGCACTCCATTCAAAAAGGATGGTCCTGCCAATGCGGGAATTGTTAAACGAAAACCTTAGTTTTTGCCTGCTTAAGGTAAATGACTATTGTAAGATTACAGCTTAAAAATACACTATGAGCGAAACACCAGAAGAGTTTGATTGGGATAATGTTGAACCGAAAGGATTTGGGGAGAATTATTCTGATGAAGAAAAAGAGGCATTGATTAAATTGTACGAAGGTACCCTAAATGAAATACAGGAAAAGGAAGTGGTCACAGGTACCGTTGTAGGTATATCTGACCGTGATGTTATCCTGAATATTGGATTTAAGTCTGACGGCCTGGTTTCAGCCTCTGAATTCAGAGATTTGGAAGACCTGAAAATAGGCGATGAAGTACAGGTTTACATTGAAGAGCAGGAAAACGCGAATGGACAACTGGTACTTTCCAGAAGAAAAGCCAAAATTGTTAAAGCCTGGGAGCAAATACAGCAGGCCCTGGATAAAGACGAAGTGATTGAGGGCATGGTGAAAAGAAGAACCAAAGGAGGTTTGATCGTCGATATATTTGGTGTGGAGGCCTTCCTGCCCGGATCACAGATCGATGTCAAGCCTATCAGGGACTTCGATGTGTTTGTGGGCAATAAAATGGAAGTGAAAGTTGTAAAAATCAACTACTCCAACGACAATGTGGTCGTTTCGCATAAGGTGCTGATAGAAAAAGATCTTGAAAAACAAAAAATAGAAATCCTCAACAACCTTGAAAAAGGACAAGTACTTGAAGGTGTCATCAAAAACATGACCAACTTTGGCGTGTTCATCGATCTTGGAGGCGTTGACGGATTATTGCATATTACAGATATTTCCTGGGGCAGGATTAATCATCCCGAAGAAGTGCTTCAACTGGATCAGAAGGTGAACGTGGTAGTGTTGGATTTTGATGATAACAAGAAGCGTATTTCTCTGGGCATGAAGCAATTAACGGCCCATCCATGGGATTCTCTACCGGAAGATATTCAAATCGGATCCAAAGTAAGCGGCTCTATCGTCAATGTGGCGGATTACGGAGCCTTCCTGGAAATTCAGCCAGGCGTGGAAGGTCTGATTCACGTTTCGGAAATGTCCTGGTCGCAACACCTGAGAAATCCGCAGGATTTTATCAACATCGGTGATAAGCTGGAAGCCGTAGTGTTGACACTGGACAGGGAGGAAAGAAAAATGTCACTGGGTATCAAGCAACTGACTGAAGACCCATGGACCAAACAGAATGTATTAACAAAATATGCCGTTGGTACCAGACATAAAGGTATTGTCAGAAACCTGACTAACTTTGGCTTGTTTATAGAACTGGAAGAAGGTATTGACGGCCTTGTACACGTTTCCGACCTGTCGTGGACCAAAAAAATCAAACATCCGTCCGAGTTTGTAAAAGTAGGAGACGAACTGGAAGTGCAGGTATTGGAGTTGGATGTGGACAACAGAAGGTTAGCCCTTGGCCATAAGCAGTTGGAAGAAAATCCGTGGGATACTTTCGAGACTGTCTTTACGATAGGTTCGGAGCACAAATGTTCGATTTTGAGCAAAACCGATAAAGGGGCCGTTTTGGAATTGCCTTACGGTATTGAAGGGTTTGCCACTACAAGACATCTTGTGAAAGAAGATGGTAGCACTGCTGAGGCAGGTGAGACGTTGCCCTTTAAAGTCATTGAGTTTTCCAAAGATGACAAGCGGATTGTCATGTCACATACCAATGTGCATTCCGCACCACCGGAATCTTCCAGATCGAAGCGCAAAAAATCACCTAAGAGCACCATCGATAAAATCAACAAGGAGTCTGAGAAGTCTACCCTTGGAGATTTGGAGGCTTTGTCTGCGCTGAAAAGCCAGATGGAAGGCAAGACCGCTCCACCACCTGCGGAGAAAAAAGCACCGGAAGCTAAATCAGAGGTTAAGGGCCAGGTAAAGCCTGCGGAAAAACCCGGGGAGACAAAAGAGGCAACAACCGCTGGCGAGCCCAAAACCGTTAAAGAGGCTTCCGTAGAAAATAAGGCAGCAGGATCCGCTGCAACTGAGGCGGCAGAAGTTAAGGCTGAGGTAGTGGAGGAGCCTAAAGCCGAAAAACCCGCGCAAGATATCGAGGAGCCCAAAGCGGAGGAAAAAGCGGTAGAGGAGGTGAAAGCTGAAGTTGCCGGAGAAGCGATAGGAGAGCAAACGGAAGAGGAAGAAGCCATCAAAAGAGAGGCTACTGCCGAGGTAAAGGAAGAGGTCGACGAAAAGGCCAAAGAAGAAAAAACCGAAGAGTAAAGTCTTTATTTTATAAATGCAAATCATCTCAGGGGGGTATACGCCCCCTTGAAAAAAAACCAAGACTTTACACGCCCCTTGGGGATCGAGGGTGGCATCAAGATGTGTTTTGCGTAACAGCAAATTATTTTGATATGTGCAAATATCCTTTTTTTAGCCCATTCGATAGCTTTTTTAAAAATATCAAGGGAAATTTTGAACAAAAATTAAAAACTTTATAGATTTGATCATCTAAAAAAATAAGGTCGTGTGGCCGAGTGGTTAGGCAGAGCTCTGCAAAAGCTCGTACAGCGGTTCGAATCCGCTCGCGACCTCTGATAAAAAAATTGCTGCCTTGTATATTAGATAGTAAAACCGGAAGGCTACTCAAAAAATTTACAATGACATCCCTAATATGACAGATAAGGAATTGATAGAATGGCATCTTCTTTATGAGCAAGCATATAGGGATTTATCTAAACTTGTAAGAAACAAGTTCAGCCATTCTACTTTTTATCTATCTATATAAGCCTGTAATATGGCAACTACGTAAATTTGTAAAAAGCCTCAAGTCAGCAGAGGAGGTCTTAAAAAAAGCTGCTTATCCCGAACTTCATCGTAAACCATCCAAAGACCAAATTGAACGATTAGTGAATACATATTCTGAAGTTCAAGATTGGGATAATGATGATTACGATATCTATGAAAAAGAATATCTTTAATTAATGCCAAGATACGACGTTGGTGAAGTTGTATTAGTATATTTTCCCTATAAAAATCACAATGGAGAAATTCAAGTAAAGACCAGGCCAGGACTGATTTATCAATTAGATGGGGACAGGGAGCGGGTAATCATTCAAATAACAACCACTAACAGATCCGATAAATTGCCTGGCAAATGGATCCCAAAAGCTTCTGAAATCGGTAAAAAAATGGAGTTACTCTCTGATTCATTTATAAATGTTGGCACACTGTTTGTCTAAAGTTTGAAGATATCATTAGAACTATAGGATTTTGCCCTATCATGGATGAAATTGAGAAAATTGTAAAAGATAATACTATAAAACCAAAGGATTGGTATAATTAGACTAACTTCTATACCAAAATCTTTGTTCTTTACTTTCTTTTAATTCTCCGAGCCTTAGCTTTCAATTCCGGATAAATTTTCTTAATTTAATACTTCGACCTAACCAGCAATACCCATGAATACTTTTTCATCTGCTGAAGTAATTCAGCTAATTTCTCCGTTTCCCAATCAGTAGAGAAAGCCAGCTATCTCCCAAATGGTTCGCTTTTTCCGCCTAAGCTGCTGGGATTGCCGATTATACACCTGGGCTTTAAAAAAATTGTACATTACGATACCGGCGTTTATGGCTAGCACATAGGGGATGAAGGTTTCTAAAACCTCATTTGCCTGTTGTAGATTTGATAAGTTTTTCATTGTAACAAGTGGTTGAATTCAGTTGTAACTTGAATACATATAGTGAATTTATTTTTGTATATAAAATTTTCAAACTGTTATTTATACAATTCATTTTTGTATTTATACCTTTTTGGCTAAATTTGCGTATACATTATAAATTATGGCAGAAAAATTAAATCGAATAAAAGTAGTGCTGGTAGAAAAAGGTATTACCCAGGTGCGATTAGCTGAGGCCATTGGTCGAAGTAAAAACGCCATTGCATCAATTTGTAATAACAAAAGTCAACCTCATCTATCGGATTTAAAAAAGATAGCTGATTTCTTAGACGTAGATATGTCTGAGTTATTGGTTAAAACTAAAGCAGATTAAAACAATGGATAACGAAATATTAAAACTGTTAAATCAGGAGGTAATCGAAACCAAAAGGCTTGCTAGTGCGGCCTGGGAGGGTGTAAAAGAGTTAAAACTTCAAACGGTTGAAATGAGGCAACAAACTGCTGAAATCAGGGAGCTGGTAATGATTACCCGCAACGAAATGCAACTACGTACCCGGCCTTGGTGGAAAAAGCTTTTTGGCATTGCAAGTTGATGTGGTCAAAAATATATTAAGACTTTGGACAAGTAATATCTACGATGGTTCAGCTAAAGTCATAAAAGATCAAAGACATTATTATTGATCATATTTATAGTTACCTCTATTATGAAAAAGCAAAAGTTATGGAAGGGTGTGGAATAAAATTTACAGTTGACAAATCCCTTTTTATCCTCTGTATCATCGGTATCCTAAAGATGAATGAAACAGAAATTCCCTGATTGTTTTTACTGGTAAACAATAATTTTATCTAAGTTATCCGGGTTTTTGAATGATCTCCGGGATTTATCTGCCATGCTACGGTCTTATTGCCCGAAAAGGAAATGATGGGGGATAAGGTTCGGTTGTGGCCACTATATTTTTTTTCAACGAAATAAAGCCCTGATCTGACCAAGAGCGTAGTTTACCACTCAAGTTTCAAATTAATCATAAACTAATTATAGGCTAATAACAAACCCATATATGCTTTTTATATTTCATGCAATATGGAAATAAGATTGATGTCTATCAATACCTGGAAGTGTGATGGTGAGTATTACCAAAGGATACAAACCTTGATCGATGGTTTGAAAAAAATAGATCCTGATCTCCTGGCATGCCAGGAAGTTTTTCATACGACTAACGGGAAAGTAAGCACCAAAGATGCAATTGCTTCTGCATACCCCAAGCACATCATTAGCTGTTGTCGATAGCCAAGTGGTACTCAACGAGGCTGAAAATGGTATGTATGCCAGTGATCATTTTGGACTTTATGCAAAATATAAAATACAGTGAGGTGAGTGATAACTTCAAAGTGCTGGCCATTAGCAGTTTATCAAGTACCGGAAATGCCGGTCTGAAAAACTTAATGAGTATACTTGGTACAAGAATAATTCCGGTACCTACGCTGTTAATAAGCGGCCTAGGCAATATGGATGGCCACAGAAGATTTGCTATTCCCTTCAAAGATTTTCTGTACGAAACTATGATCATGGCAAAGAAAAATAGCTATACGCTTATTGTATACACGGGCTATCTCGATGATGTCTTACAGGTTGATATCATCATCGAGGTATTGCAGAAGTTCAGGGAAATGATCAGGGCTGTGGTTGTGGATCCGGTTTGCGGAGATAATGAAAGCGCTTATGTCAATGCATCGATCATTACCGGGCATGCAAGGTTATTGGCGTTAGCAGATTGGGCGCTACCCAACCAAACAGAGTTAAGGCTGATCATGGGCTACGACTTTGCCGCAAGCCTGGATGTGATTCTAAAACGCTTAGGCAATAAATTTCCCGGAATGCAGTATGTGATTACCGGTGAGGTGGTCAACGAAATTATCAACAACTATGTCTTCGATGGGGAAAGATTGTCGGTTGTTCGGCAGACTTACTCAGGTTGTTCTTATTCCGGAACCGGCGATGCTTTTGCCGCTCTTTTTATTCATTATTGTTTTTTTCAGCATTTGTCTCCTGTCGATGCGGTGAAGAAGGCAGGAAGCGATGTGATGCAGTTCGTTACGGCGAGTATGCGGGAAGAAAGGGCATGCCATGATTTGCAAATAGCCCATCAGTTTTTATCTCCGGCACAATCAGATCAGATATAATATGAGTAAAGGAAAGCTTTTCTATGTTGTTGGCCCTTCGGGTGCCGGTAAGGACACACTCATTAGCTATGCGAAAAAAAAAACAGGGGGCAAAAAGACCATCTTTGTTCGAAGATACATTACGCGGCCTGAAGATGCAGGAGGGGAAGACCATATTTCCATTAAACCGGAAGATTTTAAGAAAAAGCTAAGCCAATCCTTTTTTGCCTTATGGTGGGAAAGTCACAGCAATTTTTACGGCATTAGCAGAGAGATTGATGACTGGATCGAGGCCGGATATCATACTGTTGTGAATGGTTCCAGGGGTTATTTGCAAAAAGCGCTGGCAATATACCCTGATATGATCACAATTCTTGTAGAAGTCAGTGAAACCGTCCTTAAAGAAAGGCTAAGAAACCGGGGCAGGGAAACCGATTCGGAAATTGAGCAGCGGATCATCAGAAGCAGA
Organism: Cytophagales bacterium; assembly: GCA_022360015.1. Lineage (GTDB taxonomy): Bacteria > Bacteroidota > Bacteroidia > Cytophagales > Cyclobacteriaceae > Agaribacillus. The sequence continues at coordinate 30,239 of JAKSDQ010000302.1, forward strand.
ATGTTCGATAACTTTGCGGCCCCCAATCTTATCAGGCTAAAAAATGACCATGCGCTGACTATCTCAGGAGATCGATTTGTGGATATTATTACTAATTATCCATCTCATAACAGGCCAACTGTCTTACACGAATAATACATTTCTTTTGTTTGGTTAGTAATCGCAGGTTTGTGTATTCACAATCCGGGAGATAGCAAAATATAGTCAAGGCATAAGGTATATACTTTGTGGGAATAACCTTATGCCTTTATTGATAGATTTAGGTGATCTGCTATTCAAATCGAGACTAATACAAGATTAAAGTTATTCCTGCCTGACCCCTGGCCGAGTACCACTCCACCTGCTCCGGTCTGTTTTCAATTCCGTGATAATATCTCAGTGGCTCATTTAAAATGTTGTTTACCTCAGCGAAAAGCCTCACCTTTTGGGAAATGCTATATGCTGCTGAGAAATCAAGGTTTAAGTTTTTATCATAGAACCGATCCTGATCCGGGCCGCTTCCCTGCAATTCATCCAGGTATGATCCTTTAAAATTTGCTGCAAACCGAACCATCAAACCATACTTTTCATAAAATAAAGTGGCGTTGTAAATATTTTTTGACTGGCCAAACAATTGCTGTTTTTGGTCCCTGCCGGGTACTTGTACTTCAGAATCGGTATAGGTATAATTCAAATCGACGCCAAAGCCACTGGCAAACCCCGGTAGAAAGTTTAATCTTCGTTGTATGCCTATTTCAAAACCAAACAACCATGCATCTGAAGCATTTTCAGGTCTTGTAATTCGGTTGAAAACAACACCATCTATGGTTCCTTGTGTATTTGCGTCAAAAATGGCATCGGTTATATCTTTATAGAAGACGCCTGCTGCCACCACACCCACGTTATTAAAATAATGCTCTGCCAGGAGATCGAAATTCCACGAAAAAGTTGGGGCGAGATCAGGGTTTCCGATTACCGCTTCATTGTCACCGAAATCAAGGGACTGACTAGGGCTTAAGCTAATAAAATCAGGTCTGGCAAAAGTCCGGGTAGCTGCTAAACGTAAGTTTGTATTGCTTTGAGGTGAGTATTTAAAATGTAACATGGGCAGAAACGCATCAAAAGATCTTTGTGCGTTAACAGGTGATACATTGTCGTTTTCATCCACCGAATATCCGTCGTAGTTAATCGAAGTATGTTCCAGTCTTGCTCCGCCAAGTACCATCCATTTTAGGGATACCTGCCATTCAGCCATTGCATACCCTGCTGTAACATTTTCGGTCGCATCGTAGCTTTCGGTAGCCCTGTCCGGTCCGTCAAAGGGTTGCACGACTCGCTGTATCCCCGGCATTGTGGTTATTTGGTAATTCGCCTCTAAAGTTGGGTAGTCGACAAGCAAATCGTCATAGATGCCACCGATTTCTTTAAGAAAACCACCTCTTTTCGGAAACTCTTCAAGCGCAAAGTCTGTCATGAACATATCCGATTCGGGTAAATACATCGTTAGCGGAGCGTTATTTAATCTCGCCTTTGTCCTGTATTTTCCTCCAAACTTTAGCTTTATCTTGTCTGAGGCGTTATATGAGAAATCGAGTTTTCCCGTGATGTCTCTTTCCCGTGTCCATCTGCCATAGGCGAGTGCGTTGGTGAATCTTGAACTTTCAGCACTTAAAGGTGTGAGAAGTTCGGGTTGAATGTTTTCGAAGTCTGTAACGCCTACGCCATCAGGGGCATCATAGGCGAAGTATTTGTTGCCGTCAGAGGACAGACCTCCGTATTCGACGTTGCTTTGCCGAAATGTGGAAATATAATACCCCCTGTCCTCACTTGTTTTTGGCGGAGGACCATCGAAAAGGAATGGCCTGCTTCCATCTGTAGGACTGTCATACCAAAACCTGGAAGCATAGCTGGATACCTTCCATTCCGCCTGGAGCTTTTCAGATAATTGCTGCTCTCCGCCTAGTTCTAATCCCCTAAACCGGGAATGATATATAGCATGTGTAAAAGCGTGTTCTACCCTGTTGTTATTGAATCTGAATCTGGTTCTTCTGCGTTCTTCATCATCTAAAAAATCTGTCCAGATACCTTTAATATACATTTTACTGCCCGGGTTAAACGCATAATCTATCCCGGCATTGAAACCCCAGGTGGTTCTGTTGCCAATGTAGTCCCTTAGCTGAAGTTCGTTGATGGCAAACTTTTCAGCTTCGGAGGTGTTATAGACCACCTCATAATTATCGGAACCCCAGTCCCTGTTCCAGGTGGCAGCAGAAAATATATATCCCAGTTTATTGTCCAGCACCCTATCTCCGATGATGATTGATCCGTTGAGAATTCGTGAATTTGAATTACCGTGATATCCGGCTGCTAATGAGGCATTCATGATCTTTTTCTGTGGAGATGTTCTTGTTATAAAGTTTACAGATCCACCGATCGCATCACCTTCCATGTCAGGTGTAATTGCTTTTGAAAGTTGCACGTATTGAATGAGTTCGGACGGGAATATATCCAGTGGCACACCTCTGTCACCCGATAGCGTGGAAGGCATGCGGTCACCGTTGATAAGTGTCGAATTCCATTGAATGGGTGTTCCGCGAACTAAGACAAAACGTCCTTCTCCCTGATCTCTTTCTATGGCCACACCTGATATTCGTTGTACTGCTTCCGCTGCATTCCTGTCAGGAAGCTTGCCAATGGCATCAGATGCCAGCACATTCATGATATTCGGCGATATCCTTTGGATGTTCAAGGCCTTCATTTGCCCCTGCATAAATGTACTTTGAATTACTATTTCTTCCAGCTTTGTGGAAGCTTCGGAAAGTGAAACAGTGCCCAGAGAAACATCTTGCCCGGCTTTAATTTCAATCTCTTTTTCAAGGGCATCATAACCGATAAATTGCATAACAATGTTTTGTTTACCTTGTGGTAAATTAATAATACGAAATTTTCCTTCTTTGTCGGTAACACTCCCTATGGCAGTACCTTTCAGGAAAACATTCACGCCTGGCAAAGATCCTGTGGCATCCACGACTCTTCCGGAAAGAATACCCGTTTGAGCGAAGCTAAGATTTAATAACATTACCAAAGCAATAAAAGTGGTAGCTAGTTTTTTCATCGTTTTCATAGTTTAGATTTTGCGGGAGCAAATTATTCTAACCTAATTAGCGTGATATTGTCAATTATTTAAAAAAATATTAAGCCTTTATAAGTGACGGTGTATGGTGTCGGTGAGATCTCGCAACAGAAGCTGTCCGCTTTTTTTCCCTTTTTGAAGCGTTGGTTAAAAATACGCCAAGCCTGTAAAAATTCGCTTCATTAAGTCGAAATTCAAGTTAACTATAAGCTAATTTCAGGCTAATAACTATCATACGTGCCCCATACATTTCAAATAAAAACTGAAATGGTATTTGATCAGGAATTAACGTCGGTTAAACCGGCCGATATTTTCATCACGGCTTTTTGATATTTTTTGGTCATTTGCATGATGGACATAAGGTCAGGCGTTGAAAAAGTATATACATTTGTTTGTATTTCCTCTTTATTTCTTTTAAAGGCCGAATAATGAATTTTGTTTTCCAGCTTATATTGCGGATCGCCTATCCAGGCCATTTGATAGGCGTTAAGGAACAGTACATAATCAGCATCGAACTCCTCCAAAAAACCATTAAAGACCTCAACGCTAATATTTGACAGGTCAGTGGCCACTCCTTCTTTCTCCTTTCGGAGCTTCTTATTTTTAAAAAATATTTTTTCTTTCAAAGCGAAAAAGGTTTTTGAAGGACAAGGGATATAACTGATTTCAACACCAGCGTATTTGGTAAATATCGATGAGATTTTTTGGTTATACAGTGTTAGCACTTCTTCTTCCACAATTTTGTTTTTTTTGGCTATTTTTTCCTTAGAATAAATGTCTGTGTCGAAGTTATCTTCTATAAAACTGATTATCAATACTTTCTTTTTTCCCTCGTCCCTCTTATCGATGCCGAAACCCAAAAATGAAATTGTTAAGATCAACAGGGTAAGATAGTTTTTCTTTTTCATGACAATGAATAGTTTATATATTTTGGTTTTAAAAAAGTTTAGGTCGCAGTAAAAAATAAAATCAGTTATGAGAACAAATGATCTTGCCATTTGTGCCAATTGATGGCGTTTATGCCTTCATTTTCCGCCATAAACTTCAATTTTCCATTTACCCAAACATGTGAAACTTTAGCAAAGTCGGCCTCATCTTCGAAGGCTACGAGATCAGCTTTTTTGCCTACCTCGATAGAGCCCATTTCTTCGTGTATTCCCAGGAATTTGGCTGGGTTCAAGGAAATGAAATTCACGGCTATGCTCGGTTTGATTCCATTTCTCACCATTTTGATCATTGCGCCAAGCACAGTAGGAAAGTGATAGTCGCTGCAAAGCATATCCACAAGATTTTCTTGCAAGGCATCCTGACAGGCCAAATTTCCGCAATGTGATCCACCTCTGACATAGTTCGGTGCCCCCATGCATACCCACATCCCCAGCGCCTTGGCTTTCCTTGCCGCTTCAATAGTAGTAGGCATTTCCGACAGCGTAGCGCCATGTTGCCTGGCTTCCATTACATGCTCGATGGTTGTATCGTCGTGGCTGCCTAAAGGTACCGAACCCAAGAATGCCGATTGAATTTCCGGCCTCATATCTACCTGGCTTTTGTCTTCAATTTGCGCTTTGAGTAATTTTTCACTTTCCTCAAAAGAAATCTGCAGTAGCCTGGCCCTCTTTTCAATTAAATCTTCCAAATTGAATTGCCTTTGTCCGGGAATACTATCATTTATTACGACCAGTTTTAAACTGGATATGTTCTTCATTTCATCGAGATATTCAACCACCCTCGTGGAGTTTGGATCTAACCTTGAGTGGATAAAGTGTCTTATCATGCCGGAATGGCAATACTTATCCAGGTCTTTGGCTTTTTCAATGGCACTTTCAAATGATCTGTTTAATTGGCTGTTTTCAGAAAAACTTATCGCATTGAATAAGGTAGTAATCCCGCACGCAATCGCTCGTTGATCCATGAAATGAAAAGCAAAAGGCATGCTGAAACTGGCACTAGGCCGTGGGTGCAGCTCTTTTTCCAGATAGTCCGAATGTATATCGATACAACCCGGAATAAGCCATCGTTTGTTAAGATTAATCCCTTCCCGATAGTTAACCCCTTTTTTAATGGCAGTAATTATGCCATTTTCAATGACGACACTGCCTTCAAAATCCTCGATGGGAGTAATCACGTGTGCATTGGAGAGGATATGATTATTCATCTGAGTTTTTTACTGATTCGGTCTAAATATCAATGCTACTTATTAGTGGATAGTTAGTGTAAATGTATATTATGATTAAACTGTACATTTAATCGGTTCTAACTTTCATTGGGGCATTGTATGTATTTTAAAACCGCCTGAAGTTCCCGTATTCAGGTGCTCAAAAGAACTTCATGCAGCAGGCCATGTATTTATAAAGTTATTTGCAATTATCTAAGTGTTTCTTTATTCAAAATGCGGGCCCTTAAATGATCGGATATTTTTTCAAAAAGCATGATAAACACAATGGTAAAAAGTATCAGGGCCAGCGCATCACTGTAGCGGAGCATCTTCATGGCCATATGTATCTCAAAACCGATACCTCCTCCGCCAAATATCCCCAAGCCAATTGCAGCTCTTAGGTTCACATCGAAAGCATAAAAGAAATTGGCAATAAATGAGGGTATTACCTGGGGTATAATGCTAAATCTGATCGCTTGCCATTTGTTTGCCCCAATAGCATATACCGCCTCAACAGGCTCATTGTCCACTTCTTCTATGGCATCTGCAAACAGCTTTCCAAACATGCCAATGGTGCTTAATGTCAAAGTAAGCATACCAGCAAATGGCCCAAGCCCCATCGCGATAACAAATACCAGGATTGTGACTAATTTAGGTATCACCCTTTCTACCGACATGAATAGCCTGAAGAACATTCTTATGATCACAGAAGGGCTTGTATTCCTTGCGGCGAGAAAGGCAACGATAAGGGCCATCAAACCTCCGATGATTGTTCCTAGAAAAGCCATAGCGATTGTTTCTTGCACGGAAGCGAAGATGTTATGTCTCTCCCATAATATATTGATGTTGGGAGGCAGCATCTCATTGAGAAGATTGATCAAATGATGTCCTTCTGTAAAAAAAAGAGCAGGATTAAATTCCAGTTGTACGGAAAGTGCCACTAAGACTATGGCGAATAGGGAAAAGCATGTGACTTTCTTTTTTAACTTTTCAGAGGGCAAATGTTTTTTAGCAATTGTTGCAGTCATTTTAATTTCCCTGTGGGTAATATTTTCTTTCTTAAATAATCTGACAATCTTTCTGATGAGAAAACCAGAAAAAGTACCACCAGTATAGCAGTACTGGCTCTTTCATATTCCAGCAGTTGAAAAGAATAGAATATCTCATAACCGATTCCACCGGCACCGACAGCGCCAAGAAGTACTGAAAGCCTTATGTTTACTTCAAACCTGAACAAAACATTTGAAATCAGGGAAGGCATCACTTCCGGCAGCACTACATATTGAATGATCTGCATTTTTGAGGCGCCTACAGATGTTACAGCTTCCATTGTTTTGGGGTTTACTTCTTCAATGGCATCTGCAAATAATCTTCCCAGCATACCCAGGCACCCAATGGCGAGCGCTACAACGCCCGGAAAGGCTCCCAGGCCTAATGCCGCCACCAGCAGTAAAATAATCACAATCTCAGGCAGTGCTCTTTCTGCGACCATAATAAATCTACTCACAAATTTAAGCCATGCAGGGGCCAAATTAGCAGCACCGCCAAAGGCCAGCAGTAATGAGATCAGCGCTCCGAGTATCGTGGCCAATAGGGCTATCAATACGGTTTCAAAAGCGGGATATAACATTTCTCCTAAAGCGCCAAAGTCAGGAGGAAACAATTCCTGAATAAATTGAAAGCCCTCGAAAATACCACTTTTAAAGATCCGATAATCTACGCGACATAATTTTGCGGCATAATAAACCAGTATGCAAAACGCGATAAAAGAAAGGATCTTTCCAAGCGTTTTCTGCCTTTGAAGCGTCGTCATTATGAATAAGCTAGTGTGGGGGTCATCGTTGCTTCTTCCAAAGCATTGAACTCTTCACCGTAAATCTCCTCCAGCTTTTTTTCCGATAGGTTAGGGCTACCATCGTATACTACAATCCCATTTTTAATGGCAATTATTCTGTTGCAATATTCCGAAGCAATTTTTGGTTGGTGAAATACGCCGATCACCGGCATCTCTTGCGCCAGAGGTTTTAATAATTTCATGATTTTTTTTGCATTACTGGGATCCAGGTTGGCAATTGGCTCGTCGGCCAACAGCATGACAGGATTTTGAAAAATGGCCCTGGCAATGGCTACCCTTTGCATTTCTCCGCCACTTAAAGAGGCCACTTTGCGATGGGCCAGGTGGGCGATTTTAACATTTTCGAGCGCCTGAAGCGCCTCCTTGGCTTCACTATCGGTGAATCCATAAAACAAACTCCGTAACGAATTAATCTGTCCTAATCTGCCAATCATCACATTGTCAAGCACAGATAATCTTTTCACTAAATTAAAACCCTGGAATATGACCCCAATTTTTTGCCTCATCTCTCTGAGCTCCCTTCCCCTGCATTTGCTGATGTCCTTGATCCTGTTTTCGTAATTAACGTAGATATGGCCGCTCGACGGTTTTGTAAGACCATTAAGGCATCTCATGGTCAATGTTTTTCCTGCTCCGCTAGGTCCCAGTATGCCGATAAAGTCACCTTTCTCTGCAACAAAACTAATGCCTTTTAGTATCTGTTTCCCATCAGGTAAACTTTTGGTGATATGCTTTACCTCAATCATTTAATCCATTGTTTTACGTTTGATCCGGTATTTCGGGTAAAGCTAATTTATCAGTATTAGTCGGTAGCAAGCCCCGGATTAGCATTTTGTAAGTATTCGGCATTTTAACCGGCAGTGATATTGATTTTGTTTTTTTCTAATGTGCCGATGATCTTTTTTATCTTTTCAAATTTTCTAATCGCTGCGATAATATCCCCATTGGTTTCAAAATCGGTCCATAAGTATCCTAACAGTGCAATACCGTCGAATCCCACATTGGCAGCCATCTCCACCTTGGTATGGGTGATACCACCCAATGCAATGATTTCCGGCCGGTCGCTTGTTTTTTGAAGAAAACTTTTGAGATGGCTCAGTTTAAATTTGCTATTATATCCTTTATTGGATATACTATCGAAAATAGGACTTAGAAATATATAGTCATACAATGATTTGAATTTTGACACCTCGGAGATGGCATGCAGCGAAAAGCCCATTTTGTCGAAATATTTGCTGTCCCTGTTAATCCCCTGTTCTTCGGCATAATCATCATAACCAAATCTTTTCGTGAAATGAGCCCCGCCAAGTTCATATTCCGGAATCAGATCAAAATGAGAATGAAGGATAATGCGGTTATGAAAAGGTTGCGGAATCCGCTCCAGGTACTTCCTCATTTTTTCCTGGGTATACGCCATTTTTCGCAAATGAAAATGCTGTAGTCCTTCGCAAAAAAGGAGGTTTAAAAGATAATGTTCATAGGGTATATCATCAAAGTTGCTTACTAACAGTAATTTCATTTTTTAGTTTTTATTTTTGGCTCATCTCAATTAAGTAATCTTACCATTTATTTGTGCCATGATGTCCGGGGAATCGTAGCGGGTGTCATGGAACGGTATATATTCGATGTCAAAGTCATACAGGTAATGAATCCTGCGAGCGGATTCAGGCTCTTTTTTATGCAAATTTACAAAAGCTTCCCGGATCTTCAGGATCAGGTCTTTATCGAGATCATTACTTACAAATATAGCTCCTATTGGGAAAGATGTTGAGTTCCGGATGACTTTGTAGTCATGATCAGATATTTCTCCATCGCAAATATTCTTTCAAAGTAATGTTGTTGACAAACATTCTGCCTCCATGTTGATCGATGAGTTTACTATAAACATGATTACCGGCCCTATTGTCATGAAGATCCTAAAATTATTGGTATTGCGCTTTCTGCAGATTTTAGCCATAGTAAGTATTGAATTTAACTCATTTTTATAATTTTTGAAATGGCAAATGATTAATGGCTAATGATATTTTGATTAGTGTTTTGTTTGATCATTGCTTAGATATTTTAATTGGCTATCTTTATGTGTTTAAAAGAGCACTATTAGCAATGAAAGCAAAAAATGTCCATATTTTACAGCACCTCCCCAAAACCTTTTGGCATTGGGATAGATGGAGGTCCGGGCTACACAAAGGGAAATGATTTCTGAAAAAGCATTAAATACTAAAACCCGGGCTGATTTAACACCCGGGTTTTTTATTTCCCCATTATTGAAAATCAAAAACATAAGCACCGAATTAGCATGGAATTGATTACCACCAAAAGCCGACAACAATTAAAATCTACGCTTGTAGATCTGGAGAAGTTAGCATTTACTTCGGAGTCTTACTTTGCCTTGAAAAAATCTGATGGAATGGATGAATTTATTGCAGCAAATGAACAAGGTATGGTAGAATTTGCCAAGACATTGCTTCATTCGGTGGTGGAGCGGGAAGGTGGATATGCCTTGCTGGATTACAATGTTCTGGCATCGGATTCGGACATGCGGCCGGTATATGTTGAATTTGTGGATCGGCCACCTTGTAAAACTATCAAGGTTTTAACAACCAGCCCCAAAAGATTCAACATCGACAAACCCCTGCACTTAGCCCTTTATCTTTTTGGCTTATTTTCGGGTTTTGTTTGTTTGATTACCGGTGCTTATACAATCTTCAGCGCTTTGTTGCCATAGTTCAGGGGCTGTGCAATAATTGTGGTGGTTTTTATATCACTGTTACTGTTTTGTCTCATGGATATACTTCGATAATCGTCGTATTTCAGCATAAAGTGAATCATGTGCCGGTAAAAATACCAGTGTGGAGTCGTTCCATTCCTCGTAAAAATAGTTGGCGCTGGCCGGAACTTCTTCTGCCAGTCTGAGATAAATATCACGCAACCTTGTTTTAAATCCCTCCGACAATCCTTTTCTGACAGTCACCAAGTCAACAGGCAATGGTTTTGATTTCCATAATATTTTCACCTTATCTTCTTTCAACATTCCCCTTTCTATCATTTTTCTAAACACGGTATATGAACAGCCTGCTACATCGACTTTGTTATTTGCCAGGGCAAGAATCGTTGCGGTATGGTTTCCGGAGAAAAGAATCTCCTTAAAATGCTCCTCAGGGTTGATACCCATCAAATGCAACTGCCCTCTAGGAACCAAGTGCCCGGAAGTCGAAGCAGGGTCAGAAAAAGACAGTGTGTATTTTTGGCTGGTATGCTTAAGATCCGCTATGCTTTCAAGTCCGGAGTCACGATGCGTGATAAGCAAGCTATTGTATGTAGCGGGTTCACCTGTCTTTTTACCAGGTACCACCAAAGGCTCAGCTCCGGCCTTGCCGGAAGCCAGCACATAAGAGAACGGACCAAATACGCCAATATCCACTTTTTCTCCTCGCATGCCCTCAACAATGGCTGTATAGTCACTGGCCCTGTACATCTTTACCGGAATGTTAAGCTCCTGCCTCAGAAATTCGATGGCCGGTTCCATATTTTTTACCATCCGTTCGGCTTCTTCAGAAGGAATTACTCCTATAACCACCTGCCCGGGAGGATCGACAGCCCCCTTCTTGTTCTGTGTGCATGACAACCAGATCACGGCCGTAAACAGCAGGACCAGTTTTCTTATTAAGACTATCTTCATCGTTACCGGTATTTATTTTTTAAAATCAATTTCAATGCTTAGCGTCGAAAGTAAGTGCACCGCCCACAAGGGAAAACTTTTATATTGTTAATAGCGTCAGGCTTGACCATTGCAGGATCTTCTGTAAGTATAACAAAGTCTGCAAGTTTGCCCTCTTTGACAGCACCTTTTTTACTTTCTTTAAACCTGGCATAGGCACCTCCATACTTCAAATGTTCAATGCAGTGGTTAAAGTACCATTCCTTGTAATCTGAGCGCGTTCGATATGAGCTTGCATGTAACAAATTACATCTGATTTGTTTAGGCAATGATTAAGATAAGATGAGATTTTTGTAATAAAGATGAACTGAAATTGGCCGTATCTAACATAATTCTATCTTTGTTTTCAATAGGATCTAATTGGCAAGGTGTAATTTTAACGGGAAAAGATTTGGATTTTGCTCCTATCATCCATATTTTTTTTAGTTAAAACGAAAGGGCTCATTCAGGTAAAAATTCCTATCCGATAAAAAGCTTTTGGATAAGCAGCCCAATATTCTATTGGATCAATAATATGTATAATAAGTAAACTTCTAGCGTTATCAAAAGTGATTTAAATAACGGACCTTTTCAACTTAAATACATTTTCTCAAGAGAGCTTTTGCCTGAAACAATAGATAAGCTCAAAGCCATCCAAAGCAAAAACAGCGCAAAGGGATTGAATACAGTTATTTCGGTTTGCGGAGGTTCATGTACCGGAAAAAGCAGTCAAGTGGCCAGGGGAATTTTAGAATATTTAAAAGCGTTTGTACTGCTGTTTGCTCAGGATAGGTATCAGCATGATGCAGATTACATCACAAATCCGAATCCGGTTTATGAATGGGATCACCCCAGGAATTTTGGCATTGAGAAATGCTTTGACGCCCTTGGCAGGCTTAAAAGGAATCAAAGTGTGGAAGTTCCTAATTACTCCTTTGCGTCAGATCGACCCGCAGGTATGGAAAGGTTGGATCCGAGGCCATTTATTTTGTTTGAGGGGTTGTATGGCAGTTATGATAAATTGATTGGCTGGAGCGATTTTACCATCTATGTGGAAGCCCCTTTTTATGCAAGAATGCTGAAAAGAATATTCAGAAATAGTTTGGAAAGGTATAATTATACCCCTTTTCAAATTTTAGAGAGGTTCTTATCATCTGTGATGAAGGCACACAACGATTTTGTAATATGGCAAAAAGAACAAGCAGATTTGATCGTTGAAATGCCTTTCTATTTCTGCGACCTTAAGGAAAGATTTGGCCTGAAACCGGTTGGTGACTATCAACCGTTAATCATTGAGTATAAATATGACATAGATGCCGATACATCTGTCACTGTTGAAAGGAACTTGGATAGTTGGTCTTTTAACCTGATTTACCAAGATAAGTTGTACCTCAACTTTGCCATAAACCGGGAAATGCAGGAAAGGCTCAGGCGTTTCGACTGGAAATCATTGTAGTCCACCTGAGGTGACCGGGGTGCTCTCCGGACGAATTTGGTTGAGATAATCGATAATGCGTGCCTGGTCTCCGGGTTTGTGATACAGGTAACCTTGTCTTTTATCCCCTGTAAGTGCCATTTTTAGTTTTTACATTTTTCAGAACTTTGGCGGCTTACATGGTCAAATTATAGTTAGGCTGCTATTTTAGGTAGTGTTAGAAAGGTGTGTGTGCCGGTGAAGCCGGCCCGGTTCCATACAGGAGATTTACTTTTGTCTTTTTAAATCAGGCATTTAAATCTTTTTGAGCTACTTACGTTGGGGCGTTCAATCAAATAATGTTAATTGGTCCAAACCTTTTATGCCTTTTTCCAATTGTAACAGCCTCTTTTTGGTGGTCGTCCCTCCGGCGTAACCGACTGGTTCGCCGTTGCTTCCGATAATTCTGTGACACGGAATGAAAATAGAGATCGCATTGGCACCATTAGCAGCCGCTACTGCTCGAATGGCTTTTTCATTATGCATTTTTTTGGAAAGCCCGGAATAACTTTCGGTTTTTCCATAAGGTATTTTCAAAAGTTCCTGCCAAACCTGTTTTTGAAAAGGTGTACCGACCAAAAGTAGCGGAACCTCGAAATCATTTCTTTTGACGTCAAAATATGCCTCAAGCTGAGATTGGGCTTCCTGAATCACAGGGCTGGATTTTTCTTCATAGCTGGCCTCCAATCCACGTTGTATTCTTCTGTCGATGGCTGTTCTCATACGTCTGTATTTCCAATCACAAAGACAGATCTTCCCTTTAAATGCTCCCAATATCAATTCTCCAAAGGGTGTTTTAAAGCATTGTATCTTTATTTTTTTCATTCATTATGCAATCAAATGTTTGTGAACCGGATGAAGATTATTGGTGTAATAAATTTTCCAATTCCTGGTTAACCAGGTACCTCAGCTCAGCATATAACGTGTCGGATACTGCCGTATAGACTAAATCTTTGCCATACATTTCTTTGATTAATGCCAGGATTTCCGGTGCCTCTGCCGGCATATTTAAAAAGGCCTCCCGAATGCCTTGTTTAATGTGATTTGGTAAATCCTTTCGCACAAAAATCGGTGTCGGTGGTATTTTGTCGGATCGCCACAATATTTTATATTGATCCGGAGTTATCCGGCCTCTGGCAACCATGCGGTCCAATGCAATGCTATAGGTACATGCCAGCTCTACTTTGCCCGATATGGTAGAATAAATTCCGGGCGCATGGCCTCCGGCAAAAAATACTTCTTTGAAATCTTCTTCGGGTTCCAGGCCAAGACTTCGCAAATAAGCAAGCGGATATAAGTATCCTGATGTCGAAGCGGGATCTGCGAAGGCCATCGTCAATTCCGAGGCCCTGTTTATGACATCTTCCATGGAGTTCAGGCCGGAACCGGGGAATGTAAAAATGAGTGAGCCGGAATAATTGATGCCACCATTGCGGTATTGCGTAGCCACCAATGGTTCGGCGTTGGCCTGCGAAGAGGCGATCAGATAAGAAAATGGCCCTGTAGAGGCGATATGTACTTTACCGGTTTTCATGGCTTCAATCACGGCGGCATAGTCGGTGCCTTTTACGTAGCGCACTTTCATATCCAGTTTCTGTGAAAGGTACGCTACTACTTTATTCATTCGATTTAACTGCGCTTCCGCATCAGCCCCCGGAATGATACCAAAGACCAACTCCTGCGGGGGCGAATCTTTTAACTTACTGCCACAACCATAACTAAAAAACAGCAGCGAAACGTATATGGCAAAACAAAATTTTTTCATGATTCCGGATTGTGTTAGCTACAAAGCTTTTGTATGTCGATGGTACTTCTCTATGAAAGCTTCCAGGTCCATAAATTCTCTGAACCTGGCTTCCAGGGTTTTCCTATCCCAGTCCCACCAGGCTATCTCCATGAGTTGATTGGCGGTATGTTCCGGAAACCTTCTTTTAATTACCTTGCCGGGTATTCCTGCCACTACCTCGTATGGGCCTGCGTCCTTGGTAACTACTGCCCCTGCGCCTATTATGGCTCCATGACCTATGGTGACACCGGGCATAATGACTGCTCCGTGGCCTATCCATACATCGTGGCCTATAACGCAATAATGGTCTCGGCGCCATTGGAAAAATTCCTCGTCTTCCACTGTATCGAAGCCATACTGAGCCCTTCTGTAAGTACAATGGTGTTGCGTGACTCTCCATTGGGGATGATTACCCGGATTGATCCTTGTACTGTTAGCAATAGAACAGAATTTGCCAACAGAACCATAGGAAATCGATACATTGCCAGCGGTATAACTGTAATCGCCAAAAACCACTTCATGGAAATGCGTATTTGGCCCCAAGGCTGTCCATGAGCCTATCTGACTATCAATGATTTTACAGGTAGGATGTATGGTTGGCCTTTCCCTCAACATTTTTTTTGGGGTATGGCCTGCTTCTTCGGGAAAAAAGTCTACTCGATGCAGCATAGGGCTTAATTATTTTAGAAAAGAATAAACCGGGTAATGAGGTTGCCTTTCAAAAGCCGACAGGTCTTCATAACTTCTGAGTTCTGCCTTTGTAATTTTAAAAATCAGTGATCTGCTTTCGAGGGTTTTATTTACATATGCGCAAATTTCACCTAATTGAAACTTTTCTTCTTCATTAAAATCTCCATCCACATACATCAGGGTTACATGGCCTATGAAAGGCCGTGTTCTTCTAATGTCGATACGGTTGAGGTCCGGATTTGAATAGAATTGCTCCCTGAAACGAATGATCGTTTCAAAATTTTCCTTTCTTGAAAAAGTCCCCAAAATACCCAAAGCCGACCCAAAAATACCGACTCCTGCCAGCTTCATTTCAACGGGGCCTTCCGACCGGTTTAGCTGTATTTTTTCAAAGGCCTGAGCAATTATTCCGGGGAACTGATTTTCTATGCCCCTGGCTATTACGTGCTTTTTAAACCTTTCCCCGGATAGTGTATTGGCGATGGTTTGATGAAAGCTGTCAGCCGGCAATAAGTAATATTTGTTAGCATCGTTTAATTTGGCTGCCAGGAGTTTTTGCAAGTTTTCTAATTCGCCTGTTAAACTTTCATTTTCCGAGCTGTCATTCAGCATAGAAACGACAGCATAACCAGGGTAGGGCAGTTTTTCCCAGATTCCATGATGACTTCTGAATTTGTCGGTCGCCCTGATATTTGTTGCCCTTGCCCGCAACCCTTGCGGGGTTACTTCATGTCGCTGCCGGGCATGGTAGGTTTCAAAGTTTAGTTCCGAAACCTTTTGTGCGGGTTTTACGGACATACTGCTTTTCTTGTGGGTTGAATCTGATGATTAGAGGTGATGTTGCCATTAACAATCGTGTGAGTCACCAACGGAAGATTGCCCATCGTATCTACAATCAGCATATCTGCATTTTTACCTACTTCGATACTACCGATTTCAGCTTCCAAACCAACTGCTTTTGCCGGATTAAGTGTAGCAAGGTTCACTGCTCGATGCAATGGCAGCACACGGTCATTGAAAAGTTTAAATATAGCATGAAGGATAGAAGGTGGATAATAATCGGAACAAATAGCATCTATTAAGTTTTCCCGAATTCCGTCCAGCACGTTGAGGTTACCGGAGAGAGAACCACCACGAAGAAGATTGGAGCCGCCACCGACCGTATACATCTTCAACGCCTTGGCCTTCCTGCTTGTCGATAAATTGATAGGAAACTCACAAATTCTAACCCCCATTTCAAAGAGTTGTTCCACCTTTTCAGGGGTGTCGTCATCATGTGAGGCGATAGGTACATCATGATTTAACCCTGTATCTATTAAAAACTGCAAACTTTCTCCTTCAATTTTTTCCTGATTTAATCTTTGTGACAATTCTTCCTCAGCTTCTTGTTGAGACTTGCCGGCTTTTATTCTCTCTTTTATAAACCAGTCTCTTTGGTATTGGCCTTGTCCGGGAGTATGGTCCATGACCGACAATAAATCTATTTTTCCGGCATTCAGTAAGTCAATGGTTTGCTGATAGTGATAGGTTCCTGTAAGCTCAAATCTCAGGTGGATCTTATTGTTAATATGCGTATTTTGACGTGCGAGATCGTAAACTTTGTTGAAAACGTCTTCTCTTTTGTACTTAGACCTGGAATTCAGCTCGGCGGATTTATAACCGAGGTGCAGGGAATGATAGACTGTGGTAATCCCGCATCCGGCCATTTTCCTTTCCAGCTCAAGAAAAGCCACCTCGATCGGAAAGTCGGCACCAGGTCTCGGTATGATCTCGTGCTCCATGGCATCGGTATGAAGATCAATGATACCCGGCATAACAATCTTGCCTTGCGCATCAATCGTATTTTCCGAAGCAGTCTCATCTTTAGACGCATCTATATGCGCGATTTTTCCATCGGAAATTTTTATAGTCGCCTTAGGTAATGTTTCGTTTGGCGTAACTATTTTTGCATTAGTTATGGTCAGATTCATATGATTATCAGATAATAGGTACAGAAACAATTTTACCTTCCTTTAATTCGATTACCCTATCGGTCATTTTTTCAATGGTATATTGATCATGTGAAATACAAAGCACGGATGTTCCTTCCTGCTTTAATTGCACAATCATATCAATGACAACATCTTTTGTTTTTTGATCTAATGAGGCTGTGGGTTCGTCGATTAACAAAAAATTAGGTTTGGCGATAATGGCCCTTGCCACATTAATCCGCTGTTGTTCCCCGCCACTGAAAGTTGACGGGTAGGCGTCCCAAAGCTCCTCGGCCAGTCCGAGTTGTGAAAGATATTCTCTTGAACGTTCCCTGGCGAATTCCCAACTGCTTCCCCTTACAACAAGGCTTTCTCCCACCACATCTACGGCAGAAACCCTTGGTATCACTTTTAAAAACTGTGAACAATAAGTGATCTCAGATCTTCTCAATGTCAATACCTCATTGTCATCGGCAGTGACAAGGTCTATTTCTCCGAACTTTTCAGAATTATAAATGATTTGTCCTGAAGTGGTCAGATAGGTTCTGTAAATACACTTGATAAGGGTCGATTTACCTGATCCCGACTTCCCTGTAAGCCCCACAATTTCACATTTGTTTATTTCAAAATTCAGATCGAAGAGGGCATTGATCTTCTTGTCGTTGAGAATATGCATGACAAAGCTTTTCGACAAGTTTTTTATTTTTAGTGCGAAGGTCATATTTGTACGGTTAGAAAGATTACAATAAGGAGCTTACCAGTAGTTGGGTGTAGGTATTTTGCGGGTCCTGTAGTATTTGGTCTGTCAAACCCTTTTCTACAATTCTGCCATCTTTCATGACAATCGTCCTGTCAGTGAGCATTCTTATCACACTCAAATCGTGTGAAACCACAATCATGGCTATATTCAATTCCTGCTGAAGCCTGCGAATCATATCCAGCACTTTCGCCTGCACCGAGACGTCCAAACCAGTGGTTACCTCATCAAGAAAAAGCAAGGGCGGGTTGTTGGCAATGGCTTTGGATATCTGCACCCGCTGTTGCATGCCTCCACTGAAGGATAAAGGCGTGTCATCCATTCTGGCCACAGGCACTTCCGTTGCTGTCAAAAGACCGGAGGCCCTTTTTCTGATGTTACCTACATGAAAATTACCAGCCATAAGAAGCTTTTCAGCAATATTACCTCCTGAGGAAAACTCAAAATTGAGTCCGTCTCTGGGATTTTGATAAACCATGCCCATTTTATGGTGGCGTAAATATCTTTTACGTTGGTTAGATTCATTCAGCAGGTTGGTCTTGCCATGGTTATATTCGTTTAACCAGGCATTGCCCGAAGTTGCTTCAAAATCAAAGTATAAAAGCTTCACTACCGTACTTTTTCCTGAGCCGCTTTCCCCCACTATGCCCAACACTTCGCCAGGATACAGTGTGAAATTAATGTCGGCACAGGCAACTATCGCCCCGGTTTCCGGGCATTGATTCGTATGATACAATGGCCCGGTGTGATGAAGGGTATTCTTTCCCGGTTCTCCATAAATTTTGGTAAGTCCTTCTACTTTAAGCAACCAGTTTCTATTTTCCATTTATTACGTCTTTTTTTGGGGTAAATTCGCCTTCCTTCTCCTGAATTTTTTCCTGAAGGTATTTGTTCGACCATTGGTAAGGCCTTTTTTCGTGTATGAGCTTATCCAGGAAATCGCTATCGTTTACGACATGCGAAGTGGAACCCCCTGCATGGTACAATTCGTCGAGGAAAGCCACCTTTTCTCCGCTCAAATCGCAGGCGATACCATTGAAGTCCTCGATTTTGAACTTGACATCTTCAAATTCCAGGGGTTCGACATTCGTAAACGGCGGTACGGCATAAAGCCTTTTCTCCCTGCCAGCTCCAAACAAATAAAGGCATTTGGCATGGTTGAGATTGGGGATATCCCAACGAGGAATAGGAGAGGGGGACATGATGTACCGCTGATTGACTTTCACCGGATAACCGGCACCCCGCATAATGTCGCCGTATTTTACATACGACTCATAAAGTGAGACCCACATCTTGGCATAATTGGCCTCTGCATGCATCTGGCGCGTTTTTCTTTCATACCGCTCCACCCCGCGTAAAGGCTCTGGTTGTGGTACCTGAAACACCATAATTTGATTTTCATGAAGCACCTCTTCCGTGATACGGTGTCTTGTTTGAATGATCGTGGCCTTTTGAGTTTCAAAAGTAGTCTCGCAGTCGGTAGTACTTTGAACAAAGTCTCTGAGGTTGCAGGCATTTACGCTTGCATCGCTTCCCTGATCTATAATTTTGAAGATGTCATTTTTACCAATAATAGCCAAGGTAACATGCAAACCACCGGTACCCCATCCCCTTGCGATGGGCATTTCCGGTGAAGAATAGGGTACCTGATAGCCCGGTATGCATATGGCTTTCAGAAGTTTCCTTCTGATCTCTTTTTTTGTACTTTCGTCTATAAAGGCGTAATTGAACTTGTTAATAAATTTTTTTCCCTCTACCATAAAATATTATATTAAGTCATCTGAGATCTGTTCGACGGTGGTTTTTAATTCTTCCTGCTCACCTTGTCCATGCTGTCTTTTCACGGCATTTCTGAGATTGTTAAGGCCCGACTGGAAGGTTACGTAATGCGGAAGTTTGAGGTGATTGGTGAAACCCATAGCCTCAATTCCTTCCGTATGGTATAAAACAAACTCCTGGTCATTCGCCGGCGAATCATTGCCGGGAATACGCATGGCCCTGTCCAGAATGCCCATGCATATCGCTTTGGTTTCGTTTTGCCCAAAACAGAGACCGTAACCAATCGCATAATACGGCGTTGATTTCCCGCGTTTTGTTGCTGCCTTGGAGATCATTTCTGCCTCCGTGACTTTAATTTTTCCAATGTATCTCACCTTTCCCGAGGAACTTTTTACCTTGACCTCTACTAAACCTACCCGAAGTTCCCCAACTGTCGGGTGCACACTTCCATGTCCACGCATACTGCTGTAACCAAGCGCCATCAGCCCACCGGTTTCGGCTCTGGCCAGCATTTGTAGCCGCGCAGACCGGGGTACCGGAAACTTTATAGCCTCCCGGGTTACATCTAAAACCCTGGTGTCCTCATTGTTTCCCACACCTTTGAGAAGTCCTTGTGCGCGTAGAATGTCTATCACTTTACTAAAGGATTTGATTTCGTTTAATGATACATCACCTGCGCTTTTTTTAAACTCCCTGAGAAAGGTCCGAATATCCTCATCCTTTTCATCTGCCAGTGAAGTGTCCAGCATTCTGAGGGTATAGTCCCTGGTTGGTCCGAGGATCTGACCTCCCGGAATGTCACGAAACGAAGATGAAATTCTTCTTTGCACAAACATGTCTTCCGTAGACACGATTTCAGAATAGTACTTACGTGAAAGCGTGGCCCTGTATGCTCGCATAATGAAGGCTGCTTCCAACACATCTCCTTCCACCTGTTTCAAAGCCAGTGCCGCATACTCGGGGGTATAAAAAGATCCCTCGCCCATGATTTTGTCTATGGCCAATCGAAATTGCGATCTCAACTGATCGATCGTGACAGCGGGGGTGTTATCTCTCAACCGGTAGAATTCCACCAGGAGTTTCGCATTATTAATCGCCTCGGATCCTCCTTTTACAGCTACGTATCCCATTTTAGATTTTAATTAAGTTGTTTGGCATGAAAAATTGATTTGACCTGGGTAAACAAAGTAGTTGCCCTTCTTCATCGGTCAATAGGGTATCTACCCCAAGTGGATATTCTTTATTCTTTAAAGACACAATCTGTAACAATTCAGGTGATACACCCAAAACAAAAACCTTTTTGCTACCATTGACACCCGGACCTTTGAGGACCAGTTCCACACTTCCTTCCAGTATTTGTTCTGAAATCCTTTCAGCTTCCAAAACAAGAAAAGCACCCTTTTCAGGGTATTCGAGGCTCCCCTCTTTGGCTATTTCAACAGCACCGATGTTTGCTTTCTTTCCCGACAAATACAAAAAGTCAGCCTTCTCTGCCGAAGCCGGTTTAGCGGAAGTGTTATCAATGAAGTAGTCGGTTATATCCTCATCGTGATCCTGTATGAAGAAAGTTACATCGCTGTTCATCAATGCAAACCCTATCAGAATAGATGCGTTGTTTAATGGGCTTATACCATGTATGTCTGCTTTTAAACGGTTTAGCTTTCCCGGGTTAGCCATGCTATCCATAATAAGCCTGAAATGTTCCTGGGATTGGAATACTTTATCGTAATTTGTTTCTTTAATCATACTATTAGGCTTCTTCCATCAGCTTAAAATCCACCTTGGTTTTTAAGGTTTGACTTTGTTCCTTCAGTTCTTTTTCCCGGATTTTTTTTCCTTCCTCCGTAAGAAAATCCCGGATTAATGGGTAACAGTCATCATTCAACTGCATTAATGCATCTATTACGGCTATACAATAGGCCCTTTCAGGCTCATCACCGAGACAAATTCCTGATCCCGCCATATCGTCGATGATGACTTCCGTCTCAGTCGTGAGGGCTTCACCCAGGTAAAATTCCTGACACTCCACACTGTCATGAGCCCTGATCATGGTAAGACAAGTAGAAGGTGGCTTGCTTATTGTAATCGTATACTTTTCTTCTATGGTGCCTACAAAGTTCTTGATCCTGGTAAGGTCACCTTCTACCAAAATATAATCCATATTCATATTGGCGCTTTGTTTAATTAATAATTCAAAGGTATTGCGACATTATTTATGTCATGTTAGCCGGCAGATAGGTTTCGGTAAGAAGTTTTAAGAAAATGTTAAAATCGATGGGGCTTCGGTGACCGGATTTTAATCACCTAAACGGTAACCTACTCCTCTTACCGTTTCCAAATAATCTTTGTATTTACCCAGCTTTTTTCTTAACCCCACAATCTGTACATCTATTGATCTCTCCGTAACGATGTAATCAAATCCGTTGAGTTTTTCAATGATCTGATTCCTGGTAAATACTTTCCCGGGTTTATTGGCTAAGAGGTGAATCAGCTTAAATTCCGAATAGGTGAGATCGAGCTCATGATTGTCGATATAAACTTTATACTTTTCAGTATCCACCATCAGATTTTTGAAATTAATGCTATGTTCTTCCTTGGGATCTTCTTCCTTCAATGCGTCGTTGATGGTATTTTTTTTGGGTTTTTGGACATTTGACCGATGTTTCATGATCTTTTTGACCCTTGATATGAGTTCCTTTATTCTTACGGGTTTAGAAAGGAAATCATCGGCGCCCAACTCAAGTGCGGTAACTGCGTCGATCTCATCTGATCTGGCGGTGAGCATGATAAACGGGATGTTTTCCAACGCCCTGTCCTTCTTTACAATTTTACATATTTCGATGCCATCGATGTCTTCAAGCATCCAGTCACAAATAACCGCATCAGGTTTATTTTTTTTAATGAATTCCAAACCCGCATATCCCGAGGAAAAAGTATGGGTATTGGCCCTTTCTTTTTCGAAGTTATATTTTAGTAACTCAAGAATATCTTTTTCATCGTCAATTATCGTGATGGTGGCATCTTTCATGAGTTTGTTTTTTATGTAAAAATGCTTTTCAATTGTTAATTTAATGTTTGAATCAGGTTAGTAGTGAGTTGCAGGTGTTTATTATTTTGTTATATAAACATGACTAAAATGTTAAACGGCAACAACTGAGATAACATTTCATAAGTCTGTAAGACGGTTAGTTTTGATTGATGTCGATCAGATTTCAAAATTTGTGGAATCAGGTCATGGATCCTTGTTTTCTCTTTTGTCGGTTATCTTAACCGGGAAATTCCGTGTTGAAGCTCCATGAGGATCAATCGTACCTGATCGATCATGGCCGATTACCGGTTCTTATAAATGGCATGTAGCTTAGAGGCAAAGAATCAATGTATTGGCGATAATATCCTTATTGTGGTTAAGCTTTTATGGGAATCAGATATACTTTAAAAAGTTTTGCTTCCCTATCCTGGTTGTTTTGAACAGAGTGCGGAATGCTACCATCAAAAAATAAGGTATCTCCTTGCAGTAAACGAATGGTTTCGCCATTGATACCATAGGTAACATCTCCACTTAATACATGCGCCAATTCCCTTCCGTCAGTGGCGATGGGCTCTCTATATACATTGCCTTGGATTCTGATGATATTAACTCTAAAGTTCAAGTTGAACAGGTCTTGATGGATCAGTGATTCATACACTAATCCCAGCGAGTCTTCTCGTTCTTCCAGTTCACCTTGTTGATCTTTGATGAGTGTATAGCTGCATTTTTCTCCAAAAATAACAGATTCAACTAATTCGGAGAGGTTCATTTCAAGTGCTTTTGAAATTTTGAGTAATACCGGTAAGGAAGGAATCGTTCTGAAATTTTCTATTTTGGACAACAAACCAGCCGTCACATCACTGCGTTCGGCGATTTGTTGCAAACTTAAATTTCTTTTTTTCCTTTCTTCCTTGATTTTTTTTCCAACGAGACTCAAAATATCATCTTTCATATGATTTAAACGCTGTCCTGACCGGTTTATTAAAAGCTGCAAAATAAACCAATTCTTAAAAAGAATCGCTTAAATCCTGACAAATCTTGAATTGTAATCTAACAAACATTGAATTGTAAACTAACAAATATTGAATAGTATTAAATAATATTGCCAAATATTGAATAATACTAAAATTTTAGTAAAATCCTGTTTCCGGATTCAAAGAAGAATTTATGAAAATCAACGTCAACGGTATTGATTATAACCTGCATAAAACGCCGGTAGTAGGTATTTGTATGGATGGCACTTCATACGACTACTATCAGGTAGCAGCGGCGGCGATGCCCCATATTCAAAGATTTATCAAAACCGGAAGTCTGGGTTTTGTAAAATCGGTGATACCTTCTTTTACCAACCCTAACCATATGGCCATTGTCACAGGTGTCATTCCGGATCAAAATGGTATTTGCGGTAATTATTACTATGATAAAAGCACCCACAAAGAAGTAATGATGAATGACCCTGCCTATCTAAAGGTTTCCATGATCATCAACCGACTACTCAATCAAGCGTATAGTGAAAAATTGGCTTCCGGAGAAGCCCGGAATTTTCAACTATTCGACTTTTTACACAATAGCATTGAAAATTGATGGGTTGTGGCCACAGTAAAAAATAACAAAAGGCTGCATAACCCATCGACAGATATGGGTACCGTCATCACTGAAACAACCGGTGTGGAAATAGAGCACCGTCATGTTGAGTACATACCTCTATTTTTTCAAAATTAGTGCCCTGCTTTTTTCCCTGCCCCATCCAATTATTTTGATCACTTCATCGGATAGGATCAATTTGGCAAAAGAATTTTCACTGCTATCTACCATGCCTTTGAAAGTGACATAATGAATGCCGTTTCTTTTATCATAGCCCCCGGCATGATTATGCCCATTCAACCAGGCTTTCACACATTGATAATTATTCAAAAGGGTAACGATTTCTTTCCAATTCCATAGTTGATGATGGCTTCCTTCCGGAAGAACAGGAAAGTGACACAGTATAATAACATGTTCGTTTTTCAACTCCGATTTTTCCAATTCATGCTTAAGCCAAACCAACTGGGTTTTCCCCAAGGCGCCATTATAATCGGGCTGGTCACTGTATAGTTTCTCAAAGATATTTTTGGATTCGATGTATTTAGGGCTGTTTTTTGACCAGGCATGCAGGCTGACATCATTACCATCCAGCACAATAAACTTCCAGCTTTTGATATAGAACGAAAAATATCTCTTGAGCAATCCAAGATATGAAGGTACCTTATGCTTGAGTGAATCGGGAACAGAAAAATCATGGTTGCCCAAAACATGTGTCATGGGTATCTTTAAATTTTGCTGTTTTTGCAGAACTATATCATAATTTTCCGGCCCTGTGTCAATAAAATCACCCAGATGAATAACATGGTCGAGGTTTGAAGCATTAAATTCGTTTACCGCAGAATCCAGTTTCAGAACCGATCGCCTGTACAGTCGTTTTCCCCGATCCGGTTGATCGGCATATTGACAATCGGCCATAACTCCCAAATGCACTATACTGTTTACCTTATCAGCAGTTTGAATGGCACTTTCCCTGGTACAACCTAATAACAGGACAGTCAGAATTAATGTGAATATAAAACTTTTGGTATGTATCATTACCGGGCCATTCTTTTCTAACCCTACCAGCCAGGGTTAGAATTTTAGGTAAACTAATAGGGATGTGAATAATAGGTATTCGTCACCGACCCATCTTCAAATAAATCAATGACAGCATAGCCGGGAGGTGTTTCTCTTACCCAATATTTACCGGCCGAATGCTCATTCCCTTCTTCCCACCAAAAGCCACTTAATGCGCCGTTACAGAAATAGTTTACACTATTGTATACAACACGATCAAGAAGATGGACATGACCACTTAAACAGGTGATTTTTTTATCTTTATGCTTGTAATATAAGTTTGTTAAGTAATTGTGGTCGGTATGTTTGCCGCCATTTGCGCCAAGTATAGGATAATGGGACATGATCAGCACATTACTGCCAGGGGCGATTCGGGCAAAATCTGCTTCCAGCCATTGACGTTGTGTTGCATCCAGTGAACCGGCATTATCGTTATTACTATCCAAAATAATAAAATGCCACCCTTTTTTGTCGAAACTGTAATATCTACCCGGAATTCCCAGTTGTTTTACGGCATAGTCCTTCCCATACATGGAATCCTGCTTGTTGGGTGCCGCCCACCACATATCGTGATTACCCAGGCAACTGTGCACTTCGTATTCGGAAAATTCACTTCTCAGTTCTTTCCATATAGCCCATTGCTCATGCACCCGGTCTCTATCGATATGATCATAGTCAGCCGCATAAATGGTGTCTCCTCCATTCAGAAAAAAATCGACTTTGTTTTTCTTTATATCTTTCAGGCATTTCCTGAATCGGTTAGGGGCATCCAGTTCCGGACGGATATGCACATCGGTAATATGGGCAATTTTTAATACTTTTTTGCTTTTCCTGGTATTTATAGTCGATGCAGCAGATAAAACAGGGGGCAACATAGTGGCTCCTGCCGATAAAGTCAGCCCCTTTATTAGCGTTCTTCTACGCAATGAATGGTGTCTTTGTGTCATGATTATGTTGATTTGATGAGTACTTCTATTTCGTCGCCGGCCTTCAGGTTTGTGCCTGGCCAGGTGATTTGATATTGATTTCCGTTTTGGATCATTTGAGAGGTTATTTTTTCACCATTGATCTTTAAAATGGCTATTGGCTTTTTATACACACGGGCCTTCAGGTCGATTTTCGACAAGCTTACATTTCCATAATCAATGGATAAGGTATTTGTTTGTTTTTTGTCACTTCTTTTTTGTGTGAACCTCCCCCATCCTTCGGCAGTCGTAAAAAATGAAACATGATCTTCTGGCTGCCAAACAGGATCGAAGCCGATCATTTTTTCCGGGCCATTGTAACTAAAGCCCTGAAGGGCTAACAATACCGACCAACTACTCATAGCACGGCTGTAAAATTTACCGCATTCATCGTCTCCAAAAGGATTGCCACTGTATCCCCAATTACCCCAGCCTCCACCATATCCTACTTTAAGTTTTCCTGTATACCTGTCCGATACAGCTTTTACCACTGTCAATCCTTCCTTCAGATTTCCCGATGCTATCATAGTTGCCGCAGCAGCATATTCGAACCCTGACATGACTTCATCCGCATAGGATGTATGGGGTTTCGGTCGCCCTCCCTTTGGCCAGGTAATCATCAAAAGTCCCGCCTCATCAGGCTTAGCGAATTCTCTGGGTGTTTGTTTAATCCCCTCAAAATTTGCCTTGAAATTGTATTTGAAAATTGATTCCATGGTTTTATCAAGAATCTCTTCAGGATAAAGGCTCCCTAATTGGAGCTGATTGGCCCACCACTGCCCCAACATCTGATCGGTTGCACAACCTGTAAGAAAATCGGCGCGGGGAACGGAATCCGGTATTTGAATAAAGTATTCTCCATTCCAAAGTGTTTCCAGATGGGAGTCGATGGCCCTTTTACTCAATTGATTGTAATGGGTGGCGATTTCAGGTTCTTTTTGTAGCAGGGCCATTTCAGCCATGGCGCTAAGCGCAGCGGCATAAAGTGAGCCATGCCAGGCACTGTTTCCTCCCAACCTGCTATCCAATGTATTGTGTTTTGCCCCTTCCAGTATGCCGTCTTCGTCCGGATCCCAGGTTTTAATAATGAAATCCATGGCTTTTTTTGTTTTTGGATAGTTTACATTTAACCAATCGAAATCAGTACCGGTGAGATGTTCCCGGTAGACCTGAAGAATTTCCCCGCATTGCCCATCAAAAGCCTCATGTCCATTGGGGTGACGGTATGGGATCATGCCGTTTTCTTTCATGTAACGGAACGATTGCTCCCTCATTTTCCTTCCTATTTCAGGAAATAACCGCGCATGTGCCTGCGCATAATGCCACACGTGTGTACAATTTCCGGAACAGGCCCCACCTCTGGGAGAAATGCCTTCCCAGCCACCTATATAGCCTTCATTGTCCCAAAACATTGTATTGGTTTTCAGAATGGAAGTCTGTGCTGTTATGCGATCCTTTAGCCAATGCGGGAAATTGGATTGATAAAAAGAATTGTGATATAACTTCGTCAATGAATGTAGCTCTTTAAAATGCGTCTGTAGATAATCAGCCACTTCCTTTGAGTTTTTCCACCAATGTGTGTATTTGTTGCCATCACCTCCCCATTGACCTCTGCCCCAACTATTTTTTGAGTAACTGCCTCGCTCACCAAAGGGGAAATGCCAGGTTAGATAAAATGTTATAGTGCGTTTTTCACCTGGTTTAAGCCAAAATGTTTTTGAAACGGCTGCATCGACGGTTTCACCTTTGGGTGAAGGTTGGGTCTTTACCGTTTTAACTAAGCTTCCTGTTTTGTAAAAATTACCGTATAAGGCTTCCATGGATTGCCAATCTGCTGTTGCCTCGCCTTGTTCACCTACTAGTCCGATGGTCATATCTCCATATCCTAATGAATCGTTGGAGCGGTTTTTTGTCAAGTGCACATAGGTATGATGACGGTCCTGATGGATTCGGTTGATGTTCCCTCCGTAGTTTTTAAATGATTTGCCGTCTACCGCGTTTAAGTTTATATATTGGGTGTCATTTTCAAAAAATTCCCTGGACGAGTTTTTGGGCCCGTGTCTGTTAAATGGGAAATACCCCACAGCATTTTGTTGCGCATAGAGGAACCCTACTTCCACAGGCTCATTCGAATTATTTTCGGCACTTAGCATGAATATAGCACATGGAATGGACGAATTTTTTAATTGCATGGGAATAAATGGGTTAAACACCTCCATAGAAATATCAACGGGGAATTCACTATCGGAAAACCTCATATTGGCAAATGGGTATTCCCCTTGAAATGTCAGTTTTTCCATTGCCGGAAAGGCTTCAACAGCATGGGTTTGTAAAGCACGAACTTCAGGCTTTCGACTATTTGGCTTCACTCTTGCTGCAAAAAAACTATGAGGTATAAACGCCAAATTATGGTTGTTAAATATTTTCCAATGCTTCAATTGACCCGTTCCATCCAGTAATATATGACCACCGCCAAAAGCACCAACCGGAAATTCTATTGCTTCAAGGTACTCACCACTATAAGTGTGCGTTTCACCCCTTTCCATAAGAGACGGAGCAGCTAATAACTGCTTTTGCCGTTTGAGACGAAGGTCTTCTAGCTTTTTGTCGACGATTTGTTCATTCAAGTACTCGGTGTTACCGACCTCTTCTTTGGCAATCTCTTGTCCAAAAGAAAAAAAACCGGACCATAAAAAAATCAAAAATGCGAAAGTATTTTTCATAATCGTTTTAATTATTAAGATTATAGTCATATAATCGTTTGTGTTGTATACTATTTCCATGGTTTTGGTGGGAAAAACGTTGTCTTTTCTCTTTTTCCACGACTGTTTTTTAGCTTCGGCCTTTCTAAAAAACAAGGCTATCATGATATAACCTGCTAGCAGAATCTTTTTTTGTTGGATTAAAATGACCGCAAAATTGCTTCTAGGCCTGCCCTGAGATTCCTGACAACTGCTCATGATTTGAAGGTCATTGCTTCTGCCAAAAATAAACGTAAAAGCCATATAATAGACGGTTCTCACAGGGGGTAGGTATTACTACACAAAAAAAATAAATTGTGGTCATGCTATTAAAACGTTAATAATTCAATCGGTTATTTAATTTGCCTGTGGTTAAAAAGCATGGTTATGATCGCCTGTGACTTCGTATAAAAATCTGATTTAAATCATGCCTGCTTAACCATTGATTTTCCCTGTTGACCTATTCATGCATGTACTTAAAAACCAATATTTAATGATTTGTTTACAGTTGAGTAATATTAAATAAATATAGTAAATATTGAGTAATATTAAATAAAATTTGCTTATTATTGAATAATAATTAATAAAGTTACTGTAATAATTCGATTCTAGATTAAAGGTAAAACTGATGAAAGTACATACTTACAGTATGATTAAAAAATATACAAAATACTTGTGATGAACATTTGTATATCTCGTAATTTATTACGACTACTAGAGGAAGCGGTATCAGTCATATCTACTATTTAAGGACTTATCAAAACTAGAGCCCAGGGCTTTGCCGCTTTAATGAAGATCCTCGAAATCAATTAGTAATTTCATATGTTATCTTGTAATTCCGACAAGATAATAATATTAATAACATGTAGCAGTAATTTTTATAGTTACTTGATTTCTTTGAATAATTATAAAGTGTCGCTTAACAAAAATCATAACGACAACGAGTTACTCCAAAAGATAGCATCAGGTTGTAAGGGATCATTTGAAATCCTATTTAAAAAGTATCATGGGTCTTTATACTGTTATGCACTCAGGGTTTTCAGAGATGAGGCCTTGGCTGATGAAGTAGTTCACAAAGTCTTTATCAAAATCTGGGATTTAAGGGAAACGCTATCCGAAATCAAATCCTTTAGAAATTATATCTATTCCGTAAACCGCAATTTGATAGTCGAAGAACTAAACGCAATTTCGAGAAACAGAAAATTGGCCGAGCAATTTGCCTGCAGGATTGTGACCAGTTACAATGTTGTTGAAGAAGAAGTGATCTACAATAACCTTGAAAAAATTGCTAATGAGGCCATTGAGCTACTTCCCAGCAGGAGAAAAGAGATCTTTAAGCTGAGTCGGCAAAATGGATTTTCGCATAAGGAAATAGCTCATAAGCTCAATATTTCGGAAAACACGGTAAAAGTGAGTGTTTCCAAGTCACTGAAACAGATAAAGGGCTACATATCTATCAATGCGGATATTTTTTTTCCTAGTGCCAAGTAGTACACTTCTGCAGCCATCTTTTTTGAACATATGCTAATTCAATGATTCCATTGAATGATTAACGCTTCAATCGGGTCGGTGCAATAAATGTAAATTTTTTTTAAGCGGAGTAATACCAACCCCTTGTGAGAATCATCTATCAAACACCAACATACAACATGAATATAATAATAAGGTGAACGAGGAAGATATTTTATTACTTACCAAATACCTTAACAATGAATGCACGGAGCATGAATTAATCCGAGTAGCGGAGTTGCTCACTAATCCTTCTAACCATGAAAGAGTAGCCGGACTGTTGGAGCAAGCCTCGA
This sequence comes from Cytophagales bacterium, assembly GCA_022360015.1. Taxonomy (GTDB): domain Bacteria; phylum Bacteroidota; class Bacteroidia; order Cytophagales; family Cyclobacteriaceae; genus Agaribacillus. The sequence continues at coordinate 60,693 of JAKSDQ010000302.1, forward strand.
AGAAGTTTCGTGATCATTTTGAGACGAACCCGGTACATCGGGAAAGAAGTTGGTCGAAAATCCATGCTGAAATAGTAGCAGGTAGAAATGCCCTGAAAAAGGGTTCACAACCGTATCAGATATGGTTGAAGGTAGCAGCCCTGATTATTTTATTAATAAGCGTAGGATTATTGATTAGGTTATTCATTTACCATCCGGGAAATTCCATTGACAAGTTGGCGGTACAGATGAAAACTGTGAGCAATGAATTGGGAGAAAAATCTAAACTGACACTTCCCGATGGCACCATCGTTATTATTAATTCCGGAACGATCATTACCTATCCGGAGAAATTTGATTCCCGGATAAGGTTTGTGTCGCTGGTAGGCGAGGCATATTTTGATGTTAAAGAAGATAGTAGCCGTTCTTTCGTTGTTAACGTGCAAGGGCTTAAAGCAAAAGTATTAGGAACCACATTTAACATTCGGGCCTATAATTACTATTGTGATGTGCGGGTATCCCTCACTTCCGGAAAGGTTGCCATGCAACTACCCGGCGAACCCACTCAACTAGTACTTGAACCCGGAAAAGAAATCATCTATGACCTCACGGCTCATACTTATAAGTTAAGTGAATTTGATAGCGAGAAGGTTTTAGGTTGGCAAAAGGGAATTCTCCATTTCGATGAAGCTTCGGAGCAGGAAGTGATTCACATCCTTGAGCATTGGTACAATGTGCATATTGAAACTGTCAACGCCTCATCAAAGGAATGGACAAACCTTACGGCAAAATACGACAATGAATCGCTGGAAAATGTATTGATTTCACTGGGCTATACCCTTGATTTTAACTATGAAATCAAGGGTAAGAACATAAAAATTATTTATAAATGAAAGGACCTATATGACCATAAACGAGACAGAATAGAAAAGATCAGCAGTGCTCCAGGAGTGCTGCTGATCATAAATTCTCCTGATTTGAAATACAGACTTTTTGCAGTAAGGCATATTTCAATCAGACAGTTTTAACATTTTAATCATATTAAAACCATGTAAAGTTATGAATTACAAATCATTACTAAAAAGAATATTTATGTATTCATCTTATGTGCTTTCGATCCAACTGGTCTTTTGTGCTTCTTTACTGGCATCAAAAGTTACTATGGGACAGAAAGCCCACAGTCTCAGGGAAATCTGGGTTTCCATGGATTTTGAAGACCATAAGATCATCGATGCTTTTAATAACATCGAAGAGGAGACAGGTTTTACTTTTGTCTATCTTAAAAACGAAATAGACCAAAAACTTACATTGAGTGGCAGTTATGATGGCACTAACCTGTATGATCTGCTAAGCAGTCTTTCCAGGGAAACCGGTCTGAGATTCCACAGAGTAAATAACAATATCAATGTAAAGAAACTAAGAAATCGTAGAAGAAACAGGCGGGATCCGGTCATTATTGAAGAAAAAACAATTACGGGTAAAGTAACAGACGAGCTTGGCAATGAGCTTCCGGGAGTGAATGTGCTCCTGAAAGGTGCAAACGTCGGTACTGTTACAGATGTCAGTGGAAAATATTCAATTAACGTTCCCGATGATGTAACCACATTGGTTTTTTCCTATATAGGATTTTTAACACAGGAGGTTGAAGTCGGTGATCGAAGTATTGTCGATGTTCGAATGGCATTGGACAGCGAAATGCTGAATGAGGTAGTGGTCGTTGGTTATGGAACACAGAAAAAGGTGAATTTGACAGGTGCTGTTGACAACATTGATTTTGAAAAAGAGATTGGTAACAGACCTGTCGGCAATATTTCTCAAATGCTTCAGGGAACACTTCCTAATGTGAATTTTTCTGCCACTGATGGTGGCGGAGAGCCAGGTGCTGCTCTGAATATCAACATCAGAGGAACAGGAACCCTGACAGGCAATGAAGGCATTCCTTTTATACTTTTGGATGGTATTCCAATTTCTGTTGCCCAAATGAACAGTATCAATCCAAATGATATCAAGGAGGTTACCATTCTTAAAGATGCTGCTTCTGCTGCCATTTATGGTGCCAGAGGTGCTTATGGTGTTATTTTGATCACCACCAAGAAAGGGGAAGAAAATGGAAAAATTACCGTGAATTATTCCACTAATATAGCGATTGCAACACCTGTTAGCCTTCCCGAACTTTCAAATAGTCTTGACTTTGCCCGTGCCTATAATCAGGCGATAACCAATGATGGGCAAGCTCCGATGTTCGATGATAATGAAATTCAGGATATCATAGATTATCAAAATGGGGTAATAACTGCAGACACGGAACCAAATGCTGCCGGAGATTGGTACAGGTATTGGCACGATGGGTGGGCCAATTATGATTGGTTTGATCTTATGTATGAATCCGCACCACGTCAAACCCATAGTTTGAGCGTAAGCGGGGGTACGGAAAAAACATCTTATTTTATTTCCGGTGGATTTTTCAAACAATTAGGCAACCTGACGTATGCAGATGATGAGTATCAGCGGTCGAATATCACTGTTAATTTAAGAAATCAAACAACCGATTGGTTAAGTTTTGATGTTTCGACGAAGTATGCCCGCGAACGTAATCTGTTTCCCAGTGGTGGGTTTGGAGGATTTGATAAAAATATCATCTATCACCAAATTTCCAGATTGTGGCCGGTAGTTCCGTTGTACAGCCCTGACGGCAGCTTTATTGTGAATCAGGATGTGAAACGTATGATGGATTCGGGAAGAACCACTGAATTTAAGAACAACCTGCTACTTACCCTGGCTACTGAAATAGAACCTATCAAAGGATGGGTAACACGTATATCATTCAACTGGGCCGCTAATAATGAAAACAGGGTCATAGAGCAATTCAGAAACCTGATACCGGCCCCCGATGGTACCACTGTAAATGCAGGTCACAATCAAAATTCGATATCCCGCAGGTTGATTGATAATACCGACAGACTCATTAATGCTATTACAAGGTATGAAAAGGATTTCAAACTTCATCACCTGGGCATCATGGTTGGTTATGAACAGCGAATAAAAAAAGAATTTGAAACAATAGGCACAAGAGCAGACCTTATTACAAATTCCTTGCCTACGTTCAGCACAGCTACAGGCGTGCAGACGGTGGATGATGCTTTATTTGATTTTTCCACACAAGGATTTTTTGCCAGGTTAAATTATAATTTCAATGAGAAGTTTTTATTCGAAACTAATCTTCGCTATGATGGAAGTTCGTTTTTCAGAGAGGGTAACCGTTGGGGCTTATTCCCTTCTTTTTCAGTTGGCTACAACATGGCCAAGGAAAATTATTGGGCGCCACTGGAAAACGTTATCAGTCTCTTCAAATTAAGAGGATCTTGGGGTTCATTAGGCAATCACGATCCGGAGCTTGCTGCGAGATACCAGGAGCTGATGAGTGCAGGCCAATCGAGCTGGATCATAGGTGGCCAGAGAGCCGTCATAGTTGGCGCTCCTAACCTGATTAGTCCGGATTTAACCTGGGAGACTTCTACGACTTTTAATGTTGGACTTGATGCTACGATTTTTGATCGTCTTCAAATAAATTTTGACTGGTACAGACGCTTGACCTCTGATATGGTAGGACCGGCCGTATCTTTGCCAGCCACTTTAGGCACCGGCGCACCTCAGGAAAACAATTCTGAACTTGAAACCAAAGGCTGGGAATTGATATTAGGCTGGCAGGGAAACGTAAATGCAGTGGGTTACTCAGTACGTTTGAATGTGAGCGATAACAGATCTGTTGTTCTTCGATACCCTAATGATAGTGGAACACTCGATGACTGGTTTGACGGCCGGGTTATCGGTGATATACACGGTTTAACCACGTCAGGCTTCTTTGAGTCGGATGCCGAAGCAGCCGAGGCACCGGATCAATCCCTATTTTGGAATAGCTGGGGCGCTGGCGACATCAGGTACGCAGACTTAGATAATGATGGTGTAATAAGCCAGGGAGAATGGACCAAGGACAATATGGGGGACTATCAGGTTATCGGTAATAATACGCCCCGATATTCTTATGGTCTCAATCTGGGCGCTTCA
>JAKSDQ010000303.1 GCA_022360015.1 Cytophagales bacterium
CACTGAGGTAACCGCTCCCGTCAGGTCTCTTTTCTGCACAGTACCATAGCCAACCACAATAATCTCCGATAACGTTGAAATGTCGGGAGAAAGTGAGATGTTAATAATTGTTCTACCCTGAATTTCAACTTCCTCGGTAATGTAGCCGACATAGGAGAACACAAGTACCGAGGCATCCTCAGGCGTGTTGAGTTTATAATTTCCATCCGCATCGGAAATGGTACCGATACCGGTATTTTTAACCAGGACATTTACTCCGGGTAAACCATTTCCATCTTCGTCAGTTACTGTACCTGATATTTCCCTTTCTATATAATCATGCTCTTCAATTACCGGATCATTTCCTTCGTTGCGCAGTTTAATTACCGAAATAACGTTATTCAATCTCTTAAACTTCAAACCCTTTTCTTGGGACAGTCGAATCAGGATTTCTTTTAGTGATTCATTAACGGCCACCAGCGATATATGCTTTATTCGGGCAACGTTGGTATCTTTGAAGAAAAACTCATACCCGGTTTTTTCCTCAATGGTTGCAAGTGCATCTTTCAGGTTAACGTTTTTCCAATTAACCGAGAGGTAAACCTTATCTGTACTTTGCGCTGAGCTTTCGTAGGCTAGCAATACAACACAGCTAAGGCATTGAATTAATGTGATCAACAAGGCATGTCTTGACACAATCCAAATTTTTTTTAGTAAAATTGTACGCATGGATTTGTTTTTAAATTTTTGATTAGTGAAACAATTAAAAATTAAAGACGAATTGCTCCCATTGGTGCCGGAAGTATGTGGTAATGCAGCCGGCACCGGGGAGTTTGTTTCATTTCTCAGGTTGAATTAAATAGAAATTTGTTTTGCTTTTTCATAGTTAATATTTACTGGTGATCAATATTTTTCTACCCTGAATTTCATAGTCAAAGGCATCCTGAGAGGTCAGCACCTCCAATACGACCTTCAAAGGGTCGTTGTCAAAACTTCCCGAATAGGTCTCCGAGGTTTTAATCGCTCCTTTCAATTCAAATTCGACGCCATACCATCGCTCTAATTTCTTTAGAATCAAAGACAACGGTTCTTCCTTAAATACAAGCTTCCAATTGGTCCAGGCAAAAATCATATCATCCTGAAGTTCCCGTTTCACAACCTGATTACTTTGAACATTTATCTCCGATTCCTGGAATGGCAGCAAGGTGTGCTCAAACCTGACGGTGGATTGGTCGGCATTGGTCACTTTTACCTTTCCCTCGGCTACTGCCACACTGATTTTGCGGTCATCCGGATATGCCCGTACGTTAAAGGAAGTCCCTAATACTTCGGCGTTTACCTTATCACTTTTAACCCTAAAGGGCCTTGCAGGATCGCTTTCAACCTCAAAAAATGCCTCGCCAGTCAGGTAAATCAATCTCAAAGTATCACTAAACTCCTTGGGATAGGTAATCTTCGATCCCGCATTTAATTTGACCTTAGAACCGTCGCTAAGAACGGCTGTTAACTTACTTCCTCTCGGGCTTTCTTTGACCAATGTTTGAATGGTCTTTTCATCGGATGGATGGGAGCTAAGCCAATATTGATTATACAAAATGGCACTTGCCAAAACCAGCGTTACTGCAGCAACATATCTGACCCATCTGTACTGCGCTTCCCTGACATAAAAAACATTCGATGGCCGCTTAGATCTTTTGGTACTTATTATTCGTTCAAACAGGTCATTGTACTCCGTATCATTTAACCTTGGCTTGTCTGAGTACCGAATATTGGTAACGATCTCTCTTGCCAATAACACATCCTCTGATTTTTCAGGATGGTCCGCAAGAAACTGCTTCCAGAATTTGTCAGCGTGTTTGTTTGGCCGAAGTACCCAATTAACAAAGTAAGCGTCTTCTGCCAGTTCCCAATGGTTGAAATCTTTGTACTTCACGAAAAATTTTATTTAAAACAAACAGTTTTTTGCGCGCTTTATTTATAAGAGTAATCGCGCGTTTCAATTATTCCATTTGTACATAATTTTTCTTTCGAAAAGTTGACTTTTTAACCTAAATCAGTCATAAATAAAACTACTACAACAGCTATGCTTTCCCGAATGGCTTTTAACCCCCTGGAGATTAATTTAGTCACTGAATGGGCATTTTTCAAACCCATAATCATAGCGATCTCTTCATGTACGAAACCGTCGTAGTAATAGTGGAGGATGGCTTGTCTTTGTCTGGCACCGATGTTCTTAATGGCGGATTTAATTTTGTTGAGTTTTTCCCGGTTCGACTCCTCCATTATCAAACGGTTTTGCACTGAAAACTCAATATTAAATTCCCGGTAGTTATTTTTTTGGTTTTTGTTCTTAAAAGTGGTGTTTTTTTTTATATCATAAATTATCCTGTGATAAACCGCTGCAAAAAGGTAGGATTTGATCGACCGGATTTTTTCAAGTGATTGCCTCCGGGCAATGAGGGATGCAAAAACCTCGTGGATGCTATCCTTCACCAGTTCCCTATCGCGCGTAAACTGAGACCCGAAGCCAAACATATCCTGAACATACCGGTGATATATGTAACCTAATACGGACTCATCACCCTGCTCCAGTCCCTGAACGATTTCCTGATGAGACAACTTCCTCGATGAGGTTGTTTTTTTTAACTCCCCGTTGGAAGTAATGCTCGATTCGGAAAATACCTTCATAGTGTTTCGATGGCTGCTAAAAATCTACAACCTCCCCCCGACTAAACCACACTTAAAATCTGTTGAAATCTTTTTCAAAAACCTGAAAATCAACAGCCCGGAATTTTGAATGATACGTTAATGTTAAAGATTATTCTTAAATATCGTCGAAAAAATTAAATAATTTGCGTTCCATAGGTCATGTGATATTTATACCTTCAATGTCGACAAGGTCACCATAATCCGAAGGTAATGTCGATCTTACGTACCCTATTTATGAGGATCAAAAGTTTTTCTTATCTCTGAAAGTGCACGATAGATTAAATTTCTTGCCGCCCGGGTGCTGCCAAAACCCATAATCTCCTTTATTTCCTCATAACTTAGATTATTATAATAAAAATAATAGATGGCTTCTCTTTTCCGTTGAGATAAGCGGGATAATGTTGTATGAATTTGCTTGATTTGACTGTCATTAAAATGCCGGTTGATCAGCACATTCTCGTGAGATGGTACAATATGAAAATTCAATGGGCAACTCGTAACATCTACAAATTGTTTTTTTCCTGATTTCTTCAGCTCATAAATAATCTTATTCCTGAGACATTTTAGTAAGTAGGCTTTTATGGACCTGACCTGAGGCAATTTAAATCTCTTTTTTCTAATAGTGACAAAGGTGTCTTGAACATAATCTTTCACTATTTCAGGATCTTGTGAAAATTGTCTTCCGTAATCATAAAGCATTTGAAAATATTGATTGTATATTTCCACAAAGGCCGACTCACTGCCATTCCTAAATGATTTCCAAAGTAATTGATCATGCTGTATAGTAGGATTTAATTCCTTCTGAATGGTTCTTTCGTTATCCTCTCTACTTGTAATATGATGGAAAGGTGACGACATCGGTTATCTTAGGGTCAAATAGTTTCAGAAGTAGGTTACGAAAACTCTTTTGGTGTGATTTTTCTCCCCTAACAACATGGATCAAATAGTAGTCGGTGAATCGTATCAGTGCATTCACTGAACCGTACGTTTCCAGTGAAAGCTTAACCTTAAAATTGAGCAATAAAAAACCTAAAGTCCAGTAAATAGATTGCATAAGCTTGTGATTTTTTTGCCTAAACAGATGTTGGCTTTGCACTTATGATCTTTTTCGGGGTCTGGTTTTATCGGCTACTTTTTCAGGGTTTCGATAGCCAACCTCCATGATATCTTAAATGCTTAAAGCTCTATGCGCACCACTAATTCATCATAACGGTCAAGAATTTGTCTGTCAAATGAAATATCGACCCCCTCCGTAACTTGAATCCGACTACTTTTGAGCTTACGACCATTCAATTTAACAATACTACTCCTCACCTTGCCCCGAACAGCCAGTGAAATCTTCTGTAATGATAGTTTCCCGTATTTTAAAACGATACCCGCTTCCAAAACCCCCCTTTCAATGCGTTGATAATAACTCCCCCAACCCTCAGAGGCCGTAAAGGCCGCCTTGAAATTCTCCTCTCCCCACCGCGGAGCAAATCCTATAAAACCTTTCGGGCCATGATACCTAAATCCACAAGCTCCCAAATAAACCCCATAACTCGCCATCGCACGGGAGTAATGATCACTGCATTCAATCTCATTATATGGATTGCGACGAGAGGGGTGGTAACGATCATGAATCGAGCGCGTCAATAGCAAGCCCTTCTCCACCAGGTCCCCTCCCTCCCACATCATATGACTGGCCGCCTGGTACTCAAAACCAGACATGCACTCGTTAAAGTAACCATACTGCCAGTGTTTTTCCCAGTCTTCATTTCTTCCTCCATGCGGCCAAGTGCACATCACCAGACCCGATTCCCCATCCAGCGCATAAGGCCTACCCGCCAGATTTACTGGTAAAGAGGCGCGATAAGGCCCCATATCCGGTACATAATTATGGCTCCACAACGCATGCAACGAACGCTTGTTCATCGATGCATTGAATAGCCTGCCCAAACCTACCTGAAAGGCCCAGCCCTGACCAAAAACCTGGTCAATGTAACAACCATCCCCTATCCCTATCGCATCGCTATGCCTGGGATCCTCTTTCTGTACAAAATAACCGTATTCCTCATTAAACAAAGTCTCTATCTGCTTTTGTCCCTTTTCCAAAATAGCACTGCACACTTTCGCAAATGAAGCGTCGTTCATATCTAAAGCCATTTCATAGCCACACGCCAGGGCACATAGGTAAAGAGAAGTAATCACCGGAATATTGCCAAACCACTCCGCATCCAAAGTATTGTGCTGTTCACCGAAAATCATCCCATCTGCCACGCCGTCTGCCTTATCCATCGCAATAAGATAACCAAGCGCCAACTTGATATGATCCCAATTCCTTTGCAAATAAGTATCGTCCCTACTCAGTTGATGGTCACGATAAGCACGCATGATGATACCCGCCTGACCGTCGGCCGCATCACGGTTCGCTACACCCGCACGGAAATCTATCTTACCCGTAGCCTTATCCATCACGGCAAAATCAGTCAATTCTCTCAAGTTACGCTCTATCTCAGGAAAGATGCGACCCAGCCCCTGGGCATAATGCCATACATGGGTGCAAGTACCAGGGCAACACCCTACTCCCTCCCAGGCCCAGAAACGACCATCCTCCAAACGATAGCAGGTCTCTGTCGCTAAAGTCGAGAGATTAACAAAAGTGCGGTTCAGAAACCAATACGGAAGGGTGGAATCTTCATAGAAGGTTTCTACCCAAAGCAACGTGTCCCGATGCAACGAATCCAGGTTCGAGGCCAGGTCAAACGCTACCGATGCCGCCTCCTCATATTTGGTTTTGTAGTAACGGCCTTTGAAACGGTGGCTTAAATCACTCCATTCGGAAGGATACAAGTTCGCAAAGTGCCAACTAATCACAAACTCTATTACTTTTTCTTCCCCCGCTGCCAACTCAAACGTTGTTGACAGTTGTCCAATGCTCCTTTCCTTCAGGGGTACAATGAGTTCCTTTTCTGCATCGGAATTGAGGGCCGACATCGGCTCCGCGCCAAGACTAAAACGGGAATTTTCATCCGCATGCCGAAGTAGTAAGCACATACTGCCATAATCCCTTTGCTCAACCGGGGCATGCGCTGAATTTTTGTTCGTGGCCAAGGAAGCGGGCGCATCCAAAGCCAGCAGGGCATGGCCCCCTTTTTCGATAAGCCTGTTCCTGATTTTTGTCTTTATCGGATCACCCGTGCTGATATGCACCGCATTCTCCAACCAACCCGTCAAAGTACATGAAACTTGTTCATCCCCCCTATTACGCACCCTATAGCGCATGACAGTACCCGGGTAGCTGGATGAATCCCATGATAACGGTATAAACGGAGAATAAGCCATCAGATCTACCTCAACCGGTAAGTCCCCATCGCGATAGGTGACTTCCCCCAATGGATAACGCCCTTTAAAGGCAATGTCCGGAAAACCTCGATAATCCAGCCGCTTTTCAATTGTCTCAGAACCCCGACTGACCTTGATTTTAAAACCCTGCTCCAAAGGAGAAGACGGCTCGATAGGAACAACATAATTGCTCCCATCACGCGATCGAATCCTGCGACCGTTGAAACGGGTCGTCTTGTCAACTACACCATTTTGCTGTCTGTTAAAAATACGCCACAACCATAACTTACCATCTCCGCCCAGATACACCTGGCCGGCTGTTATGCCCCCCACAGGCATGCCTATATACACCAGGTCTTTGCCTTGATAGATCTCCGGTTTACCGCGGTCGTAGAGTGATTTGATCCATGCCGGATCCGGGTCTTTGTCTTCCGGAACGGTGTAGGGAGCAGGCGGTTTGACCCCGGACTTTACTATGTGGGGGAATAATGAAGACACGCCGCCCACTATCACACCCATAGCCTTCATGAAATCACGGCGCTGAACAGGGAGGGGGGAAGGTTGTTTCGAGTACCCCGCATTTCCCGGGGCACAGCAGCCGGAAGCAGGATCGCAGCATTCGTCCTTGTGACCGATGATTTCAGTGTCGTTAGGAGTAATTTTATCATGGGGCGATGCAGGGCCAAAGCCGCCTGTTCCGGGGGCGCCATGGCTCATATTATCTTTTTCAATCTTGTCTGCCATTTTGTTTTTAAGGTGTATTTTCCATAGTGCTTCTTAAATCTTCCTCTGACTTTGAGTCCCAATAGCCACACTCCAACCGGAAAAATACCGAAGTATAGGGTATGGCCAAATCGGTTTTGAGGATAAGGATATTAAACAATTCAGCGGCTTCATCCAATTCTTTTATAATGTCTTCATGCAACCGGGCCTCCCTGGATTTTCCTTGTAATATATGATCGAGTTTTTCTTTATAATTTTCTATCCCTTTGGCATTTTTCTCCTTAACATAGGCCATTTCCCGATCCACAAAGATATTGGCATCTACATGGCTCGAATTTTCGATAAGTTCGACAACGAATTCCACTGCCTCTAATTGTCCTGCATCGATGACCATCGTTTGGATGGCCGGGTTGCTTTGCTGGGGATAGGCTGCATCTGCTACGACTATCCAGTTGCGATGGCCATATGCCATTAGCTTTTCCCTGACCTGGGACTTCCAGTCATGCTCATCGGCCATCTGGGATTCAGTTTCACCTGCAATCGGTGTCGATTGCTGACTGCAACCGGAAATGCCCCCGGTAATTAACATAAATATGATCAGGTTTTTTAAATTCATATCCAATTACTTTATTCTATCATTACTTTAATTTCATCGCCCGCTTTAAGGTGTGTGCCATTCCAATTGATTTCATATTGGCGGCCGTTTCGTTTTAGCCGTATCGGGATCTTTTTGCCATTGATCGTTAAACCCGCCGATTGTGTTTGCACTCCCCTGCTATACAAGGTGATTTTGGAAAGATTCACAGCGCCGTACTTAAAGGTGATGATATGGGTTTGTTTCCCTTCACTGCTTTTCTGGGAAAATGTTCCCCAACTTCCTCCTGTAACAAAGGCGGATTTAAAATCATCGGGGGTAATCTTAGGATCAAAACCAATCGCTCCATTAGGTTCATTGAGCGTAAAGCCCGATGCCGCCATAAATGCACCATAGCTGGACATAGCCCTGGTATAGTGGTTACCATATTCGACCTCATTATAAGGATTTCGTTTTTCGGGCGTATAGCGATCGTGTATGGCCCTGATCATCGTCATGCCTTCTTCCACTAAACCTTCCGCAATCATATGGGCAGCAGCCTGATAGGTGAAACCGGTCATACTTTCGCTGAAATAACCTACCACAAGCTTTTCCCATTCATTTTGAATTTGTCCCGGGGCCTTGTCGGCCCCTCCTTTTGGGAAGGAGCACATCACCGTACCCGCCTCTCCGGGAAGCGCATAGAAGCGAACATTTTTGATCTTCGCTGTGTCTAAATACTTGCCGATGTCTTTTTGAAAATTATATTTAAAAATAGCTTGCAATGCATCTCTTGTTTCTTTCTGAGGCAAAACGCTCGGCAATCCGGCCTGAAGTGCCCAGGATTGGCCCAGCATCTGATCAATGTGACAACCGATATTGGAATTAGGGGGAACCGGATGCTCAGGATCGAGGATATTGGTAAAGTATTCCCCGTTAAAAAGTTCATCGACCATTCTTTTTTTACCCATATCTGCTATTTTCTGGCATTTCCTGGCAAAGGCCTTGTCCTTAAGCTCATCGGCCATGGCCACCCCGGCCCGTAAAGCCGCATTATACATGCTGCTTATCCAGGCTATTTTTCCATACCACATCCGGTCGAGGGTGTTGTATTGGATGCCTTCCAGTATACCATCCGGTTTTCCGCTTTTTTCCGCATCATGGGCGATCATGTATGCTATACTTTGCTTGATCTTAGGCCAGTGAGCCTTCAGATAACTGTTATCTGGCGCGGTGGTATGTTCCCGGTAGGCCCGAAGGATGGTACCTGCATGTCCGTCCACGGCATAGCCCCTGCCATCGTGACGTCCTATACCACTCAGCTCACCCCTGTAAGCAATCACCCCGTCTTTTTTATAAGAAAGTCCATAATCAATTTGTGTCCTTAATTGCCTGGCAAGCCCGGGAAAGACCCGCCCCAGTGCCTGTTCATAGTGAAAAACATGGGTACAAGTGCCGTGGCCCAGGTAAACGCCCTCCATGGCATAAAACCGCCCTTCATTATCCGGATCATCGGTGAGGTCATCCAGCCGATAACAGGAGGTAGTGGCCAGGGTACTGGTATTGATGAAAGTCCTGTCGAGGAACCAGGCCGGAAGTGAGGAATTGTACCATGTTTCATTCCACAGCTTAGTGGTATTCAGATAATAGGCCTGATCTTCTATGATCTTTTCGGCCACTTCAGCCGATGATTTGAACTTGCTACTGTAATAGTACCGCAGGTTTTCCTTGTTTTTCAAGTGATGGAAGCCGCTTTCTTCCCTGTGAAGATGGGGAAAATACCAGGAAACGATAAAGGTAATGGTCTGACTTTCACCGGGCTGTAAGGTCACCTCTTTCCCTATAGCACCGGTAAGCACTCTGCCCAGTACTGCCTCTGATTCCACTTGCTCCGACGGGCCTGCTTCCGGCAAGTTATAAGCGATTTCATCCGGTGCCTTTGGCGTAGCCCAGATCCCTTCATTCCCCATCAAAGTCAACGACATGTTACCATAGTCCGGAAGGTCATCTTCATTTACTTCAGATGATAAAAACAACCGGGTGCTGTTCTCATTTTTTTCTATCCGGTTGATGTGTTTTCCATTGGTTTTATCTGCGGTCTGATAGTTGGCCATATTTTGCAGCCAGCCAATCAGCTCTGCAGCTACCGGTTTGCCGGAATCGTTGGTGAGGGTGTACTCCAGCACTACCGCAGGAAAATCTGACGACTCATGGTCAGTAGGGATAAATGGAGAATAGGCATCGAGCTTTACAGATATAGGAAAATCCGCATCGTTGTACACTACTTTCCCCACCGGATATTCGCCGCGAAAAGTAATGTCGGAGAAACCTCCTTCACGAAGTGGTTTTACACTCGGTGTGATGGTCGCAGGAAGCAGCTTTTTGATCCGCACGGCAAATCCTTGCTCAAACTTTTTGTCCTGCACCATGGGGTTAAGGTAAAATTTATCGCCAGGTCCTCCCGGATTTATGCGTTGGATGTTAAAAATATCCCAATACCAGAGCTGACCGTCTCCCCCGAGGTAAACCTGACCGGCCGTTATGCCGCCAATGGGCATGCCGACATATTGAAGTTCATTGGTTGAATAAATTTCGGGAGTCCCCTTTTCCAGCCAAACCGGGCTGTCTTGCGCAAGGACTGTTTTAGGAGTAAAAACGGGATGAAATACAATGATAAATAAGAGCAGTATATCAAAATTTTTAACTGTCATATTTTTAAAATTCAATAAAAGATCGTAATGTAATGAAAAAAGAGTGGCTGCAACAGCCACTCTTAAAATATTTACTTTATTTTATCTATTCCCAACCGGGATTTTGTTCTAATGCCGGGTTTTGCGCAATTTCCGCTCTCGGCAATGCAAACAAATAATGTTTAACCGGGTCGAAAGTTCTCACCCCTGCCTCTTCCACAACAATAAAACCATCTACATCCACTACCGGAGCAAAATCCGCCCACCGTGGATCGGTTTCATATTCGGTACCGGTATATTTTACCCCTTTAACCGCCTGTGGAAGTTCAAATTCTGCGGTTTTCCATCTCCTCAAATCATCGTAACGAAATCCCTCCAGGAATAATTCTACCGTTCTTTCCCTTCTGATTTCTTCCTGCATCGTTAATCCATTGGCACTTACAAAGGCGTTATGAAGGGAAGGCATGCCAACGCGATCTCGTAGTTTGTTGATCGAAAGATCCAAATCGGCATCGGAAATTGCACCGTCCCGCTCATAAACTGCCTCTGCGTAATTGAGCAATACTTCTGCATAACGGATTACCGGCCAGTTAAACCCTAACGGTTGAACGTTTTCTGACAAGAATTTTGTAGGCACATAGCCAGTAGCCGTTCTCAGGCCAAATTCCACCTCATAGAAAAAACCGCGATTAGGATCATCAGGGTTTGACCAGTCCCGGGTCCATACCTCTTGTGCAGAAGAATAATATCTCTCAAACGGCACCATCAGGTTATTGACCATTCTCGGATCCCTGTCGGTATATTCGTCCGTAGGACTGTTATGCCCCATAAACAAAGGCGATCGGTCTATGGGCAAACCGTCGGCACACAACACAAGATCCATATATTTTTTAGTGGGATTGGTTCCAAGAACTGACTCGGGGCGTTCCGTGTGACTCCTGAATTCATTGTCATACCTGGCAGTCAGAATAAACTCCCTCTGGCTTCCCTTTCCAAAGTTTCCCGGGTTGGACTGTACTTTTTCCAAGATAAACAAATACCTAAAGCTTTCATCCCCCATAGAGATTCTTTCATCAAACAACTCATATTCGCTTCCTTCCATGGCAATCACCTGGTTGGCCGCACTGGCAGCTTGCCCCAGAAGATCATTGACATCCTGGCCGGTATTATGATATTTAGCCCAGGTACCGGCAAATAGTGCTACCCTGGATTTGAAGGCCAAGGCTGCCCCCCTGGTTACCCGCCCTAAATCACCACCGCCAAGCTCCGATTGCAAAGGCAGATCTACAGCGGCCTCGTCCAAATCGTTCAGTATAAAATCGGTTAATTCAGCCCTGGAATTTCTGGGAGCAAATAGCTCTTCACTTTGCAGGTCCAAAACCCCCTCGACAATCGGAACACCGCCATATTGCCGAAGCATATTGAAATAGGTAAAAGCTCTGAAAAATTTAGCTTCGGCCACGTAAACTTTTATAGCCTCACGGATTTCATCCGGAGCAGTTTCTGCTTCCTGCAACAGGAAATTCTGATTCCTTATATTCGTATAAGAATCGGTCCATATCCCTGCCCTGTCAGGCGCCAGATGTTGGCCCCGGCTGATTATATTACCCCCTGGCTGATAGGTAATATCGCTCCAATCATCCCTACCCCACAAAAAAGCGGGAAGGCTTGTGTAATACTGATTGGCCCAGAGTTTGAAATCATCTTCTGTTTTAAAGAAAAGGGAGCTACTCAGGTTATTTTTAGGTTCCAAATCCAAATCCTTCTCGCAGGAAAAACACAGCAGGCAGGAAAAGAGTACCGTAAAAATTACTTTGTTTCTATATCTGAATTTTATAGGCTTCATCATTCTGTTTTTTTAAAGTGTAATGTCCAAACCAAGCGAATATGAGCGGAAAATCGGCGTCCTGTCCCTATCGTAAGTTTCCGGATCGAAGTCACCCCGAATGTTTGTGAATTCGAACAAATCGTTACCACTAAAATATATCCTCACCTGTTGAAGGTTTATCGATTCCAGAACGGCTCGCGGAAGTGTATAACCAAACTGAAGGTTTTTAACCCTAAGGTACCTGTTGTTCGTCCAAAAATACGGTGCATCGGAGCTTTGGTAATTATAGCCAAATACGCCGCCATCAGTGGTATGTAAAGGATGCAAGGCATTGGTATTTTCAGGCGTCCAGGTTTGCCCGATAAAATGCTGGTATGGGTTCTCCCACCAGGATGAACCCGGAGGCCTTACCGGATTTATGAAGTTCCATCTACCAACACCCTGCAGGAACAAGGCAAAATCAAAACCCTTATAGTTGGCCGTCAAATTCAGACTGTAAGGCAACCTCAAACGTGTATCGCCTACTTCAACAAGGTCTCCGGATTCAGGGTTACCCGGTTGGTATAAAGAACCCGGTTCAAGTATGCCATCACCATCCATATCTCTGAAACGCGCTGAACCAATACCGACATTTCCGGGTATCTCCCCGGAAAGCTGTTGATAGGCATCTAATTCTGTCTGATTTTCAATGATCCCATCATAAGCCAGCCCGAATAAGGTATTGGCACTATAACCCTCTGCAAATTCATTTAACCCATTGACAATAACCCTGCTGTCCTCGAGGTCGACCACTTCGTTTCTATCATCACTCAAGGCCAGCCGGACAGAATATTGGAAATCATTACCAATTTTGTCATTCCAATTCAAAGCCAATTCCCAACCCTTGGTTTCAATGGTGCCCCCATTCGTTAAAGGAGCAGCAGCTCCCAAAATATCGGGAAAGTCTAAGTTGATCAATACATCATTAGTAGTTTTGATAAAATAATCAAACGAACCGGTTAATCTTGAGTCAAGAATACCAAAATCAAGGCCAATATTTTTAACGGTGGTAGTTTCCCATTTTCGCTCCGGGGCGGCCAATTCCTGCGACTCAAAGCTTGCCGACTGCGTTCTTACAGGATTATCAGGAGGGCCAAAAGGATATTCCCCGCCAATCGCCAAAAAGGTTTTGAAGCGGAAATTGAGGGCATCATCATCAGGGTCATTGACTTGGTTACCCAATTCCCCTATGGAAACCCTTAGTTTTAAAAGGTCAAAAATACCTGATAAGCCATCCATAAAAGGCTCTTCGGTAATGAGCCAGGCCGCAGATGCCCCCACAAAGTTACCAACCCGGAACCCATCCGCAAATCTCGAAGAGGCATCCCTTCGATAATTGGCCTCCAGGATGTACTTTTCATTAAAATTATAACTGAACCTGGAAAACAAGGAATTAATGGCCCAATGTGTCCCGTTAAAAAAAGAGCTTTGATTTTCCGGGTCACCGAAATTTAGGTTGGGCAATGCTTCCGAAACCAAAAACTGCCTGCTTGCGCCACCTTCCTGTCTATCCAATTCTTCATGAGCCAGCCCAACCGTAGCTGAAAAATTGTGGTTTTCGAGGACAGAAAAACTATAATTTCCGAAAAGGTTGGCAACTCTGTGAACCTCCCTGACATAGCTGGTACCGGAACCATTAGGTCTTAGGACCACTGAACCGGGCGTATCGTCCAAATTGAATTGCTGTACCGTTTTTGTAATCCATAATCTGTCTTCATTATCCACATTGACACCGTAATCGGCATTAAGCTTAAGTCCTTTAACCGGGCGATACTCGGCTGAAAACTGGGCATTTTGACGATAAAAAGTATCGGTCAAATCGCCGCCATCCCTTGAGAAGGCAATGGGGTTAGAGAATCCTCCGATATTAAGTACATTTCCTCCGGGGGTTAAAGGCAAATGATTCGACCATACGACATTGGCCTGTAATTGTGCCGTTTCATAATGGGTGGGCTCTTCGATTTTCTGTTTTTCTGCCGACAGATTAGTCGTTAAAGTTAAATTGTCAAGCACATCGAACGAATACTTTACCCTGGCAAAATGCCTGGTGTTTTCATTCTTGCCGTACCTTGGCCGCAATGTCCCTGGTTGGTCGATGATTCCTACTGACACGAAATAATTGGACCTTTCAGTATTACCGGAAACACTTAAATTGTGTGTCTGCATATACCGATCGCCACCATATAATTCGTCAATCCAGTCGACATAGTTGGTCGATATGAAAGGCACATCTGAAAATGGTCCGGGAATAATCTGGCCATCGTTAACCCGGATGGAACCATCGTCAAACTGGGGTATCAAATACTGATAGGGTCTGAACCCGGAACCGGCTGCTTCAAAAGCGGCATCATTAAAACGGGCGAAATCTTCTATATTGGCATAGCGCGGGTGATCTTTTGATAATCTGTTTATGGACAGGTTACCGGAATATTTTAATGTCGGTTTATTACTTTTTCCTTGCTTTGTAGTCACCAAAATAACACCACCGGCAGCCCTGGCCCCATAGATAGCCGCCTGGGCATCTTTCAATACGGTAATCGACTCGATATCCTGGGGATTTATTTGGTATAAAGCATCGGCCGTCTGTTCGGGTTGCACGATGCCATCAATAACTACCAGCACCCCCGGATTGGAGCGAGAAGTGACGCCTCTGATCTGAACAGCGTTTCCCTCCCTTCCAACGCGACCCCCACCACTTCTTGTGATAACCAGCCCTGGTACTGCCCCTTGCAAAGATTGCAAAACATTGGTTTGTGGCCGGCTTTCAAATTGCTCACTATCCAATTTAAAAACAGCGCCTGCCACAGTCTTTTGAGATTGTTCTCCGTAACCTACTACAACAATTTCAGAAAGGGTCTCAATATCAGGCATTAAAGTCACATCGATCACTGCTCTTTCACCAATAACCACTTCTTCGGTGAGATAGCCTACATAAGAAAATACCAATGTCGTTGCCTCTTCAGGGACATCGATTTTATAATCTCCATTGGTATCTGTAATGGTGCCGATAGTTTGTCCCTTAATCAGCACATTTACCCCTGGTAATGGTTCACCGTCATTGGAAATAACCCTTCCCGAGACCGGCCGCTCTTCTACCACCAGTTTTTGCTGCTTCGATGGCCTCATTTGCCACGGCACCACGTCTACGGTGATAATATTATTGATGCGCTTAAATTTGACCCCGGCTTGCCGGGCAATTGCAAATAAGGTTGCTCTCATGCTGCGGGAAGCGTAATTCAAATTAATTTTCTTGTCAGGCAGGTCCGTTTCAAAATAAGAAAACTTGAATGCTGTTTTTGACTCCAGTTCTTTAAAGACCTCAAACAAACGGGTCTTCTCAAAGCCAATCATTATATCAACGTCGTCCAGCGTCTTGACTTTCTGGGCCACGCCGCTATGAGCGAACAATATACTCATGAAGAGGCACTGCAGAAAAACGCCATAAACACAAATCTTTAGACTCCTGGCGACCAGTGGTAATAATTTATTCATATCTTTATGATGTTTAGTGGAATGATAATTTCATTATGCTTGGTCCCTAAAATTCTGAATTTTCACACGGCTAAATATGAATGATTCAGGTTTTGGGGCCTTTTGTTTTCATGTAACTATGGGTCATTTAAGAACTGTCTAATTGCATATTTTGTTTGTTTAATGTTTGAAATCAATAGTTATGTTTTCGCCTTCTATATGGTAAGTAAATTTTTGTGAATAGCTTATGGCCTCCAGAACATTCTTGAGTGTTTCATTTTGAAATGTCCCGGAAAAACGAATGTCTTCCCGGTTTTGATTAAGGACTTTAAACTCGACACCATACCATTTTTCAAGTTTGTCTATTATTTCTTCAAAATCAGCTTTTTTGAAATTCAGTATACCATCTTTCCAGGCCGTTACCACTTCTCTGTCAAATCTTTCTTTTTTTAGTGCTTGCCCATCTTTGTAAATCACCTGTTCGCCTGGCGTTAAGAAAGTTTCGGCGGTTTTTTTATATTGACCCTCATCATCAAATGCTTCCACCTTCACCTTTCCTTCTACCAAAGAAATGCTAATTTGTGCATCTTCAGGGAAGGCTTCAATGTTAAACGAGGTACCAATAACGGTAGTGGCAATCTTATTGGTAATCACAATAAATGGCTTCTCAGGATCTTTTTGTACCTCGAAAAAAGCTTCCCCCGACAGATAAACCAGCCGTTTTTCCCCTTTAAATGCGTTCGGAAATTCGAGACGGCTGGTTGCATTTAATGAAACTTTAGTACCATCGGACAGTGTAATTACACTTTTTATTCCAGGTGGATTTTCGCGTTTGATATATTGTGTTTGCTCCGAAGTACCGGCCACTTTTTCAGGCCGGTTGAGCTGGTATAGCCCGAAAGACAAGCCTACTATTATTGTCACAGATGCCGCTGCCCGGAAGTATTTCGACCCTCTTTTATTAGTCTTGGAAGGATCATTCTTAATAAGGTGGTAGGGTAAAGCTGATGGTGAAGTCCCGGATTTTCCCTCTTCAACCCGCTCTTCCAAAATATGGTCGACAATGCTGTCTTCCTCCATGACTTTTGTTACGGCTCCCCACATTTCCTGATTTTTACAATCAGGAAAACTGATCTGATCTGTTTCCACAGAAAGTACAATTTCCCTGGCCTCCACTATTAATTTCCTTTTATGGGGGTGATCGCTTATCCACCGCTCCCAGAAAGCCGCGGATTCACCATCAGCGCCTAACACCCATTCACGGAAAGATCTATCTAAAACGAAATCTTCTACCTGGTACTTTTCATAGTGCATGATCTAACTATACTTTGTAGTTGCAAGTCATTTGTTACCATATAAATAGTGTGGCAATCCGAACATAAAAGAGTATGGAATGTTGATTTTGTAGCCCTCCCGGAAAAATTATTTTTAGAAAAAAAGTAAACTTCGTGTCAATACATAGGCTAAAGGGATGAAAACCGGAGGTCAATGAATGAGATGAAGCGTCATTGGCAAGCTGTCTCTCCAAATGATATTTGGAAAATAAAAACTGTTACCGGTTTACATATGGATTGAAAATCGGATACGAAAGTAAGAGATGAGATAAAAGAGGATTAATGGAAATCCACGCTAAAAATTTAAAAAAATTCTTGATCCTATTTGTATATAAAAGTAACATACCGGTACGTTTTACAGTAGCGCCGATGTGTCAACAGTGCACACTAAAAAAAGTATCGGTTAAGCGGTGACGCATGTTGGTAGGGTAAATATTCACTAAAATAAAACATAGCTCGGTCTAATTATTAAAAAATACAGTGGTGGTAATGATACAGCCACTGAATTCAAACAGGGTACAATGAGAGTAACAGGATTTTTTATATTATGCTTATGGGTAACAAATCTGACAAATGCCCAGCGGAAGTTTGTAGAAATTAAAGGGATAGTGAAGGATAAGGAAAACAAAAACCCGCTGCACGGAGCTGTGTGCTTTTTTAAGAATAATGAACATGTCGGCCATGTAACTGATTCCAGCGGTCATTTTAAAATTAAATATCCCAAAGAATTCAGTGATGATTCTTTAATGATCTCCATGTTGGGATATAATAGACAAAATGTGTCAGTCCGGTCATTAAGTTCCACAGATACGCTTGTTTTTCTCCTTGAAAGGAATGCCATTGTATTGAAGGATGTATTAATACAAAATGAGAAATTTGATCTAAAACAATTGGTGCTGAAGGCCATTGAAAGTATCCCAAAAAATTTCCCGGATAAACCTCATTTGCTGGAGGCATTTTACCGGAAGGTTTCCACACATAATCATCAATACACCCACCTGGAGGAAGCAGTGATTCGAATACAGGATTATAATTATAAAATACTTCCCAACGCCTCGAAAATAGAAGTACTTGCCTACAGAGAAAGTAAGGATTGGGGCGATATAGACAGTATAACGGTGAAAATATTATCTAAGACAAGAACAAGTGGATATAATAACTGGCAAACGGCATTCAACCCTCTCAGCAGATTGTATGAAAATAACAATATGAGGTTATTCAATCAAGAGGATACTCGCTTCCATCTTAAATCATTTAAAAAATATATGGACAGTTATTTAGCTGAAGTGGTCGATATATACACCGTAAATAACGATACTATTTTTCATATTGCCTTCAATGATAGCGCATTTCCTGCGCCTCCTTCCGGAAGAAGCTATTTAAAAATTAACATGACAGACCATGCCATCATTGAATTTCAAATTTCAAGTCAGAGAAATGGTCACATATTTTATCGGAAATTATTTAAATTTCAGAAAACTGGGGGCCGTTATTATCCGAAATTCATAAAAGTAACCAAACCTCGTTTAATCAACAGAGATATTGAGGATGGTGAGTATGATATTGCTACCATTTGGTTTGACAGTGTTAAAATCAAGAATTTTGAAAAAGTAAAACCAAAACATGTCATTGACCGACTTGATAAGCAAGGACATAAAAAGCCAAATTACGATCCTGCATTTTGGCTGGATTTAAAAATGCTCGACAAATATCCCCTGGAACGGGGGGTACGTAAAAGTTTGGAATCATACCAGCCATTAGAAGAACAATTTCAACTACATGAATAATTTTATAACCAGCCATTTTTATGGGCGCATCAGGAAAGGTATATCGATCACCATCACAGTTTTTGTTACCATACTATGGCTCAACGGATGCAGAAATAATCGTCAAATAGAAAGTGATAAATCCAATAAAAAGACCATTGTCATATTGTTTGATCCGGCTAGCATGGAAACTTTTTCCAGGCAATCTGCCAGCATCAAATACTTAGACGATAACCTGATCCCCTGTAATTATGCACTTAACCTATCGGCTGCCACAAAGGTGACCATTCAAACCCAGCGTGATTATTTAGATGTGGCTTACAAGGATAAAAGCCAGGTTACAGTACGTTTTTTAATGAAGAATGGAGATAGCCTGCTACTTAGTCTGAAGCAAAAAAAGCCAGTTTTCACCTTGTTAAATCATCGCGCATTACCCACCTACGATCTCAACTATCACCACCTAAAAAATGACGCGCTTTACAACGGCAAATTGCCAGGAATTGAAGATTATTATTACCTGCATAGGGAAATTAACAGCCCATATTCTCTCTTAGCCGGCGATAAGGAGATGATCGAAGCACTGGAAAAGTTGAAGGAAAAAGCTTATTTAAATCTCAAACAGGAAAATATATTCATTGATTCGCTTGTAGTTAAAGGTTTAATTTCCAAAGCACAGGGCGATTATTTCCAGTTGGAAAATTCATTTAATCTTGAAATCCTGGGTCTGTATCAACATGATGTCATCAATTTTTCTGATATTATGGCCGCAAAAAGGCTGCTTTCCGGCAAAACGTATCAGACAGACGATGGCGGGATCAATCTGTTGCATTATACTTTCTACGATGATTTGCTCGATCTTTATTATCGGTATTTCTTATTACCCAAGATTGGAAAAAAGGTAAATACGGCACTCTATGACACCATTAGAGCTATCGACTATGTGGAAGAAAATGTCAAAAAATCCCTGTTATTGAAGTATTCGGACAATCTGCTACCCACACTGTCGGTTGAGGATAAAGAAAACTATCTTCATTTCTTTAGCAACGAGCCAGGCAATCAAACATGGACAGATTATTTGGTTGATAAACATAGGGCAGTAAATATTTTTTCAGATGAATTAGAATTGACAGATGAAAATAACCATTCTTTTACGGCAGAATTACTCCGTTTCGATAATAAAGGAAAATTGATGTATGTCGATATTTGGGCCGCCTGGTGTTTGCCATGTATCAAAGAAATACCCAATTCCGTGGCCCTTGCTAATGAGTACCGACATGAGGCGGTGGCCTTTGTCTATTTATCCCTCGATCAAGATGTCAATCATTGGATAAGTGCAGAAAAAGAGTATTTTCATGAAGAAAGGCAACAAAGCTACTTTATAGATAGTTTGAATCAGGTATCGATTAGAGAGGTATTTGGGATAAAATCTATCCCTCGTTATTTATTATATGACAAGCAAGGACAGTTGATTCACAATAATGCCCCGCGGCCAGGTTCGATGGAAATAAGAAAATTAATGGATCAATACCTTAAGGAATAATGCAACTATATTTATACTATCGTGTCTCAAAATAAGATTCTCAGCTTTTGAAATGAGCTAATTACAAACAATTTTATGCGATGACCCACTGATCAAGCTGCCTTATCTGAGCAAATTCCCAGGATAATGTGGGATTGCATTTCCCTCATTCCCAAGTATTGATAACTGCTAAAAAGGATGCGTATACCCTTCATTGGATCTGGTAATGTTATCAGGCAATCCCTGATAGCCATTTTTGGGATAGGGTCGATGTTGCATGTTTACCACGACGAGTTGGTTGAACCTGATTGTTCCATATGGATATATATGCCAAAACTTTTCACACATGCGCTCACTTGAGAACCACCAGTTCACCTCATCCGGATCCAACGAATAAGGCAATACTTCTTTGGCACAATCTTGTCGAATCGCCATGAAACAGTGGTCAATGTATTTTACCTCCTCCGATAAATTTTGCGAACAGTGATACCACTGGTGTTGGACGAAAGGGGCTACCCGTGATGCCTGGTTGGCAGCCAATAGTCGTTCGAAGGTTTCCAGGGAAAAGTAAAGTCTTAAGTCATCATCCAAAAAAATGTAGTAGTCATAATGCCCTTTTTCCATAGCCCTTTTCAGCAGTTCATTACGTCCTGAAGCCCAGGTAGAATTTGGGAAATGAAAACTGTTATCGGTTTGTACAAATTCCTTTTGCCATTGTAATAATATGACATCTCGATTGGCTGGGATCTCATAAGGTATTTCAGGGCTATCAGATTGAATAAGGTATATACAGTTCATGATTTATAATATTTGTTATAAGTGACCTCAGTATATTTTATACCGTGATAATTTTATGGGTTTTTTATTTTTTTTGGGTTCCGGTAATCACCTTTAAAGGTCTGAACAAATCGTTACAGCCACTCTGTAAAAAGAGAATGGATATTTTAACTTTGGGTTTAGGATTTGATTAACGGTAATAACTTCCTTATGGCCTGATACATATCTTCGATTGATTTACTCGAATAACCGCTTTTAACGAATCTTACTTTGCCGTACGGATCAATAATAACATGGGTAGGAAAGTTATGGATTCCGAGCTGTTGGATGGAAAATGAACTTGAATTAGGTATAATATTATAATTAAACTTCTTTTTTTCGAGAAAATGCTCAAGAACAAACCGGTTGTCATTCGCAAATGCCAAAAAAATGACCCCATCATCCTTGAAGGTGTTGGCTAATTTATTAAGTTCCGGAATTTCTTTGATACAGGGCTTGCAGCCCACAAACCAAAAATTCAATACAATAACCTTGTTATCGAACATATCGCTTTCCCAGATTTTATTATTGATATCGGAAAAGTGTATGTCAGGAAAATCCATATTTATACTGATCTTTCCTATCCGGGTTTCGTTTCCTGCAATATTACTTTCATTCATTTTTAAAGTTTCCAAATCCAAAACCCGGCCAGTCTTAGCTGATTTAAGCGGGGTTTTTGTTTTGCCATTTCTCATTACTATCCTGATGATTGTGGAATCATATACTGTGGTGTCAATCTCAAATTCTATGCCCCTTCTAACATCCTCATGCCCACCGGAATATTTTTTATTCGCTATGTAGGCTTCGACACCATTCAAATTTAACAGCCCATCATCCATTAGTTTTAAGGATGAATCACCGGCATAGTATTTTACATTTAAATGCTCGAGAACAAGGTCATTTTTTAGCTCAGAAAGATTATGATAGAATGAGGAATACAGTTTGCCATTGTTTAATTTAACCATTAAATAATAGGCATAGTGCTGAGTTGTTTGACTTAAACATACATTGGTTATCATAAATGTGGCTAAAAATAATGGGGCTTTTTTCATGCTGATTCTGTTGATATAATAAATTAATTTAGCTTTCATTTTCTTGATTCAATTGGCACTTACCTGTCCTTCGGATAAACTATTCCGGTAATTTTCAGATGACAGGTTTCATGAAGCATGAGCCACTTTTTTTCAAAGAAAAGCAGCTCATATGTATTTGGTAGAAACAAATTAATAGAATAAGCATAACAGTTATTGCAACGCGGTAACGCAGGTATCTGTTCCTTGTCCACCACTGCAGTCATAATAAAGCCAACCTTCATGAGTCATAATGAAGTCACAGGTCCCGGCCCCTGATTGCGTACTTCCCCCGTGCTCCTCCGGAGTACAGGTTCTCAGTCCTCCCGAACCCCCTTTAAAAGTTATAAGCTCATTTTGGCCCAACATTTTTCCGGGCATTAGTTTCAGTTTACCAAGTTTCTTTAATTTTCTCATTTCCATATTAATTCTATTTGACACCTACTCTATTCGGTTTTCGGCTTTCCCGGATGTATCCTTGACACGCATAAAAGGATCATCAACATGAAGTTAGACAGTCCGGGTATATTATTTTTATACCGGAATAATTTCTTTGAATTTTTCAAACTTTTTGTTGATATTACTTGTCACTTTACTTAATAATTGAGCCATTTTTTTACGAGGTAAATAAGCCTTTTTCATAAGATAAATAGCTACTTTATTAAGTTACATCAAAATTCTCCATCTCCATTTTCCTAAAAAAGGGTTGGATGTATATATCCTTTTCAATTAATATATACTTTTGGAGGGATAAAAATAGATATTTCAACCTTTTTGACTTTCCTTTAAATAGCTATACAACGTGGGTTTTGATATACCCATCACTTCACAGATTTTTTTGACAGACATTTTTTTCTCATGATAAAGATCGACAACAATTTTTCTATCCTCAGCATCTAAAGACTTCCGTCTTCCCCCTAAGCGCCCACGTGCACGGGCTGCGGCTAAGCCTGCCTGTGTTCGTTCTATAATCAGATTCCGTTCAAATTCAGCTAAAGCACCAAAAATGTGAAAGATCAGTTTGCCGGTAGAAGTCGAAGTGTCAATAGATTCCTGGAGGCTTTTAAGTCCTGCATTTTTCTCTTCAAGATAATTGACCCATTCTATCAAATCTTTGAGCGAACGACCTAATCGATCCAATCTCCATACTACCAAAGTATCACTTTTACGGAGCAATTTTTTGATTTGCTTTAATCCTGTGCGTTCTGCAACAGTGCCACTTACTTTATCTATAATTACTTCCTCACAACCAGCGTGCTTTAAGGCATCGATTTGCAAATCCAAATTTTGGTCATGTGTGGAAACTCGGGCATATCCAATATTCATCAAAATTGTTTATCAAAAAGTAAAATAACTCATCCAAAGATAATTATTTTTTACTTTGATTTCTTAACCGAGTTTATTATCACTAAATTAGCTTATAACTCCAGTTATTTATTTTCAATAAAGAAGGTAAAGAAAACCCTCGTTTTCTTTACTGTTTTCCTATGAATAAGACTCACCCTAACTCTGCCATGGATAGGTTTCAGATTATCCGTCCTTATCTGGAAGACGAGATCACACTATCCAGGTTATCAAAAACAACTCGATTTTCATTGAGCACTTTGAAAAGATGGGTTACTCTGTACAAAAATGATGGACTGTCAGGCTTGACTCGTAAAGCAAGATCCGATAAAGACACCAGACGTCATATTACTCCTGAGATGGAACAATTGGTAGAAGCAATAGTTTTGAAAAAACCATCCCTCACTTTAGCTGCAGTTCATAGAAAAATATCAGATATAGCCAGGAGAATGGGAATTCGGGAACCAACATATCGGGTGGTTTGGTTGATTGCCCAGCGAATCGATCCTGGACTAATTAAGCTTGCACATGAAGGAAGCAAAGCCTATGACCAGAAGTTTGAGTTAATCATTCGAAGGGAAGCAAGCGCATCAAATGAGATCTGGCAAGCTGATCACACACTTTTAGATATTCTATTGATTGATGAAAAAGGGAACGCCCGAAAGCCTTGGTTAACGACGATTATAGATGATTATAGCAGGGCAATATGCGGATACTATTTATCCTTCGATCACCCCACAGCAATGAATACGGCCCTTGCACTTCGTCAGGCCATATGGAGGAAGAAAGATCCAAGCTGGTATATATGCGGCATCCCTGGTATTCTATACTCTGATAATGGTAGTGATTTTACTTCTAAACATATTTCCCAGGTAGCTGCTGATCTAAAAATTCAACTCATAAATTCCATTCCTGGTAAGCCTCAAGGGAGAGGGCGAATTGAAAGGTTTTTTTTAACAGTCAATCAACTTTTTTTAATGAATCTCCCAGGTTATGCCCCGTCTGGGACCATCAATGTAAAAGCAGAATTGATCCTGTCAAAATTCACACATTTGCTTGAACAGTTTGTAGTTCATGAATATCATCAAAGATCACATTCTGGTATAGGTAAGTCTCCAATGGAGCGTTGGATAGGAAAAGGGTTTTTACCTCAAATGCCCCAATCCCTGGAGCTTTTGGATCTATTATTACTAACGGTAGTACGACCCCGTAAGGTTAGACGAGATGGAATCCATTTTCAGAATTACATTTATATGGAGCCTACATTGGCTGCTTATGTTGGAGAAACTGTAAATATCCGATACGACCCCAGAGATTTGGGAGAAATCCGAATTTATCATCAGGGATTATTCCTTTGCAGAGCAATATGTCAAGAACTAGCCGATCAAACAATCAGTCTGAAAGACATCATTGGAGCTCGCCAAAAGCGAAAGAGAGAATTACGTAAACGTATAGAGGAAAGAAAATCGCTTGCAGATGTCTTATTTGCCTCACTTGAGCCTATTTCGGACGAGGGATCTAAATCAGTCACCAATGCTGTTGTAGATAAACCGAAAAAAAATAAACTTAAAAGATACGATCATGACTAATTCTACAGTTCGAAAATACCCGGAATTTATTGTTACCAAAACATACAGACGTTTCGAAGAGTTTTGTAATGCTTGTCATAAAGAAAAATACATAGGACTTTGCTATGGCCCTCCAGGTGTTGGAAAGACACTTTCTGCCAGGTACTATACGAAAAGGCATATTATGGAAGATCAAGCCGTCATTTCCTTTGAGCATTTTCCTGATGAATTAACCACCTGTAGGTCAATTCTAATTACTCCTTCCATCACCACTACACCAAGGCTTTTGTTAAGTGATATTGGTAAAAGTGAAGTCCATCTCAACTATGTGGTAAGTTTTGCACAATATGATTTGGGGGTCCCGCTTGATCAGAGAAAGATAGCAGATTACTGTGAATTAATAATTGTCGATGAAGCAGATCGTTTGAAAACTGAGAGCATTGAAGCACTAAGAGAAATTTATGATCAAAGAGATTTAGGACTCATTTTAATTGGGATGCCAGGCTTTGAAAAACGTCTTTCCAGATACCCTCAATTATATTCCCGAATAGGGTTTGCACATCACTATACAACTCTTAGTAATGCAGAGACTCAGTTTATTTTAGAAACCCATGGAAAAAAATTAGGAATTGAGTTTAGATTTGATGACTTTACTGCAAAGGAAGCTTTAGCAGCTATTATCAGGATTACACAAGGGAACTTTCGTTTGATTAATCGAATGTTACGCCAAATAGAGCGTATTCTTGATATCAATGACT
Source organism: Cytophagales bacterium (assembly GCA_022360015.1). GTDB lineage: Bacteria > Bacteroidota > Bacteroidia > Cytophagales > Cyclobacteriaceae > Agaribacillus. Next base: position 25,513 of record JAKSDQ010000303.1, read on the forward strand.
TAAACCACATTAACAAAGAAGTGGTAGAAGCAGCTAGGGAATGCCTGGTTATTGGAAGTTATTGATAGGCTATTCGGCAGATCATAAGAAATCATTAGTTTTTTTTAAAAAATTACGCTTAATTTTAAACTGTAGGTTTAATAGGATTCCTCTAGAAACTACACCAGCCAAGCGCTGAGATCTGAGTTAAGCAGACAAAACTTTCCATTAATTGATCTCAGTTACATTTTCCAATTCTGATGTGCCCATCTGTGGCACAAATAGTATCTATCCTATGACATATTGATTCCTGATAAGTACCTTGGATAAAATTCCTGTTTTGTTGAAGTTCAACGGAATAACTATTTAAGAAGATATAATAATATTATTTTGATTATTTTAGAAAAAATTGTGATTAGGCACTATGTTTAATGTAAATGATGAAAAATATTTACTAAGAGCTATAGGTAGGAATGAGGTGATATTGTTCTTAGGGGCAGGATTTGCAAATGATGCAAAGAACTATTTAAATGAAAACATCCCTATAGGGAGTCAATTGGCAAAAAAGATATGGCATCTTCTGGACTATCCCGGTGATTATAATGGAGATCCGCTACCTTTGATGTACCAAGTATTGTTAAAAAAAGGCATAAAGAAAGTAATAATATCGAATTTTCTAAATGAAAATTTTTTAGTCGAAGAAATCCCAGATTCGTATAATGCATTAATTGAGGCTTTTTGGTATAGAATATATACCACTAACATTGATGACCTGGTCGACAGGGTATATAAGAAAAGCAAAAATCAAAGGCTGGATATTTTAGTTTATCCAGATGATGAACCAAAGGAAAGGGACCAATTCCTGGATCGCCAACAAATTATTTATATGCATGGCAAGTTACCTTGTGATCCAGAACATGTGATTTTTTCAACACAACAATATGCCCGTGGTTCAATTGAACATCAACCATTTTATGAGCAATTTGTAAGGGAATACTCTACCCATCCCACAGTATTTATCGGATCTCAACTGGATGAGCCCCTCTTTTGGCAATACATTGAATCCAGAAGAAGTAGAGATATTACCGGCAGTGAACTACGACCCAAGTCTTTCATAATTGTTCCTCATATTTCCGAACCAAAAAAACAGGCACTGAAAGAGTATAATATTGTTCCGGTCGAAGCATACACAAAGGATTTTTTAAATTGGTTAAAACTAAATAGTACGTCTTTACCAAATAAGGAGCAAATAATACTAGCATCCCATCCCGATTTAGAGCAACTTATTGTTACTAAAGGTTATGAATTGAATAAACGCCACATTAATGATTTTTCTACATCTTTCAAAAAGGTTCATAAGCATAAGAAAATAACAAGCCCCAACAGATCAAATTTTTTGCTGGGATTTGCACCCACCTGGTCGGATATCTATAACGATTATGATGCACCTCGAAATTTGAGTGCCAAAATAATTGATGATATAAACCATACTTTTGAAAATAAATCCGAATCAAAAATATTAGCTATAACCGGTAGTGCCGGTTGTGGTAAAAGCACAATATTAAGGAGAATTGGTGTGGCTTTATCGCAACTAGGGCGGACAGTCTATTTTACTAATTCCCAAAAGTTACCTTCACCTCAAATACTTTCACAGGTATTAACTATTTTTGATGAGAGGGTGTTGTTACTTTTTGACAATGCTGAAATAGTATTGAATTATTTGCCTGGTTTAATAAAAGAGACTGAGAATATAAACAATCCCCCCATCGTTTTAATCGCTTCAAGAACTAACGATTTCGACAGATTAACCGGAAAGAGTAAGGCCATTTTAGACTTGGTCGAATACGGTGTCCCTAGGTTAGAAAGAAACGAGATTATTGATTTAATCCAAAAACTTGATAACAACGGATTGCTAGGATATTTACAAGGGCTTACCCCACGTCAAAGAATAAAAGAGTTTGAGGGAAGAGCTAAGAAACAATTATTGGTTGCCATGAGGGAGGCCACATTTGGCAGAGGTTTTGACGAAATATTGAAAGATGAATTTGAAACCATTGAGCCTACGGAAGGAAAGGTAATTTGCGCCTGCGTGGCTATCACCTCTCATTTGGGATATTTTCTTACCAACGAGGAAATCATTACCATTTCTAATTTGAAACCTGGCGACACGTTGAATGTTTTAAATCGCAATCTGCAAGGAATTGTTATATCCGATGAGGTTGGAAGCAAATTTCTTCAGTTAAGACATCGAACAATAGCGGATTATTTGGTAGAAAAGAGCATTAATCGTCCATTATTAAAAGAATCTTATATTCGATTACTCGACAGCTTCGCGAATATAATTAGGGGTAAAAAGTACCATAGCAGAGAATTTAAACTTTATCGGGAGCTTATCAATCATACTACCATATATCATCGATTCAATCAAAAAATAGAAGTAGCGAGGGAAATCTATGAGTCAATCAAGGACAGGCTTTCATATGACTTCCATTTTTGGTTGCAATACGGTTCTCTGGAACTAGAGGGTGGGGACCTTAACTATTCTGAAAACTACTTGGCGCAGGCTGATTCATTAAGGAAGGATGATAATTATGTTTTAACGGCCATGGGGCATTTGCTTTTCAAAAAAGGGGTTCAAGCGGACAACTTGACCCAAGCTATGAAATTTCGAAAGGAAGGTGATAAAATCTTATACAATCTGATACAACATTTCGGGTATCAAGATCCCTATTATTATCACATTTTTTGCTACCAATCTTACAATTGGGTAAAACTATGGATAACTGATGATGAAGATAAAAAGAAAGAACTTATCGATATTCTGGATATTTGTAAAGTTGGTTGCTCAGCCCATCCTAAAAATCAAAGACTTGATGCCATAAGAGAGGTCGTGGAAAGGGCTCTCTATTATCTTGGAATTGAACCGCAAAGGAGGCCCCCAGATCCAGAGATTGTTATTGAAATTTGAATCTCCTTTACAATTCTGCCAATTGTAATTACCTAAAAAAATTAATGTTTCTATTGGACACGTTAATATTTTTAATAAACTGATATAAATAGCTTATTTAACTTGTGAAAAATGAGCTTATTTATTAAGTAAAGTGACAATTACTTAACGCTTTTAATCATAAATTAATTGAGTCCAATAGCACTTTTTCGCATGCGAATAGTGTCAATATAGGACTTTGAGTAATCTTGTTCCTTAAAGTAAATACCGGTGCCATAAAGTGTTTTCTTTCCCAAAACATCGTAAATCCTATCGATTGTGGTGGCATAGACCTGTGCTGTTATGATAGTGTCTCTTCTAAATGCTAATTCCAGATAGGGAAGAACGTTTTTGTTGAAATTAGTGTTTTGGCTGTGGATGATGGTCATCCAAATACTCATTGCTGCTGCTTCGCTCATTTTTCGAGTATCTGGCCATCCGATTTTTTCAAACATTGCCAAAACTATTCTTTGATTAGCTTTATCGTATTCACGAGCTTTTTTCCAAAATTGCCCGCCCACTCTTTCATACGCAGGAAACAAATGAATGCTATCGCGGTAGACCTGGTCCCTATACAGGAGTTTTTCTAATTCCAGTTCCAACATCGATACGGTGCCTGAACTGATATTTTGTACTGCCTGTGTCACTATTTCTTCTGTCGAATCACAATGATCGTCATCATTCCTTTCGGAAAGAGACGAGGGATTCCATAATTCGTAAAATGGATTATAGCTGGTATCGGGCAAAATTCGATCTGATTTTGCCCCCATTGGCTTTTTATCATCGCAATTTTGTATTCCAATGATCAGCACAAAAAAGATTAATCTCGATACCATAACAATAGTGGACTTAAAAAGCATAACTTTTACTGATTAAGCACCCATAAACACTGGCTTATTAAAACATGTTAAACATTTCAGATACCGTCTTATCACCGATGTCTTCGTATTATGAGACCAATTTAAACAGTCCGGGGATATTTTTTTTACTACTGAGACGATTTTACCTGATTTTTTTAACCTTTTTTGTCGGAATCAATGATTTTTATCATCAGGCATCTTTTTTTGGAATTGAATTTCAATTTGAAGAGAGGCCTGTAATTGTATAATGGTACCGGCTTCCGTGCGCTAATTATTAATTAATGTTCGCAGCGGATTGATAAATCTGTATATCAGGCGCGTTTCCTCGGTAATGATATCGGCTGTGCCGTCCATTTGTTGTATGAATTTCAGGGTTTCTTTATAGGTGGATTTCATGCCTTCCTCGAGTTCAATCTCTGCCAGATAACCTTCCTGCTCAGGCACCAGTGATATAGTATTTACCCGGCCGGTCAGGATCCCGTATTCCATATAAGGAAATCCGGAAAGTTTGATATTCACCTTTTGTCCGGTCTCTACCTTTCCAAGACCTGAAGAAGGAACAAAGGCCCTGGCGATGATAATGGTCTCTGCATCAGGAACAATAGTAGCCAGCCGCTCGCCCGCGTTAATGACCTGATTTTCACTCCAATAGTTGGTCAAGGTAATTTTACCTTCTATCGGAGAGGTCAGGACATAATTTTCAAACCAATCATTGATTTGTGACTGGAGTGTTACTAACATCTCATCCAATTCGCTTTGATAACTCTTTAAATCATTCTCCCGTGTTAATCTCAATTCCAAAAGACTTTCCTTTAGCTGTAACAATGATACCTCTGCATTACCGACAGATGCCTCAAAAGAAAACATAGAAGATTTTTGACCAAGGTATGTTTGCAAAGAACGGTCATACTCCATCTTAATAATTCCATATCCTCCCTTGAAAAAAGCCAAGGAATCCTCAGAAAAGATCCTTTGAGCCACCTCAAATTCCCGATGTTTCAACACCCATTGTTTTTGGATCAGGTCATATTGTTTTTCCTGGTTTAAGATCCTGGCCTCCAAAAGGGTTGTCTTTTTCCCGATCAGATCCTGTTCCAGATAATGGTTTAGATGATCGAAGCGCTTCTGAAAATTTACAAACGCATTTTGTAGTTTTCCCAATCTCAGTTGATCAGGAAAGCTGACGGCCTTAACTTCTTCAGTCCAATTTCCAGTGAAGCTTCCGAGCAAATTATTAAGGAGTTGCATGTGCGTATAATCAGCAGCACTTTCAAGCAGGGCCACTACGGTTCCGGGGTGTACATGCTCGCCGTCGGATACATACCATTTGGTGATCCTGCCACTGCTTTTGCATATTAAAGGGGCGGGTGGATTGATGGTAGTAAGTACTAATGGGGTGGAGACCACCACAGGATATCTGAAAAAGTAGCTTCCGGCAACAATGCCCACGAATAAAGTAAAAAAAACAGTAATGCCCCATCGGACCACCCATGCCGGCACATGGCCCATAATTTCCTGGACTTCCTCACTATACACTTCGAGGTTCTGATCTTCAATGTTTGGCATTTTTTCCAATTTAGGTGCTTACGGTCAGTTTGACTATCAGTTACTTAACTCTAATTGATCTTTAACAAGATGATAATAACCATTCTTATCAGTGACCAATTTTCCATGCGTTCCTTTTTCTGTTATCTTGCCTTTTTCCAATACAACAATCTGATCTGCATTTTTCACGGTGCTTAACCTGTGAGCGATGATCAGTACGGTGCGATTTTTAAAAAACGCGCTGAGGTTTTCCATAATAATACGCTCATTTTTTGCATCGAGGGCATTGGTAGCCTCATCAAAGAAAAGGTAATCAGGATCTTTGTATACGGCGCGAGCGATTAAGATCCTTTGCTTCTGACCACTGCTCAATCCATGTCCGTCACTGCCTATCCTGGTTTTCAACCCTAACGGAAGTGACACGATAAAATCCTTAATGTTTGCTATTTCAATGGCTCTTTCGAGCTTTTGTTGGTCAGGGATGTCATCTGTGACTGCTATGTTGTTGGCAATGGAATCAGAAAAGATATATCCCTCCTGCATCACTACCCCACATTTTCTTCTCCATTCTCCAGGGCTGTATTTGTCAAGTGAAATGCCATTTAGTTCGATTTTACCCGCTGCCAGGTCATAAAAGCCAAGCAGCAATTTTATCAGAGTGGTTTTCCCACTGCCACTCATCCCAACAATGGCAGTTGTTTTATTGAATGGTATATCAAGATTTATTTTATTCAGTACTTTCTCCGAATGAGGTCCTTCGTATTGAAACACCAGGTCTTTTATAGACAACCCTGTTCCCGGAAGTATCTCCCTGATTTTGTGATCATCATATTTTTCTTCGTCTTCGCGATCATGGATCTCGCCGAGCCTCTCAAGGCTTATTTTAGCATCCTGGGCTGCCTGTGTGAAACCTATAAATTGCTGAATAGGTGCATTGAGCTGGCCAATGATGTACTGCATGGCCATCATCATTCCCAAAGTCATATCACCTGCTACCACCGCTTTGGCAGCTAAAAATGAAATCAAAATATTTTTGGTCTGATCGATAAAGACCGAACCTATTTGTTGATTTTGGTTAAGTGTCAGTCCTTTGACGCTTACCTTAAACAATTGGGCCTGTATACGTTCCCATTCCCAACGTTTTTGTTTTTCACAATTATTAAGTTTTATCTCCTGCATGCCATTCACCAACTGCACCAGGTTGTTTTGATTGGCGGATGACTGCTGAAATCTTTTATAATCGAGTTCTCGTCTTTTCTTCAGGAATAACAGGATCCAAAGTATATACAGCATGCTGCCCAGATAAAATATTCCTAATATACCGGTGTGATACCCTGCCATGATAAAAGTGTACATCACCAGGGTAAAAGTGGAGAAAACAATATTGATCAATGAACCCGTCAAGAAGGACTGAATGCGACTATGATCACTAATTCTTTGCATGATATCGCCGACCATCTTTATATCAAAAAAAGAGATGGGTAATTTCATGAGTTTGGCAAGAAAACCGGCGATCAGCGAAATACTTATCCTGGTGGTTACATGAAGCATGATCCAGCTACGGACAAGGCCATTAGCCGCTTGACCAAGCGTCAGCAACATTTGGGCCACTAATACCATGATGATAAAAGCCAGATCGCTGTTTCCTATTCCATAATCTACAATGGACTGCGTAAGAAAGGGAAATGCAAGGCTAAGCAGCGTACCTGTCAGGGTAGCAAGCATAAGTTGGGCAATAAATTTTGTATAAGGCCTCAGATAGCCCAGTAAATACGTAAACTTTAACTTACCCTTTTTCTCTTGCTCTTCCCGATAAAAATCAGGTGTGGTCTCAAACAGTAGTGTAACGCCATTGTTTCCATCTTCTTCCTTGCTGCTTATCCAGCACTTCAGAAAGTCTTCTTTGGTGTAGGTAAGTAAACCATGTGCCGGATCCGATATAAAAATGATATCGTCCCGGCCATTTTTCCTCCATGAAGTAAATAGCTTTTTTTGTTGCTTTATTTTGTAGACCACCACGAAATGGTTTTGCTTCCAATGTACAATGCAAGGTAGCGGTGCCTCATCACGAAGTTGCTCCCAGGTAAGTTTGGCCCCCTGGGTATGCAGACCTATGCTTTCCGCTGCTTCACTGATGCCCAGCAAGGAAACCCCGGCTCGTGTGATATAACTACGATCGCGCAGGAAAGCTAAACTATA
>JAKSDQ010000305.1 GCA_022360015.1 Cytophagales bacterium
ATAGGTCGGCAATTCCCCCTGCAAATGACTCCTTAACGAATGGCTCGATATACCAGGAGCACAACGGTAATACCCTGCCAGGTAATTATCTGAATATGCATCCACCCCTAAAACCACTACCGCCTCTTTTATCCCAACCATGCTCAAAATAGCATGCTCAACCTCTCCCAGCTCTATACGATAGCCTCGCAACTTTACCTGCGTATCTTTACGACCAAGAAATTCAATATTCCCATCTTCAAGCATTCTTCCCAAATCTCCCGTCCTGTAATATAATCCCTCAAAACCTGGTAACCTTACAAACTTGTCTGAGGTCAGCTCTGGCAGATTAAGGTATCCATTTGCAAGCCCATTACCAGCGATAAAAATTTCTCCTATAACCCCTATAGATACAATCTTCAAATTTTCGTCGAGAATGAAAATATTAGTATTTGAAATAGGTTTACCTATTGGAACGCTTGAACCAATCTCCAATTCTTTGAGATCATCGACAATGTAGTTTGTGACAACATGTGCTTCGGTGGGACCATAATGGTTGTGAATTCTAACAGAATTACCCCCTAGAATTTCTTTCAACGGCTCAGTTATGGAAAGCTTTTCTCCTGCCGTAATTATATCGGTTATCGATGAATACAATGCATCCTTAGAATCGGAGTACAATGCATTCAAAACAGAAAAAGGAAAAGAAAGAATATTTATCTTATTGTTAACAATATACTTTTTAATCTCCAAGAAATCACTCCTAGTTGGCGAATCCAGAATGTGTAAAACTCCACCTGTAGATAGCGTAAAGCAAATTTCCTGAATGGACACATCGAAGTTAAAAGAATTGAATTGCAAAAGAGATTTACCTCCGGAGATCCCCGAATTTTTAATTTGCCATAAAATTAAATTACTGAGTGTCCTATGTTTTTGCAGTACCCCTTTAGGGCTCCCAGAGCTACCCGAAGTGTACATTACGTAGGAAAAATCATTAAATGCGTTAACATGCGTTGGGTTTTTCTGCGAATGATCTCTTGAAAGTTTATTAACATGTAAAATGTCAATATTTAACTCTTCAAATGCCACCTCTTCGTCTTCTGTTAATATTATTTTTGCTGCACTGTCTTTTAATACTTGTAATTGCCGCTTAAGAGGGAAACTCAGATCTATTGGTACATACGCTGCGCCAGACTTAAACACAGCCAATATTGATATTACCGTAGAAATCCTACGCCCAACCCTTATTGCTATTAAATCATTCGGTTTTACCCGATAATTTTTTCTCAATAAATTAGCAAGCCTGTTCGATTCATCATTTAGTTTCCTGTAAGTCAAATGGTTATTACAAAAAGAAACTGCAATCTTTTCCGGAGATTTCTTTACCTGCCTTTCAATTAATTGCTGAATAGTTAGCTGAGGATCAGCCATTTCTGTACTAGAATTGAAGGCATGGAGTTGGAGCTGATCATCTTTCGGAATGTAATCAAGATCCTTAATATTTATAAGAGAATTTTTGGTAATGCCATAAAAAACCCCAAAAAGATTCCTGACCAATCTATTAATGGATGTTTCCAAAAAGATATTAGCGTCATATTCAACATTAACAAGTACATCATTTTCAAAGTCTTCAAAATAAAAGATGATATCAAAACGGCTTGCTGCAACCTCAGATGGATAATTATTTACCTGAACATCATTTATTTCAAGATCCTCGTCCTGTAAATCGAAATGATTTTGATAAACAATCATAACATCAAAAACAGGAGAACGGCTTGTGTCTCTGGGTAAATTAAGTTCATCAACCAATGAATCAAATGGATATGTCTGATGGTTATAAGCCTCAAGCATCGTATTCTTCACCTTGGATAGCAAAATCTCGAAACTATCTTCAGGGCTAAAACGGGTTCTGATTGGTAGTGAGTTAACGAAAAATCCTACCAACTCTTCAAGATTAAGATGTTGGCGACCCGCGACCGGAATACCCAATATGATGTCCTTTTGTCCTGTGTATCTATAGAATATCACATTAAGCGCAGCTATGAACACCATAAACAAGCTTGCACTATTTTTTTGACCAATACTATTAAGTTGTTCATATAAATCTTCCCCAATATTTTCAGATAGAAATTTCCCTGAATATTTTTTTACCTTAGGTCTTTTGAAGTCAGTTGGAAGTTCTAACAGGGGCAATGTACCCTCCAATTGTTTATGCCAATAATCTTTTTCTTTTTGTAAATTTCCGGATGAAAGTTCTTTAGCCTGCCAAGCTGTATAATCCTTATACTGAATCGAAAGTAAATCCAACGTTCTATATTCATTGGCGCAATAGAAGTTATATCCTTTAAATATTTCTTGAATCAATATTCTCACAGACCATGCATCACCCATAATATGATGCATGGTTAATAAAAAGATATATTTATGATCCTCAAGTTGTATTAGCTGGACTCTTAGTAACGGTGCTGTGGAAAGGTCAAATGGCCGCTTGGCTTCTTTGGAAACTAACGTTTTAGCAAGTAAGTTTTTATCTTGCTCAGATCTAAAATCAACAAGGTTTATCTTAAGGGATTCATTTAGGTGACGCACCGCTTGGCGCGGCACCATATCTACAGTAACAAAGATTGTTCTAAGTCCTTCATGCTTTAAAAGCGCATCGGTTAATGATTTTTCAAGAGCATTTATATTGAGATTCCCTTCTAATTCAAAAGTGAAAGGCATATTGTAAGCTACATTTCCCCCTGGCATCTGACTAATCAACCAAAGTCTTCTCTGAGCGTGAGAAATCTGATAATGGTCCTGTTCTTCGATTGGTAGGAATTGATTTTCAGATTGTTTTTCTTTTGAGGGCAAGTGCTCACTTAGTTCTTTAATGGTTGGGTATACAAATAACAACCCCAGATCGATCGTTGTGTTCAGCTCGGCATTAATACGAGAAACAATTTGCGTGGCTTTTAAACTATGTCCACCCAATTCAAAGAAGTCATCTGTTATTCCTATTCGATCTTTTTCCAAAATTTCTGACCAGACCTCAACAAGCTTTGACTCAATTTCATTTCTAGGATTCTCTATAGCATTTGAATTCGAGGCTTCAAGCATTGGCAATTCATCTCTAGCTATTTTCCCATTTAGAGTTAGTGGAAATTTATCAAGCTTAATTAGAGAGGCAGGAATCATATAGGCCGGTAAATATTTTCGTAGCTCGGTCAATAGATTTGCAGAAAGTATATCCCCCTCTGCTTTATAATATCCAAGAATGAATAAATTACCTGATGCATCAGTCCTTGAAATAACTACTGCTTCTTTGACCGAAGGTTGATCCAAAAGTATTTTTTCAATTTCACCCAATTCTACCCGATAACCCCTGATTTTTATCTGATTATCTTTACGTCCTACATACTCAATATTGCCATCTTCAAACCATTTTCCAATGTCCCCGGTTCTATACAACCGTCTGGATTTATCAAATGGATGGCTAATAAAATTCTCAGCTGTACGTTCAGGGTCATTTAAATATCCTCTCGCTAATCCGTCTCCGCCGACATAGATTTCGCCTGCTATTCCCACTGGAGTAGCCAATTCACTTTGATCCAATATATAAGCTTCAATATTTGATATTGGGCACCCAATCGGGTAATTACGCTCTACATGATTTTCATATGAAAGTTGTATTGAAGTGACAACTACCGTGCTTTCCGTGGGACCATAATTGTTGATTATGGTAAGATCCTTTTTCTTGACTTTTTTTAACTTGTCACCTCCGGTAAATATGACCATCGAGGGATAAGCACCCTCAAATTGTTCCAGAATAGGTGTAGGTAAAAAGCAATGAGTAATTTGGAATTTTCGTAGGGTTTTGTCTAAAATTGCCAAATCCAGTCTTTGCTCTCCTGTTAATGGATGCAAAGCAGATCCACAAAGCAGATAAGGCCATAGTTCCCAAATTGAGGCATCAAAAGATATATTTGCAAATAACGTAGCCCTGGTAAACTTATTGATAGAAAAGGTGGAATTGTGCCAATAACATAAGTTGATAACCGATTGATGTTCAATAAGTACTCCTTTAGGTTTGCCAGTACTTCCTGATGTGTAGATTACATAAGCCAGATCACTACTTTTGTTGCAAATCACGGGATTGATTCCAGAAGTGGTTAATGTAGGTAGCTCCAAGTCTAAAGCTATTATTTTACCTTCAAAAAATTCCAACACCTTAAACATGTAATTGCTCTCTGTTAAAAGTAAATCCAAATCAGAATCAGTTATTATATTTGACAGTCGCTCTACGGGGTTTTCCGGATCTAAAGGCACATAACATCCGCCTGATTTCAATACGGCAATTATTGCTATTATCCACCATTCGGAGCGATCCATCATTACACCAATTAGTTTCTGTGGTTTTACATGATGTTCGTCTCTTAGGTAATGTGCCAATTGGTTAGCCTCGAAGTTTAACTGACTATAAGTAAAATGATTATTATCTGTAATACATGCGACTCTATCCGGCCCTGACTCCACCTGCTTTTCGAATAGTTCATGAAAAGTTCTATCCTTTGGATAAGACCTTTTGTTGGAGTTGAACTTGAGAATTTTATCTCGTTCCTCACTGGAAATGAAATTTATTTCACTAATTGACTTATTCATTTAATATATTCCTGTTGATACCTAAAGTTCAAGCCCGAACTTTGGATTTTTGATTAGATTAATTATTGCAAGCATAAGTTTGTATCCTACCGAAAAGTATGACGGAAGGCGGTGTATTGCCTCATTCTATAAGTAAACATACTCCTGACTTATGGCTTTTAGTCTTGATAATACCTTGACCATACACAAGAAGTTATGCTCTTTTCAAGGCAGATTCTACTTTGCAATCCACGATTTTTTTATTTGATCTGGTTATTATTGAAGGCACAACGGTAAATTCTAATTTCTAATCAAACGCTAGCTATCTCATTTCAAATTGAAACCGAAAATTTTGTCACTTATCCATTGATAAATGAAACCTAGCCTATACTGGTTGATTTAATCAAGGATCAAATTTTCAACTAGAGTAACATAATTTGATAATAATTTTATTATAGTTTGTCTATTGAAAATATCGGTGCTATACTCAATGGTAATTGCAATTTCTTCCTCCACCTCCTTGAAACTAAAAACCAAATCATACTTACTAACCGTATGAGGTACATTAAAAAAATCAATTTCAATACCCTGAGGGAGAGCAGGCATAGAAGAGTTTATATAATTGTTCTTCGTAATAAACTGAACCATTACATCGAAAAGCGGCATATGGCTTGTATCACGAGTAATATTCAGGTCTTCTACCAAATTATCAAATGGGTAAGATTGATGATCCAGAGCCTCAAGAGTTACTTCGTTTACTTTTTTTAATACATCTTCGAAAGTATCAGTGTTTTCGAGATACGTGCGGAGCGGAACAGCATTTGTATAAAACCCTATTTGATTCTCGAGATCAATATGCTCACGGGCTGAAACAGGCATGCCAATAATAATGTCACTCTGTTCAGTATACCGATGTAAAAGTATTTTAACTGTAGAGATAAGAGTAATAAATAAAGTAGCCCCCGTAGATTGACCGACTTTCTTGATCTTCTTAGTTATTTCTTTATTAAAAGAGTTCTCTTGTACCTCACCGATATATGTTTTCATACGAGGGCGAATAAAATCTGTGGGTAACTCCAACTTAGGTAGATTCCCGGCTAATTTTTTTTTCCAATAACTTTGGTGTTTGTTTAGTTCTGCTCCAGATAATTGCTTAATTTGCCATGCTGCATAATCTTTATATTGTAGATTCAATGGTTCAAAGGTCGCTTCCAAACCATTTTGGTAACTCATATAAGTATCAAGTAATTCATGAATCATAACTGCCCTTGACCATTCATCACAAACTATGTGATTCATAGTCAATAGAAATACAAATTTATCTTCACCTGTCTGTAGAATTTTCGCGCGTATGAGAGGTCCGCCGGAAATATCAAATTCTTCTTTCATTTCCTCGTGAGCGAGATCTTTGGCCTGGGCTTCAGCATTCTGATTACTTCTTAGATCAATGTATTCCAAGGTAAAGTTAGCCGTGATTTTATCCTTTATTCGTTGTCGAGGCTCACCATCGATAATGGTGAATACCGTCCTAAGACTCTCGTGGCGTATCAGCAGCATTCTAATAGAAGATTCTAAGTGCTTTGTATTCAATTTACCTACAAAGCAATACGAAAACAGTACATTGTACGCGGCATTCGCTCCTAACATCCGGCTAGTCATCCAAAGTCGTCTTTGCGCGTGTGACAGTCCATAGTGTTCTTGTTCTTCAATGGGGCTAATCTTTGCGTAAGAAGCATTTCCATTCACACTTAGACACTCACTGAATGCTATTATTGTCGGGTGCATAAATAGGAGGCTAAGATCAATTTTTTTATCCAGATCCTTATACAAACGGGATATCACCTGGGTGGCTTTTAAACTATGACCACCCAACTCAAAGAAGTTGTCGTTAATCCCTATCCGTTCATGTCCAAGAACCTCCTGCCATATTCGCACAAGTTCACCCTCCACCTG
>JAKSDQ010000181.1 GCA_022360015.1 Cytophagales bacterium
CGGCGACACCGGCGCCGACAACGACAACGCGCCTGGCCCGGTCGGCTTGCGGCGGGCGCCAGAACGCCTCACCTTTTATTGCCACTGCCGGATTGTTATCGCAGGCCACGCCGCCGCCTTCCACGGTGGCGCGCCAGCAGGTATTGCAGGACACGCAGTACCTTATTTCGCTCTCCCGGCCCTGGCGGGCCTTCTCGCCCCAGGCCGGGTCGGCAATCATTGCCCGCCCCAGAAAGACCATGTCGGCGGTGCCGTCCGTAAGGGCTGCTTCCGCTTCATTGGGGTCGGTAATATAGCCCAGGGCACCGGTTGGAATATCGGGCGCTGTGGCGCGCAGGCGCCTGATTTTTTCCAGGTAGGGGCTGCGCGGCCCCTCGGCGCCGGGTAAATGGGCCCAAAGTGAGCGCGCATGGGCGCCCCAGGCAAAAGTCCAGTAGTCCAACTCGCCGCATTCGGCCACCCGGCGGGCGATGTTTTCGGCCTCCTGCAGATCGATACTGCCGGCCACCAAATCCTCTCCGGGGAGTTTGACCCCGATAATAAAAGGGCGCCCGCACAGAGCGCGAATGTGCTCGATCAAGGTGGTGAGAAACAGCGTCCGTCCCTCCAGATCAACGCCGAACTCGTCGTCGCGTTTATTGGCCTGGGGCGACAGGAACTGGTGGAAAAGATGCCCGTGACCGGCGGAGAGTTCCACCCCGGAAAAGCCCGCCCGCTGCAGCCTGTGGCAGGCACTGGCCCACTGCTCGATCAGTTGCCGGATCTCCGCTGCGGTCAGGGCGTGCGGCACTGTCCAGCTGAGATCGTCCGGCAGTGCCGAGGCGCCGATGGCGGCGCTGTTTCTGCCGATTTCGTGTCTGCCCCGGCCGGGGTCCTGCACCTGGCCAATCAGGCGGGTATCGTGGGTTTCTACGGCGTCGGCCAACCTGCTCAGTTGCGGCAGGGCCGCATCGTCGAAGGCGTGCACCTTATAGCTGGCCGGTACGCGCCTGAGCATGGCAAGCGGTTCGGTCACAATCATGGCGGCGCCGCCCTGGGCGCGACTGCCCAGGTAGTTTAGAAGCCTGTCGGTCGGTTGGCCTTCGCGAACCAAACGGGTTTGAATAGAGGCGTGGGCCAGGCGGTTGCGCAAGGGCATCCCCCCGAGGCTCCAGGATGAGAACAGGCGTTTGTATTCACTCAACTGGGATAACTCCTGAAAGTTGATCTGCAGCGCCGCGTCGGCCGCTGGGCGCCATCGATTATACTAACATTATTTTTTCATTAAAGTTGAGAAAAGAAAGAAAATAATGTATAAACTCTGGGGCATTGCGTTGTTCAAAAGTATTGCTCACAGGCATTGTGCAAAGCGATCCTGTAAAACGGTTCTTCAAAACAATCATTCTATTCAAACTATTCAAAAGCAAAACCGAGGCCTCTTATGGCGACCATTATTGTGCTGTTCAATCTCAAAGAAGGCATAGAACCCGAAGACTACGAGGCGTGGGCCAGGTCGACGGATCTTCCCGTGGTCAGGGGGCTGAAGTCGGTCGTGAAGGCGACTCGTCCGGTCGTGCCGGCGGCGAC
>JAKSDQ010000295.1 GCA_022360015.1 Cytophagales bacterium
GGTGAAATGTCGTGCCATCATAAAAACCGGATTTAACGTATTCTTCAAAATTCTTCGCTGTATTTGGGGTATTTTTGTGATCTAGCTCGAGCTTGATTTCGCCTAGGGATGTTTTTAGTAGAATCATGTTGATCTCCTCTTAGATTTGAGTTAATCGAGATTATACTGCTTCTATTTAAAAATGCGACAAGTATATAAAAGCATAAAAAAACCTGTTAGAATAGCTTTAAATTGCTTAGAGGTGCCACAAGGCTGAGAATAAACTCTTTGAACCTGATGCAGTTAGAACTGTCGCAGGAAAAAGTTGCCTCCATGAGGTTAAATATTAATCTACCTGTTATCATTCCTGAAGTATTCTGATTCTGTTATCCGGAGTCTCTCAATGATGTCTTGGAGTCTAAAAATGAAACTAAGGAATGAAAATTATAGTCAACCACGAAATTAAGCAAGTAGCTACAGGTTCCACTATTCATGAACTGATTAAGATCCTTTCGGTAAACACCCTGAAAGGAATTGCTATTGCGGTAGATGATACCATAGTGCCCAAATCGGAATGGGTGAACTTCTGTTTACAAAAAGATCAGAGAGTTACCATCATTACCGCCACCCAGGGAGGATAAGCATGAGGCTGGAAGAGAAAAAAATATTTCTGCTCTTCCAATCGCTGATTTTCCTGCGCAATTGAATTTTTAAAAATCCTTAAATGATAAAATATCCATGAAAAAGCCCAATAAAATACCCCGACAGGAAGTGATCACCAACACCCCTTTTCCTGCTTCGAAAAAAATCTATGTGAAAGGCAAAATACATGACCTCAAAGTGGCCATGCGTGAGATCCATTTATCGGATACGGTTAACAAATTAACCGGAAAAGTGCAGAAAAACGACCCTGTTACAGTGTATGATACCAGTGGCCCCTACACCGATCAAAATAAGGAATTTGATGTAAAAAAAGGCATTGAGCCCATCCGAACAAAGTGGATTGCCGATCGCGGCGATGTGGAAGAATTAGAAGAATTAAGCTCCGGATATGGCAAAAAGAGGCTGAGTGACCACTCACTAGACCACCTGCGTTTTGCTCATATTCGTAACCCTTTGAAGGCAAAACCCGGGAAGAATGTCACCCAAATGCACTATGCCCGCAGGGGAATAATCACCCCTGAAATGGAATACATTGCCATTCGTGAGAATCAGAAAATGGAAACCTTGAAGGATTCGGGCATTCAGCACCCGGGGAACAGTTTCGGGGCCAACACGCCTAAAACATGGATTACCCCCGAATTTGTTCGCCAGGAAGTGGCTGCGGGCAGGGCCATTATCCCCAATAATATCAATCACCCTGAAAGTGAGCCCATGATCATAGGCAGGAATTTCCTGGTAAAGATCAATGCCAATATCGGAAATTCCGCCGTTACCTCGAGTATTGAAGAAGAGGTGGAAAAAGCGGTTTGGGCTTGTCGCTGGGGTGCCGATACCATTATGGATCTATCTACCGGTAAAAATATCCACGAAACCCGGGAGTGGATTATCAGGAATTCTCCGGTACCGATCGGTACGGTTCCCATTTACCAGGCCCTGGAAAAAGTTAACGGAAAAGCGGAAGAACTCACCTGGGAACTATTCAGGGACACTTTGATCGAACAAGCGGAACAGGGGGTGAGTTATTTCACTATCCATGCCGGGGTAAGGTTGCAATATGTCCCGCTGACGGCCAAAAGAGTGACGGGAATCGTTTCAAGGGGAGGCTCGATTATGGCGAAGTGGTGCCTGGCACATCACCGGGAAAGTTTCCTTTACAGCCATTTCGAGGAAATCTGTGAGATCATGAAAGCTTACGACGTCGCTTTCTCATTAGGCGATGGACTTCGGCCGGGAAGTATTGCCGATGCCAACGACCAGGCGCAGTTTGCCGAGCTGGAAACTTTAGGCGAACTGACAAAAATGGCCTGGGATCACGATGTACAGGTGATGATTGAAGGCCCCGGTCATATCCCCATGCAGATGATCAAAGAAAACATGGACAAGCAATTGAGAGATTGCTTTGAAGCGCCCTTCTACACTTTAGGGCCTTTGACCACCGACATTGCCCCGGGATATGACCATATCACCTCTGCCATCGGGGCAGCCCAGATCGGGTGGTACGGAACGGCCATGCTATGCTACGTAACACCGAAAGAACATCTTGGATTGCCGAACAAAGACGATGTAAAAACCGGGGTTATCACCTACAAAATAGCTGCTCATGCGGCCGACCTGGCCAAAGGTCATCCGGGAGCTCAAGTGAGAGACAATGCCCTCAGTAAGGCCCGTTTCGAATTTCGTTGGGAAGATCAATTCAACCTGGCACTCGACCCGGATACTGCACGTGAATTCCACGATGAAACCTTACCCGCCGAAGGGGCAAAAGTTGCTCATTTCTGCTCCATGTGCGGCCCTCATTTCTGCTCCATGAAAATTACCCAGGATGTGCTCGAATATGCGGCGAAACAGGGTTTTAGCGAAGAAGAGGCTTTAGAAAAGGGGATGGAAGAAAAATCCAGGGAATTTACTGACAAGGGAAGTGAAATATATCTCTGATGATGTGTGACGTATCAAACGGCATTTGCTTACGCTCACCCTCGATGCCCGTAAGGGGAAACCAACCGCTGGGCGGACTGCCCGCCAGCCAGCGGTTAGGTGAAGCGTTGGCTTGTGTCAAAACATACTAACTAGTACTTTTTACAATTTGACTAACTGCTATGTTAATGGTCATTACTCTCCCCGAACCACAAAAAAACGAGCATCGTATCATCCATGCCTTGTTCGATGCAGGCTTAGCATGTTTAC
Organism: Cytophagales bacterium; assembly: GCA_022360015.1. Lineage (GTDB taxonomy): Bacteria > Bacteroidota > Bacteroidia > Cytophagales > Cyclobacteriaceae > Agaribacillus. Next base: position 2,827 of record JAKSDQ010000295.1, read on the forward strand.
ATGTTCGCAAACCTCTTCTTTCCGGACAAGGTATAGAGGAATTTATCAGGGGGATTGACCGGGCTTTTCATCCCAAGATCGTACTACATAACCATTATCAATGGGTGGAAAAATTTCAATTGAAAGGAGGGCACATGAGCGAAAAGTATCGCCAGTCTCTAGCCCAAAAGGACCAGTTGGAAAAGAAAGTAAATTGGTTTAAAAGCCGGAGTTTTTCCATCAGTTCTTCTTTTCACGATTTGTCTGCCTTGAAATCATTCAAGCACTGGTTTGACTACGCTTTCATCAGTCCGGTTTTTGACAGTATTTCCAAACCAGGTTACCAAGCCAATGCTTCATTAACCGATGTCGGGGAAATCAAGGGAATTCAAAAGATCGCCCTTGGGGGTATTGACCACCGGAATCTAACAACAGTGAAATCATGGGGCTATGACGGAGCGGCTGTTCTAGGCGCAGTTTGGAAAGATCCGGATCATGCGGTGGAGCGTTTTGAAGAGTTGAATAGACAGGCAAATTTCACCGCCATCAGAATACATAATTCCCTGAAGCAATGACTAAAAGTTCTCATAAAATTCAATCTTTACGTCCATGCATACTCAGCATTGCCGCAAACCTGGCAAAAGGATCTGACCTGGCAGAGGCATATGAGCAGGCCAAAGCGTATATCACGGGCTTCTTATCCGGCAATAAAGATTTATCAGGCTATCACTTTTAATACAGATGACAAGATGAAGATCTCAAGATTACAATACATCACCCAGGAAAATAAACAGTCAGGTCACCTGGATTGTGTGGAAAATGCTTGTGAAGCCGGCTGTGATTGGGTGCAATTAAGGGTAAAAAATCGTCCTGATGAACAATACTTAAAAATTGCCCGCACAGCTTTAGCGCTATGCAAAAAGGCAGGTTCCAAACTGATCATTAATGACAACGTATCCGTAGCAAAAGAAATCAGGGCTGATGGAGTTCACCTGGGAAAGGATGATATGCCACCCGGGGAGGCGAGGAAAATTTTAGGAAGTGATTTCATCATCGGGGCCACGGCCAACACCTTTGAAGACCTGGAAAAATCCGTAGATGCCGGGGTGGATTATATTGGCCTGGGACCATTTCGCTATACCAACACCAAGGAACGGCTCAGCCCCATCCTGGGCTTGGAAGGCTTTCATAAAATCATCCATCAAACGCAGATGGCCGGGATCGATATTCCCGTCATTGCCATCGGTGGGATACTCACGGAAAACATAGAACCCATCATGCAAACCGGGATCTATGGAATTGCCGTATCGGGACTGATCACCCATGCAACAGACCCCAAAAAGACTGTTTCCTTCATCAAAGAAAAACTAAGAAATGCAACCCTTACATCTAGCAGACAAAATCTTTAGTTCCCGCCTTTTTACCGGAACGGGAAAATTCAGTTCTCATCAATTGATGCAGGAAGCACTATTGGCTTCCGGCTCCGAATTGGTGACTTTGGCCCTGAAAAGGGTAGAGGTGAATGATCGTCATGATGATATTTTAAAACATTTGTCACATGACCGGTTTAACCTGTTGCCCAATACTTCGGGAGTACGCAGCGCCAGGGAGGCGGTCTTTGCCGCCCAATTGGCAAGAGAGGCGCTGGAAACCAACTGGGTCAAATTGGAAATTCATCCCGACCCGAAATATCTGTTGCCGGATCCCGTAGAAACTTTGAAAGCGGCCGAAGAACTGGTGAAGCTAGGATTTGTAGTTTTACCCTATGTGCATGCCGACCCGGTGCTTTGTAAAAAGCTGGAAGAAGCAGGCACCGCCGCTGTCATGCCTCTCGGCTCACCCATCGGCAGCAACAAAGGATTAAAATCCCTGGACTTTCTGGAGATCATTATAGAACAAAGCAACGTACCGGTAGTGATCGATGCGGGAATCGGAAGCCCTTCTGACGCAGCCAAAGCCATGGAGATAGGTGCTGATGCGGTTTTGGTAAACACTGCCATTGCCGTATCAGATAATCCAGTGGAAATGGCAAAAGCCTTCAAACTGGCAGTGGAATCAGGAAGATTGGCGTTTGAAGCCAGGTTAGGCAGTCAATTTCAACAAGCATCGGCCAGTAGTCCTTTAACCGCATTTTTGGATGAATAATTTTCAGGAAATATTTGACTCCTACTGTTGGAATGAAGTCAAAGGCAGTATTTATGCAAAAACAGCCCGGGATGTGGAACTGGCTTTAAATAAATCTAAAAGGGACCTGGAAGATTTTAAAGCCTTGATCTCTCCCGCAGCTGCGCCCTACCTGGAATCCATGGCCCTACTAAGCCACCGGATCACCCAAAAGCGTTTCGGAAAAACCATCCAGATGTATATCCCCATGTATCTCTCCAATGAGTGTAACAATATATGCACCTATTGTGGTTTTAGTTTTACCAACCAGATCCCTCGCAAAACGCTCACCGATCAAGAGATACTCCAGGAAGTGACCTACATAAAATCAAAGGGTTATGATAACATTTTATTAGTCACAGGTGAAGCAAATCACACCGTTGGGGTTTCCTACCTTAAAAATGCGCTAAAGCAGGTGTACCCTTATTTTTCCCATCTCTCCCTTGAAGCCCAACCCTTAGAGCAGAACGAATATGAGTGCCTGATAGAAGAAGGCTTAAACACCGTTTTGGTCTACCAGGAAACCTATCACCGGGAAGATTACAAAAAGCACCATCCCAAGGGCAAAAAATCTAATTTTCATTACCGGCTGGATACGCCCGACCGCCTGGGAAAAGCAGGCATCCACAAAATCGGTTTAGGGACTCTCATCGGACTGGAAGACTGGCGTACAGACAGCTTTTTTACCGCCTTGCATTTACGATACCTGGAAAAAAGGTACTGGCAAACCAAATATTCTATCTCCTTTCCCCGTTTGAGGCCATTTTCCGGGGGCCTGGCTCCGAAAGTAGAGATGAACGACCGGGAATTGACCCAGCTCATTTGTGCCTACCGCCTCCTTAATGAAGAAGTGGAACTTTCTTTATCTACCCGGGAATCGGAAAATTTCAGAAACAACATTATCAAGTTAGGCATCACCTCGATCAGCGCCGAATCCAAAACCAATCCCGGCGGCTATGTGGTGGAAAAACAGTCGTTGCAGCAATTTGAAATTTCAGATGAAAGAGAGACCCAAGAGATTGTCGAGGTTATTCGTCAGCAGGGTTATGAACCTTTGTGGAAGGATTGGGATCGAAGTTATACTCTAGTGTCAAGTCAACGTTTAAATGACGGGTAATTTGGCTTTTCAATATCAGCACGCTAATTGGTGTCTACCTTCACATCCTCGAACATGAACGGATTGTCACTCAGCATCAAGGCCTTGCCGCTGGCAGTGGCCACATTCCTGAGAATGACCTCCCTTGTTCTGACATAGGTGTTACCCTCCCTTTTCCCGGACTTGGTTTGAATATACTTTTTTACTTCGAAATCTACGCCAGGTTCCGGTGAAAAGGAGATCGAGATCTCCTTTTTATTTTCTGCATTCATCCACCATAGCCGCGGTCAAGGAGTCAATTTGTCTCTCTCGCAACGCATATTCACTATCTGTCAGCTTTTTTGAGTTGTCATTGTTTACATGAAGGTCAGTAAAGTGTATGGCTAATGGAGATTCACTTGAGCTACTTCCATCGGGCATAGCACCACTCATACTCCCGGAGCCTCCAAGTCTTACGCTTTTTGATTTCTCTTTGGTATCGTAATTAGGGTATATTCTTTCTCTATTCCCATTACTATCAACAAAATAGTATTCATGATCAATAATACCTGCCTCAAATTCAGGTTGAAGTATCAGCACACCATTATCAGGAATTTCCAAAACCCGCCTCCCATTTTCATTCGGTGGATCAATACCACATTTCTCTCCATAAACTATTCTGATTTTTCCTTCAAAGTCATCTGGAATTAGAAAAGTCTCTGGTTCCGGTCGCGTTAAATAAGAACTTGCAAAGGATATTGCATAAATGACAATAACTGTTATAACAATGGTCAAAGGAAATGATGCAATTCCCAAAACTATCTTTGTCAGCTTAAGCTTCGCATCCGATTTAGGCAAAAGCCAATCAAGAAATAAAAGCTGTCCAAACGAACCAGCAATCCATAGGTAGAAAACCGGCAGGCTAAAGGCATTAATCCAAGGTCCTAAAAACATATAAACCAAAAAGACAAATCCAAATGAAATAAGTCCGGCAGTAATAAGCGAAAGTAGAATGCGAAATGCTCGATTGCGCGTTCTAAAAAGAGTGAGAATTGTTTGCCCGCTAACAGCTAATCCAGTTGCTAGAGGAATTGTCCAGAATAATAATGAATAAGTATCTCCACTGCCAAACCAGTCCTGAAGATATAATGCTATAAGTACTCCGATGAAACAAATCAGAATATTTATTAGTCCACTTAATATTTTTATTACTATCAGTCCTTTCATTTTAATTACACCCAATGATACTGCTATGACGCGTGAGGATTAGAAAGCAATGTCCTTTCCTCTAGCACCAAGCCACACCATCGTTTAAATTTATTAATAGTGATGGAATTTCTAAGAACCACCAAACTTTCCTGACCGATGAAACCCATTCATAGCTGTTGTTATCGGTTTTCATTTTACAATCAGAGAGATAATAAAACCCGTCAAAATTATGACACCCGATATCGTTAATATTTTCAGCGTTCGCGTGAATCGCTTTGCAGTGAGTTTATCTGATTTAGCAATTTTCCGGTCAATTAAGTTTCGAAGTTCATTATAGTTTCTATATTGTTGCTGACCAAAGGTAAATTGATATCCGGTTTGTGTTTCGATCACAACTCCTTCGTTGTAGTACCAATATTGTGATTGTTTCAGGTGCTTGAAGTAATGCTTAGTTCGGAAAAGTCCAAAGAAGTAAGACAATTCCAAATGTTCATCTTTGATAGTTATTCCTCTAAGATGTTCGCCCAACATAATAATGGGACACAAACCTATCCAAATCAGAAAAAGTGTTCCTGAAATGATGTCAGGCCTGAACAAATTGTCCATGTTGATTCGAATTATTACCCAGCCAATGAAAAACAGGAATCCCAAACTGAAGACCAGCAGGGCAACTGCGAAGTACAATATTATGGACTGTTTTGATTTCACGTTTATGCAGAGATTACCGATACAACTTGCTATACACCAAATTGTTCTAACAAGTATTTTCTTAGTTCTTCAGTCATGCTTTTATTTTCGATAATATTTAGTGTAAAGTGCATTTCAATGCTTTTTTACACAACGACCCAAATAAGCTCAGTGGGCGTATCTGAAATTAATAGCTCTAAAATAACTTTTTCACACTGAAATTAGCAAGTAATTATGGCTGCTCACTGAGCTTATTGTTTGTTAGCGGACTTTTTAGGCGCCATATCATCGTAAATACGCCAACCAAAACCAATGGAATACTTAAAGTTTGTCCCATGTTCAAGCTTAGGGTCTCTTCAAATAGAACCTGGTCTTCTTTCAAAAATTCAATCAAGAATCTCTGAGCAAATATCAATGCTATCCCTATTCCAAAGATGAATCCGTTGTTTCTGTAGAATTTTCCTGACTTCCAAATCAAGTATAATGCAATGCTCACTAGTAAGTAGAATATAGCTTCATAAAGTTGTGATGGGTGTCTTGGAATTTGGTTTACCCTTGCGAATATAAAGACCCACGGAAGGTTGGAAGGAATTCCGATTATTTCGGAGTTCATTAAGTGGCCTAGTGAACCTGTAAGCGTAATTTTCATTTTTTCCAATTTTTAATGTCTAAACTGCTTTACAAAATTCAGTAAGAACAATGAGCCTTATGTGTCGGAATATATTTTAGTTGTGTTCAAATGTTAGGCTTTTACGTAAAATATAGGTCGCACTCGACATTACCGTCAACGTACGAGTGTATGACGTTGTCCGCTTCCCGTACTGATTAGCAATGAAAGTAGTGAATTCTGTGTTTATGTTCAAATAGCTCGAACGCTAGCCAGGAACAATTACTCCACAGCCCGCCATGAGAATTAAGAGCAAATTAAATCTCAGAGAGTTTTCAAAAAAAAGCCCGCCGTCGCCTTTCAGGCTTTGGTCACCGGCGGCCATAGCCTCTGGCGACGGACGCGGGCGATGTCGGGATGACTGGCTCTCGATCGAACTTTTTTGTGGAGGATTTGAAGAGGTTGGAAGAGTATTTTGAATAACCCTTTCAATAATCCAGTAATGGTTGAGGATTTGATCCTGCCCATAGACACTCTCCCTGATGAAATGCGACGAATGGTTCAACAAGCCAGAGCACAAGGAAAAGATATTACTTTTAAAACTGATCACGATTAAAATCTAAAAACATAGATGTATTTGCTCGGAGGGATACTTTGCAACTGTAGTTTCAAAAGTAAAAACAAGGTAATAATAAGGGCGCTTAAATGTTTTCTTATAGATACTAATGCTTTACCAATTTGGTTCTCTACCGTTTTGAGTGAAATCCCTAAATGTTCGGCAATTTCTCTGTAGCGCATACCATCCATTTTATTTAATAAAAAAACTTCCTTACAACGCGGAGGCAATATATCAATGGCCTTTTCTAACTGAGCCATTTTTTTGGTGTACACCTCCTCATAATCTTCCATTAAGTCATCTAAAGCCTCGTTTCTAAGGGTTTCCAGTTCGTTGTGGTGTTGTTTGTTTTTTCTGCATACATCAACAAACTTATTATAGGTGATTCTATACAAATATCCATTTAAAGAGCCATCAACACGTAGGGTACCGCGCTTGGTCCATAAAGATAAAAAGGTATCCTGAACGATATCTTCAGCAAGGTTTCGGTCTTGCGTATAGTTTAGTACATATATACATAAACGTTCATAATATTTAAGATAAACAGACTTATAGGCAGCCTTTTTGCCAGCCTTAATGTCTGCTATTAATCTTTTTTCGTTAATTTTTGTAGAGTCTGACATAGTAACTGTACATTATGGAGAGTGATCTTGATGAAAGGTAAAGATAAAATAACATTTTAATAACACCCTTTGAGAGCTACAATATAATACTAATTTTTATATCATTGAATGTTTCCGGGAAAGATAAACTTGTTGACATACTGAATTGTTGTTGGCACAGTGATTAAAGTCAGGCCAATCAACTTCAAATCATTCATTTTTGATTGTTTCCTTGGATAACTTAATAATTGATATTTTCCTTAAAGCTTCCAATATTCTTTCACAGATTTCTTCAAGGTTGTGCTTTGAAATTGTGTTGTCGTTATGACAATTTACTGCCGGTGATAAGTTAATCATAAAATGATGGTTAGGTTGCCGTAATTTTTGTTTTGAGCGATTCATAAAAAGTAAGCCTGGCAGGGCTGATTGAGTCTTTTTATAACGAAGTTCAAGGCAAAAAGAACAAAACTTGGGCCGTTGGATTATGATTAACTTAACACGAGGTTAGTTTGCGCAACTTTTTATTTGCCAATCAAAATGCGTAACGGGTTTTACAACATTTTGTTAAAACATATTCGACCAGCCGTGGGGGTTTTTTAAAAATCTCCGTAATACATGCAGGAACCCAAAATTATTTATGAAATCAAATACCAAACATCTAATTGATAAATTTTTAAGAAACGAGCTCACACATGATGAGGCCGAAGAGCTTAAAAAGTGGATGGATCATCCCGAAAATAAAGCCTTTTTAAAGCAGGAAATTCAAATGTACCATTTGATAAATGCCTACTGTGAATCATTTGATGCTGAGAAAGCCTATAATAATCACATGATACGTATGGGCGAACCACCACGGAAGAAAATCATTTTTTACAGAAGACCATGGTTTCAATACATGTCAGCAGCCATGATAGTAGGTATATTGTTAGCTGGTTACTTTTTTAAGGAAAACATTTTCAATGCATCACAAAATCAAACACCCATCATTGTCAATAACCAAATAGAACCAGGTATCGACAAAGCAACATTAACCTTAGAAGATGGCACACAGGTATCTTTGGAAAAAGGCACAACTTACCAAACCCCAAATGCCAACAGTAACGGAGAAGAAATAGTTTATAAGCCAACAACCAGCAGCCAACAACCGATAGCCAATATTCTAACCATTCCAAGAGGTGGACAATTCCAATTGACCTTATCTGACGGCACCAAAGTATGGTTAAATTCGGAAACGGAACTAAAATATCCGGTAAGTTTTATCGACGGTGTAAGTCGTCAGGTAGAGCTTGTGTACGGTGAGGCCTATTTTGAAGTGTCTCACAGTACCGCACATAAAGGGTCAGATTTTAGGGTGTTTCATAGTCAACAAGAAGTTCAAGTGTTGGGAACAGCATTCAATATTAAAGCTTATAAAGACGAAATGAATATCTATACCACCTTGGCAAAAGGTAAGGTGGCGGTCAATTATGGCGGCAAAACAAAATTTTTAACCCCCGGAGAACGGTCTATATTGGATAGCAATAAAAACATGCTCACCGTTGATAAAGTTGATGTGAAAAGTCAAATCGCCTGGAGAGAGGGTGTTTTTGACTTTGAAGGTATGCAGCTCAAAGAAATTATGAAAGTCTTATCACGCTGGTATGATTTCGATGTCGTGTATGAAAATAAATCTTTGGAAACTGTGAAATTCAATGGCATTTTAAATAAAAGCCAAAGCATCGAAGAAATTTTATCGGCGATTAGGTCCATCTCATTAAACAATTACGAAATAAATAACAAAACCATAATACTCAAATAATTAAACAACAAATGAAGGGAACCCGACATATATAGGATTTTATCGAAAATCAAGAAAGCAAATGGGATTTAAGTATGTGTTGATTTTTTAAATACTTTTTTATCAAGAGAAAAGTATTGAATAAAAAAGTATGACTAATAATAGAAATGTTAAAAAATAACACAATATAAAGAAAGGAGGATATCAGTTGGCACCTTGGAAAGTAAAAAACTGATAAATCCCCCTATATCGTATTAATTAAACTGTTAACTAATAACCCATAAATTTATGGAAATAAAATTTACTAACTTCGGTTTTCCTTTCAAAAGAAAACGCTTAACCTTTTTGCTTTTGTTTTGCACCGTGGTGTTCAGTATGACACCAAATAATGTGTTATCCCAAAATTCCAAAGTGAAGATTGATGCTGACAAGACATTAACAGTGGATGAAGTATTCGATCTTGTTAAAAAGCAGACCGATTATAAATTCATATATGAGGAAGGTATATTTAGGGATTTTCCAAAAGTAGAAGTAAAAAAGGGCACATTTAGTGCCAATAACTTACTTAACAAAAGCTTATCGGGTGGCAATCTGAACATTATAGTGACCAACGGGAATACTATAATTATTAAAGAAGCCAATACCCAACAGCAAATCCAGGTAACCGGTAAAATAACCGACGTGAATGGGGCACCGCTTCCCGGAGTTACGGTACTTATAAAAGGTACCAGCAAAGGTACGTACACCGATTTTGATGGCAGCTACAGCCTTACCGTACCAAACCCCGAAAATATGTTGGAATTCTCATTTTTGGGCTTTGAAAAGCAAGAAATTACCGTGGGCAACCAAAGTATCATTAACATAACCCTTAAAGAAGCGGTAGATATTTTGAAGGAAGTGACGATTAACGCAGGGTATTATACCGTAAGCGACAAGACAAAAACTGGAAACATTGCAAAAGTAACTGCCCAAGAAATAGGGAACCAGCCGGTGACCAGCCCTTTAATGGCGCTGCAAGGCCGCGTGGCTGGTTTGGAAATCACCCCCAATAGCGGTGTTCCAGGTGTAGCCCCTACCATTCGCATACGTGGTCACAACAGTCTCCGTACAACAGACCTGAATAAGTCGATTCCGGGAAGTGAATTTATAGATGGTAATCTGCCCCTCTACATTATTGATGGTATTCCGATTAGTTCGGAAGCGATACCTCTCCCAAGTTTTATTCAAAATGGTGGTTTTGGAGGAGCGTTGGACCCATTAAGTACCATAAATCCGGAAAACATTGAGAGTATAGAAGTTTTAAAAGATGCCGATGCTACAGCTATTTATGGCTCACGTGGCGGCAATGGGGTAATTTTGATCACCACCAAAAAAGGCCGGTCAGGAAAAACCGGACTGGATGTAAACTTCTATCAGGGAGCTGGTAAAATCCCCCGCAGGCTGGACTTGCTGAACACCGAGCAATACATAGCCATGCGGCGTGAAGCTTTTAAGAATGATGGTATAGATTTAAATGCACCGCCCTATAATACTGATTTTTACAAACAAAACCTATATCCCGATCTTGCATATTGGGATACCACCCGTTATACCAACTGGCAAAAAGAGCTACTAGGAGGTGTAGCTAATATTACCGACTTGCAGATGAACGTTTCCGGAGGCAATGCTCAAACCAGTTTTCGTCTGGGAGGGAGCTATCACGGGGAATCCCAGATTTATGAAGGTCTCGGGTATCATCGTCTGAGCGGCAATCTGAGCCTGAATCATACTGCTGCCAACGGTAAATTCACTGCCGGAGCATCCTTGAACTATGGGGTAGAGGAAAATAAATCCGGAGGAGACCTGGTAGATGCCGCACTGACCATGTCCCCCAATGCTCCTCCACTCTATTTGGAAGATGGGGAGTTAAATTGGGGGCTTACCGATGGCGGGTTATATAGCTTTGATAATCCTATGACTGGATTTGAAAATCCCGGAACATCAAAAAGCCGTAACCTAACGGTTAACGTCCAGCTCTCTTATTTACTGCTAGACGGCCTTAAATTAAAAACAAATTTGGGGTATACCGATTTGAACGGGGATAATAATTTCAAATTGCCTTCTACCTTTTTTAGCCCGGACTTCAGAGGCATTATACCTCCCAGGGCCACATTCAGCACCAACCATCGCCAGTCCACAATCATTGAACCGCAGTTGGCTTACTTCAAAAAGTTGGGTAAACATACCTTGGATATGATAGCTGGCTTTTCCTACCAGGAGAACATCAGCGAATACCGGGAAATGGAAGGTGAAGACTACCTTTCGGATGGCTTGCTAAATTCTATCGACGCTGCAGGGACAGTTTCAATTAATACTAACTTTGCCAACTACAAATACAACTCGGTCTTTGCCCGTATCGGCTATAACTATCAAGAACGCTACCTGTTAAACCTCACTGGTCGTCGTGAAGGCTCTTCCCGCTTTGGGCCGGAAAATCGATTTGGGAACTTTGGAGCTATCGGGGCCGCTTGGATCTTCTCTGAGGAATCCTGGGTAAAGGAGGCGCTACCTTTCGTAAGCTTCGGTAAACTAAGGACCAGTTATGGGATAACAGGAAATGACAAGATCGGCGATTATAATTTTTATGACCTTTATAGAATTGAAAGTGCTTTCTTAAGTTACGAAGACCAGTTAAGCCTGTATCCTGGCTCACTTTTCAATCCCAATTTTAAATGGGAAGAGACACGCATGTTGGAAGTGGCGTTGGAATCAAACTTCTTGGATAATAGACTGGGATTGGAAGTAAGCTGGTACCGCAACCGATCCTCTAATCAGTTGGTGAACTATACCTTGCCTGCTACTACCGGCTTTTCATCCGTTCTTCGAAATTTTGAAGCCACCGTACAAAATGTTGGGTGGGAGATCTTGCTTAGGGGTAACCTGATCCGCTCAGAAAACCTGCAATGGACGCTTTCAGCAAACTTAACCATTCCCCGCAACGAGCTGGTAGCCTTCCCTGGCATAGAGGAATCTCCTTATGCGACCTTCTACAAAGTAGGTGAACCGCTCTCTATTCAGCGTGCTTTTACCTGGACGGGCGTGGATCCGGAAACTGGTCTGCATACTTTTTTAGATGTTAATGACAATGGGTATCGGGATAATGACGACCAAAGTTTTGCTTACTCTTTAGACAGTAAGTTTTATGGGGGGTTGAACAGCAACCTGCGTTATAAGGGCTTTGAACTCTCTTTCCTACTCCGCTTCAAAGAACAGCAAGCAAGACTGAAACCTGCTTCCAATGTGGCGCTGGAAAACATCCCATTATGGGAGTGGAATGAGCGCTGGAATGAAGAAGGAGATATCACAGATGTACAACGTCCTACAACAATTTCCCAAAATCTTTCAAAAGCAAGCACTTACAATATCCTTAGCGATGCCATCACCGATGCCTCTTTTATCCGTTTGCAGACGCTTTCGCTTTCCTACAGTTTGCCCCGGTCCGTGACCCAAAATTTAAGAGCCGAAATGATTAGGGTCTTTTTGCAAGGACAGAACCTCTTTACCATCTCCGACTATAACCGTTATGTTTTGGACGTAGAAAGAGCCGGAGGCTTCCCCCAATTACTAATGGTTACTGCTGGCTTTCATCTTAATTTTTAATTGAAAAAGGAACAAAATGAAAAAAACACTACCGATAATATTTGTAAATAGATTAAAGAACGGCATTAAAGTATGCTTATTAGTCACTTTGTTAGTATTGACGGTTTCCTGCGAGGACTTATTGGATGTGGATACACCCCCTGCATCTCCTTTGAGAAGCTCGGTTTTTAGTGATGATGCGATGGCTGAGGCTGCCGTGAGGGGAGTATACAGTAATTTTATGAGCGCCAGCAGTTTTAATGGATACCAAATCTCCCGATGGGGGGCTTTTTCAGCAGATGAGTTAACTTACTTTGGAACCAATCTTAATAATATACAGTTTGAAGAAAACGATCTTTTGGTCGATAACAGTTTTATCAGTGATTTGTGGATAAACGCTTATGAGATAATTTACAGGGCGAATGCCGTAATTGAAGGTGTAGCTGCTTCCAGTGAGATAAGTGAAGAGGCTAATGTTCAGTTCACAGGGGAAACCTTATTTTTGCGTGCCTTCCTTCATTTTTACTTGGTGAATCTTTTTGGCGATATACCTTTGGTTACTGAGACCGATTACCTGGTCAATGGTAAAGTTACACGTATGCCAGTGGAGACGGTTTATCAGCAGATTGAAGCCGATCTGCAGGAAGCTATAGGGCTCCTGCATGACGAGTATCCCTCTGCCGGCCGGTACAGGGTGAATAAAGCGACAGCATTGGCTTTGCTTGCCAGGGTGTATCTCTACCAGGAAAAATGGACAGATGCAGAGGCGACTGCTTCCATATTGTTGGATGATGTAGCTGACTATGATCTTGTGTCCCTGTCAGACATTACCCTGCCTGGTAATAAAGAGGCTATTTGGCAATTATACAATTATAATGATAACGCTTTTGCTTACGAAGGCAACTATTTTTATGGAAATTTGTTCAGTAATACTTATGGAAGAAATGCACTCCGTGATGATTTTGTGGGAACAGATGTTTTGCCGGGAATTTTTGAAGAGGGAGATGCCCGTAAAACAGCTTGGGTGCACCTGGACAGGTTCTATCAGGCCCACATGGTACCTTATAAGTATCGTTCCTATACATCATTGACTACTGCGAATCCTGATGATTCGCGTCAGGAAAATTCTACAGCATTCCGCTTAGCTGAACAATACCTTATTCGTGCCGAAGCAAGAGTTCAGCAAAATAAGCTGGGCTTGGCCATAGCGGATTTGGATGTTATCCGCGCAAGGGCTGAACTGCCCCTGATCGCAGATACCAACCCGGGTATCATCCAATCTGATCTTTTGGAGGCCATTATGCAGGAAAGAAGAGTGGAACTCTTTACCGAATGGGGGCATCGCTGGTTCGATTTGAAACGTACCGGAAAAGCGCTGACAACATTACAACCTATCAAAGCTGGCTTCACTGATGATGATTTGTTATACCCCATCCCTGAAAGGGAAAGGAATAAGAATCCTTTCCTGGAACAAAACGAGGGCTATTAAATATTTCATGAAACAAGCATAAACTTTAGTCATCCTAAATTATACCAACCGAGGGATGATTGAAGTTTGTGCGAATTCCATGTGACCGATGAAAATCAATTTAATACACATGAAAAGAAAGAAAAATAATTATAAGAAAAACAAAAGTGTATAAGAGCACTGCATTCAGTTAGTTCAAAAAATCAATTTGAATATTTAAGTTAGATGTTACTAAATATGGAAAAAATAAGCAGAAAATTTCTGGGAGTAGTTGTTTTTATAAGTGGTCTTTTACACCTGTCTTCTTGCGTAGAGCAGACAAGCTCTCGCTCGGCAAAGCTTGCTTCTGATGCAGCGTCCGCGAAACAGGAGGAAATTATCCTAATCCAAGGCAGGGTTACTCAATCTTCTGAAGCTATTCCCAGTGCTGATTCTGTTGCGATAGCCAGCTTTTCTCCGGCTACTCAATATGAAGTTATAGCCTCTACTCGTCTCAAAAACGGAGAATTTAAGTTTCAGGTACCGAAGTCAATATCGGGAACTGCTATTTTTACATTCATAAGTAAAGATAAATCCGATTCCAGTAGGCATTTTGGCAAAAGGAATTCAGCATTCTTCATGATAGAGGATTCTGTTAACATACTGGTGGATAAAAAATCAGAGGAGATAAACATAAATATAACCGGGGGCAGACAGAACCGGGCCAAAGATTTATACGACCAGGAGAGAAACGAGTTGTTAAAAAGAAAGAATGTCTTAAGCAATAAGAAAGAAAATGGGGTCATTGCCCCTGAGAAATACAGGAAAGAGAAGGAATTACTCTCAGCCGATTTTAAAAAGCAAAAAATTCAGTTTGTTACCAATCATTCCTATTCATTTTATGCACTGGATGTGTTGCATGGCCTTGTTGAAAGCTACCTGAACATCCCGTGGAAGGATCATCCGGGTAGTGTTGAATTGGAGAAATATAAAAAACTATTTTTTTCGCTTGAAAAGCCCATTCAGGAAAAAGGCCATTACCTCCTGGAGCTGTTGCAGAATGTGGAAGCCAGAAAAATATCATCTTTTACTGGTGAAATGCCTGACGGTAAGACATTTGACCTAACCAGCTTAAAAGGCAAAGTTATCCTGATCGATTTTTGGGGCAGTTGGTGTGGTTGGTGCCGCAAAGGACATCCTCACCTGAAAGAGTTATATGCTAAATATAAAGATAAAGGATTTGAAATTGTTGGAGTAGGTATGGAATATGGTAACAGGGAAGAACAGTGGACTAAATTCAGGAAGGCGATAGCTGAAGATGGCATCTCCTGGACGCAGATATTGATGGACCGTCAAAAGCAGGATCTTGCTAAAGAATATGGCGTATCATTCTACCCCTCTAAATTCTTGGTAGATCGGGATGGCCTTTTGGTACTAAGAGTTGGAAGTGACCTTGAGGGCTTGCTCGATGCTAAATTGGCTGAGCTATTTAGTGGGGATAATAAACCCTCATTTATAAGTAATTAGATAAATGTAAGTTGCAAATATGTTAATTAAGAAATTAAAACAATAATTTATGAAAAGAAGTAGCCTGGTAATATTTCTATGTTTTATATATGGTATAGCCCTAGCCCAGAAAACGGCCGTGGATGCAAAACAAGGAGAGGTCACCATTACAGGAAAGATAGGTAATATAAACCCCCCAAAACAAATATGGATATATATGGGAAATACATCTAAGTGGGACAGCATCATTGTAAAGGATGGCGTGTTTGAATACAAAAATACTACCCTTCTGCCAGCTTACGGGGCCATCATGATAAAATATAAGCCCTACTACAAGGGAGTGGAAGGGTATAAATCCTTTTTCACCGATATGAATTTAAAAAACATGTTTTTTGAAGCGGGGCATATGGAGATCAATAGTCCTGTAGATACGTTGAAAAAATATGCTGTAATTAGGGGATCAGCTTCAGTCCTACAGCAACAATATGAACAGTATATAAAAAAGGAAGGAGATATTCTTCGTGACCAAAAGAAGTTGGCTGCTAATTTTAATCAGGCAACACCCGAGCAATTACAGTCGACCACGTTTTTAGCCAACTATGAAAAACAAAATGCAAATATTCAAAAACGATTGGATTCATTAATACGGTCACAAATAAATGCTTACCCTAAATCTTTGGTGAGTCAGATGGCTTTTTTTAAATACCTGGGAAAACACGCGGATAACATTCAGCCTGAGACTGCAAAAGGCATATACAATCAATTTTCACAAGATATCAAAGAGAGTGAAAGAGGAAAGAATATGGTTAAAATGATTGATAATATAGGAAAGCCTAAGAAAGAGATTCCTGTCATAGCGGTTGGAGATATAGCTCCTGAATTTGAACAATTGAATTTAAAACGAAAGCCAGTTAAGCTATCGGATTTCCGGGGGCAGTATGTATTGTTAGATTTCTGGGCTAGCTGGTGTAAGCCTTGCCGCAAAGTAAATCCCGATTTGGTAAAACTATATCAGCGATTCAAATCAGACAAATTTACTGTTTTAGGGGTGTCTCTCGACAATGATGAAGAGAAGTGGAAAAAGGCTATTGCTGCAGATCAACTGGACTGGTATCATGTGTCGGATTTAAAGGGTTGGAAAAATGAAGTAGCGCAGCAATATGGCATTATGGGCATCCCCCAAAACCTTCTTATTGATCCAAATGGGAAAGTCATACTAAAGAATGCCAGATTATCTGAGCTTGAAGCAAGGCTATCTGTCTTACCTTTATAAATTGCCATGAGAGATACGTGTAGAAAGATAAGCCTGCATATAGGGCTTAGTATATTGTGGATTGGGATTGTTACCCCAGTTTTAGCACAAGAAAAACAACGAGAAAAAGCATTTGCTTTTGAATTGAAAGACACGCTGGGGCAAGTGGTCACTTTAGAAGATTTTGCTGAAAAAACAATAGTCGTGGACTTTTGGTTTACGGGTTGTAGGGGCTGCGTGCAGGTAGCCAAAGCCCTACATGAGCGTATCATACCAGCGTTTGCTAATGATAGCAATGTGGTCTTTGTTTCCGTATGCCTTGATGTTAACTTTCTTCAATGGAAGCGCAGTCTCAAGACGGGACTTTATACCAGCAAAGAACAGATCAACCTTTTTACGATGGGGATGGGCAGTGCCCATCCTTTATTCAAGCACTATCGTTATAGTGGCTGCCCTCAATTGTTATTGATAGACAAAGAGGCCAGCCTAATAACCAGTTCGCCTCCTATTCCCATACCAGGAAATACTAACAGCATCAATGAATTTATTTCGCTGATTAATAACAACTTGTAATACGACCCATTATGTTTCAAGCAATCGATTTATCCAAATCATACAATGGACATCAGGCTTTAAATAATTTAACCTTAGAGGTCAATAAAGGGGAAGTCTGTTGTCTGCTGGGGCAAAATGGTGCCGGGAAGACCACTACCATTAATTTATCCCTTGGTTTTCTTCGGCCTACCAGTGGTAAGGTGCTGATCAACGATATTGAAGTAAGTAAAAACAGCACTGCCACCAGGAAAATGACCGCCTATATTCCTGAAGTAGTGATGCTATATTCAGAATTAACGGCCCTGGAAAATTTGAATTATTTAAGTAAGCTTGCAGGTTTCTCCTATAGCAAAGAAGCGCTTCATGCCTACCTAACGGAAGCAAATCTACAACAAGAAGCACATGCTAAAAGAGTGGGCACCTTTAGTAAGGGTATGCGGCAAAAAGTGGGCATTGCTATCGCTATTTCCAAGCAAGCGGATGTAATCCTGATGGATGAACCGACCAGTGGGTTAGACCCCAGTGCCACGGACGAATTTAGCCAGATAGTAAAGAAACTGGCCGAACAAGGAAAGTCTATTCTGATCGCCACCCATGACATCTTCAATGCAGTCAATGTTAGTACCAAAATAGGAATCATGAAGGCCGGTAAACTATTACATGTGGTGAAATCCAAAGATATCACCCCCGATGCCTTGCAAAAACTCTATCTCGACACCATTTAAAGTAAAGGAATTGAAGTTTGTTATCAATATAGCCTGGAATGAAATTATCATTCTATGGAGACGTAAGGGATTTCAATGGCTATTGCTCGTGTTAATGGTGTTTACAGGATATGCCATTGTATCCGGTGTTTCCCGCTATAGAGAAGTACACACTCAGCGTGAAGCACTAAAAGATTCGCTTCGTGAAATGTTTCTCCATCAAGATCCAAAGAGTCCACATATGGCAGGACATTACGGACATATCGTTTTTAAACCCTACGCTATACTTCAGGCAATAGATCAAGGAGTGGAAAGCTATACAGGTACAACCATCAGGTTAGAAGCTCATCGACAAAATGATGCAGTGTTTTCACCAGCCTCCACACAGTCATCGTTGATCCGCTTTGGTGAATTCTCGTTTTCTGTTTTATTGCAGGTGGTGATTCCACTGCTCATCATATTTATATGCTATGGCTCGATCGTGACGGATAGAAAAAATGGCACACTAAAAATACTTTTATCGCAAGGAGCCTCTCTTCGAAAGTTGGTCTTTTCTAAAATAGTGGCTTATCACACTTTTTTTACTGCATTTTTAGTACTTATCATCGCTCTTTTTTATCTCTTTATCGGTATTGAAATCGGCCATGCGGCACTACCTATGGTAACTGGTAGACTGCTGTTGATAATTATACTCTACTCTATGTATTACGGAATAGTTATAGCATTAACAATATACTTTTCTGCTATAGCTAACTCTATTCCGGGATTATTGACCAGTTTGTTAGCGATATGGTTTATCTGGACAATTATCCTGCCTAAGCTTACTGCCAGTCTGGGTGCCGTTAGCTACCCCTTGATTACTAAGGCCCAGTTTAATCAGGAGCTTACCAGCTTAAAAGCAAATGAACTTAATGGGCATGATTGGAAGAATGAAAAAACGAAAGCATTTATTGATTCCGTGCTTACGGCCCATCGTGTTGATAGTATACAGAAACTGCCTTTTAGGCTTAAAGGTCTTCTAATGCAAGCCGATGAGGAGGTTAAGAACCGCATTCATGACAAAGTGTTCAGCAACATAAGAGATACTATAAGGCTTCAAAATAATGTCAGCTCATTTTCCGGTATCATCAATCCTTTCATTGTTGTTAAAAAGCTTTCTATGGCCCTTTCCTCCACAGATGTATATCATCATTTCCATTTCCTGGAAGAAGCGGAAAGTTACCGCAGAAGGCTGATTAAAGAACTTAATGATGAAGATACCCACAAGCATTCTGAGTTTAAAGATGAAAGAGGGCGCGTATCGGCGGATTTTTGGGCCCGCATTCAGGACTTTGAATATCGACCAGCCCCACTACCCTGGAGCTTAAGAAATAGTAAGATAGAAATTGCGGTACTATTTCTATGGCTGTTTATAACATTTGGCATAATCTACAACCGCACCCCACATATTGGAATAGTATGAAACAAATATATATTATAGGCCAATATCAGCTTGTCCGGTTTTTGAGGAATAAATTAATGGTTTCATCGCTGCTATTTTTCTTCATACTCTGTATTTTTTCATTGTTCTATGGAAAAAAGTTTGTGGAGAAACAAGAGAAGGTAATTTACCCAATAGACACTTTAAACCAAAAACGAGATATTGAGACAAAAGCGCTGCTCTCAGAACTTGAGGACTCAGTTCTTACAGAAAAACAACAATATTTTGCTTTAACATTGGCTCAAAGAAAGGGAAATACTGCCATCTACAGACCTACAGCCTTTTCTTCATTTTCAATAGGGCAGAAAGATAATTACCCTTATTATAAAAAGATTAGCTTTGGCAATAATGTATATGATGTTGAAGTATCAGAGATCCAAAACCCGGATAAGCTTCAGGTAGGAAATTTTGACCTGAGCTTTATGTTCATCTATTTAGCTCCTCTCCTTATCATTGCTTTAGGCTATAATGCGCTTTCGGGTGAAGAAGATAACAATACCATCAGGCTACTAAAAATGCAGGTAAGTGAATCCAAAATTATTGCGGGCAAATTACTATTCTTATTTGCAATACTAACCATTGCAGCAACCGTGGCGAGCTTTACAGGCTTTTACTTAAATGACATGAACATTCATGAGCATGGCAGCAAATTAATCGTATGGTTACTCATCAGCTACAGTTATTTTTTCTTTTGGATTGGCATAGTGGCTTTTGTCATCTCCTTTAAAGCCAATAGTAGTATAAATGCATTGGTGCTTGGCAGTATATGGATCATCTCCTTGCTGTTAGTCCCCTCCATCGTGCACCGGGAAGTTACTTCGAGCAAGGATAACCAACTGGTAGACATTTTATTAAACAAACGTGGTGATGGGGTAAATATACTTGAAATTCCGAAAGAAAAGCTGGTTGACACGATGTATACCATGTCTCATCCTTATGCTATTGATTTAGACAGCAGTGTTTCCACACAAATAATCCAACTGGCAGCAGGAACTGAGATTAGAACTCGTGAAAACAATTCCCTTGGTAGGGCTATTGTCGATAAGCAGCAAAAAGAATATGAGAAAGCTGAAGGCTTTAATATCATCAACCCCGGGTATACCATACAAAATGCTTACAACAGGCTGGCAGGAACTGAAATAGAAAACTACCATGATTATTTACTAGCGGCAGAGGAATATCAAACAAGGATGAGATACCTTATTTATGACTATATGTTTAGACCAAGAAAATTTACGCTGGCAGATTATGAAGCATTTCCCGTCTTCACATACCAACAACTTCAATTTACCTGGAAAGCTTGTATACAAGCATTGTCCCCAATATATCTGCTATCACTTCTGCTTTATGTGGGTAGCGGATTAGTCATATGGAGGCAAGTAAAAGATTAGACTTGGCGAAAAGGCCATGAGGTGAGACATCAGGATACAATTAAAAACTAACTTTAAATATGCATTTTAGAACATTTTCCCGAAAATTTACTATTGGAAACTCACGTTATCTTGGCTAAAAAAGTATTGTGAAGTAGTAAGGATACTTGACAAAGCAAGTGACAAAGTACAGAGGAAACAACTCTTGCAAGTGTGCTTGAGTTGGAATTTTAATAAACAATTTAAATAAAGGGACGCTTAGTTCCCTAAAACACAAATAGAGCATGATTTATAAAAGTATACTTTTAACACTTTTCTGCTGCGCACAGATCGTAGCTCAAAGCATTAACGGCACAAACCCTTTGCCTGAAACCTCTCAAATCCGCAAAGGAACCTTACCCAATGGTATGACCTATTATTTAGGAAAGACCGATGTTGTTAAGGGGGTGGCAAGTTATTATATTATTCAAAATGTGGGCTCAGTTTTGGAAGAGGAAAACCAACAAGGATTGGCCCATTTTCTGGAGCACATGGCCTTTAACGGTACCGAACATTTTGAAGGAAAAGGTATCTTAAATACGCTTCAGGAGAAAGGGTTGGTATTCGGTAAGAATATTAATGCCTATACATCATTTGATGAAACGGTTTATAAAATCAATAATGTTCCTACAACCCCGGATATGATCGATACCGGCTTGATGATCTTGCGTGATTGGTCCAACTACCTGTTGTTGACCGATGATGAAATCGATGCGGAACGTGGAGTCATTAAGGAGGAATGGCGTACCCGTCAAAATGGTGGTAGGCGTATCTTCCAGCAACAATCGCCTACGTTGTATAATCATACGATGTATGCTAAGCGTATGCCAATAGGTAAAATGGATGTGGTTGAGAATTTTGAATATAAAGCCTTGCGGGACTTTTATCACGATTGGTATAGAACCGACCTACAGGCCATCGCCGTTGTTGGTGATATAGATATGGATGTCATGGAGCAAAAAATTAAAAGCCAATTTTCCAATATCCCTGCGGTTACTCATCCAAAAGTACGCCCAATTATCAAGATACCGGATAATGCAAAATTGATGTATTCATTAGCTATGGACGAGGAGATTTCAGCCGCGCAAATCACTTTTGGCATTCGCCATGCTAAATCGTTCCAGGTGACGGAGGCCGATTTAAAAGCGTCCTTATTAAACAGTATGGTTGTCTCTATACTATCGACCCGGTTCAGAGAATTAAGTCAAAAACCAGAAGCACCGTTTTTAGGGTTTTATTTCAAATATGGTAGCTTATCCCGTGCCCACAATGTAATGACCTGTCAAGTCATTCCAAAACCCAATCAGCAGCAAATAGCCTTTAAAAGTGCATTATCGGAATTGATGCGTGCCGTCAAATTTGGCTTTACTTCAGAAGAAATGGATAGAACCATCCTCCAGTTTAAGAACTATTACGAAAATGTCATTAGTAAAAAAGACGAAATATCCCATCAGGATGTGATACGTAATATTCAGAGAAATTATTTGGAAGGAGCAACCATGACCGACATAGAAAAGGAATATGACTTGGCAAAGGTGTTGTTTGAAAATACGAATCCGGAGGATTTGCACAAGACTATTCAAAAGCTATACACTAAAAAGAACCGTTATGTATTGGTGACAGGTGTTAAGAACGATGCCAATTTAACCGAAGCTCAAGTCACTGAAATTTTAGACGAGGTTGAACATGATAATACTTTAACCCCTTATGTTGATAGTATGCAAGGACAAACCTTGATAGATGCCAGTGGCATTTCAAAGGGAAGTATCGTTTCTGAAAGTACCTCTCAAAAACTTAATGCTACCACTTTTATTTTAAGCAACGGAGTGAAGGTGCATTATAAATATTCGAATAAAAATAAAAATGAGGTGACACTAAAAGCCATTAGTGACGGTGGTCTCTCTTTGGTGGATGATGCCGATTTACCATCCGCCAACCTATTAAAAAATACGGTGAATTTTTCAGGATTGGGCAACCATTCCGCTACCGATCTTACCAAGTTATTGGCAGGGAAATCAGCTTCGACCAATGTATATCTGTCAGGTTTAACAGAAGGTATTAGTGGAGCATCCAACACGAAAGACGTGGAAACCCTTTTGCAAATGGTGTATTTGCGTTTTGTACATCCCCGATTTGATAAAAAAGCTTTTAAAGTGCTTCTGGAAAATGTGAATAATTACGTGACTCGAAAAAGTACTGATATTAATCAAATTATTAGGGATAGCGTCACGATAGCATTGTATGGTAAAAATAATCCTAAGCGACGTTTGATCGACAATGCTTATACTAAGGAAATCCACTTTGAAACCGTTAAATCCATTTATGAAAAACGCTTCGCCAACCCAGCGGATTTTGAGTTTTTTATAGTAGGTGATACTCCTATCGAAAGTTTAAGACCATTACTGGAAACTTATTTAGCCAGCATACAAACCTATGAACAGAAGGAACAATGGAAGGATAATCGCCCTGTTAGGGTTGGTAAGCATATTGATAAAGACATATATATCGCCATGGAAGACCCAAAAAGTAGCGTGAGGATAGGATATAAAAACCCTTTAAAATACAGCTTGAAAGACGCATGGGTAGCCAAAACGATTGGTGATTTGCTTCAACTTCGGTATATAGAAACCCTAAGAGAGCAGGAAGGAGGTACTTATGGCGCTACTGCCAATAGTAGTTTTTCAAAAGAACCAGTTCCAACTGCCTCCATTTCGGTATCCTTTGATTGTAACCCTGATAAAGTGGAGCAGTTGATTCAAATTGTACATGAAGAAATACAAAAGCTGGCGCAGGGCAATATAAGTCAAAGTGACTTGGAGAAAACCTTAACCAATTACTTAAAAGAGCGTAAGGAATCTCAAGGTTTTAACAGCTATGATATGAGATTGCTCACCAACTATGTGCTGGAAGGTTATGATATGAATGATCCTGAAAATTTTGAAAAGATTATTAAAGGAATGACCGCAAAAGATGTACAAGCCCTCACCAAACAAATTCTTGAAGGGGCTGATACGTATGAGATTGTTGTTAAACCGCTGGAACAATAAAAAATGTGTTTAGGTGTAGTCGGTTTAGTACAACCGGCGAAAATAATTTAATTTGTTAAAAGCCTTCGGGGCATGCCCCGAAGGCTTTTAACCTGCGCATTCCTGTTGCCAATTTTTGTGTGTTCTTATTTACCGAAAACTGTGTAGATTTATTTTCCGATGTAAGCCTACTGTAAAGTACCTGTTTGAAAATTTGAGCCATTGGTTTAATATAGCGTGCAAAAAGCGTTATGCGCAAACCATCACAGATGTACCCCATCGTTGAGAAGTGGCTTCCAACCCTTAATGTCAAGCAATTATTTTGTAAACAGGCAGTTCTACCGATCAGTGTCCTGAATTACTGGGTATCTCATTACAACCGGCACAAGCGACAAAAAGTGGCCAAACAGGAGTTTTTACCTTTGCCCTTGTCCGTTAACACCCCTGGCTCCTCCTATATGGAGTTGGTCTTTCCAAGCGGGGTTAAGTTGAAAATCCACCAA
>JAKSDQ010000166.1 GCA_022360015.1 Cytophagales bacterium
GCTGGGCAGTAGCTCAAAGTCCCATGCTCGGAACAACAATTACGTTGTCGCGCCTAAGAAGAAAAGGTTATGAGAGTATGCTGGACTACTATACTAAATTCAAACCCGAAATTCAATGAACCGCCAAGTACGAGGCCCGTAGCGCCTATGCTGAAGCTTCGGCGTAAGCATACACTGGGTGGTGTGAGAGGTGCACTCCGTCAGTTAACGCTGGCAGAGCCATCTACTCGATTACCACATATTTTAAATCATAGAATTAAAATTATATTTTCTGTTTAACGAATTTAAATCTTTACACTCTTTATCAATACTATATAATTTATCAAAATAGTGTTTGTATGTACTATTTAGCGATGATTTTTTTAAAATGTCTTTTGTTGGGTATTTCATCAAGTCTTTTATCCAAAAATGCAGTCTGTCATAAAGTTGAAATAAAGCGAATTTCATAAACCTATCATCCTTTATATTCTTTTCTGCTCTTGTTAGATAAAAGTCTAAACGTCCCAAATATATTTCAGTTTTGGTATAACTCCTTTCCATAGCAACCTGTCCATTCTCAATCTGATATTCATCAATCCAACGATCATCATTATCTCCGGTAGAATAAATAAAAAAATGACAATCTTCTAAATAATGGGCTAATTCCATTATACTGAAATATATATTTTCAAGCGCTATATATTTTACATCAGAAAGCATTTCAAATACTAAAAATTCTTCATCATCTTCAAAGAAATCAAGTTGCCAATACTTATTTTCTCTTATATCCTTTTGTTTAAAATAATGAATGATGCCAATGTGTTCCGGTAGAAAATCAAAAACTATTTTTGCTTCTTCAGTGTTTTTGAGTTTGATTACCAGTCTATCATATAATGGCTCTCTAAAAGGATATACCTGGTTAAAGCATAAACGATAACGCCCGTAATTTGGACTTCTTTCATTTATTGCCAAACCATTGTTTATTTCTTGATAGGGATTCATTCTTGATATGTGGTAACTCCGGAATATCATGCACTTCATGCATCATATATTCTTTATACCGTTTAATCTTTATATCAAGATAGTAAATTTTCAATGTATTTTGAAATTATTCATAGTTAAGGTATGAGCAGATCCCTAAAAATTATACAAGTTAGTTGCTTATCCCTCACCGCGAATACCTAAACACCCGGCTTGTCAATTCCAATGCGCTTGCCGTCCATGGAGGCTATCATGGCAAACCGGGAGTTTTTGTCGTGCGGATAGCCCTTTTCTATCTCACTCGTTTCAACTGTAAAGTATTGCATCAAGGCTAGCATCTCCTTGAATAAATGCTCCTTATCGTATTCCGTGATCTCCTCATATTTGAAGGCATCTAATGCCCTGGCATGGGTAAAGTCATTTTCGTTTAGGAGATCGATTTTGCGGAGAAAGAGATCACACCGCAAAACTCCGGACATCCGCTTAATGATAAAAAAATCAGGGTTGTCGATTTTTTTGAGCATCTGCATGATTGCGAAGCAAATTATTTCTATACTAATAAATTAAATAGAAAAGCTTTTCCAGGTTTTGTTCGTCAGATGGACAGAAAAAACAGACAGAAGGTAGGCTCAGAACGATAGGAAGAACCACAGGTTGTTGATAGCTGGCCTGTCGGGGGACAGGCTAGGAGCTGGTATTTATAAATTAATTGATTTTAATTTTAAAAATGAGTAGTAATACTTATTTAATTATAAAAATAATATAACTAATTTTATTTTATCATTTAACAATTCAACTGAGAAAGAAACGAAATGTCGACCAGTAAACGCTTCTAAAGCAACCGGTTTCCATGAAAATTTCAATCATTGTATCGCATTCTTTTAAACGGCAGGGTTAGCTACTGAAAGCTATCCCTGGCGGATTAAGTTCCTTTGATCAAGGTCAATCAGGGGAATGATGGCTTTTGCCATATTGGTTTTGACCGGACTGTGTATTATTCATAAAGTTCATCAGCTATGAAATTTCTAAAATCAATACCAGCTTTGATACCCTAAATCTTTGGTGCAAGCATAAATAGAATCATACAGGGCTGGAGAATCCAGCCTGATTATTAACCAATCTTAAATTTTTTTTTACCATGAGAAAGTATGTATTAGTACTTATCATGCTGGCTTTACCGCTGGCTTTTACTGCATGTAGTGATGATCCTACAGAGGATATTATCCCTCAAGTTGAGGTGCCGGAAGTATCTATTACAGATGACGAAGAAGCCGAGGAGAATATCCGTTCTTGATGTACACTAAGGCACTTTAAAAGTGAAAATGAAAGCGGGATTACACCCGCTTTTTTGTTTTGTGGGCCAGTATATAATCCAACTTTATAATCATTAATAATTATATTATTTGTATATTTAATATAAATTAAAATATCTTACAACAGCAGGAAATATAAGAGGAAGATGAAAAATACTCTCATCATCGTATTAATAGCGTTTTATTCACTATCATCTATGAGGGTATATAGTAGTGATCCCCCCGTGGAAGCGCTATGGAAGCACGTACTACAGCATTATAATAGCAAACAATTAGACTCTGCTCTTCACTATGCCTACCAGCTTGAGCAAATTGCCATTAAAAAGGGTAAAGACCGCTATCTACCAAAGGCAAAATTGATCATTGCAAAAGTAAATGAAAAAAGGAATGAAAGAGAAAGCGTATTGTTATTTTACGATCTGTTGGATATCAGCGAACGGCTCGATGACCACCGGGTAATGGGGACAGCCAACTTGAATTTAGGACAAATCTTTACGCGGGCTTATGAATATGACGATGCCCTCAACCATTTAAAAGAAGCTTATTTACAGTACGGTTTGGCAAAAGAGCCGGATAACCAGAGTGCTGCACTTTATGAAATTGCCCGTAGCTACCTAAACCGGAACATGCCCGACTCTGCAAAACCCTACCTGGTGAAAGCCCTGGAATTGAACCCACCGCAGTACCCTGGGCATACCAGCAAAATTTTCAATAATTTAGGGCAGTGTGCTTTCCAGATGGGAAAATACTCCCTGGCCAGGTACTATTATTTAAGGGCCTTGAGATATGTTGAACATACGAATACCAAGAAGTATGGCATAGCTTACAATAATGTCGGGGAATCCTATTTCTTTGAAGGTAAGATGGATGAGGCTGAGTACTGGCTGGACATGGCCCTTATCCTCAAAAAAAGCTTTGGGAAACCCTCCCTCACCTTGAGTACTCTTGTGCTATTGGCTAAAACCTATCAGCAACAGGGAAATATTGCATCTGCGGTGATGTTGCTCAATGAAGGTTTAATGGCAGTGGATGGCGATGATGTTAATGCCAATACGATGGAAGCTCTCCGACTGGTAACTGAACTGGACAAAAATCACGCTAAAGTTTCTTTACCCCCCTCGCTGTTGAATCGATACGTAGCCATGACCAATTATCAAAACTTGGCACTTATCAAACAAAAGGATATATTAAGCCAGTCTTCAGCCCGTTATGCTCTACAAGTGACAGTAAAAGAGTATTTCAATCAAAAAGAACAGGTTGAATTGCAGAGCAAAGTTGCCAGAAATGGATCCTTGGCAGTGGCGGTTGCCACTTTTCTGGTTGTTGCCATATATTTTTTCATTAAACGTAATAAACGCCTAAAATTAGAAAGTAACAACCTTGTGCAGGACAGTATGCAGAAGCTTCGGGATGCCACTTTGGAAAAACTAATTAGCCAGGCAGATTACGAAGCCATTAGGAGAAAACTCCGGCTGCGGGGTGATGGGGATGTATAGCCAGCCATACAATTTTTTCCTGACCTAACCCTGGGGGATTTTACACCAACCAGGGAAATAAGACTGTAATTGCACAGTACTACTCAAGATCCGGAAAGAGCTTGTTTTTCATAGCATACATCACCAGCCCGGCCATGTTGTCGGCGTTGGTTTTATTGAGCAGGTGCTCCCTGTATCTTTCCACATTTTTCACACTCATACACATCTCATCACCAATTTGCTTGGTGGTACGTTGCTGACATATAAGCTTAAGTATTTGTAATTCGATTGAACTTAGCGACTCCTCATTACCGGTTTTCGTTGTCCCCTTCATAATTAGTGGTAAACTTTAAGTGAATAATTTCTTTTATGAGCCATAAGGCTAGCGCTTCCCCAATTATCCCTTTATTGTATTCCACTGGGTTTTCTTTCAATAGCTATAACACATCGTAACTATTCCTTTATCTGGTTAAAAAAGAGAACTTGGCTAATTGCAATCCATTAACCTTAAGCTGGCATTACAAATATAATTAAATTGTTAAACGATTTTATTAAAGCTATATTATCATGATTATTTTATAATAATTAATCATAATGATTTGCTGGTATAAAACCCAAGATATTCGATTCCCTGCACATCCTTTAAGTATCTTGAATGCCTCAAGTTCCGGTTTGCACCATGCCTTATCGCTTCGCTGATTGAGCTACACAAAGAGAGTGTATTTGCAAAGTACAATATTGTATTAAAATAAGGCTAGGGTAATCCCTAAATATTTCATATTTAATATAAAATATTTGCAAAATAAGATTAGTCCCTCTACTTTTAATTCAACAAAACAAAGTGCCAGCTAAAAAAGAAAAGTTAAAGGAAATAAAACCAGCACTTTGGTTAAAAATAACCAAACCACAAATATCAACTAGTGATCAAAAACAAATAACTATTTTCCATAATGCTATAGCCCGGCGCCCCTCCCCCCGGGGCGGAGGGTAGAGAGATTGAATGATCCACCTGGTACGGTGGATGCGAGTATAAGCCGGGGGAGACAGAAAGAACTACTATCATCGCTTATTTACAAAACGATGTAGCCTGGAAGCAAGACTTTAACGAAACGAACATTAACCCAACAATTTAACCAACTAGACCCATGGCAAAAAAGAAGATAGCACTGGAGATCATCTGCTTTCTCTTTATCCTGCTATTCACCTACGCAGCAGTTACCAAGCTGATGGACTACCAAAAATTCACTGTGCAAATTGGGCAATCTCCTTTACTGACGGATTTTGCTGGTGTACTGGCGTGGGCAGTACCAGGAGTGGAACTTCTGATTGCAGGGATGCTGGCCATTACCCGGCTGCGCCTCATTGGTTTGTATGCCGCCTTTAGCCTGATGGTAATGTTTACAGCTTATATTATCGCTATCCTTCAATTCAGTGATAGCATACCCTGCAGTTGCGGGGGAGTGTTAGAGGCCATGGGCTGGACCGAACATCTAATTTTCAATATCGGTTTTGTGCTATTAGGTTTTACAGGGATTGTGTTGCAC
>JAKSDQ010000211.1 GCA_022360015.1 Cytophagales bacterium
CGGCAACATTCGTGAACTGAGAAACGTGGTCGAGCGCCTCATTATCATGAGTGGGGAGGAAATAAAGGAAGAAGATGTGAAGAAATACACTGATTTTGAGTAAGTGGGTTGCGGGTGTTCCGAGGTTTGAAAAGTTTAGTACCTAGACCGGTGCTTTAGCCGGGTATTCGAAAATCTGGGAAAAGGCGGTGTTTCAAAGCATATTTGGCAAAGCCTAACACGCTGTTGCACCCCAGCTTATGGAACAGTACTCGCCGGTTGGCCTCAATGGTTCGGCGTTTCAACATTAACATGGTGCCTATTTCTTCGGAAGAATATTCTTTACATATCAAATACAATATTTGTAACTCGCGGCCAGTCAGCCCTGTACGTTTAGATAACGCTGCCAGTGTTCCGGGGTTTGGCTTTTTTTCAATATAAGATACTTCTCCTCTCGCGTTGTTAACGGCGAATTTTCTGAGCTTTTCTTCGATGGTTTGGAAGGGGGCATTGAAAGGTATATAGTCATAGAGGTCGCCACTCTCAAATTCTCGGGCATTATCGTTGGGATCAGTGCTGAGTACCATAACCACGAGAGGCACCTCCATGATGGTTCCCATTAACCCGGGGAAGGCTTTTTTATTTTCCCGTACCTGCCAGGAACTGGCCAATAATACGGAGGGGCTCGCAATCGGATAATGCTGGCGGATCTTGGCAACATGGTCTAGGGCAACCACTCTGTCCACAAAGTCATAATTTTCAATTATCCCACAGAGGGAATGGAGGATAAGGTTGTGCTCGATAGCAAGAAATATGTCCATAAGAAAATCAACGTTGGTCTTTTAAAGGTAACATTTTTCCACCTGTTTTTAAACCAGCGTTTCCAAACCACAGTCGCAATCCGGCCCAATCCCCTTCCTCATCCTGATTCTAATGTCTATAAAAACCAGACTGGATCGTTGAGGAGGAGAACAGCCCCTATTGTTTTGAGCTTGGACATAATACGCCCTCTCAAAGATCACACCTGACGGTGCGATTGACCATCCCATCCGTTAACTATAGCCTTACATGAAATGGCTATTGTCTCTACTAAGATGATAAATTTTATGTTTCACAGCGAATTTCAATATCCCAATAGCACTTCTTGATCCTGTCTTGATCAATAATTTCTCCCGGTAGCGACTGGTACTCCTCGGGCTGATATTCAGTGACTTGGCAATTTCCTCGGTGGTTTTCTCCTCACATATCATACGGATGATTTGTATCTCCTGATCTGTTAAACTGACCGCATCGTCAGCTTTCCCTTGGTGTGATCCATTAGGTGTTTTTTCCATAGTTGATAAGTTTTGGTGATTAATTAATTTCGCTATATTATCGGCTCACAACTCGAATAATTCCCCCTGAGATCCATTTTAACCATATTTCTCTTCTTTTTTCCTTTTGGAAGTCCGCTATTGGCTGGTTACTGGTTAAAATGAAAATCCTTCTATCGATGAGATAGATGGTAGGTATATCTACGTATAAAAATAACGGAAGGTTAAATTTAACCGCAGATCTTCGTTAACTGACAAAAAATAGCTATTTTGTACAATTTGTTGTGGAGAATCCTACGAAATTTAGGTGGAGAAACCTACGGATTCTGCATTTTGGTATTGACATTTGTTTTTACTTCTCTTACTTTCACTAATGTAATTTGCTGGGCAACCAGACAAGAAGGCCAGGAAAAAATAGCCATTAAACCAGTGACTTAATAAAATAATAGAACAAAAAGCAGAAAACTAAAAGGTCGTATAGACCAGACAAAATATTCAACTAAACACTTAATTCAAACAACCAGAAATGAAAAAGCAGAAATTAATTAAAACAATCAATCTTGTCTGCCAAGTGTCTGCACTAAGGCCTTCTTAGAATCTCAAAGGACTTAACAAAAGCACGAGGCGGGAACTGAAAACTAACTTTGATCTTGTCCACAGTAGCATTGGCGAAGGTGGACGAAGCTAATCCAACTAATGATCAAAACAAATAACTATTCTCCCCAATCCCTAAGCCCCGCGCCCTTTTCACCTGGGCGTCGCGGGCAGGGGGACGATTTTCGGGTAAGAATATCGTTAAATATCCAGGACAAGAAGCACCAGTATAATTTAATATGAAGGAAACTTGTCTTAGGATGCGGGATACTGGAAGAGAGAAGACTTTGATTGATCAATAATAAATGAGAAAACGAAATGATGTGAAAAATGAAAATTCTATTATCAACTGATAAAATGGCAAAGCCCCAAATTTTTCACCTTTAGTTTATTAACAACTGAAACCCTAATAAAGTGATGGATGTAAAGCAAACAGGCAATCAAAATACCAGCTAACCTTGTTCGCCAATGCCCTAGTAGTGGCGGAAGAACAAACAACGATATCTGTTGAAAATAATGAAAGCTATGGAACTGTGTAAGAAAGCGTTAGTGCAGGAATGACATTTTCAAAGAAGTAAATGGAAAAGTGCACTAACTAGGTTAAACACAAAGTAATTCACTTGGATTATGTTTAACATACCAAAGTGTAGGTAATTAGAAACTAAACAAAGTAACGGTCTCTTTAATTTAAATATTATCAACCAGCCTTGTCCGTTTTGTTCCTACGTCAAAGCCTTTGGGCACAAGTAGGGCTTTATAAGGATGGGAAAAAGAGGAAAGAATCAACTTAAATCATATTAGATGAAAGGCAAAGGGGCATTGTAGGCCTGGGAGTAAACGTAAGACTATCACTGGGAACCAGGAACACTGTACCCTTTTCCTTTCGATCAAAATTGCCTTTTGTGGCCCATTAATTAAGGGAAATTAATTAACTAAAAACATGACAACAGCAACATTCATCAACCAATTAAAATCTGATAAAACAAAGAAAGTAGCGCTTGAAATCATTTGCTTTCTCTTTATCCTGCTGTTCACCTACGCGGCGGTTACCAAGCTGATAGATTACCAGAAATTTACTGTACAAATCGGCCAATCTCCGTTACTGACGGATTTTGCGGGAGTGCTGGCCTGGGCCGTACCAGGGGTAGAATTGTTGATCGCCGGGATGCTGGCCATTACCAGACTGCGCATGGTAGGATTGTACGCTGCTTTCAGCCTGATGGTAATGTTTACCGCTTATATTATCGCTATCCTTCAATTCAGTGATAGCATACCCTGCAGTTGCGGGGGAGTGTTAGAGGCCATGGGCTGGACCGAACATCTAATTTTCAATATCGGTTTTGTGCTATTAGGTTTTACAGGGATTGTGTTGCAC
>JAKSDQ010000182.1 GCA_022360015.1 Cytophagales bacterium
GCTAATAATTAGCAGGACGTCACACACGCCACCAACACACTGTCAGAATTGCTGCGAAATAGAGATTCTAGTGTTCGCCAACACTCACATAGAAGAACGAAAACGATGTTAATAGGGAGGAATCTCCTTTAGGAACACGAGCGACGCCACCAGGATTCAACAGAAGAATTAAATGCTTCAGGAAGCCATTAAATTGACAATCATATGGTTAAACATTGCAATAATGAAATCGACAGGTCAGTAAACAAAGCAAAAATCGTTTATCCCGATTCACAGCACGAAACAATCGTTGCCTTTTAATGGCAGATGCGCACCACAGAATTCACACTACAAATTGATAACTTAATTCACTAAGCGAAGAGTCACCCCACAGATGTCTGGAAAAGGTGCCATCAGAAATATAGCCTCCACAAAGACGATCACACTCATAAAAGAAGCAAAATACTAGAATATATGGTGCATCCACAAAGTCAAGGACCACCGAAATAAGCCCTTGTTGCAATCTTACATAATTCTTGAAAGGGGGGCAACTGATCTATATAGGAATTCTCTTCCTTCCACTTACTCCCTAACACTTTTTATGGTCTCAATAATGCTAGTCTGTCCCTTATGCCACGAGGGCAATCAACCTCATTGTACCTTCTATTGCTAGCAATGACGTCCTTGGCGTCAAGATGCACCTCTAATATATACATTTTTATCCTGCCGTCTTTATTAATTACAATAGCGTCAGACTGATTCTTTCTAACATTTCTCTATTTGGGAGCATAACTAATGGCCCTCTATCTCTTGTTTTTCAGCTTCCTTACAATTTCTAGCATCTCTTGCTCATCCTCATGCACACGAAAAACCTGTTTAGTCAACCTCGACGTTCGTAGGGCAGTAAATCTCTCCAAATCGTACAGAGTCGTCCGAATGACGTAATTCGTCATCCTCCCAATTATAGCTCCACGAACTAATCTGGTGCTTTCCGGCCCACCGATTTCTCTGGCCTCCAATCGGCATCACGGGTCCTCCAAATCCGCCTGCCAGTGATCATGCCTTCTCCGTCGCGCATGTAGCTGTGGGACCGTCTTGAAGCCCTCGCCTCTCTGCTGAAATTGAGGGAGGTAGAGCTGCGATTCTACACATGTCCGAACATCACCGCCTAATCGCACTCGACGCGTCTGTTGGACGATTCACCAGCTGAATCTCGGCCGGTTCACCACATATTCGTGCCGCAGTTTCCTTCTCCGCCTATGAGACGTGGATTATAAGTCGTGGTGTTTACTATAGTATTGA
>JAKSDQ010000278.1 GCA_022360015.1 Cytophagales bacterium
AGAGGGAGTCCGTGTGAAGATCTGAACTCTTTGCTTTGTTCAGTCGCAACCTGATGGGACCACTGAAGGAATGGACGACGGGGATTTGGCAGAGATAATTCCGTCCCATCCTTATTGCGACCACACTCGCCTAGCACAGCATGGCTTCAGCAAAAATTTTTAATGGAGAAGCCGGTCAGAAACGCTTATGCATGTAGCATTGCTGGCGCGCAGCGCCTCCATTGTGGATTCTACCATAGCACAACACAACAGATACGAATGCTGTGAAACCAGGAGAGTGTTGCAGGTGGTAGTGTTTTCATTCTTTCTATAGTATCAAATGCGTGATGGTAAGGTTTGGGGGCCCTATAGTGTCTATCAGTCCTTGACAAAACCCCACTGATGTAGTTCTTCCCACATATGGCCTTATTTGTAAGCTCCAGTGAATCGGCACCAGCCATGATGATACGTGGTCTTGGTGGGTGTGTCGGAGTGCTGGATTAGACTAGTATCAAGTTGTATTTGTAATGTTTAGGTAAAGAGCACTGGGGAATAAGTGTATGGGGATACATTGATTTGGAACATTATTACATTATTTCGCTACATAATCTGATGCATTGTACTCCATTTAATCGGCCGAATGTCTGGAATACGGCCGTCTAAGCCTATGTTGTCTCTGGGGCGTCGATGGGCCCCACTGTACATGTATCAATTGGTTTCAGAGCCAGGCTCCCGAGGTGGCCGGACCACTGACGATCTAGGAGGGCTCTCCACGCCCAAATGGTGCAGGCACACAAGTTTTTAAGAACGACCTGGAAGCGCCCACGACGCTACAGATTGTTCAACAAAGTCCCGTGGTTTAAGACTAGTCACTTACTATCACTTACTGTCGCATCCACGAGGTATTCAGCGGCGTCTTGCTGATACGTCTGACTCCAATCACAGCCGGTTGGTAAACGCGCTTCGAGCTACCTATACAACTTACGAACACACACGCTGTGGCTGCCCGGACGCAGTCCCAC
>JAKSDQ010000089.1 GCA_022360015.1 Cytophagales bacterium
AAATTCATCCCTTCTCTGACCACTTTCCTCCCAAGCTTTAATATGGGCGAACATTTCTTTGTGCTTTTCTTTTGTCTTCATAACACAAAGAAAATAACTAACCTAATCCCGTAAAATATGCACTGCACCGAAGGGATACAAATCTCCAACCTGGCATAAGTCGCCCTCCCTCTCCCCTAGTACCAGTCGATCATTATTTGTTTCACTTAAATCTTACAATTATGGATAATGAAAATTTCATTCAATTAGATTTTGGTTTCGATACTCCAAAACAAGAAATCAAGAAAGAAAAGGCTTCCAAGCCAGTAAAGAAGGATTTCGTTTTTGAAATACTCGATCCCATCTCAAGCCCAATCATTGTTTACAATTCAGCCTGGAAAGACTCACTACCTAAAGACCTGCTTTCTAATATTAGAATGGACAGATTAATGTCTTCAATGAAAGGTGAGGATTTAGCTTCTTTTTCCGAAGTAGTCGCCTACATGATGCCACGAACTTTTGAACATCCAATGTCTCATAATTGGACTAATATCTACACCTGGTGCGGACTCCAATATGCCAAAACTTTCAAACCTAATCAGGTAGAATATATGTCGGAAATAGCACCAACGAATCTTGATCAATACGAGCAAGGTTTACTCAATGATCTGCGAAGATGGATTTACAGAAAGCGAAGGGAAGCCCTAAAGGTTCAATTCAAAGCCATCAAGGACATAGCGCCTGAAGAACCTGGAACCGCAGCGCAAACAGATCTATTCAACTAATTAATTTTTATTCTTCACCATTTAGCAATTATGAAAAATCTAATAGAACGAACCTTAATCAATATGCATGCTACAACAACAACAGACTCTTATGGCCAAATATCTAAAATTAGTTTCTCTCTTTACGAACTATTTGGGTCTGATGCAGAAAAAGTTTTAGATTTTATAAAACATGACAAATCATTGATTACGGCAAGTTTAGTTTCAAATCAATACTTTAGTTATCAAGCTGTAACTATAGTATCAGATAGTTTACGTAAAAAATGTTCTGAGGCTCTTCAAAGCAATCAACATTACATCCATAATGTAAATAGAAGATGGTAATAATAAGGGGGCTTCTCCGCTTTTTATGCTCGTACAACGGAGGTTACAAGGGACGATTGCTAGAACTTTAACTCATAAACTCCCGTTACGTTTAGTATGTATAAACTAGAAAGTTATGGAGGCAATAGCTATCCTAGTATTGTTCTATTTGATCATACTGGAAGCTAAGAAGAGATAATCTTCTTTTGCCTTTTACAGATCCTCTCCACTACTTGATGAAGATGAGAATCAAATAAAGGCTTATGCATGGCAATACTATGGTGAAAAGTTTCAGATAATGAAATTCATTCATGAAGTCTATCCAAAACATTCTTATCATGAACTTAAAGAAGAAATATCAAAAGATCTTCTCATTAACAGAATGACTCGAACCCATAAATCTCTCACCTATCAAATTCTTATATATAAACATGCTTACGCACCTGAATTATATGAGAAAGACTTATTCTTCACTTACACTATTAAAAGAAAGGGATAATACCCTTTTTTTATGCTCGTAAATGAACGTTAAAAGGATCTTTTAAATGAACTTTTGCCTCAAAATCGACTGGTTTTTACACATTTTAAATGGGACTTGATTTTTGCTGAAATTCAATAAAAAAGTGGTCTTAAAGCCTGAGAAGATGTATTTTGAGCTAAAATCCAGAAATTGACAATTCACCTTTTAAAATAACCGTGACAATATCTCAGAACCACTTAAAGGTTTCTGACTCTCTTTGAGTACTTTCTTTGCAAGGTCTAAAAATTTCATACTGATTCATTTAACTCAATAGAGTCAAAGAATTACTTGTCATTCAAGGAAAATCACAGAAATGGTTGGCAGAGCAGATGGGTATTAGCACCACGGCCATGACAGCTATTTGCAATAACAAGTCTCAACCTCACTTGAAGGATTTGAAAAGAATGGCGGAGATTTTGAAGGTGGATATCAGGGAGTTATTGGTGAGTACAATGTAAAGTGAATTATGGTTATATTTGGCCCCTGATTCCAACACTATTTACCAACAAAACAAACCAATGTCATTGAACCCATTTGTAGAATTTATCAAGGCATTTCAATTTCCCTATAAAAACAGGGAGCTTATAAGCCGGTATCAGTTGAGAAAACTACAGGAAATTGTGCACCATGCCTATGAAAATGTACCCTTCTACCGGCAAAAATATCACGGCATCGATCTAACCATGTCTTCATTGGAAGACATTCAAAAACTACCGGTGGTTACCTCCAGGGAACTAAGAAAATGCCGTATCGAGGAGTTAACATCGGAGAAAGCAAATCCGCAACAACTATTGGAGATGGCCTCAGCAGGTACCAGTGGAAGTCCGCTAAGGGTTAAAATATCCAAGAAAGAAAATACCCTGCGCCAGTTAAACCTGTTACGTTTTATGTTGGGCTACGGCTGGGTACCATGGTGGAAGGTTGTCTATTTAACGCGGGAGATACCACACGAGAAATATTCATTCTTTCAAAAGCTGATCAACAAAAAAAAATTCGATGTGGACATCCACCAGCCCATTGAAAAGCAGGTAAGACAAATAAAAAAAATTAAACCACAACTCTTAAATGGGATGCCCACCGGTATTGAGCAGATAGCCGATTGGCTTATCGACCATGAGGAGCATTTGCCAGGACTGCGTTTGTTAAACACTGGCGGGGAGGTTAAAAAGGAACATCATGTTGAAAAATTCAATAAAGCATTTGGAATGCCCGGACTTCAAAGGTATGGCGCGTGGGAATTGGGGATAATGGGTTATTCCTGTACACATTGCCATGAATTATGTATCAATGAAAGAGCGTTTTTAGCAGAAGTCGTTGATGACTCCTACATCTCTGTAAAAAACGGGGAGCAGGGTAAAGTGCTTTTTACAGCTTTAAATCAGTACACGACACCGCTAATTCGGTATGAAACAGGTGATTTGATCACACTCTCCGGGTCACAGGATCATTGCAAAACCACCTATCTACATTTTAAGTCTATCGACGGCCGCGATGTCGATGTTTTGCCACTAAAAGATGGGAGAAAACTTCATGCACAAAATTTACTCCACGCGGCCTTAAATATCAACGGATTAAAAAAAATTCAGTTGCTGCTGAAAAAAGATGGCTCCCTGTTGGTAAAATATATCGTTGATAATGCCATCTCAGATGAAACTGTCCGCCAGGAAGTGATCGAAGTGATGCATTTGGAGGAACTGGATGTAAATTTTGAAAGGTGTAGCGAGATTCCGAATGAACCGAGTGGGAAATACAAATTTTTGAAAATGGAGTAGTTTTAATTACTCACGCTAAGTTCAGAAGCAAACCATTCAAGCTTTGGAATGCCTTCTTTTTCGATGATAAGGATGGTATCGATTAAACGGTGTCTTTTGTATTGTATCGGTTTTAAAAAATGATTTTTTATTTAGCATTAGTGATTTTGAATACAAAGGCATTATAGTCTTCGAGTTCATAATCATTAGGATCGAAATCGGGCAAGGCAATAGTAAGGTCTTTGCCGGAAGTGGTGTATTCCAATGATTCCCCCGTAGCCAGCAATTCTACTTTGCTACCTTTCTTTACTTTTATGTTTTTGATTGTCAGTTTTTTACCCGGCCACTTCGGACTAATGGCATAGACATTATTTCCTTTGGAGGTGAAGAATAGTTCTTTCACCGCTTTACCCGGCTGTTGGTCTATGGTCTGCTTGAGGATGTAATCTCCCTCTACATACGACTGGCCTTCTTCTAATAATTCAAATTCCCGGTCGCCGGCGGACCACTGGAAGGGGCGTTTCCACTTACGGGTTCCGTATATAGCCTCTCCGTTGGTTTCCAGCCACTTACCGATTTGCAGTAGCCGCTCCTGCATGATGACGGGGATTTTTCCAGCCGCGGTAGGTCCTACGTTTATGCACAGGTTTCCTCCCTGGCTTACAATATCGGCCAGCATGAGAATCAGCATCTGTGCAGAGTTGTAGTCTTCTATGTCCTCGTTTCGATTGTAGCCGAAGGATAGCCCCATGCCCCTGATTTCCTCCCAGGGCTTATCGAAGTTCACTTCTTCCCTGAGGTATTCTGTGGTGAAGTAACCTCCATGTTTGTGACGCTGGCCTTTAACCCACCGGTCGTTGATAACCACATGTTCTTTTACCGGGGACTCGTTAAACAGCCAGGCTAGGAGTTCGGTGCTCTTCCAGTAGGTATCGTCTTTTTCCCATTCGCCATCGGCATAAATGAGGTCTGGTTTATAGTTCGTCACCAAGTCCTTGAATTGGGGATGGTAATAATCGCTCACAAATTTGTCCAGGCCGGCGCGGTACCATGGGTGATACCATTCGTAGAGGGAGTAATAAAGCCCGGCTTTCAAGCCGGCATCTTTCATGGCTTTTACATAGTCTCCCACTAAATCTTTTTTGGGCCCGGTCTCGGTGCTACTCCACAGGTAGCCTCGCGATTCAGTGGAATGCTTGTCAGGCCATAGCGTAAAGCCGTCGTGGTGTTTGGAAGTCATGATAACGTATTTGGCACCCGATCTTTTGAATAATTCCGCCCACTTCACCGGGTTATATAGCTCTGCTTTCCACAGCTTGGCGAAGTCAATGTAATTGAAGTCTTCTCCATAGGTCTTTTTGTGGAATTCAGGGATTTCCTGTCCGGTAAATTTTCCATTGCCGAAAATGGATTGGCTGGTAAACCACTGAAGGTACCACTCTTCGTAGGTGCCCTTTGGCGACCAGGAGGGTACAGAGTATGGCCCCCAATGGATAAAGATGCCAAATTTGGCATCTTCAAACCATCCTGCCACCGGCCGGCTGTCCAACGATTCCCAATCGGCTGTGTATTGCTGAGCATTTACCGCGCTATTAAAAGCAGCGACAATCAGAGATAGAAAAATGATTTTACCGACTATACGCTTCATATTTAAAATGTGTTTATTTGGGCGCAAAATTTTTAAATACACCCGGACCGGGGACCGGGCTTTCCAAAATTATTTTTACATTTCTCCAAGCCTTGTGTATACCTTCTCTACAATGTCTTTCATTCTGATACCCACAGCGGGTAGTACCGGAAGATTAGAAGAGGGTTTATCCAAATAGAAGTAGGCGGTGGCAGAGACGTCGTCGTCACGATAGAAGTTGGTAGAAACACCACCCGGAAATTCTTCGTCAGTCACTTTGGGTGGGTTTTCCATGTCAAGGTAGCGCTTGGCAGCATCGTATCCGTCATTTTCTACATACGACCATACAGGGGTTATGTCAGCACCTTCTTTATTCATTCTGATAATATTTCCTTTCTGTGAATTGCCTATTTGCTGGATAGTGACTTGGCAATCCCGGTGAAAATAAACGGGATCGTAGGTGTGGAAACGATAGAACGTGTAGAGGTCATGTTCTTTGTTCGACACGGTACTTCCCTGAATTTTATTAATAAATTCTCCTTGTCCCCAGCCCGTCCCGATATAATCTTCCGTACCGGTGCCTACCAGGGTAGGAAATGTGTGGTCTCCATCGAGGTAGATCTTTACTTCCCCCTCACCAAACCACGTACCACGGTATTTTTCATTTCCGATCACGCCAATGTTGGTTCCCAGATAGCGTCCCCTTCCTTGCACTTTTGGCAGAATAGTATAATCTATCCCTTTTGTAGTAGCCGTATCCCGGTTCCAAAAAGTGTGGAAATACATGATATCATCTTCCAGTTGGGGTACTTTTACAAGGTTGATCTTGTAGTAGAACATCAAAAATTTTTCGGATTCATTGACAATCTCAACTTTTCCGGATTTGCGGAAAGGCATAGGCACAGAGCAATTGAAAGAGCGACCTTCGGGCATGGAAAAAAATACGTTTTCAAAAGGGCGCATCAATCCCAGACCAATACCGAAAAAGTCTGTAAACGGTGCGGATACAGCGGGTTTGGCTTCACCATCCCAGTACATATGGATACTAACTTTTCTGCGGTTTTCCTGTGTCCACCCAAAAGAATTGGCTATCCAGATTTTAGTAATGACGCCTGGCCCTTGCTGATCGAAGATCACCAGGGTGTCCCCGGGGCCAATCATACTGAAGGCATCTCCTTTAGCTCCTTTGTTTGTCATTCCGCCTCGGCCCTTTTCTCCTTTCTTATTTTCTGAGCTTATCCAGCGGGTCTCAACGCCCGGAGGAGCGGCTTTATAGTATTTGTTGATATCATAAAGGGAAAAATTCTTATCTTCGGAAACGGGCGCGGTGCAACTTGTGGTGGTCATTAATCCCACCATGCTTAAAATGGTTATAAAATTCTTCATTTTTGTTGGGTCCAATAGGGGTTTAGTGAATAGATTGAAATATATTTTCGATAATCTCATATAGCTTGGTTTTCGTATGGATTATTCACTTATTTTCAAATAGTCAAATCCTAACTGATCGGCCTTTGGGTTTTGCTTATTGGCGCCTTTGGCGATCATTAAGACTGTGTTATTTCCTTTTTTGATAAAACCATTATCGACAGTGTATTTTTTCAGATTTAGCGAATCACTATACAAGTCCATGTTTTCAAAAATGCGTTGGCCGTTTAAGTACATATCTACCGTGATATACTCCGGAGCATGAGTGAAAACGGCATCCAGTTTTCCTTTTCTATCTTTTTCAGAATAAAAAACAGTCTTCAGTGTATCTTCTTTTTTAATCCCTTTCCAATACAGGTGGTTCCGGGCACTCCACTCATACGAAAGGAAGGCCTGGGTAAGCGTTTCTCCTCCGGTTACTTCTTTTACTTCAAGGCTCTCTCCTTCAAACTTATCCGAGTGTTTTACCGAAAGCTGCACTGCTTCCATGTCACCCATTACTTCGGCTTTGGCTTCTTTTGTGCCATACCAAAAGGTAGTAGGTGCATAATCCATCCGGGTATTTCCCCAATGCCATAGTTCTATGTCGAATTTGAGCGACCTTTCGAAAGGAATTACGTCCAATATCCTCCAGCGGCTATTGACACTTATACCCGGACTTCTATTACCATCTCCAATAGGCTGGGCAATGAAAGGAGAATAAAAGTCAACCACACTGCACCATGCATACCCGTAGTAGTCTTCGGTACCGGTACCAAAGTGAGAAGGGAATTTTTCTTCGTCGACGTAAATTTTCTCATCACCTTCACCCCACCATTCGTAACTGTTGTTGAAAAGCGTAAGGACATCGCCTACATACTTCCCTTTTCCGGAAATAGAAACGTAATTGACATCTTTCTTTTCTGCTGTTTCAATATCGGCATATAGCCGCCAATTGGCATGAAAGTACAGACTTTGTTCATCCCACTGCCATGGGGTACTGTGCACGTCAAATTTTATCAGATCCACCGCCTCTTTTCCGTAATTATGCAAGGTCAATTTTGCCGATCTCCGGAAAGGCATAGGGAAATAGGTGGTCATTTCGCCATCGGTGTTCACAGTACTGTACCTGGATTGGTAGGGGGATATTTTATAGCCGGTACCAAAAAAGTCACCGAGGGGAGCCCAAACGGTAGGCTTTCCGTCAAATTCTATGGATATAACTGCCGAGCGTAAGGCCTGGCTAAGGTCTTCTGCCCCAATCTTTACCGAGAGCTTTTTAATGGCTTTACTGCCTTCCATACGAATAGTGGCAGCTTCTCCGGGTTTTACTTTTTGATTGAGGCGGGGCATTTCGTCTGGCCAGTCATCGGATGGATACTGTCTTAATTGCGTGTTTGCCCGGGCAATGAGTGTCTTGTATTCTTTACTTTGCCAATCGTCCTTTTGGTAGGTTTTTACCCGTGTGCCCGCTTCGTATTTTCGATAGTTGATCTGGTAGTAAAGCACATCCTCTACTTCTTCTGTTGCTTGCTGGTAGGTTACTTTGCAATGTTTGGCAAAGGGTAAGGGAAAGTAGAGATTGTTTCCTGCGAAAATACCGCCATCTTCAAGAAATGCGGATACTCTTTTGGAAAGAGGTTCGCCTACATGTTCGTTGTATGCAATCAAGTCATCGATGCGGCCCTCGATCTGCGGGGTTTCGGAATGATCGAAATAAAACCGCAATGTGCCTTGGGAGAAATAATGTGCATGCCATGTACTCCAAAAACGTACGATGACGCCAGGCCCTTCCACATCCATAAGCACCCGTTCTTTTCGACCATCGATGGTTTCTACGCCTATATATTGTTTGGCATCAGCATTGTCAAACCATCCGGGCCGGTCAGGGGAAACGGCCTTCCTGGAATAACTACTAGCCTGCAGGGTTTTAAAGGGATGTTTGTCTGCTTTTGCCAAGGCATCCCTATCCAGCATTTCCTGTAGCAAGGTTTCGGTGGTTATGTCATATTGCGCCGGGATACATGATACATTCAACGTTAGTATGAATAACGCTATACGTTTAAAACCAGTTTTTTTCAAGCTCATTGTATTTTTCACGTTTATTCAGTTAATAAGTAACCGATAATTAGCCCAACGCATAGAAAGGCTTTAGTAGTTCGGCCTCTGGTTTATGGGTACCATCATTGTATGAACAATCCAAAATTATTGACAGTAATAAAACTCACCATTTAATAAGCATAATTATCGTTGTAAAGCTCAACACATACACATTTTTGTTCAATGTTCAATTTGGCTGATTTTGTGTATATTTTATCTTCACATTCAATCAATCTGTCCTTGATATCCCTAGATGAGTTAAAAATTAGTCGAAAAATCATCAATTAAAAGAAACAAAAAAATCAAATGGATCTCATTGAAATAAGCACATCTCTTTTTTCATTGCTGTTTTCTTTTTGAAATACACTTGGCGTTACTCCATATTGTTTTTTAAAACAAACACCAAAATAACTGAGGTCATTAAAACCTGCTTGATACGCTACTTCTGATATGTGAATACTTTTGTCTTCCAGGAGCTGTGCTGCTTTTCTTAAACGGATGTTTCTGATAAATTCATTGGGAGTCAGATTCAACAGGCCCTTGATTTTTCTATACAACATGGAATTGCTCATTCCCAATTCATCACAGAGCACTTTTACAGTAAGTTCCGGGTCACTCAAATGATTTTCCACAATGGCTTTAGCTTTTGACAATACCTTTTCATCAAAGGAGGTAGTAACGATTTTATTTGGCTCGAGAAAAGCCCCGGTATTAAATTTCTTATGAATTTCGTTTCTTTTTTTCAATAAAGACTCTATACGAGAGAATAATACCTGCATATCCATAGGTTTGGTTAAGTAGGAATCTACCCCAGCTTCATATCCAATGGCCCGGCTATCATCACTGGCGTTGACTGTGACGATGATGAAAGGAATATGACTGGTATTCAAATCGTTTTTAACAGCCTTGCAGAGCTGATAGCCATCCATTCCGGGAATCATTAAATCGGAAACAATTAAATCCACCTCATTTTCATTGGCTAAATCAAAAGCTTCTTTCCCATTTACCGCAGTAATGATATGGTAATACTTTTCCAATTGAAGGGCCACAAGCGTCAGAAAATCTTCATTATCGTCAACAATGAGAATGATTTTCTTTTGACCCCGCGT
Organism: Cytophagales bacterium; assembly: GCA_022360015.1. GTDB lineage: Bacteria > Bacteroidota > Bacteroidia > Cytophagales > Cyclobacteriaceae > Agaribacillus. The sequence continues at coordinate 9,579 of JAKSDQ010000089.1, forward strand.
GATCTTTGAGGTATTTTTTATTGGCATGTGGTCTTCTGAACCTCGGTAAGATAGGGTATCACCCGGAATCATTGGATTCGTTTCAGACAGGGTATTGCCACGGTGAGAAGATAGTGAGATGGGTAATTGTAAGGTAAAAACAGAGCCTCTGTCTGGCTCACTCTCTACCTTGATCGAACCTCCTTGTAAATTTACCATGTTTTTAGTCAGCGCCAATCCTATTCCAATACCCGTATCATTCCCACCCGATGTTCTATAGAACCGGTGGAATATATGCTTAAGATGCTCTTTGGGAATACCGCGGCCATTATCTTTGACTTTGATCATCATCCATCTTTCATCCGCTATCCATAGACTTTCAACTTCTAATGCAATAACTCCCCCTTTTTTGGTATATTTAAATGCATTTGATAAAAGGTTATTCAGGCAAATGTCAAGTTTTTCTTTGTCCACAAATCCATCCCCGATTCCCGAAGTTTTCAATTGGAAAGCGATGTTTTTTTCCTCGGAAATCACCAGGTAGTTTTCATAACTTTCCCGGATAATATCATCCAGGTTATGCCTGCTCAGCAACAACTTCAAATTTCCTGCTTCAGCTTTTCTAAATTGCAGCATCTGTTTGATCTGATGATGGAGCTTATCTACATTCCGCCGGAACATACCGGGAAGTGTTTCACATTCCGGTATATCATATTTGGATAATTTTTCGGATAATATCAACAGTATGGAAAGGGGGGTTAGCAATTCATGCGACAGGTTGGTGAAAAACTGTAATTTAAACTGGTTTAGTTTTTCTGATTTGGTTCTTTCCAAATGCTCTATCTTAAGCTTTTGCCTGGCTTTCATTTGATTCCTGTACAGGATAAAAACCATTAAGATAACCCCGAGTATGGTCGTGATATACAAGGTATAAGCCCACCAGGTAAAATAAGGCGCAGTGGTCACCGTGATGGGTAACACGGCCATTTCACTATTCCATCTCCCCGTGGCGTTGGTACCCATCACCTTGAAGGTATATTGACCCGGTTCCAGATTCATATAGGTTGCGGTCCTTAAATCTGCGGAGACAATCTGCCAGCTATCCTCCAGACCTTCTAATTGATAAGCATAACGGGTTTCAGAGGAAGCCCTCATATCGAGCGCGGAAAAAGATATGGAGAACAGGTTGTCATCATATTTGATCACAAACGGATTATTTTGGTGAAAAGATTGTGCATTAAATATCTTTTTGCCGGTTTTTAAATGGGTAAAAGCAATTTTTGGAATAAATACGTCTTCTTTTTCCAAAGATGCGGGGTTAAAAAGGTTGAACCCATTATGACCACCGACATATATATGGCCATTTTTATCGCGCACCATGGCTCCTTTGATAAATACATTGCCCTGCAAGCCATTGGCGGATGTGTATACGTCTATATTGTAATCTTCCTCCCCGGCACTCAGGCGTAATAATCCCTGATTGGAAGTTGCCCAAATATGGCCGCCATGGTCTTCGGTGATAGCATATATGACTTGGTCATCCATTCTGTCGATGGCTAAGGGAGCATGATATTTACCTGTAGATTCATGCCATATTTTCAGGCCTTTATTCAGGGAACCAATCCATAACCGGTCCTTACTATCAAAGAATAAACAGTTAATAGAAATGGGGGGCTGTCCCGTATTTTTTATAAGATACTCAAATCTTACGGAATCTTTTCCCTTCCTTACCGGGATAGCTGATTTTATCAGTTGTCCTTCAAATGTAGATACATATAGGTAACCCTGCCTGTCAAAAGCAATGGCGGAAATGGTTTGGCCTTCCAGTGAAACCGATGACCGGATCTCAGGATTATAGTATTTAACAGTATGGTTATTAAATCCACCGTGTTTGTGCAAAGTAACCCTGAATAAACCATTTTCCGTGACTGCCCATAGATAATTCGCGTCTTTTTTCACGGAAGTTATCTTCCTGGCATTTAGTTTTTTATTCCCTTTTCCCCGCAACAACCGGATGTATTTACCTTTTTCCGGATCAAACTTAATCAAACCTTTGTATCTTGTACCCATCCATAAGTTGGAATCCTGGTCCCAGGTAAAGTTATTTACTGTATTAATGTCCAGTTTTTCTAATGTCCTGTATGCGGGGATATCGGAATAGTGCACAAATTGCGCTTTATCGAAATCGTACCTGCCAAATCCCAGGCTTTTTACGCCTATTAACAGCCTGTTTTGACGATCAAACGAAAAGGAATAAACAGTTTGCGTCTTCTTTTGTCTATCGACCTCGGTAATAGCGTATGCATAAAACTTTTTTTTATGAATATCTGCTTTATTTACTCCGCCACCGGTGGTACCCAACCATATGAGCCCTGTCCGGTCTCTCATCACAGATCGCACGACGCTATTCGTTAAAGATCCTTTGTTTTTTTCATAATTATGGATATGAATTTTCTCTGACAATGGGTTTTGTATGATACTCAAACCATGAGGAGACCCTACCCAAAGGCTGCCATAGTCATCATGTACCATGTTAAAAATAATATCGCCCAATATAGTATTATCCGTGTGGTTTTTCCTTTCCAGCCATTGTATAATCCTGGGTCGGTGCGGTATGGAAACGTCGACGGCATAGAGGCCATTATCCCAGGTACCCACCCACAAAATGTTATCAGTGTATTCATACAAGGAATTAATTACATTGTGCTTCCCGGTTTTATGGCTGAAGTTAAAAATCTTGAACCGGCTGAAAGAGGAATCCTGTTCATTGAATTTGGCTAATCCGGATCCCCAGGTGGCTACCCAAACGATATCCTGTTGTGATACCAGCACATCACGAATATTGGAATTCCCACCACCACTGTTAACAGAGCGAAAGTGAATGAGCGAATCAATCCTGGTATCATACAAAAACAGTCCTGTAAATCCCCCAAACCATATTCTTCCTTTTTTGTCCAGGTCTATAGCAAGTACCTGATCACTTACGGATTTTGCCTTGATTAATTCGGTAGGTTTGATGACATCTGTACTACCCGCTTTTTTGTCATATATAAGAACTCCGTTAGAAGTCGCAAACCACAATTTTCCGGCCTCATCTTCAGTGGCCTCATGAAACTTAACATTTTTAGAGGAAATCTTAACCAGTTTATCGAAATCTCTCACCTCATAACCATCATAACGGTAGAGCCCCTCATTGGTACCGAACCATAGAAAATTATCACTATCCTGGAAAACCATATTGCATTCATCGGAGGGTAAATTTTCATTGGAGGTAATGGAAGAAAACTGAAGTGACTGATAATCTTGAGAAACTACTTCTGGAAATGAAAAGAAGAGCATACTTACTAGTAAAAAATATCTCATAGTCCGGTTTTCATTGGTTTTTATGTTACCTGAAAGATACTAAGATTAATGATTTTTAGCTAATGCTGTAATTGCCAAATATGAGGCAAAAAATATCATGGTCTATGCCAGAACCCTACGCCCTTTTTAATTTCAACCGCGTGTTTCCAGGGAGACTATCAAATAAAACGAGGTTGTCTCAAAAGGGTAAACATATTCGGGTACCTTGAGAAAAATCCCCAATACAAAAAACCGAGGCCGTTCAAATTACTTTTGAGACGGCCTCGTCTTATCCGGCCAGGGTCAAAGAAAAAAATCCCCTGAACCATCAGCCTTATCTTTTTATTTTAATATAAGGGGGCAGGGAATAGACCATCTTATTTTTCATTTCCACAAAAGCCTTTAACGCGTAGCTCCGGTTTTCCTTAAGCATGACATAGGGTATCTCAACTTTAAACCTATTGGCTCCTACCATTTCGGCCGTCACCTTACTTTCTTCCACGTTCAAATAAGAAATGTCTGCATAAGTTACCCCGGCCTTTAAATTTTTATGGTGCTTCACATTTTCCGCAACAACGTATATTAAAAATTTGTCTTCTTTTTTTTCCACTTTTTCAACGGATACAAACGCAGCTTCATCCCGGTGAATAACTGTAGCGATGTTGGGATAAAAATCTGCTTCCCCTGCATCGGAGTAGGCTATAACCGTATAGAAGTTCTTCCCGTCCCGGGAAGTAGTGTCGATGTAGCTATTTCCGGTAATCCCGGTGGCCAACACTTCAAAATCATGGGGTGCATTGCCCCTGAGTATCTTAAAGTAAACGGGCAGTGGTATGGTATCCTGCCTGGTCCACTGAAGCACGATATCTCCTGCGGCATTTTCTCTGGCAGAGATATTTCTTGCCGGTAAGGGAATGTGCTTATAACAGGTAACTGTTTTGGCCTCCGAAGGTTTCCCCTTTCCGAGACCATTGTATGCGATTACGCTTACCTCGTAGGGCTGGTCAAAGGTAAGTCCGGTGAGCCTGTAGCCAAATACACTTTTTGCGTCTTCAACTTTGTTCACGCTTCCATCTAAGGATCTTAAATGCACCTCATAACCGGAAGCGTTTTCCACACTTTGCCAAAAGACGGTCACCGTAGTATCTCTCCTGCTTACCTTGAAAATTTGTGGTCTCTCCGGAAGGTCAGTGGTCAGCTTTACCTGGTTGGAAGGAGCACTCTCGCCGAATTGGTTACAGGCCATAATTTGAAAGTAATAAGTTCGTTTCCCGGCCAGGCCTGTTAGCTCATGGGCGGTAGCTGTAGCTGGTAAAACAACGGATTTTTCAGGCTTATCCGGGCTTTTACCGTATATCAGCCGGTATCCCGTGAGATGTTCACCCGGCCACCACTTCAGGCTTACTCCCCTGGCCGTGACTTTACTGTCGTAGATTCTGGTGGCCACGGGAGTAACCGGGCGTTGATTTTTCCAGTCGATCAGGGTGACACTATGAGGAAAAATTTTCAACGGTTCTCTTTTTTTAATCATTTCATTTGTCCTTTTCACATCCCTATTTTTAGCTTCTTTTGACCAGATGTAAGACTTCCGGTATGCGGCATTCAGGGGCTTTCCATCAATAAACAGCTCATAATCATGATATTCTCCCGAACGATTGGTAATGGCCAGGTAATCCCTGCCATTGGTTCCCCGGAAGGCTCTGGCATATACGGCGGGTTCCCTGTTGTCTTTCAATCCAGGCACTTCGGCGGTGTTGGTTACCAAGGTCTCGTAGGTGAAATCGGTGTAATTAAGCGCTTCATGAAGGAGTTGAAGTGCTTTTCCTTCATCGGATGGCTTCACACCTGTACGAATATTATTTGTATTGATCTTTTTTCCCTGTTTAAAAGCATCGAGGATCACCTGATTTTTATTCTCTTTTGGGTAAAACTTGTTGCTAATCTCATGAGCGCCGATGAGAAAAGTATTTTTATGTTGTAGTTGGCGTAATATATACTCGGCATTATAAATCGTAGCAATAATACCAGTGACAGGCCGGTTCCACACACCGAATTCAGTAATCAACATAGGGATATCCTGCCTGGTATAGTCCTCTATGTCTTGCATAGCTTTGGGAGAGGTAGCCTCAATTACCTTGGTATTCACCCGTCTGCAGGCCTGGTCAAAGGATTCAACGCCGCCCACATGAGGCGCATAAGAGTGTTTGGAAAATACGTTCCAATAGGCTCCCTTTTCTTCCTGATAGCGATGGATCTCCTTCATAAACCCCCAGATACCGTCCCAGGTAAAGTTTAAAGCCAGCTTTGCCCCGGGGAAGACTTTCCGGATCTCATCTGCATGGGGTTTCATTTTTACGGCATAGTCATACCCGTCGTTCCACCAGTAGCGATTCCGCCCCGGCACATAAAAATAAGGCTCATTACAAAACTGCCAAACTTCCACTTCCATTTGGTTATGCTTAACAAAACGGGCCAGCGCAGCAGTCATTTCCGGGGTTTCTGTAAAACCATTCACGGTGATCACCAACTTTCCACGTACCTCCCCGAGGACCTGGTAAAGGTCCGAAATTCTGTGAGGGCCTTTCACCTGAGTAAACCGGTGCCCTGTGAAGTACTGTTTTTGATGATCCATCATATAGATATAGTCGATATTATACAAACCGGTAGCCGCAGAAAAAGCATCACCCATGGTACCGGAAAAATACCGGAGCCATCCGGGGCGTAGCTGGCGAACGGCTTCCTGAAAATCCGGATGTGTATAGTTCCATACCTTGTCGGCGATACGAACATTAAAGCCACTGACACCCGTTACCAGGGCATGCCCTTTGTCAGAAATAATCCTGATTTCCCCTTTCAAAGCTTTGTTTCCCTGTGCACAGCAAGCCTGGCATAGTATTGCCCACAGTATGCTCAAAAAATATATTCTCTTCATATACTATTTCTCATGATTTTCATCCGATACAAACATTTAATCGATGAATACACAAAATGGAGTGACATTTGATGATCGATAAGCGTCCCCTGTTTAAATAAGGTCTCACAATTATGATGTGGGATGTTTTCTGTTCATATCCCGCTTTATTTAGACCATTCTTCGAATCTCAGATCCAGTTCCGGTGACTGGCGTTGAATTAAGGTGTCTGTTACTTTGTACCTGGTGCCTCCGTTTACATATTCATAATTTAAATAAAAAGTGTTTTCCCCGGCGTTAAATACGCCGCTTCCTTCAATTTCAGCCACATCATTTCCGGGTACACTTTCCACAGAAACCGTATTGTCACCATTTACCCATAGTTTCAGGTGGTAAGTGGCATTGTTTGAAGAGGTTAATGTTCCTATACCTGAAGTTGTGACGGAATCGACACCCAATGTGGTAAATGTCCAGGTTTGATTCTTTACCAGATCCCTGTTGGTATATGCTTCTTCAGCTACTACCTGATCATTGATATCAAGTTCCTGTTCCACTCCTTTGTGGTAGTAAATACCATGCAGGGGGCTGATGTATTTTACGACCAAAACAGTATAATTTTTAGCAGCTATCTGCTCATTACCACCTTGATCGAAACGTCCGGATAGAATGGAATCGGCCGAGGTTTCTTTAATCACCAAGGGTAGCGCATAGGTATTGGCTGTAGCCAGTGCATCGCTGGTAAAGGCATCTTTATCCAGTGTGACGGTGATATCTCCGATGAACTTCCCCGGAGGTATCACCATAGTGGAAGTATTACTCAGCGAATAATAGTCGGCTGGTAAGGGTGTAAAAGTCTGCCCCCCTACAACACTTTCCTCCTGCAATAAAAGCGGATCGATTTCAAAGGTGGCAAATTCTTCGGCTTTATTACTGCGCTTACCCGCTAAAGCCACCCCTACTTTGAAAGACATCTCATCATCTGCTACGATGGTTCTCAGGGGTCTTTGAGTAGCAAAGTAGACCGCTGTAAATTCGTGATCATTCACAAATTCGTCGTACCCTTCGCAGGCTGCGAAAGCCACTGAAAGCAGGCAGATTAAGGTATATATTTTCATGGTTTTCATTTCATTCATCTTTTTAAATGTTACCAGCCCAGATTATTTTCCATATTGGGGCTTTTCATCAATTCATCATAGGGAAGGGGCAGGTAATAATCACGGATGTTATCAAAATTCCGTTCCTCGACATCCATGGAAGAATACTGAAAATTATCATCGATGTCTTTCGCTATTTCCACTCCTCTTACGGTTTCATTGAGCGGAAGGACCCATCTCCTCATGTCGAAAAACCGGTGATTTTCAAAAGCGAGTTCAAGCCGTCTTTCATTTTGTATCAATATCCTGAAAGCATCTTTACCCTGTGCTGCTACTTCATCCACATAGGTATTGTCATTGATGCCGGCGGCATTTCGGATAGATTTGATAATATCGGCCGCCGACTGGCCGATGTCCGGGCCCACACCCTCGGGTCCGTACGCCTCATTGGCAGCTTCTGCCAGGTTTAGATAGCTTTCCGTTTTCCTGAAAAGCACGTGATAGTGATGGTCATTACCAGGGTTTTCAGGATTGAGGAGCCCACTACGCACTGAAAGCCACTTTCTCAGGTAATAGCCGGTACGGGTGGCCTCCTGGTGACCTGTTCGGGAGTCTTTACCTCCGGTAAATGTTTCGATAGCTTTCCCATTCAGGGTGCTCCCATTGTAAAAAACCGTGAGATCCAGCCTGCTATCACGCCCCTGGTAAGGGTTTTCAGGATCATAACCTGACCTGACATCGGAAATAGGAAATCCATTCTGCATGGGAAAGGCATCCACAAGGTTTTGCGAGGGCCCTGTAAAAGCATCACCATATTCAAGAGGAGGATAATGCCGCAGTTCCATGCCGCGGCTATTAAAGTACTTCCTCCAGATAAATTCATCAGGGGTATTGTTACTGTTAAAATGGTTGGTGCTCAGGCTTTGAAAGGCTCCGATATTATCTACAGCTTCCTGGGCCAATGTTGCTGCCCTTTCCCATTTTTCCCGGTACTTTACAGCATCATTGACGAAAAACTGCCCCATACCGGTAATCTGGGTAACCTCGTCGGGTTGGTAAGCCGGACTGGCGGCGTATAATGACACACGGGATTTTAAGGCGTAAGCCGCCTGCTGACTTGCCCTGCCTATCTGGACATTGCCCACCACAAGGTCGGCTCCTTTATATGTCAGCGGGAGGTAGTTGATCGCAGTATCGCAATCTGCCAGAATCTGCAGCGCACATGTTTCATAGGTATCTCTCCAGACTGCTTCCAGATCCCTGGCTTCTTCTTCACCGGGTGTTTTGGTGATGATGGGGTATCCCAGTGCAGAACCCGAATTGGTTTTGCCACCAAATTCATGCAGTAATTTAAAGCCCCACCAGGCGCGTAAAAAATAAGCTTCCCCTTTGAGCCTGACCTTGGTTAAAGAATCTGTTTCAGGCTTTTCCAGGTTGTAATTTACATGGTCGCCCAGGCCATGGTCCAAAAACAGATGAATATTTCTGAATTGGCTATAAGCCACATCCCAATTTCCTATGGGATTTGACCAGGGACTGATGCCACCGGTAGCCGCATCATAGATGGAAGTATTAAAAGCATTCGTAACCGCGTTGTCTGTAGCTACATCAAGAAAATTGTTGTTGTAGCTATCGAACTGACCGGGAATGGCAGCATAAGCATTCATCAAGATGCCCTCGATTCTCTCCGGAAGGGTGTAAGCGAATTCTTCAGTGTAAGTAACATCGATCCGGGGGTCTAACTGATCCTCACATGACCAAAGTGAAATCCCCAGCAATAAAGTAAAGTATTTCAAACATGTCTTTTTCATCATCTTTAAAAGGTTAAAAGCCTACCGAAACACCACCGGTAATGGTTCTGAAAACCGGGTAGTTCAACACCCCTGCATTGGGCACTTCGGGATCCAGATCATCGAATTTCGACCATACGAAAAGGTTTGTTCCGCGGACAAAAATTCTGATGGATTTAGCGATCCACGCGCCATGGGTAAGTGTATAACTCAACGCTACATTTTTCAATCTGAAAAATGAAGCATCCTCCAGCCAAAAGGTGGAATTTCTGAAATTATTGCGTCCGTCTGTCGTAGTTAATGCAGGGTATTTACCTTCCGGGTTGTTTACCGGGTGGTAACGGTTGTTGGCCAGCACTGAATATTTACCCTCGCCGGTATTCCAGTAATAATTGTTGTTTTGATACCTGTCGACCCCCAGTTCTGAAGTTCCTAATACAAAAAGACCAAATCGTTTATAGCTCAGATTTAACTGTACCCCTAATGTAGTTCTGGGAAAGCTGTTACCAATGCTCTTTTGGTCCCGCGGGTCTACGAGGCCATCATCATTCAGATCTTCGTAGGCAATGTAACCCGGGCCATACTTTCCGAAGAGTTGTCTCGGAGCATTTAAAACCTGGTCTGCACTTCTAAACAATCCTGCATCGACCAAACCAAACATTTCGTCGGAGGACTTGCCGGTTCGTCGTAAGGCTTCGTCCTCATGGGGGATCTCGTCTGTTACTTCTACTTTGTTTTTTGAATAGATAAAGTTAACACCTAACTGGTAGTGAAAATCGCCGGAAGTATTCGACCAGGTAATAGTACCTTCAAGTCCCTGGTTGGATGTTTTCCCGAGGTTTTCAGGCCTGATCAGTCCGCCGGCAAGTGTGGAATAAGTATTACCGGGAAAGACGATGATATCTGACCGGTATTCATTGAAGTAGTTTAGCTCAAATTGCAACTGATTCCCAAATACCAACCCTTCCAATCCTACATTCACCTCTCTCGATTGCTCCCAACCCAGGTCGGGGTTACCAAAAATGACAAATGCTGTCCTGGGCTGTCCTGTTTGATTTCGTACCCCGAACCGGACAGTACCCTGATTGACAAAACGATTTTCATAAAGATAATAGCCGATGTCTCCTTCATGCCCCAGGATACCATAGCTGGCTTTCAATTTGAGAAATGTCAGATTTTTACTACCGGCCAAAAAACCTTCTTCCGAAAGCACCCAGGCCGCTCCCACCGCCGGAAAAAATTGATACCGGTTATCTTTTTCAAACCGGTTACTACCCATGTAGGCCATGGTTCCCTCCAAATAGATCTTATCACGCAGACCATACGTCAGGCGAAGTACAGTATTGGTATTTTCAATATCCTGCAAGCGTGTATCATTTTCATTCCTGAAATAAAAATGGGAAAGATCGGCTGTCAGCACATGGTCACCGAATGCTTTTGAGTAGGATAGATTGGATATCCATCCCGTATTCCGGCTGATATTATCCTGTTGGCGAAATTGCTGATTCTGAATTACACGCTTTCGCAAATTAAAATATACAGTGGTGTCCGCTCCCGTATTTGTGGTTGTATGAAAAGGGGCGTAGGTAATGGGGGTCAGCAACTGCCCGTTCTGGAGATATTGGTAGTTGTCGAAAGTGAAGGTACTGCGCACTGACAATCCTTGCACAAACGCTCCTAAATCCAAATCCAAACCCAGGGCTGTCTGACCGAAAAAGTAGTTGTGTTCCCTAAATCCTCCATAACGCAAATCTCCGTACAGATTATTGGTATGACGGAAGCTGCCGCCCAATGGAGGCACTACCTCCTCACCGACTTCCGTAGCGATTCCCTCAAAATCCGGATCGTTAATGAGCAATGGGTATTCATTGGGACGGTGGGTTCTTATTGCTGTGAAAACCTGGTCCTGGTTCAGTTTTCCCCATTGCCGGGTTTCAATGATGGCATTCCCTTGTACAATCGCTTTCAATGAGGGGCTAATTCCGATATTCAGGTTTCCGCGTATGTTCACCCGGTCTTCCACGGGTGTGCTTATATTTTCCACGCCTTCTATTCCTGTGTAGCCTAACATAAGCGCATATTGTGTTTCACTTGTACCCCCTGAGTATTCGAGTGTAGCCTTTCTAAAAGGCGTAGAAGGTCGCAGAAAATAATCATTGTAATCCACATCGGGATAACGCAGGTCATTTACACCGGAACTTTGCCTGTAACCGGCCAGGTCCTGCTCGGAATAAAAGCGTGCCAAACCATCATTTTCCCTGGCTTCATTATACAAGGCAGCATAATCGGCACTGTTCAGATAATCTGGCATTCTTGTCGACATACTGGTTCCGTACTGAGCTGTTGCCCTGATGATTTTCGTATTGGGTTTTCCTCTTTTGGTAGTGATCATTAAGACGCCATTGGCCGCACGGGGTCCATAAAGGATCTTGGCCGTGGCATCTTTTAACACCGCTACCGTTTCCACTTCTTCCGGGTTGATAAAACCGATGGGGCGTTCGATTCCATCCACTACAGTAATGATTTGATCATTATCACCTCTTGACAATCCCCTGAGAAACAATGAAGCGACATTGTTTCCCAATCCACTGGTATTGTTGCGTACGATAAGTCCCATGATTCTGCCCTGCAGTGTATTTTGAAATACTGCCTCAGGATAAGTAGCCAGTTCTTCACCGGTAACCGAAGTTATGGCGCCCACCAAACTTCGTTGCCGGGTCGACAATCCAGCGGGCAGTTGCACCTCATCCTCGTGCGTGGCAAAGATTAATGCTTTGCTCAGGGATAAGGTTTCCGGAATGCGCTCTTTTTTTAAATCGATGACTAGTTTTTTATAACCTTTTGCTTCAATAATCAAAGTCGAATTGGCTTTTGCTTCAATTGAGAATTCCCCCTCACTGTTGGTAAGTGTCTGTATAACACCTTCCCAGGAAGTGATCGACACATTGCGGATGGGGTTACCGGCTTCGTCGACAACCTTTGCTTTTACATGGATCACTTCCACCTTTGCATTCTTTTTCTGACCATAGGTGGTTCCGGTCCGGAACATAGAGATTGTGGCTACCGCCAACAAACCAAAAATTATCTTTTTTATATAGGATATAGCCTTCATTACCAACCGGGATTTTGTGCGAAATTAAGTAAGTTCTGTACATCATCTGCGGGTACAGGGTACCAATGGTGCCTGCGATCAAATACCCTGATTTCCGTTGACAGCGTGACCACCTCGTAAGTAAAATTCAGGGAACTCTTATCAGCCACTCCCCTGTGACCTGCCGGGGGAATCGCCCGGATTCCCCGGATGGGTTGGTTCAACACTTCTTCGGCGATCATCCATCTCCTGAGATCATGCCACCGGTGATTTTCGAACATCAGTTCAACAGCGCGCTCATTTCTAATGTGTTCACGAAACGCTTCCTTGCTTGCAGTAAACTCAGAAAGCACATCCGGCATACCGACCCTGTTCCTGATAACATTAATGGCTTCCACCGCAGTCATTGATAATCCGTCTCCGGTACCATACGGACCATATGCTTCATTCATAGCTTCTGCATAATCCAGGTATATCTGGGCAACTCTTATGTAAATAGTATTAAGCCTGAAAGCACCATACAATCGCCGGCCGGCGTCGGCTCCTTCCCACCAGAATTTTTTACATACATAACCGGTTGCTTCCCGGTTTCTGGTGTTATTATTGTTCACGACGTTGTTCCAATCCCTGCCTCCTACATACATTTCCATATAGATAACCGCACCGCCCTGGCCGGTGCTCCATGGTTGCCCCGGTACAATCACATTGTTATAAAACCTCGGATCCCTGTTCTCATAAGGATTCTGTGGATCATACCCTGATTGCGGGTGGTCAATGGGATATGCCAGCCCGTTATTGATCACTTCAAATTTATCTACCATGTTTTGTGTAGGACCGGTAAATGATGCCGCATCGTTACCGGTGCCTGCGGCATATCGCTGCGGAATATAATTTACCCGGAGGCCACGTGTCTGATCCCTGGAACCTGCATCCATATTATACCATAATGATTCATCACTGGCAAACACAAATTCGTGATAAAAGATGTTTTGGTATTCCGAGCCATCCATTAACCTGAAGGGTGCACCACCTGCATTACCCGCAATATAATCGAGCACCTCCTGTGCATATCGGGCCGCTACTTTGCATCTTTCGATATCATAATCCCTGACCTCTACCGAACTTAGGCCATTCTGCATCAGGGGACTGGCATCATATAAAGCCGCCATTGACTTCACTGCCAGGGCCGCACCTTTGGTAGCCCTGCCGTATTCCAGATCGTTCCATACGTGAGGCAGGTATTTAAAGGCGGAGTCCATATTAGCCACTACAAATTCATGAGACACGTGATAAGGTAATCTTTCAAAGTCCAGATTTTCATCAGAGCTGTAGGTCCGATCAAATATCGGCATTCCTCCCATCCGCATAATGATTTGAAAGTAGTACCACCCCCGGAAAAAATAAGCTTGTCCCAACAATTGTTCCTGTTGCTCTTTGGATAAAAATTCGGTTTCAGCCACCCTTTCCAGGATATTGTTGGTAATTCTTAAAGCATAAAATGCGTTATCCGGAACCGATCCGTTAAAACCTCCGGTTCTGTTGCTATCCCATCCGATTTCGCCAATGCCGGGTCTGTCGAACCATGCACCTGTGTTAATAATGGTATTGAGTGGTCCGATAAAGAGTGTTCCTGCTTCGTCGGATAACGCATTCACATTGGTACGTGACAAATTTTGTGAGTTCCATGAATGTATGTCCAATAAGGCCCTGTAGCAATTATCGAGATAACCACGGATCGATTCAAAATTTGAAAAAACTTCTTCTTCTGTGATTCCCTGCTCCGGAGTTTTATCCAGGTAATCCTCACAACTGGTCATCACCAGCCAAAGCATGATGAGTAATACTTGATTGATTTTCATAATGGATACTGCTTAAAATGACATCCTGAATCCTGCATTATATCTTCTGACCACCGGATAAACGCTGGTGCCGTTGGTCTCAGGATCAATTCTGGGGTCTAGTTTGGTGAAGGTCAGCAGATTGTTCCCGTTCACATATAGCTGGAGTTTCTTGATACCCAGGTTCTCGAGCCTGGCCAGTTTGATCCGGTAACTCAATTCTGCATTCTTGAGCCTTATATAAGTGCCGTCTACATAAGAATAGGTACTATTCGTAAAGTTGTGGGCCGTATTGGCGATATGCAATGACGGCTTCTTTGCTCCTTCCGGATTATTGACGGTCCATCTACTGGTAACATCCGTCTGGGCCATGATAAAATTGTTTGGAAAGTCCCAAAGGATCAGGTCGGGAATTTCAAAGGATACATCCGTAACACCATAAAGCAGGGCATTAAAATCAAGATTTTTCCAACTAAAGCCCACATTCAGTCCGCAGGTAGTTTGTGGACGAAGCGCATGTTCCATGGGCACCGCATCAAGGTTGTCCGTAATTCCGTCTGCATTGTAATCCACATAAAGAAAATCTCCGGGCACCAAAGCAGCAGGTGCTATGCCCTGGTTAGGCGTGGTATAATTATAGATGTCATCCAGGGAGTTATAATATCCCCCGTTGATGTGTCTTCTTTGGTAACGCAGCGGTTTACTTTCATCCTTGAGGTAGTCCGCCTGTCGTGCAGGATCATCCGCAAAAACAATTCTGGTATCGAACCAGGAAAAATTTCCCCTGATATAATACCGGAAGTTCGCCCCAATGCGGTCATTCCACCCCAACTCTATTTCGAAGCCTTTGTATTTTTCTTCCCTGATATTGGCTTCGGGTGAGGTGTTGCCAAACCATCGGGGTACCGATTTTCTGGTGATCAGAATACCATCTTCTTCTGTTCTAAAGAAATCTATCGATCCGGAAATTTTATCGATTAAATCAAAGTCAATGCCCAGGTTTTGTGTGGTGCTCGTCGACCAGGTAGCATTAATATTAGCGGCTTTACCTTCATTAAACAAAGGTCCGATATTGGTTGCGCTGTTCAATCCCAATCGGATATTTCCTCCCCTGGTAAATTGCTGAAGGTAAATAAACCGCTGGTTGCCATCATCACCGGACTGGCCGTATGAATAACGAACTTTCAAAAGATTGAGGAAACTACCGGTAAACTGTCTAACCCACTTTTCTTCCGATATCACCCAACCGGCAGATACCGAAGGAAAGTACCCATACCTTTCACCCGGGGCAAACCGCTCTGAACCGGAGGCAGCCCCATTGAATTCAAACAAATACCTGTTATCATAGGCATAGGTGACCCTGGCTACATATTCTTCCCTTAAAAAGGGGAAACTGATGTTATTTGAATTGGACCTTCTTGCGTACCTTAGCCTGTTTAACCGGTTCCAAAGTATTAATCCGGTGAATGCATGTTTGCCGAAAGTACGCTTGTACCGTGCAGATAATTCATAATACAGTCTCCGGTTGTAAGCAAAAATATTGTCATAATTAGCGATCAAAGGTCCCTCCTGGGTAACCTCGTCTGGCCAGCGTATAGCAGATAGCAGGGGATAACCTCCTGTTTCCAAGGGGCGGGTAACGTCATAATCTCTAAAGTTCCGGATGACATTAATGTTTGCAAAGCCTCCCCCGATACCAGTCCTCAAAATAAAGGATTCATAATTGGAACCGGAAGAAAAAGAGACCAGTGCCTTTACTGACAAGCCTTTCGTGATAAAATCAAGTTTCTGTTTGAGAATGGCATCATACAGGCCTTCATAGTATTTGTATATTCTCTGACCTCCTTCGTTAAGATTCATGAACATGTTATGCTCACCTGACTGGGAATCTCCATACGTGCCATCTTCATAACGCAGCGGAAACAGGTTCTTCGGGGCCTGAAACATCCGGTTAAAAAACTGGGGTTCACCAAAAGAGGGTCTTCCAAGGTTATCGAGTCCTTCTCCTCCCCCATCGATGCGATACCCGGGCTGGTTGCGATACCTGAAATTACCGGCAAGGTTGAGCGAAAACTCGGTGGTACCGGTGATTTTAAAATCAAGGTTAGACCGCCAGTTATACCGTTCCAGGCGAAAAGAAGGATCGAACTGATCATTTTCCTCCGTATTGTATATGTCTCCATCATTTACATATCCGAGGGAAACAAAATATTTTACAAATTTGGTTCCTCCTCTCATATTCAGGTTATATCGCTGCTGATAGCCCACCTCTGCAATTAATTCATCCCACCATTCAACCTGGGGAAAATATTGATTATAAGGGCCTGCCCGGTCTATGTTTTCTCTCCAGGCCTGTATTTCTGCCTCCGGAATTACCTGGTCCCACAGGTTATCATTGGCAGCGGCTTCATTAAACATTTCCATGGCTGTGATGTAATCGGCATTCTCTTGGGTAATAGTAGGCCGCTTAAATCCAAAATTTACGGAAAAATTGATTGTAGGCTTCCCAATCTCACCTCTTTTCGTAGTAACCAATATAACCCCGTTGCCACCTCTCACACCATACACCGCTGTAGCAGACGCATCTTTCAAAACCGACACGGTTTGAATTTCATTAGGATCTATGTCGTTAAAATCACGCACTACGCCATCTACCAAAACCAAAGGAGCATCTTCAGCACCCCGGATAAAAATATCAGCAGCGTCAGAGCCTGGCTTCCCATTCGTATTAATGGCTGTAACACCGGGTAAAAGCCCCTGAAGAGACTCGGATATTGTATTCACAGCACCTACCCTGAGTAGATCCTCGCCTTTTGTTTGTACAATGGCCCCCACCACACTCGCCTTTTTTTGTTCGCCATATCCTACTACTACCACCTCTCCCAGGCTGATAATGTCAGGTAATAAATTAATATCGATCACGGTGCGGCTTCCATCTACTTCGACCTCTATCGTTTCATAACCGACAAAACTGAAGGAGAGCGTGTCGCCCACCTGAACGCTCAGGTTATATTGTCCCCCGATATCTGTTATTGTACCGATGGTAGTGCCCTTTACCAGTATGCTTACCCCTGGAAGGGTTTCACCAAACTCATCCGTTACAACCCCATTAATCGTCACTGTTTTTAGTGTATCACCATCGTTTGAAAAACCGGACATTTCATCCGCCGGGCCATTGCTTCCGTACGCCCATCCAGGGATGACAATGAAAAACAGTAAGTTAAACAGTAAGAATTGTAGTAACTCCCACTTTCTTAATAGTAGTTTTATTTTCATACAATTGTCATAGATTTGCTGAATTTAAAATAGTAAAGCAGTGTGCTGATTTGATATGCTTTAGTATGGCTTATTTATTTGTTTTTATTCATAGTTGCCTATTTATGTCGATGATTTATACAGGCTAAACTTAAGAATAGCCTGTGCAAATCATTATGACATTTCATTCGAAGATTCTGATTTATTATGCAATGGGTATTGATAGCCTTTATTCCATAACTTTGACCGGGGTATGTTTATAGTGTATAAAAGCACAGACTTTACAGTCCGCTGAAAGATTTCTTTATACTATTTGCCTACAAATTGTAATAAATTGTACAAATACTGTGATCAAAGTGAGATTAAATCTTTGGATTTGTTGGATAGATTCCCCTGTTTGCATCCTCTAACAAATAAATGATCCTATGGAACTTGAAACAATTATTCAAATATTAGAAGAGATTATTGCTCATGCCAAAGGATGGCGAGAACCTGAAATCTTGGACCCGAACACTGCGTTAGGAGACGATGGGCTTGGGTTTACAACGCCAGGCCTCATATTGTTAGCTAACAAAATCAATGATAGATTTGAACGGATGGTAATAACGGACGAAAAAATCATTGAAATGGGAAATTTTGAAGAACTCTGTCTCCACATCAATGCTGAAATCAATGATTAAAAAATTAATATTTGTTCTCACGGGTTTAATATTTGGCATATGCTCTCATGTCGATGGCCAAATAGATATTAACAAGTATGACTATTCTAAAAATCAAAAAATCGAATTACAGGAATTGCGTGTGCTTATTCTGCATATCCGGGGAATACCCATTTCCTCTATTGATAAGATTACTGTTGATGGCCGCATTGATTCAACCGAGTTGGCGATGGCGCAAGCGCTGACCGTGCAATATGAGCGATGTATTGAATCAAAATTAAATAAAGGGGCACCCTATGAGTTTTCGGAAATAGAGGACATTGTCAACCAACAAAACTTTTGCCGGGGTCATGACAATAAATCGAAAGAACTTAGCCTGCCTTTTGGTCTCCTGCTTCGGGAGACGCATGAAGAATATACGATCGTTAATAAGGTTGGGTCGTTTAAAAAGGCCAAAGCCGCTAGTTTTTCCTACGCACGCAATTTTGACACTGATGTGAATGTATGGGCAGCTAAAGGGGCGCTTATCAAACCATTTGTCCTGGGTAAAAATTTTGGTTTTATACCTAGTGTCGTATTTAACAGACTATCTTCCAAAAGGGACACTACAGATGAGGAAGCCAATTCTTTAGTGTTTAGGGGTGGGTTGAATCGTACACTAAATCTAAAATCAGCAGTCTTAAACCTAAGAGGATTTGTGTCACTGGCCACTGATTTTGACCTCGACTCTGATGTTAGAGCGTTAGAATTTCAAGTGGAGCCGATATTTTTGAAATACATGGGGGTATACACTCGATTGTTTAAGGGGTTGGAAGCCAGAGGGAGGATATTTATCCATTACGAGTTGGGAAAGGTGGAAAGCGTCGGAGACAAGGAATTAGATGAAGACGATGAATTTTATCGGATAGGTCCTAAAATCGATCTGTCTCTCAGGACGGAATCATCATTGGGTTCTGCGGGGCCGGTCTTAGTAAATATTAAGTGGGAACGTCTTTACGGTATAAATGATACAAATGATTTAGAATTGTTTACCGGTAAGATCGCGGTTGATCTGGATGCAGAAGATCACTTAAAGTTTCAGGTTGAATATTCCAAGGGAAGAATCCTGCTGACACAGGAAAAAATTAACAATTTGACCATTGGTCTAGGTATAAAGTTTTAAGGAAATGCCAAAAATCATCATCACATTCTCCTTCTGTTTCCGGAATAGGTCATGGCTTCGCCTTTGCCAAAACCATAGCTGAATCCCAAAGTGACAAATCGTCCTCTTTGACTGAAATTGTACAGGAAAAAGTTTTCTTGATGGGTCTCACTTTCCTGGATTCTTGAGGCGAAAACATCCCGGATCCCAAGATTCACCACGGCTTTTTTCTTTAAAAAGCCCTTGCGAACACCGATGTCCATAAATGTGGTGGCCACAACATCACTTTGTACGGTGGGGAAGCCTGAAAGATGATTGCCTGTCAGCTCGATGTCCAGATCTTTCGGTAGCTTAAATCGAGAAGTAAACCTGGCTGTCGAGCGGTCTCCTTCAAAATCAAATACCTGGCTTTCGAGGCTGCCTTCTCTGCTGAAATAGTTGTAATTAAAATCGCCATTGACAGATAACCACTTTTTGATGTCGTATTCTGCATTTAATTCTAATCCGGTAGTACGATTACTACCTATGTTCAAGGGGGTAGTGGTGGTAACATTATCTTCAAACAGGGAGACCCGCTCGATAACATCTGTTGTATTTCTGTAATAAACACCAGTGTTCAGTGCCAGTTTTCCAACGACAAAAATACCGGTCAACTCATACGAATCGGTAAACTCAGGTTGAAGATTCGGGTTACCTGTTCGAATGTTGAAGTTATTTCTGATATTAAAAAATGGATTCAAATCCCAGAGCCTGGGGCGGTAGATTCTTCTGGAATAACCTGCCTGTAACGAAAACGCCTCAGAAAATTTATAAGAAGTATGGGCACTGGGAAAAAGGTTGGTGTAATTAATGTCATTGGCTTCATTGGTGGTAGCAAGTAAGGTGTTTAAGTTGGTATTTTCAACCCTCAACCCCAGCTTCAGGCCCCATTTTTCAAACTTATATGCCCCGGTACCATAAACCCCCAGAACCCGCTGATCAAATTCAAAATCATTGGTAAGGCTTTCATCAACGACCAACTCATTGTCAATGATGTCAAATACCGCATAATCATTTCCTACGTCATTGATCACATATTGGGCGCCGGCCTCTAATGTGAATTTTTCCGAAATGGGATCAGTATAGTCAAGCTTGAATGTATAGTCAGCTTGTTGAAACTTGGTTCTTGTCTCCTGGTCAGGAAGGCTTTCTTCCCCCTCGATAAAGACATTATCAAACCCGGAGTTTTGATCTTTCCCAAAGAACCTGCCTAAAGCGCTGAAGATCAAATCATGATCTTTGTGATCCTCAAAATCCTTTTTGTATTGTAATTCATATTGCCATTTCGGGTTGGTAGCCTCGGTTACCTCCGTTCGGTTCCATCGTGAAGTCAAATCACCGGACGCATCAAACAACCGGAAGTTAGTTTCAGAAGGCTGATCTTCTATTTCATAAGCAAAGTTTCCTGAAAGGGTCAACACATTGTGCTTATTGATGTGATAATCTGTGCCCAGGATAATGTTGTAAAATGTTTCGTTTCGATAGGCGGTACCATCGTTTTCAAGAATGGTATTGTTGGTCAGGTCCTGGTTAATATTTTCTGACTCCTGGGGTAATGATCGATAGCCGGCCCCAAGCTGGGTGAACAGGTTGAACTTTTCTGTTCTTCTGTTTAAACTAACGCCCACGCTATGATTATCAGGCGTTCCGGTGTTGACCGATACCGATCCGTTGATACCTTTCTTCTCTTCTTTTTTGAGCACAATGTTCAGAATTCCAGAAGTGCCCTCGGCATCATACTTGGCCGACGGGTTGGTAATGACTTCTATCTTTTCAATCATATCGGCAGTAATCGACCCCAGGGCGTTACTTTGATCATCGGCAAGAATGGAAGGTTTACCGTCAACTAAAATTTGCACGCCTGTACTTCCTCTCAGGCTTACCTCCCCTTCAATACTGACAGTGACTGAAGGTACTCTGTTCAGTACTTCCAGCGCTCCCATGCCTGTTGAACTGATATCATTTCCCACATTAAAAACACGCTTATCGATTTGAAACTCCGTCCGTGATTTTTCACCAGTCACTACCACCTCATCCAGCACTTTACTATCTTCTTCCAGTAAAATTGTCCCTAAGTCAACGCTCCCGTTGACGACCGTAAAATCATCGATTCGCTGTGTGACAAATCCAACCAGGCTAACCTCGATGTAGAAGTCAGAAGCCGTAGTGGATATGTTGAATGTCCCATCCATAGAGGTTGTCATGCCTGCTACAGGCGTATCTGTGGTTTTATTCCGCAGGGCCACGGTGGCAAAGGGAACAGGTTCATTGCCCGGGGCTTCCCTGACTGTACCGAAAATTTGTAGCTTGTTTTGTGCTGTAAGTTGGTAAGAACTAAAAAAACAAAGAAGTATACTTGAGAAGTAAATTGATTTCAGAGCGTTCATTCTACTCATAACGCACTATTAACGGGTTGGTTCGGTTAAATCGGGTGAATAGTCAAAATATTCCGTTTCACTTTTAAAAACGATCGCATAATTTTTACCATGCTGTGGCCTTCTTATCGTAGAAGAATTTGCCACCAGGCCCATCTTCGGACAGACAAGCAAGCCACACGATACCTTCAGCGGCCTGCTGAGGTGTACGAGGTGCCAAACTGCCTCCCATATCTGTCTTCACCCAGCCCGGGTCAATGGCAGGGTTTCAAGTTATCAATTATTTTTGCCGGGCATTAAATATACTGCTCTGACCCAATAAATAATTCCATCAGGCTATTCACAAGGGATTTTATTGTTTAATTACTGATTTTTTGGTCAATACGAAAAATATAAAATATCTATTTGGGCATTCCGGGCATCAAATTTCATCAATATTTCTCCCACAGAAGAATAAAAATTGCTGTAAGTGGTGAATTTGTCTTTTTTCCCGACCGGGTTGGCTTTGACATATGCTTCGGACTTTAGCTTCCGGGAGGAGTTTTGCACCATATTGTTCGCAGGCATTCTTTCCTTTTCCTTGATGACGAGATCATCTTCTACACGTCCGTCGGGGGTTATTTCAAAAGAAAACAGTTTGGCGGGCACATGGGCGGAAAAATTCAGCGTTTCATCGGCCAGTACCTTCAGGTTGATCTGGCGCTCATAGGGTTTCCGGTGTACCTTAAATTGCTTTTCATCGAGTAATTCCAGCACATCTGTATGAGCCACCTTCCAGATCAGGTTGCCCTTAAGATCATACTTCCGAATATAAAAACCATCGTACACAGGCCCCACGGATTTGAATGGTTTTGGGCCTAAAAGGCCATAGTTATAAAGGTAGTTATGTTCACTATCCAAATGCCAATACCCAAAGGCCCCCGGTAGTAGAGGTGTAGCACTTGTGGTAACCATATTGGCACCGTCCGGATTGGCTGGTAAAGCTGGCGAAAAACTACCATTGGCAATATTTCTTGACCACATGACCGTTCGTCCGAATGCCATATCTATCATATTTGTCCACCTCTGACGAGGTATGGAAAGCGCCGATGCGGGCCTGTTATATTTACCTTCGAGGGAAAAGTCGATAGAAAATTTTTCAGTGATCTCTGCCTGGTTGTTAAATTTCAAAATGTCAGCAAAGTTCTCGCCAGTCTCTCTGCCATACCTGGTGGCGATCAGGTAGTTTTGATTCCCGGCCTGTCCCAGGAAATGCCAAAATGTGGCGTCTTCTAATGCTTTAAGAGGAGGCAGCTTGAAATAAAATTGCTCCCATTTCAGCGTATTACGATCAAACCGGTTAAGGATCAGTCTTTCCTCCGCTTTTTTCTTTTTGTTTATCTCCCAACCATTCTCAGAGGCCAGGTAGTAAAGGTAAGCATCATCACAAAAAATGGCTTGCAGGCTTTTGCCGAATTCTTTCTTCCCCTTCATATCCATCGTTTTTACCTGCCCTTCCCGGGTTATCCGGGTAATGTAATGGGTTTTACCATTGAATTCCAAGGTGTTGGAGGCCTCCTCCCCTTTCATTTCAATGGCATAGGTAACTTGTCCCGAAGGAGAAGTGATCAGTATGACTGTTCCGGATGTCCCATAATGATTTTCGATGGGCTTTTCCCACTGTTGATTGCCTTTGGCATCGTAGTAGATAAGTCCCAGATCTTTGTTTTTTCCTCTCAGTAAAAAATCTGTCAGTACCAAAAAGCCTTTCTCCTGAAGGTAAATTGTTTCTACAGGAAATTCCATCTTGCCTAGTTTTAATTGGCTTCTGTTATCTTGGGCCTTTACGAATAGGGTACTTGATAAAAGCACCATGGAAAGCGCTAAACAGCCTTTTTTCTTCATAAAAAATAGATGCATAGTTGAAAAAATTTGATGGGTGGATTAGGTGTATCTTTTGCTTGGAAATTTAAACTTTGTCTTAGGAAAAAATGTTAACTTTTTAATATTCATCTGGCAAAAGTATTCCAAATATATGTTGTGTTTTGTATTAAACACCGGATGAACATTACCTCTGCAAGATGGGCTTCAATATTTTCAATGAATTGTTCTGCCCTACCATGACTAATGTCTGGATTGGCAGGCGGTAGTTGAGAGAATTAACAGGATCATGTACCAAGTACTGTTCATATTTCGTATGGCTACCAAGACTACCTGTATTTTTTGATTTATCTCAGCAGTTATATTTATCATGTAATCCTGCTCCATTGAGAATTTTACCGCCCCGAAACCCACCGATTGTTTATCCTGTCTTGCGCTTCTTCCCTATTGGCAATGGTCTATAGAGTCTTTATAAACTAAAAAATTAGTTTATTATTTGGAAAAGTTAAATGAAGTTCTTAGTTTTGAACTAATGATTTAGTTTAAACTAACTGTATAGTTTGTAAATCTGGGCAAAACAAATCAATCCATGAAAGAATTAACGAAAGCCGAAGAAGAAATCATGCAGGTGCTATGGGAACTGGACGCAGCATTTGTGAAAGACATCATCACTCAATTACCCGAGCCCAAACCTGCATACAACACAGTTTCCACCATTGTTCGAATCTTGCAGCAAAAGGGATTTGTGGGTCATGAAATACATGGTAAGTCTCATAAATATCATCCTTTGATTACCAAGGAATCCTATACCCGATCCTTTATGAAAGGATTTGTAAAAAGGTACTTCAGTGGATCCTATCAGCAGATGATTTCATTTTTCACCAAAGAAGATGACCTTAGCCTCAAGGAACTGGAGCAACTTCTTCATAAACTTAAAAACAAGGACTCATGAGCAATTATTTGATAGAACTTTCGGTGAGCCATATGGCATTGATTTCAGGCTATTGGTTCTTTCTGAGAAAAGAGCGGCAGTATGTGAAAATGAGGTTTTATCTTATAGGTTCTACACTCCTGGCACTTATCATTCCATTGCTCAAACTACCAAAGCTACCATTTAACAATACGAGTGAGGAACCCGTTGATGCCGTATCTATGGAAGCCATCCCACCGGATGCTATCACCATTAGTCCCATGGCTGATCAATCCATCTGGAACTATGATCTCTTGATCTGGATATATATAGTCATTAGTGTATTCTTTCTGTTCAAATTCTTTAGCGGTGTATTCTACCCTATCTACTTAGAGCGCCGGAGTAACTATGAGAAGTTTAATGACTTGTATATTCGCAAAGTCGGGAATATTAAGGGAAGTTTTACCTTTTTCAACTGGATTTTCCTGAGTGATGCAATCGATACAAACCAGCGGGATTATGACGCTATTCTGAAGCACGAACAAGCACATGCTTCTTTGGGTCACACCTACGATCTCATATTCTTTGAGCTGTTTAAGGTATGTTTTTGGTGGCTCCCTACGACATGGTTTATCATTAAAGAAATTAAAAAAATACACGAATATCAGGCTGATGCTTATGTACTTAAGTCGCATGATGTTGACCAATATTCGTCTATACTGATCAGTTCTACTTTGAAATCAAATGGACTGAGCCTGGCCAGCTCATTTCATGATGGTTTAATTCTAAAACGATTAATAGCAATGAAACAACAAGCAAAAAAAGTAAGCCCATGGAAACTTTGGGTTTTATCGGCACTGAGCGCTTTACTTTTCATAGTATTTGCGTGCAGCGAAGAAAAACAAAATACCCCCGACCCTGACTTCCATACTGATGCGTCCAAAATGGGAGAAGAACTCTTTACTATAGTGGAAGAGCTCCCTGAATTTGAAGGAGGAATGGACGCTTTCTACGACTATGTAGGAAAAGAAGTGAAATATCCCTCACAAGCACTACAGATGGGTGTTG
The DNA here is from genome assembly GCA_022360015.1 of Cytophagales bacterium. GTDB lineage: Bacteria > Bacteroidota > Bacteroidia > Cytophagales > Cyclobacteriaceae > Agaribacillus. The sequence continues at coordinate 34,931 of JAKSDQ010000089.1, forward strand.
AGGGGCACGTATTTGTCAACTTCGTTGTTGAGAAAGATGGTTCCTTATCAGATGTGAGGGTTATCAGAGGGATTGGTGCGGGCTGTGACAGGGAAGTTGTAAGGGGCGTGCGAAATGCTGCTTCGTTCAAGCCTGGAAAACAAAGAGGTAAGCCGGTAAGGGTGCGAATGGTAATGCCGGTAACCTTCAAGCTTAGCGAAGGTGAGACGAATGCAGACAATGGCAAAGGAGGAATGATCATCGTAGAGTATGCTCAAATTATAGGGAATGAGCTAAAAGTAGACGCCAGCTACGCCAATGGTGAATGGTCCGGTACGGTCTATGACGAGGGAGGCAAGGGACTTCCCGGGGCGAACATCGTGGTAGCCGGAACCACGGCCGGGACCGTATCTGATTTAGATGGCACTTTTACGGTGAAGGCCAATGAATCCAAGGATCTTCATATAAGTTTTATGGGTTATGAAAGTGTGAAATTAGAAGGAAAATAAGGGGGTAACTGATGAATACAAACATATCGCGAGGTTAAGTGGACACATTCACCACTTAACCTGGCGGTATTCATTAAAACTAATCAAAAACAAAAGAACTACGAAAAGTAACTCAAAAAAATAAAATCACCCCAAAACCTACCTACAACAAGGTATTTTTCACCTGACTATTTAAACCGGCTCGAAATAAGCTTTCATCATATTTGATTTGTTTGTAGTATTGCGGCAATTTAGATTAATTCCAAATAAAGATATGGCAAGCTAAAATAAATGTGGCTAACAAAGTTTATCTGCGGGTGTTGGATGAAGAAAAAATGGCTTGGCCGGGAGATAATTTAGCAAATGATTATTTTGATAATGTATGGCAAGTGGCACTTTTAGATGTCGGCACAGGTGAAATGGAAACGGTAGAAGCATTGCCTTACCTGATATGGTTTAATACCTTCCAAATGGATGACCGGTTATTTGTAGAAACCCAGGAAGAACAAGGAGATGCATACAATAACCGTATTGTGAAAATTAATGAAGTAACGCCCGATGGTAAAAACTTTGAACAGGTATATGCGTGTAGTGCCTGCCGTTTTATCCAGGAGATTGCGCGTTTGCGATGACCATCACCATTTGAAAGGTATTTTCGAAAATCAAACGTGATTAGTTGTAGCCCATGTGATGCATACTCATTTTAGCCAGACGTTGTGAGCAAGACCGGAAAACGCTAACTTTGTAAATATGGCAGTAAATAATCTATTAGATACTAGTACCGTAAGTCTAAGTGACATCATTGGTAATGGAAAAACCTATACTGTTCCACCTTATCAACGTGATTACAGTTGGAAAAAGGACCAATGGGAAGACCTATGGAATGATATTTTAAATGTTAAAGAGACTGAAAGCGTTCATTATATGGGTTCGATTGTTCTTCAAAATATGGGCGATAAGAAGTATCACGTAATTGATGGACAACAAAGATTTTCCACTCTCACGATTATTGTATTAGCAATAATAAACAAACTAAATTTACTTATTTCAGAAGGAATTGAAATCGATAATAATAAAGAAAGAGTTTCACTCTTATCAAAAAAGTTCATTGGTGATAAAGATCCTGCTTCTTTAACCTATTCATCAAAATTGCAATTAAATGAAAATAATGATAGTTTTTTTCAATCTAATTTGCTCGTATTCAGACAACCAACCAATGTAAATACTTTACAGGATTCGGACAAGCAACTTTGGAGTGCTTACAATTTCTTTACAGAGAAGGTAAATCAACTATTTGAAAGTGAAAGTGATGGTGAAAAAATAACCAACTTCTTAAACAAAGAAATTGCGGAAAAGCTCATGTTTATTCAAATAGTTGTAGAAGATGAATTAAGTGCTTATACAGTATTTGAAACATTAAATTCTCGCGGAGTTGGACTAACAGTTACAGATTTGTTGAAAAATTATTTATTCTCAATAGCATCAACTGTTGATCTACCTCATATCAAAACAAAATGGAAGAAAATAGTTGACATAATCGGACTTGACAACTTCCCTGCATTTCTCCGGCATTATTGGATTTCAAAAAATAAATTAGTCAGACAGGAGTATTTATTTAGAGCAATAAAAGACTCAATCACTGATTCTCCTGCTGTTATATCTTTATTAGATTCTCTTGAAGAAAATGCAAGATTATACGGACAGTTTTTGGGGTGGTCATCGCGAAATAAAAAAACGGATAAAAGAGTTAACGCTTTTTAATGAAAAGCAAGCATATCCCATATTAATAGCAGCCTATAATAGCTTAAGCCAAGAGGATTTTGCTAAAGTTTTAAAATTAGTAGCAACCATAACATTTCGATATACTGTAATAGGTAAACTGCATACCAACTTAAAAGAAGATATTTACAATAAGGCGGCAATTAGGATAAGCAATAAAGAAATAACGACAATAGCTCAAATCGCAGCATCTATCAGACCTCTTTATCCAAATGATAAAGATTTTAAAAATGACTTTGCCTCTAAATCAATTAGTACCAAAAGAGGTAAAAAATTAGTTCGATATATTCTTTTTTCTCTTGAAAATCATCTGAGTCATTCAGATTATGACTTTGAAGAAAACCCTGGGACTATTGAGCACATACTCCCTGAAAACGGTCATGAAAATTACTTAGCGGAATTTCCACAAGCTATTCAAGAATCTGTAGTTTATAGATTAGGAAACTATACGCTTTTGGAAGAAGATAAAAACAGAGCTTGTAAGGCATTATCATTTGAAGCCAAAAGGGAAATTTTTGCAACAAGTCAATATCTTTTATCTCAAAGAATAAACTCTAACACCTGGAGTCCCAATTCAATAGATCTTCGACAAGAACGGCTGGCGAATTGTGCATCTTCTATTTGGAGGATTTCTCAATATGACTCATAAAGCCTAGCTTATAAATAAACCAATTTTGAATGGGTATAAAAGTTATGGTATTTAAGGAATTGTTAATTTCTTATGCTCGAAATCTGTAGTTGTTAATAATAAATTAAGTGACTATATTTTTTGCAGAAAACTTTTTGTTGTGTGGCTCATGTAATTTTTAAAAACAAAAATACCATGCATTGAAATCACCTGCTTTTACTCTTTCAATTTAGTTTCGCCAATAATTACCCCGAAATTACCCTCAAATTGCCTCCAACCCTTGGAGGGCAAATAAGTCCTCGATACAAATCCATCCAGATACAATGCGTTTTTACAGCCCTTTTGCCTGAAATAGGAAGCAAAATCGTAAAAGTTGACTTTTTCTTTAGACATGGCAAAAAGTATATTTCCATCTGGGAGAATGCCCACTCCATTTCTAATATGTACATTTGCCGAGCCTTTGTTGAATCTTGGATGCATTTTCCCTTCAATTAACAGCATGGGACCTGATTGGGTGGCATATTTAATATTTCCATCATTCTCAAAATTAGTGGTGGTGCAAATGACAGGTTCGTTCGACCCTGTTAAATAAAATACGCCATTAGGCTGGAGGTAGAAGTTACCATATCCGTCCTCGACCGTATCGATACTTGTTTGCATGATGCCATTTTCAATGAAAAGTCCTTGTGGAGACAAGTCTTTTTTATACATTCCTCCGTTCACCGCAAATATCAATTCTTCATTGTTTTTCTCAACAGCTAGTTTTAAATTTTCAAAATTTAAATAATTTTTACCATCCTTATCTTTCCAATAGAATTTAAGTTCCTGCTTGGCCGGGTTGATTATATAGCTTAAGAATCGGGACTCATTAATACGACTATTTGCTTGTTGAAGCAAATAAAAGCCTGTTAAACTAAAAAGCAGTCCGGCACCGATGATCCGTTTTATCTTTTTCATAATTGGAATATTAACAAATATTTCACACGAGTTTCAATTAATCCCAGCGTCACAAACCAGGCCACTTTGATGAACTTTGATTTAAATCTTCTCATTTCCCCCAACAACAGGTAACTCTGACTCCAACCGGTAAAGCACTCCTCCCCCCGCAGAAATAACAACAGCGTGTTCCCACCCTATTCATCCAAGCTTTCCATAATTTGCCAACCGTAAGTCAATCACCGAAATGTGTTGTATGGTTGTCATTCAAAAATCCGGTCATTTATTTGCCGGTTTTAGATCAAAATTCTTGAACATCGGTACTCTTCCTATTTTAGAACAAATGGGACACGCATAAGGATTATGCCCTCTGGCCGGACAATAGCCTCGACCAAAAAAAATAATTTGAAGGTGTAACTTGTTCCATAAGTCTTTGTCAAAAAGTCTTTTACAGTCTTTTTCTGTCTGTTGTACATTTTTACCGTTTGATAATCCCCATCTGTAGATAAGCCGGTGAATATGGGTATCCACCGGAAATGAGGGAACACCAAAAGCCTGAGCCATCACAACAGAAGCTGTTTTATGGCCAACCGCCGGTAACTTTTCTAACGCTTCCATGTTGTCAGGAACTTCTCCGTTATATTCATCTACCAGGATCTTAGATAGTGCTGAAATACCTTTGGATTTCATAGGGCCCAGGCCACAAGGTCTGATAATCTTTTTTATTTCTTCTACCGGAACCTGTGCCATATCAAAAGCATTATCTGCCACAGCAAATAAATCAGGGGTAATTTTATTTACGCGTTCGTCTGTGCATTGTGCAGACAACAATACCGCAATCAATAAAGTATACGGACTGTAATGGTCTAAAGGGACAGGCACTTCAGGATAAATCTCTTCCAGCTTTTGTACGACAAAGTCTACTTTCTCTGATTTGTTCATATCTTTACTTTCGTTTGAGCAATAAAACCGCTATTATCTTTTATCAGGTGTTGGCAAACGGTTTTATTTGGACATTTGCTCAATCTCACTTTTTGATAAGCGAAACGGGCCTTCTATCCCATTGTTTATAGTCCCATTTTTACCTATAAATGCATAGGTGGCACCACCATCACAAAATGCTGATATTTTTTTGTTGCTAAAATTGCTTAATATAGAATCATTGCCTTCGATCGGCAAAAAGTAATGTTTAGCTTTCCACGAATTATCAATAATCCTTGCAGCCCATAGTTTTTTATGCTCTTTCTTATCTATACATATATTTACTATATTGATTTTTTCTTTATTGGTTTTTTCAAAATCCTTTATCGAAGGTAGTTGGCTTACTATGGATGCACCAGCATATTGTGCTGACCAAAAAATAATAAATAATGGCTTGCCTTTATAACTTTCTAACAAGTAATCAAACTTTGACTTATCTAGCGTCAATGCATTTTCCTTAAGTCTGTAATCCATATTGCTTAGACCGTCGTTCAACAAATTTTCATAGTTCCTAAGTCTTTTTACATATTTATTGTTTTTTTCATCATAATTGAGCTTTTCCAGGTTTTTTTTATAATCCATACCCATTGTCATTAACCAGGCTGATATATCGGCATAGTATTTATTGTATATGTCATTGTTGAAGTTATTTTTTAAATAAGCTGAAACCCAGTTTTCATAATCAGAGTTATTGAAAAAAGATTGCCAATTTCCGTAAGTTATTTTAATATTTTCTTCCTTTGTTTGTCTTTTCAAATATTCGATTTGTAAAATACTCTCCAGGCTATTGGCCAAATGCCAATCGTTTATATTATCCATCTTTTTGTACGTTTGTTTATTAAAATATCTAAAAGCTTCATCCTTAAAATTGATTTGAATGGAATCTGAATTTTTTTTTGCGGACATTCCGGATAAAAAGCTGGTTAACAGATAGTATTTTTGGAACCTTATACGATTTAAGAGAAATTCATATTCAACTTGGGGCAGCGGGGAATAAGTTATGATTTTTTGAATTTTACTTTTGTTGTCGGCATCTGATACTTTTGGGTCATTTTGTTTTTTGAAGTAAATTGAGTTTAAAAGACTTGTTTGTTTTGAAATAACATGATCGACATAAGTTGTAAATTCATTGATGTTTCTATGCTTCTCCAAATCAAAGTTGTCATATTGGAATTGCTTTAGGTTTAAGACATTTATTTTTCCGGCTCCCTTTCCGGTGGCAAATAATGAGTTGTCAGGGTTATGAAATCGTGGCACATAGGTTAAATTGACATATTCTTGTCCTGAATTTTTAACGGAACCACTTATTTTAACTCCTTTATCCAAAGAAAAATCACAACCGAGAAATAAAAAACTAAAATTTAGTAGTAAAAGGACATTTTTCATAAATAGCATCATTGAATTGGGCGACTGTTTCTAATGGAGGGAGCTATCATTTTTCTTTAATTCCCGATGACGATTTACCTTTCAAATATACCCCTAAAAATCAAGACTATCCAAAGTACTTTGAAAAGCAGGTAAATTGTCTTTGCTAACCACTCTCCCTATTTAAATTACAAAAATGCCTGGTTGATGATCAAGCCCGGAAAACAAAGGGGTACGCCTGTGAGCGTGCGAATGGTGATGCCCATAATCTTCAAGCTTGAGCAAAGTAAGACTAATGAAGACAAGGGCACTGTGGGAATAATTGTCGCCCTTTTCAATTATCAAATTATTTTGTACTAAAATGATTTCAGTGTCCCCCTCTACAATAAAAACTAATCGCTTCATTAGACACTATATGGCTGTGCTCCAAACTTATTCTGGCCCCATAAATCCCCTAAAGTATAGTCTTCAAGCCATTCCTGGAGTTCTACACTTCTAAGTCTCCTAAATATTGAGCTTTCATCTGATCGATCTGTCACAATGACATCTTCTGGCTCAAAATTGTCGATAAGGTTAATCGACTGGGTAGATAGAATTACCTGAGTGTGTTCAGAGGCTTTTCGGATTAAGGAAGCAAGTTTATTGATAGCCACTGGGTGAAGGCCTAGCTCTGGTTCATCAATTATAATCGTAGCTGGTGGTTTTGGTTGCATCAGCAGAGTAGCGAGACAAATAAATCGTAAGGTCCCATCAGATAAATGATAGGCATTGAAATAGGTATCAGGAAAGCCCTTTTCTCTCCATTCTAACTGTATTTTTTGTTCATTCAGGCGATTTGGCTGTAAAACGAAATGCTCAAAGAATGGTGCAATGGATTTGATTGTCATTTCAATTCGTTTGAAATGTTTAGGCTCTTTTTCCTTTAGATAGTAAAGAAAAGCAGCCAGGTTGGAGCCATCCCTCCGAAGCCTCAAGTTGTCATGAATATCCGACATTGCCTTCATAGGAGATGTATCTCCTGTGTCATGAAAGTGGTAGACATCAAATTCGTTAAGCCTTCTATTAACATAAAAAGCTTGTTTTTGATTTACATGTGCAAACTGAGATTCTGATACGTTTTGTTCATATTCCAACTTACGCCATTTTCCATAGTGTTTATAAGCAGTTCGTGTTGACTTAATGAATAAACTTTCCTGTCCTGCTTCTAGTATCAGGGTAAACTGATTCTCATGACCTTTAACACTTTTAAAGCATATTGTTATCTCAATTTCTGAAGTATGTTTTCTCCCAAAGTGCAGTAGGCTATCTGACCCTCCCTTTTTCTGTATATAATTTTGAAAGTTTTTAATGATGGATGTTTCGAATAAGTGAGAAGAGTGAGATAAAGTTACTTTTTCCTACACCATTGCCTCCCAATAATATATTGATTGGCTGAAGATCTAGTCGCAATGACTTGATACTTTTATAACCGGTTATATCAATACGTGTGATCATAGTATTAAATATGCTTTAGGCAATTGACATCATCTTTGATTTGAATTCCTTAACATTTAGTGGATGAATCTGAGATTCGTTAATATAGTTAACTGCCATAAAGATATTCCTTGCTAACATCAGTTCTCTTTTACTAAAGAAAGGTTTTTACAAATATATCGCATTACTTCACAGGGATCAACATCAATAGCCAGTGCAATTAAATATAGTTCATCTACCCTCAATTTTGTATTCTCGTTATTAGATAGTTCGCTTAATCTAGTTTTACTAATACCTGTCTTTCGTGCAACATCCGAACGATTAACAGATTTTCTAGAGAGATAAAGTCCTAATTCTGTCATTTTTATCCGACTTTTTGAAAACAAAGATACTTTACCAGATAAAATATTCCGATTTTCTAAACATATATTTGAATAATTTTAGAAAATCAATATATTTGATCTTAATTAAAGAACATATTAACCGGAAAAAAGATCAAGATCAATACTTTACCAAAGTACACATCTTAAAAGCAAAAACTCATGTCCACCAGCAAAAAAACTAAACAATCCAAAAGCCCCCAAACCCACAATCTCAAAATCCAACCCAAATACCGTAGCAACCGCTGGAGTACCAGCATGGTACCGGAAATAAAATTCTGTGGCAATTGGTTGGAAAAGTTACCTCAAAAACAAGTGAAATACCCAACCAAGTGTGGGAGTTAAATATGGGAGTGGTGGGAATCAAACCCGCAATTACCTATCAAACATACTTTTGCACCTTCTGGACTCCATACGATCGTTATGCCCCTGGAAGTTCCTATATTCCCCGTCATGATGTCCGAACAAAAAAGGAAAAATAAACTCCAGAATCTTCCGGAATGTTGATTTCCTGGGCGTTTTACCAAATTCTCTCATGAGTCTGTAGGTTATATATAACTGTAATAATAAATTAAATGTCAGTATTTTTTTGCAGAGAAACTTTTTGTTGTGTGGCTCATGTAATTTTTAAAAGTAAAAATATCATGCATTGAAATCACCTGCTTTTACTCTTTCAATCTAGTTTCGCCAATAATTACACCAAAGTTACCCTTCAATTGCTTCCAACCCTTAGAAGGTAAATAAGTCCTAGACACAAATCCATCCAGATACAATGCATTTTTACAACCCTTTTGCCTGAAATAGGAAGCAAAATCGTAAAAATGATATTTATCATTTTGTTGATAAGTCCACTTTTACGGTTTTACGATGCTTTTGATATATTACTTCTTTTGTACTTCCGGATTATGGTATTAATCAAATTTAAAACCAGCAGCGATATAAGCACAAAGACTAATATTACCGGAGTGCCCAGGACCATATAGACTCTGTCACCGGGAAATTTGACTTCGTCGGTAATAAAACGCCTAAAAAAGATGTCTTCATTTAAATAAGCCACCAAATAACAAATGGTCACAATTATTCCCAGCGCAACAAACCAGGCCACTCTGATGAACTTTGCTTTAAACCTTCTCATTTTCCCCAACAACAGGTAACTTATCAAAACAAGCAAGGCAATGACTATTATTTCATAAGCTGTTAGATAGAAACCTGCCCTGACTTCCGGATACCTGATGTGAAGATGTAGAAAATCATCGGGAATATTCCTGAAGTTGCCGATAAGCCTGTGGTCCTCATTGAACAGGTCTATGTTGCTTCTTATTTCCCAGCCCAATGGGTATTTAACCTCCAGAACCAGCGCCCCGAAAGATCTCCAATTCTTTGCCGGATATAATGCATAAGAGAGGGTGTGTATTTTGGTTTTTGATTGCGTGTGATACAAGAATGTTTTGGTGGCCCGGCTTTTGTACCGGATCACCAGTTTATGTTTGCCTTGCGGTATACTCATTTTACAAAACACGTAATCTTCTTTAAAGTATTCTGGCTTTCCTGACCAGCCGGGGCCTCTGTCAGGCTCACCCCAGGGCGTTGTAACAACAGGGATTTTTAAATCCGGTAAGTTTTGATTGCTGTCAACTTTTGTTATTGCAACTGGCAAGCCGTTGAGTTCGATGACGACACGGTCGGAGACCTTTGAAGCGGCGACAAATACAAATAACAGTGAGTCTGCTGCCCGGTCCAGGAAAATATCGTATTGAGCGGTAACCAATGCATAAGAACCCCATTGGATGGGCCGTAGGTCGATGGAAAGGTTTTCATGGAGGATTTGACAATGCCTTTTTACAAATGGTTCGGTGATCAGTTCTCCGCTCTCGGAATAAGAATAAAAAGCGCCATTAGCATATAAACTGGGGGAAATGAAAGTTAAAATGAAAATAAAAGTTAAAATGGAGATGGCTTTTTGGCTGTTCATGTTGGTGGGTGCGCTGGCATTGGACTTGAAAAATTATATTGTTAATGATAAGTCAATTGTTTATTGGTTTTGTTGGAAAATTTACTGTGGTATGCCTTGTGTAACTTTTGTGGCCATTAGATTGGTTTTGAATGCGTTTCCTTTTGAACGCAACCTTACATGAATCCAAGGTGTGATAGGAAGTGACAGCTTGATCGATCCGTTTTACAAAAATTCTGCTGAATCTGTACCTGTTCATTTCGTACCTGTAGTAAGGGGGCCTGCAAATCCCAGTCTTTTTGTTAATAAAGTAGCTGGGGCCTTAGGAATTTTAATACCGTGCTTTAATGGGTTACAATCTGACTCCAACCGGTAAAGCATTCCTCCCCCCGCGGAAATAACAACAGCGTGTTCCCACCCTATTCATCCAAGCTTTCCGTAATTTGCCAATCGCAAGCCAATCACCGCTTTTATTTATTCCTCTTCCGAAATAAGGACATTCCGCGGCTTAAAATAGAAGAGGCTGTCTCAAAAGTGAGATGGCCTTTTTTAACGCCAAATATCCTTTTGTCGGATACAGTTTGAATGGGTATTTATCTCAAGATATGAGTAAAACACCCCTTGTTTTCTATCGATTCTCAGTGAGATTTTAACCAAGTAAAATAATATTTAGCAAAAAAATCAGAGGCTACCCTTTTGAGACAGCCTCTTTTCTTTTGGATAAAGCGTGCTCTTTTACCGAAAGTGGCAGTTACACTACCAAAGTTTATAAAACTGTTGCAGCTCCCCTCCGGTCATTTTTGATATTTCCGTATAGCTGTCAATTGCGTCTTGCCGCAAGATAAAGTTGTAACCCTCTACGGCATTGTCTGCCCATAGATATGGAGTGCCGTCGATAATCGTTCTCAAACCAAATCCTGTATAGTCGTCTGAAAGGTAAGGAAAAGGAGTGGTTTCCAAGGTGGTTAAATTAAGCACTACTGCGGTATCTCCACCTACCAGGTTCCTGTCGGCAAAGTTATCGGGAAATTCATAGCTAGGTGCTTTGAAGGTGACCACAGCCTGGTTGTTAAAAACGAAGGGTATCCCCCCTCCTGAAAAGGCCTTGGTATTCAGCACTTCGGAAAAGTCAATGAAAAAATTCGGATCATGGGTACCGTCGCTATTTACTTTTAGCAAGCCTACCAGCGCATTGAGGCCGGATGGTTCATGATCTCCATAATGTGCGGCAAAAGCGGCTTCCCAGGCGCTCTTTTGATATAAATTGCCGTTTTCATCTTCCTCCAATGTCGAGCTGGCAGATGCCATACGAGTATCCTGATGGTAGGTTATCGTTTTGGCAGCCGGATCAAAAACCGCCGTAGTCGCTTTATTAGGGATAGTAAATTCCTGTCTGTCACTATAACCTACCGACATGATGATCTTGCCGCTCCGCACCCATTTTTCCCATACATCATAATTCGCAGTGGGCGGAGAGGTGGGTACGCCTTCATAGATCAGGGGTTCTACATCTATTGTTTCGGTAATTTCCATGATAGTGGGATTGAACTCCACTACCTTTCCTTCCGGCAAGTCAAAAAAGTAAGCCTGCTCATCCGAGAAAAATGCCGGAGGGCCCAGGTCGCCACTGATACCCAAACCCGCAAGGCTCATGACCTCCGCTTCGGAAACGTTCAGATTTGTTCGGTCTACATTCCATTTGGTGAGGTTGGAGGCATTGCCGTCCCAGGTATAAGGGTTTTCCCCAAAAGCATACACCCTGAACCCCGGACCCAGTTCCACCATAGTGGATAAATCCGGTTCATTTGGAATTTCTTCGTAGACAGCCATGTAATAGATACGTCCATCGGCGCCTTCGGTACGCAAGCTAAGCAATGTAGCCGTTTCCACTTCCTCAAGATTTTGTTCCGGCTGATCATCATCATTACAGGCGAAAAACGTGAATGTTAACGCTATGGTCAAAAGGGTTAAGCGACTCGAAAAGAGCAGCTTTTCGATATTGTTTTTGTTCATGGTCATTTTGTTTTTATACATGGTTAATTAATTAGAATTGTGTGCTTAGTTTTACAAAAAAGGCCCTTCCCGGCCGTTGGACGCCAAAGAAGTCGAAGACCCTGGCATCGGTTAAATTTTGCATTTCTACCGTGAGCGCCCACTTCAATTTGTGCAGGGGTAATTGATAGGTAATACCTACGTTTTGCAAAAACTGGCTGGTTATCAAGGCTTTGAAGTCCCGGATTCCGGCACTTTCCCAGGAAAGAAAATACTCATGGACATACCGCATGTTCCAGAATAGGTTCAGGCGATCATTGGGGAGTAACAACGTGTTTTTAAAATTGTAATTGAGGCCGCCATTAACAAAGAAGTAAGGCCGGTTAGGTATACGGTCGCCATAAAAATTAGAGAATTGCCCATCCCGGGAACTGTTATAAAAGTTTTGATAGGTAGTATTGACATTAATGGCCACTCGCTCTCCCGGTAATTTCACATTGGTGGCTGTTTCCAACCCCAAGGATACTGATTCGAAAACATTTAAATGGATCAAATAAAAGACTTCCTCATCCCCGGTGGACAGGGGAATGATCAGGTCGTCTATCTGTCGAAAAAAGAAGGTATTTTGGAGCTGCCAATGCGTTTTGGCTTTTTCACTGCTTTTTAAATCCAGCTCGAGGTTGAGGTTATGGCTTCGTTCTGCTTCCAGCTCCGGGTTTCGTATCACCATTAGACCATCCCCAAATATTTCATCTGGCCGGGGCTGGCGAGTAGTCCATTCATAGGAGAGTTTGGCGATTAACCGCTTGGAAACCCGGTAACGCAGCCCATTGCCTAAACCATGATAATTCAACGTTTTTTTTGTGGTGACAGGGCCAAAACCTGCCAGTTGGGTTGTGATATCTGTAAATTGATGGTAATTTTTGACGAAAAAGATGTTTTCCAGTTTTCCTTCAAGGGCATTGAGCTGGTATTCGACCCCGTTGACCCAGGAAAAAAGTCTCCCATCTGCGGCATGGGGGTCGTACCGCCCGGCGAACAATTCATCGCCGGTTCTCAGGGATAATGTTGGAGCAGATGAAAAACGGATTTTGTGGTGCTTGTTGAGGTGGTAACCGATATCGAGCCTGGAATAATAATTGTCATCCCAGGTGTATTGTAAATCCGGACCCTCTCCTGCTTCTCCCGGTCTCAGGTTTACATTGATACATTCTCCAAACCAATTGTATACACAATGCGCCGTGTCCTCAAAGATCCTTTCGGTATAGTTATAACCGGCCACAAGACTCACACTGGTTTTAGCACCCACCTCTTTTCGGTATGTCAGGTTGGCGCCAGCCGATACCTGGTAGTTCATGACATCTCCAAAGGGATTGCCCGACATGAAATTGTTGTGCTGAATTTCTTTGTCATAATCGGCATAGTAACCTCCAATACTCAATTCTTCGGCCCAGGATTTGTCTTTCAATCCGGTTGTAAAATTCAACCCCAGCGCACTATAGGTATCATGAAATCTTGGAACAGTGATTTCTGATAGCCGGCCTCTTTCGTCCGGTACTTCTACATCTACCTCATAATTGTTTTCAGCATAGTCATAAAAACCACCAACACTCACAAAAAGACCAGTAGAATCGTCCAAATACGTGGTGTTCAATGTCATACGGTGTGTGCCGAAAGAGCCCACCTGATAAGAGGCCGAACCGCTTACGCCCTCATATACATCTGGAGAAACAATATTGACCGCACCTCCCAGGGCATCGGAGCCAAATCGAATGGGCACGACCCCTTTGTATATTTCTATATGATCGACGAGGTTGACAGGCACATTAGCAATGCCAAAAGCGTAGGGGCTGAAGTCCAGGGGCATCCCATCCAGAAAAAAACGGATCTGATCGTCGGTGAGACCATTCAATGAAAACCGGGTATCCGAGCCAAGCCCCCCGTTACGCCGAACGTTAACACCCTGAGTATGGGCCATGATCTCGCCTAGGTCTATTGTTTGCAGTTTTAGCTCCCTGGTTTCGATAACGTCAACCGCTTGAGCGGATCGTTCCAGTCGTTGTTTTTGCGATTCGATGGAGAAAATGACTTCATCCAGTATTTCGGCATTTTTCTTCAATGAAAAATTTAGAGTAATGATTTTTTCTCCATGTACACTAATGATTTTACTTTGCGTCTCAAAACCCAAAGAACGTGCGATTATTTTGTGTGTGCCTCGCGGTATATTCCTGAGTTCATAGTAACCGTCAGTATTACTTGTTGTACCCTTCGACAGACTATCTATCAGAATATGGCAAAAGGGAAGTGGTTTTCCGGCATGGTCCCGAACCATACCACTGACGGTGCAGGTGCTCCTGTCCTGAGCCAACGCTCCTGCAAAATGGATTATCAACATAAAACCGGTGATAGGGAATTTCATGTGTTTTTTACGCACTTTGTCCGTTAGATGCCCTCGGGCAAAATACAAATGGTTAGGATAACCGGGGCTACAAGACTGGGTTAATGTTAATGCTAAGCAGCTACCAAATGAATCGTAAAATATCCCTTGAGATAGCGTGAGTAATCGCCGTCAATGGATACATCTTCATCTTTGGACAGATAGGGTTTTTCATTCGTGCCTTCGAGATAATACAATTGACGAGGCTCCAGAAGAAACACCTTTGATGCATTTTTACCGTAGCAGATCACGGTCTTGGTAATGGAAGAGGAATTAAAAAGTTCCAAAGTGCCATTGAAACTTATTTCAAAGATATCTTTATCTACTTTAACCATATTTCCTGGGCCACTGGTGATGTACACCTGTCCTTTAGATGTATCTTTTGCAGCTTGTTCAGACTGCTGATTTTTAATGTCCGGTAGTGAGATACCGATAAGCATCCCGATGAGAAGACAAGCTACGGCAGCATACCGAGCCATGTATTTGTACAAACCGACTACTTTTGTTCCGGGGCGGCCCATTCTTTCAGAAAGGGACTTCCAAGTATCTTCTTCCAGTTTTTTCAAAGTGGATTCCGAAAGCTCACTATTTTCATTATTCGAGTTCAAAAGCCATCGAAGAATAGCCTCTTTTTCCTTTGCAGTACAACTGTCCAGGTGATATTTTTCTATAAGTTCCGGCGTAATTTTCATCTTAATAAGGAAATATTGTTGGTGTCTCTACTTATAAGTAGTATAAAAAGACAATTACCCTTAGTACAGATAAAAAAAATTTAAGTAATGCCAGGTGGGCCTAATGCCGGTAATCAGCGAGGTTTACCCTCAGAAATTTCAAGGCTTTGGAAAGATGTGCCTCCACAGTTTTTTCCGCCAGGGAGAGGATGGAGGCAATTTCCCTGTTTGACATGCCTTTTTCCCGACTCAAACGGTACACTTGGCGGCATTGCCTGGGTAGCCTGTCCACCAAAGTATTGATCTTCTCTGAAAGCTCGTTAAACCTAACCTGTTCCTCGGTACAATGTTTGGAACCGTTGTAACCTGATAATGCGGATTCCAAGTTTTTTTCACGGTTCAACTTCGTGCGAATATAGTCAAAGGCAGCCAGTTTTACAGCACGTACTAAATAGTGTTCCACTGGGCCTTCTAAATGCAAGTTATGCCTTGATTCCCAAAGGGAGCAAAACACATTATGGACAATGTTTTGTACCACAGTTTCGTCCTTTACCTGGTTAAAAGCGATACGGCAAAGTTTCTTTATGTACTTTCTGTATATCCTTTCAAAGCCTTCGTGGGTCACCAGGCTTTTATTCTCATCGAGCATCTTATGTGATTTCCTGCTAAACACCGGAGCTTATTAAAAATGTTGAATAATTGTTTAGAATGATTACAAACAATGTAAAAGTAGGTCGCAGCGAGTTTTCATTCAATCGCTATGCTTGGTTAAATTTGGATAGCTACCAGTAGTGACGCTTTGCCAATCCATATAATTAAGCCTGCGGTTAAGAGTGAGCGTCCCCTACACTACCAACCTTTCTCAAAACCTGAAAATGCTACTCAATACGCAATAAGAGCTTACTAATGGATCACACATCTCCATGGCAGATAAAGAAAAACGAATTTTCAGTAACCATACCTTTGCCAGAACCATGAAAATTCTATTCATAGAAGATCAAAAACATACGGACTAACACCGTGGTAGCCGGTACCACTTCTTGAACCGTACCCGATTTAGATGGCTCTTTCAAGGTGAAGGCGGATGAATACAAAGACCTTTATGTAAGTTTCTTGGGGTATGAAAGTGTGAGATCAGAAGGGAGATAACCTTGTCTTCTGCCCACCCCCTTTTCAATTATCAAATTATTTTGAACTAATCTAAATTCAAATAGCTGACTTGCAGCTATTTAAATTGATTCTAATCCTTTCAAAACGTAATTTTGCATAGAACTTAAAAATTACTGATATGGCAATTATAAGATTAGCAAACAGTTGCAATAATTGTGAAAACATCTTAGAGACAGGTAGATGCACAGTGCATGGGGTAAAAGTCAGCCACAGCTATACGTGCGATGCCTTTGACATGAAAGCTTCCCTACAGGATGATCGCAATTGTCTTACCTGTATCAGATACGAGACCGACAATTGCGCAAACCCACAAAAAGCGGCACCCGGAATGCTCTGTTCGCATTGGGCACCTAAAAATGTCGCGTGAGTTATTGGTGAGTTTAAAAAGAGATACAGGGTCAGCTTTTCCGGCTGACCTTACTGTTATTTTCCCGTTTACAAAGCAAATTCTAAGCTACTGATTTTCAATAATTACGGTAATAATTTTTTTGCTACTAGTCTAAAACTGTTAATGAATTTTTCATATCTTCCTTGAATCAGCTATTACTATCATCCTTGATTTACCCATGGCAAATCAATAAATAAAATGCGTTGTTTCACCAGTTTTGCTAGCTAAATAGGATGTGCAATAACCGGTAATTTTTTCAGAAACAGTCCAATAGTCTTGAAATTCTCAATTAAAGCTGATTAATTACTTTTAACAGGAGCTAATCAAATGATTAAAATGAAAAAGATAATAAAATGAGTAAAATATATTTTACTTCAGACCATCACTTTGGACATAAAAATATCATCGAATTTTCGCGTCGTCCTTTTAAAGATGTTGATGAAATGGACGAAATTTTAATCCGGAAATGGAACGAAAAAGTTAAACCGGAAGATGAAGTTTATCATTTAGGAGATGTTGGCCTTTCTTCTTCAGGAAAATTGAGAAAAATTCTTGAAAGGCTAAATGGGAAAATTTATCTGATTAATGGTAATCACGAGAAATCTGCCCAGGCGTGTCATACAAGATTTGAATGGATAAAAGACTACTATGAATTAGTCGTTAAAGATGATGAATTTGAACGTGGCGAACAGTTGATCGTATTGTTCCATTATGCAATGAGAGAATGGAATGCTTCTCATTGGGGAACATATCATCTCTATGGACATGCTCACGGAACTTTACCTGACGACCCAAATTCTTTATCATTTGATATTGGTGTTGATTGTCATAATTTTTATCCATTATCATATGAAGAAGTGAAAGCTATTATGAAAACTAAGCGTTGGACACCTCCTTTTGCAAAGGGAAATAGATAAAATGTGTTACAGTGCTGTCTAATAAGTATTATATTTCAGGATTTAGCCAAATTTTATTTGCCTTTGGCGATAGGCACAGTCCCGAGCTTTCGTTTTGATTATCCAAGCAGTTTTGTCACATACATAATTCAGTTGTCCCTCGGTATACATTTTTATTCCTTCAATCTTTTGTTGAAACCAGCAATTCCCTCACATCAATATCCGGAACCTTAGCGATTTTGTTTAAAACCGGCAATAAGATCATGTCCAAAGGTGATAAATGTCATTGGCGGAACTATGCATTTTCATTAATTTAAATTTATTCTAAATAGATAAAATCAATAAAATGAAAATCAATAATTTACGTGACCTGCTTCTGGAGCAGTTGAGAGACCGCTATAGCGCTGCTAGCCAGCAAGCTTCGATGTATCCTAAATTGGCCGAGGCTGCAAGCCATCCTGAGTTGAAAGACATTATTAGCAAAGACATTGATGCCAATAAAAATCATCAAAAAAAATTAGCCGAAGTGTTTGCACAACTTGGCGAAGAACCTGATGGAGAGCAATGTGAGGGTACGCTGGGCCTAGTGAACGAGGCCAATGAATTGCTGCATTATACAGATACCTCCATGATCAAAGATATTGGGATAGCGGTATCAATTCAGCATATCAACCATCATGATATTGCGGGTTATAAAAGTTGTGCAGTTTACGCCGAGGCTATTGAAGAAAAAACGTTAGCGGTGACTTTAGGTGAAATGCTGGAAGATGAGAAATCAACTGATGAATCCCTGAATACCTGGGTAGTACAAACCTTGAAAAGCAAACCCTAACTTGCCTTATAACGTAAAATCTTTCTATGGGCAACGTGCCGGTCAAGTGGTTAGCGCACGTTTGCCTATAGTGTCTTTTGGCGCCGGGATAACCTTCCCCCGATAACCAGGTCTGCACTTTCAGCAATGCGCTAATCTTATCCTACGCCCTTACCCTATCACTATCATTAGCGACTAAAATTAACTAGTTCTAGGCGTTGACACCATGTTGATTTGGTCATTAAATTTGAGCTTTTAAAGTAATTCCAAATAAAAGCTAACTTTTTATTCCACGCATTCCAACATGAAAAATATTGTACTATTTACATGCCTGATCTTGTTATGTTATGAAAGCCAGGCACAGCATGGCTCGGCTACCATACAAGGCAAAATAATTGATGAAAAAGGAGAACCATTAACCGGAATCAATGTAGGTCTCGAAGGTACCGGTTACGGATCGCCGACCGATATCAACGGTTTTTATCTTATAAAAGAGGTTCGTTCCGGCACTTATACACTGGTTGTTTCAGGCGTTGGCTTTGAAGCACAGCGGAAGAAGTTGGTTATTGAAGATGCAAAAACACTTACTTACGACTTTTCTTTTCGTGAGAACACCCAGGTATTGCAAACCGTGGAGGTGACTGGAAGAAGGGAAACAGACTATAAAAGCGATTGTTCCTTTTCAGCAACCAAGATAGAGTCAAAAACGATCGACATTCCTCAAACTATTTCAACGGTAACCAAGGAGCTAATACAGGATCAGCAGGCCTACCGGTTGAAAGATGTAGTCAAAAATGTCGCGGGTACCAATAAGTTTTCCGTGTATGATGATATTACTATCCGCGGATTCAGCACCAGTTCTAGCAATAGTCGCCTGGTTAACGGACTGCGAAGCTATTCAAATTTCTGGACCAGCCCTTTACTCGTCAATATTGAACGGGTTGAAGTCATTAAAGGTACTGCTTCAGCGATGTTTGCCAATACCAATCCTGGGGGTACAATCAACATGGTGACTAAAAAACCGCTCGATGAGCATCGTAAATCGCTCAGCTTTACTACCGGTACCTGGAACACCTATCGGGCCCAGGCTGATTTTACCGGGCCGATCAATGAGGAAGAAACCCTCTTGTACCGGTTAAACCTATACTGTAGACAAATTTCGTATTTCAGCCAATCTTGAAAACGTTTTTGACAAATTATATTACGCAGGAGGCTATAATTATCAGCGGAATTTTCCCGGAAATCCCAGGAATTTTTTACTCAATATCAGTTACACCTTTTAGGAATTCAAATACAATGATATGACCTTCAAAAAACTGACCGGAAAAATTCACCTGTGGCTTGGCTTTACGGCTGGACTGGTAGTGGTAATAAGTATGACAGCGGCGGCAATTTTTGTGTGGGATGAGGAGCTGACTGACTGGTATTATGCAGATTATGTGTTTGTAGAGGCGCAAAAGGAGGTGCAGCCTGTGTCAGAACTTTTTTCGGCGGCCAGGCAAGCTTTGCCCGGAAAGGAGATCTATAGCTCTGAAATCTATAATGACCCTAACCGTGCTTATGTTTTTACCGCCTACCAGCGCAGCAAAGCGACTGGCGGCTGGACCCATTGGGATGATCACGATTATTGGTACCGCGTTTATGTCAATCCCTATACAGGGCAAGTCACCGGCGTGGTAAATATGCTCACCAACTGGATCGACCTTACACGCAGACTTCACCAAAATTTGCTGCTGCGTTACAGTATCGGTACCTGGATTGTGGGTATTGCCACGCTTATCATCTTTGTGATGGTATTCACCGGCCTTGTGTTGTGGTTTCCTAAAAATCTGAAGGTACTCAAGCAACGTTTGAAGATCAAGTGGAAGGCCCGCTGGCGGCGTGTCAATTACGACATTCATAATGTGGGAGGATTTTATACGTATCTTGTTATCCTGCTGCTTGCCACCACCGGCTTGGTATGGACATTTGACTGGTGGACCGACGGCATCTACCGGCTATTGGGTAACGACCCTAAAGAAGTATTTGCCAGCCGCCCCAGCCCACTGGAATGGGCAGATAAGCCTACAGGCCAGGCAGTAGATCTCGCTTTATATGATGCCATGCAGCGCAGGTCTCATTGGCTTGGTATCTACCTTAGCCTTCCCAAAAACGAAGGAAAAGGTGAAATCAATGCTTACGTGTTGTTTGATGGTACTTCGGGTTGGGAAGAGTCTGACCAGTATGCTTACCACCCAACAACAGGACAGTTACATTGGCAAAAAAAACAGGAGGAAAAACTGCTGGGAGAAAAGTGGAGAAACTCCAACTATGCGATACATGTAGGAAGTATCTATGGCTTACCCACAAAGCTATTGGCTTGTTTTACAGCCTTATTTTGTGCTTCATTGCCCGTTACAGGCTTTTTGATTTGGCTGGGAAGACGTAAAAAAAAGAAAAAGCAAAAAAATATCCACCAAGAAAAACCCAAAGATCAAACCTGGCAACAGACTGCAAGAAAAGTATCGGTGCCCCGGTAATTGATTGTCAATCAAAATGCATAGCCCTAACCTGCCAAACCGTTACTACGCATTTCCCACAAACCGTTAGCGAACATTTCTCACTAAAAAATTTTATCTGTCTGCGACAATTCCGGAAATTTTGCTGCTAATACAATAAAAGTAGTAGCTTAAAATGAAATCGGAAAAGCGTCACTTTATTCAAATCATAAACAATAATAAAGGCACTATCAGAAGCCTCTGTAAAGTTTATTATGCGAATAGCGAAGACCCAAAAGATGCTTTTCAATACATCCATTCTTCAACTTTGGAAATCATTCGCCACATTTCGCGGAGAATCTGAAATCAGCACCTGGATTTATCGGGTAAGTCTTAATACGATTCTTACTAAAAAAGGAGATAAGAAATCGATTTCCATTGAGCCACTTGATACACCTCATCAGGATTTTTGCATTGCAAATGAGTTGGTATGGAGTCTGTTGGGTTTTAGGAACCCTTGGTTATAAAATCACTTAATGTTTACAAATCAGAAGACACTCCAACTATTGAACTTGATAAATTCATAACTTATATAATGTTGGGAGCAACCCTGTCAAATGGGTATCCAAGCTGGGGTTACTGCTCATCTACCTGTATCAATTCGTCATCCTTCCAGGTTCCTTTGGCTACTATTTCACCTTCTTCTCCGTAAAAAGTGCCTTCACCATTACGCTGGTCATCTTCCCAATGGCCTATGAATTTTTCGCCGTTCGTCCAATGGTACGTTCCTAATCCGTGGCGTCTGTCATCTTTGTAATGGCCTTTATAATATTGACCATCCGGCCAGTAAAACGTACCTTGTCCATGACGCAGGTTATTTTTCCATTCACCTTCGTAGCGGCTTCCTGTACTAAGGAGGGCCACCCCTTGCCCCCGGGCCATATCGTTTTTTACCTGGCCTACGTAGTGGGCTTGAATTCCCTTGCTGGTTTTGAACGTGAGGTAGGCATAGTCCGCATTTTCTTCGAGTTGACTTTCGAGGTATTTTATTCGCATATAGGCTTTGTCAAGGGCAAAACTGAGGGAGTCAAACTGCCGTATTTCTTCCGGGGTGACATCTTGTTGAGGGATGGTAGCGATGGTAGCTGAAGAAGTGTCTTTCCCATCTGCAATTTTCTTGTCCTTATCCATCAACTCGCGGGCCAGTTTTATTCGTATTTGAAGTGCCCGGGAAAATTGCGCATTTTCCACTTGTTCGGCTTGCTTTTGGTAGGCGCTTATGGCTTCAGCGTACTGACCGGTATGCAGTAAAGAATCAATGGCTTCTAATGCTAAGGGTTGATGGAAGAAATTGGGATTTTCCATGGTCCGGATTTTCTCTTCTGCCTGCATGAGCTGCTCATTCGAATGTTGGATTTTAAAGATAAAGTAAATAGCCAATACGATCGTTACGGCCAGTAAGGAATAGGAGATTATTGTAGCTTTTGTCCTGGGCATCTATAGTATAAGTTTATGGTAATCTCTAATCACTTTGGTGAATAGATGGGAGTTTACTTTTTATTTTTCTTAAATCCGGAGAGAAATACAAATGGAATCGCAAGGTCCAATTTTGCCGGTAGATGCTGCCCTCTGCGAGGTCCTGGCCTTGGGAATACATAATGCCGGAGGCCAGGGTGATCCTGGGGTTTACAATGTAACCAAAGGAGGTATGTAAACGCAAATCTTCAAAAGGACTATCCACCACAGGTTTTCCACTTTGCATGATCAGCTCAGCTTCTGGCGAAACATAAAATGTCTTAGAAGCCAATTTTGGTTTGTTCAAGGGTATTTTAAACTTCAACATGTATCGCCATCGATTTCTGAAAATGTACTCGCTATCTTCATGGAATCCCTGAGACCAACGATGCTCGATACGAATGCGGTGATACACCATCATCCTGGTCAGCGGCATCGCAAACAAATATTGATGCCAGATGCGCCATTCAGGAACGGTATTTCTTTGCGTTGGGGTCTTGTTCGTATTGTAATTGACACGTAAAACCCCACCCAGACTAGCGTTGAACTTTTTGGAAAATAAATAGCTAATAGCATGCCGGTTATAGATTTGTGCTACTTGCCCGGCAAAAGGGGTGTTACCTTTTTCCGCCATCCTGAAGTGTGTTTGGGCAATCCAAAACAACCGGTCAGAAATTCGAATATTCCCATAGGTATTTACCCACATAATCGTCACAGGCTCTTTGTATTCAGAGTCTCTGGGTTGTTGTTGTGCCATAGCGTAGCATTGAAATAGCACCGATAGCAAGAGTAGCCCTAAGGTTTTTTTCTTGTTACGCAGCTTCATGGTTTAACCACTTTGTTGTCAGTTTGAATGTTAAATAATTGCATGATCGCCAACGGGTCAACCTCCCTTTTTAGTTTGCGTTCAAGCTTGCCGGTATCCTCTTCTCGCAGCGCCAACATCCTTTTGTGGGTATTCTCCAGGAGTGATATCAACTGGGGTGTATTATTGCATGAAAGAGCGTTGTTTAACTCATTGAACAGGTATGGGACAAGTATTTCCCGGTAAGCACCGGTAATGTGTCTCTTCACTTGTTCGTTCATCACAGTTGCGGTGAACGGATTCCAAACCTGATCGGTGTACAACACTTTGATTGCATCCATTTGCACCTGAAGCATCGAAATTTTTTCTGATAAATCCTGCATTTGATCGAAACAGCTCGTAAGCCATCGTGCCCGGTCAGGCTTTTTCGCCAGGTCATTCATAGAGGAATATTCACTGAGTTCGTTTGTAGCGGCTCGCTTTACGGCAACTAAAGTGCTTTGAGGTTCACCTGTTATTTTTTCTCGCAGTGAGTCCACCAGGTCATTCAAAGCAGTCATTTCTGCGATCAGTCCTTCCTCTAGCATCATCAATTGCGTCTGCCGCTGCTCATTGGTCAATTTCTCATTTAACTGGGTTTGAATAGACTCCATGCTGCCAGCTACATATTTGGCAAGCTCGTAAATACCTTCTATGTCATCTTTTTCAAACTGGTAGGCTTCGGCGTTCGGCCCTTTATATGATCTTGTTATTACGCTATCTACAAATTCATAGGTCACACCGATTTCAGTTGAAATCGCATCATGCTGCCATAATATCGATGAGATATGCTCTCGTGGCACGAAAGACAGGATATTCCGATCATACAATCGAGTTACTTCTTCGAGTAGTGATAAATGCTTTCCGGAAAGCTCATCTACTACCGAGAGCAGAAAAAAGGCTTCATTATCCGACATTTTGAGGATGTTGAGCTGGGTACTTTTCAGCAAGGCTTCACTGATTTTTTTACTTTCAGTATAATAAGCCTTTATTGAATCAAGTTGATTTAACTCATTATTATTCAATGAATTATAATTTACTTTTACTTTGAATTCCGGCATAAACCGGGACTTTCCCAACTTAGACAGAAGATCATCAATTTTTCGATAATGCTTCGCATTTTCAACAAGCAAACTATTCAACTTACCTTTGATTTCAACACGGTTATCTCCCGTTAGCCGTTGATTAAGTTTGATGATTTCAAGGTATCTCTCATCCAGGTTAATTATTTGGGGATTCTCAATTCCGTCGTTATAGACTTCCAAAGTAACTGTAAAGTCGTTTTTCTTTACTAAGATCTTGTCGAGACTCCCTTCCGAAAAATGCCAGCTTTCGATAACACCCGGCTCATCAGCGGAATACAATTCCCACACATCATGGGCCAGACCGTCTCTCAGAAACCTGCCCATAAGCGTCATGCGCTCATTTTGAATGCTAAAACTTTTTTGGGGAACACCCCTGTCAAAATCAATTGTACTCTTGAAAAGCGTCTCTTGAACTTGGGATTCCCTGATATGCTGTGTGGTTTGGGTCCATCTCCCGTGAGGTGTACCTTCTAAGATATTACCCGAGGTCTCATGGTAAATACCATTGGTTTTTACCTTATAATAATAATCAATAACCTCAAGTACTTCCGCATCGTCAATGGTAAATTCTCCAAATTGAAAACGCCAGGGACCATCGGGTACATTGTTCTGAAAAGCGCCTTCAAAATAAAAGTAGAGATCCTGCTTGGATAGCAGGTCTTTCAAATTAGCATGCTGCATTTGAAATGGGCCATCAAAAATAGTATCGCCATCCAATAGCTTATAACCAAACTCCGCCATCCCCTCATATTTACCTGCCTTGTAGGGGCCGCTATAATTCAATGCCATTTGGCCATAAAGCGAATAATGGACGACTATTGACAGCCATAAGAATAGGGTTATTTCTTTAAACAATAGCATTGCGCAAAGAAATAAAAATTAAATTGAAATGAGATAATAACCAGCCTGATAAATTAGCCATTAAGTCCTTGAACCACCTTGCGTTGCCAGGCTTTACCGGGGTTGACCGGTAGCATATTTTTTACTATTCTTCAACGTAGCGCTTATGTTTAAATTAAATCCTTGCTTTCCATCCTTGACATGTGGATTGTGTTGGATATACACTTCCCCGGCATATTTTTCTATGGCTTCTTCAGGCTTATTTTGATTGAACATCAGATCATAAAAAGCCACTGCATTTTACCTGTTGTCTTCTTACATGGGTAAAACTATTCAAATCATAAACGGTCCACAACCATGGCTGTTATAACCAAAAACCCTCCGGAATACAACCATGTTAAATTCCTGGCCGGCCTTAGCTAATCAATTTCAAATACCGTGTAAGTAAAAACCACCCCATACCCATCACTATGGCGACGGCATCCAACCAGTCAGCTATGAAGCGATCTGAAAAATAAGGAAAAAGTACCTCGGACACAAAAATGATATAGCCTGTGGTCACCACTATGTCTGCTACTGTCAACCGTTGCTGTCCGAAAAACAATTGTCGCTCAAAGGAAACGGCTGTCAGTGCAAGCGCTCCGGCACAAAAGGGATCCAGATAGGCATCTGCCAGTTCCAGCCGTAAACCCAGCCAGTGCTGCAGGTATTGATGCACAAGGAAAAGTACAAGTGGGACAACCCAACTATAATGCCAGCTAATCTGCTTTACAAGGCCGCTAATAAAGCGAATAAAAGCCCCACCAGTATCAATGGACTCAGCGCCACTAATATGAGGAGTATGATGATCCGGATGCTGATTTTTGCGGTTTTGACCCAAAATGTATCGCCTGATTTGATGGCGAAAAGTTTGTTCCATTTGTTATATGTATCTTTGGCACGATCTGAGAGGTTACCCTCCGCATGGGAAGGCTTGCCCTCTGGTTCAGCGGCTGATTGGTGCTTCATAAGTTTATACCGGTATATCCTGTTTCCCCTTCTTAAAAGAATAAGGAGATGGTTCCACTAAATCCATTTTACGGATTTTTCATTAGCATAATCATCTCCTTCACTATCTGAAACAACAGTTTTCA
Organism: Cytophagales bacterium; assembly: GCA_022360015.1. Classification (GTDB taxonomy): domain Bacteria; phylum Bacteroidota; class Bacteroidia; order Cytophagales; family Cyclobacteriaceae; genus Agaribacillus. The sequence goes on from JAKSDQ010000089.1 coordinate 61,150, forward strand.
CTCCTTTTAGTTGCTGTTAGGTGCTGTTTTGTTAGCCATAACGATTTTCCCGATCCGAAACGCTCTTTGATACGGACTATTCCTTTCTCTTACCAGGTGACCGTAGATCATCATAAAATGTTGTAATGACATTTATCTGAATTCTGATTGACCGATATCATAGCGAAGTTTTGGTTTTGCCCATAGGTTTGTACCGGGCATGATAGGATACCAGCCCTTCATTTGATCATTAAATAACGATTAACCCTATGAAAGCACTAGTTTATCATGGTCCCGGTAAAAAAAACTGGGAAGAGAAACCAAAACCAACTATTCAGGAACCAACGGATGCCGTTGTAAAAATTTTGAAAACGACAATTTGCGGTACAGATCTTCACATATTGAAAGGCGATGTACCGGAGGTGGAAGATGGAAGGATTATAGGTCATGAAGGCGTCGGTGTTATTGAGGAAGTGGGGGGTGCAGTTAGCCATTTTAAAAAAGGGGATCACGTATTGATCTCCTGCATTACCTCTTGTGGCAAGTGTGAATATTGTAAAAAGGCCATGTATTCACACTGTGAAAACGGTGGTTGGATACTGGGGCATTTAATTGACGGCACTCAGGCCGAATATGTAAGAATACCTTATGCCGATACCAGCCTGTATCTTGTTCCGGCCGGTGCAGATGAAGAGGCGCTGGTGATGTTAAGTGATATTTTACCCACCGGTTTTGAGTGTGGTGTTTTAAAAGGAAAGGTAAAGCCCGGAGATACGATTGCCATTGTCGGTGCAGGCCCCATTGGAATGGCTACCTTATTGACGGCCCAGTTTTTTGCTCCCGCAGAAATCATCATGATAGACGTCGATGACAACCGGCTCGAGGTAGCCAAAACTTTTGGTGCCACCCATACCATTAATAACTCGGATGGGAAGGCCCTGGAAAAGGTGATGGAATTCACCGACAACAGAGGGGTTGACACTGCGATTGAAGCGGTAGGTATTCCCGGAACTTTCGAACTATGTGCGGCCATGGCTACTGCGGGAGGTTACATAGCTAACATTGGTGTTCACGGAAAAAGTGCCACCCTTCACCTGGAAACATTATGGGCCCATAACGTGACCATCACCACACGCCTCGTGGATACGGAGACCACACCCATGTTGTTCAAAAATGTTCAGTCTGGTAAACTGGATGCCAGGCAACTCATTACCCATCATTTTAAACTGGACCAGATTATGGAAGCGTATGAAACTTTTCAAAATGCGGAAAAGGAAAAGGCATTGAAGGTGATCATATCCGGTTAGAGGACTGGTTTTAACTAAGGAACTGGCAAGAACCCGTGCAAACCTCTAAAAATAGATAATTTCCCATAGCGCGCGTTCGTGGCTGTTGCACAACGTTTTCGCCAAAATTCTTTGTGTCTTGGTGCCTTTGTGGTTAACCATTTTTCACCACAAAGGCACCAAGACACAAAGAGACACGGAGGTTTTCGCCTATAAAAAAATACAAGCACATTCTTAAGTTGTGTAACGGACACGCGCGCCAATTCAAAGCAGCCCCTCCGCTTCAAGCATCGCCCTGGTTTGTTTGTGCTGCGCCCAGAATGTCTCATCGATCCTGGCCATCACGGTGTCAAATTCAGGGTGGCCTTTGAGTCTTTCCAATAAAGGTTCGTCCCGCAAAAAGAGTAGGACCCAGAATTGGTAGTTTTTCTGCCGGGAAAAGGTCTTTAAATGCTTCATCGCCAGATTGAGTTCACCATGATGGGCATAGTAGGTTGAGAGGCTTAGGCCCTGATACACGGAGTGATCTTTGTCTGCATACGCCTTGAAGGCGGCAAAGTATTTTTTTGACGCCTCTACCCGGCCAACCTTCTCCAAAACATAGGCGATTTTGGCATTTTCACTCGGGTATACATCCAGATCTTCGGCTTTCTTGATCCTGATAAAATCGTCATAGTACTTCATTGCCTCATTAAAGTCACGGAGGTAATAGCACACCTTAGCAACTTCCTGGATGATATCAAAACGGGTGGTGTCTTTTTCCAAAGCCCTGAGCAGTAGCTGTTTGGTTTTCTTCAGGTCCTTATCCTGCGCAAGCTGGACATAGGCATATACGTATTCCGAAAAAAGATTCGCAGGATTGTAGGCCAACGACTTTTTGATGTTTTCCCCGGCCTCTTTTAAAAAACCTGTTTGTACCAGCGCATTGCTCAAATGGAGGTAACTGTAGCTGGCGGTTACCGAGTCCTGGCCCCCCCTATTCAACCTGCTTGCCCGAAGCGCATGCTCCAGGTACTTTTCAGTATCAGGCAGATAAGTGGTATAGATATCTGCCAGAAAATTACTTACCCAGCCCGAATTGGGCCGATAGGCAAGCACTTTCTCAAGAAATTTAACAGCGAGTTCATACTGTTCGTCCTCCATGTAAAATAAGGCTTTTGCCAACATGCTTTCAGGCAGATCCGCATCTAACAGCAACGCCTTATCGGCATAGGTGTTGATTTGCCCGGCATATTGCTTGTGGGCCTGAAAAATATCGAGGTAGTAGTAACAAATCGCCATGTAAGCATAGGCATGCGCAAAGCCGGGATCCTGCGCAATGGCTTTCTCAAAATTTTCTATGGCCTGATAGAGCCCTTCCCGGGTTTCTTCACGTGTGTATTCCAGTCCTTTCAGATAATGATCATAGGCTACCAAATCTTCCGTGGGTATTTTGTCAATGCGCTTTTCTTCTTCCGGGGTAATGATTACCGCTATCTGGCCGGCAATATTCTTTGCTACTTCGGTTTGCAATGGAAAGATATCCTCGACCCGCCGGTTATAACGCTGTGACCAAATATGTTTGTCCCGTGGTGCTTCCACCAACTGGACTGTAAGCATAATCTGATCCCCTATCTTTTGACCACTGCCTTCTACAAAGTAGTTCACGTCCAGTTCCTTTGCCATCTCCCTGATGGTTTTAGGATTATGCCGGTATTTTTCCACACTGGTTCTGCTGACAACTCTCAGGTCTTCAATTTTCTGCAGATGGCTGAGTATGGCTTCCATCAACCCATTGATGATGTAGACATTGGAAGAATCGTCACTATCGTTTTTGAACGGTAGGACGGCAATGGATTTTTCAAGCGGTTCCGGTGTTGATTTTGGCTGCAGCCAAACAAAAACGGCGATTGCCAGAACAACGGCTAAAATTAACGACCAAACCGGCACCACCGGTAATCTCCCGGAGTTCTGATCGCCCGATACATTTTCCTCTTCCTGCTCCTCTTCCATTCTTCCCAGTTCTCTGGGCGGAAAGCCATATTGATCCTTAAAACACTTAATAAAATAGGAAGTACTGTTGAAGCCCACTTTAAATGATACCTCGGAAACGGTCAGGGAGTCATCCTTTAACAATTCCCTTGCCTTTTGCAAACGTACCTGGCGGATTAGCTGGCTCACTGAAAGCGAAGTGATGTTTTTAACCTTGCGAAGCAGATGGGACCGGCTCATATTAACTTCTTCCGCCAACTCAGAAACGCCGAATTGCTCATCCGAAAGATTTTCTTCGATCTTTCGGATCACTTTCTTGAGAAACGTATTCTTTATCGTTGAAAAATCGCTCATGGAAACGGGCCATGTTTGGCAATGACAGCCTACAATGATAAATGAAAGGATCGCTAAATCAAAGTCTTTTTTTAGTGGATTACCCCTGGCAATGCATCATAATTGATACCGATGAGTCATAGTTTCAATGCCTGATTTATACTTTATATACTTTGCAGCATAGGTATTTAGTACCGCCCCTGTGCCGGATATAACTTTGTGATATTGAAGTAAATGTGAAATTAAACCAAACCTGTTATGAAACTTTTTAAAAAAATGTCTTTGCTGAATTCCATTAAATTTACTTTCACTGCCAGCCTTTTTTTCCTGATTGCGTGCACAGGCGAACCAGGAAAAGGAACCGCAGAATCCGGTAACAGCAAAGCTCCCTCTATCACTATTCATGAAGCCGTATTTATGGGTAACCTGAAGGCCATAGAAAAACACATTGCGGCCGGAACAGACCTGAATGAAAAGGATGCGTATGGATCTTCCCCTCTGGCGGTTGCGGCCACTTTTGGTAAAACAGAAGCCGCCAGGGCGCTAATAAAAGGTGGGGCTGACCTGAATGTGCGAGGCGGGGACGGATCTACTCCCCTGCACACGGCTGCCTTTTTCTGCAGAACAGAAATCGTAGGGGATTTACTCGCAGCCGGTGCGGATGCCAGTCTGAGAAATCACTATGGTTCAACGGCGCTGGAGTCTGTCTCTGCACCCTTTGAAGATGTGAAAGCGATCTATGATCAGATCAGCAAAGACCTGGGGCCTTTGGGGTTAAAGCTGGATTATGAGCAACTTCGGAACACCCGGCCTGTCATTGTAAAAATGTTGTCAGAAAATCAACTTTAATCTTGTCGCTTATACGATCATGTTGATTGCAAACAGAAGATATGACATAGACTGGCTGAGAGTCATCGCCATTGGCCTGTTATTAATTTATCATATTGCCATCGGTTTTCAGCCATGGGGCGTGTTGATCGGCTTTATTCAAAACAATGAACCTATGGAGTCTATTTGGATTCCTATGTCCATGCTAAATGTATGGCGAATCCCGCTACTGTTTTTCGTATCGGGCATGGGTGTCTGCTTTGCCATCCGGAAGCGGAATTGGAAGCAGTTGCTTCTTGAGCGATCACAGCGGATTTTGCTTCCCTTTGTATTTGGTACCCTGACCATTGTGCCTATCCACATTGTATTGTGGCAGCGCTACTATCATCAGGACATCGAGTATGTTTTAAATCCATCGCATTTATGGTTTCTGGGCAACATTTTTATTTACGTGCTGGTGTTATCACCATTATTTTTCCTTATGAAGGCTCACCAAAATGGGACTTTCCGTAGATGGCTTGCTGCCCTGTTCAGCAAGCCTGTGGGATTGCTGTTAATTGTTGTGCCCTTTATTATTGAAGCCGCTTTGATCGAGCCTGAAAGTTATGAACTCTATGCGATGACATTCCACGGCTTTTGGCTGGGACTGCTGGCGTTCCTGTTCGGTTTCTGCTGTGTGTATAGCGGGGAGGTATTCTGGCAGACGGTATTAAAATGGCGGTGGCTATTCTTTGTGGTCGCTTTTGGCCTGTATCTGGTCCGGCTGATTATTTTTGAGCTTCAGGGACCCAACTATCTTACGGCTTTTGAATCCAATATGTGGATATTCGCTGTATTTGGTTGGGGGTATAAGTATTTAAACCGGCCAAGCAAAGCCCTGAGTTATCTGAGCCAGGCAGCTTACCCGGTTTACATTATCCATATGGCGTTTTTATATTTGGGATCATCCCTATTTTTCCCATTGGCTGTACCGACTGAAATCAAATTCATGCTGGCCAATCTTTTTACCATTTTGTGTTGCTTTATTGTCTATGAACTGGTTATCAGGCGGATCAATCTATTGAGACCTCTTTTTGGATTGAAGGTAGTTGAGCGGAAGGCTAAGGATAAAACCTATGTCCGCAAACATGAGAAAAAAACCGCGTAAATGGCTGGAAGTGTATGAATAGGTAGCATCTAGTTTTCGACCTCCGGCATTATTTTGTCTGAGTCGGTTTTATCAATATTGTATAAACAATGCACGTAGATTCTCATTGGCTAAAAGCTCAGTGACTCTTTGAGTCTTCGTGCCTCTCATATATTTGGTTAAAAGCTTTAACATTATCATTTCGGATCAGGCACAATTCTTGGTCGCTATGGTGAGAAAGGTCTTTCAAGTAAATACAAAAGGAATGAATTCTACCATGTGGGCATTCATTGACAAATATGTAAAACCAAATAATCACAGTAAAATAACGGAAAAGAAAGGGCAATACCCTATATTGATATAATCATTGAAATACCCGAAGTACTGCTCTTCGACAAAAGAGTAATAAAGGATTTTGAAAAACTAGGGTAAACCTATTTTAAGGTACCTGAAAGAGAAAATATTCCGGCTTATATGTCATTTGGCAAAGGGTATAACCTGAATGGGGTAAAGGAGCAGATTTATCATATTCATATGTGTCCTAAAGGTAATTATATGTGGAGACAGATCGAATTCCGGGATTACCTGATCGCTCACCCGGACAGGACCAAAGCCTATGAACGACTAAAAATTGATTTGGCCTCCGGACACAAGAATGACCGGGGCGGATATGTTGTTGCTAAAACCGCTTTTATCAACGAAACGCTAGACCTTATAAAAGGAAAAGCCAGTCACTAACAATTCAAAGGGTTCAGTTAAACGGGAATTTACGGGTAACGGTACAGGCGTAACCTGGCTAAACCTAAAATTCCCGATGTCTGCAAAAATATTGATATTCAGTGTATTACAATTTTAGAACTCATGAGAAAAGAAGGTTGGAGGTTTTAAATTGGATCAAAAATGTATAAAAAGCAGACCACATATAAAGAGTGGCCTGCTGACATGGTATGAAATTTAAGATTTCACCAATGTCTCCAGTTCCGACCACAGCGCTTTTAAACTATAAAGTGCGTTTTTTTCTGTGGTATCGAGGCAAAAATCTGTGTGATAAAGGGCAAGATCATGAATCATTTTTAAGGCATGTATCAAATCCTCTATTCCTAGAGATTTGAGGTTTTCAATACATTTCACTTCCAAAGAAATCAGAGGTTGAGGTTTAATGCACTCAGATTTCTTTAAGGATGGGGCACTAACTGTTTGTGACTGATTGACATTTAGGCATAAGCCATTGTCATTCTGTGTTCGCATAATAGAATGAATTTTTAAGATAAACAATGAGAGGGGAAGTCACTGCGAACACATTCCAAGCGGTGCTTAGATAGGTCTCGGGACTTTCACCCGTATGCTTCCCCAAGATTTTCCGTTTAAGACTTAACTGCAACAAATGCACCATGAGTAATAAAATTTTAAAATGTGTTCGCATTTCAAAGTTAAGAAAACCAGGAAAAGAATCCAGAAAAAAAGTCAACAACATGTTGTATGTGAAATGGCGCTGTTCTGCCATGCTGAAAAGTCTATACTTTTAACAATTTGTCGGTCAAAAGAATGCCGTGGTGGGTTCTGGTATGTTATTACTTGTATATGCAACTTAAAGGTGCTTTCACAAACAGCAGCTCATGTTAAAATACCTTGGTGGTTCACCATTTTTCACCACGGAAGCACTAAGACACAAAGAGACACAGAGGTTTGCGCCATGTCGTTATCCGCGATAGTGACCATATTTTCATCAAAACTCTTTTTCTCCAAACTCACTTTTGATGAACTTCGCCTTATTTTCAGATTTATTCAGCGCGTAGCTCAGGTTAAGCATAATCATGTCAACCTCATATACATAGTTAGTGGTGGTGAAAAATTCTCCTTCCCGGAAAGTGGTGATGCGTTGTTCATTGCTTTCCAGTAATCCCATGTCCATGTGAAGCCATTGCAGTGTGGCCGTGAGACGATTATCCAGGAGCCCTTTTCTAACGGTCAGGTTAGGTGAAAGAAAGCGAGAGTCCTCTCCCTGGGCCGTATTGCGGTCGGAAATGTAATTTAGTGACCATTGCACACTGTAATCCCGGGGCAAATGAAAAGTCATATTGGCATTGATGGAATAGATCCAACCGGAGGTGTTTACCGGACGGTCATCAAATGTACCTTCGATTTCATAATGATACAGATTTCCACCGGCAAATACCTGCCACCATTTAGCCGGTTTTAACTCAGCCCCCACTTCAAAACCATATGAACGCCCCACACCCACGTTAGAATAGATCCGGTTGAGAATGGTGTCGTTGTAAACATTGTTAACCCGGTTTACCAAATTTTCGACATTCCTGAAATATCCCGTGGCATATACCGAGTTTTCCCCGAAGTCTTTAATGAAGCCCAGCTCCACAAGGTCGATAAACTCTGGCAAAAGTTCCGGATCTCCCTGCTCAAGGGTTTCTGAGTGCTCACGCTCGGGAAAAGGATTCATTTTGAAAGTGGTAGTACGCTCAATGCGTTTGCTGTAGGCAGCTTTGATTTTCAAACCATCATTGATCGTATATTGCACATTAGCTGTTGGAAAGGGTTTCACAAAATCATAGAGGTAGGTGGTATCCATCGTCCCGGCTTTGTCTTTCAAATCAAGCTCGCGGTCCATGTATTCCAGGCGCAATCCAACGCCATAGTCCCACTTACCTTTGTTTCCCGAAAGCTGCGCATAAGCAGCGTGAATCCGTCTTCGTAGTTCCACATTACTCGAAAACTCAGGAACCAGTTCAAAAATTCCTGTTTCATTGTTCTTTCTTTCATACACAAAGTCACCGGTATGGTCCAGGTCGCGAAACTGATAGCCGGCTTCAATGGTACCGATATTTAGCGGCTTGGACTGATAGTCTGCCTGAAAGCGTAAACCATTTAATGGATTATCATTGGTGTTAAATTCATCTTGAAACACCACGTTTGTATCGGGCCATCCCAGGTTACGGTTGGTGGTAGGTCCACCCAGGAGTGTATATTCGTAAAGCAAGGAAGTCGACAGCCTTGATTTGTTTTCAAAAAGATGGCTGTAGTCAAAACTGCCCAGTACAAAATCACCCTTGCGGATACGGAGATTTTCATTGAAATATTGCAGCGTATAAAGCCGCTCTTCTTTGAAAACGGCATGATTGTCAAAATACAAAATATCGGCTGTGCGGTCTTTGCTGCGCTTTCCGGCAAAAAAGCCTACGCTGTAGTTATTCCTGGGGTTAGGGGTATAACCAATGGTAAACCTCCCGGAGTAGTTGACTTCATCAAAGCTTCGTTCGCCGTCTGAGGGGAAACGTGTAAGTGTATCTTGTATCATGGTAAAAACATCTCCTTCCCTGCGGCCGGTTATGTCATTTCGCAGATAGCTGGCCCCCAATGATATGTCCCATTTGTTTTCTCTGTAGTTAATGGTGAAGTCCCCACCAAAGCGTGGTGCTGATTCAGCATTGTTGTAGTCTTCAATGCTCGGCATACCCACCCTGGCATTAACCTGCGCAAAAAGGCCATCGGCAGCCCCCTGATGAGTAATAATGTTGATGATACCTGCTTTTCCCTCAGGGTCGTATTTGGCAGATGGGGCAGTAATTATCTCTATATTTTGGACTGCGTTGGCAGGCATTTGGTTCAGTATGACAGTTGCATCGGTCTGTACCGGCTTGCCATTGATCAGGACTACAAAACCCGATGATCCCCTGGCCCGGATTTGCCCCTGGGCATCGACAGAGATAGAGGGAAGGTTGCGCAGCACATCAGTGGCCGTACCACCCTGGTTGGCTTGAAACTTATCTGCCTCAAATACCTGACGGTCTACTTTATGTACGGTAGTTACTTTTTCACCTGTAATCTCTATTTCATCCAGCATCTGTTGATTGGGAAGCAATGCCAAAGACGAAAGGTTGACTGTTTCATTTTTTTCGATGGTAATGTTATCAACAGTTTTAGTTTCATAGCCCATGAATTGGGCAGTGAGATAATAGCGGCCAGGCTTAACGTCTTGGATTTCAAAATCACCTTCCTGCGAAGTAACGGTTCCGGTGACCAATGTGCTGTCTTTTTGATTGTAGACTGCTACGCTCGCATATTCTATGGGGACATTTTCCATGCTGTCTACCAATTTGCCTTTAATGGTCTGGCTAAAAACGGCTGGCGCGATAAGCCATATTAACAACGACAGAAATAGTTTTCTCATCTAGTTGAAGTTTATCCGCAAAGAACGAATGCCATGCACAAAAATCATGGTAAATTTTTTCTAATCATGGTAGATTATCTACCTGGTACCGGCGCGGTACTCCATCGGGGTAAGTGCTGTCAATGACTTGAAAAACTTAACGAAGTTGGAAACATCACTGAAGTTCAGCCTAAATGCAATCTCAGAGACGGTCAGGGTGGTGTGGGTAATCAGGTTTTTAGCTTCTATCAATATTCGCTCCTTGATGATGTCTATGGCTGATGATTGCGCCGCTGACCTGCATATGGCATTGAGGCGTTTGACGCTCAGGTTCATTTGCTCTGCATATTGGCTGGCTTGTCTCAGCTCAATAAAGTGGTCATTGACCAGCTTTTTAAACGCATAGAAATCCGCAATAATGGAAGGTTCAACACTTGTGTTTTTGTCGGCTAGCGCTAATGTTTTTAATAAGGTCAGGTTAAGGTAGGCCTGAAGGATTTTGTTGTCCCTCCAGGCTTTAAAATCGTCATAAAACTGTTCCAGCAGGGTGAAAAGGCCGGTTTGTTCGGGCAAATTAAATTGCACAGACATACTGAAAAGATTGTTCATTGTCTCAGTATATGTGGCCATGACTTCTTCCTTAAACAGTATTACAAACCCTTCCGGAATCTGTGAGAAATCCCAGCAGTGTACCTGTCCGGGTTTCAGGTAAAAACCTGTATACGGCTTCACCTCAAACTTTTGGTCATCGATGGTATGCATACCTGATCCTTTAAACAGAAAAATCAGTTCGTGGTAACCGGCGTGTTTATGGGGTTTGGTTGGCTTGATTACGGGTTTCATGCGTGAAACCTTGATCAACATGTCATCCTGGATTTTCTTCTTAAAATCTATTGCCATAGGTGTTTGCTAAAAAAGCGTTTGCCCAATTGGAAAGTTACTAAATAAGTAACGTGGATCTGGGGTAACAGTTTGTAATTTTCTTTTACGCCCTACTCTATTTTAGAAAACCTGAAGTTTAAAAACCACCAAGACACAAAGAGGCACAAAGCATTTTGTCGAAAACGTTATGCAACAACTGTTATGTGATGCACTTTATTTATGCATTGCGTCTGACTTAATCGCCTCCAGCAATTCCTCATCGGTCATGTAATACTTATCCATGAAAGCCTGCTCCTTTTTAAAAAATTCAATGCAAGATGAATCTTTTCTGACAAAATAAGCATATTGGTATATCTGGCTCCCCAATCCGTGATAAAGTGGCATCAGGTCCGTTGTCCGTTCGTGAATGGCGCGGAATTTATCGTCTTTAAGGTATTTGAGTCCCCATTTACCAAACTTGAAGAGGTTAAGCCGGTGGTAGTAAACGACATGTCCCAGTTCATGCGCTAAAATGCCTACCTGGGCGTCAAATGGCAGGGAACGAAGCAGGATCGGTTCAAAAAAAGCCCCCTCCTTCCTGGTATCATTTAACAAAATACGGTATTGCCGATTCTTCCGTTGCCCAAACAGCGTCCATACATCCGGGGCGGACTCCATTGGCGCACCATCCTGGGTGAGTATCATATCAATTTTCACATCTTTTAGCTGGGGATAAGCGGTGTAAGCAATCGCTGCCGCTACCTCAAACCCTTCCGGTAAGCCTTTATGGTCTCCAATAATGGCTTTTAAGCTATCCAGATTGTATGACCTGTTGGCAAGTGTGTCGGGAAAACAGTAAGGCTCGAAGTCAGGCCTCTTTTGTGCCGGATCTACACGTTGCAGCAATACGCCGGCGGCAACCAGCGAGGCGGTAGCGATTGCGATTAAAAGCACATAAATGAATGTTTTCATAATTTGGAATTATGTGTAGTCATAGTATGACTCCAAGTCATACTATGACTGGATTCAGAATTTATTGCTTTGGAGGAATAGTATGGGCGGAAGGGGTAAATGGAGTGTGTGAAATGTGTTCTTTGTATTCCGGAGGGGTTAAACATGGATGGATGAAGGTTACTGTTTTTGTCTAATGGCTTCTGACGGATAAAGATGTTTTTTACAAACGCCATGTAAGACTTTTTACAGTCACCCCGATAAAAGTAAATTGATGACCACTATTAAATTTTTGGGTAGAGCCACGAATACCCAGGATAACTGACCGGGTTATGGCAACATCCAGATTCAACCCAAGTGTATATCCGATTTGCAATGGTTTGGACTCAACGAGTATATAATCGAAATTCACAATATTTCCACGGGCGTCTTTGGCAATGGAAAGGCCTAGGATGTGTCTTTCATGACTGTATCTAACGGTTGGTCCCACCGATGGATAGAAGGAGACCCTGCCAATATTCAAAAACAAATGATAGTCAGCTTCCAGGGAAACACCATTAGATTTTTCATAAACTTCATACCCGGGGGCATATATAGTATTTTGTTGAATCAAAGTGCCAACCATGCGTACATCAAAGCCCGTGATCTTCGTCATTCTTTTTTGTACGTTAACCATTACCTGATGCCCCGGCATATCTCCGGTCCCGGCTGATACCCCTCCGTACCCGACACCCCAAATGGGGTCATTACCAATTCTTTCTGAAATAGACTGGCTAAAACAGAATTGATAGCCAGATACTATCGTTGTTAATAGTAGTAGTGATAGAAATTTCATAGCGGGCAATTTGGACTCACAGCAATATAGGAACAATAATCGGGCTACGCAAATAATAGACCTCAGACAGTTAAGATAAACTCCAAAAACTTTGCATGAATATCCAGCTAAACCCATACGGCTGCATCTTTGTTAAATTTACTTTTATATTCCACCGGTACCATTGTATGACTTCGAGTCACACTATGACTGGTGATCTCGGGTGTTTCATCCAGCAGAAGTGTTGCACAACTTAAGACGGTGCTTGTATTTTTATTTTACAGACAAAAACCTCTGTGTCTCTTCGTGTCTTGGTGCCTCCGTGGTTAACCATTTTTCACCACGAAGGCACCAAGACACAAAGAGATACAAAGAGTTTTGTCGAAAACGTTGTGCCACAGCCACGAGACGCCTGCGCTATTTGATTACCAGGAAAAACAGAAGGGTGCCAAAAACACTGAGCCAAAATATATAGTCCCCGCCTTGATTGGCTCAGCGTTATGGGACACCCTTCTTCCCTGAGGAATACTAAGAATTATTCTACGACGACATCTACCTCCTCTTGTATCGTTTCGTCAACGTCGATGGAAATAGCCTGGTCAACAACAGTAGGATCCAGTATAAAGTTGTAAAGCCTGTTTTTGGCAATTGTATCCATTTGTGCTGTTCCCTCGGCAATCACTGCGTCTAATTCATCAAGCAGTTTAACCGATATTCTAAGAGGTCTGGTACCACCCATTGCACCTGACTCTGAGAATGGCATAGTGTGAAATATGGTGTTAATTCCGGGGGATGTTGTTAGATCAGCGGTAAACGTGAAAGTAAACTCATCACATATGTCACCCGCCCATACCAAATCCAAATGAATCGCCCCAAGGCCGTCCTGGCACTCATCATTGATACTTACTTCTCCCTTTACCGCGTTGGAGGGTAAAGTGACGCCTTCAGGCATTTGTATCCTGAACTGCACGCTGACCCTATTCAGCACCGCATCGATGCTCATATTATCCTCAGCCGTGAATATTTTGGAAAAGGCATAAAAATCATTCTTTAAATCGTCATTTATCTCGTAGATCACCGGCTGTGTTCCTGAAAGCGAGAAGAAAGTCTCGTATATAGGTTGGAATCTTGGTTGCTTGAGGCTATATGCCGCAATACCAATATAGTATTCCCTGTCCCTTTCTAATTCGATGGTATAATTATCCGGAAATTCATCTACGGGAAAAGATGTTATTACCCTTTCCGTAATATCTCCGGGATTATCACTGATCACTTCAGGAAATGGCCCATAAACCACATCAATGAATTCAACAGTAGATGGTACTGCACTTGTCCTTTGATTGGCAGCATCGGATTGGTCTATTTTAAGTGATCCGAGAGAGACTTTGACCAATTCCTTATCAGATAAATCAGGGGTTTCCTCTTCTTCAGTAGAACAGGAAAAAAATGCAAAATTCAATAGAAGTAAAAAAGCGAAGATGGTTATCTTTTTCATAGCAATGTTAGATTTTGGTTAATTTTACTTGTTAAATAATTAATTCAGAACTTTATAAGGCGGGTCAATTACCTATATATTATCTCTTATTCATTCTGAAATCACATGATTGGCTCCGGACATCATCTTTGTCTTAAAGCCGTAACTACCAATTTCTGGCTAAATAAATCATGGAGTTGCTTCTCTACTGTTGAAAAGGGAAAGTACTTTAGAAGTTAAAAGAAGTAAAAAAGCAGCGGTTGTTGTCTTTTTCATAGTGGTGTTAGATTGGTTAATTTTTATACAATTCAATTCAGGACTGCTCAAGACAAGATGAATACCTGCTATCGTGATATTTAAGATCAGTACCCTGCATCCGATCTAACGCTCAAAGCAATAGTCTGTTAAAATTGCTGATTGAAGCTTTCCATCTTCTTAAAAAAATCACATTCTTACTCTTAAAAGTAATATAAGTGATAAAAAAAACAAAGGATTTTATAGTTTTTTATTAAAAAAATCATATAATTTCTAAGCTAAAAAAAATAGAATTTACTGATTTCAAAGCTATTAGTACAACTGAAAGAAGCAGGGCTATGGTATTTTCTCTTCTTTAACCGGATATTATTAATGAACCTTAAACGTTATTCGGCTTTCAAAGAATTTACAGGATCTGCGATCGACGCTACGTATGTCCTGTAACCCACGGTTAAAAATGAAACAAATACCAGAATCAGGACTGGCATTAAGATGATATCAAGCGCCATTCCAGTCTTGTAAGCGTAGTTATTCAACCAATCCCTGCCCCACAAGATAATCACCGGAATGGCCAATATGACCGCCACCAATAGCAGGACAAGATATTCCCCGGACAATAAAACCATCAGGTTATGCGTGCTGGCTCCAAAGACTTTTCTTATCCCAATCTCCCTGACCCTCAAAGTGGCCGAAAAGGAAACAAGTGCAAAAAGTCCTGAGCAGGCGATAAAGACCGCGAGGAGGGAAAATGCGGAAAACAATTTTCCAAACCGGAGTTCTGCCTGATATTGCCTGTTGAAATCCTCTTCCAGGAAAAAATAATGAAACGGGTCGTTGGGAAAAACCGTGTGGTAGGCACCCTCAATATGGGCAATGGTTTGCGGAATATCTGATAATTTTATTTTAATGGAAAAATATTCACCCCAATTATTATTTAAAGCAACCAGAACCGGCGAATGAGCATCCCTGAGAGAATTCCAATGAACGTTTTTCACAACACCTGATACTTCTAACGTATCTCCCCAATTGTTCACCAGCTTTTCATGCAATGCTTCTTCTGCCCTACTAAACCCGAATGTTTTAAGGGCTTCTTCATTAATAATTCCCCACCTGTCCGGATCAATCTCTTTTGAAAAAGGAACCAATGCCAGGAACTCCAAATCATAGGCATCCGTGAAGTCGGTATCTGCAATAATGATGTTTACGCCTTTATCGGCATCTCTAGGAGCACCTGACCTCCTGAAACCCTCGGTATAATAATACCCCCTACCCGGCACGGAGCTCGAGGCAGATACAGATGTAACAGCATGATGGCTAGTCGCCTGGTTCTTAAAAGTCCGGTATTTGGAGCCTTCCCGCTCCCCTTTTTCCAATGTTTCTAAAAATACCCGGGGACCATTGAGCACCAGAATTTTTTCCATATCCACCCCTAAATCCTGTTCCTTCATGAAGGTGATCTGTTTGTATACAAGGTAGGTTCCTGAAATAAGCAGTACCGAGGACAAAAATTGAAATACGATGAGGCCTTTGCGCAAACCAAATCCCCGGCCGTCGCTTGTCTTATTCGATTTGAGTACGCTCACTGGTTTGAAAGAAGACAAGACAAATGCCGGATAGAGGCCAGAAAGCACAGCACCAAGGATGACAATCAATACAAACCAAATCCAAAATTCCGGACTCAATACCATACTGAATGTTATTTTTTTTCCAATAATTTTGTTGAGTAAAGGCAAGGTCAAAAAGGGAATGCCCAGGGATAGCAGGGCTGCTATGAAGTTGATCAGTAAAGACTCCAGGATAAATTGGCTTATCAACTGCTTTCGGCAGGCACCGATTGACTTACGAATACCCACCTCTCTTGCCCGGTGCATGACCCTCGCGGTAGAAAGGTTGATGTAATTCACCCAGGCCATAAGAAGAATGAAGACGGCCACGATGGAAAAAAATTGTACGTGTTGTATATCTCCATTATTGATAGCCGGCTCAGGGTTGTAATCAGACCTTAAATGGATATCTGTAATCGGTTGAAATCCAATTTTCCATTTGAACACCATCGCATCAGACCCAGCTCCCGCGGAAGTGGCTACTAGCTCATTAAACTTTTTTCCAACCACCGCCAGATCTGCCTTTTTATCAACTGTAACATAAGTCACAAAGTCTACCAACCCCTAACCATTACTGTCGTTTTCCCTGTAAAACGTATGACTTTCAAGCAGGAAGGCCAATGGTAAAAGCATGTCGAATTGAAGATGACTATTAACAGGAAGTTTGTTTAATACACCGGTAACTACAAAATCCCCGCTGGTAATACCCAAACTTACTTTGAGTCGTTTGCCTATGGGAAAGGTGTCGCCAAAATACTTATTGGCCATTTGTTCGGTGATCACCACACTATGTTTGTTTTGCAATGCTGATTCGGGATCCCCATACTTCAACGGAAAGTTAAACATTTGCAGGAAATCACTGTCGGCAGACCAAACCTTATCCTCCTGATGGGTTTCGTTATTTTCAGTATTGGTGATAACAGGTTCAATTTCCCATGGACGGATCCGGACAAAGTCTATTATTTCAGGGATCATTTCCTTCCCTCTGGGGCCCAGGGCGTAAGTGGTATATACGCTTGGTTTGAGGTCTTCCCTGTTGGTGAATGTTTGTGTGATCCGGTAAGTATTTTCAGCATTTATATGAAATTTATCATAGCTCAATTCAAAATTGATATATTGGTAAATCAACAAGCAAACCCCCATTCCTAAGGCCAGGCCAAGCATATTAATCAGCGAGAAAACCTTGTTTCCGGAAAGGTTTCGAACAGCAACTTTAAAATAATTACGGAACATAGCAGTATGGTTATCATACTAAAACCATTTCCTTCGTACCGCTTGCTGCCATAGTCAGCGTTTACCTCATACTGATAAGTTTGTGTCGCTTCATTAAAACCGATGACATTATAGATTTGATCGTTGAAAATAGTTCTGTAACCCCCTTCATTTTCATCTATAAGATTGGCCAGGTTAAAAATATCCAGCGATAATATTAATTTATGTTCCTAATGGCTTGCAGAATGAATAACAATTGATGATACTTACTCAATGCTACTATGCTTTCACATTAACTATCTCAAGGTATTTTATCCCTGAAAGGTTAGCAAAAAATGAAAGTTGTTTTTTTGTTATAGTTTTGTGACTATAATCTTACCAATTGATCATATGGATAAATAAGATTCTTTTCGGTCCGGTTGTAATAAACTAATTCGGCGAAAGTGATGGGTTGCTATATAGAATCTTATCGTTTAATTCAAAATCATATAGTGTGAGTATCCTTAAATAGTAATAGGATTCCCAATAG
Source organism: Cytophagales bacterium (assembly GCA_022360015.1). Classification (GTDB taxonomy): domain Bacteria; phylum Bacteroidota; class Bacteroidia; order Cytophagales; family Cyclobacteriaceae; genus Agaribacillus. Next base: position 78,538 of record JAKSDQ010000089.1, read on the forward strand.
TCCCGGATGGAAGAAATATAATCCCTTTTGGCTGTTTCTCTTTCTGATAAAGAAATATTAAGATCAGTGATGCTTATTTCTCCATTTTGAAATCGCTTCAGGGCTATCTGGTAGCCATTTTCGGCCACTTTGTCTGCTTCTCTTACAGTTTCAAGCTGATCTTTCAGCAGGTTGAACTGTTCGACCTGCACCACAACCTCACGTTCAAAATCCAGTTTTTCACGCGCTACATCGTACAGTACTAGCTCCCGGCGCGACTCGGCCAGTTTTACTGCTGAGGCAGATTTTCCCCAATCCAGGATGGGAATATTCAGAGTAAGTCTCAGCGTTTGCTGCTTTTCGGTTTCCTGATAAACATCTGACAAAGAAAATGCATTTTTGGATGTTCCATAACTTCCTCTCAGCGTAGTGCTAAGTCCGGTGTTGCGTTTGGCCCTGGTGAGGTCCCGGTCTGCTTCGATTAACCGTCGCTCAAATTCCGGGCCCTCCTTCCTGTTTTCCAAGGTCTGCTGAAGTGCTAAATCCGGATCAATATAGAAAAGCGACATTTCAAGAGGAACAGTTAACGCTATTTGGGTATCCTGATTCATACCAATGTAGGATTTAAGTTCAAAGTCAGCGTTTTTTAAATCCATACTCGAGTTATTGAGTGCCTTTTTTGCATTCAGGACGGATAGCTGAATTCTCGAAAAGTCATTTTCAGAGATTTTTCCAAGTTTTCTTTTTACCTCGGCGATTTTCAAATTGTCTTCACTATTCTTGAGGTTATTGGCGGCGAGGTTGTAATTGGTTTGAATCCTGAGATAGGAAAAGAATCTTCTTGCCGCGTAGAGTGACACACGTTCAACGGACTCAACATATTGTTTTTGCGCTTCTTCGTAAATCAACGGCTCAGTCATCCTGGACCATTTCCACCAGTTGTAGGCAAATAAGGGTTGCTCAAAGCCAATATAAAAAGGTGAGCCGGACCATTCTATTGTATTTTTATTATAGTCCTGCACCCGGTACAAAGACGATGCGCCGTAAATAGTGGTACCCGTCTGGGGAATAATTTGGGTTAGCGCCAAATCTGCGGTAGTCCTTAATTGTGATATTTGTCTGAATTCAATGCTGCCATCAGGTTGTGTAATCGGTTCATTGGAAACCTGATAGTTAGGAAGATCCCCTGAAAGTCGCAACTGTGGCCTGAAATTGGCTTGAAAATTTTTCCACCGCCAGTAGTTATTGACATTTCTGTTTTGATGGTTTTTGATGGACGGCGATTGCTGAATAGCCATAGTTACCACATCTGACAATGTGAGTTTTACGACGTTTGCGGTATTCTGTGCATGGCTTTCTGGGTGTAGTAATAAGAGTGTGGTGATCAGAAAAATGATATTATTTATCATGAAGCACAGTAAGATTTTTAGTTTATTTTAATTCGACTTCCCTTAACTTTCTTAACGATGAAATGTCTGAGATAATCAGCTCATCCCCCGGTTGGGCTCCCTCTTTTATCTCATAATATTCACTGCCTGACAATCCGGTTTTTACCTCCTTAAGCAGTGCTTTACCCGGTTCCTTAAAGTAAATGAAATGTTTCTTTGATTTTCCAAAAGCAGGCCCCTTTTTTATTCTAAGCACACTATCCTTTTTTACCTGCACCACCATTAAATCAACTGACATATTAGGCCGCAGCCCGGAATAATCACTCTGATCCAGGAACACATCAAATTCAATTTTTCCATCATTGATGGTGGGACTTATGGTCCCGATTTTTCCTGAAAACTTTTTTCCGTCAAGCAGGGCATAGACGCCGCGACCGGTTTTGGTAGCATTCGCGTACGTGTCTTCTATAGATGCACTCAGCTTAAAAGTTGTAAGATCAGACATTCTGACGAGTAATCGGTCTGTATCTACTTTTTCACCCTCTTTGCCATTCACTTCCAGAATGATTCCGGATGAAGGGGCACGGATGGCCATTTTACGGAGTAGATCTTTTTTTTCGTCCAACTGCTTTTGTTGGATTTCAATTTGAAGCCTGAGTCCCTTTTCCTCGGTGGACAATTGTTTCAACCGTATGGCATTTTTTGCCAGAATTGTCTCAAGATCCTTTTGGGCTAGTGTAAGCTCCTGTTTTGTTTTCTCGTATTTTGCCGGCGATATACCACCTACTTCCAGAAGCTGCTCCTGATCCGCCAATTCAGATTTTATGGAAACAATTTTCAATTTTTTTACTTCCACATTGTAAGCCAGATCTACCCGGATATTTTTGTCATTCAGCAGGGTTTTCTCCAGATTATTGTTTTTAACTTCAATCTGGTCCTCTATTTCTTCAATCTGGTCCCTGATAGGCTTATCGTCCAGCTTCAAAATAATGTCATTTTTTTCTACCCGGCTCCCTACGCCATTTTTTATATCTGTGATCACAGATGCTGCCGGGCTTAAAAGCAGCACTTCATTCTCCGGTTCCACAACCCCCTTTGCGGGCACGGTTTGCATAACTCTACCGACATCAACTTTTGCCGTTTCCAGTTCATTTGATCTCAAAGTTGGGGCAAGGGGGTTTTTCCACATGACGGCAGTCACAAGGACTCCCAGGGTAATTAACATGATACCCCAAATTAACGCTTTTGACATGACAACTAATTATACTACGCCTTAACTAAAAAATATGCTTAACACTGATGCCCGATTTGTGAATAATCTTACATAAGGTATATTATCAGGTTCCTCACCTTGTTTTACAAAAATAATTAGATTAATATAATATGCATATAAATTTTGTATCTGTTTAAACTATTTTTTTCCAAAAGATCTTTGGCAGCGAAATCTCTTTCCCTGAGCGGGTTGCGGTGCTGCTACCAACCCCAGGTTCCGGCAGCGCCTTTAAATGGACCGACAATATTGGATGTTATCCAACCGCCATAAAAATCGCCTTCTTGGGCCTGAACCACTTCATCGTTGACATAGCACCTATCCATCCTATGTGCATACACAGCCACATGATCCTTAAGCGCGTTATACACTCCCCTGGCCTGTGAATATTCCCAGGCAGCCCCGGGTGCCGTTTTGTTCCTTAGTATGATATCATAATACCTGGCACTTCCCTTAAACTCACAATTGGAAATGCCTTGTACACCTTGCAGCACGCCAGACCGGAAATCCTCTTTTGGGAGATAGTAAGTGGGTGGGTGACTGGTTTCCAGGATTCGCCAGGCTCGATGGGTATCCAAAATGATTTCTTGGTTGAATATAATCCTGATATGACCATTAAACTGTTCTATTCCAGGGGGTCGTGGGTAATCCCAAACTGACTCCTGCCCTGGCTTTGGCTTGATTTTTTTCATGTTTTTGAGATTGGCATTCTGAATAAATTCCGGCAACTTTCTGACTGCCTGATTTTTAAACAAGGAGAAGGGCAAATTGTTGTAAATTCAAAATAGAATCCGTCAGCTATTCTTGTTGCAGGGCTTCAACCGGGTTAATTGTAGGGACTTAGTATTCATTTACAACAAAAAATCGCATAGGCATCCCAGGTTTAATGCGGATCGACCTTTACCGGTTACTTTTAATTATGCCCGGATTAACATCTTTTTGCATAATTCATGTAATTACCGCAACTTGCCGGCCATTATGAAATAATCAAATTATTGAATATCAATACTTTATAGAATTGACTATCAAAAGAGAAAGGATTTTGCAAATACTTAAAAGCTACCTGGGTATGATGGAAAATTTTGTCATTAATATTGAAGAAAATATAAGCAGATTAAGTAAATTTATATACGTAACTGTTCCGGCATGAATAGTCAAGCATTGGTCGCGCTTATTGTTTACTTCTATCCTGCCCTGGTTTTAGCCCAAAGCAGTTTGATAGAACAAAGGAAACATGAAAAGGCCGTAAGGTCCATTGCATGGAGCCCGGATTCAAAACGCCTGATAAGTGGGGATGTGGATGGGATTGTTAAAATCTGGGATATGCCAAGTCAGTCTTTGTCGCGTACTTTTGCAGGTCACCAGTCTAACATTAATCAGGTAGGGTATAGTCCCGACGGTAGCTACTTCGCTTTCAGCGGTGGTAAAACCGTGATGGTGTGTAATGCCACCACTGGGCGACCTATCAAAACCTTTAAGGAGCATCTTGGAAGGGTTGAAAACCTGATCTTTCACCCGAGGAAAAAACTAATCGCAAGTAGCAGCGCAGATTCCATCCTTATCTGGCACTACCCCGAAGGTAGGGTTGTAAAGACACTGATAAGAGCCAAACAAAGAGTAAGTGGGCTCACCTTCAGTTTTGATGGTCAGTATTTGGCGAGTTACAATTCTCTGGGTGAAATTTTGGTTTGGGACATTAACTCCGGAAAGGTGGTAAAAAAGGTGGGAGAATTTAAAGGATTTATAAGCTCTTTCAACCACCAGTTTATCAGGTTTACGCCAGATGGTAAAAACCTTGTTACAAAATTAAAATGCAATTCTTTTGTTGTATGGGGATTGACCGTTAATGGTGGCATGCATGAGATCACCTGGAATGAAAAGAAATGTATTGTGGCTATGGACGTTCATACCTCCGGGGATATAATTGCTGTTAGTGGTGAAAAAGGACAAGTCAATTTGTATTCCCTTCCTACCGGTAGGCGTCACCTGACCATTGAAAGCACCTGGCAAATTAACAGGTTGGCATGGAGCCCCGATGGAAAGTACCTCGCCGGGGCCACAAGTGACGGCATGATAATAATCTGGGATGTCAAAGGGACACTTGTGAAAAAGTTTTTGCCCTTTTCACCGGAGGAATTTTTTGATGTCGAAACAAGTTCAAATGGCGAATTCGTGGTTAGTGGGGGTAAACAAGGATATTTTCGCCTATGGCAATTAACAACCGGTAGTTTGACCCGCTCGCCACCTATTCATAAAGGTGCTATTAATGACATTGCCATTAGCCCTGATAATCAATTAATTCTGACGGGCGGTAAGGACAAGAAAATTACCATTTCGACAGTTCCCGGGTTGAACCATTTAACAGGTTTTGAAGGTCATGACCATTCGATTACGGCCGTTGAATGGAGCCATGATGGCAAACGTTACGCCAGTGGTGATGAAAAGGGTATTGTTAAGATTTGGGATGCCGACAGTCATGAGCTGATACGAAGTTTTGGCGCTGAAAGTCGCTGGAACTGGCCTGTAATCAGCTTCAGTTGGAGTCCTGATGGACGTTATCTGGCCACTGGTTATTATACAAGTCACTATCAGGTCTGGGACATACAATCCGGTGTTCTGGTAAGAACCATCAGGGGATATACTGAAAGAGTAGCAAAATGTCCGGGAAATGGATTTATTCAATTCAGTCCTACTGGCGATTACATAGCCGGAGCTACCTTAAATTGTGAGGCTATTGTGATATGGGATAGTTTTAATGGCCGGGTTCACAAGGTTTTAGGAGGCCTTTCAGCTACTACACCCGCGTTAATTTTCAGCAACGATGAAAAGTACTTGGTATCCGCCGGCGACGACCATATTATACGCATATGGCGCATAGATTCAGGCTTGGTTACAAAAAAACTTTCTGCCGGCTCAGGAGGATTTTGTTCAGTCAACCTGAGCCCAAATGGTAAATGGATTATTAGCGGAGAATATGAAGGGAGAATCCGAATATGGGATTTAAACACAGGTGTGAATGTATTTACGCTTTCACTACTTAAGGATCGTGATGACTACATTCTATACAAGCACCAAAAGCCCGTTAGCGGCACAGATTTTGCAATTAAAAATTTCTTGAAAACCAGTGAGAACGGGAATCCTAAACCTACCTCAGCCTATAATTTAACAGTCTCCAAAACACTTCCTATCATAAAAATAACCGACTAAAATGAAACCTAACCACGCACGTGCGGTAATGCATTTGCCGCTAATGGTCATGTTATTGTTTTCAAATGCCTCCACACTATCAGGCCAAAACATACCTGACATCAAATTTCAGGTAGGCCATTCGGATTTTATTACCTCAATAAGTTGGAGTCCTCACGGAAAATACCTGGTAACCGGCGGTGCGGATGCCAAAATCAAAATATGGGAATCTTTCTCCGGAAGGGTGGTGAATACCCTCAGTAAGCATACTGGCGGAGTAACGGCGGTAAGTTGGAATCCGGATAGCAGGTATTTCGCCAGTGCTTCAACCGATGGGAGTGTTATTGTGTGGGATCCGGAAAAGGATGAGCCCGTACAAGAATTCTTTCTCTACCATAAAATCAAGGCCATGAAATGGAGTCCGCGAGATAACCTCATCGCCTGTGGCATAGAAAATAACGTTTTAAAAATACTGGAATTCGCACCTCCAAAAAAAACACAAGCTTTTCAGGGAGCTGATGAACGCTTTACATTACTGGGTCACGATAACGCAATTGGTGCTATTGATTGGAGCCCGGATGGGAAATATGTTGTCAGTGCTGATAATTCCGGCAAAATCATTATCTGGGAAGCTTACAAGGGAAAGCAGATCCGCGTTATAGACAATAAAAATATCTCCATATCCACTTTGATATGGACGAAGGACAGTAAAAGTATTGTAAGCGGAGAGCCCATGTACTTCAAGAAAGGGCCTGGTAAAACCCTCACTGCTAAACTATTGGGTGAAAGAATTCCAATTTATCTAAAAGTTTGGGATGCTTCAACAGGAGAGCTGAAAAGGAAAATTCTGGTTAAATCCGGAGTTTCATCCCTGGTGGGAAGTCCCGATGGCCGGTTTGTCGCGGTAAGGGAGTTCCTCGATGATACTTTGTACATCATCAATATCAATTCTGGCAAAGTAACGGGAAAAATGGATGGAAACAATTATATTGGAATGGGTTTGGCCTGGAGCCCCGAAGGCCGGTGGGTTGCCACGGGTGGCTCTCCCGGGATCGTCAATATCTGGCACGTGCAAAACCAGCAGCCCTTCAGAAACTTTTTAAGTCTATCGGCAGTGATCGATGTTAGTTGGAGTCCGGATGGTAACTTTATAACATACACCAATCACGAATCCACCAAGGTGTGGAACGCCAAAACACTTAGAATTGTACAGGATATTAAAGGTCTGAGGGATGTTAGCTGGAGTGAAGATAGCCATACCTTCACAGGATTTCTAAGCTTTTACAAGGATACTGTTAAGACGCTGATGGTGTTTAAAAGATATGGCGAACAATTTTTTCCTGCGTTACAAAAGTCTGTTTTCAACCTCAACATGCTTAAAATGAGCCCTTCCGGAAAATTTGGCGCCATGGCATCAGTAAAATCAGATCAAGGAGTCATAACGATATTAGACCTTCGGAAAGGTTCAGTACTATCTTCTTGGGCAGTACAAAGTCACAAAATTACAGCCCTGGACTGGAGTCCCGATGAGCAACAAATTGTTACTTCGATATCAGCGACTCATACGCTCAGAAGAACAGGTGATGAGAAATTTAGAATCGAATCTCCAACAAATCGGGAGATCATTGTGATATGGAATGTGGCTTCAGGAGAGAAAGCCAAAGTCATTCAAAAGGGGTTGCAGCAAAGCACCACCATACTTTTTAAAAAAGGTGGCGGACAAGAAGTTTCTCAGCAAACAAAAGGACACAAAAAGGATATCACCAGCCTTTCCTGGAGTCCGGATGGGAAATATATATTGAGTGCTGGAAAAGATGGTCTTATTAAAGCATGGGATTACAATCGTGGCGAATGGTTCAGAGACTTTAAATATCACTACGGGGAGGTTAGTGAGGTTCAATGGCGTCCTGATGGAAAACAGTTCTTAAGCGGTGGAACCGATCATTCTGTGAGAATCTGGGATTTGGAGAGCGGTATGATCAAGGAGATCAACCCCGGTGTTGAACTCACGATTGGGCCAAGAGCCTTGGAAGGACACAAAGGTACAGTAAATTCGGTCTGCTGGGATCCCAAAGGGAAGTATGTGCTGAGTGGCAGTGATGACAATACCGCTAAAATATGGAAGAATGGTAAAGCAATACTCAATCTGGTAAGTATAAGACAGAAAAATGAATACATGGCATTTACCTACGACGGGTTTTATTCCGCTTCTTATTTAGGAACCAAAGTAGTTCATTACGAATTGAATGGAAAGGTCCATCCATTTGATCAATTTGATATTCAGTATAACCGCCCCGATATTTTGGTAAAAAGGCTGAATCCCAAACAAACCGCCTTATTAAAGTCTTACCAAAATGCCTATCGGAAAAGGTTGGCTAAAATGGGATTTAATGCCGCTAGCATCAACGACTATGTCAATTTGCAATTTGTAAATGAGTATGACGCCCCTGAAATACAACTTATTGATCAACCTTTCTATCAGGAAACGGATCAAAGGCAGCATCGTTTCAGGTGTTCGGTCAGAGACAGGCGATATAGACTACGAAGGCTCAATGTATGGGTAAACGGCATTCCTGTCTATGGTCGCCAAGGGCTTAAACTATCTGAAGTGCATCCGGGGGAATTCAAAGAAATAGAAGTTGATGTAGCGCTTTCCAATGGGCTTAACGTCCTAGAGTACTCAGTCCAAAATGAAATCGGCATCGAATCGCTAAAGCAAAGTATCCAAATAGAATACACCGGCTTTCCGGGAAAACCCAAACTGTATTACGTCGGCCTGGGTGTAGGTAATTATCGTCATGCCAACCAAAATTTCAACACCCTTCAATACCCGGCAAAAGACGTGAGGGATGTGGCAGAGGCGATACTTCAATACAACAAACAATTCAACGTTTTGGATACCATGCTGTTCATAGATAAAGATGCTAGTAGGCAAGCACTTGAGCTTATAAGACAGAAATTACTTCAGAGCAAAGTCGATGATATGGTTATTTTGTTTTTTAATGGTCATGGAATACTTGCCGATGATTTGAATTATTACCTTTGTACATACCATACGGATCCTGATTCTCCGGCTGATCATGGTATTAAATTTCAAGATTTTGAAAGTTTACTGGACGGCATTCCGGCCAGGAGAAAGTTGCTTTTGCTGGATGCCTGCTATTCAGGCGAAGCGGATCCTCAACCTGCTGACTTTGAATTAATGAAGGAGTTATTCCGTGATTTCCGCAGGGAAACAGGAGCATGGATCATATCTTCCTCAGGGATGAGCAAATCGTTGGAAGGTTGGTTTGATGGGAACAAAAGCATTCGGAACGGGGTTTTTAGTTATGCACTGATCAAGGCATTTAAGGGCATCCGGGGTGGAGAAACCCTTGAATTGGATAAAGCAGATGCTGATAACAACGGGTTACAAGTCAGCGAACTTAAAGATTATATTATTCACGAGGTTGTTAGAATCTCGGAGGGGGTCCAAAAGCCAACAATCAGAAGGGAGAATTCTGAGTTTAATTTCACATTTTAGCCATGGTTCTTTAATGGGTGGTGAACACATTGGAGGCCAAACACGTTTAAGTGGCTTTTGAAATACTAAAAAGATCGGGAATAACCTGCGACAAGTAAACCCCAAAAAATGTTTCAATAATAGCAATACCGTTTCTGAGCCAAAACAGATCGGTGTTTCCTCCCAGTCCAAAAATAAATATGACACCGATAACACTTATGAAATGTAGTGAGATCACTAAAGTAACAATGGTTCCATAAAACCTCGATTTTACCCGGTCAGTTACCTTTAATGAGTTGTCAGCTATTAAATATTTTACGATGTTTCCTGTGTACAACCCCCGCAGTGGAACCAGTAAAACCAGGGTTTCATTGAACTCATCCCCATCCATCATTCTCAGGGCACTCAGAGCGATCAATAATACGAAAAGTAACAGGTCGAATCCCAGGATTAGGAACCCAATCCGCTGGCCAAGATTGGCTTTTTCAAGACTATTCATTTTTGAAGCATGTTTAAGATCGCATCTTTCAGGTCACTGGTGTAAGCATTCAAATAGGATTGGTATCTGGGTGCCATGGGTTTGTATCTTTCATTTTTGGGTGCAAACCATCCCGAACCATATTTACCCCTTACTTTGAATCTGACATCAATCCTCTCACGCCGTTCCGGGTCAGGAATTAGCTCGATCCGGTAATCCAGCAATTCATAATAACCAATGCCAAGCAAGTTCCCGGGAATGACGCGTTTTGTGAGATTTATTGCCTTAAGTTCGATGAGGTCATCTGCAGTATTCCTAACCTTAATTTCAAATTTGTCCGCATCAATGGCAGGCCGGTAGTCTGACTTGCTGAGGTCCTCTTTCAACAGCTTAATAATTTTTGACTTAACTACCGCCCCGGTGCCCCGGACTTTTAAGGACTCTTTACCCGTAAATTTGGAATTATCGATTTTCACAGAAAAACTTCCCTCTACCTCTCCCTTGGAAATAGTGGACTGTGTTTGAACTTTTCCATCATGATAGAATAATTTAATGAGCGTATCCTTACCTCGGATCACGATAGAAGACTGGTTATTATCTAAGTCCATGAGGTAAACAAAATACTCCATTAATGCCGTTTCAATGTCATTTTCGGTCTTTGTTTTAAATTCGTTTTTAAGGGCTCTCCAGGAGGAAACGTTTGGAGTGATGAGATAAAGTGTAATCATCTCTTTGCCAATCTTTAATTTGTCAGGTAGATTTCCTGATCTTGTGCTGTCAACTGTCAAGGCCTGATTCAAAGAAGTCGCTTTAAGCCAATATTGATACGCGCCTATCTGATTGTTGAAAAAATTCCGATATTGCCGCAAATCTTCATTCTGGGCCTCCGGTGTAAAAGAAGTAGTGTTCAGCAGGGCTACAATAATAATTATGATATGTTCAAACCGGCTCTTAAAATTTTCTGTTTGTTTAAATGCCATCATAAACCATTGAACATTAATTGTTACAACAATATACTTACTAATTTAATGACAAACAATGGTTCTGTCAGGCATAAATGCTCATTCCTACCTCCTATTCCTGCTGCAGCGCTTCAACCGGGTTATTGGTGGCAGTTTTGAACACATGATAACTCACTGTTAACAAAGCAATGCCCAGGACAAAAATACCTGCTATAACAAAAGGCCATATGCCGATTTCTGTGGCATAAGCAAAATCAGCCAGCCACTGGTGCATAAAATACCATGAAATGGGTATGGAAATCAGGAAGCCAAATATTACCGGCAAAGAAAATCCCCTGGATAGTAAATAAAGTAGCTGGGTAATGGTCGGGATCAGACATATTTGAGGTCAGTAGCCTCAGGATTTAAACTGGGTGGATACCTTTAACTTGCGTAAAGTAGCATACTTTTTGACCTGATGATCCTGCATTCTCTTCAGGATGTCATCCAAAACCTTAATGGCTTTTACAATATAAGGGCCTTTGTTGAGCATTACGCATTCAGCGCGTTGGGCCATTGCTGCGTCGGTGATCTCGGCCCGGGAAGGCAGGCCTGATTTGGTAAGGCCTTCTAATACCTGGGTAGCCCAAATGACCGGTACATGGGCCGCTTCGCAAAACCACATAATTTCTTCCTGCAATTCGGCCATCCGTACCCAGCCACATTCAATCGCCAAATCTCCACGTGCTATCATAACGCCCAGGGGATAGTTTCGCATGGCGGTCAACAATATCCATGGTAAATTCTCAAACCCCAGGCGAGTTTCAATTTTTACGATGATTCCAAGATGCTCTGCGTCCCGTTTTTTCAGCTCATCAAGCAAAAAGGCTATATCGGAAGGGTTGTTCACAAAAGACATACTCACTACGTCGGCATGAGCTATGATAAAGTTCAGGTCTTGCAAATCCTGGTCAGTGAGACTGTTTAGTTTTATTTGGCTTTCGGGAAAATTGATCCCTTTGTCCCCCCTTAACTTGCTTCCTTTGGGTTTGGCAGAGGTGATGTCAAGGGTCATTTGCTCGGGACCAACAGCGCATATTTTTCCGGCTATTTTACCATCATCTATATAAACAGGTTCATCCGGCCTCACATGCTGGAATACCTGGGGGAGCGTGCATGAGATGAAGGCCGGTTCGATTACCTGGCCATGTTCATTGATTACTGCGGGCCGTCCGGGTGACAGGGCTTTTTTCAGTATTAGTTTATCCCCCTCATTTAGTGTTATCGGTATCTCCAAAGCAGGCAACTCCTGTACTGCTGCCCTCAGGGCCTCCTTGGTTTTAGGAGAATAGCGTTCCATCACGGTACCCGGCTCAATATAGGCCGTTTTCCCGCTTTCCGCCCAAAAGCCATCCTTTCCTTCTCCAACAATTTTAAGCTTTCTTTTCTTTCCTCTTCTGTCGGTAAAACGTATCTTATCACCTTTCTTTAACTGACTTATCCACTTTTCGGGCATGGAAAAGGTAAGTTCCGGTTTTGGTATAGAACTGGAGACAATTTTTTCAGCGGGCGTTATCAAAATTCGGGCAGGAGCGACAATTTCCCCCTTTTTATTCTTCATGGCCCGCCACTTTAAAACTTTTGTGCCGGTATCTAATTTTCCGGTTCTCAGCTTGGGCCCCCCAAGGTCCATAATTATCTTACAATCCACACCCAGCAACTGTTTTGCCTTTTTGATATTGGAAATCATAGCCAACCACTCTTCCGGAGAGTCGTGGGCACAATTAATACGAGCAGCATTCATACCAGAAGCCAGCATCGCATGAATCCGATCATAATCATAGGCTGCATCCCTGGAAAGCGTAACCATAATCCGACCGTCCCTGCCCTGGGATGGCGGGCCAAACAAGGCATGCGTATTCGCTTCCAGTAATTCCATCCCCCAGAAAATGGAAGGTTGCATGTCTTCCTCATTAGAGGCGGGCCGGTTTGAAATTTTGTTCAGAATCTCTGATAAATGATGCAAATTGGACATCACATGACTTTCAGCGCGCCCCAGGGAAGAAAGCCCCATTCCTGCCAGGTTTTTTTGAAGCTCCCGCACATCATGTTGTCTCAAAGCAATGTAATGGAGAAGGTTTTTGGCACTTTCTCGAAAATAAGGATGTGCCCTGTTGATTTCTTCTTTACATTCATCTGCTAAAGCAAAGGCGTAATCCTTCAGGTCTTGTACCTGACCAATGATCCGGTCCATTTTTTCATTCCATTCCATGTTGCTTTTTTGCTTTTTACCGGCATACACATAACCCTCCTCCACTAACTTGCATGACCGTAAATAATTGCCAATGTGTATCACCCATTACCTGGAGATTTTGTAAGCTAAAGTTAGCACCGATATGGCGCTCCTGAAATGATGACTATCATGTTTGCATAAATATCTTAATCATTTAACCTTCTGATCAAAAGGTGGTAACAAAAAATTAACAGGATGTGCTTTAGGTGCACCTCGCCTCACCGCAGAAAGTATTCAATAATCACCATTAGCTAATGGTATTAATCATTTTTGATTATAGAAACAGGGTTTGTATGGGCCAGTCTAAGTGAATGGAGGGTTGTCGTAGCTACGGTCAGGTAATTTTTTATTTTCATAGCAGTCTATTTAAATACGGTTAGAAGACGATTTCCCCAGATGAAAGTTACACAGGATATTTCATCATTCATCCTTTAAACTCTCAACCGGATTAGTAAAGGCAGCCTTAAAAACTTGCCTGCTGATCGTGAAAATAGCAACGATAGTAACACAAAAAATGGGAACCATAAAAATCCACCAGGGAATTTCAGTTCTGTAAGGGTAATCCTTCAGCCATAGATCCAATAAAATCCATACCAGTGGCATGGCGATCAGGCCGGCAATAAATATCAAAACCATGAGGTCTTTGGTAAGCAGCCTTACCAGGCTTCTGATTGAAGCGCCAAGTACCTTTCTGATGCCGATTTCCTTTGTTTTTTGTCTTACTGTAAATAATGAAAGACCATAAAGCCCCAGGCATGCAATAAAAATAGAAAGCCCGGTAAACATATTTAAAAGATTACTGAATTGCCGCTCGGATTTATACTGCCGGTCGAACATTTCATCTGGAAAGAAGTAGTCGAAAGGAGTATCCGGAAATACGTTTTTCCAATTCTCCTGTATTAACCCGATGTTTTCTTCAAGTTGATCTGTACCGGTAAAATTCATTTTAACCGACAAATACTTCACAGGCCCGAAGAAGGTCTGATAAGCGATCGGATAATTCTGCTCTTTGAAAGAAGTTGCCCTGAAATCCACCACCCCGATAATCTCATGCCCTCCTTCCCGGTTATTACCCCGGTAAACTTTAGCACCAATGGCTTCACCCGGAGAGGACAAACCAAGTGCCTTAAGTCCTTCCATGTTGATGATTACGTTTCTGCCTTTAGAGGAGGGTTGAGGTGAAAAATACCTCCCGGCAACAAGCCTGGCATTGAATAATTGCATAAAATTAACGTCAACCCGCGAGTAGTATATGTTGGCCCATTGATCCTTTTTATTCATATTCCTGATGTCCGGAATGGCTATCAGATGTTCTTTGCCGGGGACATCGGCTGATGCGGCAAACCCTTCAATTGTGGGATAAGAAGATAGCCGGTCCTTCAGAATGTCCAGCCGTTTATTAAAAAGGGAATCTGATCCGGGTGGCCCGGATACATTCAACGTCCTGATCACCAGCGTTTGGTCAATGTTAATTCCCAATTCTTTTTCCTGCATAAAACTAACCTGCCTAAAAATGGCCATTGCCCCGGCTATTAAACCCATCGATATCGTGAATTGGAAAACCACCATAGCTTTTTTTAAATAGCCCGTATTACCTTTTTTCGAAATAATGGCAGCATTACCCTTTAGAATGCTTGAGGGATGAAGGGAGGAAAGAATCGCTGTAGGATAAATGGCGGAGAGCAATGAGCCGAGAATGATAAGGACTAAATAACTGGCAGAAAAGACCCACAGTCCGGATTGATTGTATGGAATAGCCTGCCCGTTGATTTCGAAATAAACACTGGCAATAAGCTGGGTGAAACTAAGTGCTAATAACAGCGCCAGAAAATTCATCCATAGTGACTCAAATAAAAACTGTTTTACCAAATCACCTTTTGTTGAACCCAGGGACTTTCTTATACCTGCTTCTTTAGCCCTTTCCATCACTTTGGCAGTCGACAGGTTGACATAATTGGCCCAGGCGATAAGCAATATAAAAAAGCCCAGGATAAAAAGAATGGATACGGACCGGATGTTGCCGTTTTTCCCGGCCTCACCCAGTAAATTTGAATGCAAATGTATGCTTGTGAGTGGTTGAAGGGAAAACACGGGATCAAGATTGGGATTTTGTCTGTTGCCCATATATTTATCGACCAGGCTGGGGAACTTGCTTTCAAGATAGGGTACATCGGTACCCTCGCTCAGGCGAATGTAGTTATAGAAACCGTCCCAGTGCCAATTGTTTGCGTCTCCTCCTCTCCTTTCACTGGTAACAGACTCCCATCCGAAAAGAAAATTAAATTGTATGTGTGAATTGTCAGGAACATCTTCAAAGACCCCGACTACCTTAAAATCTCCAAAGTAAGGGTGATTAAGCGATTGATCAATAGCAGGATTATCACCAAAATACTTTTTAGCAATGGATTGAGCTATTAAAACCTCTCCTTTTCCCACCGAAACCATGTTGATATCTCCTTCAACTATTGAGAAATTAAATATATTGAAGAAATTGCCTTTGACATGATAAACCTGCTCTTCCGGGAACATCAGTTTCTTTCCATTATCTGAAACGGAAGTGATGATTATATCTGACTGATCACTGATCTTAAACAAGGTAGTGTAATCAATAACTTCGGGATACTCCAAAGTCATTGTTTTCCCCAGCGGGATAAAAGATTGTGCCTTTTGGTATTGTAACTTGCCGTCAACATAGCGGTCATGCTGAATTCTGTAAATATTTTCCGCTTTTTCATGGAATTGATCATAACTGAATTCAAAGGCCACATATTGAAATATCAATAGACTGGCTGCCATGCCAATGGCCAGGCCAAGGATATTGATAATGGAAAACGATTTGTTTTTCAGGAGAATCCGGCAGGCACTTTTGAAATAGTTACGGAGCATGTTGCTATAGTCTCCAACATTATGCCAATATCATAACATATTGATTTTTAAATAAATAAGATATAAATCGGAATTATAAATTTAACTCAAATGTATCATTGCGGCACAACCGTCGTTTCAATATGAAACATCAGGTCGATACAAACCCCCTCGTGATTGCACAGATGGATATTACATAAATGGATATTAATTACATGCCAGATTATTATCAATATCCTTTTCATGAGCTATCGCATAATAAATAGCCCTTTTAACAAAATCATTTAAAGAGATCTGCTTTTTTGTAGCAATTGTCGTGGCCTTCTTGTGTAATTCGGTACTTATTCTAACATTAAAGCTTCCTTTATAGGTTTTATCAGGTTGCTTTCCCAATTCCTGACACGTTTTTAAATAATCATCCACAGCTTCTTCAAAGGCTTTTTTAAGCGCTTTTACAGACTGGCCTTCAAATGTTATCAGGTCATTGATGCCATTAATTTTCCCATGAAATGCTTCATCGTCAGAATCAAAATTAACAGTACCAAGATAACCTTTATACGTCAAATAATTGCTCATGGCTTACAAGTTTAGGTGCTCTATTATTTGTTTAATTAAATATCTTTTAATCGTTTTCTCCGGATGTGGTTCATGTATACTGATGATACGATTGGATGTATTTTTAAATTTTCTCCTTGAACCTCCCGTTTTTCCTTTACTCTTTATTTCTTCATAGCCGAAGTGAGACAAGACCTTTCTCAATTCATCCCAAGTAAAATCTTTTGGATTTGACTTAAACTTTTTGATGAGCTTGTCTATTGTTCCCAAATCATTTTATTTATTAAACGTTTGCAACTAATTTTCAGTTACAAATATAGGACAAATTCCACAAGAAATCAAAAAGATAAAGAAATTTAAAGATCGGTTACCTCATCGACTGGTATTTCGTATTAGATATTAACCCGCTTATTTCCTGATGCGAGTGATTTATAAACAGCCTCCAGCACCTTCATATCTTTCAACCCTTCCTCACCTGAAATGATGGACTCCGTATTCTCTAGTACGTTAAGAGCAAAATTATCCATTTGCACTGCCTGTTGATTGGGCGCATCGAAATCAAGAATTTCATTGTTCAGGCTACCCTTCAGCCCGTCATAACTATAGGCGGGCATTAATATACCACGTGCTTTTTCGGTGCTTACAATAAGGTGATTGGTACCAAAGGAATAAGAAGTGGTATGATTAGATACACTTCCGTCGGGAAATTCCATTTGCCAGGTGATTGTTTCATCTACTTCCTTGAACTTTTTCCGGTCAGTTTTAAATTCCTGTGCTGTCAGCGCTACAGGTTCCTGGCCATAAGTATAACGTGCTGCCTGTACACAATAGATGCCTACGTCCATCAAGGCACCGCCGCCGGCCAAATCTTTTTTCAGGCGCCACTGGGTAGGATCGCCTATCTTAAAACCAAACTGGGAGCTAACGTAGGTTACTTTACCAAAAGGCCGTTCTTTGTTAAGATTGATCATCTTTTCGTGATAGGGACTGAATTGAAGCCGGTAACCGATGGATAGCTTTACATTGTTATCTTTGCAGGCTTTGATCATATCATTGCATTCTTTGACAGATACTGCCATGGGTTTTTCACAGATAACGTGCTTACCCGCCTTTGCTGCTTTAATGGTGAATTCCGCATGCATGGAGTTGGGTAAAACCACGTAAATGATAGCTATGTCATCATTGGATGCGATGCTTTCGAAATTGTCGTAGTTGTAGATATTTTTAGCAGGAATGTTGTACTTTTCTGCCCAGACTTTTTCCTTTTCCTTAGTGCCTGTAACGATGCCTGCCAAATAGCAATGCTTAGTTTCCAGCAATGCCGGGGCCAGTTGATTGGTTGAGTAACTGCCTAATCCCACCAGGGCAATGCCCGGTTTTTTAGTTTGCAAGGAAGTTTTATCAACTGCCAAAACAGAAGTAAATGGTGCTGCGATTCCCATACCGGCAATGCCAATCGCGGAGTTTTTGATAAAGTTTCTGCGTGAGTGATCATTAGTTCCGAAGTGTGTCATTTTAATTGAACTTAGTTGTAGTTAGATGATTGAAATAGTAATTTATCAATAATTTTCTAATGGAATGTCCATGAAAATGATTTTTTCAGCATGTATGGCAAGAGTTCAATGCTTTCTATAATTATATTTGAATAGGTATTAATGAAAGACTCTGAGTCTGAAAACAAATTCAATGATGGATAAAATAGAAATTCGAGAAGTAAAAAACACGGATTTTGACACCATATTCGTGTTCATAAACGAGCTTGAAAATCAAAAATTTGACGTAAACAGGCAAAGGGAAATATTTACTGAAAATCTGGCCAACCCATATAACATTTATTTGCTTGCAACAATTGATACGAAGCCGGTTGGATTTCTTAGCTGTCATATTCAGCATTTGCTACACCACAGCGGATTGGTCGGCGAAATTCAGGAGATGTATATAAGACCGGAAAGTCGTAACCTGGGCATTGGACACAAATTAGTGGACAAACTGAAACGGATAGCCAGGGATCAAAGGGTAATTCAACTGGAAGTGACTTCAGATATTAAAAGAGAATTGGCTCATAAGTTTTATAAAAATCAACAGTTTATCGATACACATAAAAAATTTGTGTATCTGCTTACCGAATAAAAGGTGGTCATATGATCTGCACCTTTTCCAGCACACCCCTGACGTTGTTTAGTAGCGCCTGGACTTTTTTGGTAAGGATTACCTTTACTAAATGTTTCAATAGAAAGATAACCGCAGTAGCCTGATTTTTTACCCACAAAGTATCCAAGGTCAAACATTGACCAAACATCAAATAAAAATAACTAATTCCCTATAGCACAAGCATCCTCCTGTGGGTGTTGCACAATGCAAGAATGCATCTATATTCTCATCTCCTCAGCAAAAACCTCCGTGTCTCTCCGTGTCTTGGTGCCTCCGTGGTGAACAATGGTTAACCACCAAGACACGGAGAGACACAAAGAATTTTGTCGAAAGTGTTAGGCAACACCTACAGGACGCTTGTGCTTTAAAAAAGATTTTTGTTCAGAAATTCATTGCGGAATTTGCTTTCCGGGTCAAATTCCAGCAATAATGCTTTAAAATCTGCTAACTTTTCAATGCGGGATTGTAGCACCTGAGGAGAAAACGTAAACAGCTTTCCCCAATGGGGACGGACATGATAGGGAGAAAGCCCTTCTTCTATCATTGGTAACAGTTTTTGAACGGCATCCCACTCCGGTTTAAAAGTAAAATGAATGGCCACACAAGGCTTTTTATAGCATGGGCTCATCCAAAAATCATCCTGATCAATGGTCCGGATTTCTGAGATGAATAAATGTGGGCTTATTTTTTCATTCATTTTCTCAACAGCCATTACTGCTTCATAACCATACTCCATCGGAACAAAATATTCAGCCTGTAATTCTTCGCCCCGGCTGGGGGTGAATCCCATTTTAAAGTGTGGCAACCGTTCATACCAAGAACCATCGATGCCCAATTGATCAGTACAGCTTTCTGCCGAAAGGGTTTCTACCGGATGTAAATGGTTTTCAGCCAGTGTGGCATTAAAAAACTCCTTCCCTGTCACTGTTTGGGCAGCGTTTGTGAGACTTTTAATCCAAACCTGATTAATGTTTTTGTTCCGCCAGTCCGTAAACAGGCTCACACTGTAACCACTGGACATTATGGTACCGAAATTGGCTTCCAGGGCGCTCATGGGCATGTTACGATAAACAACCTGTTGCATTTGATAAGTGGGGATAAGATCTAAAGTAATTTTGGTAATAACTCCCAAAGCTCCCAATCCAACCACTGCTCCGTCAAAAAGTGCTTTGTCTTTGTCCCGCGACAAGGTTGTGACTGACCCGTCAGCCTTCACCAGTTCCATGGCTTTTACCGCGATGGGCAGCGCACCGTTTTTTACGCCCGATCCATGGGTAGCGGTAGCACAGGCCCCGGCAATTGATATGTGCGGCAAAGAAGCAAGATTGTGCAAACCGTAGCCATTTTCGTGTAAATACCCGCAGATATCGCCATAGCGAACCCCGGCTTCGACGGTGATGGTTCCCGCAGATTGGTCTGGGGAAAAGATCTTCTTCATACCTTTTAGCGAAACAAGGGTTTGTTTGCTGTCTGCTATCTTGTTAAAAGAATGACGCGAACCCAGGCCCCGCAAACCAGGAGCGCTGCGGATTATTTGCTGTATCTGTTCTGTCGATGTAGGGTAGTGCACATTTCCGGTACTGTAAGTCAGATTACCGGCCCAGTTGGTGAGCGGTGTGGCTGGCTCGTCGGAGTTACCGGAGGGGGTACAAGACATCAAAGGAGATAATACCGTGCCGGTGGCCACCATTGAAGAAGTTTTTAAAAATGTCCTTTTATCCATTTTATGGCTTTTTTCGAAATTTAAGGTATTGCCTGATTACAACCAAAGCGAAACCGGCAATTTGATGGATTTTATAAGCTCAAAACTTAAAATCGCGCTTCTACAAAATGTCCCTCCCTGGTAAAGCCAGATAGCTGTTGATTCAATTAATAGATTAAATATAATAATATAAATATTTGAAAATCAATATATTATAATATTTAATAAAAATGCTTTTATTAAATTAAATCAACGTACTTCGCAATTTGGCAACAGTTGTCTCACTTTTTCCTTTTCAGCCTCGGTTACCCCACTGGATGATAGGTCGATACCTTTTAAACCGGTTAACTTACCCAGACTTTCAGGGAGGGTAGTAAGCTGATTGCCGGAAACAGTGAGCCATTCCAGATCGTCCAGGTTGCCCAATGTCGTTGGCAATCGCTTCAGTTGGTTACCTGGTAGGTAAAGCTCTTTTAACTTCGAGCCTGTTATGTTTTCAGGCAGCAATGATACCTCACACTTACTAATGTGAAGCAATTTCAGATTTTTGAGTTTAAAGAGTCCCTCTGAAAGGCTGTCAATCCTGTTGTTTCCTAAATACAAAATCAAAAGACTATTCAAACTTTCCAAAGGCTTTGGTACCTGTGCAAATTTGTTATAAGACAAATCCGGTTTTTCCAGTTTTTGAAGATTTTTTATGGATTCAGGTAAACTTGTCAGTTGATTATCGCTAAGGTCCAGCTCTTTTAGGTTGATAAAATCTCCGACAGTTTCTGGCACCACTGTGTAATTCTGTGAGGATAGATTCAACTTATACACTTTATCTTTTTCTGCTAATGCTGTTTGCAGGGACCGGTATACTTTTGCTTCATGGGCAGTTGGGATTGATTGTGCGAAAGAATTGGTATTCGTTAAGGCAAGCAGCCATAAAAAATGTGAAATTTTCATAGATAGCAGGTGATTGATCACAAACAGTACCAAAAGATCATATTGTACTTGAACTTTTAAATATAGCTTTTTTGCGGGAGGTCGACAAGGAGATGGGTCGACCTGACACCACCCGGAAGGCTAATTTAATATTACACGTTTTATTTCTTCAGATACCAGTTTATTGAAATGGGTTGTCGGATGCCCATTATCTGCGTCGATGTAATTATGTTTATCATACCTGGTAAAAGTAGAATCCTGCGTAATCAATTCTTTCGACCGGATATAGGGTATGTTGTTTTCTTCGAAAAGGTTAGCAAGGAAAGCGTCCCGCCATCCCCGTTTTTCCGGATCAGGAGACAGCAATTGATTAAAAATGACAAATACATAGTCGTAATTACGGGAGTCCAACTCCTTTTTCATATTTAAAATAATCTCTTTGTTCAGCTCCTTTTTATTTCTCATGGCTTTCCACTTTCCGCGAAGCCTTGATCTGATCACCTCGGGAATCAAGTTTTCCGCATAGATCAGCCTTCGGTAAAGATAGGAACGGATTTGGGGTGGATTTTGCTCAAAGTATTCAGCAGGATTGGAATAAATCGAGTCTTTCGAAAGCTTCAACTGCCCTTTTTCAAGGGTGAAAAAAGGCTTTTGGCCATCCCTCACTTTCAGATAAGACCGGTCGATATCTGTGGTCATGATACTTACAATCACAAAAGGTTTTTCGAAATGATCGAGTGATTTTTGCATCAAAAGGTAGATCTGATCCACTCCGTAGCCTCCGACGCCATAATTTAAAAAGTGATGTGCCTTTGAAAAGCTACTGTCATTGTTCAATATTTCCTGAAAGCAGGTGGCACCTACACATTGGGCAAAGGAATCGCCATAGAGCAATACCGGCCGTTTATCCTTGATTTGGGGCTCGTCATTATGAAGGTAAGTGTTCCTGTCAAACTCCCCTATCCAACCCAGGGTTTCATGGGGTACTTTTGCCCCTCCTGCGGTATTGCCAAAAAGATAAGCGAGTTTCCAGTAATCATCCCCATAAAAAGAGTCGTCATAAAGTCTTGGATCCCTGAGGTGCTCAAATTGCTTCAGGTTACTGTACAGTATGATCCGGTAAGCAAATTCCGCAGTAAAAAAGCCAATGGACAATGATATGGCCAAAAGAATTAAATTCTTAAGGTGTGACTTAAGCTTCATGGTAATAGGTCTTATTCAGCGATACCGGCTACAGATACCGCGTGAAGCATGGTTTTAGCGATATATTACAAAGAAATTGTAAAATTCTACTCCAAAGTTATACAAAATAAATATTTATTTTAAAAAAAGCGGTTTATTTGAAAAATATTCTGTGGTACTTTTGTTATGATAGGCTGTTTTAAAATGTCCTCCATACCGTCATACCAAAGGGTGTCTCCGCTATGATAGACTTTCCACTGACCAAATTCAACTACATAGCCCATATACAGGCACCGTCCCAAAAAATCCTTCTCCGGCAAATTGTGCGCTGCAGGCACACCATGCAATGTAAAATGTATAGTTCGATTATTGGCTGGTCTTGGCTATGTCCAAACGCACCAGCAGGAAGAGGCTTATAAAATGACCAAAGTGTATGACTATATCATGGCCCGTTTTCGCCATCCGATCCTATTACAGGAAGTAGCCCGGATTGCCAACCTTACACCCCAGTCATTTTGCCGTTTTTTCAAGTCCCGTACTCGCAAAACATTTTCGCGCTTTCTCAATGAGGTCAGGGTCGGATATGCCTGTAAGCTGATGTCAGAAGAACACCTGAATATTTCAGATATCTGTTTTCAAAGTGGCTTTAATAACTTGTCTAACTTTAACCGGCAGTTTAAGAAGATTGTCAATAAGTCTCCACTTAAATACCGAAAAGAATATCTTGCTGGTGAGTTTAAATAATAATTATTTTTTATCTTCTTCGCTCTCATCCTTTTCCGGAGGTGCAGAGACTATGTTGCCATCCTCATCCAGGTAGGCCATCATATCTGATAAATCACCCCCTTTGGCGTTGTTCTCCTTACGCTCCTTTCTCCTTTCTTCCTTTTCCTTTTTCTTCATTTGTTTTTTTTTCTCTTTTTGCTTTTTGATAAAGCTATTTTGTGATCTTGCCATATATTTTAGTTTAAGTAAAGAAATCATCGCTATATTCCGTTAATTAACTGGATTTCAACGATAAAAGAGGAAGAAATAAATTTCACAAGGAAATGCCCGGAAATTATTCAGGAGGGTCAAATGCAGAGTGACAATTACCGCTTACCAAATACAAAGATAACATTTTAGGCCTGTTTTTTCAGCTTAAAGAGAGTATTAATGCGTTTATTTGATATAAATAATTGATAATCAATGTATTATATTTAACTAATCACTATATACCGGCTGTGCAACATTTCCAGCACGGAATGAAATACTATCCGGGCAAACCAAAACATCTGAAGGCCATACTATGACTTCCAATAATGGCCAATATATCAACCATTGATTTTTTACAAGTAAACAAAATTTGTTTCCACCTTATCCGTTAGTAAAGGAGATAAACAGGAGTTATGAAATAAAAAGCTGTCCCGTCGTTACCTGGGCAGCTTTTTGTATTTCAATGATACCGGTTTTACTTCCGGTGATACCAGGCCCAGGCAATCAGCAAAGGGTGCACCCCTACCAACCTCACCCAGGCCACCCAAAGTGGCGCACATAGGCCGTCTTCTACACAACCGCCTATCTCAATAAAATATACGTGAGAAGGAATAAAAGCCAATAACATAATAATAATCGCATATACAGCCCATTTCCTGGAAAAAATGGGAACCAAGGCTATCCCAAAGAACACTTCCAGGAGACCACTGGCAAGGTTAATCCATTCGGGATAAGGCAGATAGTCCGGAATCAATGGTAAGTAAAATTCCGGATTCAGGAAGTGGTTAAGCCCCGCCAATACATAAAAACCTGCTAGCACTGCAAGGCTGATTTGTTTCATCATTTTAGCTTCCAGTTTGTCGTGAAATGCACTTTTTTCAGAATCAAAAAGAAAGGCACCCACCATATGAGATCATTTGTGATGAGCGTCAGGCCAAACTGCGCTGAGGCCTGACCGGTCAAGTAGTTGAAAACAAAACCCATCGGTCCGAATAGCTTGCCTAACAACCCGACTGCGACGATGGGCCAATGCCGGATCGGATCGGAACTTGCCCACCAATAACCCAGTCCGTAAAGTCCTATCACCATACCCATTCCCTGCCATATCATAGGATGATTAAGCGGTTCCATACCCGTTATGGTAAAAAAATGTGCCGGAAAGAGCACTACCCAGGATCCCCATAAGATGTTATACAGGGCTGCTGCCTTAAGGGTTATGGTCATCCAGCTTTTAGATTGATAATGATTTGTCACTTGTTTTGAGTTCAGGTGGATAAACATTTTGGAGGGTACTTTTGTTCTAGTTCCACAGTTTTTTTGTATGTTACATTTTGAAACCGTAAACCGCCACCGCGACCAGGATTGGATCGTATTCATTCATGGTGCAGGAGGAAGTATTAAAACATGGAACTATCAGGTGCATGAATTCAAAAAATACTATAACCTGCTATTGATAGATTTACGTGACCATGGAAAATCCAAAGATATCAAACCTGACTTCGATAATTACAGATTTTCAATCATTACGGCCGACATTAAAGAAGTGCTGGATCATCTGAAAATCAAAAAGGCACACTTTGTAACACTTTCCTTCGGAAGCGTGCTGATGCAGGATTTTTCGATGAGATACGGGCACCTGATAAATAAAATGGTTATTGCCGGCGGGATTTTTAGAGGAAATTATGCGATTAAAGCTTTTGTAAGCCTGGCCAGGGTTTTTAACCACTTTTTATCATACAGAAAAATGTATGGTTTGTTTTCCTACCTGCTAATGCCAAAAAGGAGAAACCAAAAGGCCCGAAGAATCTATCAAAGACAGGCCCAAAAACTGACCCGGCGGGAATATATGAAGTGGGTAGGTTTGTATGGTGAATTCTTCAGGCTTTTAAAGCAATTTTATAACCGGATACTTCAAAAACCTACTTTGGTCGTAATGGGTGGTGAGGATTTTATATTTTTAAAAAGTGCAAGAACATTCGTCAATAGACAGCCCTGCGTAAGTATGGAAACGCTGGCAAAAGTGGGACATATCTGTAATATCGAGAGCCCCGACAGTTTTAACAAATTGGTTATGGACTTTCTTGGTGCGTCAAAAAATTGACAACAAAAACCAGTGTCCAGAGAATCGTCCTGATCCAGTTAATTTTTACCAGAGACTCCACGGTACCAGCTAATGCTTTGTTTTTGGATATGTTTCCATGAAGTGGTACTGCAAACAGAAATGTTACTACCCAGGCAGCCAATATCATCATAAAGATCCATAACCGAAAAAAATTGAAATCTTTCAATAGCCAATAGCTGTGCAGGGCCAGTTGTCCGATCATGAGAGGCATGACAACCAGTGAAATGTTACGGGTATACCGGGTATGCCATTTGACCAGGGCTTCTTTTTCATAATAATAAAAACCCGGATAGACAACCAACTGAACTACCCAAATCAGAACAACAAGGCCAAAATCAACGATTTTAAGGTACATTTCTTGCTAATAAAAGCATCCTGGCAATAAACAATTTTAGGAAGCAATTGTTTTAAATCCATATGCTATCGGCATATCATATTCAATTTTTTTTATTTTAAAACGGGCATAGCTACCATCACCGGTATTCCACACTACCTCTCCATAAAAAGGTATTGGCAAGTTGTTAATCCGTTGATCGTCTATGTATTGACATCCTTTTCCAATTGTGATCTGATCATAATATTTAGTAGATGCCATTTTTAAAAGTTCGTTGGGCCACTTTCAACCTGAATATAAGCTAAATGAGTTCTGACCTTTTGATCAGCACAATCAGGACAAGAATGATCAACAAGCCTGAGTAAATCAACAGGTTATTTTTCGCCAGCCAATTAGGCAAGAAAATGTCGAAATTGGCTTTGGTGGAACTGGTGTATCTTCGTGCAATCGGAGAAAGCGGACAAGTCCACTTATTCGTGATGAGCACAATACATTCGATTAAAATCATACCGACGCCTAACCAAAACCTGAGGTCAATACGGTCATAGATTACGGCGTAAAACAGATAACCCAATACTAAATTAAAAAATATCCAGATAACGGTATGTAGCATTTTTACCAGAAGCAATTTTGAAAGGCTATCCATTCTTTAGGATATTTATTGGTGAAAGGCAAACTGCCTTTGACTTAAGTTTTACAAAATCAATAATCGGGAATTTGCTTCCTAAAACTAATGATCTAAATCAGTATAGAGAATAAGACAGGTTTAGCTTAGCATCCGGATGGCTGCTATATTTTCATTTTTCAAGTTCGTAGATGATGCCCAATGGACCGGCATTTACAATGGTGGTGCTTCCTGATTTGTCTGTTTTTCCATTGGATTCATGGACATGCCCGCACACGACCAGTTTGGGCAGACGCTTTTCTATGGTACGTCTGACAGCCTCACTGCCCAGATGCTGGCCTTTGGATGATCGATCCAAAATCCCCGGCACCAATGACCACGTCAACTTCATTTGCCATAGCGACAAGATTCTGGCAATGCTTTTGGTTTACATGAATATCACTGAAAAGTAAAAGGCTCATTGTTCCACAAAACTAAGCATCTTGAGCAGATTAAAAGTGTTTGTACCCAGAAATTTAACCGGCGATAAATGGAGGTATTTCACCCGGATTGCATTCATCTCACTTAAATCAATACTTGAAGTATTTCTCAACACAATTTTAGCGGCAATGATAGATTTTAAGGTGGTGGCTTTAATTCTGATAGTATGTTTGCTGTACCTGGCCGGATGTATATGGACAAAGGCCAGGGGATCGAACCCCTTTCTTAGTATCCAGGTGGATTGATCCGATAGTGATATTTCGATAAAGCCACTGTGTTGGTCCAGAAACCGGAAAAAGCTACATTTTTCCAATAGATTAGCTTTTTTTAAAAATGCGATAACCTCTTCTGTAATTTTACTGACCGATAATTCGCCAAGATACAAGTCCATCTGGGTGTTCCCTATCTTCAATAGATCTGATTGAAGCTGTTGATGGTCTTTTTGTTTGTATGCCCGGATATACTTTCTAATAAAGTTAAGGTGATGTTTAAGTGGGTTGAATAAGATAAGTTCGCTGAGGTTTTCTGCGGCTGTCATAATGGATTTAACGCTCCTGCATGTGCGTTGTTGCTTTAACAAGTTCCGGGGCGATTCCCGGATACATCATTGCTATCACTGACCGGGATATTCATTCATTGCGCAAAATAGTGGAAGGATTAGTACGTGCAACCCGGACTGTTTCGAAGCATATTGTCAGCAGCGCAATGGCCATGACAATAATCACCCCCATCATGATGTCAAAAAAGCTGAAACTTACTTTGTAAACAATTTCTTCAAAGATTACAGTATTCACATAGTAATAAGTGAGTGGAATAGCGACGATAGCTGCAAGGACAAGGAGCAGCATGAATCCCCTGCCCACCAGGTAAATCAGATTAAATTCACTGGCCCCAAACACTTTGCGAATGCTTATTTCTTTCAGGCGGGATTCTGTTGTAAAAACAACCATCCCCAATAATCCCATTGAAGCTATGGTAACAGCTAAAAACGCCATAAAGCTCATAATTGTCAACCAGGATACATACTCTTTGTAGGCTTCTTTGATCTGGTCGTCGTAAAATGAAGCCTTCATCGGGTGTACCGGGTCAAACCTCTTCCACGCCTCTTCAATTTTCTTCATTGTGCCAAAAACATCCGCTGTATTGATTAAAATATTGAGATATTTATTCTGTGCCGGTTCATAAATAAACGCAAAAGGGCTGATCTTATAGTCGATCCTGCCGAAGTGAAAATCCTTTAAAACACCTTGAATAACCTTTACATCATCTGAAATAATGATCTCCTCCCCAATCGCCTGATCCGGCGTATCGATGCTGAACCTTTTTAGTAATGACTCATTGATAATAACCTGGTTGTTGACGGCACTATCGTTTTCGCTGCCTTTTACAAAATTACCCCCAGCGAGAAACTCATGGCCATGCAAAGGTAAATAATGTTCATCCACCTTGTTATACTTAATACTGGTAGAATCCGGCGTACCCTTGGATTTTTTTGCCTGCGTACCCCAGTAGTATCCAATACTTGTAACCAAACTGCTTTGGGACAGCTTTTTTATTTCTGGTAGCTGCTTTAACTCATTGACCAATGTGGCCGGATCGTTGTCAAACAAGTTTAAATTCAGAATGTTTTCGGTATTAAACCCCAGGTCAAAAGAAAGTGAATACCGGTATTGCTTGTATATGAGTGTCACCGCTATAATGAAAGCCAGTGAGATGGTATATTGGAGTAAAATCAGGATTTTTTTAAAGTTAAATTGCCCGGATAGCTTGATCCTGTTCATGTTATTAAGCACTTTCAAAACAGTAACCTTCGAAAAAAACAAAGCCGGGAAAAAACCTGCCATCAATCCCACCGCCACAGCCAGTAAAAGGAAATAGCCCATCAATTCAGGTGTTAGCTGCAGTGTCACAATATCAGCCATACGGCGATCAATCGTAAAAAAGTAATTCCGCAACACCAGAAATAACCCCAGGGCCACCATCAAAGCCACCAGGGATATCAGGGTCGACTCCAGGATGAACTGCGACCACACCTGGAAGCCTGAGGCACCGTTGACTTTTCGAATACCGATCTCCCTGGATCGTCGCATGGACCGGCCTAATGATAGATTTGTATAGTTAAAACAGGCCGAAATTAACACCACGATCCCTAAAAGCACTAAAGTCCAAACCATTTTGGTTTCCATGGTTGGACCAAAAGTGTTATTCAGATTAGCCCCTGGAATAATGCCTAGTAACGGCTGCAAGTGTGCCTTGATTACTATATAGTCACTCTTGCTATTTTCTTCTTCGCTGATTTTGTCCAGTCCCAACTGGACCAAAGATGGATCCTGATGCTCTTCCAGCTTAAAGTACACGTAGTGATCCCACATATTGTTCCAACTGGAGAACCATTTATGGTGCTTATTAGCGTTTGCGTACGTGCTGTATGATCCTAGAAGCTCAAACTGCAGGTGGGAATTCATAGGTGGTTTGGCAACCACACCGGTGATGATATAACTTTCGCCTTCAAGGATGACTTGTTTGTTAATAGGTGTTTCATCGCCAAATAGTTTTTTGGCCGATTCATCGGTAATGACTAGTGCGTTCAAGGCTGTAAGTGCGGTATTTTTGTTACCAGCCAAAAGGTCGAAAGAAAAAACATCGAAAAACTCATCGGATGCCCACCGCAATTGAAGAGGAATCGTTTTGTTCTCATAGGTCACATTACTTTTAGCACCCCTATGAAGTATCGTAAGGTGCTCGATTCCAGGAATTGACGCCAGCATCTTCGCACCGGTGACAGGTGAGGTGGACGCATAAAATGAATTGTCAACTTTACCAAGATACTCATAACTACCGTTGATCCGGTATATCCTGTCAGCATCTTTGTGAAAGGTATCGAAGGTATAGATTTCACTGATGAAAAATATCAGCAAAAGGCCTACAGACATGCTGATGGCCAGTCCGGCAACATTGATCAGTGAGAATAACCAATTTTGCCTCAAGTTACGGGCCGATGTTTGAAAATAGTTTTTAAACAATAAAAAGTGGTTCATAGGATGGTTGATTTTCGGCTTTTGCACTGTATAAATCCTGAAAAACTTCAGAACATCGATCACGTAAATGAAGCGTGCCATCTTCAGGCCCTTTGTCTTGATATTCCGGAGATAAAATTCATGAATGTCCCCTTCCAAATCTTCGGCCATTTGCCTGTTACAATACCAGCGAAGAAAACGGGTTGCCCATTTGGGAGGTAATGGCAGCTTGTTTTTTTTCATTTTAAGTTTTCTAAAACTATAGAAGGAATCTTATCCCAAAGCCGTTGACGGAGCTCACGTGATCTGTTAACAGCAAAAAAACCCCCGGAAGTAAGGCTATAGTACCGCTTTCTTTTACCTCCTCTTTCTGCCGTCGGTTCGCCCAGTTCACTTTTAAGGTATCCTTTCTTTTCCAGCCTGTTCAGAATCGCATGCACGACACCCAGTTTCACTTTGCGCGCTATTTGTTCATCCAGTTGATCTACGATGGCTACACTGTAAGCCTGGTTATCGAGTGTGGCTACTGCCAATAGGACGACCTCTTCAAATTCTCCCAGGTTTGATCCTTTCATGATTAAATTATTTATTCACTAAATGTATGTATTATATGGAGAATTTAAAAACCCTTTCAAAAAAAATCTTAAATAGCGTATGCCTCCCGCGGCTGTTGCACAACGTTTTCGACAAAATCCTTCGTGTCTCTTTGTGTCTTGGTGCCTTAGTGGTTAATCATTTTTCACCACGGAGACACCAAGACACAAAGAGACACGAAGGTTATTGTTTTACCCGGTTTTGGGACTCAATTGGCAGGAGGCAATGATAAATGAAGGAGTTGACCGGTGCTTCAACACCTTGGTTTTCTGCCAGTTTTACAACAGCGCCTGTCAAATATTCGAGCTCCGAAGGGCGTCCTTCCATTAAATCCCTTTGCATGGAAGAGGTGGCATGGTAGGGCAAACTATCCACTATGTTCATGGTTTTTTCTTTGTCCTCTTCCTTCAGTGCTATTCCCAGGTGCCTGGCCAGGGTATATATTTCCGAGATCAATTCCTGCAGCAGCTTTCTGGTTCCGGGCATTTCACGATTTACGCCGTATGAAGACCGTGTTAATGCGCCCAGGCCGCCGGTACAAATGAACATGAACTTTTTCCATAAGGCGGCATCAATATCTGAGGCAATGGTTGTGGATATCCCAGCCTGCTGAAAAAGCGATTGTAACTTTTCAATCCTGGCTGACCCCTGGTTGCCCAACTCCCCCATAGCAATGGAAGGCTCATACATCATATGGTTGATAATCCCCGGGCCTTCTATCCGGCTGATGATTTTGCACAAACCACCTACAAGATTACTTTTTCCGATTACCGCCATAATCTCCTCATTGGCAAATACACCATTCTGAAGTGGGAGAATGACTGTTTCAGGCTTAATAAGATCCTTTACTGACCGGGCTGCCTCTTTTACCTGCCAGGACTTCACCCCAAGAATAATTAAATCCATGGCGCCCAGACCAGATACATTGTCAGTAGCCTGCGGATGGGTAATAGTAAAATCGCCTTTGGGACTTAGTATTTTCAGTCCGTTGGCATGCATGGCCTTGAGATGTTCGCCCCTGGCGATGAAAGTAACATCACCACCGGCCTGTGCCAGCCTGCCGCCAAAATACCCTCCTACCCCTCCGGTGCCGTAAATTAAAATTTTCATTGCCTCGATAATGGATGATGATTAGGACAAACTTCCTAAAACCAACTATGAATTAAAAGCCTGAAACCAACATTTTGAACCAGCGTTACCAGTGCATTAACGGACAGGAGTCAGGAGCGAGGAGTCAGGGGTCAGGAAATGTGACAACTCCTGACTCCTCTCCTCTGCCCTTTCTATGGTGTGCAAAGAAAAAATCCTTTTATTTATGGAATTTATAAACACGGTGCATCTTATGGTTAGCATAAAACTATGATCGCTTATGAAGATACTTTTTACCTTAATCACCATTTTGCTACTTTATCACCAGAACCCTGCCCAGATGCGGACAATTTCAGGCAGGCTAACTTCAAGCCAGGATGGCAGTCCCCTGCCCGGGGTTAACATAATCATCAAAGGTACCGGTACCGGCACAGTTACGGATGCTGAAGGTTACTACGCTATAACAGCTCCCATCGGGGCCACTTTGGTATTTCAATTCATCGGTATGCAACCACGTGAGGTGGTTGTAACTAAGGATAACCTGCCACCGGTAAGACTTTCAAAAAAACAAACAAGCAAAAGGGCAAGGCGAAAAAAACCTGAGATAAGCGCCATACCCATGTCTTTGTACCGCGACACTACAGTACAGGAGAGAACAGGAATCACCACTTTAACAGACGAAACGCCATCCTATAAACGTGCGGGCAACATCAACCCGGCAACGGTGCGGTCGATTAAAAAATTGAAGGACACTTACGTTATTAAATCATATGATTTTCCTGAGAAAAGAACTGGTTTTGGCTTACAATTCACCTCATCTTTGAATGTTGAGTCTATTAATCGACTGCCTTCTGTTCAAAAACAATATGCGCAGGGCCGGCCTACTGGTGGCAATATGCTATGGAGGGGGGCGGATCAGCAGGAACTTTTCTCGTGGGGGCCATTAATTCGTACGCTGGAATTCGATGGGAGCCATTATCCATACGATAAAAACGGAAGACTTACTGAGGCCGGAAAAGGCAATGGTAAAGCGGCCGGAAGTTATGATGCTTTTTCATTTTTCAGAACCGGTCTGGCAACGGCGAATGAGCTTATGCTAACATTACCTGGACCGCAGCATAGTACTTTTGTTTTCGACCTTGAAAACAGAAGAAGAACTGGCGTCATTCCTAATTCCGTTTATAAAAAGGCGAATTTTTCTTCAAGGCTTAATAATTTTCAGCTTCTCAGAAATATTACTGCCAATGCATCTGCTGCTTTTAACCGGTCAACCGGCGATTTACTAACCCGGGGAGCTAATATGGCCGTTATCGCAGGCAGTGTCTACCGGACTCCACCGACCTTTGACAATACCAATGGCTTGCCGGTTAGAACTGCCATAAACGCGGCGGAATCGTATCAATTACCGGGAGGTGCTATACGCACCCATGCGCCGGATTTGGTTGATAATCCCTTCGGGCTCGTAAATGAGTTGCCCGACCGGGAGGAGCTCGAAAGGTGGATGGCATCTTTGCAGCTCAGATACCATCCCACCAATCCTTTCAGCCTTACACTGAATGCTAATGTCGATCGTCAAATGAGTGAAAACTTCTTTGGGATTCCTCATGGCTACTCCGGATATCCCGCAGGAAGATTGACACACCGGAAGGATGATCAGACATTTGCCCATCTGGCGATTACACCATCTTATCATCATTTTCATGATCGCGGTGATTTAAAAATTAGCCTGTCCTATCAGGCGCAATACACCGGCAGGGCCCTGGACCGAATCGATGGCTTTGGCTTTAACGTTGAAACTTTCGGTACGCATGAGTTGGCGGATTCTACCTTTATAATAAATAAGCAACTTTCAAGGACTACACACGAGGTAATGGTCAATGCCAGATACAGCTACAATAACTGGTTGAATATACGTTTTGTCAACCGGCATTATTTCTCAAATACAGTTGATCCGAAACAATATACTAATCTTTTTCCCTCAGGGAGTTTAAGTATTAATTTGGCAAAACTAATCGGTTTAGGGGCGATTCATGAGTTGAAATGGCATACTTCTGTTACACGCACCATCCGGGAAGCCCCCCTATTGTATACAAATTGGTCGTATGGCTCTACTTTGATGGCCGTTGAAAACTACAAGGCCTTTTATGAGGCATCAGAATTGTTTTTCATGTCATCCCTTATGCCCGAAACAGAGCGAAAATTTGAAACGGGCTTAAATTTGAAAGGATTCAATGGGTTATCACTGGCTTTCATCTACTTCAATAATCGCACAAGTGATTTTATTGTACCCGTTGGGGATGTTGATCGCTTCAACCTTCAAAATGCTGCCAGGATAAAAAATTATGGTGGAACCATTTCAGCCGGGTATATCAGGGATATCGGTGTTTTTCGATATGGGGTGGATTTAAAATGGAGCAAATATGAAAGTATTGTCGAGGAAATTTACACGGGCAATGACCTGATTCCATTGGCAGGATTCGAATCGGCGCAGTCGGTTCTGGCTCCGGGACAGCCGGTAGGCGCTATTTATGGCACTTCCTATATCAGAAACCAGGCAGGCATGAAGGTAATAGATAACACCGGCTTTCCCCTGAAAGATGAAGCATTGAAAATGATTGGAAATCCGATACCGGATTGGACGCTGGGGTGGTCATCTTTTTTTGAATGGAAACAGCTTAAACTTTCATTTTTATTCGATTTCAGGAAAGGTGGGGAGATTTGGAATGGCACCAATGCGGTGCTTGATTACCTGGGTAGATCCGCAACTACCGGTGAACTCAGAAATACTTCCGATTATATTTTCGAGGGCGTCGATATCAATGATAACCCCAATACCATTCCGGTAGACTTCAGTGACCCGGAAGTTCCGGTAGAGGATAACCGCTGGGTTCGCTATGGCTGGGATGGCATTGGCGAAGATTATATTGAAGACGCTTCCTGGATACGGCTCAACGAGCTTACTTTATCTTATTATTTTAAACGCTCATGGAATAATAATATCCTCAAAGAGGTTAAGCTTTCACTGATAGGACGCAACCTGTTACTGATTACCCCCTATAGCGGTGTCGATCCGGCGGCCCATCTATTTGGTTATGGAACCGGGGCGGGATTAGACCTTTTCAATTCGCCCGCTGTCAGAAGTTATAGCGCCCAGATTACCATAAAAATTTAAATTTATGAGACGATACAATTACTTCATACTTATATCCGGAGTTTTGTTTATCATGATTTCCGGTTTCCGGCTTATTCAATATTCAGATTTTCTGCAAAAGCTGAAACAAAGCCTTCTGGCTTACAATACCAACTATCCGGAAGAAAAGGTTTACCTGCAATTTGACAAACCATTTTATAAACCTGGTGAAGATATATGGTTCAATGCATTTGTATTGAACAGTAATACACATCAACCTACCGGCCTCAGCGATGTGGTATATGTTGAATTGATAGACCCAAAGGGAAATGTCGCCTCCCGGTTAGCCCTCATCATAAAAGAAGGCACGGCGCATGGTGATTTTCATTTACAGGAAACAGCACCGGGTGGGCTTTACCAAATCAGGGCTTTTACCCGCTGGATGAAAAATTTTGGAAAAGATAACCTGTTCAAGAAAGATATCCAGGTGCAAAGGGTTATCACACCTCGCCTGCTGCTTAAGCTGGACTATGAAAAAGAATCATATGGGCCGGGTGATGAGGTCAATGCGCAACTTATTGTTACCAACTTAAAAAATGAAAAAGTGGCGAATGCCTCCATCGGCTTTAGCGTTAATATCGATGGAACCGAAATCTTGGAATCAAAAGTATTCTCGGATGCGCAAGGTTTGGCAAAAATTTCTTTCCGGCTCCCTGATAGTCTGAATACCACCGATGGACTTTTACAGGCGATCATTGCCACAAACGGTATGGGAGAGTCTATTTCCCGCTCCATTCCTATTGTCTTGAATAAAATCACCGTACAATTTTTTCCCGAAGGTGGCTACTGGGTTGAAAATGTGAATACAAGAATTGCTTTTAAGGCAGTGAATGAATTTGGGAAAGGTGCTGACATCTCAGGCACTGTCATTGATGGGGATGGCCACATCATTACGCAGTTTGAAAGCTTTCACAGGGGCATGGGGGCTTTTGATATAAAACCGTTGGAAGGTAAAAAATATTTTGTCCGCCTCGATACCCCCGCAGGTAATGAAACTTCGATACTTTTGCCACCTGCTCTTGTGTCTGGTTTTGTATTGAATCTGAAAGAAAACAGCGAATCATTCATTGAATGGTTGGTTCATGCGCCTGTTTCGGGCAATGTACACCTTGTTAGCCACGTTCATGGTGAAATTGTTTATGCCAAAAAGGTTAGCCTGGTAAAAGGTGAAAATTTAGTCAAAGTATCCACCGAAAAGTTTCCTGCCGGTATTGCTGTCTTTACCTTATTTGATAAAAATGGGGTGGAACAATGTGAGCGGCTGGTTTTCTTGAAAGGTAAAAAAGGATTAAACATCCGGCTTCATCCTGACAAAAAATATTACAGTCCGCGTGAAAAGGTTGAATTGACCATTGAAACCAGTGATAGTGATGGAAAACCGATTCCTGCCAGACTTTCGCTGTCTGTGACAGATGATCGACTGATCTCTTTTGCAGATGATAAGCAGGATAACATACTATCTGCCTTCCTCTTGTCTTCGGAGGTAAAAGGGGAAGTGCAGGAACCCTCATTTTACTTTGACCCACAGGAATTGAAAGCTGCCCAAGCACTTGATTACCTGTTGATGACACAGGGTTGGCGAAGATTTACCTGGCAGGAGGTAAAAGAAACCAAAAGGACGATCACAATCACTCCGGAAAAGGTGAAAAACCTCACCGGCAGGGTTGTCAATACCGCCGGAGACGGCTTTCCTTCGGAAGTAATATTATTGGAAACGGGCAACCGAAAAAGAATTGCCAGTGTTCAGACCACTAAGGAAGGGAATTTTGTTTTTAGGAACATCGACCCCACCATTCCTGTGCTGCTATTCACAAAAAAACCGGGGCAGATTATCCTTCCGACAGAAAAAACAATTCAGGTTTTATCCGAACACCGGGGAGGAACCACTTCTCTTCCGGATATTGTTGAAGATGTGGCTGATGCGATACCTGCCCTGACGCCCACCAA
The DNA here is from genome assembly GCA_022360015.1 of Cytophagales bacterium. GTDB lineage: Bacteria > Bacteroidota > Bacteroidia > Cytophagales > Cyclobacteriaceae > Agaribacillus. The sequence goes on from JAKSDQ010000089.1 coordinate 115,330, forward strand.
TGAAATCCGGGAATTTGCCGGTGAGAATGAATTGAACATCAGCCTGGTAGAAGACAACAGCCGGTTAGAGGAAATTATCGTCCTGGCTTACGGTGTTGCAAACAAAAATGATTTAGTGGGTAGTGTTGTTAAGATCGGTGATAACCGTTTGGAAACAATATTTTCTTCGCCGGCGGTTGAAAATGTTATCCAGGGCCGGGTGGCCGGCGTGACCGTTAAACCACAAACAGGGAATGCCGGTTCGCAGACTCACCTGACCATCAGGGGAAACAGCTCGCTTAGCGCTGGCAGCACTGAGCCGCTATATGTAATTAATGGGCACCCTGCCGGAACCGGTTTAAACCAAAATTTTTCAAACAGCCATATGATCGGACCGGATAACATACAGACTATTGAATTTATTCACTCTCCGGAAGCTACTGCATTATTTGGAAGTGCTGCGGCTCATGGAGCCATATTGATTACTACCTGGCCCGGAATGAGTCACTATCTGAATTTTAAATACAAGAAAAATCCGGCCAGATATTCTTACGTTACCATTAATCCCCGTCAATTTTCACCTGTAAGGGAGTTTTATATCCCTCCGCCTGCTTCCAAAGCCCAGGGCAAACGTGAGGACTTCCGGTCTGCGATCTATTGGAAACATACAGTTGCGACCGATGAGTATGGTAAGGCAAAACTTTCATTTTACAACAACGATGCTGTCAGTGCTTTTCGAATAACTGCGGAAGGAATCACCGGATCCGGTCTGATCGGGCGGAATGAAGAAGCCTACTATACCCGGCTGCCGTTTTCCCTGGATGCTAAATTGCCTGATTTTCTCGGCTTCGAGGATGTTTTAAAATTGCCGGTACGGGTAAAAAATGAGACTGCATCGGTACTTACAGGCAAAATCCTGTTGACCCTACCTGGGGAACTTTCCGTCCGCGAGTCCACTGAAATACAAATTCAGGTTCCTCCGCAATCTTCCAAAACTTATGCGTTTACTATTGCTTCAAAAGCCATCAAAGGAACATTTCCCATCACCTTAAAACTGGAATCACCCGGATTTCAAGATGAAATCAAACACTGGATTGATGTGCAGCCAGCAGGTTTTCCGGTGAGTTTAAGCTTTGCTGCCAGGGAACTGGACAAGACCTTTCGCTTCACTATTCATGACCCGGAACTTGGCTCGGTAAAAGGAAAATTCACTGCTTTTCCGGAAATCCTGGGTGATCTTTTCACAGGTGCCGAATCTATTTTGCGGATGCCACACGGATGTTTTGAACAGGTTTCGTCCAGCACTTTCCCAAACATTCTGGCCCTGCAGTTTCTGAATCAATCTGGCACTATCAGGCCAGATGTTGAAAAACGGGCGCTGTTTTATATTAAGAATGGCTATAAAAAACTTACGGCCTACGAAATAAATGGAGGTGGTTTTGAGTGGTTTGGCGACCCTCCGGCGCACGAGGGACTAAGTGCTTATGGGTTACTGCAATTCCATGAAATGAAGAAAGTTTTTCCCGGGGTGGATGAAAAGATGGTGAACCGCACCCGGGACTGGCTCCTGAGCAGACGTACTGGCAGAGGCGGATTTAAGCAAAACCTTGGAAAATATGGATTTTCTGCCGCCTCCAAAGCGGTTAACGACGCTTACATAACTTTTGCATTATCAGAAACCGGAACAAAAGATATGCTGAAGGAATACAACCACTCCTTGACCGAATCGCTCAAAAGCAGAGACATGTACCGTATGGCGTTGATGGCCAATGTTGCTTTTAACCTGGGTAAACCGGATGATTACAGTAAGTTAATCCATATTTTCAGAGAAAAGATGAACGGTGAAGGAATTGCCGGTCTGAAAATGGACCACTCAATCGTCAGGGGTTATGGCACCTCACTGCAAACCGAAACCGCCGCCCATTGGGCTGTCGCTCTGATGAAAGCCGCTACCCCGGATTATGAACTCATCGAGAAATGCATGCAGGTAATATTGAATAACCGCCACCTCGGTGGTTTTGGCTCGACACAAGCCACTGCCACCGCCCTCAAAGCATTGACAGCATATGCCCAACTCTTAGGCACGACCCCGGATGATGGAGAAATACAGATCCTGGTGGACCATCAAATCATTGAAAGGCTTCCGTACGAAAAAGAAACCAAAGAAAAGCTTGTCTTAGATACGTTTGCGAGAAATTTTGAAAGCAACAAAGTACATAGTTTAAGAATTCTGTATAATGGAACCGGCAAACCTTTATCGTACTCCGTAGATCTCCAATGGTATACCAAGAAACCGCTGTCCAATGCTCAGTGTCAAGTCAGCCTGGCCACTTCACTTGATAAACCGGCCGTAAAGGTCAACGAAACTGTAAGGCTGACGGCATCACTCAAAAATAAATCATCTGAAGGATTGCCTATGACCATGGCAGTAATCGGTATACCGGCCGGACTAAGTGTACAACCCTGGCAACTAAAAGAATTACAGGAAAAACAAGTGTTTGATTTCTACGAACTTGAAGGTGGTAAATTAATCCTCTATTACCGCGAAATGGCACCTAAGGCGATTCAAACCGTTAAACTGGATTTGAAGGCTGAGATACCCGGAACCTATACGGGGGCTGCCAGTTCGGCTTACCTGTATTATACGGATGAATATAAACATTGGGTCGAGGGTAATTCAATTTCCATTAACTGATCAGTTCGTACACCCAAAGAAAAAAGCATGGCCCAACCGGGCCATGCCGATCATTATGAAAAAATCTCTCTTGCCGCCGGTTGGTTGTGAATGATGAAATCTGTTATAAAACCATGAACCTGTTATTTATTGTATATAGGTCGAAGCCGTTAGGGAAATTGTAACCGGCATCAAAAGTTTTACAATTTTTGTGCCCTTGGAAAAACAGCATGTACATGCAAAAATTTACCTACTGGGAGGAATACAGGCTCAAAACTGCCATTTCCTTATGAAAGAACAATTTCGTTGTCCCAAAATTCTCCTACTATCAAACATCTTCCCCTACTCAATTCCTCCGGATAATTCTTTGCCTCTGTAAATTCGATTTATTTAAAATTTGAGTAAAATTCATTATCCGAAGTAACTGCGCAACTATCATTTTCTGGCAAAGTTCCAAACAACTCCGATATAATAGCCTGTCTTCATTTTTTCGAATGTAGGAACGGAAGAAAGCGACTGTGGTACAGGGTTATTCGGATTTCTACCATCATCAGAAACCGTCTCACTCAAACTCTTCACTTTGCTCCACACCAAACCGGCAGAAATTCCCAATGATTGCTTCTCAAGAAACAACGCGTGCCAGCCCAGGAAGTATCTGGATTTTCCATCGGTTAAACCGATTCCGTATCCGAGAGAGGGGCCGTGCCGTGCCCAACATCGCCGAAAGGAAAAATTAACCAATGCACCAAAGGTAATATCTCCCTCGAACCCATCTTCTCGTTTAATGACCCTGGTGGTATCTGTTTCCCCCTGACTATTCATGGTGATCTCATTATCCAAAAAGTAGTTTCTTTCCCAAAGTGAGTTGTATAAGAACCCGGTCGAAAAATCTATATCCATACCTTTGCAAATGGGGGCATCTATCTTTTGAATAAACACGGTGTCTTTGGGAGCGTATTTATTAGTTAAGGCCACATTTATTCGCGCTGCATCGGCATTTTTGGTGTAATAAAAGCTTTCGGTGGTTTGCACTTTCTTAGGGTTTGCGAGATTTTGGAGGATGGGTAACCGCTCAGTAATCTTGATTTTATTCTTGACATACTTATGGGATAAGTTAATGCTTGCTATTGAGGTCAGTAAAACAGTGTCAACTTTAAGCCCGGAATCAATCGTTTTGTCTATGGTCTCTTTAAGGGCATCCAGCGCCAATAAATCGTTACTTATTGAGTCCGCCAGCATGTTAATATCATCTACTCCATACTTGCTGGTATATTTGGCAAGTTCCTTATCGACAAAGCGCTTCATATCCTGAGGATAATTCTCCATATTCTTTAGGATATGGAGGAATTTGGAGCTGTTAGTATTCACATAATTTATATTTTCATATATATCGTTGTATTTTTTAATTTTTGGATTTAGCAATTGATAGGATTCGATCAAGTCACGATAATATGGTAACTGGCTATTGGATATCTCTAACTCTGATAGAATTATACTGTCCTTAGTAAGCAGTTTTCCTAGAGATATTTTTTCTTCACCGAAAGGTTGTGGGACTGGAATTACCTTGGGACCAGGTGGGATGGGCTGTTGATCCAAACTTATCAAACCAAAATAAGCACTCAGCGACCCGGGAATGCCTACTTTGAAATTGACAGTCTTTGCACTTAGAATTCGTAAATCATATTTGTATTCATTGGGATTCTCAATTTCAAAATAGTATTTAATAGCCTCTTTCTTGCCAAGCTGGCACCTTTCATTTTGAAAACTATTGAGTACATATTTCCTTTTTACGCGATCATATTGGATCGTTATCTTACACCCTTTTTGGGATGATTGTCCATGCAGATTGGCTACTGTGAAAAGCAATAAAATCAGTGTTACATATTTAGGCATGACAACTAATATTTAGAAAATGAAGTAATTTTGTTAACATTTAAAAAGAGCAGATTTTACGCCATCAGGCAATACCCAAGATTGGATATTTGCCTGATGTAGAAGTTTATAAAACAGGTGCTATCGACACATAATTTGGTATCAATTGGTCTCTGTTTTTCCGGATGATATCATATTTTTTTTATCCGTACGCCTACCTGAAGCTTACCGGAAGCCGCAGGCAAATAGACCTTATCAATGCCAAATTGAGCGTCCAGCACTGGTATTGAAGCGATTAATTTTGAAGTATCATAAAGATATACCAGCCGGTCCGCCATGGCCTTATTGACAATTCCTTCCAGCTTAATTTTTCGGAAATACTTGTAGTCCAATCTGAACTTTGTGAATTTTCCTTGTACAACAATCATGGAATTTCTAATTGATGCTGTGGCAAGGGCTTCTATCTTAAATTTCAATGAAATAGAGATTCTAAATACCCTTACCCACTTCCAGGTAATTCTCCATCGGGTGCATAACCGGCTGCAGCGGATTGAAGGTCTTCGCATCCATAATTCCCCGGTTGCATTTGCCCTAACCTGGCCATTTTTCAGTTGTGTTGCAGGGCTATTGAAAATGACATCTGGTCTGCTTAATGCTGTTCCGGATAACTTTGGAATGTGGAACTTAAACTTTATGCCTTTAGCAGTTGACTCATAAAGTCCTGGCACTCCTTTTTTTATGATGGTTTCCAGGTATTCTTTTGGGGGGCCTTCATAAGCAGGGTCTGTGCAGGCTTTCAAAGCACTTTTTGCTTCCATAACTACCAGGGATGCTTCATTGAGCACAGCCTCTTCAATGGAGTTGTCATTACTGGCGTCATAGTCTCCGGTGCTGTTACCAGCATAATCGACCGCAATCGAACCGGTATTATACGACCTGGTAAGTAAGTCTTTTATCTCATTACTTGTGAAGTCGTATTGTAAACCTTTCGATACTTCGAATGCGCTTTGAACTTTATGCGGGAAAGGCTGGTTAATGTCGAATAAATCGATCGGATATTTGGCCGATTTAACGATTTTGTCCGCAATGGATTGATTTAGAATAGTAATTAAATCTTGTGACATGGCTATTTCATTTGATTTACAATATGTATTACTTTTTATAAAACTTGTTAATTCAAATTTCCGGAAGTCAGCGATAGCGATCAAGGGTAGTTAATGCGTGTCGCAAGGGGCCTTATACCCTGTTGAGGTGATGGGTTTTTACCTGTAAGTAGTGATGGAAGATAGCCTGTAAGGGGTTGGTATTTTAAAGGTTGTCAAAAAGTTGATGTTTTAAAACGAACAAGACCAATCCCGTTTTCGACTTAATCGCAAATTTTTCAAAAATCGACTCGCGATATCCATCAACAGTGCGATGTTGAACGCCCATTATACCAGCAATTTGATCATAGGTGTATTCACCTTCGTGACAAACCAGTTTAAGGAACTCACGCTCTCTGTGGGATAGTTGTTCTACGATCATTTCCTGCTCGCTTTTCTTCTCCGGAGCGATCTCATTTTGAAGGGAATAGGTTAAAAATTCATTGTGAAAGTAACCACAGCGGAATATTTCATTTAAAGCCTCTCGCATCGTTGCCGCAGAGCAGTTTTTTTGTAGATAACCCCTCACACCCAGTCGAAATAGCTTAAGTATTCGGGTTTCATCTTCATTCAGTGTAAGTATAAGGATGGGAACCTGACAGCCAAAACCATTGAGTATTTCTATGGCCTCTTCTCCATCCAATTCAGGCATTGTAATGTCCAATATAATTAGATCCGGGAGGGGATCAAACGGGTAGGCATCGACAAACTGCCTGCCATTATCGAATTCGTTAATTATTTTGAATTTCCCTAACTTTTCGATGAGTTCTTTCAGCCCATTGCGGACAATGATATGATCATCGACTAATATGATGTTTTTATTTTCCATTTTCTTTTAGGTTTTCTCCTGATCTTTTCGGAGTATATAGGTACAACCATGGCCAGGTGACGACGCAATTTTGCAGTTTATTTTTGCTATTTCAGACCTTTTGATAATATTACGGAGCCCTGAAGACCTTAAACTGTCTAGGGTTTCCTGTACCTTGAAACCACATCCGTCATCTTTAATTATTAGTTCAAAGTAGGGGTAATCTTTCAATAAAATACATAAATTTCTAGCACTGGAATGACGAATAGCATTGTTGACAACTTCTTGAAATATCCTGAATATAATCAGTTCCTGATCTTTGTCAATTTCATTCCTGCTATAATTATGTTCCCATTGAATTTGAAATTTTTTAAGGTTTTTTTGTCTGTCTACTTCAAGTTGAATAGCTTCATTTAGACCAATGTTGGCCAAATAATCAGTATTTAACGATCTGCTAAGTAATCTTAATTGAACCGAAGTTTCTTCCAGATAGTGGTCCGCAGACTTAAGTACTTCGCAAAGCTGAGGATTATCAAGTTTTCTGTTTTCAACTTCCAATCGCAGACAGGTAAGCAGGTGTCCAATGTTGTCATGAAGTTCTTGACCGAAATGTTGCATAAGTTGCTCACTTAATTCTCCTTCGACTTTTCTAAGCTCCTTTTCATATTTTAGGCGTGCCCGTGTTAGTTCAATTTGCTGATTGGCACGTTGCCGGCTCACCATAAAAAAAGAAATAGTTATCCCCGCTATGAGAATCAAAATAAGCAGTGTTGTAAGTATAATTGTTATGACAACATCATAGTCAATCATTTGAAAGTGGGCTTTAAATATATTATTGTTTGGCATACAGCCAAAAACTTATCGCTGCCATCAAGTAACGGAGGTTGCCTAAAACATCCGTAATAAAATAAAAAAGCAATGTGTTTAGATCGGCTGAAAGTTTTTGAAAATAATGAACAAGACCCATGTATGGGACATTACCCGCAAAATACATAATTAGCCCCAGGCTGAGCCAGAATTCCGGTTTAATTCTCCTTGGTGGTTGTCTTTTCACCACAGAACCAAACAAAATGAAAATATATATAGAAACTGTTACTATTCCCTCGGTAAGAAAGGCATAATTTGCAAATAATAAAAATCCTTGCTTAGATAGCTGATAAACATAAATAACCAAAAAAATAACAAAGCCGGCAATGATATACCTGCCAGCTCTTTTGTTATTAAAATAAACATAACCTGCCCACAGCAACAAGCCGCATTCCAAAAGTATATAAATATTGAAGACCCATTGATTGTTCAGTGGAAGATCATGGCTTTTTTGATAAATTGTGACAGCCCGGGCACCTGCATAGTTGACCATGCCCAATACTACCTGGAAGCAGCTAATCTTTAAAAATCCATTTAATTCTTTAAAAGAATATCCTCCCACCCCACACGCAACAAAAAGAATAAATGATTCTTTTATCACCTGTAGCATGCTGGTCTTTTTTAATGAAACTTTCCCAAAAATAAAAAACTTTTGCTTAAATCATTTCTTTTAAAGTGGTTTATTGTATTTATCTTTTGATTGGATAGGTTAACTTCTGACAACTAGGTGGACACAAATGAGCCAGATTGCCAAAATGACCACTTGGAGGTACCAAAAACTTGTATATTGTACAGTCCGGACATTTAAATACAAGGGTATGTTTGTTCCTTTTCCGTGCAAAGATGTTTAACCGGAAGTTTTTCTTAAAATGAGCTGAGTTAAGAGGAACTATTGGCTCCGAGTAGTCACAGGAATCTGCGACCCTACCTTCATTGCTATCATCATCTTCCCAACAAGCGTTCCTATGATATAAAAGAAACAATTCCTGAAATGAAAAAATAGCCGATTTCGAATCACCTTTCCAATTCGATCTGTTTTCGAATGATCTCCATTTTTTACGATGCTTTATCTGTATCTGAGTTTTGTACTGTTCCAATGAATCCCTGACGTCCCCTGTATCTGCTTTTTGAAAAGAAAGGATTGGCCCACCAGGATTATCCGGCTTTTTGTAATGGTAATATAAATTTTTGTCTACCGGTTTAATACAGCCTTTTACCCTGCGGCGTTTGGATTTATAAATAGCCAAGTAAATGGGTTGATAAAAAAGTTTTATCAACCCATGGCTGTCTAATCCATAATAAATCTTCAATGCAGTAATATACCGTTCTTTGTCATTCAAGGCTATTTGTGCAGCCGAGTCTGCCGATCTGTAAAGTCGGATAAACGCTGACATTACAATCTTTTCCTTTAGTTCCGGGATTTCAAGCCGTTTTGCTTGCTTTTTTCTAAGCCTGAAGACATTTTCAAACCTGTTTGTCCCTTGCCTGGCTTGTGATGGGCTTTTGAAAAAATCATCTAAGTCCAGCTTATGTTCTTTTTCAAATTTAAGGGAGCTTTTTAGGGAAGTGTCCTGGGCATACGTATAAAGACAAGATACACCTAAAGTCATAGTCAGTAGAAAAAAAATTCTAATTGTGGTTTTCATAAGCTTTTTTTCCCGAAATAAGTAAGTTGAGAACAATATAAAAAATCATTCAATACGTGATTTTATGCATGAGCTATGGGAAATAATACCCGGGATCATGTGCATAAAACCCTGTTTTCGATGCCATTTTTCTCTTGTAATTTAGCATTGGGCAGATCATAAAATTATTGATTTTGTAAGAAGATGGGTTTAAATATGTGTTTTTCCTTGCTAAATGTTAACCTTGGGGTGATCGCCTTTATTGTCACAGTTTTTCATCTTTTGTTATCTTTTTTATTCTTTATAAAGATTATTATGAAAGGGTATTTTCGGAAAGGCAATTTGCTTATGGCCTTTCTGACGATCAATTTGCTCACGCATCTGGCTTGGCTGATTTATCTTTACATTTTAAATGATATTTTTATTAGAATCGGATTTGTTCTTGAGATAATTTGTAGTATTGTATTCCTTGTGCTGTTGGCATGGCTTAAAATCAAAAAAAGCGTTGAGGACGAAGTGCATGGCAGCGAGCACTAGTGGCTGTTGCACAACCTAAGACTGCGCTTGTATGTTTTTATAGGCGAAAACCTCTGGCTAAAAATTAAAATTATCAGGATCCGGCCCAACCCTTTCTCCCCTATCCAGGGCATCGATGCCGGTCATATCCTCCGTGCTAAGTTCAAAATCAAAAATATCGGCATTACTGATGATTCTTTCCTTTTTCACTGATTTGGGAATCGTCACCACCCCTTTCTGCAGATTCCAGCGCAACACAATCTGAACCACTGTTTTTCGATACTTGCCGGCTAGGGCTACAAGCTCCGGGATTTCAAATATTTTTCCCTTCATCAAAGGTGACCACGCCTCATATTGAATACCATGCCGGTCGCAAAAATCCAGCAGGTTTTGCTGGACCAGGTATGGGTGAAACTCCATCTGATTAACCATAGGTGTAATTTCGGCATCCGGCAGCAAATCTTCCAGGTGGTGTTGCATAAAATTGCTCACCCCAATGGCTTTGGCTTTTCCCTGCCGGTAGATCTCTTCCATAGCTTTCCAGGTAGCTTTGTATTTTCCCTTGACAGGCCAGTGGACAAGGTACAGATCCAGGTAATCCAATCGCAACTTGTTAAGGCTTTCTTCAAAGGCTTGTAAGGTACTTTCATACCCCTGCTCGGAGTTCCACACTTTGGAAGTTATAAATATGTTTTTCCGATCGACAGCGCTGTTATTGACGGCATTTCCAACGCCCTCTTCATTTCCGTAAATGGCGGCAGTATCGATGTGTCTGTATCCGGCCTCCAGAGCATAAGCTATGGCCTGTTCTACCTCATTGCCATCTTCGGCGAGATAAACACCCAGTCCCAGGTAGGGCATACGCACGCCATTAGCCAGTGTAACCGTTCCGTCGATGCCTGTAATATTTAATTTTGCTTTGGTTTCCATACAAGCAAAAATAAGACTTACATGATAAATATCATGCCGGGGAGCGTTTAAATTGAATCACTGCCCTGGTAGATTTGATAATGCCCCGCTGTTCAGTCCGCCAGCAGCAAAAAGATTAAGCGCAGGTTCATCACTGGTTTCACGCAGTTGCAAATTGACAGTCGCTCCAATGGCATCCGCATCTTCCCAAATTCGTAAATAAGAAAAAAAATTTGATCAATGACATAGGGTATTTGATAAAATTTGTGTCTCCCCTGGTAAGTTGAAGAAATGGAAAAGCATATAAAAATATTAATAGAAAAGTATTTGAATGAAACAGCCACGCAACAAGAAAGGCTGGAGGTAGAGCAATGGGCCGATAGCAGCCCTCGTAACCAGGAAATATTTTACGAACTACTCGAGAATTGGGAGCGGAAAAATGCTAAAACCCAATGGGAGGTGGATGCGACAAATTTTGGCCTTTGGAAAGAAGGTATTCTCAGGATCGACAACCAGACTATGCAGGAAATAGCACAGGAACTCGAGCTACACCAAAGGAAAATTCCAGGGCAGGCTGGCAGCTATGTATAATGGCAGCTTCATAGCCAATCTGGCGCAATTTGCCGGCCAGGATGAGATTTCAGATGACCGTTTGCAACTCGACTTTTCAGCAAGCTATGGTTTAAATGACAATTTCAGAGTTTTTACTGAAGTTATTAACATTACCGACGCCCCGGTAAGATTCTACCAGGGCGTACGATCACATCCCACTTTCCAGGAATTTTATTCCTGGTGGGCCAGGGTCGGTTTAAAGTTCAACCTGTCTCGGTGTTAAATTTAAATTGACAATTATCAATTCCCCCCCCTCCTCATTTCCTCTTCAAAGGTCTGTTTAAATTTTTCGTAGTCATAGTCGATTTTCAGCCTGTCGTCTTTAGAAAGCCGCTCATTATAGGTCGCAATCAGATCCGTGGCGGAAAGTTCAATGGCCAGGTAGGTTTTGTATCTTCCTTCGCTGGTTCTGGTAAGTTTTTCGCAAATAACTTTTACGCCTGAAAGCCGCTGATTAACCACCTCACGGTTTAGTGATTCAAATCTTTCTTCGGCCTCCTCCTTGTTATTGAACTCCCTGGAGTTGACATAATTATCCGTAACGTTCTTGACAGTGGTTTGAATATTGGAAGCCAAGTCTGCCCTGGCATTGGTGAGGGCTTTTTTTCTGGACAATACCTGGTCCAGACTTTCCCCCAATGAGTTGGCACGAAAGACCTTTTCATTCGTAAAATATTCAGCTCCTGAACATGGTAATACCACATCTGTCTCACCCGGAGGTGTAGGACCTGTTGCGGAAGGTTTTTTGGAAGATTTACATCCCTCCAGCAAGACTACATTTGTAATAATCAAAGTGTATAACAATATTCTTTTCATGGTCATTGTATTTTAAAAAACATGTTTAATAAATGGTTGAATAATTTTTTCTTCTAACAGCAGGGTTATGTTCTCTACAGCTTTTACTTCCGCCGCCGCGTAAGATGAATGAATACCTTTCACGCCAAGCAGTTGATCACTGTATATCAAATCATTGTCAGCATTGAAAAAGCGGATTTCCAGATTTGCCCAACATACAAACAAGCCGTTAGTTTCCGGACCATGCCTGGTGGTGACTTTGTAGGTTAATCTGAAATCGGAGTTTTCAGGTTTTTCGTCGAAAATAAACCCATGAGTACTCAAAAAGTTAACCAAAGCAGGTTTTATCGATGACCGGGGTTCACCGGCTTCCTGAATAAGTGGTTCTCTCCGAATGTGAAGCGTTACCGGCAGTATGGAAACGCGCACATCAAAGACCGGAAGATTAAACGAATCGACAATTTCATCAACAATTACATGATCCCTTCCGAATGTTCTTAACATCTCCCTCGATAAGGCCAGGGTAACCACCGCACGACCTGTCACAACATCCATCCCTATCAGGATTTGCCCGTTTTGATTGGTTGTAAATTGTCTGTCGATACCCGTCAGAAGGAATCCCTCTGCTATCGAGCCCCTGCAGAGAAGTGTAATCTTCCCTGGTATTCGTTTTGCAGCGCTGATATCGATTTGCTTCTCTCCTATCTCCAGGTCGTTAAGGATTCCCTGGATAGCATTGATACAATAGAGAACAACCGGTTGTTCATTTTCACCAATCTTTGCACGGACCGGTTCATTCAGGTAATGCTTCAAAGCATCGATTGTTTTCAGGTAGCTGTGGATAGCCGTCAAAAACTTTCCATGCTGCTCATTAAAACCGGCATTTTTCAGATGCTCAAGGGCAATGGTCTTTGCAGCTTGCAGTTTTCGATCCTTTAACTCGCGGTAACGTGATTTTGATAGACCATAGGCTACCCAATACTCTTTACCATCTGTCCAATCATCCAGGAGTTCAAACTCCGACAGTTCTTCCAGGCTATTGGTTTTGATAAAAGCCTCATACCTTTCCGTAAACTGTCTCCCAAACTCTGCTTGATACAAAAATGATGTAGCGTCTACGGTGACACTTATTTCTGTTACCATATCTTCCAATGCCTTATCCTTGGCCACACGGTGGTAGTCTACCTGACTGGTTTTGGCACTTCCAAGGCCGACGTAATAACCATTTTGGGTGGGTTTCCTAATCACCCAATCCGGTTTACGGCTTACCACCGGCTGCCCCTGGCCAGACATAGGTGGCTCGATGGTATGAGTAGACATCCGGGGGCTGCAGGTCATCGATAGCCAGACCGGAAAATATATCAGCAATACTTTTCTCACAGACTCACCCCCAGTAAAAATTCCTTCAAATGTGCTATGGCAGCGGCAGCCAATTGCTGTTCCAATTCGTGAAAAAGCCGGGTTTCACTTTTTAAAGCCTTCTGAGGTCCGAAAGATGCCCTGAATTCATTTACATACTCGCCAGTGATAACAATCTCCCCATTCCTAACAGGAAAAAGCGTACCGGTATTACCATTATAGGTCGAAACCACCTTTTCATCTTCAACCGTCCCCAAAACTTTGTTGGCAGTCAATATCTTTCCCGTTTCCACCTCCAGGAGCTTGTAATGAAGGGAAGCGGTCATAGAGGCATGATCGGACTTTTCAAAAAAATCACGGGGCAGGTATCTTTCATTTATCCGCCAGTTACCTGCTTCATCGAAAACTTTGGAACGTACCTTTTCATAGGCAGTTTGGCCGATAGGTTTTCCTGTATTCCTTTTATACCGGACATCTTCCAGTCGAACAATAAGAAGGTGTTTTACGCCTTTTAGCATTCCGGGAGATGCGGTTGAGCTTTCCTCGAAAAGCCCGGTAAACACCCTTTTCTGTTCCCTGATCAGTGCATTCAGATCCTCCCTTTCAATCATTGTCAGAAGTGGATGTGACCATTGGGCTATTGCCGACAACATCGCAGTTTTCAAAGCTTCGGTATGCCTGCTATTTTGATCCTGAAGGTCAGCCACAGCCATCGACATCCTTCCTTTTGCCTTTGATTGGTCCAGATAACGGGCATAGTCTTTGTTTTCCGGCTCAGAAGCCAGAAGACTGCTGTAGAGGTCATAAGCCAAAAAATAGTTGCCATTTTCAAAAGCTATGAAGGCTTTTTTCTCCATTTCTTCCTGTCTGCCGGAAGCAGACAACGCTTCGGACTTTTCTTGTATCTTCTGGCGATCCGCTGCAAAGCGGGCCTCCTGGTAAGCAGGCAAGTCGATTTCGATAGAAAAATAGGCCATTTCATCCGTGAGGGTCTCTACCGTTTCAAAAATCTTAGCCGCCTCCTTCCAGTCGCCTTTTTGCCGGGCCATAAAATATTCGCTCAACAGGCTCTCCATCCTGGCTTCGGCACATCTTTTCAATCCGGCCTTTGCCCCGGAGTAATACATGTTTTTGTACAAAGCCTGCTTGTAATGATCTATAGCCAGCAAAACCTCCCCTTCTTTTTCAAAAGCAAGTCCTTTTTTATAATCCCTTTTCTGGCAAAATACTGTCAAGGGCAATAAAAAACCTATTAACAATAACAATCGCATATAATTCAACTTCAATATTGACTTTCAAGAAACCGGTTGAGTTCTTCGACAGACGCTGTATAGGTTAATGCGTCATTCAGTTGATAGTAATTGTTTTGATCGATGGTTCTCGGATAGGATTTTTTTGCTATGGCAATTTTGTCTTCTTCATAGGTGAAAAGGTCCATAAGTGTTTTAACCTGGCTTACGTAAAGGCAATTAACCCTGAGAATCTGCCCTGCGATGTTCATTTTTTCATCGGCAAAAGCTTTGTTTTCTATGGAAGTTATGGCTTTTCTGAAAGCCTGGTCCGACATGCCTGAGCAATCGTTGTTACCGGTACTTGCGACAGGTTGGGCGTTTGTATTGGCTCCACCTCCTGTGAGGTTGTCAATTAAAATCCTGCTGTTGCTGCTGTGTTGCAATTTGACACTCCACGTCGCTCCATTCGCCTCTCTCACGGTGAGTTTGAAATAATCCTTAAACCTTTTCCAATCGGGTTCACGGTAGAAAAAAGGCACATCTGTCTCGTGCGTCACTTGGCCATCGTATGAAATGGCCACTTGGGCCCCAACAGGTTCCTCCATTTCTATTTCCACGCCGGTAAGGCTTTTGATTTTTGTATATTTCCAATCCAGCGTCCTTCCGTCGCTTAAAATGATCTTTTTGCCTTCAACCCTTGCGGTAATGTTGCCGGAGGAATAACCGGAACTTACCTGGTGATCAGTACTGCCATCATTTGTTACTCCGGCTTCATCAGAGGGAATGTTTACACGCAAGTTTACCCCCCCGTTTTCGTTTACTTTCAAATTCAAAAGGCTTCCCGATGATTCCTGCCTGTTATCAGCCATGGCAGTTGCATCCGCATGTCGGGCATTTGATGGCTCGACAGTGACAGGAATACTCACGGTTTGCTCGGCGGCAGGTGGTTTAGGATGGGTACTAACAGGCCTGAATACGTATTTTCCTTTTTTCCCCCTTTTAAGCATGGCCGTCATCTGCATACCTGGCTCCAGCATCATTTGTTTTGATAATACAGGGGCGCCTGCCTCTTCAAATCTGACATTGATGCGGGCAAAATCACCAGCCACATCAAATGCCTCGACCCGTGATGCAGGTGCGTCATTGACCTGCCCGCCATTAATGGATAGATAAAACTTCTCCCCTTTCTCCGTAAACAGGATTACATCTGTATTTTGTGCAATGCCTGAAATGGTCAGAAGATGTGTAATGATTAAAATCAGTCTTGTCATGTCTAAAAAAATTTTTAATACTTTTCTCCAAAAACTTATTGCTACAGGTTAAATCGAGGGATAGTATTTTCCATTTTTGTAGTCACGACTACACCATTCCCGGAAGGAATTCTACAAAAAAAGCAGGTTTATACCGGCAAAACTTAAATGGCATCTCTACTCCCTCTCTACAAGCCATGGTTTTGCTTGGTTTTTTTCTCAACAATCCGGTAATTATGTGCCTATTCATCAATCAATTTTAAATAGCGCATCTCTACATTTTTAAATCCACTAAACATATGAGGAAATTTTTATCATTGTTACTCACCTTTTTCATTAGTTTTCAAGCATTTAGCCAATCTCCCCTTATTGACAGTCTCGAACACCACCTCACAAAAACAGACCTTGAAAAAGACCAACGAATCAGAACCCTTATAGATCTTTCGTTTTGGTACTCCATGAAACAACTTCCCGACAAAGCCTTAAACAGATTGAATGAAGCTGCATCCATGGTTACGGAGCAGGATTCCTTAAAATTTAGGCCACTGCTTTACCAGGAGTACTCAAGAATCTACCTTTTACAGGGTGAGTTTTTGAAAGGGATTACATCTGCCGTGATACTCGAAAAATTTGCCGATGCCGAAAAGGCCCGGATAATGACCGAAGCAGAGACAGGATCACCGCAACCCAGCAAAATTATGAACACAGCCGATGCTTATTCGATTATCGGTGAGTTGTATCGCAAAGTAGGTGATTTTCAAAAAGCCCTGGGCTATACTTTGAAGTCCCTGCAGATCGCCGAATTGCTCGGCAAGCAGGCGTTGATGGCCAATAGTTATAACAATATAGGGATCATTTACAAAGAGCAAGACAATTTTCAGCAAGCCAAAAAAAACTATTTCAGGGCCATGGAACTGAACAAACAATTACCCAACAGGGAATACTACTTAGGATCTAACTATAATAATCTCGGTATTATCTACCGGAATACCAAACAATATGACAGCGCCATCACCTGCTATCGGGAAGGGCTTAAATACACTAAATCCCCTTATGGAGAAGCTACCATTTATAACAATGTCGGGGCGGTTTTTTATGATCTGCAGACCTATGATTCAGCCCAATATTATCATCAAAAGGCATTGGGCATTCAAAAACAATATGGTTATAATGAGCAAATGAGTCTCTCGATGATCAACCTGTCACAGGTACTGAATAAAAAGAAAAGCTACGATGAAAGCCTCGATTTCGCGCTCGAGGCTTACCGGATCAATGAGGAAGAACATTCTTATGATTTGTTAGCCGATGCCGCCGAGGCACTTTCGGAAGCCTATAACGGTTTAAAAGACTTTGAAAACAGCTTGTTTTACTTTAAAAAATTTAAGCAATACAACGACAGTGTTTACGATGAAAACAAACGAAAGGAGATCATCAGACAGCAATTATTGTTTGAAACCAGGGAAAGGGAAAAAGAGAATCAGCTACTTCGCCAGCAGGCAGAGTTGAGTGAAGCACAAATCAAATTTCAGTACCTCATCGGTATAGTGTTAGTGGCCATTTTACTGCTGGCTGTTTGGATACTCTTTCTTAACACAAAACGGAATAAAATCAAACATGAACTCGCCCAACAGAAGTTAACCAATGAACAAACTGAGAAGCGATATCTTGAAAAGGAATTAAATTTTAAAAACAAGGAGCTTGTTAACTTCGCGCTCCAAATTGTAGAGAAAAATGATTTCATGACTGAGGTCACCAGGGAGATAGATAAATTATCCAGAGCGGGCTCTAATGGGTTTGAAAGACTGAAAGAGCTTTCAAAAAAGCTGAAAGCCAGTCATATTATTCATAAACATCAAAAAGAATTTGACGCCCATGTCAACAGTGTTTACGAGTCATTTTACAACAAGCTCGAAAACAAGTATCCGGATTTGACCCAAAATGAAAAGCGGTTGGCTGCCTTGTTAAGACTCAAGCTGAGCTCGAAGGAAATTTCCTCGATCACAGGAATCTCATCCAAAAGCGTTGATATGAGCCGGTACCGGCTCCGGAAAAAGCTAGGCTTGGATACTGAGGATAATTTGATCGAAATTTTAAATCAAGTGTAGGAGATTAATTGTCAATTCAGGCTGTGTGAAAACGAAACGCTGAAAGCTTTTCTCAAAATAATATTTTGGAAAAAGTCGATAAAATGAGTATACGTTATTTATTTTTTCCTTCAATTAAATAAAACGGAATTTAACTTGTTCAATATTGGCAACATCGTCGTTTTTACACAACCTCAATTTTCAATTGTTAATTGTCAATTGTAAACTGTCACATGCCTCCATTATATGTGAACTTCCCCATTCGCTCCCGGCGAAATGGGGAAGTAATATTCAATATAGCAAAAATATAGCTATTGGTTGACCGGCGTTTTTATAAAAATACCCGGGTCTTCCCTGGGCGAATTAGCGTTTGTATTCAGCTCATCATCGGAATACGGGAATCTTTCCGGATGCATGGTAGCGGCTGCATTGTTCAGAGGAAAAGGCACAATTAGATCTGAATCATCTTTACGCAGCCGGCGGGCATCGTTGAATGGTATAAATGTTCCAAATCCCGACACATACCGCTCTTCGACGATCTCCCTCAGCAATGCCCGGCTTTCATTGATATTATCTGCATTCTCTATACCTCCGGGGGCAAAATCGGCCGCCTCATAGGCCTCATAGGTAAAAGGCATATCCTCGAAATTGGCATTTAGAAAGCCTCCGGTATTTAAGTAGGCCCTTAACTCGTTCAAGTGCCCCAAACCGGTATTAAAATCGATGGTTCTTGCGCCCGCCTCAGCTAGAATTAAAAGATTTTCCTGAAAGGTTACGAGATTGTGCGGTTCAAACTGTTCGATGATTCCTTCATTGGCCCTGCCCCCGGTTTCATCAATTCTGTAATAGCCAAACCTGGCTCTTTCATCGGTTTTGGCATTATACCGGTTAATGACACTCACGGAATCCAAAAGCTGCATCAGGTAACTATCACTTGTGCCAATGTCACCGGTCCGGGACCCTTCCAGAATCATCCAAAAAAGGTTTTTGTCCCCTTCGGTAATGGATTCATCACCTCTGGGCTTATATTGCATGGAGCCATTGGCAGAAGAAATGCCACTGCCGGCAGCAGTGTAGGCACTGGTATAGTCCTTAAGTTGCAGATAATACCTGGCCTGCAAAGTATAGGCCGCTTCAAGCCATTTACCCGCATCGCCATTAAAATAGATATCCTGTGACAAATTACGGCCCGTGATGCCATTCAAATCAGCGATAGCGGCATCCAGTAATACAATAAGGTCATTAAAAACAGAAACTTGATTGTCAAAAGCCGGGTCTTCAATTTCTTCATTGTTAATTTCCGAATAAGGAACATCACCACACAGTGAGGCCATAGTGCCAATAGCATGGGCTTCCAGCACCTTGCCGATGCCTGTGAGCAAGGCATCATCAGGGGCTAGCCGCTGCATATGCCTGACATTGGTGATTACTCCGGTATAAACCCGGTTCCAGGCGTTAACGGATTCGGCAGTAGAGATGGAGTAACCAAAGATATTGGAATATAATGAGGTTAAGCCCACCAGTTGGCCACTCCAAAGCCCGCTTATTCGATTTAAATGACCGGCCTGGACAACTGAATTGGCCAGCATGGCACCTGTTAAAAACAATGCTGCTTCGGCTATCTCGTCGGACGTAATCCTGTTAGGGTTGTCGTTGATATCATCCACTAAACTTTCACATGAGCCCAGGATTACTCCCATGGTTATTAATAGGATTAATATTTTCCTTTGCATGATTTTATCTTTTGAAAATTTAATACTAATAAGTGATTTGAATGGAGAACAAAAATGACGCTGTGCTGGGATTAGTAAAATAGTCTAATCCCAAGGCATTACCGACACCTACCTGGTTGACTTCCGGATCGACGCCGACCAAATCAGTCCACAGCGCAAGATTACGGCCGGTAGCGGTCAGTGTAACGGCACTTAACTTGGTTTTTTCCCTGAACCATTGATCATTGATCACGTAGCTCAGCGAAAGTTCACGAAGTCTGGTAAAAGTGGCGTCGATAATGGAAAAGTTGTAGGCCTGATTATCACCGAACCCTCCGCCGATCCCGGTTCTGTACCAGGTTTCATCCAATAATACCGGCCCACCTCCGAAATCAGCCACATTGCCTCTTACCGTCGTACCGGCAGGAATTACCACGCCATCGTAGTTGACCAGATCCTGGCTAAGTGTAATACGATTGGCTGTTTCGGCCGTAGTGCCAAACCGTCGTAATACCCATTGCGTACGGGGTGAGAAATCCCCTCCCTGGGCGTGCTCAAACAGCACGTTTAAAGCCAGGTTTTTCCACCTTGCCCTTAATCCGAGGCCCCCTCTCCAATCCGGATTAGGATCTCCCAATACGATGGGACTTGGTGTTAACTGAGGAAATCCATTGGCATCCAGGATAAAGTTACCATTCTCATCCACTTGTGAGCCGGTTCCGAACAAAACCCCTAATTGCTCCCCGACAATGGCCCTGGAACTTACTGAAGCGCCGGGAGATAAGTTAATGGTTTCAGTGCCCTTCAATCTCGTCACCTCATTAACATTTCTGCTCCAGTTAGCATAAAGTCCTATATTCCAGTTGTTTTGGTTGTAGATAGTGTAATCCGTTTCTAACTCGAAACCCTTGTTTTCCATCGTGCCGGCATTATCATATTTTGTATCATATCCGAATGAAGGGGTGAGATCGAGGCGGAAAAGGATGTCTTCAATTTCATTTTGATAATACGACATGTTTAATGAAAGTTTGTCACTGAACAGTCTTAAGTCCAGACCAATTTCCCATTCCGTTTTTATTTCCGGTTCCAGGTCAGGGTTTCCCAGGTCATCGTCCAGCCTGAATCCACCGCCAAACAGCGATATATCCAAAGGGTCGTCATAGGTGGTGTACCTGAACGCACCTTCGGCCACGGTTTGAAAACGATGGGCAATAGGCTGTACGCCCACCTGACCCCAGGAAGCCCGTAGCTTGCCAAAAGAAATGAATGTGTTGCCCAGATTGAATTTTTTCGTAAACTGCCAGGCCGCGTCGATGGATGGGTAAAAGAATGTACCGGTTACACTTGATGCAGCTTCCATTGTGCCGGACATATTCACAAATAATTGGTCATACAGATCAAAGGACAAAATACCAAATCCCCGATTTGAGCGGATCAGCCTTTTCTGGTTTTCTACTGTGCTGTTTTGAGCAGCCGTATTAAGATCGGTGGTGGGTTTGCCGGAGTTAACCAGGAAGCCGATAATAGTCGCATTATTAAACCGCCTGTTCCGGTCATTGATATTCCAACCCAAGGTAGCCTGCAAAGCTACCTCGTTGCTTAATCTGAAATTTCCCCTGGCAATGGCATCGAAGTTCAATTCCCTTTCGGAAATGATATCCTCGGCAAATGCCCCGGGGTTATTGTCGCCTGCTGTTCCGATGGGAAATAGATATTCCTGTTTATCACTATAATTATCGACACCGCCTCTCAGGATTATCTGAAGAAAATCGGCCGGTGAAATATTCAATTCCGTGGACATATTGAACCTGTTTACTGTTGAGGTAGAAATCTGTTCATTGATGGTCCATAGGGGATTGTTATAAGTAGGATTGGACCTGGAGCCTAAATATCTGCGGTAAGCCCTTTGACGGCCTCTGAATACCCCGCCTTCACCGTCATGATAAGTTCCCAGATAATCTGTGATATCAAAATCGGGAGGGGTTCTCAACAGGCCCAGCAACAAACCGGCCGTGTTGGAATTTTGCTGAATACGGTTGGAACTGGTTGAAATATAGCCTGCCTTGGAGGTAATGGTTATCCAATCCGTCAGATTGAACTTTGTATTTAACCTCAGGTTGGTCCTGTCATAGTCTGACCGTCTGATGATACCTTCCTGGTCAAGCCTTCCAACGCTCATGAAATAGGTGGCATCTTCTTTTCCCCCACTGATAGACAGATCATTTTGAATGAAATATCCGGTTTGAAATACCTGGTCCCAGTTGGAATCAACATAAGTATCCTGCGAATTACGTGTGATAATAGGATAATACCTTGTACCGTCCTCGGCCTCGAAGAATTCACCCGATTGATCTACCTCGTCCGGTCCACCGCTGCGTGCAGGTATGTAATCTCCCCATGACTCTATGCCGGTTGGCGAATATTCACCATTCCTGCCCTGACCCCATACGGATTGCATAGGAATTCTTTCATGCACCCTGTCAAATGAGACGGTAGATTTAAAGTCAATTTTCATTTTGCCAGCCTTTCCGTTCTTGGTGGTAATGACAATAACCCCGTTGGCTGCCCTGGAACCCCAAAGGGAAGCGGCGGAAGCGCCTTTCAAAATTTGCACCGACTCGATATCGTTGGGATTAATATCATTTAGCCTGGATTGCTGCGATACGCCTCCTGTCTCACCACCTGACAATTCATTTCCTCCGATATCTGTGCCGTAAATGGTTGATCCGCTTATCGGTACACCATCTACGATAATCAAAGGATCGCTAGGTCCGGAAATGGTATTCGCACCCCTTATCCGGATCGTTGAACCTGCCCCCGGATCACCATTGGTCCTGGAAATCCTGACGTTGGCGGCTTTTGTAGCTAATGAGTTTAACAACATGGGTTCTCCGGATCTTACCATGTCATCCGTATTAACGGTAGAATATGTAGCGCCCATTTTATCTTTCTGCTGTTTGAATCCCAGCGCCGTGACCACTACTTCCTGCAATTGCTTGAGATCCGACTCCAAAGTCAAATTAACCACCGAGCGGGTACCTACATCGACTGTCTGGGTAATGTATCCTACCAGACTGAAAACCAGAATCGTTCCGTCTCCGGGGATATCCAGCACATAACTGCCATTGACATCGGTGATGGTTCCTGTTGAAGAGCCTTGAATCAGAATATTGACACCGATCATGTCTTCCCCCGCATCGTCAATTACTTTGCCCCTTATTTCCCGCTGTGCCAGGGCTGTCAGGCTAAAAAAAGCCGGCAATACAATCGTAATAGTAAATTTTAACTTCATAAGCTATTCATATTTAATAAGTTAATAGTTGTTTGCAAATAATTAATTTAATCTCTGGTAGTAGCCAACCCATCGATGATTGACCCCTGCTTGGCTTGGAGCCGGCTGCAATTTTACAGCCTGTCCAGGTGTCTTATGGTCAGGATACCTGTGGGGTACACTTTTTCCTCCGTCCTTAGATTTCCTTCTTTCCGGAAACCTTTTTCCAATGACCGAAATGACGGATTATCGACCTTAATTCCACAAGTTATCAATCAGCACCGCCAGCTTATATGCGAATATTGCTTTTTTTGGTTCTGTAGACTTCCGGGCTGATCCTCAGTCTGTTTTTGAATAATCGCCCAAATGAACTTGGGCTTTCAAAGCCTACTTCCGAACTAATTTCGGCGACAGATTTACGTGAATTGGCAAGCAGGTAACAGGCGAATCTTAACCGCTCGGTGGTAATATGTTCATAAGGTGTGATCCGGTATAAATCTTTGAAGGTCCTCAGAAAATGAAAAGGAGACATAGCTGCTTCCCGGCTAATTTCCGAAAGGGTAAGTTTTTTCATGAAATAAGCATTCATGTAATCCCTGGCGATATCGATCCTCCGGAGTAATTCGAGTTTCGTGGATTTTTTCTTGTTTTGTATTCTATTGATCTTTTTAAGATGCTTTTGGTAGTTTTTTAATATTCTTTCCAGCAGTTTAAAGTGCAGTTGATCATAAAAAACCAGGTCCTTGTTTTTTTCTATAATTCCCCTCTTCAGGTTTTTTAATATTTTGCTTACCTGCAAATCCTGTTGATAGACACCTTCCGGAAAATAAAAGTTACCTGTTTGGGTATAATAAAAGGGAAAATCCAGCAGTTCGCCCTCCGAATTCACCAGATTTGAGAACACATCATTAACAATTTCTCCCTCAAAAGCCACAATGATCGATTCTACCGGATCGACTGAGTTCACTTCGCTATAATACGTTTGACCTTTATTAACGAGCAAGTAGCTACCCTCTCTTAGCATATGCGATTGATTATCAACGTTATAGTATTGATATCCATGCAAAACACCCCTGAAGGTGAGCCTTGATATGTGCTTTCCCGAATGTAAATGATCGGCTTTGATATAGAAAGTATTGCCGGTAGAAAAATCCGGTTTATTTCCACTGATGGAACAATAATTATTACCATCGATCGCAGTCATAAGGCTGCTGCAATATGGACAATAGGTACTTAACATTTTAGGGAAAACAGCAACAAACGCCTACTCGCAGGTCAAGGCGTTTGTTTATACAATTAAATAAAATTTATGATCAGTTACAAATCCCCTGGTTCGTGTTATTCTTAACCAATCAAAGGGGGTTTGTTGAAAAACATCAAAAAAAAGCTCAAAAATTAACCGGCTACCTCCTTCTTTTGATTTTTTTTGTCGATTTACCCTTTTTACGCTGTGATAAATTCATGTCAAACAGATAGGCAACAGACGCTTTGAGGCCCCCATTCACCGCCCTCAAATTATCACTATATGCAAATAGCTGGTAAGGAAACTCCACACTACTGTCTTTTTTTCCCACAAAGGTACTACCCATTTCCAACCGAAAATCCACCATCAGTATATTGTTCCTGCCGGGTTTAAAAATCAGTCCCCCACCTATGTTTAACCCTAGTTGGAGCCTGTTGGGATGATTTATATTAGACTGATCGGCATCAAAAGATGGCTGATCGAAAACAATTTCATAATCCAGACGCTCTGTACTCCACTCACCTTTCAACTCACTGTTTGAAATACTTCCTGAGCCGTTAATCCAGTAACTGATATTTGGCCCTGCATTCACGTACCATTGATAAGCTCCGTTTCCTTGCCGGACGTTAAACCTTCTGGTGAAAAGTAAAGGAATATCTATATGGTTGTAGGTAACGTCATGTTTCAGTACCGGATCGAACTCTCCCCTCACCTTCTTACCCTTTTGAGAATAGGCAAATTCAAAATTTAAGGCAAAGTTTTCTTTGACTTCCACCACTGCGGCGATACCCAGGTTGATGCCTGGTTTTGGATGAAGCCTTATATCTTCTGTGTCTTCCTTGCTGGAAAAAAATGGCTTAAATGCCTGTAAACCTGCCTTTGGCCCGATGTATAATTGCCCGAAACAGTTCGGTAACAAGCAAAAAATCAGGCTTGCAAATAATATATACCTTTTGTTCATGACAGTTTAGTTTTAGAATTTTAGCGGATTTAATGGAAAAATTACATTTATACTACCTGAGTAAACAATTCACACAAGATCAAAGCACCTTGATCACCTTCAGTCTTATATTTAGTTATGGTTGACATTAAAATGGACTTAATTTCTTTCGTTTATAAATCTATCTCTTTATGGTATAAGGGCTCGTTTTGGAATTAAAAGGCAGTTAATGGGTAAATAGGTACAACCTAATATAGGATAATTTCTCTTATGCCAGTGAATCTGAACAGGAGATACAAGTCAAACAGCAGGAGATATTTTGCAGGTATAGTTAGAAAAAACAGCACAATAGTATTATTTTTTTTCTTTCATTGCCTGTGTAGCCTTTCCTATGCCCAAAATTATCCGGTTTACAATCATTTTTATATGAACCCTTATTTATACAATCCGGCGGAGGCAGGTAATGCGTTGCGTCCTGCAATCTTTGTAAACCATCGCCAGCAATGGCGAGGTGTCGAAGGCGCACCGGTAGTATCGACATTAAGCTTTCATACCCCTTTTAACCGAAGTAATGCCAGGGCCGGACTCAATATATCGTCCTTCGAGCGGGGGCTGTTAACCACACTGGATGCCCACCTTACCTATGGGTATGCAATCCCTATTTCGCCTGAGTCTTCTTTCAGACTGGCATTATCCGCCGGGTTGATTAGCCATTCCATCGATTTTTCGCAAGTGGATAACCCTGATGACCCCGCTCTGGTCAATTTTTTAAATAATAATCAGCAATTAGCCGGCAAGTTTGGGGTCAAATACCAGTCTAACGGGCTCAATATCGGTATAGCCTTACCTCAATTATTTGCTCCCGATTATATCAATACGGCAAGTTTTGAAAACTATCGACTGAATCCATTCGATGAAGTGGTCTTCATGGTGTACTATAAAAAAAGGGCCGATGCCTACTTTAAAACCAAGAGAAGAGGCCGGGCAAGGTATACCAAAAAAGTCGAAGCACAATATGCTCCCCTGGAGTTACACTTTCTTTACCGGTATGCCAAGGCAGGAAACAATCAGTTTGAAGCATTGGCCAAGCTAAACTTAAGTCAGGCATTTTGGGTGGGAGCTTCATTCAGGCAGGGTTATGGAATAACCGGTAATCTGGGGTTCAATTTCAGCAAATTTACCCTTGCCTATGCCTATGAGCCGGCATCGAAGCTTGTGAACGGACCATTTGATGGCTCCCATGAAGTTCAGTTATCGTACCGGTTTGGTAAGGAAGTTAAAGGAAAGATCAGGCAGAAAAGATTAAAACCCCAGCCATCTAAAGTAAATCCTGCCAAGGCTGAAGGAGCGCATAAGGCCAGATATCAGATCACTGAAAACAAAGGTTATAAAAATACCGCCATCGATGCCAATGGTAAAAGGTTTCTGATATCCATTAAGTCCTTTACCGATTTTTCTCATGCCGATGCTTATCAGCAATACCTCAAAAAACGAAATTATGATGCCAGAATTCATTTTGATAAAAATAATAACACGTATCATGTTTACATTTCAGAAGTTTCCAGGTACAGGGAAGCAAAAAATGAGTTAAAAAGAATCATGCAGAACAAGAAATTCAGAAAAGCTAAAATCATACAACCTTAGATGGCACAGGTATTCCAGTTCATAACGCAAGTTTTCCAATCCATGGCCCAGGCGACACCTTGTGCCTTCGTGCCTTTGTGGTTACAACAAGGCACCACGAAGGCGCAAAGACCCCAGGAAATTGCTGGCGCATATCAAAAATTTACTGACGCAAGCGTATCGTGGCTGTTGCACAACGTTTTCGACAAAATTCTTTGTGTCTTGTGCCCCTCAACGTCGAAAGGATACAAGCGTCCCGTGACTGTTGTGTCACTTTCAACAGATCATCAATACTTTAAATGTAGAAATATGAAAGCTCCAAAAATCATCATAACCGCTTTTTTTCTCGTCACAGCCTTTGTTGCCAATACGCTGGGCCAGAAACCTGTAATTTCCAGTATTGATAAGCAAAATGCCTCTTTGGGCGAAATAATTTCCATTACCGGCTCCAATTTTGGTAATAACCTGGCCGATATCCGGGTTTTTGCCGGGGGGGCTGAAGCAACGGTAACCTTTGTCTCAGAACAGTTTATTGAAGCACAGGTTCCGGCCGGAGCCACATTTAACCGGATTTCGGTACATAATATCGGCAACGGACTTATCGGATACGCTACCAGCCATTTTGCCATCAGCTTTTCTGGCCAAAATGGTATAGACCCCTCCGATTTTGAAGCACAGGTGGATTATTTCGCCGAAAGGGGGCTATATGATATCTGCTTGTGCGATTTTAACATGGATGGGTTGCTGGATATTGCCGCTGCCAATGAGCAAAGTAGCTCCGTGTCCCTTTTCACTAACAATAGCACGCCCGGCAATATCAATTACAGCAAAGGGTCAATATTTATCGGCAAGCCAACCATTAACATCAATTGTGGCGATCTGAATGGCGATGGGAAGCCAGATTTAGTGGTTTCCGAAGGAAATAACGGCAACCAGCTTTACATCTTTCAAAATACAACCGTATCTCCAACCATCAGCTTTTCTTCTCAAAGCGTGACCTTCACGGGTTCGGTACTTAGAAGGATTGAGATCAACGACCTTGACAACAATGGGAAACCCGAATTGATCATTACCAATTCAGGAAGTAATAAGGTGCTCTTCTTAGACAACCAAAGCACCATAGCCAGTGTTGTATTCTCCCCCATTATTCACGAAATAACCATACCTCAGGCCTCACGGACCATGGGCTTGTCAGTGGAAGATTTAAACGGAGACCAATTGCCTGAAATAGTAGTCAATCAATTCCTCACAGATAATGGGAACTGCTTTGTGATTCAAAACACCAGTTCACCCGGTAATTTTCAGTTCAACAATATTATTGAATTAGGAATTCCAGGTACCATAGTCAACCTGAAAGTAGGAGATATAGACGGCGATGGTAAAAGAGATATCGTAGCTACCCAACTGCTAAGCTCTGCTATATCAATTTTTCTTAATGAAACAGCAGTCGGAGCAGCGCCCGGCTTTTCGGCACCGGTTAACTTCCCAGCCAATAACCGGCCCTGGGGCCTTGATTTTGGGGATTTGGATGGGGATAAAAAAAATGATATCGTCATTGGCTCCATCAGCAACATTAATCAGGTAACTGTTTTAAACAACAACAGCACACCCGGAAATTTGCAATTTGACAGGGTTGTATTGAATGCAACCGATGTAAACCGTAATGTCAAAGTCGGAGATGTGGATGGTGATGCCAAGCCTGACATTGTCTTCACCAGCATCGATGACACCAACCTGGGTAGCCTGGCCTCTAATGTTTCCATATTCAGAAACCGGCAATGTGTATTTCCGGAGATTTTAAATGGAGACCCTATCACTATCTGCAATGGAAATACTGAAAGATTACGGAGTACCCAGGCACCGGGGGCTACTTACCGGTGGCAGAAAGACAGTGAACCTCCTGTTAACACTACCGATCCTTTTTTAGATATTACAGATGCTGGAATTTATAGAGTGACCGTAATCTCGGATGGCGGTTTATGTACGGTGGCTTCACCCTCCATCACCGTAAACGTTGATGCAGGAACGATTCCCGGAGGCATCGTATTAAACAGTAATTCCCCTGTTTGTATCGGTGAAGTATTAAATCTGTCGGTTTCCGGTCCTCCGGGCACAACTTATACCTGGCGGGGGCCTGATAATTTTAGTTCAACTGCACAAAATCCTGTCATTGCTGGTTTCAGCGAAGCCATGGTAGGCAAGTATTATGTTACCCCTAAACTCGGCAACTGTGCAGGTGCTGAAGAATCCCTGTTGATATCATCGGTTGAAACCCCATTTTTAGTCATTTCCAACCTTGGAAACGACAACTTATGTATGGGGGACAACACAACGTTATCGGTCATTGACGATCCGGATTTCACGTACCGCTGGAAAAAGGACGGTGTCGACATTGGCGGCGCTATCGGTCATCAGTTTACTGTGACCGATAGCGGGTTATACACTGTGGCGATAGGGAATAAAAACGTGCCCGGTTGTTCCCCCCGTGAAACCCCACCTTATCAGATCAGTGTGTTTACCCGGCCTACTGCGGATTTTAACAATGACAGCAAGCTTTGTTCCCAATCCCCTGTCTCCTTTACCAATCTATCTGCCTCGGACAACAATGCCAATGTCACCTATTCCTGGAATTTTGGCGACAGCAATACCAGCTTGCAGGAAAACCCCACGCATACGTATAACGACGACGACAGTTATGACGTTCGTTTGAGAGTTGAGTATCAGGGGTTAACCTGTTTTGATGAAGTTACAAAGACCATTGTAGTGAATGAAACGCCATCAGTAGAAATTACCAGCGAAAACGATATGAAAGCCATTTGTCCGGGAGGCAGTGTTATGCTTTCAGTGGATGACTCGTATGACAATATCTCATGGAGTAATGGCAGCAATGCTAACAGCATAACCGCTGACCGTGAAGGTCTTTTTTCGGTAGAAGTAACAGAAAACGGATGTAGCACAAGCGATGACTTCACGGTAGGGCTTTTCCCTGTTCCCGACGTAGGTATCCAGGCAGAAACCACGGTATTAAAGCTAGGCCGAAGCTTACAACTTACCGCTTCCGGGCTAGCCGATTATAGCTGGTTACCTGATGTGGATACATTAATCAATGATCCGTCGATTGCCAGCCCGGAGGTAACCCCGGTTGAAACTACTACCTTCACGGTAAAGGGTACTGATGAAAACGGTTGTTATGGCGAGGCAAGCATTACCATAGAAGTCCGGGAAGGAAAAATCACAGACCGGATTAATCCCCATAAACTTTTCTCCCCTAACAATGATAATGTCGATGATAGCTGGATCATCGACGGTATTACCAATTTTCCCGTATGCAGGATCAGTATCTTCGATCAAAAAGGCGTTATGGTCTTTGAGGCCAGCCCATACGCAAATTCCTGGGATGGGACTTTAAACGGTAAACCGCTTAGTCAGGGCGTATACTATTATGTCATCGAATGTGGCTCAAGCGAGGACCGCAGAGCAGGGGCCATTACATTGATCAGGTAAAAATCATGAAAAAATAAGCGCTTCGGAACATATTAAAACTTACAAGGATAAACTTTGCATAGTACAATTTAATCTAAAAATACCGCATAGCCCGCCAGTTGAAAAAATAGTAGTGCATCAGGACTCGTTGTTCACCGTAAATCGGACTGTAATCTATTGAAAACAGACCATTTGTACACTTCTTATTGTACGGAGAAACTCTTCAAAGGAGGAGTTATTGCATAACAAAAAAGGTTCCTTTTTACGCTTATATGGTACACGAAATACAATATTTAATTAGTTAGAAATACTTACATGACGTGGTTACCATGGCAGTTTAAGAGCAATACATAACATATAAAAAGGCTTTGTTTGGATTTTGGTCCTGAAATAAGGCGTTTATAACTTTTATTAACCAAATTGACCTGGCTAAAACTTTTTTTACGAGATGAGGACAATAAGAATATTCATATTTTTTTGTTGGTTAGGCGCAACGACTGCCTTCGGCCAAGAGGTTTGTAATAATAATGTCGACGATGACGGGGATGGTTTTATAGATTGCTATGATTCCAACTGTGCCAACAATTCATTTTGCGACGGTACCTTTTTAGGCAATGACGTAAGCTGCCAGGCGCAGCCATCGGAGTTTCCGACATTTTCTATGAAAAAGGACTGGTTTTCCATAAATAAGACGGCAGTTCATTTCGGTAGATTAGCCATCGGTGACCTGGATAACGATGGGATTCCCGAGGTGGTTAGTTTTAATACCTATGATGAGAGGCTTTATATATTGGATGGAAGTGATGGAGATATCAGGCGTTCGAGAAATGTCGCAAGCGAATACAGCAGGGTATTCGATCACGACATCGCCATCGCCCATATTGATGGGGATAATTGTGGGGATATCTTTGTTATGGGCCGAAGAAATAATAGCAATCAGTATGTGGTTGCACGATACGACTGTAATCTTAACAGGATATGGCGCAGGAATGTGGGTACTGTAGAACCGGGCACAATTGCTTTGGCAGACTTCAATGGTGATGGTTCTGTAGAATTATATTATAAGAACGAAATACGCAACGCACACAATGGGGCCCGGCTGGTAGCTGGAGCAGGCGACTACGAACAAATGGCAAAAGCCACGGTAGCTGTGGATCTTCACGGTGACAGTGACCTGGAATTGGTAGAAGGTGGCAATATTTATGATATTGACCTGGGTGCCGGCACTGCCACATTGATCGCCTCTATGCCGGGGTACAATGTTAAAGGTGACTTCAGTTCCTCCAGTGTGGCCGACTATAACCAGGATGGTCTGCTCGATATTATTGCCACTGGTGGGGATGATGCCGGAATAACCACGGTTTTCTTCTGGAGCCTCTCGCCAGATAGTACCGTACTCACTTATAGTGATGCCTTTGGCAACGGGGATTATCAAAATGGATGGGACAGAGGAACCGGCCGGGTGAATATCGCCGATATTAATGGCGATGGAAGACTCAACGCAACCTATGTCTCAGGAGAGTACCTTTACGCCTTGGATGATAATATGAACCAAATATGGCAATCACAAATTAATGAACAATCCTCAGGGTTTACAGGATGTACGCTTTTTGATTTTAACGGAGATGGTGTTTCCGAAATCGTTTACAGGGATGAAAGATGGCTATACATCATTGATGGAAAAGAGGGTACCCAATACCCGGGTGCGGCAGTACCATGTATATCCAGAACATTCATAGAATACCCGATTGTGGCTGATGTAGACGGAGACGGCGCCACCGAATTATGCGTAACCTGCGGATTTAATGATCAAAATGCCTGGACAAACTTTTGGATTGAGGGGTATTCCGAAAACTCACATGTAAGGGTCTTTGAATCAGCAGGTGAGCCTTGGGTGCCTGCCAGGCGTCTTTGGAATCAACATGCTTATTTCAATGTAAATATCAATGATGATTTAACCATTCCAAGAATTCAGCAAAAACATCACCTGACATTCTCTGTCGGCAACTGTACCTCCGGGCCGAACCGTCCGCTGAATTCATTTTTAAATCAATCACCTTATATGGACTCCAACGGATGCCCGGTATATGCCTCGCCCGACCTGGCCTTTGTGGTTAACTCATTAAGCGTGCAGGAGCCTGACTGTCCTGAAATGGATTTTCTTGTTTCTTTTGAAATTGAAAATTTAGGAGACATCGAATTAAACGGGGACCTTCCTATTACCTTTTATGAAGGAGACCCTAATACGGCAACTACCGACAAACTCAATACGGAAACTGTCACCGTCAATAATCTTGTACCCGGTGCCACAATGGCTATCAATGACCTGACAGTCCATGGTACTGGCGGAAGTTTTGTATTATACATTGTCTTAAATGATGATGGCACCACCATCCCATTAAGCCTGCCTAATACTGATTTTTTTGAATGTGATTACGGCAATAACATACTTTCCGCAGACATTGAACCGATACCATTTTCACTATCGACGGAAACAACAGACAATACCGTCTGTGATGTTAACTTAACCGGAAATGGCAGTGCCAGGGCTTATCGACTGGTGGGAACTACAGAAGAAACCGCCGACTATACATTTTACTGGTATAATGGTAATGCGGTGGGTACAACCCCTGATTTTACAGGGCCGGTTTACTCGAATCTTTCTGATGGTGAGTATACCGTTTATGCACTTCATAGTACGGTGGGGTGTAGCTCAGATACAGTCACGGTTACTGTTGGTTTAACACCCGGAGCGGTAACAGCGGCCATAATCCTGCAAAATCCGTACACTAACTGTAACAATCCTAACGGACATTTACAGGCGGAAGTAAACGGTGGTGCCCCGGTCGGTCTTTTTAATTTTGCCTGGTATCAGGGAGATAATATTTTTACCTCTCCGTTGATTGGAACCAGTCACAACATCACCAATTTAGGTCCGGGGCAGTACACATTGCTAGTGACCGAAAAAAGCACGGGTTGTGAAACCATTGAAACCTATACGATCATAGATGGCTCTGTTCCCCCTGTGGTGACAGCTTCTGCTGATGATGCGAGTTGTCCCAATCCGACCTCAGGCAGGGTAACTGCGCAGGTAACAGGCGGCAATGGCGGGCATAGTTTTGCATGGTACATAGGAACTACTGTCAAACCGACGCCCGATTACACCACCAGGGTAGTTAATAATCTGGCTCCGGGTGATTACACTGTGGTGGCTACGAAAAATTCGGATCAGTGTTCATCCACTCCTATGACCGTTACCGTGGACATTCCATCCGACCCGGTGGTTACTGCCAACATGGTCGCAGTACAAACTTCCTGTGACACCGGCAATCCAAATGGTGCCGCCACGGCCCATGTGGGAGGGGTAACTGCCGGCTATACTTTCACATGGTACCAGGGACAGGGAACTACTGGTACAGTGGTAGGTAGTACTGCCAATATCAATGGGTTGAGCGCAGGTCCTTACACTGTGGAAGTTGTTAACGATGCAACGGGTTGTAGCAGCACAGAAGAGGTTACAGTAACCGAAACACTCACCTACCCTACCGTAGCTGTTAATGTGGATAGTGACCAAACCGACTGCGCTCCACCCAACGGACAGTTGAGTGCCAATGTAGGAGGTGCAACAACAGGATTTACCTTCCTTTGGTACAATGGCAATATAGGAACACCTGATCTGAATAACCCTGATGCTACAGGCATCACCTATTCGGGGCTTATAGCGGGCGAATATACTGTAGTGGCAGTGAACAATAACACCCAATGTCCATCAGCCAGGGTTGTCACTACTATTACCGATAACACAGTAATTCCAACCATCGCTATAAACGTTACGGATCAAACCAGTTGCGACGCTGCCTCGCCCAATGGTGAGTTAGCAGCCAGTGTGGGCGGCACTACGACAGGCTACACCTTTACATGGTATCAGGGCGCCGGTACCGCCGGTATTGTGGTTGCCAATACCCCTACAGCCACAGGTTTGGCAGCGGGGGTATACACGGTGGAGGCAGTCAATGCAGCTACCGGTTGTTCAAATACTTCACAAACTACTTTAAATAATAATCTCACCTATCCTGTGGTCACGCCGGTCGTGGATTCCCATCAAAGCGACTGTGTGCCGCCCAACGGACAACTCAGTGCGAATGTAGGCGGGTTGACAGCCGGTTTTACTTTCCTTTGGTACGATGGTAACGTCGCTACACCGGACCTTAGCAACCCTGACGCTACAGGTATC
>JAKSDQ010000306.1 GCA_022360015.1 Cytophagales bacterium
CAGGGTGGCGATAGATGACAGCGTGAAATTGATTTATGGATACGCGGTGGGCATAGACCTTACTCGGAGAGATTTGCAGCTTGCCGCCAGAGAGCAGGGGCGCCCCTGGGATTGGGGCAAGGCTTTTGATTTGTCTGCTCCCTGTGCGCCGATTTACTCAATAGCTGAAATCGGAGAGCTGGCTGAGGGAAAAATATGGCTTGATGTAAACGGTGAGCGTCGCCAGGAGTCCGATATCAAAAAGTTGATTTGGAGTGTCGGGGAAGTTATTTCTATCTTGAGCCACTCGATGCGATTAAAACCGGGAGACCTTGTCTATACAGGTACGCCTGAAGGTGTTGGAAAAGTGGGTGTGGGTGATCGTATGACCGGCGGTATTGACAGATTAGGGATAATCGAAATCGCCGTTGGTGAATCTGAATAGCGCTTATCAAAATGTCAAAACTGATTCTGCATAACTATTTCCGCAGCTCAACTTCCTTTAGAGTAAGAGCTGCGCTTAACCTTAAGTGCCTGGATTATCAGTACGTTGCTTATCATCTGGGCAAAAAACAGCAGCGTGCGGATGCATATTTACGCCTGAACCCACAAGGGCTGGTGCCGGCCTTAGAAATCAGTTCAAAAAAAGTAGTCACGCAGTCGCTTGCGATCATTGAATACCTGGACGAGGTTTACCCACAGGTGCCTCTACTTCCAAAAGCGCCGCTCGAAAGGGCGCGGGTCAGATCAATCGCCATGATGGTGGCATGTGATATTCATCCGCTGAATAATCTCCGGGTACTGGAGCATTTGCGTGCCGAGCATGGTGCGGATGATGATGCCGTTGCCTCCTGGTTCAGGCATTGGGCGACCGAGACTTTTATTGCTATTGAAACGAGATTAGTATGCGAATCTGAAACCGGACAGTATTGCCACGGTGATTCGCCTTCATTGGCCGACATCTGTTTAGTGGCACAGGTTGTAAATAACAAGCGGTTTGATATAGGCCTTGATCCTTATCCGGCAATAGCCCGGATATATGATCGTTGCATGTCGAGTGCTGCATTTGTTGCGGCCATGCCTGCCAACCAGCCTGACACTGAATAGGGTGTAATAAGCAATTTCAATAAGGTAAGTTAGCCAAAAAGTAAACAGTCTGAAAGTAAATATGGGAGCAGAAAAGTGAGCAAAAAAGTAGCGACCAATATACATCGATTAATTGCAGATTTATGGCACAATCCCACGGTTGAAGAGGAATTCAACAACAACAGACAGGAGGTTTTCCTGCGCTACGGTCTCACTACCGAAGAAATCGAAGCCTTGAATAATCCTGACTGGAAAGTCCTCGGGAGCCTGGGAGTTTTTCCTGTTTCACAGGTCATCTATCTATTGAAGGCCGTTCCGCAAGTGCGCAAACACATTTCGATGCGCAAGTACATCGACCGCATCAGGGCAGAAGTCATTGAATAATTAGCACTACACAGGTGAGACGTTATGGCGAAAATCGTAGGCGCATTTGCTCAGGGTCATATTCTATTGGATGACGACGGTGTCGAGGCACAGGCCGAGACGATCATCAATGGTTTTAAAGGCATTGGCAGAAAA
>JAKSDQ010000111.1 GCA_022360015.1 Cytophagales bacterium
CTATCCCCAACTGGCCGCCGTGGTGATCGCCAAAAGACAGATACCCGGAACCATCAGAATGGGTTATACCTTCTTCATTGACCCAAATGGACAAGGTGAAGGCTTCCATACTGTTAAAATCTATTGGAGGCAGTGAAATGTAAGACTCCTGGTTGGCATCCAGTTTAATGCCTTGTGCTACTTTTCCTGACTGGAAGGTAGAAACACCGATTACCGTAGCATGCCGGTTATTCCCTGAGGCGTCTTTGACATCTGTGTCAAGCGGATAGTAGGCAATCATTCCGCTTTCAATGCCGAGTGCTTCTGATTCAACCTTGGGACTATCCTCATCGCATCCATAAAAAATAGCAGTTGAAACAAGAAGTGAAATAACTAGTTTTTTCATATTATAAAAATGGATTGGTTAAACTTCTAAAAAATTGGATTAGTTAAAACTTTGTTTGCCTTATAAGTTTTAATACCGCATGTTAATTTGTTGTAACCCCGTGAATCGGACATAGAACAGGGATACCTAACCCATGTCAGGTTTGGCAACTAATGTGGGTGATTCCCTCCTTTTCCGGCGTGAATGCTTTCCTGAATTAATTTCTTATTTCATGTCTGACCGGAAATAGCAACAGGCAGCTTTATCCTGACGCTCACCGATGTCAATGCCGACCGCTACCTTTTCTTTTTCAGCATATTGTAAGGTTTGCTTGCATAACTTGCTTCAAAGGTTAACCGTACCCTTTAACCTAAAATAAGGGAGGAAATACAAGGCAATTGGGCTGTTTGGCCAGGCGGCAGAAGAACTCATTCTTATCTCTTGATAAGGAGTAAGTAATAGAGAAATAATTGATAATAATGCTAAGCCGCACAAAATTTACCATGTCGTAGCCACATCAAACTTATTGAACAGCCCGGACAATGTCCCCGATTTAACCCCCTGCATCCCATTCCCGTTTTTTGTTTATCAAATCAACATAAAAATAAAAGGCCTGCTTCCAAAGCGCCTTACCATCCGATGGGTCAATATTTTCTGTCAGCTTGAGCTGGCGCTGGCAATACCATTCGTGGATTTCATCAGTAGTACCACCGTTAAAACCAACAACGGCTAAGATCAACTCACTCAGGTCCGATAAGCCGGCGCTGGCATCGATTCCCTTTTGGGTTAAATCATTGATGAATTTCAGATTTTTTAATTCCGCTTTGATAAGCAATATGGCAAGCTCGGCTTTGGGGGGAAGTGTGACTAAGGATGGGTTTTTAGGGAGTTTGATTTTCATGGATTTATAATTTTAAGAATTTCTTACAATATATTAAGAAAAACTTAAATTCCCAAAAATAGTGTTTAAGATTTTGTGAAGTTATTTTTTGAAAGTCTATATTGTTCTTTAGAAAGACTTAAAGCATAATGACTAAGCTTGGTGAATACCTTTCAAAAAAATCGGTCAATAAATCCGAAATATCGCGCAAAACTGGGTTAAGTAATCCCCGTCTGAGTGAACTTTCAACTAACCAGAAAGCAAAACTTAGAGTTGATGAGCTTTACTTAATTGCACTAGCCATAGATGTAAATCCTAGTGAAATTCTTGAGTATGTGTGCGGCCACTTGAAACTTAAATCTTAAAAACCTGGCTACAGTTCCTTTGTTTATTCAATTCCTCTAAACCCATGGTTCATAGCCTCGAGCTACGCACAACCCTGGAATACAACCTGTGATAGCTGATATCATGAAAATGCTAAAACCTTACATGCAACCACACAAAATATAAATAGCGTTTTATCTCGTTTGAAAACTTTTTACTTTGCCAAAAATATTTTTTAAACAACCTTTAAATTTTTTACAGATCACCCAATCCAAACAGCTAATTAAAATGAAAAAAATATTCACAGTAATGCTGGTAATCATTGCTACTACGACAAGTTACGGTCAGAACTTTGGCATTAAAGGGGGGCTCAACTACGCAAATCTTATCGTCAATAATTCAAGTATCGAATATGGGGATTATATATTCGGATTTCATGCCGGGGTATTTAGTACCATTGAGATAACCCATAAACTATCATTAAGACCGGAAGCGCTTTATTCAAAAAAAGGATATGACCGGAAGTTATCTACCGTGTATCAAACACTTGAAATTAATAACCGGTTTCATTATTTGAATTTACCACTACTCATGGCATTCACACCCCTTGATAAGTTAAGTCTGTTAGCCGGGCCGGAATTTGGTTATATCATCGCCGCGAGGCAAGAAAATAACCGCACCGGATCTTCCTATGATATCGAAGATATGTATGATAGGTTTGATTTTGGATTAGCGGCCGGAGTTATGGTGTGGATGACTGAAAACCTGCACGCTGAGCTAAGGTACACACATGGGTTGTCAGATTTAACCAAAGAATTTGGTATCGGTAGTTCCAGGTTGCAAAACAGAACTTTTCAACTGTCGGTTGGATACCGACTGAAATAAAAGCAAAAATTCATTCCTGTTTCTGTTGTTCCAGATAAGTGATCAGCTTATCCCTGTCAAAGGTAATGCTCCAGATACCTCTTAAATCCCCTATTTTGTGATTGGCTGCGTTATCGTCGGGATACAGATCTTTAATTAAAGCATGGGTTTCACTGCTGACTTCGGTCCCTACTGAGCCGTGACAATTGAGACATAAAGGGTTATTCAGCACAATGGGTTTGGCAAAGAGGATTTGATTTTCATTGGGAAATGCCACCACGGGCTGAAGTGCTGCCTGACCGTCCAATGATTTTTGATATTGCTCGAGTATTTTCCTTTCCGTATCGTCCGGAGCGTCTTTGGGATTTCTAAGTCTGAGTGATGCGCGTTTAATTTTAACATCGAGACCGGTAGTGAGTGTATCGAGAATCGGATAAGCGGCTGTCTGGCAAAACCGGACAGCGTATCGAGGGCCACCTTCCCCCATAGCTTTTTTCAATTGCCCGCCCAGAGCCTTCTGTGCGGCGTTGGAAATCCGGTTGCCCTCGATCATAACGGCATCTTGTATTTGCTGGTCTGTGATGCTTTTAGATTTTTTACGCTCAGCGCAAGCAATGAGCACAATTAGCGACAATAATGGGAGTATTTTTTTCATTTTTCGTAGGGTGTCATTTCAATACATGAATATAGCTAAATATTTTCATAAGCTGGGAATTGATTGAAGAAACCTTTCATGGTGGGAAGTCATAGTATGGCTTCTAGCTATGCCATGACTCCGGAGTTTAGCTTTTTTTCACTTTCTACTGTAGAGTAGTCATAGTATGGCTTTGAGCCATGCTATGACTAGGTTTTAGCTGTCATTTAGTAAGGATGAGTTACTGCCTGTAAGGGTTAATCTCCCGATCTATACTATAAATTATGGGCATAACGGCTGAATGAATAGATGGACCGACCCCAAATTTTGGTTTGTTGTTTTCAAGCTGTATGAAAAATTCTAATGATGGTCACCCTGAGGATTCAGCGATTTAGCTTGTTAAAAATGGTATTGATTGAGTAACTTTAGGCAATCGGGATAAAAACCATTAAATGCATACCTAAAACTGTCTACATGAAACAAACAAAGTGGTTTGACCGGAAATTTGATTTTTCTTTTGAGCAAAACATTTTTCCATCGGTTATTGAACGGTTACGTGGCACGCCCATTCGCCTGGCTGATAAGGTTTCAAAAATACCTGATGAATATCTTACCATGAAGCCCGCCAATGCCTGGTCTGTAAAAGAAAATGTCGGTCATCTGATCGACCTGGAACCTTTGTGGCAGGGAAGGCTTCAGGATATTCTTAACGGTGAAAAGGAGCTCAGGCCCACTGATTTGTTGAACAGAAAAACAGATTCGGCCAACCATAACAGCAAAGATGTCGATGAACTGATCCGGGCGTTCACAGAAATAAGAAATGCTACCGTGGCCAAACTGGAAACCCTTAATGAAGTGGAGGTATATAGATTTGCCCTCCATCCCCGGCTTAAAAAGCCCATGAGAACGATGGACCTGTTCCTTTTTGTCGCCGACCACGATGACCACCACCTTGTGAGAATAACAGAAATCAGCAACAGTTTGCAACAATAGTAAAATCCAATCACAGTTGCTGTAAGCTGTTACCGATAGCCATCCGATACACTATTCCGCTTATTTTAACGGTTTATAAATATCAGATTCGGTGACAATAATCATATTTTAATCATTTCAAGCCGCTTATATTCATACTTACATAGAGAATAAGTCCATGTGTTTCACAATAAATTGACATTTTGGAACTTTTGATTAAATTATTGATAGCAGATGATCATGAAATGATAAGAGATGCCTTAAAAGCCTTGCTTTTAAAAATTAATTTTGTGGAGATCGAGGCAGAGGCGTCAACAGGCAAGGAGGTGTTGGCCATACTGGATAATAACAATATTGACTGTGATATTGTATTAATGGACATCAGTATGCCTGAAATGAATGGCATTGAAGCTACGCGACTTATTTCAAAAAACCATCCATCGGTAAAGGTATTGGCCCTTACCATGTATGAGGAAAAAGACTATGTAGATGAAATGTTCAGGGCAGGGGCCTTGGGATTTCTTTCAAAACTGACTACACAAAAAACCCTGCTCAGGGCGATTCAAACGGTCTATGAGGGGAATATATTTATCGAGTATTAAAATGATGCCTCATTTTTAACCACAAACCCGACAAAATTCTCCGTGTCTTGGTGCCTCCGTGGTGAAAAATGGTTAACCACGGAGGCACCAAGACACGAAGGGACACGGAGGGTTTGTTAATAAAATGAAACGGCTGCCATATTTTTTTTAAAAAATAACCGAGCTTTCAAAACCCTGCAGCATTTATTTCGTATCTCATATAATTCAATATTTGAAATATTTTAAATCTGTATTTATTTGAAAATAATGGATTACGATGACAGGTTTATTGAAGCGTTTGAAACCCTGATCTTTAAAATACAGCAAGTAGATGCCACTTGCCAACAGGCATATGGGGATGTATCCAAACGGGAATTCAATTTATTGATCATGCTGGGTAAATCTGAAAAAATGATTGTGAGAGAGGTGGCTGATTTCCTGGGAATACCCGTTAGTTCAGCTACGGCCATCATCGATAAACTAAGCGAAAAAGGGTATTTGAGAAGGATTCATTCTTCGAGTGACAGGAGGATCATTGTGGTGGTGTTAAGCCAGGAGGGAAAATCTATTTATTTATCACTAACATCCAAAATGAAAAATTTTGCCAGGGGTGTGATGGATAAGCTGGGCGAGGCAGAGAAAAAGAAGCTGGTGCAATTGCTTGAAAAGGCGGCTGCTTAATTTTTTTACCCTATTATTTCAAAAATAGTAATATATAAATTTTGAAATATACAAAAACCAAATAGCCATTACCTCAAATTGATAACAACAAACTTAAATCAACAAATAACTTATGGAAAAACTAAAGAAAGTGTCGGGGCAATTCGGAATTGCCTGGGCAAAGTGGGTCATAAAAAGAAAGTGGCTGGTACTTATTGTTTCAGTGCTTACTTTTATGATCCTGGGCTTTGGCATGTCAAAACTGGCATTTGATGGCGATTATCGTGTGTTTTTTAGCAAAGATAACCCACAGTTACTGGCCTATGAGGCTTTTCAGAAAAAGTATACTCAGGATGATAATGTGCTGATTGTCATCGAACCTCAGGACGGTCATACATTCACCAAAGAGTCGCTTGCCGCCATTGAGGAACTGACCGGGAAATCATGGCAAACACCGTACTCAAGCCGTGTAGATGCCATCACGAATTTTCAGCATACCTATGCCATCGGTGATGAGCTATACGTGGAAGATCTGGCAGATAATGTAGGGGAACGCGCCGATGAGGAAATCAAAAAAATTGAAAGAATAGCACTAAACGAACCTTTGCTGGTCAACAGGCTGCTTAACGAACAGGGAACGGTTTCGGCAGTCAACATTACCGTAAAGCTGCCGGGAGAGGCTATAACCGAGGGCCCGGAGGTAACCGCCTATGTACGGGAGATGGTCGCTGAATTTGAAAAGGAGCATCCTGGCTTAAAAACCCACCTGTCTGGCATCATTATGCTCAATAGTGCCTTTTTCGAAGCGTCTGCCAAGGGGACTCCGGCACCTTGATTCCTTTAATGTTTTTGGCGATTGTTATTACGATTTTTCTTGCACCCAGAACTGTTTCAGGCACTTTTTCTGCCCTGATTATCATCATTTTTTCCATTGCTGCCGGTATGGGTTTTGCCGGACACCTCGGGCTCAAGCTCACACCACCCTCTGGTGCAGCACCTATTATTATCATGACACTGGCGGTGGCAGACAGTATTCATATTCTCATTACCATGATGCAGGGTATGAGAAGGGGGCTGGCCAAAAGGGAAGCTATTGCAGAGAGTTTGAGAGTCAATTTACAGGGATACCGGGTTCCAGGATTTTCTGGCCATTGCGGCGGGCATTGAATATACTTTCAGCAATATAGCCTTGAGTGGTCTTGACATTGGGGTGCTTGTCGAATATTTGTATGACGAGCGTGATGAACTGGCTGTTTCAGGCCTGGACAATGACTTATTTCTGGGTGCCAGATTTGCTTTTAACGATGTAAACAGCACCGAAATATTGGGTGGGGTGATTTATGATCTGGATTATAAATCCGGGTTGTTTTCTGTTGAAACAAGCCGTAGAATAGGTGATAGCTGGAAAGTAGAGGTGAAGGCCAGGATATTCGACAACCTGCGGGAAGAGGAGTTCCTGTATTTTTTCAGGGATGACAGCTTTGTGCAATTTGGCTTGTCAAAATTCTTTTAAAAAAAATTTAAAGTATACATTATGACCACAGTAAACTACCGTAACGGTTGGGATCTTGCACAATGGAATTTAGCCTTACTTGTCCTCGAAAACCGGTACAGGCCAGAGGAGGTGATAAAAATCGAGCCCCCGGAACACGAGGCTAACAGGCAATCGAAAAGATACGTTATCGATAATTCATAAAGTTTTCAGCAATGGTAAAATGCAGGCGGTCATAGCCAACTTCGGATAAGTTCGACAGGATGGCAACAACCATTTTTTCTTTTGGGGAAAGGATAAAAATGGCTGTACCACCTACAGAGCCACCGCTATGACCATACCATTCGCCACCCCCGTTGCCTTCATATTTTCTCCACCCTAAACCATAATCCGTTGATTTTCCGTTGGAAATGGTCAGGGGAGTAAAAAGCAGCTCCGTGGTTGCTTTATTGAGCAGGCCGCCTGTAAGGATGGCATTTCCGAATTTCACCAGGTCCTCGGTGGTAGACAAAAATCCGCCTCCGGCCCATTTGTAGCTATTATCTACGGACGGTGCATTGAACCAGGTACTGTCTTCAGACAGTGCATAAAATCCGGTCCTGAAAGGGGTAAGGACCTCTCCATAGTCAGGAACGGTGCGTGTCATTTTCACCGGTTCAAAAACATTTTGTTTCATGAACTGCAAAAATTCCGTGCCCGATGCAGTCTCCACGGCTGCGCTGATCAGGTTCCATCCGTAGCTGGAGTAGGTATAGTCGGTGCCCGGTTCAAACAGCAGGGAGTCATCCTGAAACATCACCAGACCTTCTGTTACTGTTGCATATCTTTTGTCACTCAGGTATTC
This sequence comes from Cytophagales bacterium, assembly GCA_022360015.1. Taxonomy (GTDB): domain Bacteria; phylum Bacteroidota; class Bacteroidia; order Cytophagales; family Cyclobacteriaceae; genus Agaribacillus. Next base: position 7,616 of record JAKSDQ010000111.1, read on the forward strand.
CTGACCGCGGTAATGCCTGATCCCGGCAATATGCCCGGCAATCTGTCTGATGTTGATTTCCCATCTTTTTTGGGGAAAAGACGGAACATAATGCCGGACAGGAAGATCGATGTCCATCTTATTATTTTCATGCAGCAGGCCAATAGCTGTGGCTGTCAGTGTTTTAGAGACACTTCCTATTCTAAACCGGGTGGCAGAAGGATCGACCTTTACCTGCTGCTCTACATTGCCATAGCCAAACCCTTCGGACCAAACCATTGTTCCGTCTTTTGAAACCGAAACACTCAAGCCGGGAATCCTGTTTTTTTTCACGAATCCAGCCACAAGCGACCTGGATTTTTCAACAGCCTCGTCCTCCGGAGCTTTAACAGTGCACTGCGTGTTCAACAGTACGATTGACAATAATACCTTGATTAAAAATAGTTTTCTTTTCATTTTATGTCTCTGATATGATCACTTTCGGTTGAATATACTACCATAAAACCAATATTCTGTCATAGCATGGCTCAAAGCCATACTATGACTCTCACGAAATTGCGAAGCCCGGCCGGCAAACCTGATGATACGACCACGTGTCATGACTGCACACCATCCGGGTGATTTCTTTGATTCGTTTCGTCCGAATTCAGGATTTGTTTGTTTTGCTCCTCCCTGAATTCGGATCATGATTTATCCTGTTTTCTCCTATTTCGATGTTGTGTTTTTGGGAGATGTCGCTCCAAATTTATCATTTTGTTACCAATGTTTTGTCCCCGAGGGACATTATAAATGAGCCGGATCAGTTTTTTTTCAATACATTGCCACTTCTGTGGTCTTTAAACTTACCCTTATCAACTGCTAATACACCGTTAACCAACACATAGTCAATTCCTTCAGGGTATTGATGAGGGTTTTCGAAAGTGGCTTTGTCTATCACTTTTTCGGGATCGAAGACAACCATATCAGCTTTCATGCCTTCGGCAATTGTTCCCCTGTCGGCTAATCCGAGCCTTTTGGCGGGCATGCCTGTCATTTTATGGATAGCAGCCGGCAGTGTGATTATCTTTTTTTCCCTTACATAATGCCCCAATACTCTTGGAAAAGTGCCATACCATCGTGGATGCGGATGTCCCATGCCCGGGGCCACCAGCCTGCCATCGGAGGCGATCATGGTTTGTGGATGTTGCATAATTCTTTCCACATCATTTTCATCCATCACATGAAAAATACAGCGGGCGCCACCATTGAGCTGGGCTTCTATGACTAAATCCGCTCCGTTTTCCACGGTAGGTTCCATATTTTTGCTGATGGCCCAGTCGTGGAGTGTCTTTCCTTCCAATGCCGGCATCCAGTCTACTTTAGCAAATTGCACCCTTCGCAGGTCTGCTCCACCGCGGTCATTCAATATATTAAAAACTGTCCCGGACCGGATACTGTCCCGGAGCTTGGGATTCCTGGTCCTTTCCCGGAAAGCCTCTTCCCCGCCGGCCCTGGCCCAGGCCGGAAGGATGATGGATAGGCTCGTATAACTTGCATCATAAGGATATTGATCCATCATAACGTCCAATCCCAGATTTCTGGCCGAGTCAACCAGCGCCAGTGTTTTTACACTTTTGCCCCACATGGGTTTTCCGATAACTTTATGGTGGGTTAGCACAATGGGAATGTCTGCCTCCCGGCCTATCAATATAGCCTCCCTGACAGCATCTATAAGACCTAAGCCCTCTTCGCGCAGGTGTGAGGTATAAAAGCCTCCATAGGCACTTGCCACTTTCGAAAGTGCGATTACTTCGTCTACTTCCGAAAAAGCACCCGGAAGATATTTCAGCCCTGTGGAAATGCCAAATGCCCCCTCTTTCATGCCTTGTTCAATCTGCTGTTTCATTTGCGCCAGTTCATCAGCCGTGGGGGCACGTTGGTCAAGAGACATCACATGCTTTCTTACGGTGTTGTGGCCAACCAGGAATGCTACATTCATGCCGATTCCAACCGTTTCAAGGGTATCCAGATAATCACCCAATGGCCACGGACCACTGCCATCAGGACCGCCTAATGCCGTAGTTACTCCCTGGCGAATGAGGCTTTCACAGCCGGGGAGTGTAAGCAGGGGCTCAATATGGGCATGGAGGTCTATAAAACCAGGGGCGACGGCCAGGTTTTGGGCATCGATCTGTTTCGCCGCTTTACTGTTTTGCAGGTCACCGATTTTTATAATTTGGTCCCCGTTGATGGCGATATCGGCTTCAAACGCCTCTGCCCCGGTGCCATCATAGATTTTTCCATTGCGTATGATTAAATCGTAAGGCTTTTCCCGGATACAATTCGTCAATAGGGACATGGCGAAAACAAGGGCGAAAAATTGGGTTAATGACTTTTTCATACTACTGAATTAAAATGATTATTTACTTAACCCAGCCTCAGCAACGGTTAATAATAAAGTGAGCTTTATGGCTTCGGCGCTATTTTCATTGAGCCACCACTCGTTTAAAGAATGGGTACCACCGCCTTTGCCACCTCTGCCCAGGGTAACCGCAGGAATTCCTTTGGAAATCGGAATATTGGCATTGGTTGAACCCCGGGTAAGCCGGGGCGTGACGTTAAAGAACCCGGTTACCGCCATCGCTCTTTGTACCAGGGGCGTTTCCGGCGGTATTTCTCCCGAAGGCCGGTCTCCGATCATTTCGAGCTCGAGTGTTACCGGAGGGCCTTCAACCCCTGATCTGTTATAGTCGTTTAATGCTGATTTGACTGACTTCCGGAAAATGGCGTCTATTTGTTTTAAGCTTTCCGGATCGTCAGAACGCATGTCTACCTCCATCCATGCTTCAAAAGGGATGGAATTCACCGAAGTGCCACCTCCTATGCGTCCTACATTGTAACTTGTTTTAGGGCCTTTTGCTGTGAACCCGGAGGCTTGCCCGGTGAAGTAATCAATCGCCTTGGCCATGGCATGGGCAGGATTTCCCAAACCAAAAGCACCCCATGAGTGACCACCCGGACCGCTAAAGATGGCTTTATATCTTTTGGACCCCAAAGCTTTGTTGTTGATGCGGCCCATAGGTCCTCCATCGATGGAAATCCAGGCGTCTATTGGAATTTCCGGTTTTTCGAACAAATGCCTGACCCCCCGAAGGTCACCTAACCCTTCTTCTCCGACCGTACCGATGAAAAGCAAATCTGCCTCCGTTTGCAGACCAGCCTGTTGCATGGCCCGCAGCACTGTCAATACTACCATCAGCCCACGGGTGTCATCACCAATACCGGGAGCATACAGTGTGTCACCTTTCTTTTTGACCTTAACATCTGTTTCGATAGGAAATACCGTGTCAATATGCGCATCCAGCGCAACGGTTTTCTGACCGGACCGTCCCTTTTTCAAGGCCAGCACGTTGCCCACTTCGTCTATCCATACCCTCGTGGCCCCTGTTTCTTCCAGCATAGCCTTAAACTTTTGGGCCCGTTTGCTTTCCATGAAAGGGGGTGCGGGGATTTCAGTAAGCATGATAAGGTCATTATTGGTTTGAGGCTCTAAAGCTTCGATGGCATTAAAGGCGCTTTGCATAACCTTGTTTTTACTGAGTCTGGCAATTTCTTTCTGGTAAGTTTTATCAATCTGTGTCGAATTTTGACCGTGTAGCCATAAAGGCGAAAATACAGTTAACAGTAGTATCAGGGTTACAGGTTTCATTGGTATCGGTATGGTTGATTAACCCTAAATTACAGAATTAATTAATTTAGTTATATGTTGGGATGTATTTCTATTTATTTTTTGAAGCCTGATCGCCAACGACTCATAGTATGAGTTAGCGTCGTACTATGACTCCGGAGTTTGGCTTTTTTTCACTTTAGGGCTGTCCGGTAAGTAGTATGTTTTGGCCAGCTTCAAAGGGGTAGTTGCTCCTCCCTCGAGGAAGGTTAGGAGGGTATCAAAAACGCCAGGCCAAACAAAATTCGGGTTCCTTTGGTCACAATGGACCTTATCGGACCGCCTCAACATAAGAAATTTGAAGAAACAGTTTGACTAACTTTCCTGATAATATCCATTATATTTGAGAGCGTTAAACAGATCGGTCCACTTCAATGAACAAAGTAAAAACACTGGCCAGTGACAACTATGCAGGCGCTTTGCCCGAAATAATTCAATCCATTATCGAGGCCAATACCGGGCATGCCGGGTCTTATGGAGGTGATGATTTTACCAGGAAATCCAGGGAACTTTTCCGTCACCATTTTGGTGATGTCGCAGATGTCAGGTTTGTGTTTAACGGTAGTGGTGCGAATGTCCTCTCGCTTAGCACGGCAGTTGAGCCCTTTTCGTCCATACTATGTGCAGATTGTTCACATTTGTATGTTGACGAATCCACCTCCCCGGAATCTTTTACCGGATGCCGGTTAATTCCCCTGCAAACCAATTCTGAGGGAAAGATTGAGATCGAAGCCATCAAAGAAAAAATCATCCGGGTCGGTGACGAGCACCACCCCCAGGCAAGGGTCCTTTCCATTACGCAGCCGACCGAGTATGGCACACTTTACAGTTTGAAAGAGATCAGGGCCATATCGGATTTACTTAAAGAACATCACATGTTTTTGCATATGGACGGAGCCAGGATTTTTAATGCCGCAACAGCTTTGAACTGTACATTGAAAGCGCTGACCTCAGAAGCCGGTGTCGATATTGTATCTGTTGGAGGCACAAAAATTGGCATGTTGTTTGGCGAAGCAGTGGTTGTTTTTAACCATCAACTGGCAAAAAATCTGAAATTCAAACATAAAAGAGCGATGCAACTGGCATCCAAAAACCGCTTTATAGCCTGTCAGTTTGAAGCCCTGTTAAAAGATAAATTGTGGTACAAACATGCAAAAAAAGCCAATGACATGGCTGCGTTATTGCATGGAAGCATAAAAGCCATTCCCGGTATTACCGTCACAAAACCTGTACAAGCCAATGCTGTTTTCGCTATCATACCAAAGTCCTGGACGGAAAAGCTGCAAGACAACCTGTTCTTTTATGTGTGGAATGAGCTAACTAACGAAGTGCGTTTGATGTGTGCTTTCGATACGGATGAAAATGATATCAGAAAATTTGTCGAAGCCATAAAGGTGTTCACATAAGAGCGAATGGCCATTACGTCCATTTGGGGACTGCCCGTAAAATTCCTATTTAATACATTACCTTATTTTACTCCTCGATCCAGGCTTGAAATTCGGGGCACTCTCTTTGCTTACAATCACCTCATCCTTTGGGTCGGGAATTAAATCCAGCGCAATTTTACTGCTACCGGCCTTGAATTTACTGATGGCATCCATGTTAACCGGATATTTGCGGTTTGCCCGGAAAAAATTGACAAGGTTCAGCTCCTTTTCCGGATCCGGCAAGGTTTGCTTAATGACATGAGCGTAGAGTAATATCTAATAGTGAAACAACCACGGAACGTGGGTGTTGCGCATCGTATAACAAAAGCAACAAAAGAAGATGGTGCGCGTTCGATGTCGTTAAGTTAAGAATTTAGCGGATGACGCGCATTTAGCGGAGGTAATGCGTGCCCCTGTGACGATGAGCACGCTCCGCTAAACGCGCGCTAGCTTTTATTATTTTCGAAAAAAAGGTTGTGCAACAGCCAAGGGACGCCTGCGCTAGGAGCGGTTGAATTCAACGATAAATTTGGCCCCATGGCCGTATTCACTTTCACACCGGATTGAGCCATTCATGGCTTCTACGTATTTTTTTGTAATGGCCAGACCCAACCCTGTGGATATTTCCCCACCGGTTGGCTGAGCGCTGAGCTTCTGGAATTTACCAAAAAGCTTTTTCATGTCTTCTGCCGTAATACCCGGGCCCTGGTCTTTAATGGATATCACAACTTTTTTCCCGGTCTTTTGGGCCGCTATTTCCACTATGGTGTCGGGTGGAGAGAATTTTATCGCGTTGGAAAGGATATTTTCAAAAACCTGCCTTAAATAATACCTTTCAATTTTTGCGTAGATGTCATGGCTGTCATAACGGGTAACCATCCGGATATTTTTATTATCCGCAATCAGGTAGTAGCTCTCAATTACCTCTTCAAGTACCTTGATGACGTTGCCTTTTTTTAGTTCTATGGATGTGCTTTGGCTTTCAATCTTGTTCAGATCAAGTATTTCCAGGATGAGCTCATTTTGTTCTTTTGATACGAGGGAAATTTTTTTAATGAGCCCTTTTTGTTCTTCGGTCAGGTTGTCGGATGACATGTTAATGAGCGATATTAAACCTTCAATTCTTTTCAAAGGGCTTTTTAAATCATGAGCTGCGATACCGATCAGTTGGTTTTTTTCTTCATTTAACTTTATCAGCCGCGCATTTTGGAGGGAGATGTGTCTTTCATATTTTTCCTGTTCAATAATAAAATAATTCATCACCACAAAAAAAGTAACAAACAAAATGATAGGGTTTGTATAAGAAAAAACTTCCGGGGGGTAAACCTGAAACACGACCTGGGGCAGGTAAAACAACAGCATATTACCAATATAAAACAAATAGATGATCAACGGTCTGCTGAAAAATATCAATAATAGTTGTGCATTCAGAAAATAAATATACTCGAGCATTCTGCCTGGAAAAATAAAGACGGTAAACACAAACACAAATCCGTTGATCAGGTAAAAGAAGGAAAATTTGGCCCACCTGTACTTTCCTTTGCTGTTAAAAAAAATGACGATAAGCGTAATTACTGCGAACCCGGTTTCCAACAAAAGCACATCGTATCTTTTCAAAAACAGATTGGAAATGACATAAACAATCAACAGTGTAAACAAAGCCAACGTAAAAAGATTGAGCATTCTTACTCTCCGGTTTTCTTTGTTGGGAAGCTCGCTGTCAACACCGGCATTTATAATTTTAGAAAATACTTCTTTCATCCCGTCAAATGAGGGTTTATCCAGGATTTCACAAATTACTTAAATGAAACAGTTATAAAAATTTGCGAAATATAGCATTTTTATCCAAAATAACCTGATTTACAGATAGTTTAGCCTTAAAAATTACAGTTTTTAAACCCGGTTTTTCCGAATATCAGTTAACGTTTAGGATAAATCATTGATCATATATTACTTTTCCTATCTAAAGGTAATAAGGGGGTAAGCCTCCCCACTTTTGAAATCATTTTTCCCTCTTGGCAGTTCCAGAAAACCATCGGCCTCTACCAGATTGGCGAGGTCACCCGAACCATGTCCTTCTACCGGGAAAGCCAATAGCTTTCCCTCGTGGCTAAAATTGATTTTTACCTGGACGAAATAAACCAGGTCGGGTTTAAATTCGACAGGTCGGGCTAATACGGCGTGAGGTGTCTGCCCGGTCTTTTTTCCCAGGCTGTGGTTCAGCCAGGGTATAAAATATCTTTGCATGCACATAAATGAAGAAACCGGGTTTCCGGGCAAGGCAAATACCACACAACCATCGGCATGCACACCAAACCAAAATGGCTTCCCCGGCCTTTGTTTGATTTTATGAAATAGTTTTTGAACCCCCACTGATTCCAGTGCGGCTGGCAGAAAGTCGAATTTTCCCTTTGAGACCCCACCACTCAACATGATGACATCATAACTTTTGACAAATTGGCTTAATTTTTTTTGAATTTCTTCTTTGTCATCTTGCAGATGGGCGGTATCTGCCTGTATGCCCAGATTGCCAAGCGTCGATTTTAGCCGGTAGATGTTGGATCGCCTGATTTCATGTGGCCTGGGAACCTCATCAATGTCTACCAGCTCATCTCCTGTGGATATAACCATGACTTTTGGCAGTTGGCTGACTTTTAGCCATGATTTACCGATCGTCGCACAAATCCCGATTTCCGCGGCAGAGAGGGTGGTACCTTTCTTGACAATCAGGTCTCCTTTTACCCTGTCTTCACCCTGGTAATGGATATTTTGGCCTTGTACAATGTTTTCTTCCCGGATTGTGGCTTTGTTATCACGGATTTCCAAATCTTCATACCTGATTACTGTGTCTGTTCCGGTTGGCAAAATGGAGCCGGTCATCACCTCGAGGCAGGCATCCCGGTTGGCTAGCGCCAGTTGTGGTGAGCCGGCTGCCGCGACACCTTGAATTTCCATGGTGCTTTTCCCCTCCGAAAATGATTTGTAATCAATGGCAATGCCATCCATGGTAACACGGTTGTAGGGAGGGAAATCCCTGTCGGCAAATAAATCTTCCCGCAGGACTTTGCCATAACATCGATCCAGAGGCAGGGATTCATCCGCTACCGGGAGCTTGTGGTCTCGTATAATGTTTTCAGCTTCTTCAACAGTAATCATAGTAGCATGCAATTTTCAGATTAAACCGGGTGCCGAGATTCAGTGCTTAATATTAAAGATAATTTGATAAATTCTTGATAAGATAATTACTATATTTAACTATACCGTCTCATGTATGATTGATCCTCAATTTATAAAATCACATTTCCCGGTTTTCAGGCATCATGCCGGGCTGATTTATTTCGACAATGCGGCTACCACGCAGCGGCCGGGCGTTGTTATCGATAAGCTAAATGATTTTTACAGCCGGGGAAATGCAAACATACACAGGGGATTATATGGGTTATCAGTTAATGCTACCACCAATTATGAGGCGGTCAGGGAAAAGGTAAGGGATTTTATCGGAGGCAAAACGAAGGAGTCTGTTGCCTTCACCAGGGGTACCACAGAAGCGATCAATGTGGTGGCCAATACCTACCTGAAGCCGAGGATCGGGGCAGGCGACAACGTGGTGATCAGTGCTATGGAGCATCACTCCAACCTGATTCCATGGCAGCAGCTTTGCTTGCAAAAAGATGCTGAATTGAGAATTATTCCGGTGGCTGATACCGGCGAGGTGGTCATTGATGCAGTCAATGACTATCTTGATCGTAAAACGAAGATGTTGGCGATCACGCACATTTCCAACACCCTTGGCACGGTTAATCCTGTCGATAAAATGGTAGATATTGCGCACCGTAAAAAGGTTCCTGTTTTGGTAGACGCCGCCCAAAGCGCCTGCTTTTACCCCCTTGAAGTGGCCTCCCTGGATTGTGAATTTCTGGCTTTCTCAGGTCACAAGATATTCGGCCCTTTTGGGGTGGGGGTGCTGTATACAAGGCCGGATCTGATAGAAGACATGCTACCCTATAATTACGGGGGAGGAATGATAACTCATGTTGGTTTTGATGAAAGCACGTTTATGCCTTATCCTTATAACCTCGAGGCGGGGACTCCCCAGATCGCCGAGGTGATCGGCCTGGCTGAGGCCATTGATTATCTGAGGCAGGTCGATAAAACAGAGGCTATCGACCATGTCAGCGGACTCGCTGCCTACTTCATAGAAGAGCTGAACAAGATTGGGAAGTCGGCGGTGATTGCCAGTCCCAAGGAACGCACTGGCATTGTTTCTTTTTTACTGGATAACATCCATCCTCATGATGTGGCGACCTTTCTGGCCGAAGATAATATTGCCGTGAGGGCAGGCCACCACTGTACGCAGCCCTTATTGGAGCAAATGGGCGTCAGGGCCACTTTGAGGGCCTCATTTTCAATCTATAACACCAGGGAGGAAATTGATCGGATGACAGACAAGCTAACGGAAATTCAAAGGTTTTGGTCATGAATGAAAGGTTAAAAGCATTGTACAAAGAAGTGATACTACAGCACAGTAAGGAGCCTTTTCATTTTGGCAAAAAGGAGGATTGCGATCATGTGATCGTTGCCAATAATCCGGTTTGCGGGGACAATTATAAATTCTATGTCAATGCGGAAAAACAAACACTCAAGGATGTGTACTTTCATGGATTCGGCTGTGCTATTTCCAAGGCTTCCAACGCTGTTTTGGTACAGTTAATCAGTGATCAGGACTTGAAAAAAGCTTATGCCACCTGCTGTGCTTTTCTTGATTACCTGGATAACCGGAACAATGCGCCGAAAACGGTGACGGATCCTGCATTTGAAGCTTTTTCAGCGGTTCATGAATTTCCATCCAGAATGGATTGTGCTACACTGGGATGGCGCGAGGTGAAAAAATTCCTGGAAAATATGAAAGAAGTCCGATACAGTGCTCAGTAGAAAGCATTTTTAGCCTTAACAATAGCGCCTATGACACTCAACGCGATTTCCCTGGGTGTTTTAGCTTTGATATCCATACCGATAGGGGCATCGATTCTCTCGGCAATAAGTGCTTCTGAAAATCCCAGTTGTTTTAGTCTCTCGATCCTTTTGGCATGGGTTTTACGACTGCCCAATGCGCCGATGTAAGTTAAGTTAGCAGGTAAAAGGATTTCAAGGGCGTTGTCATCTATTTTAGGGTCGTGTGATAAAACCGCTGCATAGGTATAGGCATCCAGCGTAAATTCCTGTAGTACCTCCGACGGATACTTTTCAATAATCCTGTCGGGCGCAACCCTGAAAGCGGTCTTTTGGGCAAATGCTCCCCTGGGATCAATAACAATCACCTCGAAATCAAACAGTTTGGCCAGTTGCACCAGATCTGCTGTGATATGCGCTGCACCGATGATAAGCAATTGATTCCTTCTCGGAAAGACATGTACAAAATATTGATCATCTTCAAATTCAACGACACCATTTTTTCGTTGATTGAAAATTTCTATGGCTTGATCGATTAACGCTTCCGGTAAATGTGCTCCGGTAAAGGACTTATCCGTTGAAACCAGGGTATTTAAATTTTCACCGGTAGCCAGTTTTGTTACCAGGAGGCAGCTTGTATTGGAATCAAGATTTTTCTCCAGTTGATCCCAAACCTCCAGTTGCTCCGGATGGCCGGTGCAGGCCATGAATTTTTCGACAAAAACCATGATTTTACCACCGCAACTTAATCCTACCGTCCAGGCATCTTCGTCCGACACACCGTAAGACAGCTTTTCTCCACCACCCTCACTGATAAAGTGCTGTGCTGCCTTGATTACAGCCCCCTCTACACATCCGCCACTCACTGAGCCGGCCATCTCCATTTTGTCCGAGACGATCATAGAAGAACCCACCGGCCTTGGCGAAGATCCCCAGGTGGCAATGACCCTGGCCAGTGCAAACGGCTTATCTTCCCTGAGCCAGGCCTGAATGGATGGTAGTAACTCTTTCATATCTAATTATCGATGAATTGTACGTTGGTTTTATCAAAAAACACTATATTCGGATACTACTGTTTGTTAATATACGAAATGCAATCCAATTGTATCGACCATACAGATAAAATGTTAACTAAAAAAGTATGAGCATTATGCCAACCCATCGCAGGATTTGTTGTTTATATGTATACCGCTCATTGGACGGGTTTTAAGCTTTTGATATATGGCATTAAAGATATTGGTTGGAACTTCGAAGGGGGTTGTCATTGTTGAAAAGAAAGAAGGTGCATGGAACATAGCTGACATTCGGTTTTTAGGAATGCCGGTTTCCATGTTGTTTGTCGATCCGGTCACCGGCAGGTGGTGGGTGGCTTTGGATCATAAACACTGGGGATCAAAATTGCACTTTACCGAAGACCAGGGAAACACATGGCATGAAGTAGCGGTGCCGGCCTACACAGGCCTGGAAAACAAAGCGCATAAAGCGGTGAAACTAAAAAAAATATGGGTTATGGAAAATGCTGGTCCGGACCGGCCCGGTTGTCTGTGGCTGGGTACCGAGCCCGGAGGGTTGTTTTACAGTGATGACAACGGCCAGACGTTCCGGTTGAATACAGGCCTCTGGAATCATCCCAGCAGGGCTAACGAAAACCAGTGGTTCGGTGCAGGCAGGGATCACCCTTTTATTCATTCTATTGTTACAGACCCACGGGATCAGGATACCCTGTTTGTCGCAGTTAGTTGCGCCGGTGTTTTTGGCAGCAGGGATAATGGTAAAAGCTGGGTGGTCAGAAACAACGGCCTGGAAGCCACTTATTTGCCAAAGCCGAATGTTGAAGTAGGCCACGATCCGCATTTGATGCTGGCCTGTAAGGCAAATCCGGATGTTATGTGGCAACAAAATCATTGTGGGATTTTCAGGACGGTGGATCAGGGGTGCCAATGGAAAAAAGTGAGCGGCGCTAATGGCTATCCACATTACGGTTTTGCCCTGGCTATCGAAGAAGAAAACCCGGATGAGGCCTGGGTGATTCCTGCACAAAGTGATGAGATCAGGGTGGCGGTTGATTTGCGCATGTCGGTCTGTTACACCGCAGATGCCGGCAATAGCTGGATACGGCAGGAAGCAGGGTTGCCGGGTTCCAACGCTTTTGGTATTGTGTTAAGGCATGCATTTGCAAAGGAAGACGCTTTGCTGGTTTTTGGCACCAATAATGGCAATTTGTTTTTATCAGAGGACAAGGGAAAAAGTTGGTTGAGGGTTTCAGGCGATCTGGCTCCTGTCAACTATATTAAAATAGTTTTGTGAAAGCTCACCCCTTTTTCTCGAAGTAATTATCAAAAAATCAAACAAACCGGACACAAATTATTTTTAATAATCAGGTCAATGTTTCTTAATTTAAAAGCTTTACGAATGAAGACACTTATAGAGAAGACATTCCAGGTGGAAGAGCCAGCGGCAAAAACCTGGGAATATCTGAGTGATCCGGCCAAAATTGTAAATTGTGTGCCGGGGGCATCCCTTACTGAAAAAATTGATGACAGCCGGTACAAAGGCGAAGTGGTCGCCAAATTTGGCCCGGTTAAAGCCAGGTATAATGGCGAGATTACGATTGAAGCATCAGATGATTCGACTTATAAAATGGTGTTGAAAGGCAAAGGCCTGGATGCTAAAGGCAAAGGAAGTGCTGAAATGCAAATGCATGGAAAGCTGAACGAGAACGCCAACGGTACGGAAGTTGATTTTTCGATGGAATTAGCTATCACCGGTATGTTGGCGCAATTCGGGGCGAGGCTTATCAAAGATGTTTCCGATCAGCTACTCAATCAGTTTATAACTAACTTCAAGGATTTATTGCAAGGAAAAGATGTGGATAATTCCATGAATGCCGGCAAGGTAATGGGAACGATGGTGAAGCATAAGCTCGGCGGAATTTTTGGTGAAGAAAAAAAGGACTCGGAAAACTCATAAAAAGACCGCTCTCTGGCGGCCTTTTGTAATCTGTGATGTATTATGATTATTTTACCGTGATGGTATTTTTGAGTTTCTTCTTTTCATCTTTCGGCACAAAAAGATTCAGAATTCCGGCTTCATATTTAGCCTCGATCTTTTCCGCATTTACACTTTTGGGTAATTTGAAAGACTTGCTGAAGGTTCCGTATTGTGTTTCAACGCTGTGGTAGTTTTTACCCTTATCTTCGTTAACAAACTTCCTTTCACCGCTGATGGTTAAAAAGTTATCATTTACCTCAATGTTGAAATCCTCTTTTTTCATTCCCGGTGCTGCCAGGCTTACTTCGAAGCCTGTTTCAGTTTCGGCGATATCTACCTTGGGCAGAAAGCTCCTGGTGCTACCTGCTACATTGAACCTTTCGTTAAAGAAATTATCCAATAGTGAGCTGAAGTTGGCAGGTACATAATCATTAAAGTCGTTTCTATATTTTACTAGTGTCATTGTTATAATTTTTTTGGTTTTACATTCAATTTCAAATTCAGTTTACCCTAGCGTAAAAATTGTACCAATCCAATTTTTAATTGTTTTTAAGTCAAAATGGCACCACTTGATTAAATTTTTTAGATAAAAATGCCATTATGGCATTTTTTTAAACATTCTTGGGCTTTATGAAGATGGCTTGTTGTTTTTTTTCTTTTCCTGGTTAACATGAAACAATATGAGTTAAAAAAGACGTTGTTTAAAGTGTGAAAAATAAATGGAAAAAAATCCAAATCCTCTATTTTTGCTGAATGGTAAGAAAGTTAAGAAATAGTAGATTCATAAACCTTTTTTATGGCTTCATGGCGCTCTACATGCTTAACATATGCATCGATTCACCTGATGCCTTGCCCAATGATATACCTGAAGATTTGTCTGTTAACGATCAGGAGAGCCTCATAGAGCTAATTGTTGAAAAGGTTTTAGGATATGAAGAAGCCATTCCCGAACACGATGACAGCGATCCCCACCAGGATACGACGGTGAAAGGCCATGTAGACCATTTTGTTTTGCCTTTTTTTAAATCAAAATTTGACCATCGGCCCGACAAAGGAAAAAAACAAAACAACTCAGTTTATTTTTTACATTTTCCTGTTCATTACCTGGAAATTCACCTGCCCCCACCGGAAGCTTAATTTGTTTCACGGAACCAATTTCAAGCTGTTTTCACCCTGAAGACAGATAAATACCTCTTGTCTGATAACATAAAACAAATTAAGATGAAAAGTGAATTTTTGATATACATTCTCTTAACAATCATAGTATTTTCTCATCCATCCTTCGCTCAAACCGAAAACCTTAACACGGTAAAAGACAGCCTTTATATTCAGGAAGTAGAAGAGAAGCGCGAACCTGCCAAAGTGCTGCACGCGGAACCCCTTTATATTGACCTTATCCGGGATCTCGGTGCCCGAAAAGGGGAAAAAGAGTGGAACGTTGGCATTGAAATCATTGATAATGAAGACTTCGACCAATACGGAACACTGGTAGAATACGAATGGGCACCCCTGAACAGACTTGGTCTTGAGGTAGAGCTCCCATTTACTTTTTACTACCCTACCGGGGAAAATGGAAGTGCCCCGGGAAGTAAACTGAATAGCTTAAAGCTGGCGGCGCAGTATTCGTTTTTTGTATCTGAAAAACATAAGACGAGTCTGGCCATCGGGTATATTCATGAATTTGAACTGGTTGAATTTGATAACTATGGTCGTGAAAGGCTTATTGAGGGAAACCTTTTCAACCCCTTCTTTATAGCCGCCAAACGGTGGGGCGACAATTTCCATACGCTGGTTTATACAGGACCGGGCATTGAACGTCCTGTCAATGGCAATGAAACGAATGTGAGCTGGGAGATAAACAGTAATATGCACTATATGATTTCCGGAACAAGAAATTTTTTAGGGATTGAATTTAACAAAACGGTCGAAAACGGTGATTTCGATATGACCATAAGACCGCAAATGAGGGTTGGCATTGCCGATAACTTACTCATTGGTATTGTTACAGGCATACCCATAAAGCGGGAAAACCAGCGATTCAGTTCCTTTTTAAGGCTAATTTACGAGCCGGGGCACCAGAAGGACCATTAATTAGTGGTCCTTCATCAGCTTTGCTATCAGTTTAATTCATATATACATATAATGATCGATCGTTTAATTGTAATTGAAAAGGATTAATCGCATGACTGTCGCGTTCGTTCAGCTACACCGCTGGCGACTCGAAGGCACTGAATAGTTTTCTTAAAAAACTATTTGTGGATAAAACCATGCTTTCCGCCGCCTCATTGGCCCAACCAGAAGACTGGATATCCAGGGGAAATATGACCACGGCCAGCATTCGGGAATATCACTTTCAATATCTGGATGTTTCAGATAGCATACTGGCGTCATTCCGGATTAATCCATTAAGAAGAGGGCGAGAAAAAGTATTCGGGAATATCACTATTCCATTGATTGGGATAGCTGATGATGACGCAGGTAACAGTACCCTAAAAGCCATTCAAATAGATAATTTTTAATCGACACATTTTTTCATATTTTAGCTCCCGGATTTTTCTATATGTTTCCGTTAAAGACATGGCTTAGGGAGTTTTAAATAAATTTTTTGCAATGAACAGGATTTTTCAAACCTTGTTTTTTTAGTTGGCTGCTGCAGCGCCTTTGCCCAACAGCTCATATCAGATGGCCCTTATGTTTTTCAGGAAGGAGATAAATGGATAGCATACAGTGTCCGGGATGGCAAAGTAATCAATATTGACACGCGTCATTCGGAGGAAAAAAGTGAGGCTTTACTGATTTGCAAAGGAAAGACTTACAGGGTAGATATCCATGGAAAGCGCCGGCTTTTATTCGGGAAAAATAATCCCGGGAATGATGGTGTAGCTGTATTGTAAATGATTGTTTCGCTCTTGAAATAAAATCGGAGGGGGTTAGGTGAAACTATTAATAGTATGACCCAATTCAGATTTTTTTAACTTTTTTATGGATTAGCCCTGTTTTTCATATCCTTTTTATAGTTACTTTTTACCTCACCGAGGTATTATTATATAGAGTAAGGCATATACTTTAGGTTAAACTTTTTATCTTTAACTATTTAAAGTTATGAAAAGATTTTTACGCCTGGCCCCCCTGTTTTTCCTAACGACTCCGTGGATTTTTGGGCAGGAAAAGCCAGATTTTTATACCAGCCAATGGAGCGAGGTGCACAAATATGAATTGGCATATTTACCCGAATCCGCCCTGGCAAAAACTGATTCCATTTACATACATGCTAAAAATGACAACAATTATGTTCAGTTGGTGAAAGCCATGATCTTTCAGGCAAAGTTTGCCACAACCCTAAAAGAAGATCATGAGATACATATTGTCAATCACTTTAAAAAGGAAATGGCAAGCAGTGAAACCCCATTGCGAAACATCCTTGAAAGTATGCTGGCCCATATTTATTGGCAATATTATCAAAAGAATCGCTGGAAATTTTATCGAAGAACCAGAACCGGTGAAAAGGTGAACAAAGAAGATTTCAGGACCTGGGATTTAAGCACCATTTTTCAGGAAATACACGATCACTTTCAAAATTCTCTCCAAAATCCTGCACACTTACAGGCAATTGATCTCGGAGAAATCGATGAACTGTTAATAAAGTATCAGGGCTCCGGGCAATACAGGCCCACCTTATACGATTTCATAGCACATAATGCCCTGGCCTTCTACACGGTCTCAGAAAGTAGTTTGACACAACCTGTCGATAAATTTGAAATGCGTGATGAGGGTTATTTCAATGATCCTGATTTTAACGAATCTCCAATAACCACAGACTCGCTTTCTTTGGACTTGAATGCCCTGAGAATCTACCGCCAGTTGTGCCGGTTTCATGAATTAAGAAAAGATACTTCGGCTTACGTGATGTTGGAGGTGGAGCGATTGGCGTTTTTAAAAAATCATGGGATCTTTGATGATCCGGATCAATTGTATATCGATGCCTTGCATAAATTGAAGGATAAATTCGGTACACATCCGGGCAGTACTTTGATAGATTTCAAACTGGCCGAAATCTTATTCAAGCAAGGGGCGGCTTATAGTCCAAACAAGAATGACGCACCACAATTTAAGAAAAAGGAAGCGCTGATAATATGTGAGCAGGCCATTCACAAATTTCCGGAAAGCACAGGTGCCAGACAATGCCGCGAGCTAAAGAATCGTATACTGACTCCAGCCTTGTCTTTGGTTGCCGAAGGTTTTATTCCCATCAATACGCCTTCGAGAATACTTGTCCGATATGCTAACCTCGACCATCTGCAATTTTCCGTATGGCGCATTCGGGAAGACCAAAAAATCGAATACCGGCACTTAAAAAATGATTCGTCCGCATTAGCGTTCATCGGGCAATTAAAACAGCTTGAATTCTGGGATTTCAACATGACCGATCTGAATGACTACCAGGAACATACCACAGAGGCCGTCCTGCCCCCATTGCCACAAGGGCAGTATATAATCATCGCCAAAGCCCCTGACCTGGAAAATGTTTACGGGTATGCACTGACGCAAATTACTGATCTTGTTTTGGTAGAAAATTCAATGAGCAAGATAAACCGGTATCAGGTACTTGACAGAAATAATGGTTCTCCTGTCGAGGGTGCAAATATTCATTTCAGTAACCTTCGGAGTAATAATAACAGGCCGGATTTTGATAAAACACTTACTACGGATGAAAAGGGTTTTGCCATGGTGAAAAAAGATGACCACCACTATGACGACCTGAGGGCCATGGTGACTGCCGGAAGCGATACAGCGAGATTTGGCAATTACCACATATCCAGGGATTATTATATAAAAGGTGAGGAAAATGACATACAACCCATTCATGCTAAACCTTTTATTCTTACCGACCGGAGCATTTATCGCCCCGGACAAAATGTTTTTTTTAAGGGAATTCTTACTAAAAAACAAGGTGATAAGCTATCTGTGGTTCCGGGTGAATTTGTGGAGGTGTATTTTAATGATCCCAATGATGATGAAATCAGTTACTTACGATTAAAAACCAATGAATTTGGTTCTTTTAGCGGGGAATTTAAAATCCCCTCCAAGGGCCTTACCGGTAAATATAATATTTCGGCAGAAGAAGATGTTGAAGGGGACAGCCAATTCTATGACGATGAAATCGATGATTTTGAATGGAATGAAGCCTACATATCGGTCGAAGAGTATAAAAGGCCAAGGTTTGAAGTTTCATTTGAAGCGGTAACAAATTCTTTCAAACTAAAGGATACTGTATCGATTGAAGGCAAGGCTATAGCATTTACCGGGGCAGCGGTCACCAACGCCAAGGTAGTGTATAAAGTTACCAGAACAGTGCGCTATCCACCCTGGTATTATTGGAGAAACCGGCAAAGTTATATCACCTCACCCTCCAGGGAAATTACCAGTGGTGAAACTACCACCACCTCAGATGGGTTTTTTTTAATCGATTTCAAAGCCATCCCTGATGAACAGGTCCCTGAGGATGAGTTTCCGGTATTTAAATATCGAATTACGGCTGATGTGACAGATATCAATGGCGAGACAAGAAGTGCTGAGGCCATCGTGAAAGTAGGCTATCACACCATGGATATTAGTATCGATACCCCGGATATCATTACGAAAAACCGGAAAGGCCAACCCGTCAAATTAAAAGCACAGAACCTTAACGGGCAAAAAATGAATGCGAAGGGCACGTTGCGGGTATATCGACTCAGGTTTGCTGACAAAATATTACGTGACCGCCCCTGGCCGGCACCGGATTTGCCGGTTTTGTCGAAAGAAGCGTTCCTGAAGCTTTTTCCGCATGATGCCTATGGGCAAGACGCCGGTAAAAAAGAGCAGGCAAGGGGAAAATTGGTATATTCATCGCCTTTTGATACGGCGTCTGGCGATAGTATACTTTTACCGGTAGATAAACACTGGCAAGTCGGCGACTATGTTATTGAAGTGGAATCAAAGGACGAATTCGATCAACCGGTTACCGGCAAAAGGAAATTCGGACTTAGAGATGCCGGTTATGCTGATATTCCTCACAACACGGTTGTATCCTATTCCCTGGATAAAGCCAACTACTATGTTGGTGATAAAGCGGCATTCACCATCGGTACGGCATTAAAAGATGCGACCATCACCATAGATATTGAAAAGGCCCGCAAGGTGGTAAGTACGCAGGTGATCCATTTGTCCAATGATAGTTACACACTCCGGATTCCAATCGATCAAAATGACATCGGGGGATTTGCCATCCATTACCATTTGGTCAATTTCAATGATTTCAAAACAGGCACACAAATCGTGAATGTTTCAAAAAAAGAAGAACAACTGCAAATCGAGACGGCGACCTTTCGGGACAAATTGCTACCGGGAGCCAGGGAAACCTGGAATTTTAAGATCAAAGGGCCCAACAGGGGCAAGTTGGAAGCAGAAGTGCTGGCGGCTATGTATGATGCTTCCTTGGACCAGTTTAAACCGCACAAATGGCGTTTTAATCCTTTCCCAAAATCCACCTATCATAGTCGTTACCGGAGCTATGCAAACAATAGTTTTGGGAATAATACTTTTATCTTGAGAAACTTATCATCCCCCTCGGTGTATGTAGGAGAACAACAATTCGATCGACTGGATTGGTTCGGATTTACCATTGACAATAATAAATACGCACAGTATCTGTACCTGAGCAGGTTGCGTGTGATTTATTTTGATACTACCGGACAGGTTTCAAAAGTTTCGATTTCTAATAACTATCGACAACAAGCAGGGTTTATTTCAGGACATATCAGGAATATGGATGGGGAACCACTTCCCGGTGTCAATGTCGTGGTCAAAGGCACCACCAGGGGCACAGTGACCGACACAAATGGCCAATACACCATTCGGGCAGCCAAAGGGGAAGAACTGGGATTCAGCTTTATCGGTTTTGTGAGTGCCACGTCTGAAATTGGTAAAGGAAATATCATCGATGTGCAACTGGCAGAAGATGTAAACATGTTATCTGAGGTGGTGGTCTTAGGGCATGGTGTTCGGAAAAGGGCCAGTATTACCGGTTCTGTGGTCACAGTTGTACAGGAAGAGGTTATCCATGAGGACGTTTCATTCGAGGTCGCTCCCAGATGGAAATTGGATGGAAGTGTTCCAGGTGTAAGTATCACCGATCATCTGGGCTTGGCGCGTTGGGTAACCCCGAAAGGTCATTCTGTTATTGATGGGGAAAAGGCTCCTTTATACATTGTAGATGGCGTGCCTGTGGAATCATCAAACATTTCAGAAAATGATCTGGCTTCTGTTTCTGTGTTAAAGGGGGATGCTGCCACAGCTTTATACGGTGCCAGGGGCGCTCATAGTGTCATCCTGATTATGACCAAATCGGGCCAAGAGAAAATAGATGAAGCGTTGGCCAAAGTCCGGGCCCGTAAGAATCTGAAAGAAATAGCTTTCTTTTATCCCCATTTAAAAACCGATAAAAAGGGGAAGGTCAGCTTTTCTTTCACCACACCTGAAGCACTTACCCGGTGGAAGCTGCAATTGCTGGCACACGACAAAAACCTGATCGCTACCACCAAAACGCTGCAAGCCATCACCACTAAAGACCTGATGATCACACCCAATACTCCCAGGTTTTTAAGACAGGGTGATCAGGTGGTTATTTCGGCGAAAATCACCAATCTGACCAACCGGGAAATGGAGGGCTTCATTGGCCTGCAGTTGAGCGACCCTTACTCGGGCGAAGCTACTGATGACCTGTTTCAAAATATTGAAAGAAATAAACCATTTAGCGTTAGTAGCCGTAGCAATACCGAAGTCTCCTGGCAGTTTGTGGTACCGGAAAACGCCAGCGCTCTGCAATACAAAATCGTAGCGAGGTCAGGTGACTTTAGCGATGGGGAACAAAACGCGCTGCCCATACTTTCCAAACGCGTATTGGTGACAGAAACCCTGCCCATGCATGTAAAAACCGGTGAGTCCGGGACTTTTACCCTGAATAAACTGAAAAAGAACAACTCCCCGACACTCCGGCATCATCGGCTTACCCTGGAAGTGACTTCCAACCCAACGTGGTATGTGCTTCAGGCACTTCCTTACCTGATGGAATTTCCATACGAATGCGCAGAGCAAACTTTTGCCAGGTATTATGCCAATGCCCTGGCCTTGCACATTGTCAATCAGCACGATGACATTGAAAAGGTGTTTAAAAGCTGGGCTGAAAATGGTGGTTTGTCCGCTAACCTGGAGAAAAATGAAACATTTAAATCCATCATGGTACAGGAAACACCCTGGCTGCGCGATGCGCTTAGCGAGAAGCAGCAAAAGGAACATATCGCCAGGCTTTTTGATGGTGCACAAGTGCAACGATCGCTGGAATCTGCCATCTATCAGTTGGAGCAAATGCAACAGGGCGATGGTGGTTTCCCCTGGTTTAGTGGCAGCACCAGGGTTAATCGATACATCACCCAACACATCATTGCCGGATTGGCGCACCTGCAGCATCTGCATGTTGTTGATAAGAGTTATAAAACCAAAGCCATCATCAGGAAGGGGTTAAAGTTTCTGGAAAGGGAGATTTTGAATGATTATAATTTATTGCGTGAAGGCGCTGAGCGCCAATATAATTCAAAAAGCGCCGTCGCTGAGTTTATGAATAAAAAGCATATTACTGCCCATCAAATACACTATCTGTACCTGCGTAGTTATTTCTCCGATTCAATGTTCACGGATGAGGTCAGGCCCGCGATCCATTATTATAAAAATCAATCTTTTACTCACTGGCAAAACTTTGGCCCCTATATGCAGGGCATGATTGCCATTGAAAAATTCAGGTCTGGCCAGATAAAGAAGGCCAGGGCTATCCTCAATTCGCTCAAGGAAACCAGCATTACCCATGAGGAAATGGGCATGTATTGGAAAGCTAATGCGGATAGCTGGCGATGGAACCATGCCCCCGTTGAAACCCAGGCCTTGTTGATAGAAGCATTCTCTGAAATTGAAGCCGGCGATACGACCATTTCGGACCAGGAGAAGCTGCAAACTATCGATCACCTGAAAATCTGGTTGCTAAAAAACAAGCAAACTAACCGATGGCATACCACCAAGTCTACTACTGAAGCCATCTACGCCTTGTTGCTAAAAGGCAGTGACTGGCTTTCCGTCACTGAGGAAGTGGATATAACGCTGGGCAGTGAGAGAATCACGGCAGCGTCATTGATCGGTAAACCCGAAATAGCCACGGGTTATTTCAAAAAATCATGGACAAGTCAGCAAATCGATCCGTCAATGAGTGAAGTAAACCTTACCAAAAAAGAAAAAGGCACGGCCTGGGCCGGATTGTATTGGCAGTATTTTGAGGATCTGGATAAAATCACACCGGCAGAAACACCACTGAAACTGTCAAAATCACTTTTCAGGGTTTCTTATACGGAAGCAGGGGAATTGCTTCATGAAGTATCCGACACTATGAAACTCAATGTGGGTGACCTGGTACGGGTACGTATTGTGTTAACGGCTGACAGGCCCATGGAATTTGTACATATGAAAGACATGCGTGCAGCAGGAACAGAACCCGTCAATGTGTTATCAACCTATAAATGGCAGGATGGCCTGGGTTATTATGAAAGCACCCGCGATGCTTCCACCGACTTTTTTTTCGACCAATTACCGAAAGGCGTGTATGTCTTCGAATATGATCTCAGAATAAACAACCGCGGCAATTTTTCAAACGGCATCACAAGCATTCAGAGTATGTATGCTCCTGAATTTAGCAGTCACAGTGAGGGGGTAAGATTGGTGGTGGAATGAAAGATTCCTATGAAATCATCACAAGCCCCGGATGCATACCATAAAATAATTGTCAATTATCAATTGTCCATTACCACTTACGTCTGGTTGTTAAAAAAAATGGTACTTATTTGTTTGCATTTGTCTTAGCATAAAAGCCCGCTTTTCATCAAAACATCAGTTTACCGATTTTCGGCGGCATGATTTTAATGCTGTGGGCGTCACACCGTAACGTTTTTTAAAGGCTGTTGAAAAATGCTGAGGATTCTTGTAACCCACTATGGCCGAAACTTCGGCAACAGATACATCATCTTTTATCAATTTTTCTTTAGCGTGATTCATTTTGAGCTCGTTCAGGTACTGAAACACCGTTTTTCCAAATACTTCCTTGAACCCTTTCTTTAAGGTAAACTCGTTGGTACCCACCGCAGTCGCCAGGCTGTGCAATGAATGATAATGATCCATTTTTTTCAATAGCAACTCCCTGACCTCATGCATTTTTTCTATATCTCTGGGCAATAGTTTTGATGTCTGATGTTTATCAAAGTAAGCCATTTGTTCCAGTTGAAGCAGCAGTAATTCCATCACCTTGGATTCTAAAAACATTTTTTTGAATTCCCCGGCACGGTCACATTTGAGGATGTCATGAATGATCAATAACATCTGCGCAGTGATCGGGTAATTTCTGGTGCTGAGTCGGGCAGTACATTTTTGGTCGATGGCTTGTTTAAAGTTTTTGAACATAGCCAGTCCTTCGGGCAGGCGTTTTGTGAAGAATTCCGGCAGCAGATTTATTTCAAAAGTTTTCATCCCTCCGTATGACCAGTCTGAAGTGCCATTAAATGCCGAGGCGTAAACAATATTATGCTGACCACCCCTGAACTCATATATCTGGCTTGAGAAAGATTCCCTGGTAAGTGTGTGCCCGGCTAGCGCAAAGTGCATTTCTATCGTTTCAAAGTCGCTTAAAAATCTGACCGAGGTAGCATTGGCAAGACTGAAATTCCCGTAGCCTATATGCATGCCATTGAAAAAAATCTCATGGTAGTAGCCTTCACCCAGCCATTGTCCTGCGTTGAAGGTCCTCTCGATAATATCACCGTTCGCCTTCCCAAAATTATCGGGATAACTGTTTTCAGCAAATAGTTCTTCGAGATCTGTAAGTTCTATCCGGGTTTTCAATTTTCTTTATACGTAAGTTTTATTCCGTTTTGCGTAGGCCTTTGAACCTTTCAAACATCTATATTTGCGTGTATTTAGAATCATTCTAAATAATGAAATTAAAGATAAAAAATCTAAACCAAAATAACAATTAATGCAACAATATTGCAATGATGAGAAAACTATTCCTATTTCTTTTCTTGATTATCAGTTCCACAGCATTTGGGCAATATCGGTTATCAGGTAAAATAACAGATCGAGCCGGCGAAGGATTGCCCGGCGCTACGATACAGCTACTCAATACAGTTAAAGGCGCTGTATCGGATACAGCGGGTGACTTTTCAATTGAAGCCATACAACCAGGAGTCTATTTTGTCAGCGTCAACTTTGTGGGCTATCAGCCTCTGCAAAAAAAATTGGAGATAACCGGAGATCTCGAACTGGATTTTGAACTATCTGCTGCTATCATGCAACTTGGTGAAATCATTGTAACCGCCAATAAACAGCTTCAAAACATTCAGGAGACGCCTATAGCCATGACAGCCATAGGGCCTAAGCAGATAGAGCAATTGCAGATCAATGAATTGGTAGAGCTAAACCGGGTTGCTGCCAACTTCAAGTCGTACGACGATGGCGGTGGCAACTTTCAAACCTTTGCCAGCCGTGGTATTTATTCTGTCGATTTAACCCCGGCCATCGGTTTATATGTGGATGATGTTCCTTTCTTTAATGTATTTGGTTTTCCGACATTGTTTTCAGATATTGAACGTATAGAAGTGCTAAAAGGGCCCCAAGGCACCCTTTATGGTAGAAATGCCCTTGCGGGAGCGGTAAATATAATTACCAAAAGGCCTACGAACACCACGAACGGATTTGTCAGGTTCGGTTATGGCAATCTTAACCAACTTAATGCGGCTGCCGGGGTGAGTTTCCCTTTACTCCGGGAAAAAGTCTATGCCAGAATTCATGGAAATTTCATGCAGCGAGACGGATACATTGACAATGTGGCGCTCAACACTGATAACCTCCTGAGCCGGGAAACCCTTTCAGGTGGTTTGCGTCTTAGTTACTTCCCTTCGGAAAGACTGCATGTCGAACTACATACGAATATCGAGGACAGAAAAGTAGATGCGTACGCTTTGGTGGGTGGTTACCGCTTTCCGGGAATCCTATTGGATTCCCTTTTGAACAATCATCCTTATGAGGTCAATTTTAACCGGCAGGGATTATACCATACAACTACCGGTAGCGGTGCCTTGAAAGTCAAGTATGAATTGCCTAAAATGACCATCAACGCTATCACTGCCTTACAGGCATATAATAACGATATTGACAACGACGATTTTGATTTTACCCCATTTGACCTACAATATATTGAAGAGGGAAACAGAACCCAGACAACCATCAGCGAAGAGTTAAGATTTAATTCCAACGGCGAGTCGAAATTAAAATGGATTGCAGGGGTCTATTTTTATCATGTCTCCATAGATAATCGCCGACCCATGGTAAACACTGCCCTGGCAGGAAACTCTGTGGGTGAATTCACACAAATCACGGACAGCGAAATCAATCAAACAGGGCTGGCTCTTTTTGGGCAGGTCGATTACAAGCTAACGGACAGGTTGGGGCTTTTGGCCGGACTGCGTTTCGAGCGGGAAAAAAGTGAATTAGAAGTCATCCGAAATCATTTTCAAAACGGAGAACGCTTTGAAGCACCTGACAACACCGTGCCCGGTGCTGCCGGTCCTGAAGCCTTTCCTATATTAAACGCACAATTCAGTGCCGAAGAACATTTTGAGGCTGTTTCTCCTAAAATCGGAGCTACTTACAACATGTCTGACAATGCGTTTGTATTCGGTCATGCTACGCGGGGATACCGGCCCGGTGGACTCAACGAGTTTGTAGATCGTTTGGATGATGCAAAATTCGATCCTGAATTCAGTTGGAATTATGAGATCGGGCTTAAAACTTCCTGGTTTAACAACAAGCTCAGGGCGAACCTCACTGGCTTCTACATTACCTGGCGAGATCAGCAGCTATTTACCCTCTTAGACGTTAACAATCTTCTTTTCGGTATGCAGAACTTAGGTAAATCGATTAGCCGGGGGCTGGAGCTCGAAACCGAATGGGTACTGCTGAAGGGGCTTAATCTGGTTGCTAATGTTGGCTACCTGTCCACAGAAATCAAAGACTTTGAAGTAATAAGTTCCTCAGGAGATGTTATCGATAACAATGGCAATCGCCAGGGATACGCTCCTGAATGGAACGGAAATCTGGCTGTTAACTATGATTGGCAGGTTAATCAGCACACCACTATTTTTTTGGGGGTTGATTACATATTTCAGTCTGAAATGTTTTTTGATCCTGAAAACACCGTACGTCAGGAAGCTTATGCGTTGTTAAATGGCCGGGCAGGTATCTCTTATCACAGATATGAATTATCACTATGGGGTAAAAACATCACTGATAAGGTGTATTTTAGCTATGGTTATGGAGTAGAAGGTACCGCCGGCTTTGCCAATTACGGATTACCACAAACCTATGGATCAACATTAGCAGTCAGGTTTTAAATGAAAATTGCCACTTACATTATCCGTTTTCTTTTAGCGGCCCTGTTCATATGGACGGGCATTGAAAAACTTTTTCTTCCTTATAATCCCTCTGTTTTCAAGTCAGACACCGGGATGACGGATCCCCGGTTTTTTGAGTTTTACGATTTACTGCAAGCTACCGGTTACCTCTATTTTGTAGGGTTTTTCCAATTATTCAATGGGGTGTTGCTCATTTTTAGACAGACCTATTTGCTGGGGGCGGTGATGATGGTGCCATTGATGCTTTGCCTGTTAATGACGCATATATTCATTTCACGGTATATGGATTTTATCATTTTCGATGCCGTCATGTTTTCTCTCAATAGCTTCCTGGTATTCCGACATTATAAAATCTTAAAAGCAACCTTTCTCAAATCTCAAAGCGTATGGATTTAAAAAATCAACAAAAGGAACTGATACTGAACGCCGGACTAACCAAAGTCATGTGGCATCTCTCTTTACCGGCGATCCTGGCCATGGTACTTTTTGGTCTGAATGCCTTTATGGACACGGTATATATAGGACAACTGATGGATGAAATAGCCTTGGCAGGCGTCGCTTTGGCCTACCCGCTTGCATCGATTATGATGGGTTTTGGTGCATGGGCCGGTACCGGTGCTGCTAATTTGCTCAGTATTGCCCTTGGAAAGAACGATACCCAAACGCAGGAAAGAATCCTAGGCAACACAACCCTGATGATACTGATTACAACGGCCATCTTTGCCATACCATCCTACTACATGGCTGAGCCTTTGATTAGCATGATGGGTGGCAATGGACAAGTGCTGGCCTATGGGGTCAGTTATTTTAAAACGACCTTATTAGCGTCACCCTTCTGGATTTATGGCCTGGGACTTAACTTTATCATACGCGGGGAAGGAAAAATGAAAACCGCTGCTTTGATGATGAGCTACGGTCTGATCGTTAACCTGATACTTACACCCATCTTTATTCATTATTTCGATTTGGGGGTAGCTGGTGCTGCATGGGCAACCAATATCGGTATGCTCATTTATTGTATTGTCGGTTATTTCTACTTTTATCGCAGAAAAGCCTCTTTCAGTTGTGATATCAACTCGCTGGTATATGACAAAACTGTTTTTCAGTCTATCTTAAAAATGGGTTTTCCGGGTTTCATTTTAACGATCATGAGCCTGGTGCAGGCCATTGTTGTATTTAATGCCATCGTAGGTGTTGGAAACGACACCGATCTGGCATTTTTCGCAGCGGCCAACCGGATATTACTATTCATCATGACCCCGTTAATTGGTTTTATGCGAGCGCTGCAGCCTGTTGTCGGTATAAACTTCGGTGCAGGGCTGTACACCCGCGTGAAAGACAGCTTTATCCTTTTTACCAAAACAGGTTTTTTCATCGTTGCCCCTTTTTGGTTAATGCTTACGATATTTCCGGAAGCTTCTATCCGCCTGGTGCTTCCTGGTATGGCGTTCTCCATGCAGGATCTTTTCAACTTAAGGATTTATATGCTGGTGTTGCCGGTATTACCATTTGTATTGATGTCGATGACTTTTTTCCCGGCGATTAATGAGGAAAAGTACGGAAGTATTATCGGTTTGGCCCGGCAACTGGTGTTTTATGTACCTGTGATGTTGATACTTCCCAGGTATTTTGGTATTGACTGGGTCTACTATGGCTCGACACTGATCGATTTGGCAGTCGGAATCTGGATATTCCTGGTGGTCAAAAAGTTATTTGCGAAACTGAAGGTGCCTCCTGTACCATCCAAACCGGCATGACTGGTTTGGAAAAGAAAGCATGCCCATTTTTCTTTTCAAAGCACTTAAAAATTTACCGAGATATTTATTAGCTGAATACAAACATCAACTTTATTAACCATGAATCTGAAAATAGAAAACCTCAATAAAACATATAGTAACGGTGTGCAGGCACTTAAAAATGTAAGCCTGACCATAGAAAAGGGCATGTTTGGCCTGCTAGGTCAGAATGGCGCCGGCAAATCCACCCTAATGCGAACCATAGCCACACTTCAGGATGCCGATAGCGGTTCGATCGATTTCAATGGCATAGACGTAGGCAGTCAACCCGATAAATTAAGGGAAGTACTGGGCTATTTGCCACAGGAATTCGGGGTATATCCAACGGCCACGGCTACGGAGTTGCTTACGCATATCGCCGATATGAAAGGGATATCAGATGCAGCCGAAAGGAAAATGCAGGTGGAGGCCTTGCTGGAAAAAGTCAACCTATGGGATGTGCGAAACAAAAAACTGGGTGGATATTCCGGGGGTATGAAGCAACGGTTCGGAATAGCGCAGGCGCTGTTAGGTAATCCCAAGCTGATCATTGTAGATGAACCGACAGCGGGTCTTGATCCGATGGAAAGAAACAGGTTTTACAATCTGCTTTCGGAAATTGGGGAAAACACGGTGGTTATTCTCTCTACGCATATCGTTGAAGATGTGAGTACGCTATGCAATCAGATGGCCATCATCGGAAAAGGTGAACTGCTTTTGACAGGTACACCGGATCATGTTGAATCGGCCTTGCGCGGAAAGTTATGGGAAAAACAAATAGAGAAGCATGAATTGGCCAAATATGAAAACGAAATGACTGTTATTTCCAGCCGCTTTCATTTGGGCAAACTGATGATTACAGTAGTAGCTGACGACTTACCCGATGGTAATTTTTGGACAAAAAACCCAACATTGGAAGACGCTTACTTCAATGTTTTATCCAACAAAAAAATTACAGTACAAGCCTAAAAGAAAAGTCTATGATCCCCGGAATTTTAAAATTCGAGCTCAAGTCTCGCTTCAAGCAACCGCTGACTGTGTTATTTTTCCTGATGTTGGTCTTTCAGGGTATTTGGTACACCCAGGGTAACTATGAATATTATGTAAGTGATGCTACCCTGATGAACGGAGCGGCATTGTTTTATAAAAATTTTGCCGGAGGCGGTATTATCCTGATCGTGATTGTTGCGATTATTACCGGTACATTGCTTTATAAAGATATACAGTACAAATCAGCCGAGTTTATCTACGCCCTGCCTATCCGCGAAAAGAGATTCTTTTTGGGCAGGTTCTTTTCTGCTTTTCTGATCAATGTTGTTCTTGTTGCGGGCATGTTTGCCGGTATGGTTCTCGTCCCTTATTCAGGCATCGCCACACCTGATAAATTCGGTCCTACACCTTGGGGGCAGATGATTCATGGGTTTTTGATCCTGACTGTTACCAACCTTTTTATGCTTACCACGGTGTGTTTTGCTTCTTTGGTGATTTTTAAGCGGATGGCTGCGGGATACCTGAGTATATTTGCCTTGGTGTTGTTGTTCCTGATGGCTGAAGCAGTTAGTGGAAATGCGGCCAACATAACCCTGGTACAACTGGTAGATCCTTTTGCTTATGTATATACTGCCGAGGTGCTCGACGCTTTGCCGGCCCAGGCCAAAAATACATCATATCTGCCACTCCAACCTGTTTTCTTTCTGAACAGGCTTATCTGGATAGGGGGTGGCCTCTTATTGTTTTTTATGGCTTACAGAAGATTTTCATTCAAAAACTTTATCACGGCACTGTCTGCAAAACCCAAAAAGAAAATGGTTGAAAGGCGTGGTGCTCCGTTCAATCGGCAAATCATTGTTCCAGGTGTTACGCTGACATTTTCATCCATTGAATATATCCGGAAATTCTGGCGATTGTCGATCCTTGAACTGCGCAATGTGGTGAGGCCAGTTAACTTTAAAATCATTCTGGGAATTCTGGCCTTGATGTTTTTTCTGCAAAATATGATGTGGAATGCTACCTATTATATTGGCCCCCAGCAACCGGTTACTTCTTCTATGACCTTGACCAGGCTCACCATGGGTGTCTTTATCATGATGATTTTGATGATTTGGGCCGGAGAGCTGTTTTTTAAGGATAAGACTTGCAATATCTGGCAAATTACGGATGCTTTACCAGTGCCTGTATGGGTCAGTCAACTCTCCAAGTTTGTTGCTATGTGTGGCGTGGCACTCATCATGGCCCTCACTATCATCGCCTGTGGGATGCTGTCCCAGCTTCTTCTCGGTGGTTGGAACGAAATCGACCTTGCCCTGTATGCCGATGACCTGCTTGGCTATAGATGGGGCTGGCTTACCTACATCCTGAATATTACATGGGTGTTCTTTCTTGCCGGGTTGACCGGAAACAGGTTTTTAACCCATATTATTGGCGTGGGCTATTACTTCTTCAATATTATAAGTTTTGATATGGGAATCATGGAAGAATTAAGGTTTGGATTCGCGCTACCCCCGGGCATTGAAGACTATTCGGAAATGAATGGATACGGTATCTGGTCCTTGGCTGCTTTTTGGTATTTTATGGTATGGGCGGCGCTGGGCGGCGTGTTTGTGTTGCTGGGCATCCATTTTTGGAGGAGGGGTGCGTCATTGAATTTTACCAAAAAGCTCCTGTTTAAAACCAATCAGATCAATTGGCAGGGAAAATCTGTGGCCCTCATTTGCCTGGTGGGTTTTTTCTTTCTTCAATCATTTATTGTACGCCAGGTAAATGATAAAGGTAACTTTGAAACAGATGCGATGGCTAATCTTAAAGATGCTGATTATGAAAAACAATACAAATGGCTGGAAGCTATTCCTCAACCAAAAATTACAGGGGTGAACCTGTCACTGGATTTATTTCCTGATAAGCGGAGGGCGGCATATCAGGCTGATCTGACATTGACAAATCTGTCCGGAATGGCTATCGATACCCTATATCTCAATACCGCAGAATTTGTAGAGATTAAAGAGGTATTGTGGAATAACAAAACTGTTGACATCGCTTGGGAAGATGCCGAAATGGATATTCTCGCGATAGCCCATAAGCTGGATAGCGGAGCAATAGCGACACTTACTATTACGGCCGACAAACAGTATACAGGTTTCACACAAAGTGATCCTCAACCCGATTTAACATTCAACGGGCTTTTTATGGGCGCCAGGGATATCTTGCCGATTATTGGCTACCAAGCTGACCGGGAACTGGACAAAAACCGGGACCGGTCGACATACAACCTGGAAAAAATCACTTCCCGTATGGCTCCGGTAACAGATAGTGTGGCGTTATCCCAAGATGTTTTTTCCCCGGATGCCAGGTGGTTTAAGGGCAAAATCACTGTGAGCACCATTGAGGAACAAACGGTGATAGCCCCGGGAGTATTAAAGCGTACCTGGGAAAAAAATCAAAGAAATTATTTTGAATATGAATTGGAAAAAGCGTCCCCCTTTGACTGGTATTTTTGTTCGGCATCTTTTGAAAAATTTGAATTTCAGGCCCGGGATATACCGGTTTCGATTTTTTACAAAAAAGGGCATAACTACAACCTCCCGCTTTATCAAAAGTCCATGCAAGCATCCATAGATTTTGTGAATGAACAATTGGGAAACTACCCTTTCAGCGAAGTGCGGTTGATACAAATTCCGTTTTATCAAAATGGACACTATGTTTTTCCCAATGGCATAGCCATATCAGAGAAAGAAGGATGGATAGCCGATAGCTCCGGGATACCGGAAAAGGCTTACATTTTGTTTTCGACAGCTACCCAGGTGATACGTCATTGGTTATTTCAGCACATGCCTATCGGCAATGTGCAAGGCGCGGATATGCTTAAAGTGGCATTGCCTGAAGCAATGGCCTTACAAATCGTCCATAAACACTACGGAGAGGAGGCAGTAGAGGGGCTTTTAAAGAAAAAGCAAGATGCCTATGGTAAAGAAAGAGGAAATGAGCCGAATACCGAACCCCCATTGATACAGGCCGATGGGATTGACTATCTGGAGAAAAATAAGGGTACCATCGCGCTCTATCATTTAAGCCGGGGCCTGGGTTTCTCCACCTTTAATAAGGAACTTGTGGCGGTGATTGATGAATTTAAGCAGCAGGTGATGCCGTTTGGACTGTTATATGACCTTATGAAGACCAAAATTCCGGAGCACTTGGCAAATGATATAAAAGAAGACTTTGAAAAGGTGAACTAGTGTCAAGCCAAACCTAAACCGTCGGGTACTCCGTGACATCTTTTGGGGTATCTCCGTATTGCGAAAAGACGTGTATAGCCGAAGCTATGCACGTCTTTTGCGTTTGATCTACCCTCAAACCTACTGCCGCATTACCCGTCATTTCGTCATTTAAACGTTGACCTGATACCCGTGTATCGCTCTTTAAAAGGTGTAACAATAAAATGTGGGCTGAAAACTTCCTGAATAAGCCGTGATAGTAAATTTTCGTATCGAGCAAGATCGGGTATCAAGCAAGATATAGCTAAAACTGTAACTGCATTTATAGCATGAAAGACTTGTGTGCTTGCACATAACTCTAGTGTCTCAGGCAACCGGATGGTTTTGGAGGTGAAGTTAAGCAGGCATCGAGCGCTCAGGTGAGTAATTATACCTACCTGTAGTTATCCCGGTTACCTATAAATGGCGATTTACATGCAGTACTATGCTTGCTATCTTTACCCTCCTAGAATTGATCTGAATGCATGA
The DNA here is from genome assembly GCA_022360015.1 of Cytophagales bacterium. GTDB lineage: Bacteria > Bacteroidota > Bacteroidia > Cytophagales > Cyclobacteriaceae > Agaribacillus. The sequence continues at coordinate 40,721 of JAKSDQ010000111.1, forward strand.
GAATTTTTATAAGTTTAATAATTGTCCTGGGGCTTAATTTCAGTGTTTCAGCCCAATTTGCCGTACTTTCCGGAAAGGTAACCGATCAGGGAGGTCAGCCTTTGCCCGGCGCGACGATTATGATAACCGGAACACAATCAGGTGTTGCGAGCGATAATAACGGAAATTTTAAGCTTAGTAAAGTATCGTTCGGAAGTTACGAGTTAGCAGTTTCAATGGTGGGATACCAAAAAAAAGTCATTACTGTTCTTGTCCGGAATGAAAACCCATCCTTTTTGGCTATTACACTGTCTGCGTCTCATAAAGCATTAGATGAAATTGTAGTCATTGGCAAAAGCGAAGCCACTGCGCTTCGCCAATCGCCTCAGGCAGTGGCGGTACTGGAGACGCAGACGGCCCGCCTTCAGACAGCGGATCTCGGTGAAGTGATGGCCAAGGTGCAAGGGGTGAACGTACAGCGCGGCGGCGGGTTAGGCTCAGATACCAGATTTTCACTCAATGGTCTCACCGACGATCAAATCCGGTTTTTTTCAGACGGTATTCCATTGGATTTTGTCGGTTACTCTTTTGGTATAGCCAATGTGCCTGTAAATCTTATTGACCGGGTTGAAATATACAAAGGTGTGGTGCCGATACGCTTCGGGGCCGATGCTTTGGGTGGAGCCGTTAATCTGGTTTCTCCCGAAGGATTTTTGGGTACCGGTGGGTCAGCTTCATACCAGGTGGGTTCGTTCGGAACACACAGGGTCGCACTCAATCTGCAGCACCAGGCCGACAGCTCCGGTTTCTTGATACGGGGAAGTGCATTTTACGATTTTTCAAAAAATAATTATGAGATAAACGTGGAAGTGCCTGACGAGCGTGGAAGGCTCTCGGAGGTCACCGTACCGCGTTTTCATGATGACTATGAAGCCATGGGTGTAAACCTCGAAGTAGGCCTGCCCAACAGGTTAGGAGCTGATTTGGTGTCGGTAAAAGGATTTGCCAACAATTATTCGAGGGATATTCAACACAACAATGTAATGACTATACCTTATGGTGCGCCTACTTCTGCTGAGCGTACTTATGGCGGACTGATACGCTGGCAGAGAGATTTCAAATCCGGACTATCACTGGAAGCGGTGGGCGGATATTCCTACAACCGCATTGCTTTTGTGGATACCAGCGCTTGTGTATATAATTGGTTGGGTGATTGTATCCGGCAGCGGGCAAGTCCGGGTGAGTTGGGACTGGCCTCTGACCAGGTGTTATGGGACGATAACGTGTACGGACGTGTTAACCTCGCATATACTTTAAGTCCCGGACATGTACTCAGTTTTTCATCGGCACCAACTTACGTAACCCGTACCGGTGACGAAAGGTTGCAAGCTGATCCGGAAGCCCGTGATCCGCTGACTGCGCAGCGGGATGTGCTTACCTTTATCAATGGTATTGAGTATGCGTGGAAGCCTGCTAACGAACAATTAGCAAATATTCTGTTTGTCAAGCACTACCTGCAAGATGTACAGGCCGAAGAACCACTGCCCGGGGATCGTGTCCGCAATCAGGACCGCCAATCGCACGATATAGGTATTGGTAACAATTTAAGCGTGCGTCTGAACGACCATTGGACCGCAAAGGCATCCTACGAATGGGCTACCCGTATGCCCAGACCACGTGAGATTTTTGGCAATGGCGTACTTATCATTGCCAATCTGCAACTTCGACCTGAACGCAGTCATAATGCTAACCTCGAGCTGAATTATCAACGTGTTACTCCTTCAGGTGCAGATTGGAACATGAGCGTTAACGGCTTTTTGAGACGCGCTGATCAACTCATTGTACTGCTGGGCAATGACCAGGTATTCAGCTACCAGAATGTATTTGCTGCGACCTCTCTGGGCGTGGAATTGACCTTTGGATGGACGTCTGCCAATGACCGGCTGAGGCTGGAAGCCAATGCGACAGGCCAGGACTTCCGCAATAGCGCCGATGAAGGGGCATTCGGAGCTTTTGAAGGAGACCGGATTCCCAACCGACCCTATCTCTTTGCCAATGGTGCGGCAAGGTATCTGCTGCCGGAAGTGCTTCGTACTAACGATGAGCTGAGCTTCTTTATCAACAGTCGTTATGTACACGAATTTTTCAGAAGCTGGGAAAGTGCCGGGCTGCGGGAGTTTAAGCAGACCATTCCTTCGCAATTAGTACAAAATGCGGGATTTACCTATAAATTGACACGGGCTTCAACCCAGACAGCATTTACCGCAGAGGTTCAAAACTTAACAAACGCGCAGGTTTTTGATTTCTTTGGCGTACAGAGACCGGGGAGGGCCTATTTTGTCAAGTTAACAACACAATTTTAATGCGTTATTAAAAACAAAATCATGAAATCAATTTCAAGAATATCCGGAATATCGTTGGTTACTACACCATTCGTAACGGCTTTTGATAAAGACAATGATGGCCCGGGACCGGGGGGCGATTATAACGGTTCACTTTACATGCATCATGCCGGTGTGAGCATATCTGGTGGCCGTAACAATTATTATATGCCTTTGACTTCACTGGAAAGTAAGACGGAAGTAAACTACGAGACGCCTGTTGAGCTTCCTGGTTTTTTCCTGGACATTCCGAGGGTGCGTCGATAGCATGAAATCATTGATTAAAACGCTGAGCTTACCATTCGGGGGAGGGATGAATCGCCTGCCTTACATTTTTGAAGAGAAACTTATGGTAGCCGGTTTTTCGGACATGATAACCAAACCCCAAAGATATGACAATTAAAAAAGCCGTTGGTCAGGTCCATCTTTACCTCGGTATGTTTTCAGGGCTCGTAGTGTTTATCGTATCGATCACAGGCTGCCTTTGGGTATTCCAGGAGGAGCTTCGCCCCTTGTTGTATGCTGATCGCATGTATGTAGAGGTGCCTCCCTCGGCACACCGGCTTCCGGTCGATGTGCTGATACAACGGGCAGAAGCGGCGTTGGGGAATCAATATTCAGCCGAACGAATGCACATTCCTACCCGGCCGGATGAAAGTGTTTATGTACAGTTTAGAAAATTTAACACAGAAGAAAACGGGCGTGGCCCGATATGGTATGCAGACTACATGGCGTATTTTTATAGGGTATTTCTTAACCCCTATTCGGGAGAGGTGATCAAGGTTGAAAATACGAAGTGGGAATTTTTTAATGTTGTTGTTTGGTTGCACTTTAGCTTGTTGCTAAGCTATTCCATTGGCCATGTAATTGTGGGTTACGCAGTACTTATTTTTGTCATCATGCTTATTACGGGATTAATCTTATGGTGGCCTAAGCATAAAGCGGCTGCGAGGCAACGTTTTTGGTTTCGATGGAAGTCCACTACCCGCTGGAAGCGTAAGAATTATGATTTGCATAATATTGCAGGATTTTATGCAATGATTGTCGCCTTGCTTATTGCACTCACCGGTTTGGTATGGGCCTTTGACTGGGTAGACCACAGCATACAGTGGCTTGCTAACGGAGGTAAAACCATTAAAAAGTCTGCGCCGGAATATACGATATCCCCAACAGAAAGCGAGGAGGCGCTCGATCATATCATGGCAGGGATGTTTACCGCTCATCCTGAAGCCCAGTCGTATTATTTACGTTTTCCCGGAAAGGCTGACGCCCCGTTATTCATCAATGTAATGCTCAGTCAGTCGGGTTACGGTAACCGGTTGAATTACCAGTTTGATCCTTACACAGGCCGGCTATTAGAGAAAAAAGGTTTTGAGGACATGAACAATGGCGAGAAGGTGCGTGCGTTGAATTTTCCCATCCACGTAGGCAGTATCCTGGGGCTGCCTGGTAAGATAATCGCCTTTTTGGCCAGCCTGGTTTCGGCCAGTCTGCCTGTTACCGGATTCATGATCTGGTGGGGGCGCAGGAAGAAAAAGAAACACAACAAGGATCGGATAACACGCAAAGTCCCGGTAAAAAGATATGCTGAGAAAGAGCAGGTCATTCATCCGGAAATTCCGTATTCCGAACGGGAAAAAGTTTAAATACAAAATTCTCCACAATACCCTTTAAAGATCAAAAAACTATACTTACAATTCTAAATTCTTACTAGTAAAATTATGAACTTAACCATTAAAATATTTAGCTTACTGTTGCTTTTGGGCCTTTTCTTTTCAGGTTGTGACGACGATGACGGGCCAGGGCTCGATAGTCAATTCAGCGAGGCACTTTATGCGACTTTCATTCGTGTAGACAATCCCGATGGGCGTATTAACTATGTAGCCCTGACCGAAGATCTGGAACAAGAAACAGCCGTAGATTTTACCACAGCCCTTGAAGTACCCGGATTTTCACGCATGTACGCCCCGGAGGAAGGTGGCTTCTTTGCCATCGGTGACGGAGAAGATATGACCATTACCCGTTATTCTATTAATGAGAACAATGAGTTTGTCCGGGGAAATCGCATTTCATTTGCCGGTGAAGGTGTCACACAAATGCATTGGCGGAACAAGTTCCTGAGTGCTGTGAAAGCTTATTACGTAGATGTGACACAGGGCCAGATTGTGGTCTGGAATCCGGAAGAGATGTCAATCACCAAAACCATTATGCTTCCGGAACAAGTAGCCGATGGCTATCAGGGGTACAATACATCGGTTGGATTTTATGATTTTCCAATGGTGGATAACCAAATGTACATTCCACTGGAATGGTTGAACTTCGATACAAATGAAGGACGGCCAGCCACCGGATTGGTTGTGATTAACACCCAAACCGATCAGGTACTTTCCTACACGGAAACTGAAAAAGCACCGGCAGCCACTAACTTTGTCGTAGATACCAACGGGGATATTTATTTCGGAACCAGCGGCTACTATATGGCACATGGCTTTGTGAAGGATGGGATCAACCGGCCAAATGGTGCCATACTGCGTGTAAAGGCAGGAGAGACAACCTTTGACGACAATTATTACCTTCCCTACTCCAGCCTTACCGCAGGGAATAGGATTGGGGTAAGTTTGGCCAGTGCACCCGGAGATGGGATCGCTTACACTACCCTGTTAAAAGAAGAGACTACTGCGTGGTCGAGCATTACCGATTTTCGCTCTTACATCAGTTCTTCAGGCTGGGAGAAATGGAAAATTAACCTGAGGACCGGTGAGGCTGAACCGGAACAGGGGCTTCCCGCTGCCGGTCCCGGAGCCGATACCCGGCTGATTGACGGTGAACCGTATATATTTAGCTTCAGCGATTTTGGCAGCACCACGGTATTCAAGCTAAGTGCAGACGGCAACCATGAAGAAAAGCTGACAGTAGATGGCTTGTTAAATTTGGTGGTTAAAGTGCGCTAAAATTATTGAACAAATCATCTTCGGTTAAGCGAGTTTAGTACTCACTAATCGATGATCTCTTTTAAAAGGTAAAAACAAATATGTATAACCGCCAGCCAGGACTTTTTTGTCAGGCTGGCGGTTGGGTTCAAAAAGATGAGCAATTGTACATACTATGGATATACCATACATCATAGGTGGCCTAAGCTTTTATACCAAATACTCGCTCTATTCAAAAAGCACCCGCCTGATAGAAAAGAAGGCGGGGCGCTTTAAGCATTGGATTTGGGTGCTTTCGATAGAAGCGAGAATTAATTATTGTTGTTGACTATTAAAAAAGACCGATCCGGGGTTTGTCTCATTTTACTCTTATGATTTGATTAGCCTTCAGGATAATTAATGCCTTCTGCATTATGTCCCTAAATTCTTCAAACTCGACTTCCGTAAAAGTAAACTGTATATCCTGGTGGCAGGTATTTACCACGATATGATCCAGGCCGTCAGGAAACCTTGACGCCGCCAGTTTAAAATCTATATCACTAAATAACCGACCGAATCTTATAAATTCTTCAGGATTAAAACCAACCAGCAGGTTTTTGTAATATAAACCTATACGCTGACAACCGGTGCATTGGGAAACATTAAAATATGTCCCATTTAAAAGCATTTCAGGATTACAAGTCATCTTTCTTTTTTTTTGAAGGTAATTTATTTTTAAATGCGTTGACCTTTGTTAGCACAATTTCCTTCAGGTAAGGACAATTGGATTCTTTTATGATGGATTGCAGTTTTAACATATTGGGATATTCATGGTCTAACTCAAGTATCAACTGGCTTATCAAATAATCATAACTATTATTCATGGTTCAGGAGGTTTATGTCTTCCGACAAACTGTTATGTTTCCTGCATGGCAGGTTACAGCCTTCAAAATAATTGGCTATTTTTATTTAGATTAATTCTAAATAAATAACAATACAAATATCACTTTCTGTGATATACTTGTCAATCCCAATGCTTAGGTATATTGAGTCACTACTGGTAGTTATTATTGGTCAATTTTTAGTTTTTTCTGTAAGAAGGTTGCATTGAGGCGGCCATTTATGGTAACTTCTCTTTCATAACTATCAATAGCTATTTTTTTCACGACTGTTAGCGATTGACATTAGTGACCGGCAGTATTATATTAAAGCACCGAGAACAATCCGAAAATGATTTTCTTAATTCACCAAATCCTTTAAAATGCATACCGAATCAAAAAAGTTTAAAATCCTCTCAAGTTGTAAAGAGGGGTATATTGGGGTTTGCACATGTTGCCGGGAGTTTAATCTTGCCTACAAAAATTTACTTATCACCTTTCCTGAGGATGGTATGGTAAATTTTTATCATTGGTTAGAGGCAGGAATCAAAAAGCCTGATACCAGCATTTCCTTACAACACAACAGAAACAGGGTATACAAAGGTCCCGCCAGCAATTTTTACATGGCCTTTAATGATGAGGAAGTTGAAGAAATCCTTGGCATGATCGAGGAGGCCATGATCATTGTGGAAGCCAAAAGGATTATTATGTTTGGTTAAAAGAGGCTATCCCATGACAAAATATCTTATTGGCGCATTATTCATTTCGTTGCATTCATGGTCGCAAAACATTGAAGCCTACAGTATTTTTGAAGGAAGCGGAAAAAAAAGTAATTATCAAAAAATGCAGAAAGGCATAAAGGATGCTCGAATAGTATTCTTCGGAGAGTTACATAATAATGCTATGGCACATTGGCTAAAGCTACAGCTACTTAAAAGTGTCTTTGCTACGTACGAGAACATAACTATCGCTATGGAAATGTTCGAAGCCGATGACCAAATTGTGTTGGACGAATACTTGCAAGGTTTCATTAAGGAAAAGCACCTGATTAACGAAGCAAAAGTTTGGAATAATTATGCAACCGATTATAGACCGATCATCGAATATGCAAAATTGAATGGTATTCGTGTAATTGCTTCAAATATTCCAAGACGCTATGCAAATTTGGTTTACCGGGAGGGATTCAGTGCCCTCGATAGTTTAAGCGATCGATCAAAGGCATGGATAGCACCGTTGCCTATTCAGTTTGACGCTGAGCTTCCGGGTTACAAATATATGATTGAACAGATGGGAGGTCATGGCGGCGGCAATCCGCAGAATATAGCAAAAGCGCAGGCCATAAAAGATGCTACCATGGCTCATTTTCTGATTCGAAATCTAAAAGATACGGACAAAATTATTCATTACAATGGCTCCTATCATAGCCAAAACAGAGAAGGGATTGTTTGGTATGTTAATCAATCAGCGCCATCATTAGCTGTTAAAACAATTCAGGTAGTTGAACAAAAAGAGATAAAGAAGCTCGATGAGAAAAATAATGGCCTGGCAGATTTTGTAATATGTGTGCCAGAGGATATGACTAAAACGTATTAGTTTTCTATATTCCTGTTTTTTCTAATCAATTATTGTAAGGCACGGCACCTTTTTTCCCATGCTTGCCAAGAGCCAATGCCCGGGAATTTGTCTGTGGCATTGCAGGTACACCGAAATTAATTGCTTCCCGCAATCCTTCATCGTCGCATTATTGCTTATACGGCTTATTAACTGTAGCCCAAATCGGTAAGGGCAATAATGAACCGGTGGGGAACAGCACTTCAGCATTGTTATAGTCCGGGTTTAGTGTCACATTGCCATTTTGATCAGCCGCCTCATCGGGGTTGACATTGTAATAAGTAATATCCGCACTTATTCACTGCGTAAAATCCTGGCGGGGTTAACCCGGACTGTCCTGATGGACTGATAACTGATAGTCAGCAAAGAAATCGTTAAAACTACCAGCCCGGTAACAGCAAAGATCCACCAATGAATTTCCGTCCTGTATACATAGTTTTCCAGCCATCTGCTCATCCAGTACCAGGCTACAGGACTGATAATGAAGAAGGCCATGAGCACCAGCAAAAGAAAATCTTTGGTTAACACTATAACAAGACCCACAGGCGATGCACCAAGCACTTTACGAATAGCCATTTCTTTTGTACGTTGTACAATAACAAACGAGATTAACCCAAATGCACCCAAACATGCTATAATAATGGCCAACCCGGTGAATGTGGCAAATAATTGAAGGAAGTGTTTTTCCTTTATGTACATCTGATCCACACGCTCATCAAGGAAAGAATAAGTAAATGGTTCTGTCAATCCATACTTATCCCATTCCTGTTGGATGGCCTGAATCGCCCGGGTAAGATGATCAGTATTAATTTTTACAACCACCTCATTAAGATAATTGTCTGTGATAAAAAAGACCATGGGTGTAATTTTGGTATACAGATCTTCAAAATGAAAATCTTCCACCACACCAATGATTGTTTTTGGTTCCTTCTCACTACCAATTCGCAGAATTTCTCCTAAAGGATTATCGAAACCAAAAAACCTTTTTGCGGACTCATTGATGATAATGGCCTGATTACTGTCTGTCGGATAGCGCTTCATAAAAGTGCGACCTGCTGTAAGCTTAATATCCATGGTTTCAAAAAAGTCAAAATCAACAGCACCAAATGCCAGAATTGTGTCATTGTTGCTTGTGCTTCTGGTAGTTGTTGTAAAGTCGAAGAAACGTTCGGTCAGGCTTTTATTACTGGCGGAAATATGCTCAAAAGCAGAATTTTGTAATAAATTGGCTTTGAAGGTAAAATAGTTTTTGATGAACTCATTAGACTGAACCGGCAGTGTGATAACCTGTTGGGTTTGAAAACCCAGGTTTTTGTTTCGCAGGTAAATCCATTGCTTATAAATGATCAGCGAACTGAAAATGAGGGTAATGGAAATGGCAAATTGAAAAATGACAAGCCCCTTTCTTAGCATCAGCGTTCCCTGCCCCATCCGGCTTGCACCACCTTTCAGGGCTTTCACAGGGCCAATGGCAGAAAGATAAAATGCCGGATAACTTCCGGAAGCAATACCGACTAAACCTATCACCAAGAGACCGGTGATTATAAAATGGGGATCAAGTAACAATATGATTTCCAGGCTTTTGCCGGTAAATTGATTGAAAGCAGGAAGTAGCACAGTTAAAAGGGAGATGGCTACGATCAGCGAAATTGAAGAGATCAGGAAGGATTCTGTGATAAATTGGGCGATGACTTGCTTTTTGTTGGCGCCGAGTGCCTTGCGCATGCCCACTTCCCTGAACCGGCCCGCTCCCTGAACAGTGGCCAGATTTACATAATTAATGCAGGCGATAATGATGGTTAACAAAGCCACGGCCACAAAAATTCGCACTTTTAAAATATCACCTACAGGGCCAATGTTGTAATCAAAATCACTTCGTAAATAAATGTCTTGCAATGGAAACAGGCTAAAAGTAATATTCTTCCTGAGTGATTCCGGAACGTTGGCGGCTACTATTCCTGGAATTGCGGCCTTCACTGACGCCACGTTTGCATCTTCCGAAAGTAAAACATATGAATACTGTGAGGCAAAATTCCACCTGGTAGTTCTGAACGCTGCTATGGCATCTGCTGTAGCCATAGAAATTAACATTTCCTTATGGATATGAGAGTTGGCCGGTATATCTTCCATTACTCCGGTGATTTTCAGGTCGATAGTAGAATTGTTAAAGACTTCTCTCAGCGTAATAACCTTCCCTGTCGGATTTTGTGCGCCAAAGTATTTTTTTGCTTTTGTTTCTGTGATAACGACCGTGTAGGGATCAGATAAAACCTTCTGAGGATCGCCATCAATTAATGCAAAAGAGAAAATATTGAAAAAACCGGGATCGGTAAATCCGATCACATCCGGTTCCATCAACTCCAAAATTTTGCCTTGATTTTCCACAGATTTTTTGCCCTGAAACAGATTATCTACCCGGGTAAAGTTTTCAATACCGGAAATGTTTTCGTTCAGCAAAGGAGCTATCGGATAGGGTGTCCGGGTGTTGGTAGCAGCTTCGTTGCCAAACGTACTGGTCTGGTAAACCAAATGAATGCGTTCCGCATTTTTATGAAAACGATCAAAACTCAATTCATCCTGTATCCAAAGTGCAATTAAAATATTGCAGGCTATTCCAACAGAGAGGCCTAATGTATTAATCAGGAAAAAAAATCTGTGTTTGAGTAAATGGCGGATGGCGACGTTTACGTAGTTGAATAACATGGTATGGAGCGATAAAGTTGCCTGTAAAACTTTTGCTATCGTTGTTCCAAAGTATATGCCAAACCGCAAATAAGTGTTTGTGGCCAGGAATCAAAACCTGAAAATGAGCTAAAGCGTACGAAATTGAACAGATGGCCCGGTATGAAACAATAGGACCTCATCAAAATCTACCTATGGGGAGCGCAGGCAGCAAAACCTCATTCATTGCTAACTCAATTTTATCTGTCATTGCTCTTGTATAGAAATCATGGAACGAAATTACAGGTATATAAATTTAAATATGAAACCCCACCAAAAACTACTTGGCCTGTTTGTCGGAATTTTTTTCATGGCCAATGTACCACCGGCTCAAACGGGTTTTTATATAAAACCCGAACCTTCCGGAAATGGGACCTTATGGGACGATGCCTATGGTGACTTAGTCAGCCTTAGATGAGGTGACCCAAGAAGTTCTTTCCTTGGCTGATTCCAGGTTAAGCTGCACGGCAGGTGCCTTACGGTTTTTTTTGCTTTTCCGGGCTTTATTTTTCCTGCCCCACCAGATCATAAAGCCTGTTATCGGTAGGCTGGCTATTTGGAGGCTGATGAAAAAAACCAGTATTTTTCCCGGTAATCCCAGGATAGCACCAATGTGCGTATCGTAATTCATAAGGATCATCTTATCCGCCAGGTCGGTATTTTCATAAATCCCATAGAGGCTGGTCGCTTCCAGTTCCATGAGTGTATATTGATCGTAGTAACGATAGTCGGAACTATAATGGATACCTTCCTCATAAGAAATCTCGACATATATGCTTGCCGAGTCAGTATAAGGATAATGGATTTCAAACTGTCGCGCCTGTGGAAATTCTGTTTTAAGTATCGGCAATAAACGGTCAATAGGCGGAGTGCCCGTGGTATCGGGAACATATAGCGGTTTATGATCCGGGATTGTAAAAGTAAGTGGCTTATCGCCTCCGAATGCCTGGTATGCTGCCTTTCCGAACCAGTCAAAGGCCATGACTAAGCCGGTAAATGCAATAATTACTGCTATAAAGCTAGCATAGAATCCTATCACAGTGTGGAGGTCGTAATTCTTTCTTTTCCATTGGGTGGTCGATTTCCAATCGAACCTGAATCGCTGTTTCCTGCCCTGTTTATTGCGTGGCCACCACAACACAATACCTGTGAGGAGCATGATCACGAATATCAACGTAGACCAGGAAACTATCTTAGAACCGATGCTTTCAGGTAGCCATAAGTTAAGGTGGCCGTCCAAAACAAAAGCAAAAAAGCCGCTCAAATAATCCTCAGTCTTAATGATTTCACCGTTGTATGGGTTTAAGAAAACTGCCCGGTAAAACTTCGGGTTTTCTTGATAAAAGATTACCTCGACAGCCTCCCGACTGTTGCCGTAGAGTACACCGTGGATACTTCTGCCCGGGTATACATTTTCTGCGATCTGCTTTGCTTCGCTTGGGGTAATCAATGGTTTGTTTTCTTCGCTGACCTGTCGATAATCGCGAGACCAGCTCTGAATCTCCTCCTGAAATACCCAACAACAACCTGTCATGGCCACGATGAATACAACGATTCCCGTAGAAAACCCCAATACGAGGTGTATTTTTCTAACGATGTTACGAAAACTGTTTTGAGCGGCTTTTTTATTCATACTATATCATTTTATTCATTCAGTACTATAACAACAGGGCTTTACCCCGGCACCAGCTAACTGGCCTTAAAATAGCCATACAGGACAGGAACAAAGCCCGCCCCTGGCCTACTGCAGTCTGAAAAACCCTTTTATGGTCTTTCCGAGAATCCTGGCTCCCTGAGTAGCGGTAGCATTGGCAATATCTACCTGGTATACGTATGCTTCGGTGTCTGTTTCGATACTTGTGTACACTTTTCCGTCCTCTACAAGCACAGGCGAAGTATAGCGTTTGGCATGCAGGGGCACGTTAGCCACCTCTGTAATCGTTTGACCTTCCAGATCGATGATCACTAAACGCTGGTTAAAGTAATTTCTTTCAAATGCTTGCCATGGGCCTCCGTCGTCGTGTGTTAAGATACGGGCAATGGCTTTGTTATCACCTACATAATCGAACCAAAAGAGTTTTCCTCCGCCTGTAGCTGCTTCAACGTTAAAGAAATAAGAATTATCGAAGTCCGTTTCACCGTTTTTTATTCTCAGGATACCTGAAGGCTTGGTGGCAGCCGGTGCGAACCCTGCCATTTCGGTACCGCATGAGAAGGAGTACAAGTCACCGTTATCGGCTTCTATCAAACCAGTTGTAGCGCCATTTACCCCTATATTGGAGGTTCTTCCATCTTTTATGATCTTTAAAGGTTCAGTTTCCATTTCCGGATAAGAATACACCGCTACGTAGGCGGTATCTGGTCTGGGCGTGGTGAAATTACCTTTCGCATCCAATACCTGGAATGGGATGAACAGTTTATCCCCTCTTACTTGTAGAGCAGTCGGCCAGGCCACCAGCGAGTCGGTGGTAGACTCAAAAATCCTTGTTCCCACAATTTTTTTGACAAATATTGTGTTAGCATCTACAAAATGTAAACGCCGGTTCGTAAAGCCGGATCGCGGGATTTCCATGGCCAGCAAAGTTTGATCATCGTCTGATGCGCCAAACATTTCGAGTGCATTTTCAAAAATAAACTCACCGATTTGTGTGATATAGCCGGCCCCATTATCGGCATATCCTGCCATTTGATTATCTACACTAAACCCGGATGAAAAAAGTGTTTTACCTACAGGATAGAAGAAGCGCCAGCCGGTTTGCTCAATACCGGTGCCTATGGCTGAAATTTCACCTGTCATGATATCGTCCTGGCTAATGATAAATTCAGTTTCATTGCCCCCGGTAGATTTAAATGCCATGACTATACCCCCGGATGATGTCGAAGTAGCACCATCATCGGGTACTGCGCTGGGATCGTCGTCGTCACAGGCTGATAATAGGACACTACTTACAGCTAAAGCCATGATTAAATAGGTGCTGAATTTATGGTTAAGGTAACTTTTCATTATCTTTTAATTAAGTGTTAAAAATAAAATGTGTTAATTTAAAAAATACCTGCACTTGACATATACGGCCCTTCCCGGTCTTTGAATGTTGAAATTATCAAAGACAAGCGCATCGGTGATATTGATGAGAGAAAGAGATAGGTTGTATCTTCCTTCGTCCATCGCGTATTCCAAGTGCAAATCATGGGTCAGTTGCCTGGGGATCGTACTTTTGCCATCTGCATCGCCCAGATTTTCCCAGGTAAAAAAGAACTCGTGTACATACCGGGTGTTCCAGTAAATCACAACATTGTTTCCGGCGGTTCCTTTCATGGGGTTTATACCCAAACGCGCATTGCCAAATAGATAAGGCGTGTTTGGTACCCTGCTTTTATAATTGATATTAGGGAGTCCCTCGTCGAATTCGGTTTGATCAGTAAGGTTTTGCCAGGTGAAATTGGCATTGAGCATAACAAATTCATTATAATTTACATCGACTCCACCTTCTGTGCCTATGGTCCTCACATTGCTGAGATTTTCGAATGTTCCAAAAGGTCCTATGGGATTAAACAGAATAAAATCTTTGGAAAAGCGATAAAAATAGTTGGCTTCCAACGTCAAACCGATCTTGCCCGACTGTTTTATATACCGCATGCCCAGATTGGCATTATAACTGGTTTCAGGCGCCAACGTTGGGTTAGGACGGATATAGACGCCATCTCCAAGTATTTCATAGCTTTCCGGTATACGGAAAGTTCGTTCAAAAGAGGATTTTGTTTGAAACGCTTTGGTAACATGCCAGGTAAATACCGATCCGTATCCGGTGCTGTTGAAACCCGGCCGGGTTGTAATGTCGTTATCCTGATAATCTTGGGTAATGATGTTACCGCTAAACCAATACTGTTTGGCAAACGCCGTGGCTTCTACATTTCCCGGTTCGTTTTTAAAAGTGTAAGCCATCCCCAAAAGGTTTTTGTGGATATAATTAGGCGTTTCGAAAGAACGATTGAATTCATCCACTTGGTCTTCACCCGTTCTCCTTAAATAGTTTTGGGTCAGGTTTACGCTCAACGCATGGTTATTACCAAGCTGGTAATCTGTATTCAGATTACTCCTAAGCACGAAGTCGGTTAATTCCATCAGTGATCTTCTTTCAAATAATTCCCCTTTGGGGTCATCGGCTTTACGAATGATGTAGTCGCCCGCCCAATTGTACTTTTTCGAACTGGTATCTACCACGCTTTCCATAATCCTGCCCATTAAGGCATAACCCCTCAATTCCAGGTTTTTAAAATATTTCCTGTAGGTTGAAGAGGCTAAAAGTGTCTTGTTCTTAGTGTGGAACGCTCCAAACGCACGGTTGATAGTATTATCAGGATGTTGATAGTTTTTTCTGTTACCGGCCGTGGTTAGGGCAAGAGACCATCTGTCGGCCATCTTTTTATCGAGTAAGCCGGCTTCTACCTGGACCATACCGGAGGTATATTCATTGTGAAATCGCCGGGTATCGATGGTACCTAACCTGTTGCCCAGTTCGAGATCAAAAACCGGCATATTTTCCATTCGGTAGTTATTGTCAGAATGATTGAAGAATGAAGAAAGCTTGACAAAATATCCTCTTTCCTGATCTACGTACCGGCCATTGACCGATGCCTGGTGTGTATTAAAAGATCCGTGGGAATAAGCGACATCCAGGAACGATTTCCTTCTGTAACCTGTAGTGATATTTATGGCACCTCCTAAAGCATCGGCTCCCAGTGAAACAGGTACTACCCCTTTGTAGACCTCGATTTTCTCAATGAGATTTACCGGGTAATTGTTTAAAGTCAATGCCGACCCGAAGTTCTCCATCGGAACCCCATCGATAAAGTACCTGATCTGGTTACCCGATAACCCGTTCAGTGACAACCTGAATCCCGAACCTACACCACCGGTTTCCCGGATGTGAATTCCAGCGGTGCTTTTAAGCACCTGGTTAATGTCTGAAGTCAGGTTCTTGCGTTCCTTGACCTCCACTACCTCTACGGCATATCCTGTTTCTTTTAGCTCTTCCGATTCGGATTTAGCGGTCACCTCTACCTGCTCGAGTTGCGTCACATCTTCCTCCATGATAAAGTCGAGCTGTTGTACTTGTCCCGGTAAAAGTTCTACAGATTTTTCTTGCGGTTTATACCCGATTCTCGTAATTCCGACCAGGTATCGGCCTGGTGAGATGTTCCGTATTCGATATCTTCCGGTAGTATCGGTAACTGTCGCCTTTCCGGTGCCATTTAAAGAAACCAGGGTGAAAGGAAGGTGGTTCCCTCTTTCATCGATAACATTCCCTTGAATTCCCGCCTGTTGCGCCTTTACCATGTTTGCAAGCGAGATACCGACTAGTATCATGATTAACCGTATTGTTTTATTCTTTGTCACATTCGATAAATACAATATCACCCTTTTAAATACAATTTATTTAGATCAAGTCTAAATAAATTCCATTTACTGCAAATTTCTTTCCTGGAAAGATTTCTTGCAATACCTATCATTTGGTATTTAGTATACCTTAAAAGTGGGATACTACCTTCTTTGTATCCCTAATCAGGGATTTTTTCGAAGGTTTGAAGCATTGGATTAATGACCTTTTACAATCAAAACATGCGAAGGCCGTACAATAGGAAAGCTGCCGGACACGATTTACGCTCCGGCATTGAAATTTTCAGGGTTCACCATGCCGTTTTCAACCGCATATAGTACCAGTTCAGACACAGATTTGACCCCTAATTTTTTCATGATGTTCTTGCGGTGCGTACGAACTGTATGTATGCTAATATAAAATTCTTTGGCTATATCTTTTGTTGTCTTCCCTGCTGCTATGGATTTTGCAATTTCTGTTTCCCTACCGGATAAAGTCACTGGTTTATAGCTTTTGCCACCGCCGGGTATCTTTTTTGTCAGTAG
The DNA here is from genome assembly GCA_022360015.1 of Cytophagales bacterium. Classification (GTDB taxonomy): domain Bacteria; phylum Bacteroidota; class Bacteroidia; order Cytophagales; family Cyclobacteriaceae; genus Agaribacillus. The sequence continues at coordinate 57,123 of JAKSDQ010000111.1, forward strand.
CATGTCCAATACCTTGTCACAAAAAAATTTCTCACCTTTGGCGAGTGCGTAAATTGCCTTGATAATTTGATCTTTACCACATTCTTTGGTAAGAAAACCGTTTACGCCATATTCGAGGATCCGGAATATGTTCATTTTATCATTATCAGATGATATAATAAGTATTTTGCTTAAAGGAGAATACCTGTGAATATGTTGAATGTCCCTATGCATAAAATAGCCTGGAAGATTGCAGTCGATAATCACCACGTCTGGCTTGCTTTTTTTCAAAGCTGTGAAAAGCTGTTCCCTGTCACCTCCCTCTCCTATTATCCTAATATCTCTTTTACTTTTAAGTAATAGTTTTAATCCATCTCTAAATAAATGCTGAGCATCTGCGATAAACAAGGTAGTATGGGACATTATTTGGCTAATTAATGCTAATTATTTAGATTTATTCTAAACAAAAAATAAAAATACTACCCGGAAACGATTTGTCCAATCATTCAAAAAAATCTTTTGGAATCAATCGGTACCTAATGGCCATCAAATACTTTATATAACTCAAGCTTTTTTGTATCAAAGCGTGTATTTTTATTTGATTTTCCGGCAAGTTGGGAGAAATACAATAAAAGCACGAAATTTAAAGAATGAATGTTGAACGACTGAATAAATCTGAACTTGTTGACTATTGCAAGTCGATGGGAATAGAAACAGATAAAAAGGAAAAAGCGTTCTTTCAGGACCGGTGTATAAAGATTTGTCAGCGCTGACAACAGCCCTTCAAAATTGTTGAGCGAATTGTAGTTGTCGTAAGCTACATGATTAGTTCGATGATCAGCTTACTATTATTATGCTGAAATTGCCATGGCCTCTATTTCTACTAAAATATCCGGCGAGGCAAGAGATGCGACGCCAATTCCTGTAACTGCAGGTCTGGATGAGCCGAGGTATTCTGCCAGTAGTGGCCCTACTACATTCAGGTGGTCTCCAAGCTCACCTTTTATGTAGATCCTTACTTGTAAAAGATTTTCAATGGACGAGTTCGAGGCATTTAAAGCGATACTCAAATTTTCGAGGGCTTTCTTAAACTGCCCTTCTACCGAATGAGATGTCACCTCAAATTGATGATTCCAGTCCACCTGGCCTGAGATAAATACAAGCTTTGAATTCGGCTCAAGAACTGCCTGAGACAGTCCAAATGCGGAACCATCATACAATTCTTCGGGATTAATTAATTTTTTAGACATCATAGAATTTTTCATGTGTGTGCGTTGATTTTCAATGGTACATGGAATTCGATAAATTTTGATTATCCCTCGGTTGGTATATGAGGGATCCCAATATTTATGCTCATTTCACGTGTATTAAATTTATTTTCAGCGGTCACATGGAATCTTTGATTAAAAATTCATCCTCGGTTGGTGTAAAATCGAGTCTGAATTTTTAATGTCGATTTCATGTTTGCATTTTACCATGCAAATGTCTAAAACCCGGTATCCTTTTCTTTTTACATTTGTTAAAAAGAAGCCAATTCTGATCGGATTCTACTAAGCTGCACCTGGGTAATACCGATATAAGAAGATATATGACCGAGGTTTACCCTGTTCACTGCATCCGGATGTGTTTCAAGCAATTTCAGGTATCTTTCCTTAGCGGTTAACATTTGATACGACCGGTTGCGTTCGTTCTCTTCAAGGTAACAGGCTATGGCGATCATTCTGCCTACATGTTCCAGGTCGTGGTGCTGCCTGTATAATTTTTCTAGTTCCGGATACTTTATTTCAATGAGCTGGCAGTTTTCAAGTAATTGAATGTAATAGTTACTCCGTTTTTTTGAGTAAATACTTTCCATGTCGGCAATTACTTCCCCCTCAAAGAAAAATTGATTGGTGATTTCCTTCCCTTCATGATAGTAATAAAATCTCGCTGATCCATTTAAGACCAGGTATATACTCCTCATAGTACTTCCTGCGGTAAGTATTTTTTCATTACCCGGGAGGGAAATATGGGTAGAGATACTTTCGACAGCTATTTTGGTCTCTCCGGAGAGCGCACCATATTTTTCAAAATAATCTGAGAATGTGTTTATCATACTATTGAACAGAGGTTGTTATGTAGCTTTACCAGAAATTTCTAATAAAGCTACATCAAATTTAATATCCGGATGAGCTGGCTGAATCAGTCCTGTTATTTCTTGCAAGATGCTAGATTTATCTTTCATTGTGCACAACCTGACAGATACTATATAAGTATGTCAGGATCAGAAGCTCATCATAAATAATTTACCGGAATCATCTTTATCATGTAATTCCAGGCATATTTCGTCATTTTGAAAAGCCACCCTTTGCCCATCCTCATAGGGTAAATCCGAATCAATGGAGGTCAATACATATTGTATTTTATAATCTTCACAGATTTCTTTAATCTTGTTCAGATAATTGATTTTTCTTCTATCATCTATTGCCTCCAGGGCGCCATCGTGATACACAAACTTGTAGAATGAGTTTTTTGAATACTTCATCAGAATTGACAGGTCAAATGCCATACACAGAAATTTCTTGTATGTAAATCCCTTACTTTGTGAGGTCTCAAGGAGATCTGCCGGGTTTTGATATTCAGCATTAAATTCAACATTACCTTGTTTATTCTGGTTTACAATTAATAAAGCATGCGTATGCAATACATCAAAAATTATATGATCGAATTGTTTATTTACCTCGGCATGTTTCCTGTTAGCAATGGCCTTTCTTAAAACTTCAGTTTGTTTTTTTATTTTTTTATCTATCGAATCAAGTTTTTCCTCATACTGCTGTACCTGATCCAGGTATTTTATTTTGTCTTGCAACCTATCGACATCAGATGCTGTTTTTGCTAAATCCTGTTGATATGATTTAAACTTTTGGTAGCTGTCTTTTTCTACTAAAAAAGAAAGAAGTGCGCTCTTTTCTTCCTCCAGTGATTTTATTTGTACGTTCACAGCCTTTAATTCTTTTGATAGTTCTGAGGCATTTATCTTTAAGAACCTTAATCTTTCTTCAGAAATACTCCTGTTAAACGCCACTAGTTCGGAAAATTCCTTTCTTAGCTGTCTTTCAAAGTAAATTTCTGTCTCATTAAACAATCTTTCCAAATCACCGAAGCTCAAGCCATCTTCTTCTATAGATTGAATGGACGTATTTGTTTTCTCCAATTCGGAGGATAGTGTATATCGATGTGCGTTTAATTGTTGCAATTCAAAGTCAAGCTTCCGGATTAAATCCTCGTTAATATTTTTATCTTTTTCAAAAAAATTAAACCGGTCTAAACTTTTTGACAGTTTTGCTATCTCACCTTGTTTAATGTCGAGTAATCCAAGCAGTTTATCCCTTTCAGAAAGATCTACATTTATTTCACTTTTAATGGTTTTAATCCGTTCGTTAATTTCACTTTTATTTTCTTCTAAATTTGCCTTTTCTTTAATTAGTTCACCGTTAAATCCAAGTAAGTCAAAGACTAAAGGTTTCCAATCTTTATGTTGACCTTTAAATTTATTTAGTTGAAACACATCACCAAAATCTTTTTGAGTTCTTAAAAAGTAGGTAATGGATTGCCTGTATATCCAATTTGGAAGGACATCAAACCGAAGGTACTCATTTAATAGGTGCTTAGCTTGATTAAATGGTAATTCCTGGTAGTCCCAGTTAAATTTAAGCTGATTTTCCTTAAGCCTGGTGTTCCTTCTTTTAAAAGATACCTTAGTTGGGAGATCAACAGCTCTATGGATGATCAGATATTCACCATTATTAAGGACAAACTCACCATAAAATTGGTAACCTGAGAACTTACTATTACTCAATAAATGTCGGCGTTTATCAAATTTTCCCAAAAGCAAGAAGTCTATAACATAGATTAGCGATGTCTTCCCTAAATTATGGGTGTCCTTTTTTTTTGACACATCATGAATCGTAGCAAGAACCGCGTTGAATCCTTCATTGAACTTTACTGTTTTGAATTTTTTGTTAGCATATATCCGGCTTAGTTTCATGACGACTTAAGGCTGAAAGAGTCACTATCTCTTATATATTCAATTTTATCAATTAAAAATAATAAAGAAGTAGCCGGAATAAACAGTTGTTTAGCTTTATTTCCAAGAAGTAATACAGTTTTATCAAGCAACTCATCATAGCGAGATGTCCCTGCTAACTTTAGCTCTTTCACAATTAATCCAGCTACGTAAATAGCTGTTAGCTTGGGGTCGGTATGCTTATCGGGTTTAATCATTTTCTTTGACGCCAATATCACAAATACAATACATATAGTGCAAAAAAACATTTACTAATTTTTTGTGCTTTTTCAAATCCTGATTGTTCATTACTGCAAAGTCAAATAAAAATTTAATAATCTCCTCAAATGCACCAAATTCCTTTCTTTTAACAGTCACTAACTGATTTATTTCATCAACAGTGTTGTCGTAATAATATTTCAGTTCATGATTAATCGGGTCAGTAAAAAATTCTTTTATTGACTCAAAATAACTGTAATACCTGACCATGTGTTGACCAAAATAATCTTTGCCTAATTTGTTAATTTTATTTTTTCTCTCAATATCAACATAAGCAAAATTTTTTTCAATATGCTTAATATTTTCCTGAATCTCCCGGAACTTCTGTTCCTTAAATGCAAGTACTATATGCTTCAGGTCTTCTTCATCAAATTGTAAAGGGAGTAAAAGCTTATTTAAACTTAATGTGCGAGTTACTTCAGGGAATTCTTTTAGTTTTAAGTTAATAAACTCAAGGCCGCAAATTACATTTTTAATCTGTGTTTCTTCGATGATTGTTTTATGAATACTTTCTTCTTGCTTGCCTGGAAGTTTCCGATTTGTGAAAAGAAGGTAGTATTCAATCTGATCAGCTTTTATCAACCTATGAATGGCTGGTAATACCTCTTTTTTTATGATTGTTTGAAACCTGGAATCAGAACAACTTGCGTTGGCTACATTTGTATGCTTAGCTTGAATTACAAGCTTACCGCTCCAGGGTTGTGTGGCGCTTGGAAATCCATTCGTTGTTCCGTGAAATTTTGCATCTCTTCCTCCATCAGGACCTTTGGCAAAATTTACAGTCGCTTCACCAAGAATTTTCTGGCAAATCAAAGTGACAAGATCTTCAAATTCCTCATCTGTCAAAAAATAGAGCGGATAATCCATTCATCTTATTTTATAGCAAGTTTAAAAAATTAACTGATCTGCATAAATTACAAATTTTCTTTAAAGCAACATCAATTTCCCTTGCCAGGTATGGCGATATTGGTTAACCGGTAATTTAAATCAGACAGCTACATCTAACATGATTTGTGTAAAGCACTTATGCCCCATTCCCTGAATTGGAGTGAATAAAAATAATCAATACGCCTTACACAACTGTCTGACTTCTCACCTTGC
>JAKSDQ010000287.1 GCA_022360015.1 Cytophagales bacterium
AGCAAATCCTCCACCGGTTATAGTGCCCAATTCAGTCATGGTAAACCCAAATTGATTACCCCAATCTACCAGTATAGCGCCTCTAACAGCAAATCCCACTCCAGCCGCTACGATTGTAAAAAAACTGGCCCATAATAATCGACGCCTATGTATGTTATTATTTCCCATATCAGAATTTAAGGTCAGGTAGGTTCATCGTTATAGACTTTATAACACTTGAACTACAAAATAGTGAAAGAATTTTATAAATATCTTTCTGTTTTGTTGCCAATTCTGACTGTATTATATCACCATTGCACCAATTTAATCTGAAATAATAACATTTTAATCACAAAAAAAGACATCTACGGAAATTCAAAACCTCTTGGATTTGACATTAAATTCTGCAGGCGCAAATTATTTTAGTTATTTTCTGATCATTTCCAAAAGCACATTTACAGATTGCTCAGCGAATAGCACATCATTGATATTGGCATCTATCTCTATCACCTTAACTGAACTATTGGCATGTTCTTTTATGGCATCGAACAACACCTGATCAATCTCCGAATTATGAAATACCCCTCCTTCACTGCTAATCTTGGATATTCCCCTTAGTGGTAGCAGTATCGCTACTTCTCCTTTTGAATTGTTTAATTTTTCTGCCAGTCTTATTCCCAAAATTCTATTTTCCTCTTCATTGGTTCGCATTAGGGTTACATCGGGCGCCCAACTGTACAACTGTCGAGATCTGTATCTCTCCGGTACCGAATCCACATGTCCGAAGTTTACCATATCGAGGCAACCAGGTACAACTACCTGTGGAATTCCCATTTGAGCAGCAGCCGTAAGACGATCTGGTCCGGCGCTGCAAATGCCGCCACACAAATCATCAGCCAATTCGGTTGTCGTAATGTCTAAAACCGCGTCGAAGCAGCCTTCCAGGATCAGAGACTCCATGGTTCTGCCACCGACCCCAACAGCGTGAAAAGTGAGCACTTCATAAGCCTTTGTTTTTAGTATCTCTGAGCACTTATCCACACAGGCAGTAGTGTTGCCAAATATGCTGATGGCTATGCTACCGGATGTTTCGTACGGTTCTTTGATACCGGAATTGACCATTCCACATATTGCCCCCGAAGCCTGACTTATTATTGCTCTACTAATGCTATTGAGGCCTGCGACATCAACGACAGAGGGCATCAAAGTAATGTCTTTGCTTCCAATATGGCGAGACAGGTCTTTTGTTGCCAGCGTACTCAAGCAAAGTTTCGGTATGCCGAAAGGGATTGGCTGCATGGCCGACAAAGCGATATAGGTACCTCCACCTCCACCCATTCCAATGGCACCATCTATTTTTCCCTGTGATAAAAGTTTCTTTATAATATAAGCGGCCCCTTCACCCATTTTCTGAATAGCCTGTCCCCTATCTCCTGCTTCACGAAGTGCTGAAAGGTCTGTTTCTGCTGAAGCGGCAACTTCCTCGGCTTCAAAATCCACCGGGAAGCGGTTTGTTGTGCCTAGTACACCTGTGTTGATAGATATGACCTCCACTCCCTGTTCCAGCAAGCATGAACGGAGGTACATAAAATCTTCACCCTTAGTATCAAAGCAACCAAGCATTACAATCGTTTTGTGATTAATAGAGGAATAGTTCTGTTTTAACATGTCAGTTTATATGGCTTTTGTTGGTTTAAACTTTATTCATTCTATTATTAATTTCCAAACAAATAATGCTTTTTATATTAAAAAAAATCGAATTCCGCTCTCTCCAAACTTTTATCTTTTCCCCGGCTATTCCCTATTTTTCATCATCCCTGAATTTTAAGTCTCGAAATTGTAAACAGCGTGGAAAACTGTGAAGAACCCAATGTTACTTAGAGTTCAAAGCTCCATAAATCAAAAGGAGCTATATCCATGGCGATTGCCATACGGAAATTTAGCACGGAAACGTAGTTAAAAACGACAATTGAGCAGTGTAAAATGAATCGAATTGAATATATTGAAGCGACTTTAATATCATATATAATTGATATTCAATATATTATATCAAATAATAATGTATTTGGCACCTAAATATCTATGCGTTGGATTGGCGAAAACATCATGTCTTCCACACCGTCAATCTTCACGCCGACCCGAGCATAAACATAAGACTGATCGGGGGTCATTTCCGGGATACCGGTAGAGAGATCTATGTCAGAAAGATCCGTAATATCTCCACCCCCCAATTCAACCGAGCTTATACTTGTTTTAGCATCTACAAAATAAGTTTTGCTGATATAAAGATTCACGCGTTCGACATTACGTTGGTCCGCGCCGGTGATAATCTGGTCTAAACCAAAAGAGGCATTTACATCATTGCCTGAGGCATTGAATTGCGGATTGGAGATCATGTAATAGGGCAATACCTCTATGTCCAGCGTTCTGTTTCCATTCAAGCTGACCAGGATCGTATCTGAGTTTGTTTCCTGATTTTGAAGGGTAATGAATGGTCCCTGATGAGAGGGAATGACCAGCCTGTATTCGGCATCAAACAATACGGTGGAAAATCCCCCTTCCTGACTTACCGTTACTGTGATCGGTATCTCCTGTTCCCACCCGGATTCCCACAACTGAAACTCTACCTCATTATAGGCAATGCCAATGGGCTGTCCCTGGTATACAATTCTTCCTTCAAATATTGATCCCGGCTCTTTAAAATCGTCAAACTCACAAGATGCCATCACTACCAAACCAAATACTGATAGCATTAAATTTTTAAATTTTGATTTCATAAGGATGTAGTTTTAAGTAATACTATTAATGATTTGGATTCCTGACCAACTTAGGATTTCGATTCAAAAGGTCATCTCCAATTCCGGAGTAGTAATTTCCCAGTCTGAACCTGTCCGGGTTAGTCACTTGACTAGGTAATACCTCCTTAAAGACCCATTTGCCATGATTTGATTCACCCGGAGCATGGATTTTATAAGGCCACAAGCCAAACGGTCGTGTGCTAGGCTCCATAGCATTTCCCGGATCATTTGTCAGCGGTTCACTGGATCCGTCCCATACAATGTGAGCAAGCCTCCACCGTTTCATATCCCACAATTGATGGCCTTCGAAAGCCAGCTCAACTTTACGCTCGTGTACAATACGATCAAAGGTGATTTCACCAGGAGTAAGACCTGTAGGCATTCCTGCTCTTGACCGTACCTGATTCATATATCCGGCAGCGATATCAACCATTCCCAATTCGAAAGCAGCCTCGGCAGCATTCAGTAAAACCTCACCATAGCGGTATCTGACCCACCAAACCTCACTTTGAACACCCCGTTGTCCGGATCCTGGCGTTGGATCAAGATACTTACGAATGTAAAAACCGGTCTGTGCACTAAACTCCAGGTTATCGATAGGACCACTGAAACCCACCACCTGGACATCTTCTTCTACACCAGGCAATGACGCCTTTGCTCCGAATTGATCTCCTGTGATCACTGTGTTATCAGACAGCAGATAACCAGCCCAGATCTCCACATCGGTTTCTTTGAAGCGGGTACCAGGAAGCAATACCGTTCCCCTCAACCTGGGATCCCGGTTTTCAAACAAGTCGGTAGGCTCATCATAATAGAGGTAATCCAAGTCATCAGTTGTTCGGATAGGGAGTGGTGCAAAAGTATTATCTAAAAGTTCAAAGGACTGCACTAAATTCAAAGATGGATTGATCCTGCCTCCTTCTTGTTCTTCTGACTGGTATCTTGGTTGGTTAGAAATGGTAAACCCATGTGTTTTCCCGCTTTGCAACTTAAAATCCTCTACAAAGATTACTTCAGGGTTGTTATTCTTGTCCAGAAATAAGTTGGCAAAATTGTCTCCCGGATCCGGATTCCGGTCATATAAAGCGTAACCGGACATTTCTGAAAAAGCATCTAACACGGTTTGATAATAATCCGCAGCCATGGTGGCAGGAATACCTACCTCACCACCGGGCAAAGATACATCGGGTGTGGTTGCTCCATACTTGGCGATAGAGCCGGCATAAAGTGCTGCCCTCATTGTCATGGCAAGTGCCGCGCCTTTGGTAGCACGTGCTTTAACAGAGGGGTCATCAGGAAGTATGTCTTTAATAGCTTGCATTTCGCTGATTACAAAATCATAGATCTTATGCTCCTTGACCCGGGGATATTGCAAATAGGAAGGGTCGCCGCTATAATCGTAAGTGAGTGATTCCAGAATAAGAGGTACTCCTCCCATGCGCTTTACCATCTCAAAGTATACGGCCGCCCTCAGAAAGCGGGCTTCTGCTAAGAATCGCTCACGTACATCTTCGGATAACCGAACGGCTTCCTCTCCTTTTGAGATAAACAGATTGATCTCACGTATGAATCCATAATCCCAATATCCCCAATCGAAGTAGCTCCAATCCTGGTTATGGTGACGCCCGTACGATCCAAAAGAGGAGGCAAATGCTTCATCAAAGTTGGTAAATTCTGACCAGTTTTCAATGGTTTGGTAATCGGGGTACCGGCCATATAGATCAGCCAGAACCGCTAGTACAAGGCCTTCACTCTCCCAAACCTGTTTATCCAGGAGAATATTCCTGGGATCTTTATTTAAAAAGTCATCATCATTACAAGCTACACCCAAAAAAAGTAGTAGCAATATCATTATTAATAAACTGTTTTTCATATCGCTGATTATTTTAATCATAGATAAAAGGATTATCTATAAGTCATTTAAAATGAAATATTTGCACCTACATTTAACAGCCTGTTTTGAGGATACTGGAGGCCATTTTCATCCAGGATCTCCGGCTCAAGGCCCAAGTGCTTTACATTGTCAAATGAAAATAGGTTGTAAGTATTCACATATACTCTTACCTTTTGAAGCTTTACCTTACTAACCAACGCTTCGGGAATCGAATAACCTAACTCTAAAGTTCTCACTCTCAAATAGCGAACATCGGTGATCCAAAAGTCAGAATCCCAATAGTTGCTATGGCCTCCCTCATTGAACCGAAGGGCCGGATATTTTCCAGGGATCCACTCACTGTTCGGGTCAAATGGATCGGCTCTGTGCCAACGGTCGTCATAAAATTCCTTGAGCAGGTTGCCTGTGTTCTGAAAAGCGACTCTCATCTCCCATCTTTGCACAAACGAATACATAGCTCCTCCGGAAAAGTCCGCTCTGAAATCAAAGTTCTTCCAGCCTAAAGCCATGTTGAAACCAAAATTAATCGCAGGATTGCGGTCTCTTGCGTGACCGATAGGTCGCCTGTCTGCTCCATCAATTCGCTTGTCACCGTTTATATCTCTATAGATAAGGTCACCGGGAAGAAGGGTTTTATTTCCTTGTCCGTCAACGTTTACGGGGTAGCTGTTAATCTCTTCCATAGATTGAAATTGTCCAATCGTTTCGAGTCCCCAGATGGTTCCGCTCCATCGGTTTTCCCAGCTTTCCGTATAATATTGTAATGAATTTCCATAGTCCAATTCCGGTTTATAGCGATCGAGGAATCTGGATCTTGAAAAGGAAAAATTAGTGCCAATATCAAAGGTCAAAGCACCTGCATTTCCTGAATATGTCAATGATGCTTCTCCGCCAATTTGTGCATCACTCCTTAGGTTTTCCGGTGCCGGACCATGGCCGAGCAAAGCCGGGAGAAGTACATCTTGTCTTATTTGCGGTAATCCGCTACGTTTTCGGTAAAAATAATCAAGGGAACCGCTTAGCTGGCCATCTAGGAATATCATATCGACCCCTATATCGGTAATTTTGCTGGTCAACCAGCTAATATTATCTATAGGAATTCCCCGGTCCCTGGCCCCGTTAATCAATTCACCATCGAGGATCACTTTTGATGAGGCGTAATTATAGCCTGTGATATAATCAAATGATCCAATACCTAATATTTCTCCATTGTCATCACCTAACTCACCATATGAGGCACGTATTTTCAGATCATTAATGACTTTTGATATCCCTGATGACTCATAAAAACCTTCACCACTGATTCTCCATCCCAAGGACACCGAAGGGAAGATCCCCCATCGTTTATTGGATTTAAATTTCCATGAAGCATCTCTTCTGCCTGCAAGTTCTACAAGATATTTACCATCATAGTCATAGCTGATCCTACCTACATACCCGGCTCTTGCCTCTTCAAAGTCACGATCATTGTAAGTATCCATATCTGCGAACTGGAGAAGAGGAAGTTCATTGGTTTTAGGTACTGTATGAACCCATACTTCTATGTTTCGTCTATCTATTCGCTCAGCTACCAAGGTAGCGGAAATATTATGATCCCCAAATGACCCTAAGTAATCCAGTTGGATCTGTCCCACGTTTTCAAGTACTTTGCGCGTTCCCCGCTCCCTCCATGGATTAGTACTGCCGGCGGTTCTGATATACTCATCGTTTACCTCATCATAGGTATAAGCATCATAAGTATATTCATGACCATTCATCAGACGATCTGCAAGATAATACGAATAAAGTCCTTTGACTTTGAGTCCCTTTAAAGGAGTATCGTATTCGGCGTTAAAGTTGAGCTGCATAACGCGCCAGTCCTCTCTCCAATACCCGGAAATCTCCTTATTGTGAATCGCCCAATTGGTTTCTGTATGACCCTGGTCCGCAGGATAATCCGGATTATCATTGGCATAAGGCCGTTCCATAGGTCGGTTGCGGAAAAGCGCAAATCTTGGCAGCCAATAATCGTCGGCTCCGGGGATACCCGGTTGATCACGGGTTTCAATCCTTCCATTGATCTGAGTTCCTATTTTAAAGCGATCATTGATCTGTACATCCACATTGGACTGGAGATTGGTTCTCTCAAAAACATATTCTCGTCCAAGTACTGAAGACTGATCCAACCGGCCCAGGGAAATATAATAAGAGATCTTATCAGATCCTCCGGTTGCATTTACATTGATTGAGGTTAATGGCGCATTTTCTTTAATGATAAAATCATACCAGTCAAAACTTTGATAGCCTTTCTCGGTACCTTGTTGCCACAAAGCCAGTTCTTCTGAAGTAATATCAGTGGTACCATTCCGGTTCACATCGGCATCTACTTTGCCGGTCATCCATTCTCCTGCATTGACAGTCTCAGGAAAACGCGACCAATTTTGCCAACCGGTATATACATCAATGTTAAACTGGTTACCACTGGATATCCGACCTCTTTTGGTGGTTACGATCACCACACCATTGGCCGCACGGGAACCGTAAATTGATGCCGATGCATCCTTAAGGACTGTAATGCTTTCGATATCGTTAGGAGAGATATTGTTGAACTGGCCGGCGTCCTTTTGAATACCATCTATTACATACAAGGGATTACCCATATTACGTATCTGGATATTAGCGCTGGAGCCGGGCCTGCCATCTGCCTGGCGGAAAGTAAGGCCGGGTATCTTTCCTGCGAGCATGGCACTCGTAGTAACCGCATGAACACTTTCCAGATCTTTGGCAGTAACATTAGAGATAGCTCCAGTGAGCGAGTTCTTATTTTTGGTCCCATACCCTACCACAACTATTTCTTTCAGACTTGTCAGATCCGGTTCCAACATCATATCAATCGTCGATCGATTACCAATTTCTACCTCAACCGACTTATAGCCAATGAACGATATGATAAGGGTTTGAGCTTCATCCGGAACCTCAAAGCTGTAGTTCCCATCCACATCGGCTATGGTCCCTATTGAACTTCCCTTAACTGCAATTGTGGCACCAGACAATCCTTCTCCGTTTTCATCTGTAATCCGGCCTGAGATAGTTTTGTCATCTTGTCCAACAAATTCTTCTACCAGACCATTGTTGATCCTTCTTTTTTTAACATGGATGTTCTCGCCGATCCGTCTAAATTGAAGATCAGCTTTTTGCGAGATCTGTTCCAACATTTTGCCAAGGTTTCTATTCCCGGATAGGGTTACCCGCTTGTTTGTCAGGAATTTATCATTGTAAGTGAAAACAAAATTTGTCCTGGCCTCAATATCTTCAAATACATCGAGGATCTCAGCGTTCTTTACATTGAGATCGATCGCTACTTCATACAAGCTTTTATTCTGGGCGCCAATATCTTCTGCATGGAGCAGCGAAACAAAAAGGGCCTGCAAGAATAGTATGTAGAACAGGGATTTTGACACAATCAGTATTTCCTTCAGTAGATTTTTTTTCATACTTTTAAAGGGTTTTTAGTGAACATTTGAATAGCTAAGAACCAGCCCTTGCAGCCGCAGTTCCCCAACTCGATGGATGCGAGGGTTTTGGTTTTTTGCCGTCAAGCCGGCATTCTTTTGAACCTAAACCAGGTTCGGTAGATGAATGATCTTAGTTATCTTCATAGATTATTATTTTTTTATTATTAATAGAATACTTAAAATTTGATGTATAACTTATCCCTTTCAGGATCAGCTCAAGAGACTTATTTTTGTAGCTTCCACTGTATTTTCCTTCCAATTTCACTCCCTTTAATACCTGTATCTCCACTCCATACCAGCGCTCCAGCTTTTCGAAAATGTTCGGAAGAGTTTCATTATCGAATGTGAGAATACCCTTTGTCCAGGCGATGAAATTAGCTTTGTCGAGTTTTGTTACCGTAATTTCTTTTGCTGACTTGCTAAACGTGCCCATATCGGAAGGCAGAAGAACTTCTGAGGTGCCATTGGGGCTATTGATCTCTACCTTTCCGGTCACCACACTCACCAGAACCTTATCGTCCTCAGTGTAGCTGCGCACATTAAATGAGGTCCCGAGCACTTTGGTGGTGAGACCTGAGGTTTTAATCAAAAAAGGCCTGTGAACATCGTGCTCAACATTAAAAAATGCCTCTCCTGATAAAATCACCTCACGGGCATCACCACTGAATTTTTCAGGATACGTCAATGAACTTCCTGCATTGAGCATGACCCTGGTGCCATCAGACAACACAATATTTTTCTTCTGACCATACACTGTTTTGCTTACCAGCATATGCTCGGAACTGTCATAACTGTCAGGTCTGAAATTACTCCTTTGGGTCATCATCAAAGCAGCAGCCAAAATCAGCACTATACTGGCAGCTACTTTCATAACATCTCTCGTAAGCCATGGAGTCGATTTATTATTTTTAGCTTCGTTGAAACGAAGAAGGGTTTCAAACATGGCTGAATATTCCGGATCACTAAGTTTAGCTTTATACGCATATCCAACTGAAGTGATTACCTCACGGGCATGCTCCACTTCTTCTAACTTATCAGTATGGTCAAATAGCCATTGTTTCCAGAAATGATCCGACTCATGATCAGGGTGCAATACCCATTCTACAAAGTATTCATCCTTGAGAAAATCCCTTACATCAAAATCTTTATAGTCCATTAATTATCAAAAGTCCTTTACTGTAAAAGTCCAGGACTATCTCAATGACCATAGCAAAGTGAAATATTTATAATTTATTAAATGAATGAGAAAACTTATTGCAAAATAATTAGCGAAAGCATTCTTATATTAACGATTTAACAACAGTGATTAAAGTCAAAAAAGTAATCATTGTATCACGATAAGGATCCAGAAGTTCCCCAAGAGAGTCAATTGCACGGTAAACCAAAGCCCGGGAAGACTTTACTTTGATACTCAACATTTCAGCGATTTGATTGTATTTAAGACCTTCATAAAAATAGAGTACCAAAGCCTCCCGCTGTAATGGCGGCAGCTTATTCAGGCTGTCTTGAAGGATCCGTTGTTTATCCGCGTCGAGTTGAGCATTGATCATTTTTGCTTCAGCGGAAACGGAAATCGTAAATAATACCTTAGGGAGAAAGTTTTCTAACGGTCTTTGTCTATTGTTCTTCTGAATAGTCTTTATCAGTTTGTTTCTGAAAGACTTCAGCAGATAAAACTTGATGGATGACGTTGGGCTGAGCTGGTCTCTATGTCTGATCAGCTCCATGAAAAGATCCTGCAAACAATCCTTTATCAGGTGTTTGTCAGAAGAAAACTGAAATCCATAGTTGAAAAGCAAATTGGTGTAATTTCTGTAAATATAGGTAAGTGCGGATTGGCTTCCGGATTTGAATTGCTCCCATATAAGATCTTCACTTTCGTTTGGAAGCTTTTCATTCTCAAATTCTTGAGATTTAATTAGCAGCTTATCGAAGCTTTCGGAAGCTATCATTAATTTTATTTCTTTAACAGACTTATAAATCTATTAAAAAGTAGCTTACATATCAAGTTATAAGATCATTAACAGGTGAGCTCTTATGAACCCAAAAAACATTTTTACAGATAACCTGTTCCAAATTTTGCATAGCTTGAACTAATTGGGTTTTCATATTGTGTCTTTGAGTGGTCAAGCTCATCGCAGCCTCGCCAAATTGTGCCGCAGTCACAGCTTTACTCCGTAGCTGAAGATCCCGTTGGCGGTGGAGATAACGGTGAACATTGTTGGCATATCTTCTTTTACCCCAATCCCGTGCGGGAAACCTTGTACTTAAGGAACGTAGACTCACCAGTTGATATCGCCGTATTAAACAAGCTGGGACGCCAGATCATGACTGCCCATGGAACCTCATTGGATGTTAGCGATCTTAATTCCGGTACCTATTATTTAAAGGTTAAATCAAAAAGAGGCTGTCGAGTATTTAGATTTATAAAGCAATAATGAGATTTTGCTAACAGGGCAAACGCATGGTTTGCCCTGTTTTGATTGCATGTCAGTGCCAGGCCAACTATTTTTGCTAAGTGCTCTAAATTACCCCCCATTTGAAGAAGGAGAAGAAATTATACTTTCGAAAAAAGGGCTAATAGAATGGTTAAAAAGCGGTAATAGAAAAACCAGTCAGCAAATTGAATCCGAGTCAGAAGAATTTTTGCAGAAAAGAAATTAGGAATTAAATCAAAAACCCAACCGAAGAGGTTGATTTATTTAAGGTTTTTCACACATACTAAAAATACCAATGTCGACGATTTTTTTTCGTTGATTGAGGAAAAATGTTAAAAAAAAGATGGTCTGGGAAAAATTTTGAGAGTTAAAAATATATGTCACTCCATAAGATCCATTGTTCTCAAAATATTTTCATAAAAAGTAGGTTTTACCTATTCCAAATTTTCCGGAAAAATAATTCTGTCATTTCCTTTTAATCGAAGATGAGAATCAAATTGTGTGAAAGGAAGATCTCCTTATTCACGGGAACCTAGCAATGATTTAAACCCGAATGATGCAATAGAAATCTATTCCGCATCCCAACTGATTCATCTAATGCGTTTTATACTTCCTTATCTGCTTTTGTTTTTGTGATGCTAAATAATCAATTATTCTTCGGTTATGGAACAACTCTTAAAAAAGATCTGACTGGTTCGGTATCTTCGATAAAAGCAGAAGATGCATATGTGGCACCGGTAGCCGATCTGAGCCAGGCTTTGCAGGGGCGTGCTGCAGGTGTGTTCGTTACTTCGATAGACGGTGCACCCGGAACAGGTACTACTATAAGGATCAGGGGAGGGAATTCTATTACAGAAGGAAATGAGCCATTGTATGTAATAGACGGATTCATTGGTGGCGAAAATCTATCGACAATCAATCCGAATGATATTGAATCGATAGAGATATTAAAAGACGCATCTTCCACAGCAATTTATGGAGCCAGGGGCGCCAATGGTGTTGTATTGATTACGACCAAAAAAGGTAGACCCTACAAGAAAAGGTTAAATATTAAGACATCAATGGGTACACAGGTTCTACCTAAAAAGCTGAATTTGCAGAATGCCAGGGAATATGCTGGATATCGAAACAAGTTCGTCCCTGGCTTATTTGACCTGAACAACTTGCCCGGAGCTGATACTGACTGGCAAGAGGTGCTAACTCGTTCAGCCTTAGTTTCAGACAACCTTGTGTCTTTGTCATCAGGGAATGAGAATACGCAATTTTATCTTTCCACGGGTTTTTTAAATCAGGAAGGAATATTGCTTGGAACTGCATTTGAAAGGTATTCTCTTCGATTGAACCTCGACCATAAAATATCAAAAACGTTCAAAGTAGGGACAAATCTTTTCCTGACCCATTCTTTAACGGATAATTCGGTTATTTCTAGTCGTAACGATATAGCACGAGAGGATCCTTTGAAGCCTGTATTTGATGAGGAGGGTAACTTCCAGGTGTTTAACGTAGGTATCGATAATGGAGGTGGCAATCCATTTGCAGATACCCGGTTGATAACCAACGAGACCATCAGGGACAGGGTTTTGATAAACAACTATATCGAAGCTGATATTATCGAAGGTTTAAAATTAAGGACTACATTGGGCGGTGACTTCAGTTTTGATAAAACCAATATTTTTATACCATCCACGGTGCCTGATCAAATAATTGCCAGCAGGTTGGGCAGTGGCCAGATAGGCAATGCAAGGACAGTTTCTTTGCTTAATGAAAATACGTTGAATTACCTTAAAACTTTCGGTGATCATTCATTGAGCGCATTGGTTGGTGCTACCGCCCAGACTTCCCAAACCGAGTTATCAACGATTAACGCCGCAGAAATACCCAATGATGGTGTTGAGTTCAATGCCGTGGAGCTGGCACCTTTGGAAGAAACAACTATTAACAGTGGGTATTCTGAATTTTCTTTGTTCTCTTTGCTAGGTCGCATCAACTATTCGTATAAGGATAAATATTATTTGACTTTTTCAGCAAGAAGGGACGGTTCGTCAAGACTTGGAATTAACAATAAATATGCCACATTTCCTTCGGTCGCTGTAGCCTGGAGATTATCGGATGAACAATTCATGAGCGGTGTTGATTTTGTGAATGATCAAACGGTAATAGGATCGGCCAACCCGGATTTTTTTGGAGGTATACAAAATACGTTTGCCTATAAGCATATTGACCTGAGTTTCTTCCTACAGGGAGTATTTGGCAACGAAAATTACTATTTGGATTTGTTTCAGGTAACAGGTACCCAATTGAATTCATTTGCCGACCTCAGGGACAGAATATGGACACCCGAGAACCCGGATAATGCTCTTATTCCTGGATTTAACAGTGCATCTTTCAACAGATCAAATAGCTTTTTTGTAAGAGACGCGGGTTTTATCAGATTGAGAACCCTCCAGTTGGGATATACACTTCCGGAATCGGTACTCAAAGGTGTGAGTGATCTTAGAATCAGTTTTACGGGAACAAACCTGTTGCTGTTAAAAGGTAAAGACTATATAGGATACGATCCGGAAGTAAGTAGTTTCGGCACCGATGATGTACTTAGAGGTTATGACAATGTGAATTATCCTCAAAATAGATCATTCGTTTTTGGTCTGGATATTACTTTTTAAAAATTGTTGATAAAACAGAAAGACATATAATGATGAAGACTAGATATAATATTTATATAATGTCAATTATAGTTCTATTGATATTTTGGGGATGTGATGACTTTTTAAAAGAGGAACCTAAAGGGTTAATTACCCCTGATGAGTTCTTTAACAGTGAAGCTGAAGCTGACTTAGCGATAGACGGATTGGTTGCAAGAATGCGAACCGGCGAAGTTACAGGGGAACATATGGTTTATTATCAATTTTTAGGTACGGACCTTGGGGTCGTCGCCAGGAATCAATTGCCTGGAATCAATTTGGTTGGCGTCTACGTTTTTGATCAATCCAATGGAAGAGTAGCTATTATGTGGAGGGAGCTCTATGCAGGTATCAAGGACGCAAATTTAGTAATTAATCGTATTGCTGACTCTCCTTCTTTGAGCGATGAGGAAAAGGGAAGGTTAATTGCCCAGGCTCAATTTTTCAGGGCTTATATTTATTATCGACTTACCACCATGTGGGGAGATGTACCTTTTTGGAAAGATGAAATAGATATTGAAGAAGTTTCCTTGTTGGGAAAAACGCCTGCATCAACTATACAGGCTGATATGATTGGCGAACTTCAATCTGCTATTAATTCTGGCCTGCTATCTACCGGTAGATGGAACCAAAATGATGGTAAAGTTACTGTTTGGGCGGTAAAAATGCTCAAGGCCCATTATCATATGTGGAGAGCAGAGTACAATGCGGCACGGACCGAATTAATCGACATTACTCAAAATTCACCACATGGACCGGACCTGGCTCCTTTTGGGGATATTTTCAGGGAAGGAAACGACCTAAACAACGAAATTATTTTTGGTGTTGAATTTCTTCGGGGAATCATTTCCAACAATATCCACAATGTTGCCCATCCCAATGCAGGTGCAGAAGCAGATGCTCCATTCGCTCTACAGGCATTTGAAGAGCTTGATATATTTACCAGAGCTGCTCTAATTACATTGCGAAGAAGTTTTGCTGATTCATTTAACCCTAATGATGCCCGGTTGCCATATACGGTTTTCGATAGCCATACCCTTTTAGATGGTACAGAGGTAGCATTTAACCATATTTATATTACAAAGTTTTTGCGAGCTAAGGTTCCGGTCAGTGATCCTTTATTCATAAACCCAGAGCCTGATGGCCAAACTAGTCAACCAAACCGCCTTATGCGATTGGCAGATGCATACCTAATGCTGGCAGAAGCAGAATTTATGATAGGTGGGTCAAGCGCTGCCGCACTGGCGGCTATTAACAAAGTAAGGCAAAGGGCAAACCTTCCGGACCTTGCCAACCTGACTTTGGCCAATATCCAGCAAGAACGTGCCTGGGAATTGGCAGGTGAAACTATGAGCAGTGGCTTAATTGCCAAACATAAATGAAAAAAAACTTAAATCATTCTTATTTTTACTATTGTTGTTCTCGGGCCAGATGTGCCAGTAATTAAACGATAACGAGCAGTAACACCAGCATTCTAATATTCAATGGGAAAAATTAGAGTGCTGGTTAAAAATTAAAGGACAAAAAACACACCTAAGAAAAACAATTGACCCAAGTATATGAATAACGGTACAAAAAACATAGATCGTAGAAAATTTATTAAGCAGTCTGCTGTAACGACCAGCGCAGTAGTGACATTTCCATCCTTCACATCGTTTGGTGCCCCATCAAACGAAAATAAAAGACAAGTTTTGGATAATTTTCAAAGGCCGGATAGTTTAAATATTGGTGATAGCTGGGAAAGTTTGAACCCGGGTTATTGGCAAATCAAAAATAACAACTTGCGCCGAAGGCTAAAAAATGTGGGAGATCGTGCCCGCAGCACTGGTTTTCCTTATCATTATGAAACCCATCCGGAGAAAAGAGGCAGTAAAATGGAAGTGGAGTACGATCCATCTCTTCCACTAGGGGTTATATGGAATAGAGATTACAAATTAACAGGGGACTATACCCTCTCAATGTCTGGCAGAATTAAAAATCTTGCACCCTCAGATCCAATTTCCGGAGATCGCCAAGAATGGCGTAATTACCAAAAAGGTAATGGTGTGATTGGATTGGCATTTGGAGCTAAAACGCAATTTGAAGGATTTCATGCCCATGAAAATAATTCATGGATGGTCACTATTAAAGATGATCAAACATTCGGAATTATGAAGCATGATAGGTGGGAATTGTCAAGTTCAGGTCCAAACAGTGTGACGACGATAAATAGCCTGAAAATTGATGATGAATTCGACCTTAAGTTGAAGGTAAAAGTGCAAAACCGTAAATCCAAAATTACAGCCAGATTGACTGTAAATGGTAATGAAGTTTATGAAGTTAAAACCACTATTAGTGAGGTAGAAAAAACCAATGGTTTTGCAGGCATTGCAGGACGGGGTTTATTGGATTTCTCTATAAACGAATTTGCAATTGAAGAATCAATTAAAAGATTAGACATAGGCATAAACGAATGTCATTCATGCTATGCTTTGGGAGATACATTGCATGAACAAAATGGAAGATGGACAGTAAGGTTTGTTTCCATATTTCGAAATGAAGGTGAAAAAGCTGAAATTAGGTTTAGCGATTCTCCAAGACCCGCTAATGGCTGGGGTTCTGTAGAAGTTTGCGGGCAAGGTAAAATCATTAGCAATGATTTTAGGCGAAATACGGCAATCATAGATGTTGAGCTGCCTTTTTCCCCGTCTGAAAAAACCTTGTATTATACTATATGGAAGGATGGCGTGAATGTCACATCTGATCCAAGAATCAATACTGCAGGTGTTGGTCCGGGAACTGGTATTGTTGGAGATGTTCCTAAACATGGAGCATATATCGGAAGGTTACCTCAATTAAAAGCTCCCTACAAAATCTGTGGACTCAGTTGCCATGCCATTCATGCCAGCAATGCAAACTTATCCCAGTCCGCAGCATATGAAGGTTTTTATGTTCACGATCAACCAACTCAAGGGGCATACAAGTATCTTGAAGATTATGATTTTCAAGTTATGCTTTGGGAAGATGATGTTTGGTATATGGAATTGTTGATTTATCCACCAAGTACAGATGATGCCTATAAAATTGTTACAACTTCCATTTGTGGCGCCACCAGTCGATGGCAAATGATGCGCCATTGGAATGTGCTTAACCCTGGGGACCACGATCATGGTATGGACGATGTTAAGGGGCCGGAGCAAATTGCCCTGAGAAAACATAAAGATTTGGGGCAAGACCCTGATTATTTGATTCGCAACTTTCAAATAGTCAGCCATTTAATGACAGGAAAGGAAAATCCTTCCGGTAGAGATAACCCAAAACGTTGGCGCAAATGGAAGATGCCAAACAGGGACTTTACACTGTTAATCATGGATTCGCGGCTATGGCGTAGTTCACAGGATACAAGAATTTGGGATGATGAAGGTTGGGGACATAAAGAAAACCTATATGGAAGAAAGGACCCTACCAGAAGTCTTTTAGGAGAGAAACAATTTGCATGGTTGCAAGAAAACATCCATACAGACACTTCACCCATTATTTGCCTAACCGGTATAAATGCCCTTCATAGTATTTGGAAAGGCACATATTTTGGTAAAGATCTGGCAGAACGGGGTCAATTCGATGATCGTGATAGAGTGGCGGCCGATTGTGCAGGCTGGGTAGGTGCAGGGGCAGACCGTATTATAGAGCTATTGGGTAGTAGAGATGGTATTGTCACGGTTTATGGAGATGTGCATAATGGCAGCATTATCAAAAATACGGACAACAATCTTTACGAGTGTTCCTTTGGCCCAATAGGAAGAAGTGGGGGGCGTGAGGTAATAGATGGCTTTGGCCCAATTATGAAAGATTTTGATGACAGGCCTGTCAAGGCAATAGCCCTGTATCATGAAAAATATGACAACGTACAACTTACCAAGGAAGACGGACCCTATTATTGGAACTTTCTTGAAATGATTTTTGACCCAAGAATTGAACATCAGAAAATTGAATTCAAAATAAGAAACTTAATTGACAAACCTGGTGAAAAACCGCGTGGTGGCGATTACTTTTCAGGAACTATTGCAGATACTGGCAGAAGATATAATTGTAAACTTCCAGGTATTAAAACATTACCCAATGCAGATGTTTTATTTCTTTCAATAGATGGAAAACCTTTAAGAGGTACTCGTAGTGACTCGGAAGGCGTGATTTCAGTAAAAGGTTTAACCTGTGTTGCTCCGGGAGAGAGAGTATTGATGGTGAGTAACGATGGTGAAGATTCAATATCCAAAATAATAGATACATTTTTAATCAATGGACAAAAGTAGCTTATGAAAATTCCCAAATGCATATTACTTGTCTTTTTATTGACTATAACTGCCCGAATAGTAGCTCAAGAGAAGGTATTGAACCTGAACAAACCAGAAAGAGAGGAATGGTTTTCGAAATTAGGTTTTGGCATGTTCATCCATTGGAGTGTGGATGTGCAACTGGGAATGGTGATTAGCCATAGCATGGTCGGAGCTTCGGATGATTATTTGGAACGCTACGTCAACGAGCTTCCCAAGACCTTTGACCCGAAGTTATTCAATGCCAAAGAATGGGCAAAGGCTGCACGTTTGGCCGGAATGGAATATGTAGTGTTCACGACCAAGCACCACAATGGATTTTGCATGTTCGATACCGAAACCACGGATTTCAGTATTATGAATACGCCTTATGGAAAAGACATTACAAAGCAAATCGTAGATGCTTTTAGAGAAGAAGGGCTTGCCATTGGCCTTTATTTTTCACCTGACGACTTTTACTTTCTATACAAACATGGCACTCTCATATCAAGAGACCGAAAAGAAGCCATTGCCTCTGGCAACGAACCTTTGAACAAATACGCCAAAGCACAAATGAAGGAATTAATGAAGAACTATGGAAAGATTGATATCATCTTTTTGGACGGACGTGAGCAATATGCCAAGACCGAGCTGGCAAAAGTCTGCTGGGAAATGGACCCCAATGTAGTTGTGACGCGAGGAGCCATTGAAACCCCCGAACAAGAAACCCCTAACAAACCCCTTCCCTCACCGTGGGAAGCCAACTATACCTTTGGTGACCAATGGCAGTATCGTCCTACCAACGAAAATTACAAGTCTGCAAACCATGCTATCGTAAAACTCATTGAAATCAGGGCCAAGGGAGGAAACTTCTTATTGAACTTTGGTCCCGATGAGCTCGGAAGATTTCCACAAGAGCAAAAAGGTGGATTAAATGAGATCTCATTGTGGATGTTCATCAATAAGGAGGCTTTCCATAACACTGTTCCGTTCAAGGTCACCAACGAGTCCAACATCTGGTTCATGCGAAAGCCAGAAGAGAATACGGTCTATGCCTTTATCATAGAGGAAAACTGGAAATTCGGAGAACGAAAGAATTTCAACATTAAGTCATTGCGGGCAAATGACGGTACCAAAATCTCTGTTTTGGGACACAATGGTCTCGTGTTGGAATACAACCCCCGGGTAGACCCTGAACCCACAGTGAAGAATACACAAGAAGGTATTGAGATTTCTGTGATGCGTGCACATAGAATATATAATGATCGTAAATGGCCCAACCCCATTGTGGTTAAGCTTGAGCATGTTGACTTCTAAAAGATGATCAATTAAGATTATACTTCAATTTTTTATCTCCAGTGACATGTTATGTCACTGTCAGAGGCTATTATTGTAGTAAACGTTATTGGCAGTCATAGAATTAAAACTTAACACGATAGCTCAAGAAGATACAGCGTTTTTAAAAGCAAGGTTGGCCAACGGTGCCAACCTTAAATCCACAAAACAATTTTATAAACCGATGAAAAAAACCGGCTTAACCTTAACACTAAGTTTATGGATGATACTAGGACTTTTTGGACAAAATATATCGACTGATCCGGACAATCCCGTCAATGAAGAAAGACCTGGGTTAGTTAACAATTTTGATTAGAGAGATAGATTAATCAAGGTATTTCATCCTGATGGTGGTTATGTGGATGGTATCAATAATCCGATCCTGTTAGGGAATCCGTTTTATGAAAGAGAGGAATATCAAAATCATTTTAATTTGTTCAACTACGACTTGTCCCTACCAACTGCAGAGGAAGCAGACAAATTATACTTTCACCCGAAAGACGGTTGGGAATTATTGCACAAAAATAACGGTTTTGAACCAGACGAGGTAACAAAGATTACTGATCCGTTGCTAAATCGCGTGGGGCCCTATTTCATGCTTTATAATCGGTATACTGGAAAACTTCGGGTATTGGCCTCTTTTGATGGCATTGGCGCTAATGATAACATTGTCACGACCCTAAAATTCAAAGCCCTTCAACAGGTGCACCGAACCTGGTCTATAATGGTTTATTCAATAATTACGGGGAAACCTCACAGCCGCTTGACCGTAAAACAGACGTCATTGAAATCTTGGAAGCCTCTAAAGCTCCTATCAACAGAGGATTCATCAGTTCGGATTTTCAGATGAGTTATGACCCTTGTACTTGCGAGAATCAATCGGAATTAATAGTTAATTTTGCCACCCTTAACACGGCGAATATGACCCTTGAAGGAAGGTTACTGGCGACATCTATTCCATTAAATGGGTCCGGAAACAATCCGCTCTTGAATAGGCAAAATTTTCTTACCTCAGTTTATAAGGATGGCTTTACTGTAAAGGGCGGCATGCTTACTTACAAAAACATCGATTCGCTCGTTAAAAAGTATGAGTTACCCAAGCTAACGGTGTTTGAAAAAACCGCCTTGGCGGGATTTAAAGCCGCTATAAAGGGAGTGTCTTCTTTTTTAGATAAAAGTGTGATTGGTACAGGTGTAGCCGTTGTTATGGACAGTGTGTTTAAAAAGTTGCCTTTCTATAAAGATCAGGAAAGTGTAGGACTTGGTATTATGGCTGCAGGGGCAGAGGCTTCTTTAACTTTTAAATCAAATAATATTACAATAACTGACGGTGGTTATCTCGGTCCTGGTGTTACATTAAAGGTAGGAATTCCTTTGCCTGATAGGCCGAAAGCGCAACCAAAATCTGACACCTACATCACTAATTTTTGCAACACCGTTTATAAGGGAAGTGAATATAATGGCACGGTAAGCTTTGCCAGGAACGTATCTGTTGCGTCTTTACAACCGAGCTTGGAAAATTCAGCTTTACTGGATAGTTTGTCAAATGGCGTTATCATCTACCCGGTCCCAAATAACGGAATTTTCACAATTAGCTTCGAAGAACCGGCAACAAATTGTCAGGAGATTAAAATACTATCTTCCAATAATGAAGTTGTGTTTAAAAATAAATTAAAAAACACTTCGTTAAACATTGAATTGGATTTGCGTGGTTTTAAACAGGGGTTTTACTATGCCAAATTCTATTTTAAAAAAGGCATCATTACAAAAAGAGTATGGGTTCAATAAAGCGATTACCTTGTCTACTGATATTAGTATTGATTTTTTCATGCTGCGGCGATTGTGATGACTTCGCACAGCTGACCATCATAGAAAAATATGGTCTGGATTCCTGGGAAAAACAAGGGTTTATTAAAGGAGACTTGTATGTATCAGGCATAGATGTCCCGCTTCACGCAGATCTGGAAACCAATACAAATAGAGAAATTGTCATAAATAATTTATTGGAGGGTACATATAAATTTGAATATTATGTGAAACCTTATGGGACTCAATATTGGCCTACTCCAAGAGATACTGTTTTTCAAATCAAGGAAAGCCAGCACCTGACGCTAATTATTAAATGAAGCTAAATTACAAAAGATAAACCGCCACCGGCGGTTTTATTGGGCTGGCCCACAGATCAATTTGAACTATGGAAGTAGGGGAGGGGTTTATTTCTGGGAAGATCAAAAATAGGTTTTTCTCCTCTATAGCGATCTTAGAGCATTGGTAATTAGGGATATTCGTTAAAAAGAGGGAAAAATGCGTTAACCAAATTTTATTTGGTGTTTAGGAGCTAGTGCTGCTGTGTTTTTTGAGTGGGTTTAGGATAAGTGGCCATTTTCCACGGAGATATCGAGTTTTTCAGACGCACTTTCCCACTCAACTATTTGATTGTCAGTATTTTGAACAGGGAAAATAATTAAGCAGCTTGTTTAGGAACCTTGGTATGTAGTTCTATACAGGAGGGCAATCGAACTCCTTCATGGAAAGTATCAAAGCTTAAATGCTCCATAAAATTGATACCCCCTACCTGGATCATGTTCACCTTAGGGCCAAACTCTACCCTCTTTATTTCTTTGCCACGGACAACAGGCCGAATGTAATCCTTATCGATACTAACCATCTTATCGGTTGGGTGCTCACCGGTTTGATATTGATAGCTTTGCTGTCGGTAAATTTGCTCAATAATGGCCCTTCTTTTATGATAGCTGGCAGGTAGTCTGCAATGATTCCTGAACAATTCGTTTGCGCCAAGTTGTGCTTAGATCTATTTTATCAAAACCTTAATCTAAATGATTTTTAATAAAATGCATATCCGCATTGGTAACATGCGTTTAGATTTCTGTGGTCTTACTCGAGCTATGGCCTACTAATACCTGTATGTGTCTTAAACTTACTCCATCTTTCAATTAAATGGGTAGGAAACGAATGCCTTAATGTTTGAGCTTTTACCTTTTTTCTAATTTTACCTTTTACAGATGCGCCAAGAATGATATTCATAATACTTACCCCGCTGTATTTACCAACACCTGATCCACATGCCAAAATGGAATGCTATATCCTTATGGGCATAGGTACCTCCATACCTGCCAGCTTTGGCTGTAATTTCTATTGCCTTGGTAGATCCTATCCATTGTTTCGCTGAAAGCACAAAGTTATTGCTGCCGGCTGCATTTTTAATTGTACCGAATTCGGTATAATTAAAACCCGGATTATACAACGACTCCCATTCACCAAGGTACTCAATGGTATTTTTCAAACTAAGCCACTTGATGATTACAACCTCCTGAAGTTGGCTTTTAGCCATATCAGTGAGCGAAATGTAATCATCAATATCTTGAGAAAGGATGGTGATCTCAGTGCCTTCTATGGTAATCTTCTTGTTCTTAGCCATAGCTCGCCATCATGTTAAATAGTAACCCTGTTTCATTTCATCCATAATCTTCTGCAACATCGCCACTTTTTCCTTTTCGCTTTTTAGCAATTCCTCGTACAATTTTTCAATTTTATCAATGGCCTCCACCCATTTATCAATAGGATTAAAATTGCAATGAAAATTTCGGCCATTGATTGATCCATTATTTGTTGTTACGATATTGTAAACCACGGATTATTCATCAAAATTTTGGATGGCGTCTTTGGTAACGCCTAATGCTTCGGCCACCTTTTCCAGGGTATCATCATCAACGGTTTCACTCTGCTCAATTTTGGAGATTTTCTGCTGGCTGAGGCCCAGTTTATCGGCAACCACATCTTGTTTAATACCTAACATTTCACGCATCCGGCCAATGTTTCTTCCCATGTGTTTTGATGGTTGTTTAATTTTATGTTCCATAAACCAAATATATTAATTTCCACTTTGCTTGCAAAGTCTCTCATGTCTGCGCATGCAAGCCGCAAATCAGTCAACTTTGATATATGGTAATTTTTTCAAAAATTTATGTTTCTTGTCTAGCAAAACCAACAGTATTTCGGTAAGTCAGAGGCGAAATACCAGCTTGTTTTTTAAAGAATCTACTAAAATAATATTCATCTCGATAACCAAGTTGAAAGGCAATTTCTTTGATTGATTTTGAGGTTAGGTACAATTCTCTTTTTGCCTCCGTCATTATACGTCGTGCTATTAAATCCGTCAGTGTTTTGCCAAAATGTTTTTTAACCAGCTTACCTAGTGCATTTGGTGAAATATTTAATGAATCTGCATAATCGCTGGCTGAATGCTTTTCCTTGTAATACTTTTCAATTGTATTTATTAATTTTTGCAAAATACCTGGCCTGCTATTTTCCTCAATCTTTTTAGTTATTCCGC
>JAKSDQ010000087.1 GCA_022360015.1 Cytophagales bacterium
ATCTGCGTGAAAAGCTGGCCGGTTGTTAGCATCTCACAGCAAAACCTCTGCTGTGAAACGCTGATTTCACGAATATCCACATTTCTCAGAGTTCTAATACAATTATTTACATTATTAATATGATTCTTTTCAGAGCTTAAAAATCATGAATGAGCGATTTGAGACACTGGCTTGCTATCGTTTTTCTATCATTAGCTTGTGTGGCACCTTTATAGGGTAAAAACTTTCCGGAGCAGGAGTATTATCTGGTACAACCACAATTTCGGGTCAGGAGTAAAATAAAACCTTTCTTTATATTTGTGTGCGGGTGGGCGGAAGGTTCACTGAGCAAAAATATTGACTCCTGATAAATTAATTCAAACTCCGTCGGACGATACCAAATTGGTGGAGCTGAAGCCCACCAATGTGTACCACCTTTTATAGTGATGAAACGTTTCTCAAACATCTTAAACTCAACACTATGTTGCAAATTATTTCACTCAATACATAACATGCAGACGTTCGAAATTGCACTGCATTTTTATATGTTGATGAATTAATTCCCGGAGTCTTCAGACGGGCAGTTTCAAAGGTACAGTCATCATTCATGCTTGTAGAATCAATCCAAAGTATACCAGGCAGGGTCAAATCACCAGTGAAATATCAAATAAAGATGATTTATACAGTATACGTACGGGTTTCAGATAAAAATAGTGAGTTTTTTGGTCGGTAGTTGGGACGAATGGAAGTTTGATTTAGTGTGATGGCTCCTTCATATCATGTTCACAGGTATGACAGGTGCCGTTTGGGCATCTTGGAAACATTGCAGCTGTCCAACAACATAAGGAGCTCCGATCGTGGGATACGCACCCTCCAACCTGCAAAATGCGAGAGAATTGCGTGTTATGTATTTGAATGAATCTCTGATGGTTCTGGTCTGACCGCAGTTTTACTTCGACCCAGCGATGACCATTATGAAGACGCCCAGGCCCAAATTCCGTCCAATTTGAGTACAATAGGTATTTTTATGTCAATAACTGTA
>JAKSDQ010000310.1 GCA_022360015.1 Cytophagales bacterium
GTATTTTGAAATGTATGGGGCACATCTTCATCGGTAGTGACAGATCCATTATCTCCCTCCGGAAGGTCATTCACAGGAGTAACATTAATCGTCATGGTGTAGGTGTCTACACTTTCCTCACCTACATTATTCCGGACTTTGAAGGTAAAGCTGGTGTAAGAAGTACCAAAGTCATTAGGGCCCGGCGCAAAAACCAGGGTAGTAACATCAGCAACCAGGTCGTTCGCCGCAACGGCTCCAACTCCGTTTATTGTCAATAATCCATTAACAGGCAGGGTGACGACCCTGATGCCTGCAAAATCGTCACCATCAATATCTGTAAAAGGAAAATCCGGCACCGGTAACCCAGCAAAATTGTGTGCCACATCTTCATCGGTTGTCACTGAAGCATCTGCGCTGGTCGGTGGATTAAGTATGGCTCCTCCCACATTCATATTAATGGTCAAATTATCATCCCCTAACGCATTAGAAGCCAAAACATCAAACGATGCAGCCCCCTCCTGCCCCGAGCCCGGCACCCAGGAAACGGTCTGATTCCCCGCATCATAGTTCATTCCTGTCGGAAGATTACTCACCGATATAGCCGGTGTGGGTACACCGTTGGCCATAATCTGGTACTCAAAGTTTTCCCCCACATTGGCTGCCTGGGCACCCGGATCGGTAATCAATGGAACAGCCAGGGTACTTGTGAGGGCCTGTTCCCAGACAGCAGCCATTTTATCGTAGGCCGCCTGAGTCGGATGTATCAAATCAGGCTCAAGATCGCCGGGATAGGTAAGCGCCGACTCCTGATCAACCATGTACAGTTTATCGCCATCGATAACCCTTTGATTCACCATGTCTGCTATTTGACTATTAAAATCGGTGGTTTCAGCACCCGTAAAACCGCAGCACACCAATCTGATAATTCTCGCGATAAAAACTACCACCTCGGTATTGTTTTCAGACTCGTACGCATCAATGTTATCAAGGAGCGTTGCTACTTCATCAACAATATCAGCGAGGTTTTGAGGAACCCCAATATCATTAGTGCCGATATGCAACAATACTACATCAGCGGGATTGTTGTTAAGCCAGGTTTTAACTTCATCACGGATTTCATTAGCCATCCAACCTCCATGTCCCTCGTGATCCTCATCAAAACCCGTCCCATCACCCGTAGAAAGACTTCCTACAAAATCCAAATTGGAATAAACACCATCTAACGAGTTATAGAGCGCTTTCCTGTAGCCAATATCGGTAGCAGTAGCCGGAGAAGTTGATAATATCCCCCTCGTTATTGAATTTCCCAAAGGCATAATTCTTAACTGTGAGCAATTCGCCAGTGCCGGTTGGGACATCAGCAGGAATACCAAAACTGTTTTAACAATATTTCGCATGCTTAATCTTGATTTCGATATTTTAGTAAAAAATTCAAATGCCATCCCTTCACCACCCCTTGTGAGGTATGTTATGAATCAATTCCTAAAATTTTTATGAATTAGTGACCACCCTGTCAGGAATGTTGTAACTAAAAAAAGTACTGCAATTCATGTCGTAGATGTTTAATTCATACATATTTATTTAAAACATTATAGTTTGTCATTTTTATCAATCGGGCGTTACCGGGGGTCCGGGTAATTCATTGTTTTCTTGCCCGTTGGAAATTAAAAAGGCCGTAACCCCAACAATAATCCCCGCCGAAATAAATTTGAGCGCATTGGGTATTTTCCGTCTTACCTGAAACTTGGAGCTGAAAACAGGGTCACTGGGTTTGTTAGCCACACTTAATCTCAACTGATAATTAACGCCAGGACGTAAATCATTGGGTACGTTCCAAAAAATATTGCCTTTGTTGGAAGTATTGGCAATCACCTTTTGCCGCGTATCATATCTGTATAACTCTATCACCAGGCTTTCATTGATATCCCCTCCCAGCCACTCAATTTTTTCCGTTGTACCTCTTTTAAATACTGTATTTCTATCTCTGGGATGAATAAAGTATAGGGAAGAGCTTTGTATGTTGGCTTTGATTTCAAAGGTCAGATCCTCCAACGAATAGGTGGTCAACTCCTCTTCGTTGGTCCAGACCACTCTTTTGTCCTTACCGGGTTTTACATTTTTTCCTACATCACCGGTAGCAAAATAGAGCCTTTGGGAGTAAGTAGTACTATCTGAACAATACAAAACCACCTCAAAGATTTGACCCTCAATATTGGCAATCAGATCAAAATAGATGTTCACCTCATCCCCTATGATTTCCTGACGGAAATTTTCAATGATCTGACCCTTTACATGAAACCCCAGAATAAAAAACCATACAACTACTGTAAATCTTCTTATCATAAATCGCTCATTTTTTACTAGACGTAAAACACCGGTAAATAGTACATGCTTACGATTAATTATTTTTTACAAGGTATTTCCGGTTGAATCCGTTCATTTTCTGCATTAAAATTTAAAACTTCGGCAGCCAACCTCAAGAATTGTTATTTGAAACGATCACAACCACTCCCTTTTAAATAAGACTGAATTACAAATATATTTAAAATTAAGACTAGTGTAATATTTTTATTTATAATTTAACAATTCCGTAATTAAAACCGATTAAAATATTAGAAATGTCATTATGATCATGTAAGTTCACTACGGCTTCTCCGTATGATTTAATATGACCTTTGCTTCATCTCGAGTAAAGGATTTCATCACTCATCCCATTAACTCTTCTTCCTTATATGCTTGTCCAGCGGCTAAAATTCAGGATGTAAGTTTTATGTAATTTTTAGGTACTTTTCTTTGCATTAATGGTCAAAATATCGAAAAAGTAACCCTTAACCTGCGTAAATTCACAAAAAAAAACATAAAAGACCTGTTTATTCGACCAAACCGGAAAATCACAGGGTAAAACTACCATCTCAGCTCATTTAATCTGTTAAATGAGGCAAATCTTATGGTTTCCCATAGTATCTTTGTCAATCTGCTCATGAGAATCACCATGCAAACATACCGGTTTTATGCGACTATCGCCTCTATATTCAGTTTCAGTGTTTTTGCCCTGTCGGGTACCAAAGCACAAAGCAAGGATTATACCGGAATACCATCATTGGTGTGGCCTGTTTTATATGATATTCAATATGAAAAAGCGCAGGATGAATATGGAGCATATGATAGGCCTGTTTTCAGTGAAGCAGTTAAAAAGATGGCAGGGCAAGAGATTACATTGCCCGGTTATATCATTCCTTTTGAAGGAACCAACCAATCCAAAGCCTTCATGTTTTCTTCGCTACCATTAAACGCCTGTTTTTTTTGTGGCGTCGGGGGTCCTGAGACTGTAGTACAGGTCAGAATGGCTAAACCCATCGATTACAATGATAAACCCGTAGAAATCAGGGGACGGTTAAAGCTCAATCCCGATAATCCGGATGAACATTTTTATATTTTGGAGGATGCTGTGGAGCTTGGACCAGTGAGCTGGTAGCGATAATTAAAAAAAAGCCTCAAAGCCGGGTTACCTTCAGGGGTAAAATTCATTAACTTCATAATCAATGGTAAATCTTCTTCATTAACAATTACCTAACGCACATGTTTTGAAAACCCGGTCGAACCGGGTTTTTCTTTTTAATGGAGTACTGGGGCTATAAATAAAACCTTTCTGCATTCCCGGCCTGTTTTTATCTCCTGGGATTTGACTAATATTGCCAATTTTAAGATCAAAATTTTAGTTGGATACGCTATGTGTACCCCCTACAAAAGTTATTTGTTTGTTACGGCATTAATGGCCTTTCTGACCGATCCGTAACGCTCCAGTAAATTGCTTGCCTCACCCTCAGGAACAGACAATTCCTCCATCAACATTTTTACCCCACGTTTGACAAGCTTGGTGTTGCTCAGTTGCATATCGACCATTTTATTTCCTTTAACCCGGCCAAGTTTAATCATCACGGCGGTAGAAATCATATTTAAAACCAGTTTTTGGGCCGTACCTGCTTTCATTCTGGTACTACCTGTAACAAACTCAGGGCCTACTACCGCTTCTATGGTAATGTCTGCATTTCTGCTGAGCTCCGTTTCCAGGTTACAGGTGATACCTCCGGTAAATAACCCGTTTTGTTTCGCTGCTTTTAACCCGCCCACAACATAAGGGGTTTTCCCCGAGGCTGCAATACCAATTACTACATCTTTTGCATTCACATCAAAAGCCTGTAAATCCTTCCAGGCCTGCTCATAATCATCTTCGGCAAATTCAACGGCCTTTCTGATAGCGCTGTCACCTCCGGCAATCAGACCAATAACCAGTCCATGGGGCACGCCATAGGTTGGGGGGCACTCCGAGGCATCGAGAATACCTAACCGGCCACTGGTTCCGGCCCCGATATAAAAGAGCCTGCCCCCTTCTTTCATCCTTTCCACAATAGCATTAACCAGTTTTTCAATCCTGGGAATCTGCTTTTCTACGGCAAAAGCTACCGTTTTATCTTCCCTGTTAATGTTACTTAATAATTCAAGGGTTGGCATTTTCTCCAGATCCTGATAGTTTGATGACGACTCGGTAATGCTCATTTAAATAAAGAATTCTAAGGTTTAATGGGTAATACAATAGAACAAATGACTACAAAGATGCTAATTACCGGGATTATTTCCCCTACAAAAACTATGAAATCCATATTCCTGCCGGAAAAAAGTCCTTTGATGGATTTTTACCCTCTGATTCCTTAATAAGCAACCGGAAAATAGTGCAATCCACCGAAAATTCTTGCATGTGAGCAG
The DNA here is from genome assembly GCA_022360015.1 of Cytophagales bacterium. Taxonomy (GTDB): domain Bacteria; phylum Bacteroidota; class Bacteroidia; order Cytophagales; family Cyclobacteriaceae; genus Agaribacillus. The sequence goes on from JAKSDQ010000310.1 coordinate 4,747, forward strand.
CCAAGGCAAGATATGAATCCCAGGCATCTTTTAAAATTAATATCTTTAAAAATCCACAAAACCAAGGCAGATTATGAAAAATATATACATTTTAATAATCATATTTTCTTTCTCCGTGCCAGCTACTATTTCAGCCCAGGAATCCGGGGCAAACGGGGATGAGCGTGATAAACTGGTTTCTGAAGTTACAGAAAAAAAGAAGGACAGATTTGTCAATAACCAGGATGAAAACAGAAAAGTTGAAGTCATTGAATTACCGGTCTATCCTGTAGAAATAAAGTATGAACAAAAAATGATGAGTAAAGGCGAAAACATGGCTGTAATCGTCAAAATTCCAGAAACGGACATGAAGGCAGTGCAAAAAGGGTGGGAAAAAACTATAAAGCATAAAACCAAATCCAAAATTCAGAAAGAGCTGAATGAAACCTGGATCGCCAGCACTTTGCTGACGGAAATTTATCAGGAGCCTATTGGCGTCTATGGAAAAATAATAGCCACGCAGGAAGGGGTAGATGTTGTAGCCTTTTTTGAGGTTGACAGCCTGTTTATCAATAAAGAAAATGATCGGGACAAGGTCGCCTCTGCCAGCAGATTTATGCACAGGTTTGGGGTGGAGCAATATAAATCGGCAGTGGCAGAACAGTTAAAAAATGAAGAAAAAAAGCTGAAAGAATTTAAACAAAAGCTGTCAAAACTACAGAAAGAAAACGAGAAATTACATAAAAGTATCAAAGCCAACGAATCAAATATAATCAATAAGGAAAGCGACATCGAGGTAAATATGTCTGATCAGGTAATTAAGGGCAAGGAAGTGGAAAAATATAAACTTGAAGCCTCCGCAGTGGGCGATCCTGAACAGGAAAAAGCGGCAAAAAAAGCGCTAAAAGACAAGGAGAAGGAAAAGAAAAAGCTTCAAAAGAAAAATCAGGATATGCACAAGGATATCGCCAGATACAGGGCTGAAATTGAAAAGGCTAAAAGGGCCATTCAATATAATCTCGATCAACAGGCCATGGAGGACGATGCGATTAAAAAACAGATCGTGATGGTGAGGGCGGTTGAAAACAAACTGGCCAGGATAAAATAATACCCTGACCGGCAGCAGCCCTAATCCGAACTGAGATCTGAAGTCAATATCTGCTGAGCAAGCTCATCAGAGTCCTGGTATTGTTGCTGAAGCTTTGTCAATTCGATCATCATCGATTGCCTGACTTCTTCATAAGCAGGATCATTGATCACATTTTTCATCTCATGGGGATCCTCCGGCAGGTCGTACAGCTCCCACTCGTCAACGTCGTGATAAAAATGAATCAATTTGTAACGATCGGTGCGCACTCCGTAATGTCGTTTTACAGCATGGATACCCGGGTATTCGTAATAGTGGTAATAAATGGAATTCCTCCATTCGGTAGCCTGACCTGTTAAAAGGGGTAAAAGACTTCTTCCCTGCATGTCTGCGGGAATTTCAGCACCTGCGGCATCCAAAAATGTTTGTGCAAAATCGAGGTTTTGCACCAGGTCGGTATTAACAGTACCAGGCTCGACCATCCCCGGCCACCTGACAATGAGGGGCGTCCGGAATGATTCCTCGTACATAAATCTTTTATCAAACCACCCATGTTCACCCAAATAAAAGCCCTGATCAGAAGTATACACCACCAGGGTGTTTTCTGCCAAACCCGTACTGTCCAGATAATCCAGTAAACGCCCAAGATTTTCATCCACCGACCGGATACTTGTCAAATAATCCTGCATATATCTTTGATACTTCCAGCGGGTCAGTTCCTCGTTTTGCGGGGTATTATTTTTAAAATCTTCGTTGATAGGTCCATAAACACTTTCCCAATTGGCTTTTTCTTCTTCTGTCATGCGGTTATAGGAGTTCAGGTGCGCCTTCGAGTACCAAGGCAAAAAATCGCTAAAGCCAAGGGCCTCTGCTATTTCAGGCATAATCTTGTTGTCGTTGGTCAGTCCCATATGATCGCTTATCCGCATTTCTGCCTCCCTGGCTGCCCTGCCACGGTTTTGGTAATCGTCAAACAGTGATGGAGGTTCCGGATAACTTGTTTTTCCGATGTCTGACAAGTGATCCTGCGAAGGCCACCACTCCCTGTGTGGCGCCTTATGTTGGTACATTAACATAAATGGTTTATCGGGATCGCGTTTTTCCTTCAGCCAATCAATGGTGATATCAGTGATTACATCGGTAACATAGCCGGTTTCCTTGACGATCCCTTCCGGTGTCCTGAATTCAGGATGGTAATAGTGGCCCTGGCCCGGTAAAACTTTCCAGAAATCAAAACCGGTGGGCGTTGATTTCAGGTGCCATTTTCCGACGATAGCGGTTTGATAACCAAAAGCCTGCATCAGTTTGGGCAATGTCTGCTGACTGCTGTCAAATACCTGGATATTATCCCTCAAACCATTTATATGACTGTGTTTTCCGGTAATAATGACAGCCCGGCTGGGTGAACAGATAGAGTTGGTGACAAAAGCCTTATCAAAACGCATCCCTTCATTTGCCAGCCGGTCGATATGGGGGGTGTGAATAAGTTTTGAGCCATACGCACTAATGGCCTGATAGGCGTGGTCATCAGTCATCACAAATATAATGTTGAGCTTTTGGTCCGCAGTAGATTTTTCAGCAGAAGGCTGACAACCAAAAGTCAGAAGCACAACAATTATCGAGAGTCCAGTAGTAAGATTACGTGTATTCATACCGGTAACTTGCTTGGGTTAGTTAATTCATCTCCAAAGGCAAGCCAATATAATACTTTATTGCAGATTATTAAAGTAACTTAAACTATTGCATGTCGATAATCATCGGCGTGTGGGCCGGAACCTGTATTTCCCGGTTCAACACAATTGTCTTGCCGGATATGATGTCTTTTCCTTTTTTGCCGGCATCCAGGATTTGTCTGAATCTGGTGAGATCGAGTGTAACATCCCCATCGTTCTTATTCAGGATCACCATGACTTTGTGGCTATCAGTATACCTGAAATAAACATAAAACCCATTTTCAGGAGCAAAATGCATTAATTTTCCATGGTGAACGGCTTTGGCTGTTTTTCTCCAGTTTAAAACATTTTTAATAAAAGATTTTGCCTCCTTTTCCCTGGCAGTTAATCCGGCTCCGGTAAATGCGTCTTTGCCATCTCCATCCCATCCTCCCGGAAAATCGGTGCGGATCAGCCCATGATCGCCCGGGCCGGAGTTTGTCATCAAAATCTCGGTTCCGTAGTAAAGCTGGGGTATACCTCTCATGGTTAAAATGTAAGTGATGCCTTGTTTGAAAAGGTTATAATCTTCTTTTACCTGTGTGTAAAACCGGTCCATATCATGATTATCCGGAAAAATAACCAGGTTGAAGGGATCGGCATATAAAAAATCATTGCCCAGCATTTCATAAACGGTTATCATACCGGAATGGTCTGATTCGTGGTCAGTCAAACCTTTAACCAGCATGGCCTGGATGGGAAAATCCATCACGCCCGGCAGACAGGAAGTGTAGCCATTGGCATTGACTTTTCCCCTTTGCCAATGTGAAGTAATGGCCGGGTTAAGAGACCATTCTTCACCGACAATGTTCAAATTCGGATATTCCTCCATTACCCTGCAGGTCCAGGCGGTCATGTACTGCATATCAGGGTAAGGATAAGTATCCATTCTGATTCCCGACAGTTCTGCATATTCAACCCACCAGATACTGTTTTGGATAAGATAAGTGGCCAGTAGATCATTTTTTTGATTCAGATCTGGCATGGTTGCTACAAACCAACCATCTGCAAACTCTTTGTAGTCCACTTCAGACCTGTATGGATCCTGAACCGTGGTGCGGCGATGGGTAGTCTGCCTGAATCCGGTTTGATAATTTAGCCAATCACTGGCAGGCAAATCACTCATCCACCAATGCGCTGATCCGCAGTGATTTAATATCATATCCATCACCATTTTGATACCTTTTTCCCCGGCTTTCAGACTGAGATTCCGGTAGGCTTCATTGGTGCCAAACCGTTGGTCTACTTTGTAAAAGTCCGTAGTGGCATAACCGTGATAGGAATAAGAGGGCATATCATTTTCAAGAACGGGATTCAACCAAATGGCTGTAAAGCCAAGATCATGAATGTAATCCAGATTATCGATAATCCCCTCGATATCCCCACCATGCCTGCCACCTTTGTTTGCACGGTTGGCTTTCTCTTTGTATCCTTCCATATTGTCATTACCAGGATCTCCATTGACAAAGCGGTCGGGTGTGATCAGATACATCACATCAGCGGGTGTAAAGCCTGTTCTTTCCGCCGAACCAGGTCTTCTTGCCCTGAGTTCGTAATTAAAAGTGGCATAGTCTTTCTTTCCTTTGCGGAAATGTATGGAAAAACTTCCAGGCTTTGTATTAGCGGTGATATCGAGATAAACAAACAGGTAGTTGGGATTTTCAACCTCGACTACCTTTTCTATCCGAACCCCCTCGTATTGAAGCGAAGGTTTCGTTTCGGAGATATTTTCCCCATAAACCAAAAGTTGCAGTGAAGGGTTTCTCATACCTGTCCACCAAAATGACGGTTCCACCCGCTCTAACTTTTCCAGCCCCCAAGCATCCATACCCAAAACACAAGCTGTCAACATCATAGCCAATCCCTGTTTCAATTTATTCATCATCAAAGAAGGTTTTTCTTTTCAATTTCAAAATACATCTATCGATAACCCGGTTATCATACCATCCAACCCCACAAACCATCCAACCCCAGAAAAAGCGTACCCCCCCCACCCCCAAACTCACACCCAAACTCAAACTCACACTCAATATCCTTGGTTTTGTTCCAGTTTTGTATTGGCAATAAGTTCCGAGGACGGAATGGGATAAACATCACGAAATTTATCGGTGGTGACGCCGTTGGGGGCGCCGCCTTTGAAAGGCCATAGTCCATTTTCGGTGAACCGGTTGAACCTTATCAGGTCGGTCCTGCGATAACATTCCCAATATAACTCCCGCCCTCTTTCGTCCAGTATAAAATCCAGGGTAAGTTCACCGGAAGTGATATTACCTCCGGCACCCTCATAGGCCCTTTCCCTGATCCTGTTTACAAGGTCAAGGGCGGTGTTCATATCCCCTCCTGTACCTCCTCTTAAAACGGCCTCCGCATACATCAGGTAAACATCAGCTAATCTGAAGAAGACAAAATCCGTATCAGGATGACCGGAATTTTTACCGGGTTCACCGGTGGAAGTAACATTTCTATACTTTACAATACCAATGCCATTGGTAAAATCCAGAAAACCACTTTCGGAAATCTCCTTGGTTTGCCCATCCGTCCAGAATAATCCTGAGCGCCTGTCAGCAGTGCCATCCGGGTCGGGGAACAAGTCCACCAGGGCGCTGGTAGTTCTCATGCCGGCCCAACCGCCATCAATGCCAAAATCGGCAGCATTCATGGAGCCTCCCACCGGCATGTGGGTAAGGAAGGTCATACCCCCGAAGCTGCGCGTGTTGTCACCATCAAAAGGCACTGTGAAGATCACTTCATCAGAGGTATGGTTATCAGCCAGAAAGAGGTGGCCGTATGTAGAAGTTAAGGTGTAAGCGTTTGCATCGATCACCTTGTTACAGAAAGTCAGGCATTCCGTATACTTTGGTTGCCCCAGGTAAACTTCGGCATTCAGATACAGCTTGGACAACAAAACCCAGGCTGCCGCCCGGTCTACGCGGCCGTATTCGTTACTTCTCGGCTCAGGCAGCTCATTTTCTATGGCCAAAAGTTCTGACTCGATAAAATCAAACACCGTCTGCGGATCTGCCTGCTCAGGCGCCTCGGAAGTTAGCCCATCTGCATCGGTGAAAAACGGAATATTCCTGAACAAATCCAAACCATGCCAGTAACTTAATGCCCGCAGAAACCTCGCCTCCGCCCTGAAGGAACGGATATCAGACCTAAGATTATCGTTTACTCCTCTTTCCGCAAGTTTGTCGTCGGTAGTTTCCCGCAGGAATTGATTAGCCAGCCCGATCTGGAAAAATATCCGGGCATAAAAAGCCTCGGTAAACTGGTTGCTGGCTGTCCAGTTATGATCATTTAAATCACGTATTCCTTCATCGCCCCACCTTGTAACTGCTTCATCTGTTGAAAGCTGCTGAATCTTCCAGTAACCCCGCAAATATTGGGAAAATCCTTCATCAATACCCTGTATATCAGGTTGACCACTTGGTCCCTGCTGGCCGCTGACTGCCAGTCCGGCATATAGTTTAGCCAGAAAGCTTCGGTATTGGGACGGGTCCTGAAATACTTTATCTGCTGTTGTAAGGTCTTTTGGCTCCAAATCCAGGTCGGTACAGGAAACAGCTACGATGATTGATAAGATATAGGTTATTCTAACTATGATGTTCATGACTTTTGCAGTTATAGTGATTATAAATTCACGTGATCTGGTAATTTATAAGCCAAAGCTGGCACCGATGATGAACGTCCTGGCCCTCGGATATAAGTTATTGTCAATACCGAATTGAGGGGTGATATTGTTGTTCGATGCATTGCCTATTTCCGGGTCCAGACCGCTGTAATCTGTTAAAGTAAACAGGTTTTGAATAGTGCCATATATACGCAGATTCATGCCCTGGGGTAATCCTGGAATGGTGTATCCCAATGTGATATTATCCATGCGTAAAAAAGAAGCGTCTTCAATGTAGTAATCTGAGAAGAATTGTGAGTCTTTAAAACCAGTTTCCAAAACAGACCTGTGCATGTTTCCGGGTACAATGCCGTTCACCAAATCCCTGAAACCATTGGCTGAAGAAACATTGTTATATACATAATTGCCAACGTTGGCCCTCAGGGTAAAATTCAGGTCAAAATTTTTGTAATACAATTGGGATGTCAACCCAAAAATCCAATCGGGTGCAGGTTGCCCGAGAAATCGTTTGTCCAGGTCATTCACCTCTCCGTCGCCATTGGTATCGGCATAGATGTCGGCGTCGTTGCGCTGGCCGTCTTCATTATAATCCAACGTATCCAGCCTGGGTCGGCCATTCTGATCCGGTAAATGCTGGAAAACAAAAAATGAATTCACCGGCTGGCCCACTGCAAGCCGTTGAATGTTATTGCCTACACCGCCGGTTATTCCACCGGTTTCAAACCCTTCGAAATTGGGATCATCATCACCGGCAAGGCCGGTAATTTCATTTTGGTTATAAGCCATGTTAAAGCCGATATCCCACCGCCAATCCTGATGGTCAATGGCGATGGCATTGACTGCAAATTCGAAACCTTCATTTTCCAGTTCTCCGATATTTGTCAGAATTCTGTTGGTGAGGTTGGTACCTGCGGGTACTGCCACGGTAAATAACAAATTGTCAGTTTTCTTATAGTAGTATTCCAGCGACCCGGTGAATCTTCCTTCAAACAGCCCATAATCCAGCCCTACATTAAATGATTCTGTCTCTTCCCATTTCAGGCCCTGGTCGGCTCCATTAGGCCGGGTCGTGGTAACAAAATCGCTGCCAAACTGATAGCGGGAAAACTGATCCCCGGGACGGTAGGTAAAGAGGAACTGGTAATCACCGATTTCCTGGTTACCGGTGATACCCCATCCCACCCGAAGCTTCAGGTCATCCAGTACCGGGCCGGCATTGATGAAAGGTTCATCGATAATCCTCCAGGCAAAAGCGGCTGATGGGAAGGTACCCCACCTGTTCAAGGGGCCGAATCGTGAGGAGCCATCCCGCCGTACCGTTAATGTGAGCAGGTATTTGTCCCTGAATGCGTAGTTTAACCTGCCAAAAACGGAGATCAACCGGTTTTCAAGAATTGTGTTGAATATCTCGAACTGAGAGCCCACTGTAGGATTATTCGGGCCGAAGCTATTGGTATTTAAGGTAAAGGCCCGGGATGAAGGAAATTCATTTCTAAAATCCTGGTAAGAGTAACCGGCCGTGAAATTGATACTACTACTGATACTTTCAATATCTCTTTTATACGTCAGGTAAGTTTCCAGTAACTTGCTGACCCTGGTCAGGTTTTCGTTTCTCACCTCGCCGCTGTCGGTAACCTGTGATCTTAAGGTAAAAGGTATAAATCTCGTTCTTTGCCCCCTTGTAACATCATATCCCAGATTCACTTTCGCTGAAAGCCCTTCCAACACCGGGATTTTGTATTCTACCTGCACATTCCCTATACTTCTGAATGTTTCTCCCTCGTCCCGGGTTTGCCCGATCAAAGAAACAGGATTGACACCCAACGAATTTCCGAAGCTTACAGGCCACTCCCAATATCCGCCAAACTCACTATTAGCATCAAATACGGGTTGGGACGGCGCAAAGGATATAGCACTGCCAATGGCGCCATTGTCATTGAATTGATCATTGGTGGCGGATCCTTTTACATTGACGTCAAGGATTAAGTCACCATCCAGCAGGGACTGGTTAAAGCCTGCGGAAAAACTTAACCTTTCAGTCTCAGAGGTCCTGACGATACCCTCCTGGTTGAGATAACCCAGGGAAAACCTGTAGCCCAGGTGCTCAGCCCCACCGGTAAAGCTCAGGGAATGATTTTGTCCAACAGCCTGTTGCAATATTTTTGCCTGCCAATCCGTATTGGCATTGAGTAACAGTTCATTTCTGAATGGGGCTTCTTCATTCACAATGCTTCGGAATTCGCCTGCATTTAATACATCCACTTTGTCAATGGCGTCAGCGATTGAAACCCAGCCACTGTAGCTAAGCTGGCCCGCACTTCCTTTCTTGCCTTTTTTGGTAGTAATGATGATGACCCCATTGGCACCGCGAGACCCGTAGATGGCTGCGGCAGATGCGTCTTTCAACACCGTAAAAGTTTCAATGTCATCAGGATTCAGGAAATTCAATGGATTTCTGCCAGTAGAAAAGCCCCCTGGGTTGTGGGGAGAATTATCAATGGCAACACCATCGATAACATACAGGGGTTCATTGCTTGCATTTACGGAGGTACCTCCCCTGATACGAATGGAAGTTTGTCCCCCTGGCTCCCCGGTGTTGGAGGTTATCTGAACGCCTGCCACCTTACCTGTAACCAATTGATCAGGAGAAACGATGGCTCCTCTGTTAAAGCTTTCCGAATTGACCGCTGTCACCACACCGGTTACATCTTCCTTTTTTTGCTCACCGTAGCCGATCACCACCACCTCTTGCAATGACTGGATGTCCGGTTCCAAAGCTACATTGATGACCGTTTGTGATCCCACTTCAATTTCACGTGTTATATAGCCAACAAAGGATATGTTCAGTACATCTGTTGGTTGTGCCCTGAGTGAAAAATTTCCCTCGATATCTGTCACTGCGCCGGCCGAAGTGCCTCTGATCAGGATGTTTACACCCGGCAGGCCTTCTCCTGTTGTCGCATCGGTTATCTTACCGGTTACGGTATTCTCCTGGGCAAAAGTCTGTTCTGCCAGCATAAGGCAAATGAAGAAGCATACCCCATGAATTACTGTATTCAATTTCATATGTTTAAAGTCTTTAAGTTTTGGGTTAATTAGCCACGGAATATTCGAAAGTCTCATCGTTAAAGGTAATCGTAACCGTCCCTTCAAATGAGCAATCGATGTTGTCTGATGCCCCTTCTTCATCGGCCACTCCATCACAGTCCGGGTCAGACCAATCCGTACCCTGAAAGTTTGGTGTGTTGGCAAACTTAAATTGGTCGTCGGATGTCATGATCACTCCCGTTACCTGCCACGTATGGTCAGCAATCAGGGTCATGGCCTGATCAGGGTCATTATCCCCCCAACCATTCATAGAGCCCAGCACAAACATTTGCGCTTGGTTAGATAAAAACACCGGTTCCCCTGCCACAGCATACTCAAAGGTCAGGTCGTTGTATCTGATGTCAAAGACCCCGTTAAACCCACAGGCAATGTTGGCGCCCCCTCCTTCTTCATCTGCTATACCGTCACATTCCGGATCAGTCCAGTCTGTACCTGAAAAATCCGGGGTATTGACAAATTTGAATTCATCTGCAGCGGAAATTGAAACATCCAAAATTTCCCAGGTGTAATCACCGACCAGGGTCATCCTGAGGTCGGGGTCATTTGCTGCCCAACCGTTCAGCGAGCCCAATATGTACATGTCAGATTGTACTGATTTGAAGGGACTGCCAAAAAAAACGGTATCTGCTTCGGTCCTGACACCTTCGGTATCTTCTACGATGGCGGTAAGGCTATATGCTCCCACAGATAGCTGATCGGGCTCTATAGTAAACTCAGCAGTATCCAGCACCCCTATCAATGTTTCAGTTAGTGATAAAACAGTAAATCCTGATTCATCCCTCAAAATGATGGATGCAATACTCAAACCGGGGGTTTCGTCTTCAGTCCTAAGCCTGACAGAAAACCCCTCATTCACATTGGCGGTATCGCCGGGAGAAATAATAGCCAGTGTGGGGGCCAAATTATTCCCTAAATCATCGGGGAAGTCATCAATTTTACATGCCACAGCCACTAAAGAAATGACCATCACCGCCGGCAGCCGACTCCCTATCAAACGGCTCTTGCTAAACAGTCTGATCATCTGCTTGGTTAATCTTAGGTAAATTTGTTTCATACAGTTGGTGTTTTTGAATTTTTCAATTCCCGGATCAAAAAATGCAGATGTTTTAATAAACACCCGATTTATGATTCGATTTTGAAAATTTTGCAATAAAAGGAATATGAAGTTTTAAAATAGATTTGGCCGATGCAATTATATAGGGTTTACAAATAGTTAACAAAACAATTTAACTATTTGATTTTCATTGATATAAAGATAATTACTTTTGAAGCCGGAATGGGAATGACGGGGGCAAATATGACTAAATCACATGGCCATTACATGATCGGTCAAATCCTGCTGTGACTCCAGGTTCAGCTTTTTTCTGAGTCTGAAACGGGCGGTTTTAACACTTTCCGGAGAGATGCCAAGCAGTGATGCACTCTCGCTGATCGACATATTCAGCCGCAGCAGCGCACAATGCCTCAGCTCCAGGGAGGTGAGATCAGGTTGATACTTGATCAGGTTTTCAAAGAAACCGGTATGTACCTCTTCAAAATATAACTTAAATTCATCCCAGTCTTTATCTTTTCTGAAACTGTAATTAATTAGTCCCAGCAGTTGCCTCAATTCAGAAGAAGGATGCCTTCCGGAACTTCTGATTATCTGGGTGATGCCTTTACTCAACTCCTTTAAAGTTTCGTTTTTTTGAATAATGTTTAACGTGTGGGTGGTCAGTTGCTTGTTTTTATATTCAATTTTGTCATTGAGCTGCTTTTCTTTCAGCATCAGGTATTTTTCATTTTGGCGAATTATCTCATTTTTTTGAGTGATTATTTTATTTTTCTGCCTTTTTATTTCTATAGTCCTGTTCTTGATAATTCTCTCCAGCCGCTCGTTTTTTTTCATCAGGTGCCAGTTGTAAAATCTTACCGTACCCACCAGAATAACAACAAAAGACACAATATACAGCAAATAGGCCCACCATTCTTTAAACCAGGGGCGTTCGATGTTAAAGCCGTAGCGTTGAACCTCACTCCACAACAAACCACCATATTGTTGAGCACGCACTTCCAAAATATGGTTTCCTGAAGTGAATTTTGGAATAAACAACGCATTGGAAGTGGTGGGGGAAGACCAGGTCGAATCGCCGGGTAGCATCCTGGTTTGATATTTTATCCGGTCTGCCGGGTACGACAAGGAAACAAATCGTGCTTCCAGGAAAACATTATGTGCAAAACTTTGAATGCCTTCATTGGAAAGGTGCTGTTTTTTCCCGTTTATTTTTACATATTCAAATATCGGTTTTGGGGTAACTACATTGGCAGGATTCCTGTTAGGCAGGAAAGCAAGGCCTCTGGCAGTGGCAATCCAAAGGGTATTATCATAATCGACCAGCAACCCCCGTGTAGACAGATTTTTACTGGGAAGCCCCCTGGTTTTGTCATAGAAAAGGCTTGCATTGTTTTGATACCGTACAAGGCCATTGGAGGTAGCCACCCACAAAACCCCTTTGGCATAGGCCAATGCTTTGATGGGTTCATCGATTGGCACTTTTTTGAGGTCAATCCTTTTAACTCTTTTTCCATCAATGCCACCTGCACCTCGTTGCAAGCTGTATGCTAACAATCCACTGGTACTTGCCAAAAAAAGCTCGTTGTTCTGACTAAAGGCCATATCTTCAATGGTAAAATCTTCGTGGACAGGGAAACCGATTTCCGCACTTATATCTTTGAATGAATCATTGGCTTCATTGTAGAGAAATAGATAACTCCGGGCATTCCCCCCGGCACAAAACAAAATGCCATTATGGGTCTCCCTCATCACCTTGGCCTGTGGCAGTCCACCTTCATTGAAAAACTTAAGTTTGCCGGCGGTATCCATTTTAATCAACCCCAACGTTTCATGCCCCACAATCCATGTATTTCCACTTTTATCTTCATACATTTGTGAAAGCTGACTACCCGGGGAAATTTCCGGAATCCGGTCAAGCTCCTGGTTATCAATTTGATACTTAAATACCTCACCCGAAAAATCCCCTACCCACAAAAAGTCCCGGCCTCGTGATACAGCCATGGGATAGATATCGAAATTTTCCAGAATCTCCTTTTGATACCACTGGTTATTCCTTTTCTCCAACTGAAAAATATAGTTATCAGCCGTTGCGTAAATCGTACTGTCTCCATTGAGTTTCAATGAGGAGATATGGTCTGTACTGGAATGGTTTACCCGCTCAAAAAACACCGGGTGAAGCAGGGCAATGTTTTCAGTACTGGAGATCCAGATACCATTCTTATCATAATGTAAACCGGTGATATCATTAAAAGGAAGGATATCCAGCGCCGTGAACGTAGGTTTTTTTTCTGATATGTCGGCCCGCCATAGCCCTTTACCTGCGGTACCGATGTAAAATTCCTTATCATTGAGCAACAGGGTGCATGATATTTTATCTATTCCATTGATCCTTCTGCAATGCCCAATGGTTTTCTCATCCTTGATTTTGATCTCAAATAAACCGTTTTCTGCTCCTATCCAAAAAGTGTTTTCCCCCCTATTATCAATACTGCCCACATTAATGATATTCTCTTTTAACGGCAACTGTATAAACCGGTCCCGAATGGAATCATAACGGTATAAATTTCCGTTGAATGACATGGCCCAGATTGTGCCCAAATGATCTTCGATGATGGAAAAAGCCTTGAAAAAGCTATCGGCAAAATCTTCAGGACCAAAGCGATACTTTTTAAGTTTTCCATTTTGAACTTTACTGATAGCCTGGTTTTCACCAATCCATAGACCTCCCTGGCTATCTTCAAATACAGACTTGGGATAGTACAAGGTGGAGTCAGTGTCAGTGGAAAGCCCGCTGATAATTTTATTGAAATATACAGTATCCGGATTACTGCGTATGGATACCAGCCCAAAATCATGCAATACCAGCAGTTGTCCATCCTCCTTTTTCCAAAATGCCTTGGCAAATCCGGTTGGAATCTGGTCTTTGAACAACACAGCATCCTTACCATTGAATCGGATCACTCCTCTGTCTGTAGCACTCCATACAAAGCCGATATCATCGGTGATTATGGCTTTGATCAGGCCACTTGATAATCCTTCATCGAGATTGTAAGTGCTGAGCTGATATTGCTGCGAAAAGACAGCCGTCGTGGCCAATAATAATGTAATCACGGCCAACCAGCCTTTGCTTTTGATGCATTCAATCCATTTCAAAACTACGCCGCTTTTATCGGTTAATGAGCTTACAATCAAAAATAAAGCATTGCATAAATAATTAATACCGATTAATATATAATAAATTATAAACCATTCCGATCAAATTTGTTTGTCTTTAAACCGGTGATTTCTGATAAAGGAAGCCTGGATTGTAAACGCCCTGCCAACGAAACAGGCTTTTTTTTAGAGGATTCATTTAATTGACTATCAAGTAGTTATTGAGAGCATTTGTGAGTTGGCACAATACTTGGTCTTAACTGGGAAAGAATTTAAAATTCCAGGTTATGAAAAAGATACTGATAATATTTACCATATTGGCCGGCATATCGGTTTCGAACAGTCAGGCTCAAACCTTTATAACTGCCGGAGGAATACATTTAAGTTGGAATCTGCCTTTGCCTGTGGTGGATGTGGTCAACTATGACTATCCTGGTTATGTATGGGTACATACGGAAAGGATCAGGTTTCACGGGCGTCTGAGATTCAGATTAATTCTGAGAGACGGCCCTTTCTTCGTAGAATTGTATCTCAACCGCCGAGGCCACGTGCTGGACAGGATATATCATGACGATTATCCGCTGATTAATCATACGTGTTATGATTGCGGCTATCATAGTTATTATTATCACAATTTCTACTATCCCGCGTTGGTGAGTTTCAGGGTCAGGCCCCACTATCACTATCACAAGCCTTACTACAACTTTACATATGTTTACAATTACAATCACTTGCACTATCATAAACAATATTACAGGGAAAGGCCGGTGAGTCGCAGATACTACCGTGACCATCGATCGGGCAGGGATTCCTATAGTAGTAACAGAACGTACAGGAGAGATGGCAGGGTTACCAGAAGTCGGAGTAGCAGTAGTTACAGGGGAAACAACAGCCGGGTCACAAGGGTTCAGCGACCGAGCACCAACACCAGTGTTCAGCGGCAAAGCAGCAGCAGGTCCAGGGTGCAAAGTCAGAGTAGTAATAATGCCAGGGTTCAACGACCGAGCACCAACACCAGTGTTCAGCGGCAAAGCAGTAGCAGGTCCAGGGTGCAAAGTCAGAGTAGTAATAACGCCAGGATTCAACGACCGAGCAGCAATACCAGGGTTCAGCGACAAAGCAGTAGCAGGTCCAGGATTCAGCGGTCAGGCAGGAGCAACGCCAGCGTACAGGGGCAGCGTGGCAATTCCTACCGAAGTCGTAAGGGAGCTACCACCGGAACATCGCGGCAACAGCCAAGTCAGTCTGCAAGAACTGTGAAAAGCACGGATAATCGCAACAGCCGATCAGGTAATAGCAGAAGCTATCAAAGAAGTTCGCAAAGCAGAACCCGCAGCTACAACACGAACAGCAGAAGCCAGGTAAAGGCTGAGCCAAGAGGACGTTCCTCTGCCGTAAAATCATCCGGATCCGGTAGTCGAAGTTCCAGGGCAGGTTCAGGAACAAGTTCCGGCTCAAGAAGCAGACGGCAGCACTAAGCACAAAAAGTTAATCAAGAGGCTGTCTCAAAAGGGTAGCCTCTGATTTTTTTGCCAAATATTATTTTGCTTGGTTAAAATCTCACTGAGAATCGATAGAAAACAAGGGGTGTTTTACTCATATCTTGAGATAAATACCCATTCAAACTGTATCCGA
>JAKSDQ010000304.1 GCA_022360015.1 Cytophagales bacterium
CTGTGGTGGCCGTGCCATCTGCCGTGCTTACATCCACTGTGAAGCCTCCCTGGACCGCATTGTCAAGTACAGCAGTAACTGTGATCGCTCCATCATTCTCATTCCCGCTGATATCGGCTAGGGTGACCGAGGCATTGTCATTGTTATTAATTGTGTAGGTATGAGCTATATTCGCACCTAAAATTGCATTAGCGGGAGATGACAAAGTAACAACCACGATTTCATCGGTTTCTAAAATGGCATCATCAACGATACCGGCTATTGTGATGTTTTTATTCACTTCTCCCGGGTTGAAGGTCAATGTACCCGCTGCCAACATGTAGTCCGTGCCAGCCATCGCGGTGCCCGAAACAGTGTAGTCTACTGTTACAGTGAGTGTACTGGCTACTGAAAGATCTACTGGCAAATTGGCCGTGTTTACTGATTCTGCACCGTTGGAAGCGGTCGTATTGAACTGTACCGACGGGATATCATCATCGGTGATGGTAACCGTTTGCTGTTGAGTCCCATTCTCCGAACCATTGGTTACCCCGATAATATCGATGATAATGGTCTCACTTGCTTCCGGGACCATGTCATCGATGGCGGTTATGCCTGTAATAGCATTGGCCGACAAGCTGCCAGCAGTGATCGTGATGCCGGTACTGGCCGAGTTGTTATAGTCGGTCCCATTAGTGGCAGTACCTGTATAGTCAAGCGTGACCGTTACATCTCGTCCTGAAACCGCTGAGAGCGTCGCCGTTATACCGGATGTTCCCGCAGCCTCTAAAATTGAGGGAGAACCAACCGTTAGGGTAACGGTTGGTGGATCGTCATCATCTGTGATATTACTGGTTACTTCCTGTGTCCCCGTTTCTGAGCCATTGATGACTGAGGTGACTTCTATGGTGATGGTTTCAGGCGCTTCATCCTGCGTGTCCTGTACCGCGGTCAATGTAGCCGTTCCCGTCAGATCTCCGGCATTGATGACAATACTGTTTGCTGATAGGGTGAAGTCATCGGTAAGGGTGGCAGTGCTGCCCGCTTTCACACCGAGCATGACGGTGACGTTCTTACTACTGGCTGCCGACAAGGTAGCCGTGAGGGTATTGGTACCTGAAGCTTCTGCCACTGTTGTGGTGGATTGGGACAAGGTAACGGTTGGTGAGGGAGTAACAAAAGACTGTACCACACCATAGCCTGTGCCTACGGAATTAGTAGCATAGGCCTTAAAAGAATATTGTATACCTGTTGTTAAACCGGTAATTGACTCACCGAATATTCCTGTTGTGGCACTTGCGTCAGCCACTTTAGTTACGCCCGAACCACCGATTTCCGGGTTGTTATTAGCACTTGTTATGGCATATACTATTCCTCTTTCGACTATTGCTGCGCCACCATCTGCGGTAACATTACCTCCTAAAGTGGCTGATGTCGTTGTAATGGATGCAGCAGCTACGGTGGTAACGGTGGGTAGCACAGGATTGGTAGTATATACCCTCACATGGCCGGCAGCGTTGCCGTTACCGTTATTCAAATTAGCTCCAATGGCCACCATGGAGCCATCGGAACTCAAACTTATAGTACGACCTGATTGATCATCCTCCGCTTCTCCATCGATATCTGCCCCTTGTTGAACCCAGGCACTGCCGTTCCATTGATATACCCGTACATGACCGGCATTGTTGCCGTTACCGTCATTCAAGTTGGCCCCAATGGCCACTATGGAGCCATCGGAACTCAAACTTACGGCAATGCCTGACTGGTCACCCGCCGCTTCTCCATCGATATCTGCGCCTTTTCGAGCCCAGGCACTGCCATTCCATTGATACACACGTACATGGCCGGCATTTTCACCGTTACCGTCATTCTCCACTGCCCCAATGGCCACCGTGGAGCCATCGGAACTCAAACTTAAACCAGAACCTGACGTATCACCTCCTTTTTCTCCATTGATATCCGTACCTCGTTGAACCCATGCGCCACCGTCCCATTCATACACCCGCACATGACCGGTAAATGGGCCATTCCATACTGCTCCAATGGCTACAATGGAGCCATTGGAACTCAAACTTACAGCAACGCCTGACCGGTCATCCGCTGCCTCTCCATCGATATCTGCCCCTTGTTGAACCCAGGCACTGCCATTCCATTGATATACCCGCACATGACCGGCCTTGTTACTATTCCACAGTGCCCCAATGGCCACTGTGGAGCCATCTGAGCTCAAACTCACAGCAATGCCTGATCGATCATTCGCCGCTTCTCCA
>JAKSDQ010000299.1 GCA_022360015.1 Cytophagales bacterium
AAAACGACCACCTTCTCGGTGGTGAGGTACGGAAATGTTGCCGGAAGTCGCGGGTCGGTTATACCGTTCTTTCATAAACTCGTGGCCGATGGGGTAAACGAACTTCCCATTACCGACTATCGTATGACTCGATTCTGGATCACGCTTGATGAAGCGGTCGACTTAGTGTTCAAAGCGATCGGCGAATCAAAAGGCGGCGAAACGTACATCTCTAAGATCCCATCGTTTAAAATCACCGACTTGGCGGCGGCGATGCTGCCAAAGGGAGGGGTTCGCGAGGTCGGCATTCGCGAGGGTGAAAAACTGCACGAGGTGATGGTGACCGAGTACGATTCGTTTCATACCTATGAATACGACAACCATTACATCGTCTACCCGTCGAGCCTTGATTGGTGGGACCACAAACGAATTCTGTCAGGTGGAAAAAAAGTCGATGAGTTCTTCGAGTACTCGTCGGGTAACAATCATTCCTGGCTCACGACGGACGACATCCGCGAAAGAATAAACGACATTGATATAGTCTATTGACTATGGGTGCCGGAAGAATCGTGCTCGTTACCGGAGCATCCGGTCTTTTGGGCGGGTATCTACACCGGAGATGGGCAAGTCAGTTTCGATTGGTCGGAACCGATCGTAACGCGGCAACACCCTATTACGGCCAGGATGACACGCAGGACCTTTTGCGTCTTGACGTAACAGATCGCGAAGCGGTCGCTACGCTGCTGCATCGGTTGAGACCCGACGTCGTTGTTAACTGTGCGGCGATGACAAATGTCGATCGTTGCGAGGAAGAGCCGCAACTAGCTGCGTTGATAAATGCCGATGCGGTTGGCACGCTTGCCGAAGGGTGCCAGGCGATCGGGGCACGACTTGTCCACATTTCGACAGATGCAGTCTTCGATGGAGCTCGCGACCGGCCGTACACCGAAACCGATGCGCCAAACCCCATCAACGCCTACGGTGCCTCCAAGCTATTGGGCGAAGATCGAGCGCTTTCGTATCACAATAGTTTGGTGGTTCGAACGAACATCTTCGGCTGGAACGTGGTTCGTGACAAGGGCTCGTTTGGAGAGTGGGTGCTTCGTGTCATCGTGAACAACGAAGCTGCCACGATGTTCTCCGATGTGTTGTTCTCGCCGATCTATATCGGTCTGTTTGCAAAGCGGTTGTTCAACGCAATTGAGAACGATGTGCTGGGCCTGTACCATCTGGCTGGTAGCGATGTGGTCTCAAAAGAGGAGTTCGCGCGCGAAATGGCACGGCAACTCGGCCGAGATCACACTAGATTGCGCGGGGGTCTGCTGCGCGATGTTCCGCTAAAAGCGCGGCGCCCTCATAACATGGGGCTGTCGTCGCAGGCATTTCGAGAACGAACGGGGGCGACCTTACCAACTGCTAGCGCGAGCATTGCTGCGTTCCTGGCAGACGAAGGCGATTTGCGGTTATCACAACTGGAGGGAACACATGCCTGAGTTCAAGATTGCGGATAGAATCGTTGGCGATAGACATCCTACATACTTCATTGCGGATATCGCAGCGAATCATGACGGGGATTTGACTCGCGCGAAGGATCTTATCTCGAAGGCCAAAGAAGCTGGAGCGGAAGCCGCTAAGTTTCAGCACTTTCGCGCACGGCATATCGTTAGCGATTACGGGTTCAAAGACATGAAAGCCAAGGTGTCGCACCAGTCATCTTGGACCAAGAGCATCTTCGAAGTGTACGAAGATGCTTCGATCGATTGGGAATGGACAGAAGAGTTGGCCGCTCATTGCAAGCGTGAATCGATTCATTTTTTCTCTTCGCCGTATGACCTAAAAGCCGTCGATCACCTATCGTCAATAGTTCCGGCGTTCAAAATCGGTTCCGGCGATATCAGTTGGCTTCAGATCGTCGAGTATATCGCAAAAAAGGGGCAGCCGGTGCTCATCGCCTCCGGTGCCTCGGATGTTGCGGAAGTTGCGCGGGCTGTTACTATCACTCAAAAACACAATCGTTCAATATGCCTCTTCCAGTGCAATACCAATTACACCGGTAGCCGCGACAATTTCCGCTATCTGTCGCTCAACGTTCTGAAGAGTTACGCGGCGATGTTCCCCGACGTGGTACTCGGGCTTTCTGACCATACGCCGGGAGATGTTTCGGTCTTGGGCGCGGTGGCACTCGGGGCACGCGTCATCGAGAAGCACTTTACCGACGATAACGATCGTGAGGGTCCCGACCACCCCTTTTCTATGAATCCTACGAGTTGGCGCGAGATGGTAGAGCGTACGCGCGATCTGGAAGCATCTCTCGGAAACACGCTGAAAATCGTTGAGGAAAACGAACGCGACACACGCATTGTACAGCGGCGTTGCGTACGAGCAGCTCAAGGCTTGGCGGCAGGTACCGTTCTTTCCGCCGAACACTTAGAGTGCCTCAGGCCCGCCCCGGAAGAAGCGCTTCAACCGGCTGCTTTAGATTGGCTTATTGGTAGACGCCTGACGCGAGATATGCCGTTCGGGAAGCATTTTACCGGCAGGGAGGT
>JAKSDQ010000220.1 GCA_022360015.1 Cytophagales bacterium
AGCCAAACAATATTGCTACAACATTCAGTCAACACAAGATTGTGAGCTTCCCTTTTGTTTCTATACAAACGGATATGATATCTATTTCTGGGCTTGCTCAAAAACTTTGTATCAGAAAAAGGAGAAGTTGGCAAACGAAACATAATCCCAGCCTGCGAAAACAAAAAAGGTGAGGCTGATAGAATTGCACCAGCCACACTTTTGTAACCATAAAACAAATATTTTTATCTAAAAGCTAAATCCGGCGGTGACTTTGAAGAAAGAAGAGAGGTCAACGCCGCTTTTGTCGACCTCTTCATCCGAGCGCAGGTCGCTACCGGTTGTGAATCGGGCAAATGGGCCACCGTCAGGGTCGGCAAACTGGATGTATGGACCCAGTGCCACATACAGATCAGTAGATGCATCCGATTCCTGGTTTTCGCCTCCAGTAAACCTTAAGTGCTCAAGATGTAATCCCATAGAGAAGAAAGAACCGATCTTAACACCCCCGTTGAGCCAATAGTGCAAGTAGTTGTTGGTGACAGGATTTCCATGGTCAAACCCATTGTAATAGCCGGCATACAACTCACCTTCCATTTTATCAGTGTTGAGTCTTACGGTAAGGTTGGGTACGATCCCCTCTCCCAAAACAGGCGATCCTAATCCCGAGGTAAGACTACCGTTCAGCAAGCCTATCTGGGGATTTACATAAAGGGCCTCACCCACGGGGAAACCGATACCTATCCCAAATTCTGTCCAGTTACCCCAGTTCTCACCAGTACCGCCTGACCAGAGTATGCCGTAAAAAGTAAAATCAATATTATCACCGGCCTTATAAGAGCCGGCGAAAAAAGGATAGAAGCCAAAAAAAGAGTCTGAGTTCAGCGATACACTCATTCCAAATTTAGGCTCTTCTTCTTGCTGCGCTAATGCAGCCTGAGCCAACAACACTAACAAAATGGCAACATAAAGTCTTTTCATAATAATTAATTTTTTGTTGGAGATACAATAGTTTTATAATCAGAAATACTATAATTTAATTAGTTAAGACGATTGTAAAACTAATACAATCATTTTTAGTAGTAATACTTTCATAAAATAAAATTTTAATATTTCCAATTTTTACAAAATGATTATTTGTTTAATGTAATGTTTTCAAAAAAAAAGCATGTAACATCGTTTTTTTGCGAATTTTCTTAGGCTTCACTGCCTGTTTATACCTGATGCTGATGGTTTCAGCAGTCAGGATGTTTCTAATGTGAACCGGATCGGGTCGCTCTACGCTTTGAAGCTGACAAAAATGTGTCAATAACACCTTACTCACATGCCAGCTTCCTTAATTTTTAGCTTAGCCAACTAACGGTTAGTAACGGTTAGATTGTAAGC
This sequence comes from Cytophagales bacterium, assembly GCA_022360015.1. Lineage (GTDB taxonomy): Bacteria > Bacteroidota > Bacteroidia > Cytophagales > Cyclobacteriaceae > Agaribacillus. The sequence continues at coordinate 1,366 of JAKSDQ010000220.1, forward strand.
TTTCTAGAAAAACAGGACCGCGCCTATCCCCCTTTGCTTCCAGACCATTTTTTGGGGAGGCCAGCTTTTATTAAATGTAGTTTTCAATAAACCTAAACGTGCTATCAAGAACACGATGTGTACACTTTCACGCTGTGATGGTTTACGCTGAGCGCTTTTTACATGCTATATTGGCCCAATGACCCAAATTTTCAAACAGGTAGTTTACAGTAAGCTTACAAATCAGCGACAACCAGGGCATTTTTTCGATCATATAGCTTCACATGAGCTACTTTTGCATAGGTATCAATGAAAGTTTGTTGATAGACCCTCCCTACGCCTTTGATTGTACCTACATAATAAGTATCCTGGGCACCAAGATAACCAGGATGATGGGTCTCTATTTCTCCGGTTGCTTTCTTTTCTTCTTTGGCCTTCTCTAAGGCAACTACCTGGGCTTCGGTTAAGACCAGGCCTTCTTGGGCAGGGCAATCATTTTACAGTAAAATGGCTTTAAAACGACATCTTTTACAGTAATTAGCGAACGTTTTGCAGCAAAACCCGGCAAGTTTGACATGAATTACAACAAAACCGAACGTTTTACAGTAAAATTTTCTTTTTTTGAACAAATTACAGTATCACTTGATCGGCCAATCGCTACCTGATTTCACTGAACTCATCCACTACATTTGTCCGCCCCCTGTTTACCTGTCGTCCCTTATGAAGGGATTAAAGGAAAGCAGCGAAAAATCAGAAGGAGCCCCATCAGTCATCCGGGCAACAATTCTATCCTTCGGCTTTGTTTTTCATCACCCGTTTGAGGATGGCAATGGCCGAATTCACCGCTTCCTGATCCACGATACATTGGTCCGGGACGGTATTGTGCCTGTAGGACTGATCATTCCCGTATCAGCATATATGTTGAATAATATGAAAAAGTATGACCAGGCGCTGGAAAACTTTTCCAAACCGGTTATGAAAGTGGCACAATATAAAAGGAAGGGAAATGAAGAATTAAAGGTAACTAATGCGGATGAGATTGAAGCATATTACCGCTATCCCGATTTTACAGCTCAAAGCATATTTCTGGCCCAAACCATCCGGGAAACCATAACCCGGGAAATGCCCCATGAATTAAGGTTTATCCAAAGGTACGATGAATTAAAAAGCACTGTGCAATCTATAGTAGATATGCCAGATAAGCACATCAACCTTATGATCCTTTTCCTGCATCAAAACAAAGGCACTTTTCCCAAGAGGAGACGCAAAAAATTTGATAAACTCACCGATCACGAGATCCGCCAAATGGAACAGGCTTACCGGGAGACTTTTGAGATTTCAAAATGATTATAGCCAAAAACATATTCCGGGGTTAGATGATTCCTCATTTCAACTAATCAATCTATTTGGTAGGATAGTTGATATCTCTTTTAAGCAAAACTATGATTTAGAAAGATAGGGATTTATCAAATCCGATTTTCAGGAATTCCGGAAAGGTGCGAAATTAGGATTGAGCATATCATACCCAAGGTCGAGTAACCAGAAAGACCTTATTTCATATAGGTGACCGATGGCTATAAGCCGCATTAGAAATACTTCCTCAGGGGCCCAAAATACCTCCTCCGCCTTGCACGACAATATTTCGAACCTTTCATATATTGAAAAACGAGATAGTTAAAATTAAAATACTATCTTGGCCAAATAAATTTGAACGGACATGAACCGGATAAAGGAGGTGCTCGAAAAGAAAGGGATTAAGCAAACTTGATTGGCTGAGAAACTTGGAAAGAGTTACAACATGGTGAACGGTTATGTGCAAAACAGAAAGCAGCCCAGGCTTGAAGTGCTTTATGAGATTGCCAAGATATTAGATGTTGAAGTAGCAGACTTGTTTGAAAAAAGAAACAGAGACCATGAGTAAAATATCTAAAGAGCAAGAATTGCTCGATGAAATTGATCGACTGCAAAAGCAGTTAGAACTTGCCAACAATAGGGTGAAAAAGGCAAAATACGGTTTGGTTTGGATGGAGGCACCTGAAGCATTTGAGGAAGACAGTGAAAACCAATTACCAGTATTAGAAGAAGTAAAAGAGAAAGCCATTAAAAATGATGATGGGAAACCAACTCATATTTTAATTGAAGGTGATAACTATCATGCTTTGACTTGTCTCAATTATACCCACAAAGAAAAAATTGATCTAATCTATATAGATCCGCCTTACAACACGGGATCGGATGGCTTCAGATACAGAGACAAGAGAGTGCTTGAAACTTACCCAGACGGCACAGAAGTTCCAAAAGACCACCCACTAAGACACAGTTATTGGTTATCCTTCATGAGCAAAAGGCTTGAGCTTGCTCAAAGGTTATTGAAGCCTGAAGGTGTGATTTTTATTTCAATTAACGAAGAAGAATACTCACAGTTAAAACTATTATGTGATAGAATATTCCAAGAGTCAAATTACATGACGTCCTTCACAGTAAAAGTTAGGCATGAAGACCGAATACTGAAGGGCGATAAAGACTATCATGAAACAACTGAACAATTACTACTTTATCGCAAATCGTCAAATTTCAAAAGCATTAAACGATTTCAGGATAATACTTCCATATACAACTATGTTTATCAGGTTAAGGAATTGATTGAAAATCCTGAAATAATTGCTCTTGGAAACAAAGAAGTACATGTTTTTAAACCAGGCGAATACAAGATCGTAAAAACTGAACCTTCTGCTGATAATCTACAAAAGATAAACATTCGGGGATCAATAAAGGAGGGAAACAGTTCCGGCCGCTTTCATATGAAATATCTCGAAGGGCGAAATAATCTCTTTAATTATTTGTATAAAGTACCAAATATAGGAGATGACAAATTTGATCACAGGTATTTCTTGACCAGAAAATCAGAGAACAACTTAAATGGTTTTTATTTCCAGGGTGTTCCGTTAAGTAAAAATGATGTTAAGGAAGTTCCTTATCCAAACTTTCTTGATTTTGAAGAAACATTCAATACAGTTGGCTACGAAGGTGGAATCGAATTTCGAAATGGGAAAAAACCCGTTGATTTTATCAAGTTTTTATTCTCTATTGGCACATCGAATAAAAACGCGCTAATACTCGATTTTTTTGCGGGTAGTGGTTCCACAGGACAAGCTTTAATGGAACAAAATAACATTGACGGTGGGAATCGTCAAGTTATTTTATGTACAAATAATGAGAATGACATTGCTCATGAAGTGACATATCCACGAATTCGGAACGTAATTAAAGGCTATTCTCAAAGTAGGAATCAAAAAGAAATACTATTTGAAGTAAGCCTGAATTCTGCCACTATTATTGACAATACGGCCATACTTCAAGCAAGGGATAAATTTTTTTCGGAAGAATACAAGCAGAGATATAACGAAGTTAAGGAAGAAGTTCGCAAGGACAAGTACTCCATCTACGGAATCATAAAAAAGTCAAGTTTGATTCAAGGATTTGGAAATTCTTTAAAGTATTACAAGACTTCTTTTGTTGGTAAAAACAATATTCTTTCAGTTTCTGACGAAGACAAATTAGATTTAGCACGCAAAGCAGGCTATTTGCTTGCGATAGCGGAAAACACTTTGGAAGAAGTCGAAGCAACGGATTTCTATCAATTCTTTGAGAATGAAGACAAAACAACAGCGGTTTACTTCAAGGAAGAATTAGATCAAATGGAAGGCTTCCTGGAAAAAGTGGAATCCGTTGAAAAACCCGTTTTGCTCTATTTGTTCAGTTGGGGTGACACAAGTGATTACGAAGAATTGTTCGATCATATACCGGACATTACCATTAAAACCATTCCCAAATCCATTTTAGAGATTTACAAGAACATTTACAACATAGTTGCGGTATGAGCAGATTCAGTCCATTAGAATTTCAGAAAAAAGCAATAGAAGAACTCACGGAGAGTTTTCAGAAGTTATGGCAGCGAACTGAGCCACAAAGGCATTTGGTTTTCAAATCACCAACAGGAAGTGGTAAAACCTTTATGATTTCAAACTTCATTCACGGATTAAACACATTACCGAATTGGGATTACGATAAAGCCATTATTTGGATAACCTTTAGTGACAATCTTGCTATTCAGAGCAAGGAAAAATTCAAGGAATACTTCAACACAAACCTTGAAAACAACTTGCTTACAATGGAAGATTTCAAACAAGGCAAACTGCTCAAAAACGATATACTTTTTATAAATTGGCAAAAGTTGGTTTCGAAAGCCGCTGAAAACCGTGTGCTTAGAAGACCAGATGATACAGACTTTCACAAGGAGCAAGGCTTCTATTTTGAAGATGTTATTGACAACACGAAAGAAGAAGGGCGGGAAATAATTATGGTCATTGATGAAAGTCATACGCACCTTTCAGACCTTGCTCAAACAAGCGTAGTAGATGTTGTAAATCCAAAAGTCATAATCAATGTATCGGCAACACCAAAAAATATCCCAAAAATTGATGAAGTACGAGAAGGAAAGGTAGGCTACGTAAGTGTCGAAAGAGATGATGTGGTTGCCGAAGGACTAATCAAAGAAAAAATTGCCGTTCAAACAGATGAAGATTTACACAAGTTTCCAGTAAGAGACTTAGATGAATTGCTAATTGACCTTGCCATTGAGAAAAAGAAGGAACTTGAAGAAGAATACACCAAGCTCGACAAAAAAATCAACCCGCTTGTTCTGATTCAGCTTCCAAATGATGATAGCAAGCTGAAAGACACAGGACAAAAAACTAAAGAGCAAATCGTTACTGATTACCTGACCAGGAAGAAAGTTGATGTTGACAACAAAGTAGCCTTATGGTTTGACGGTAAGCAAAAAAATATGGAATTCATTACACACAATGAAAGTGACGTAGATTTCATGCTTTTCAAACAAGCTGCGGGAACAGGTTGGGATTGTCCAAGAGCGCACATTTTAGTTATGTTCCGGGAAATCAACTCAGCCACTTTCTATACCCAGGTCATAGGAAGAATATTACGAACGGCCGAACCTGACAAAAAAAACGATTACAAAGATAGCCCAAAACTGCGAACAGGCTACTTGTTTACCAACTACAAAAGAAATGAAATTGGAATTCCAAATCAGTCCTCCAAAAATAAGCCCTTCGTTTACACTTCTAAACGAAAAGACGGAATTACCAACATTGAAAACCTTTATTCCGATTTTGTCTCAAGAGCAGATTATGGCGATTTAGGTCATGCCTTTAAATTTCAAATGAGCTTCCTCAAATCAATGAACGAGTATTTCGGCATTGAAGAAAACGAACATTTGGCATTAACAAGATCAAAACTTGAAGCAAAAGGGATTGACCTACAACCCAAGTTGACAAATAAACTGATGGTCGATGCAGAGTTTTTGGATTATGACAAACTCAATCTTGAATTCGCTAAAAAAGGACGAGACGAAGAATATGAAATGTCGCGTAATGATGTTGAAAAGCTTTTTAATTATTGGTGTTTCAAATTGCTTTCCGAACAAACAGAAGCAGAGACTAAGATATCAAACGTTTCTCGTTCATGGTCGCTCCTCAAATCGGCATTGCGAGTATGGTTCAAGCGTGTTTTAGACACAGACAGCAATTACTATTACCGAGTATTTATTGAAGATATAAACAAGGAACAAGCAAGTATTTTCCGTCTCGCTTTAACAAGAGTACTCAAGGACTACTATCCTATCAAAAAGGAATTCACTGAAAAAAGAAAACAGGAAATTGAAGAACGTGAAGCTTCTTTATTTGAGATTAAGGAAGAGTACAATTATACAGATGACTTTGCAGAATTGACTGCTGACGAAGGTACTTCAAAATTGAGCGTAGTTCAGCCGTTCTATCTTAGAAAGGAATACAAAGGGCGTGAAAATGAATTGAAGTTTATCAAGTATTTGGAGCAAAAGGAAAAGTCGCTTGAATGGTGGTTCAAAAACGGTGAAGGAAGCAAAGAATATTATTGCTTAAAATACTTCAATAATACCACCAAAGAAGAAAGCCTTTTTTACCCTGATTGGATCTTAAAATTAAAAGACGGTAGCATTGGGATTTTTGATACCAAGAGTGGGTTTACAGCTCAAAACCCGGAAGGACGTGCTGAAGGACTGGCGGACAAGATTTTGAAATTGAATGAAGAAGGTGGCAATTTCATAGGCGGTTTGGTCGTACTTGAGAATAACCTATGGTATATAAATAGTAATAGGCATTATGAATATACACCAGGAAAATTGAACAAAAATTGGCAAAATCTTGAAAATATTATCTGATGGTGTTTAAAACTTTTGAGAACAAAACAGACTATTTGGAATACCTGCAAATCTTTTTATATCATGAGTTAGAGGTTCAAGGTAAATCAGCCGTTTCCCTGGATGATTATGTTCATTTTGAGCTAACTGATAAACTTATAAATTTATTCAATTCTTTCATTGAGAGTGGGCAAATTGAAGAAAGTAAGGTATTTCTTTGGTTAAAAGAAAACACAGAGAAACACAATTATTTTAAAGACAACTTTCCCTCGAAGTATAAGCCAAAAGTTTCTATATGGAGTGACAGGAAAAAAACTGGCTACTATAAGAGAAAATTACAAGACTCGTTTCTGTTTGAAAATTTTATTGCTGATTTAATTCAGGAGAAATATGGCTTGGATCTCGGTCAATACTTAACTCCGGAAGGTCAATATGAGCTAGGTGAAAACGCTCTTGGCATAGAAATCAAAAATGATACGCTCATTAAAAAGTATGGCAATGTTTATATAGAATATCAGGAAAAGTCTAAAGGAAGTAATTATGGCTATGTAAATAGTGGTATACTCAAAGTAGACAATTGTGAATATTTCTTAATTGGCACGGAAGAACAATTTTTTATTTTTAGAAAAAACCGCCTGATCGAGATACTCAAAGATGAAATCACCAATCTACGAAAAGGCGTACCCTCTACAAGACACATAGTTTTTAAACAAATAGCGACCTCAAAAGGCTATGTTTACCCTGTTAAATATGCAATAAATGATACAATTAGTATGGATGCGATGATTCGTGAGCTTAAAGATAAATTATGATTTACAACAGCCAGACACATTGCCAAGCCGCCCAAACTCAGGCGAAAGTCTAAGCTTGTCAAAGAGTAAGTTTGCCTCAACGGTGAAAGAAAATTAAAACGCACGGCTTGCAATATGTATCCCTTCGGCGTTGTACCTATTGTAATTTGGTCTGATCAAAATTATCTTTCAGTGGCAGCAGTGTGTTCAGTTGGCTGAGTTTGGTATCAGGTATTTTTTCCAATGTATATTTAAGCCAATCAAAAGG
>JAKSDQ010000281.1 GCA_022360015.1 Cytophagales bacterium
CCTGAGTTCGGGGGACCAGCGTGATGGACCGCGTGAAGATTTGCGAAAAGACGGGCGTGATGCATGGCGCGTTTTCGGCTGCTTCCACTGGTGGCGTGGAGGCGGTCCCGGTTGAGCCGAAAGAGAAGAAGGCGCGGGCCGTCTATGTAAGCCTGCGCGTGACGCCGGAAGAAAAGGCCCGGCTGGAGCATGAGGCGGCGGGAATGTCGATCAGCGCCTATGTGCGGGAGCGGGTTTTCGGCGAGGCCGCCCGCCCAAGGAAGACAAGGGGCAAGTTTCCGGTCAAGGATCACGAGGCTTTGGCGCGCGTGCTGCGGGCGCTTGGCCGTTCGAATCTGGCACAGGATTTTGATGCGCTGTCCTGGGCGGTGCGGGATGGCTCGGTGCATCTCGACCCTGAAAGCGCGCGAGCGCTCCAGCAAGCCTGCGCGGAGATCTCCGCCATGCATCGGGACTTGATCACCGCGCTGGGCCTGAAAGCGAGGGTTTGATGATCCTGGTGGGCAATCAGCGCGGCGGCGGGGCCGATCTGGCCCGGCATTTGATGAAAGACGATAACGAGCGGGTTGTCGTGCATGAAATCCGTGGCTTCGTCTCTAACGATCTGGCGGGCGCGTTTCAGGAATCCTATGCGATCAGCCGGGGGACGCGCTGCAAGCAGCATCTCTATTCGCTGAGCCTCAACCCGCCGAAAGAGGCCGATCCCACGCCCGAACTGTTGGTTGACGCGGTGAACCGGGCGGAAGAACGCCTCGGGTTGAGCGGCCAGCCGCGCGCCATCGTCTTTCACGAGAAATACGGGATGGACGGGTCCATCCGCCGCCACGCGCATGCGGTGTGGTGCCGGATCGACACGGATAGGATGCGCGCGGTGCAGATGTCCTATGACCGGCCCAGGCTGCAAACGCTGGGCCGGGAACTCTATCTGGAGCACGGCTGGACAATGCCGCGCGGCTTTGTGAATTCGAAAGAGTCTAACCCGCGCAACTACAGCCTCGCCGAATGGCAACAGGCCAAACGCGCCAAGAAGCACCCGGCC
>JAKSDQ010000312.1 GCA_022360015.1 Cytophagales bacterium
CAGGCTTTTTCAACCGGTTTATTGGCATGATGGATGATATAAGGATCTACGATCGTGCTTTGACCCATGAGGAAATCAACGATCTTGTCACATTTCATGGATGCCCTAATGATGATAAGCCTGAAACGCCCGGCATTGAAACCGGAATGATCGCTTACTATCCGCTTGACGGAGATGTGAATGATGCTTCAGGGAATGATCTGCACGCTAAAATCCAGGGATTCTCTGACTTCCGGCAAGGAAAAGTTTCCCAGGGTATTAAACTGGACGGCAACCAAGAGTCTTACGTTTTACTTCCGGAAATTGATTTTAACAACATGGATGCTTTTACCTTATCTGTTTGGGTCAATGAAGAAGGTTTAACCCACACTGATGGTTCCGGGTATCTGTCTTTTGGCGATCACCATGGTGGTATGTTGGGGATAGGACACTACTGGGGAAACATACGATTCTCGATAGGGTCGCAAATCGATAACAATGCAGAAAAAAATGTGACTGTTGCCTATCCTTTCGAAAAAACAGATGCGAACAAGTGGATGCTGTATACAATGGTATATGATAAGGGCAAATTCAGTGCCTATACCAACGGTGTATTGAAAGGTTCTAAGGAAGACAAAATCAATGTGTCAAATAGTAATTCGGCTATTGGTGCACACTGGTCTGCAAACGGCGCTGGTTTTTTCAACCGTTTTATCGGAATGATCGATGACGTAAGAATTTATGACCGCGCATTGAGCACCGAGGAAATCGACGATCTTTTGACGTTTACAGGGAAACAAAAGTAAAATCATTTGTTCTCCATATGATATAGAAGAGGAGGCCGTCTCAAAAGTAATTTGAACGGCCTCAGTTTTTTGTATTGGGGATTTTTCTCAGGTAGGTACCCGGATATGTTTACCCTTTTGAGACAACCTCTTTTTTTGTTGCCCATCGGTCTGTTTCTGTGCAGGCTTTTTTTAAAAAACAATACAAGGCAAAAGGTTGTGAGTAGCTATCAGTATGAACTGGTGTCCTTCAAAAACTCCTTAAGGTTTTGCCTGCCCGTTTGCTGGTCAAACGAGTTCACCGCTCATAATATCTCAACTTTTACCTTCTTTTCAACCAGACTTTTAAAGTTCATCAAATCTTCCTGTTTTTTGACTTCATAGTGCATCGGGACTACCACTTCAGGACCAATTTCATTGACCATTTTCGCAGCATCTTCTATATTCATGGTCAGGTTATCTCCACCAACCGGAACAAGGGCGAGGGAAATATCTCTGATATTGCTCATTTCCGGAATATAGTCTGTATCGCCGGCATGGTAAATGCGTACCCTGTTACCAAGTGTCAGAATATAACCGACATTTTGTTGCGATTTCGGGTGAGCTTTTATCCACAAAAAGACTGGCTTTGTGTTGTAGGCTGCCACTGCTTCACATTTCAAACCGTCACCCAAATCCAGTTTGTCACCGGGTTTTACCTGCTTAATATGATAATCATATTTTGAAAGGCGCCGGCCCGGCCCCCTGGCGCAGATGAAAATTGTTTCCGGTTTTGTCAGTTTCCTGATATCCTTCATAGAAAAATGATCCGGATGCGCGTGCGTCAGGAATAGGTAATCCGCCTTATCTGTACCATTTGTTTCCACCGGGTCTATAAAAATCACTTTTCCGTTTGATTTGATCCGGAAGCTTGAAGGGAAAAAATCCGATTGGTTAACTTTTATAGCCCCCCAGGTAGTTACTACCGTATCGCCATCCAGTAAAACATGCCTGGGTGATTGGCTCCGTTGGTCACTAACTGTTATTTTAACCATGGTACAACTTTGAAATAGTATAGTTAAGAAAAACAGAAATCCGATCAAATTTTCCTCCCGGATCATCTAAAGTTTAAGATTTGCCTGCAATTTCCATCGATTTCCTGTTGGTTACGATGATCATTGTTTTCAGTGTCAATGACAATCATCAGCAAAAATGGAAAAAAGTTAATGGCCGGTGTACCAAATATCTGCGATATTCTAAAATTTTAAGCCTCCTTGAGCTGAACTCAAGGCATCATTGCGAAACCGGTGCCATGGGGGATACAGGCCCGGCAGTTTCCGGTTTAATCAGGAAAGGCTGGTATCAACCTTGTCTTTTAAGTGACCGCAAAGAAATTCAACCAATTCACAGGGGCACGCCTCCAGTGCCATCGCAATTAAATAGAGTTCTTCTACCTGCAATTTGGTTTTTTTGTTAATTGCCAGTTCGCTTAACCGCTGCTTGCTTAGCCCGGTTCTCCTGGCTATTTGAGATCGGTTTACCGCCTTACTGGCAAAATACTCTCCTAGTTTGGTTAGATGTTTTTCTGACATGACTTTTTTAATATGGTTTAACGATTTTATTTATGAATATCCTCTTCATCTGTATAATTATATGAATTATTAGTACTAATATAAATAAAATCTTCACATATTTTTTCAGATTGTCAAGTTTTTGTTGACAAATTGCAAATAAATGCTGATTTCCTGTTTGACCATTCACCAAAAACAGCCATGTGCTACCTTTTAGCCCTCAGTGTTTTCCACAATCGGCCTGATCCGGAAGTACGTTGAATACTTTGACAGAAGTGCTGAAAAAAGACTATCGGGACAAAAGACAGACCAGGCTCCCAAACAAGCGAAGGAGCCTGGAACTACCGTGCATCTTACACGGGTTGTATGCTTCCTTGTGAGCCTGAAATAGCGATGAGCAGCAGGCTATTCTTTTACCCGGATCGACAGTTGCCTACAATACCGAAAAATCAATTTTGTTAGACATCGAGGAATGAATAGCGATACGTTTTTTTCCTTTCACCAATTCAATTCCGTATCCGCAAGCTTCGATGATAGAGACGAAGTTTTTAAACTTCACATCCTTTGTTTTTCCCGATCTGAGATCCTGAATGGCAGTAGGCGACAAGCCGGCCAGTTCGGCAAGCTTCCTGACGCTTATTGGGTCATCTTCCATCAATGCAAGCATAAGTTCGGATAAGGCGAATTCTTTTAGTTCCTTGTCATAGGCCTTTTCGAACGCAGGGTCTTGCATTTCATGCTCAAATGTTGTCATTTTTTCCGTAATCTTCTTCATAGTACGATTCTTCTTTATTACGATTTTCATAATCTTCTTTGCACTTCAAAGTCTTCTCTTTCTCGGCTTTCGGGAGTCTCGCTTGTTTCTTCACAAAAGCGTTTGTTACTATAATTTTTGAGCCTATGAAAAAGAAGCACAGAAATCTATGGGGCTGAGGTTTAAAGGAATATATTTTATTACCCTCGTTACGAAACTGTTTTAGATTGTGTATTTTTCCAACCTCACCCATAATCTGGAAAAGTCTCAGTATCCTGATCCTGTCTGATGCCTTCAGTTTTTTGTAATATTCATAAGCCTGACTTTTTCCTGTCCTGGAATAGAACCATTCTATTTGGAAAACTTTTCCTTTGTATACTATATACCCCTGTTTTTCATCCATACCACAATGTACAAGTACACTTATACAATATCAACGTTTTTTTCAAAAAAAAGTTGTAGTTCATGTATCGAAGTCATACTATGGCTCGAAGCCATAGTATGACTATAGCATGGTGGATGGCGATATTACCCTTTCATTTTCGTTAGTCATAGTATGGCTTGAAGCCAGGCTATGACTGCTTGGCGTCATGCTATGTGCACAAAAGGTTGCCAGACGTGACAAAAGTCATCCGTTAACCTGATATAGCTAATTGTTTTCCCTTTTAAAACGTTTGAGTTTTACTTCGTTTAATTGAGCAACAATCTATCTATTGACAATGAAAAACAACGATATTCTCATCATTGGGGGTGGCATCGCGGGCATGACGGCCGGTATTTATGCCAAAAAAAGCGGTATGCAGGCCACAATCCTTGAAATGCATGAAAATCCCGGCGGCCAGCTTACCGCCTGGGAACGGAACGGATACCTTTTTGACTACTGTCTGCACTGGCTCGTCGGTACCGATCATGGCACCTATCACGATATATGGCGGGAAACGAATGCTATTACCGATGATGTACAGATCATAAACCACCGCACTTATGCTAAAATGGTTGATGAAAAGCACGGCGAGTTTATTGTTTACAATAACCTTGACGAATGGGAAGAATACCTGATAAATCTGGCTCCGGAAGACAAAAAAAGTATAGAAAAAATGTGCAGATTGATGCGAAAAGGCAACCGGCTGGACCAATTTGAAAACCCGCCGGGCATGCGGTCTGTTTTGGACTACTTTAGTTCATTCCTTCATATCGGAAGTTTTTTTCCGATACTGATAAAATATGGAAAACGCAACTGCCAGGAGCTATTAGAAGAACTCGGGTTCAACAACCAAAGGCTTCTTTATTTCCTCAACAGACTGTTTGTCGGGAGGGATTTTTCAGCCATCAGTTTCATTGTGATGTTTGGTTGGTTTCATGCCAAAAATGCCGGATACCTCCTGGGCGGCTCCTCTGCAATGACCCGGCGGATGGCCGAAAAGTTCTCCTCCCTCGGTGGACAATTCCGGTTTAAAAGCAAGGTCACGGAGATTGTCGTTGAAAATGATACAGCGATCGGTGTAAAGCTGGAAAATGACGAAATCATTTATGCAGATCATGTGATTGGCGCCTGTGACGGGCATACATTGCTATTTGATATGCTGAAAGGAAACTACCTTGACGACAAAATCAAAAAGGCTTATGCCGATTGGCCGTTGTTCACGCCTATCGTGATGGTATCTTTCGGAATCAACGATGTTATTGAGTCAGAAAATCATATTACCAGTTACTTTAAGGAGGGTTTATCCATCGGCAGCACCAAAATTGAAAGTTACAACATCATGAACCGTTCCTCCTATGATCCTGCATTTGCACCGGAGGGTAAAACAGTGCTGTTATGCCAGTTTGAGTCGCCCTGGTCACATTGGGAAAACCTCGAGGCCACCGCTTATCCGGACGAAAAAGAGGCCATTCGCAAAGATACCGTAAACCTGCTCGAAAAACACTACCCGGGCATCACCGAAAAAATAGAGGTCATCGACATCGCCACACCTTTAACCACTGCGCGTTATACTGGTGTTTGGCAGGGATCATACGAAGGTTTTTTGCCTACCCTCGATATTACCAATGAGTTGCCCATGAAGCTTCCCCGCTTAAAAAACTTCACCATGATAGGCCAATGGCTCTATCCCGGAGGTGGTCTGCCACCTTCCGCACAGTCGGGCAAATGGGCCATCAAAATGCTTTGTGAAGAGAAGAAGCTGGCGTTTAAGTCAGTTTAGATATATGGGTCTTTTTAATTTATCACATAAAAAACCCCGATGTTCACATCGGGGATACTGCTTTTGTATCGAAATGGATACTTATAAAAAAGCAATCATAAAATGTGCAAAACCAAAGGCTTTTAGCTACGGTTATGAATAATCAATAATCTACATGGATTGCTATGGGTGGGCTTTCAAACAATATCGTAAATAATAAAAATAGCTTTTTCAAAACCAGCAAAAAACCATGAAAGTTGGGCATGCTTTCACTATTTATATACCTGTAATCTGCTGGAAGTAACCTGGGGAATTGAAGTTTTTAACAAGAAAAAATACAATTTCGGATATACCTTGAAAAATGGATCGGTCTTGCGGCAGTAGCCGACTTTGAAGGAACTGGCATTTTGGTCTTGCAGGGCATTGAGCGCTTTGTCAATTTCAATGCGCCTGCCATCCCCGGAGCCTATCATCGCAAACCGGGAATTTTTGTCGGAGGCATTTTCAATTTCTTTTGGCCCAAGGACAAAACGGTCTCATGTAACTGTCGTTTTTTCTTTTTTACATACCAAAGTCAAAGAAATATGCCTTTTGTTTTTCCTGGTCATACCAATAGTATTTAAAGTATTGGTCTCCATTTGTCCAACTGTATTTCTTTAGTGCTGAAATTCTTTCCTTATCCCACCATTCAAAGTCGTGCTGTAATCCAAAGGCATTATCAGAATTAAGTGTGTCTATGGTCAAATTGTGCACTTCAATTATTTTTCTTGAAGTTGTTGATTCACAATTAAAAGCGAACATGTAATCTGCATCAATGCCAATTGCGTCAGCGAAACAATAGATGTTTTTCACATCCGGAGTAATTTCGATTTTCAGGAAGTCTTTGAACCTTTTCTTATTATTATACGTGTCCGGCCGGTCGTGGTCAAATGGAGGAAATACTTTGTCAACTATTTTTTGAGTTTGCTCCTTCAGTTCTTCTTTGGTTTTCTCTTTGACTTTATCTGCGACCCGCTCAGTTTTGTTCTTAATTCGGTCACAGGAAATCAGTACTGTTATCAGAATAAATATTGTTGCTATGTAACTTCGTAGTTTCATTTAAATGCCAAATAACAGTTTGGACGCATAATCTTCAATGTACTAATATTCTTTTCATAAATCAGATTCATTTGGAAAAATTTTGAAGCTTTTGCGCTTCTATGGGTTGAGCGTTGGTTTTGTGCGGCTATGATTTCATGCATAGATATTGTTCTATGCTTTTTTTATGTTTTCCTCGAACCACTTTCGTTCAGTTTCATCAAGAAATGCCATTTTTTTGGCCTCAACAAATTTAAAAAGTTGGTCTGCCTCTTTTTGATGATTGTTTTGCAGGAATTCAAAAATATGAACCAGTTCAGGTTTTGTCCCTCCAACATAAATGGTGTTTGATGTACGCGCTTTAGATAATAAGCTTTTTGCTCTTTTTACTAACAAGGGAATAGCCTTTTCGTTTCCATATTCACAAAGAGTTTGGGTTGAAGTCGACTTTACATCATTGTTTCTGTTTGATTCGAAAATTTCAATAAAAAAGGCTGTTTGATTTTTTCCGTCAATTTCACCAATGGCAGTTAAAGCAGCGTTCACTGCCAAAGCCTTGCTATTTGTTCTCGCAATTTCTTTAATTGCTTCCACAGATTTAGTAGAACCATGTCTGCTTAGAACGCCACATAAAGCACTTAGTTCATGGGGTTTCTTCTTGTTGATTTTGATGAATTCCAAACATGCTTCTTCAATTCTTTCAGAATAAGAAGAGTCGAGTTTTTTAAGTAAATCAAGAGCACTTAGTTTTATTTGCCAATCTTTATGTTTGACCAACTCGAAGAGGAGTTCTCTGTTATTCTTAACTGCTAATTTGGATTGACTCAATTCCCTCAACGAAACATCATTTACCCATCTTGTTTTCTCTTTTGCTACTAAGTCCAATACATAGTCACCCAGTTCAACCCTATTCAATTTATCAGCCAGTCTTATTAAGTAGGCAATCAGGTTGATCTTATTGATGGTTCTTTTTTCTGTTTCCAAAAGTTTTTGGAAGACAGGTATGTACTGCTCATCGCTCAAATTATTAATTTCTTGATGTGCTTCATGAGCCACGGTTAAATGAGAACTTGACTTTACACCTTCAGGTAAAGTAATCCCCGGTCGAAGCCTTCGATCTTCCAATCTCACTAGCAGGTCTTGTAAATATGCTTCTCTATTCTTCATTTAATTGCATAGAACTTCAGCGTATGATACACTTTACGCAATCATCTATCATTTATACTATTTCATTTTTTATGTAAAAAAGTAAATCTCCAATAGCTTTCAAAATTATGCAAAATTGGGATATGAAACTGATATCTGAAACTTTTACAAGTTAGTTGCTTTTGCCAGTCGGTATAGCCATGGCCCCATTCCAGTACATCACGATCAAAAGGATTAAACTCGTTTAGTGTTGCTCCATCATTGCTAAAAGCTTCATTCCGTATTTCTAAATATTGCTACAAAATTTCCCCGGCTTCATCTGCAGTTTCAGAATTGTTCATCAATTCCCTTAAAGCCTGAAACTTACGCTTGGTAATGTTTTCAGCCAACAATTTTTGAACGATCCTTACAGGTCAAATTTACTATGTTTTATTATACCTTATTATACCGTCTTATTGGATAAACTATTATAGTGCCTATCAGCTATGTAATTTACTTCATACTATTATCTGTAATTATACATTAAATTTAAGTGAGTGTGAGCCGGTTTTATGTCACAAAACATGGTGCATCAAATATTGAATGAGACCGTCAAATCATTAATAAATACTATTTCCTTCACAGTTAATATTATATTGTAAAGTATTGCGCCAACCAGATTCTTGAAAAAATGTGTAAGGAAATCTTGCTATTGTTATGTAAGCCTACTGTAAAGTACCAGTTTAAAAATTTGTGTTATCGGGCTAATATAGGGTTCAAAAATCGTTATGCGCAAACCATCACAGATGTACCCCATCGTTGAGAAGTGGCTTCCAAGCCTTAATGTCAAGCAATTATTTTGTAAACAGGCAGTTCTACCGATCAGTGTCCTGAATTATTGGGTATCTCATTACAACCGGCACAAGCGACAAAAAGTGGCCAAACAGGAGTTTTTACCTTTGCCCTTGTCCGTTAACACCCCTGGCTCCTCCTATATGGAGTTGGTCTTTCCAAGCGGGGTTAAGTTGAAAATCCACCAA
>JAKSDQ010000313.1 GCA_022360015.1 Cytophagales bacterium
AACAGCCCGACGGCACGGTGGTGCCCGGCGCCGCGGGGGTCGAGCTGGCCGATGGCTCGATCGTGACGGTCGGGCCATCGGGGAGCGCAGGGGTCGACGGGGTGACCTACGGAGCGGGGCTGTATCTCGTGGAGGGCGGCGCGCTGACACCGCTCGACACGTCCGCGTCGTCGACCGCCGCTTCGACTGCGACGACCATCACCACGAGCCCGGAGAGCACGACTCCGACGAGCACCGGGCCGACCGCCCCGGCGGCGCCGGAGGCGCCCGTGACAGAGCCCGCAGCCGCACCGCCCGCCGGCTCGGCACCATCGGCACCCGCTGCCCCCGCCTTCGACACCGCCGACGAGGTCGCGGACGATCGCGACGACGGCGTCGAGGACGAGTCGGAGCCTGCGGTGCATGATCACTCCAAGCCCGCCAAGCCCGCCAAGCCCGCGGCGGATGACGGGTCGAGGCCGCCCGCGAAGACCCACTCGACGTCGAAGGACGAGGCCAAGCCACCGCCGTCCGGCGACCGCGGCCGCGACGACTCTTTGACCGGCGGAGACCGTCGCGATCGACCACGGGACGAACGACCCGACGAGCGCAGCGGAGCTCGCGACGG
Source organism: Cytophagales bacterium (assembly GCA_022360015.1). GTDB lineage: Bacteria > Bacteroidota > Bacteroidia > Cytophagales > Cyclobacteriaceae > Agaribacillus. The sequence continues at coordinate 608 of JAKSDQ010000313.1, forward strand.
TGGCGACCGTGGTGGCGATGGTCGCGACCGCGATGCGAAGGGCGACGGCCGCGGCGAACGTCCCTGACGGTCAGCCGTTGGCGATGGCGAGGAAACCTGGGGCGAAGTCGAGGTCGATCGTCCGCTCGATCGTCAGGCCGTCGCCCACCGCGATCTCGATCACCTGATTGCTCGCCGGGTCGGTGACGTAGACGTGGTCACCGCTGACGTCGAACTGTCGGAAGGGTTCGGCGGGATCGCCTTCCTCGAACGGCGTGATCGTTTCGAGCGACGTGACCACGGAGCCGTCGGCAGGATCGACGAGGTGGAGGAAGCCGTCGACGGTCAGCACGATCAACCGGCCATCGTCACCGAACTTGACGCCGAGCGTGGCGATGTTCCGCTCGAGATCGATCGACTCGATCGTCTCGGCGTTGGGATCGGCGATCAGGAGGTGCCGGCTCCCGTGCGGCGCGGCCAGCAGGCTCTGGTCAGGGGCCGATTGCAGGAGCCAGGCGCGGGCCGCTCCGAAGCCGAAGGGATCCTCGTCGTCGACTTGTGGATACGGCAGGTACGAGCTGGTCCAGCTCCCCTCGTCCTCGTTCACGAGCACGATCCCGTCGCCACAGGCGGCGGCCGCGCCGTTCGCGAGGGTCGCTTCGCCGTGGGTGACAGGGCAGTCGAATTCGGCTTGGACGACGCCGTCGGTGTCGCTCACTCCGACGACGTTGGGAAGCTGCTCCATGTCATCGGTCGGGACGGTGACGACGTATGCGCCGTGGGTCGGCACCGCGAAGCCGTGGTGCGGCTCGCTGGTCGCGACCTCCGCCATCACGGTCACCTCGCCGTCTTCGAGGCTCTCCTCGGTGATGACCACGGCGGCGCCGGTGCCGTCGAAGTACAGCGCGTTGAGGTCGTCGTGACTGATGAGATGCGTCGGGCGCGGGCCCTCGACACGTCCGATGATCGTCGGCGCCGACGTGTAGTGGTGGAAGTGTCCGGCATGGCCCTCGGACCAGACACCGGTGTCGACGACCGTCACCGCGTCGTCGTGGCCGGCCAGCAGGAAGCGACCCGACTCGGTCATGGCGGAGGAGAGCGCCGCCGGTGCCTCGAGCTCGATCGATGCCGTCGAGCCGTCCGCGATGTCGATCAGGTCGACCACCGGCTGATCG
>JAKSDQ010000325.1 GCA_022360015.1 Cytophagales bacterium
AGTTCCTCTTCCAATCCTACAATATAAACGTATTTAAATTCCAGTCCTTTAGCAGAATGGACAGTCATAAGTGTAACCTTGTTTCTGTCTTCGGGTTTATCTGAGTCCTGGTCTGTCAAAAGAGCTACATCTTCAAGGAATACAGGCATCTTGCAATCCTTTCCCTCCTCTATGGCATTTTGGGTAAAGTCCTTTATTCCATTAAGCAATTCCTGAATGTTTTCATGTCTGGAAACTCCTTCAGGAGTTCTGTCATTATACATTTCGGTAAGAATGCCTGTTGAATTTGCAATACCTGATGCGATATCATATGCATTATCCCTGTCCAGTCTGTCACTGAAATTACCTATTAGATTACAGAAAGAAGTAAGCTTCTTAATAGTCCCTGAGTTTAAATCATAGGGAGCGGTCTGAAGATTGGAAAGTATGCTCCACATAGAAACCCCTGCATCGTCTGCATAGGTCTTGATTTTCTGCACGGTTGTCACTCCAATACCTCTTTTGGGATAATTGATTACCCTTTTAAGTGCCTCCTCGTCATTATTATTTACAATAAGCCTGAAATAGGCAAGAAGGTCCTTGATTTCCTTTCTCTGGTAGAAAGAAAGACCTCCGTATATTTTATATGGAATATTCCTTTTTCTTAATGATTCCTCAAATACCCTTGACTGGGCATTGGTTCTATACAGTATGGCAAAGTCGTTATATTCAAGCTGCTCTGATAGCTGGCTGTCAAAAATATCATTGGCAACCTTGAATGCTTTGAGTTTTCGGCTTTCGTGATTTTCAGGGGGTAAGGCCAGTTTTAAGTTTAAAGATTAAAATTTAAAGCAAAGGATAAAGATCTATATAGAGAATACCCGCTGATGTTCTGAGCAAGCACATATTTTATATTTAAAATCGGCAAAATACCACAACTTAAAACTTTAATCTTTAAACTTTAAACTATTTTTACTACGCCGCCGATACCCGCGTAGCGCCGTTTTCCGCCATGGGCAGACTGATGATGAACCTGGCACCCCGATCCGGCGCCGCGCTCACCTCAAGGGTGCCGCCATGATCTTCCATGGCTTGTGCGGCGTTTGTAC
>JAKSDQ010000132.1 GCA_022360015.1 Cytophagales bacterium
GTATTTTCGTTTTGAAAGGTAGAAAGAGATCAATATGGTTTTGAGAGTTTGGAAGTTTTCCGTGGTTTTGAGGAGTAGGGGAGAATGCTTGGTGCTGTGGGAACAACTAGGGCTAATGGAGCCTGTCATTGTCAAGGCGTATTGATCGGCGACGAAAGAAGGATGTTTGTGTGACGGCCCACCGCGCAGATCCATGCACGGTGAACGTGCTGGGTGTTGAATTCGATCCACTGCCGCAAATCGCAGAGCAGTGGAATTGGCAGCGAAGAACAGACAAGACCTCATGTTCTTCGTGAATTACAAGAACAGAATCGGTCGAATAGTTTTTGTCAATCATCTTCAGCCATGTAGAGCTGAGCTTGCCAAAGGCATTGCCACTGAAATCCCGATCTCCCAGTGGGATCCCCAGAATCAGGCATTCGAACCTGTATCTCGCTCTTTTCGGTGTTCACCTCACTCACTTTCTCCTGTGGAACATCGCTCCTGCCTGTAGATGCGCTACCATCGTGGCAGTGATGACTACCGGAGGCACTGACAGGGTTGCTGGTTTTCCAAACTCCGAGGGCTCAAGTCCAGTGTGGAATAAAGACCTGCGCTGATGGACAACTTCTGACAGCTGAAAAAGCGACTGCAGCCGATCTGGACGTCGCTCGTGGGACGTCAAACTGAGCGTCAACCGTGCCTGGAAGGAAGCGTCCAGGTGGCGGTACCTCACGGGAGTTACCATCTCGAGAAGCCTCCAGAAGCCACGACAGCGTTTCTCATACGGGGGTGTCTTTCGTTGGTTTCTCCCATTGCACTTTCTGCGTTTTCTTGTGCCAATAGTACACGCGCTGTTGGTTGTCGCGGGCGAATGCCCATCCCTCTGGCAGGTCGTCTGTGGGTCCACCTCCGTCTTCCTTCTTCACCGCCGCAGCTGTACAACGGGAAACACAGGTCAGTTGGCCATGGAGGGAAAGAGATGTCCACTAAACAATAAAACCAGTTCGCAGAGGAAACATAGCGGAAAAAACCTGATCTGCTGCTTTTCACACTTTGAATGCTGGAGTATTCAGGGTTCCTATTGAGTTTGGCAAAGGACGCAATGTCGAGGCCGCCGAAACGTCGGA
>JAKSDQ010000105.1 GCA_022360015.1 Cytophagales bacterium
ATGGAGGGGTGGCTCCCTCTGAAACCAATCTTTCTAGCCGGTGTCATTAATGGTGGCGTCATAGCGCACCAAAGAGGGCGCTCTCGATAGAAGGTGTTCCTACCGAGGAGGTACCTACCAATCTAATGAGATGGTGTGTTGGTACCTACGAAGGGAGAACATAGATTAATCAATCCCTAAATCCTAAATTGGTCTAGGTAGATTGGTCGGAATATTGAAATAGATCATTATCATGATGTATATATGAAACGGAGGTTAGTTGGCTCTGGGACTTGAATGAACATGGGGCATTAATTGTGATGAAGAGTGGTAACCCTCACGCCGTCGCTGTCCATAAAGAAACAGGCGGTCCCTTCACTTTCCCACAAAGCCATGCAAGTATAGGGCTGGAACTTCATAATGGGAAAAGACGTCTCTCTGTTTAGGGTTTAGGGTTAAGTTGCCTATTAGCTTGACTTGGCCCTAGCATGGCGGTTGTGGCCAAATTTCCATGTTGGAACTTAAGAAGGTTCAACTGGTTGACCGAGCTTGTACACATGCGAAACTCCCACCTAGTGCTAGTAAATGAGAAGGCGTATCAGGTTGAGGGGACTTTGTAGTATAACGGTGATGGTGCCCAACATCGCTATCTGGTCTTGTGGAAGGGTTATCCACTCACCGAGGCCCCCTAGGAGCTTGAATCTCACTGGACTAATGCTCCCTTTATCCTAGAAGACTATTCGTGCTGCATGGCAGCAATACAGAAGTCAAGGCAAAAATGGGGATGAACATTGCATGAGTGATGGTGCCGCTGAAGATTTACTATGGGCCGGCTATAGTCTACATGGTATCGGGGACAGAGTGGAGTGAAGTGTCGCGGAGGATAATCGAGCTCATAACGATAAATCTGCTCACTTAGCTCATAGTTCGCTACGGCGCCATGTCAGAATCCATAATGATAGACTTGTATCAGTGTGGACCACATTGTCACATTTATCGAGTTCTACTTCATTTTGTTCTTTTTCTTTTCTTTTTTCTCCTTGATTCTTGTTGCTTGTCGTG
>JAKSDQ010000288.1 GCA_022360015.1 Cytophagales bacterium
AAATGGCTCTAAAAAATGACCTAAACCTGGCACCATTACCATAACTACGGCGATCATCACCAAAAACCATTAGATATAGGATATTCCATAGGCGATTCCGTAATTTCTTGTCCATACCATCCAACTGCATTTGCTTTGGTCCTGCTTTACCGAGTCTTTCTGATAACCTCTTTACTTTCATTTTAAAATATATTCTTTCTATTGATTAAAACCCCCTAACTTTCCCCAAATGATCCTTTTTCCGAAACAAATCCAACTCCCGCAAATACTCCATCGTCTGGGTAAGTGTCTTATGCCGGCACTGGCTTTGGATGTCTACCAGCTCTACCCCCGACAGATACAAATTGATCGCCCCTGAATGCTTATAGGAATACACATCATACTTTCGCTTCGAAGGCTTGAGCTTCACAGCTTCCAGGACCTTGTTATTGGCCCGCCTGAAATAATCCGGATATGACCTTACCGGTCCCGGCCCGCCGTTGGTGGTAAAAATGTAGAAGTGCTTTGGGTATTCCATTAACCGTGCATCTTCGATAATTTTTTTCAGCGGCGCGTACATGTCAACATAATCCCCTTTGCGGTTTTTCGAATCAGAAGCCGGGATAAAGATCTTATCTTCTTCGGGCATCAACTGTTCTATCCTCATTGACTGGATCTCGTTGGGCCTGGCAAGGGTAAAATATATGAACTGGATAAATAAAAGCAGTTGATCGTCGCCCCGTTTTGTAATCTCTTTTTTAATGGCCTTCATTTGCTCCGGAGAATAAGCGGCGTGCTTACGTTTAATAACCGGCAAAAGCGGGATGCCATGGGCTGGGTTTTCTTTGAAAAGCTTTTTGTCCCGGTCCATGATATAATTCACCGTGGTAACCAGGGTATTTAAAAGGTTATTTCGGTGGCGGTTGCCCGCGCCGCGCTCATCGATCATGTAGTCCAAAAATCCGTGTACCAGGGTTTGGTTAAGCTTGGTTACCCGGACCTTGGACAATCCCCAGGCTGAAAGGTAATCGGACATACGGTTTTTAAGGATGCGGTAATCCTTCATGGAGCTGGTTTTAAGTACCTTTTGTTTGCGCTCGCGTACATATTGGATTGCCTCGGTGATGGTAAGTGCCCGCAGGTTAATTTCTTCGGGGCTGCGGGCTTTCCCTACAGTATAGCCGTCCTTTAAGTATTCGTCGATTTCTTCGATGTAGTCGCGGGCGACCTCGCGGCGCTCCCGGCCGGTGTCATAGTAGTTGAGGCCTTTAAAAAATCTTTTGCGTACGAGCTCGTCACGATCGGTGTCCCAAACGTAAAAAACAATATACCAGCGCTTCGATAAGTCTCCATCATAGTCAACCAGCCGGCAGGGAATGTAGTCGTAAGGCGTGTCAGAAGCCATAAAACCAACAGCTTTAGTTACTGGCACATTTTGGCGGTGGGCGCGTAAAACCTTTTAATTACGCACCATAACGCCACAAAAAATTGCAGAGGAGGAGGGATTCGAACCCCCGGTACCTCGCGGTACAACGGTTTTCAAGACCGCCGCGTTCGACCACTCCGCCACTCCTCTTTGGGTCGATTAGTATTTTCGGATTGCAAATGTAGATTTTTATTTTATCTTCACAAAGATGGAGGCATAAAATTTTATGCAGTGGCTGAAGAGACCTGACAGCTTACGGCGCTATGAGGCCTTAGACCATTCGTCCTCCACAGCCTCGCCTATAGTATGTGCCTTGTGAATACTGGCATTCAATTCATAACCAACCAACAAAACGATAGCCAGAATAAATTGCCACAACATTAACGCTATTAACACACCAATGGAGCCATACAACTTGTTGTAGGTTCCAAAGTTAGTGATGTAAAATGAAAATAAATACGAAACGGCCAGGCATAACAAGGTGGATGCAAAAGAACCGATGGAAAAAAAACGCCAATTGTAGTGCACTGCCGGGCCAAAGTAATATATGAAGGAAATCGCCAGAAAGAAAACGATAAAAATCACTACAAACCTCAACATTAGCAACAAAGTAACCACATAGTCATCGAGGTGCAGCCAGGCTAGTTCCGTGTTGATTAAATTAATCACAAAGTTTCCCACGATCAGCAGTATAATGGCCAGGATCAGCACAAATGCGAGCATCAGGGTAAGGCCGGTTGCTATGAACCTGGTCTTAAAAAAGCCGCGCTTTTCCACGGTTTTGTAGCAGGCATTGAAGGCCTTCATCAGGGCCAGCATGCCACTGGTAGACAATACCAAAGAAAACAAGACCCCGAATGTCAACAGCCCACCTCTTTGTTTACTGATAATATCTTCCACAGTATGGGAAATCACATCATACATGCTAACCGGCATCATATCACCGATAAATTCCATGATGCTTTCGGTACTGACATCAGGTATCCAGATATGCACAAAGGGTATTAACGTAAAAAGAAAAATTACGGCAGGAAAAATCGAAAGCGTGAAGTTAAATGCCACAGCCTCTGCCCTTTCGATGATATCATCCTGGGTGAGCTTTTCAAGAAAGATCTTAATCACCTCATACAAAGAAACATCGGCCTTTTTAAAGCGGATTTTTTTCAGGAGATCAATGATCCAATGAAATAAGGGAGAATTAATAATATAAGAGATTATCTTTTTTTTCATTCCCTGATTATTAATTCATCCATTAAAGTACGGATCAAACAAATCCTGCATCACCTGGGGAGGACGGCACGGCCGGCCTGAATGCATGTTTACAAACGCTAAAATAGTTTCACCGGTATTGATGAGTTTATTTTCCTCATTATAAATCTCATAGTGAAAAATGATTCTTACCGCCGGGCGGCTTACAATTTTCACCTTTATGGTTAATAACTCATCGTACCTGGCTGGTCGATGAAACTTGGTACTGTTTTCGAGTACAGGCATCATCACCCCCTGCATTTCCAGTTCCTTGTAGGCAAAACCGAGATTTCTCAGGCTTTCCACCCTGGCCACTTCATAATATGCGGCATAGTTGCCGTAATAAACATAGCCCATTTGATCCGTTTCGCTGTACCTTACCCGTATTTTCACTGAACTTTCGTACATACCTTATCTGAATAGTTTCGCTTTGTTCAAAGCCCTCTGGTACCTGCGGGCATTGTTTAGATGATCATTCAGGTTGGTGGCAAAATTATGATAACCCGAAAAGTCTTCCCTGGCACACATATAGATATAATGATGTTGCTCATAGTTAAGCACGCCTTCCAGGGCTATGATAGGAGGCAAATTAATAGGGCCGGGTGGAAGTCCGGTATATTTATAAGTGTTGTAAGGTGACTCAATTTCCTTATGTTTATTAAGGACTCTTTGAATGGTAAAATCCTGTGCGGCAAATATCAGTGTAGGATCGGCCTGCAGGGCTATGTTTCTTTTGAGCCTGTTCATGTATAACCCGGCTATCTTGGGAATCTCCTCATTTTTCGAGCTTTCAGCATAGACAATGGAAGCCAGCACGGATACTTCGACCGGGGATAACCCTATTGCTGCTGCTTTTTGCTTTTTTTCTTCATGCCAAAATTTGCTGTATTCCCTGTGCATTCGATCAAAAAGTCCCTCCACTCCGATGTTCCAATACACCTCATAGGTGTTGGGTATAAACATAGCCATGAAATTTTCAAGGTCAAAACCATATTTTCCGGCAGTAGCAGAATCATTTAGTGCCTTCAAAAACTCCGCCTGGGTTATTTCCAGGTTGGCAGTGATTTTTTCGGCCAAATCTTTTTTTAGCCTGATATTGTTAAAAGTGATATCTACCGGCAACTGATCTCCTGACCTCAAATACCGGATGGCCGAAAGGTTGGACATATCTGGCTTCAGCAGATACCTCCCGGGCTTAATATGCTGGTTGTATCTCAACAATTTTGCCAGTAAACCAAAAGAAACCGGATCCCTTAGAAATTCACCTGTCCTTAATGAGTCCTGAACGGCCTTGAAATCAGATCCTTTGGAAATGAGCAATACCCGGGCCTCCCTTCCCACTAGAACGTTAGCTGATTTAAATACCTGGTATCCATAAAACCCCAGGGAAGTTACTACTACCCAAAAGGTTAGAAATAATACCAGAAAAACATTCCTTCGCTTCACTAAAACCTATTTAAATAGTTTGACAAAAAGTATCTTTATAAAAATAACCCATTAGCTAATATAATTAAGTTACTAATATATCTCAAACCAGTTTGAAGTTAGCCACAAAGATTTATATTTTGCTAAACTTTCAGTACAAAAAAACGAAATTAGCGACTCATGTCAGCACAGCTTTTAAAACTTTACCCGGACAATCCCGATCAGAGAAAAATCAATTCAATAGTTAAAACCCTGCAAAACGGAGGGATCATTATTTATCCCACCGACACCGTATATGGTATTGGCTGTGATATCTCCAATGCCAGGGCAGTAGAAAAACTATGCCAGATCAAAGGGATAAAATCCGGCAAGTACCGGTTTTCCTTTATTTTTTCTGACATCAGCGAAGCTTCAAAATATGTCAAAAACCTGTCGACCCCGGTTTTCAAATTAATGAAAAAGTCTTTGCCCGGGCCTTTCACCTTTATTTTGGAGGCAAGCAGCGCAGTACCCAAAATCCTGAAAGTCAAGAAAAAAACAATCGGCATCAGAATTCCGGACAATAACATTCCCAGAATGATCGTTCGGAAATTGGAATATCCTGTCATGACCACTTCTATAAAAGACGAGGACGAGATCATTGAATATACCACAGACCCTGAGTTGATCTATGAAGATTTCAAACACCAGGTAGACGTGGTAGTTAACGGCGGTATGGGTAAAAACATGGCGTCTACCGTGATCGATTGTACCGGAGATGAGCTGAAAATAATAAGACAGGGACTTGGCGACCTGGAGATATACCTGTGATACCGGATTATTCGATGTCAGTTTGTTGCAAAGTTGAAACAAATTCAATCATTATTCCATCTACTTAATGAATAAATAGTAGTATCTTTCAGGTTACATTACATATAAAACAGAGATAAATACGTAAGGGTTTGCTTGACATCCATTTAATAGAAAAAAATCCTGTCTTAATTGAATTACATTATCTGCCAAATCTGGAATACTTTATCATTCTCATGAAGTGCAGTCAGGTGATTATTGAGGCGAATGAAAACTTTGTTAAACAGACCTATCGCAACAGATGCTACATCAGGTTGCCCAATAAAATCGAACCTATGAGTATTCCGGTAAAAAAGGATCACAGACAAATCAAAAATGTTAAGATCGATTACCGGCAAAGCTGGCTGAAAGATCATTGGAGGACCATTACCTCCGCTTACGGAAAATCACCGTTTTTTGAGTATTACCGTGATGGTTTTGAAAAGATCTTATTGGCAAAAGAGACACACCTGTTTGACCTGAACCTAAAGTTACTGACAAAGTGTCTTGAATATTTGGGGCTTGAAAAAGATGTAAAATTTACCGATAATTATGAATTTAAACCAAAAAGTCCCGTTTTAGATTTAAGATCACTAATTTTACCAAAAATAAGTTACGGAGACCGGGGAATTTATGAGGCACATGTTTACAATCAAATTTTTGGCAAAGACTTTGCCGGAAATCTCAGTATTGTCGATCTGCTTTTTTGTGAAGGACCGCAGGCCCTTTCAATTTTGAATAAGTCAGCAAGGGTGGTGGTTGAACAAATAAAGAATTAATTTCGTTTTTATTACATGGACAATATACTAAATAAGAAATTCTTAAAAAGAAGATTAAATAATTAGTAAAAATAATTTAGATTTATATACAACAAACTACACCATAGCGTATGGAGGCAAAATTTTCAAATAGGGTAAAGGAAGTAATTTCACTTAGCAGAGAGGAAGCACTCCGCCTTGGTCATGATTATATTGGCACAGAGCATTTATTGTTGGGCATGATTAGGGAAGGTGAAGGGGTAGCAATAAGCTTATTGAAGAAGCTTGGCGTATCCCTGGATGAGTTAAGGGCTGCCATCGAACATGCCACTAAGGGTTCAGCAACCAACAATGTTAAAAACCTTGCTAATATCCCACTCACTCGTCAATCTGAAAAAGTTTTAAAAATAACTTATCTGGAAGCAAAAATATTTAAAAGCCAGTTGATAGGTACTGAGCATCTTTTGTTATCGATCTTAAGGGATGAGGATAACATCAGCTCGCAGTTGTTAGAGAAATTTGATGTCAATTACGAAACTGTGAAAGAACTTTTGGAATACCAAACAGAAAACCCCATGAGTTCATCATCCGACACTGACGACAGCGACGAGGATTCAGCCAGAATGTTTGGCGGAAGCTCATCGTCCGGAAAAGAATCATCTACCAAATCTTCGGAAAAGTCAAGAACACCGGTACTGGATAATTTTGGCAGGGATTTGACCAAGTTGGCGGAGGAGAATAAAATGGATCCGATTGTGGGGCGCGACAAGGAAATTGAGCGGGTCGCTCAAATCCTGAGCAGAAGAAAGAAGAACAACCCTATTCTGATAGGGGAACCCGGTGTGGGTAAAACAGCCATCGCTGAAGGATTAGCCTTGCGAATAGTTCAGAAAAAAGTATCGAGGGTTTTGTTCGGAAAAAGGGTAGTTACCCTCGATCTGGCCTCGCTGGTAGCTGGTACTAAGTATCGTGGACAGTTTGAGGAAAGAATGAAGGCGGTAATGAACGAGTTGGAAAAATCCCCTGAAGTAATCCTTTTCATAGACGAATTACATACCATTGTTGGTGCGGGAGGTGCCTCTGGTTCGCTAGATGCCTCAAACATGTTCAAGCCAGCACTGGCCCGGGGTGAGATTCAATGTATTGGCGCTACGACTTTAGATGAATACCGTCAGTATATAGAAAAGGACGGTGCGTTGGCCAGAAGATTTCAGGTAGTGATGGTGGATGCTACCACGCCGGAAGAAACTGTTCAAATACTCGAAAATATCAAAGAAAAATACGAAGAACACCATCATGTCAATTATACACCAGAGGCCATCGATGCCTGTGTGAAATTGTCAGACCGGTATATCAGCGACCGTTATTTGCCAGACAAGGCTATCGATGTGCTGGATGAGGCTGGCGCCAGGGTACACATAAAAAACATTCATGTACCTGCTGAAATCACCAAATTCGAAGAGTCCATTGACAATATTAAAAAGGAAAAAAATAAGGTCGTCAAAAGTCAGAAATACGAAGAGGCTGCCCAGTTGAGGGACAAAGAAAAGAAGCTAATCGAACAGCTTGAAAGGGCGAAGAATAAGTGGGAGGATGAGACAAAAACAAAAAGATACACGGTCAACGAAGAAAATGTAGCTGAGGTGATCGGTATGATGACCGGAATTCCCACCAAGCGGATTGCCCAAAAAGAAGGGGTCAAACTTCTGGGTATGTCGGATGAATTACAGCACAGAATAATCGGACAGGATGAAGCGATTATAAAACTGGTAAAGGCTATACAGCGTACAAGAGTGGGATTGAAAGACCCCCAAAAGCCTATCGGTTCATTTGTGTTTTTGGGACCTACCGGAGTTGGAAAAACAGAATTAGCCAAGGAACTGGCCCGCTATCTTTTCGACAAGGAAGACTCCCTGGTAAGAATCGATATGAGTGAATACATGGAGAAATTCTCGGTATCCAGGTTAGTAGGAGCGCCTCCCGGCTATGTTGGCTACGAAGAAGGTGGTCAGTTGACTGAAAAGGTAAGGAGAAAACCATATAGTGTGGTGTTACTGGACGAAATCGAGAAAGCTCACCCCGATGTGTTCAACCTGCTTTTACAGGTTTTGGACGATGGTATTCTTACCGATGGTCTGGGAAGAAGGGTCGATTTCAGAAATACCATTATTATCATGACTTCCAATATCGGTGTAAGAGACCTGAAAGATTTTGGCTCAGGCATCGGATTTGCCACTAAATCCAAGCAAGATAACACCGACGAAATCATGAAAAGCACCATTCAGAATGCTTTGAAAAAAACTTTCAGACCTGAGTTTTTAAACAGACTGGACGATGTCATCGTGTTTAATTCACTGCACAGAGAGCATATCCATCAGATCATCGACCTTTCATTGGGTAAATTGTTTGAGCGAATCAATGCCATGGGATACGCGGTGGAATTAACCAATAAAGCGAAAGATTTTCTATCTGAAAAAGGATACGATCCCCAATACGGGGCACGTCCTCTGAACAGGGCCATTCAGAAATACCTGGAAGATCCGGTTGCGGAGGAGATACTGAAAGGAGACTTGGCCGATGGAGATGTAATCGTGGCTGACCATGACGGGAAGAGTGATGAACTAAAGTTCAAGATCAAAGCCAAGAAGATGAAAAAAGAGCAAGGTGAAAAATAAGTAATAAACAAAAAGGAAATAAATATTGAAAGGGGTTAGAGGCCCCTTTTTGTTTTTCTGTACAAAAAATGGTTGAAATTTAATTTAGGCGATTCATCACATCCGGCATTAGCTCTTATAAATATGATCTCCTCATGCTCACCGGGATCAATGGTCACCACGAGGGCTTCACTTAACTCAAATTTTTCCTTATTAACCATTACTGCCTCACATTTGATCGTCCGGGCTTGCGTATTGACCAGTTCGGCTTTCCATTTTGTGTATTTTGATCCTTTATACAGTTGTCCCATGCAATCTATATGGTAGGTAAGTACTTCCTCATTTTTGGGATTATGCCACTTGATCATCGCCGTTTGAGCAGCTATCTGGCAGGTGGAGGTCAGTAAAATTACCATTGTTCCTATTACTCGCCCAGTCATTTTTTTCTCGTTTAATTTAAAAAATAATCCTATTTTGAGTTTTTTAACATATTCAACCTGCTATTTCCTGGTTATCTTTTCCAGGTATGTTTTCAGGTGCCTTAAAACAGCGGGCCAGGCTTCAAACACCGCATCATAATACCAATCCCACTGTTTACCGTAAAGATAGCCCGACTGACAAACCGTCAAAGCAGGTGTTTCGCCTTGATCAGTCACCTTTATACTAAGACAAGTCGGCCCTATTATTTCCATTTTTGGATTGAAGTAAAGAAAGTTACTTATTTTCAACGCTTTGTTCTGCTCAAATGTTTCAAACCTTCCCGTGGTAACATATCCGAAACCATTTTCAGATACCCCCCAGGCTAAGGCATAATTCCCTCCTGCCCTGGCTTCTATCAGGGTCTTTTCCACACCCCACCAATCCCTCAACATTTTAGGGTCCAAAAAAGCCGTGAAGATTTTTTCAGGTTTTACGTTTATGTTTATCGTATTTTCAACTTTTCTCATCCGGCCGTCATTTTAAACCCCGGTCATCTAGGATCAGAAGATAGTCTTTAAATAATAAAATATCAAATTAAATAACAGATGATGCGTATAATGTAAACGTTCTATTTTCAAAATTTATATGAATTATTTTTTGTTTTTCAAAGAAATCAGTAAAACCCCTGAAATGACAATTAAGGTACCGATGATCTGCAACCATGTGATTCTTTCATCCAGAAAAAAATAAGCAAGTACAATAGTAGAAACCGGTCCGATACCACCAATGATAGAAGCATTTGAGGAACCAATACGCAAGATACCTTCAGAAAGTAAAAAAGAAGGCAGAACTGTGCTTAACAATGCAATGGTGAGGGCCAGCAGGTATACCTCCCTGTTGAAAACGAAGATTCCTGCCGCAGGATGCCCTATCAGATAATGAATGATCACACATACCGCAGATACCGACATTGCCATAGCCGTAAACCTGATCGAACCTATACGCGGAATGATTTCGCCACTTCCTACCAGGTAAATGGCAAAGGTAAGCGCACTCAGCAGAATTAAACCACCCCCCAGCCAGACATCTTTTTGATCGTCCATATTCAAATCATTAGCGACAATGACAATAATTCCGGCATAGGTCATCAAAATAGCCAGTATTTGCAGTCCGGAAATTTTGTTTTTGAATACCATAGCTAAAATCAGCACCACAAACGTGGGATAAACAAAAAGGATAAGCCTCTCGAGGCTGGCAGTGACGAACTTAAGCCCATAAAAATCAAAAAAACTAGCCAGGTAATAACCTAGTACACCCAAAATAACTACCGATAAGTAATCTTTCCTGTCAAGCCTTGATTGTTTCTTTCTGGCAGAGAGGAATAAAGTAACGGCGATATAAAAAGGTAAAGCCATTAACATTCTCAATGTCAAAAGGGAAATGGCGTCTACCGGATGGCGGTAAGCCAACTTAATCAAAACTGCTTTGGCAGAGAACATAACAGCCCCTGTGAAGACCATCACTGCGCCAGTTAAGTACCTGTTTTTTGCCATATGTGCCGGGAGGAAGGATTCAGTGTCAAAGAAATTTTGCAATAAAAGAGCCGGAACTTATATCCCGGCCCGATCTCATAAATTATTTATGTTTTCGTTCTAAGACAGTAGGCCTCAGACGGCTTTGGAATCTTATTTACAAGGTAAACATGTTGAATTCAACACGATCCTTCTCTCCATACTATGCCTGTGCGTATGGCAATTATATTTTGGTTTAGAAATACTAAAAGCTTAACTGCCAGGATTCATGTAAGGAAATAATAGCAGGGATTAAACTTTCATCTCCTGAGAAGATTTAATATGGGATGCCAGCCAATCCCCTACCTCAGAAGTTTTATAAGCTTTTCCTTCCGCAATATCTTCGGTAACAATGCCTGCTTCCAGCGAAGCGCTTACGGCCTGTCTGATAGCCCTGGCTTCATCAGTTAAGTTAAATGACAATTCGAGCATCATCGCTGCCGAGAGAACCGTAGCAATGGGATTAGCAATATCCTTGCCCGCCGCCTGGGGATAGGAACCGTGAATAGGTTCGAACACCGAGGTGTGGACACCTACTGATGCGGATGGCAACAATCCCAGGGATCCTGTAATCACACTGGCTTCATCAGACAAAATGTCACCGAACATGTTTTCGGTAACAATGACGTCAAATTGTTTTGGCCATTGGATCAGTTGCATAGCTGCGTTGTCCACAAACATATAGTCTATAGCAATATCAAGATGCACTTCAGCCATCGCCTGTGCTGTTTCGCGCCATAACCTCGAGGAAGCCAAAACGTTGGCTTTGTCCACCACGGTCAGCTTTTTATTTCTTTTACCGGCATAGTCGAGCGCCAGGTTAATAATGCGCTCGATTTCCTCTTTGGTGTAAACACAGGTATCAAATGCCTTGTTACCATCTTCGGATCTGCCCCTTGGCTCACCGAAATAAATGCCCCCGGTAAGTTCTCTGACCACGACAAAGTCGGCCCCATCAATGATATCGGCCCTGAGCGGGCTTTTATGAATCAGTGAGGCAAAAGTAGTGACCGGTCTGATGTTGGCAAAAAGCCCGAGCTTTTTCCGCATGGCTAACAAGCCTTGCTCGGGTCTCACCTTGGCTTTCGGGTCGTTATCATATTTCGGGTCGCCAATGGCGCCAAAAAGCACCGCCCCGGATTTCATACAAAGCTCCAGGGTTTCATCCGGAAAAGGGTTGCCCACCTCATCAATGGCACAGGCACCCACCGGCCCATATTCAAATTTAAAATTATGGCGATATTCACCACCCACAGCTTCCAGTACTTTAACGGCCTGTTTTACTATTTCCGGACCAATGCCATCACCAGGTAACGTCGCTATCCGATATTCCATATTCTTCGTTATTTGTTATTATTATTTTCAATGATATTCAACATTTTGATGGTTGCCTTTATAGCAGCCACCGTCTGGTCGGAATCAAGCCCCCTGGTCTTGAACTGATAACCGTAGTCCCATGTAATAATCGTTTCCACAAAAGCATCGGTCTTTCCGCCGGGAGGTATTGAAACAGCATAATCAATCAGGGTAGGGTACGATTTGTTCAGCCTTTTATAAATCTTCCATAAAGCTTTCATAAAGGCATCGTATTGCCCATCACCGGAGGAAGTCTCCTCATAAGTTTGGTTGTCGATTTCAATACTCAATGTGGCCACCGACCTTAGGCCTTCTGCTACGGAAAGTGAGTAATTCTTTATTTTTATGTTTTGTTTTATTTCCTCACTTTTCAAAATATCGGCCACAATGTAGGGCAGATCCTCTTTGGTAACTGTCTCTTTTTTATCGCCCAGTTCAATGATTTTTTCGGTGACCTTTTTCATAGATTCAGGGTCGAGCTCCATCCCCAGGGCCTCCAGGTTCTTTTTAATATTAGCCTTTCCCGACATTTTCCCCAGCGCATAGGTTCTTTTTCTACCGAATCGTTCCGGTTTCAGGTCGTTGTGATAAAGGTCGTTTTTGTTATCACCGTCAGCGTGAATACCACTGGTCTGGGTAAAAACAAACTCACCGATCAGCGGTTTATTGGGAGGAATGCGAACACCTGAAAAAGATTCAATCATTTTGCTGACTGTATAGAGCTTTTTTTCATCGACATTCATCTGAAAATGAAAGTGATCTTTTACCACCCCGATCACACTCGACAACGGGACGTTCCCTGCCCGTTCTCCCAACCCGTTTAAAGTCGTATGAATTCCTTTCATTCCCGCTTTGATGGCTGCATAAACATTGGCAGTAGCAAGGTCATAGTCATTGTGCGCATGAAAATCAAACGCACAATCCGGGAATGTCTCAAGCATTTGCCGGCAATATGAAAAGGATTCTTCATAGTTTAATATACCCAAAGTGTCGGGTAACATGATCCGGTTGACAGCATTTTTATGAAGCTCGGCTATCATCTGATTCACATAGCCGGGTGAGTTTCTCATACCATTAGACCAGTCTTCAACGTAAATGTTGACCGTAATTCCCTTTTTTTTGGCATATGTGATTACCTTTTCGATGTCAGCTAAATGCGCTTCCGGCGATTTTTTCAATTGTTGCCGGCAATGTTTCAACGAACCCTTACATAACAAATTGATGACACTGCCACCTGCCTCACTGATCCAGTCAACCGAAGCTTTCCCATCTACAAAACCTAATATCTCTATACGGTCCAGGCACCGGTTTCCTTTGGCCCATTGCAATATTTTCTTTGCACCTTGAAATTCCCCTTTGGATACCCTTGCTGAGGCCACTTCTATGCGGTCAACCTTTAACTCCTCCAGCAGTAATTTGGCCATGGTCAATTTTTCACTATCGGAAAATGACACCCCTGAAGTTTGCTCACCGTCCCTGAGCGTAGTATCTAAAATTGAAATTTTCATTATTTATATAAGCCCTAAACCCGTTCGTTTTCAAATCTTTCGATTTTATCTTTGATACTTAAAAGATAGTCTATATCATCATAGCCATTAAGCAGACACTGCTTTTTGTAAGCATTAATATCAAAATTCACTTTTTCACCGGTCGCGACTATTTCAAAGCTTTGGGCATCGAGATCAACCCTGAATTGCGCGTTGGCGTCATCGGCGATCACGGAGAATAGCCGGGCCAAAAATTCTTCCGAAACCACTACGGGCAGTACGCCGTTGTTCAGCGCGTTGTTCCTGAAAATATCTGCAAAAAAACTGCTCACGACCACCTTAAATCCGTAATCGTGAATGGCCCAGGCTGCGTGCTCCCTGCTGGAGCCACTGCCGAAGTTTTTTCCTGCAATCAGGATTTTGCCAGAGTAAGCAGGATTGTTAAGTACAAAATCTTCATTGATTGTCCCGTCATTTTTGTAACGCCAGTCACGAAACAGGTTATCGCCAAATCCCTCTCTGGTCGTGGCTTTCAGAAACCTCGCCGGAATAATCTGATCGGTATCGACATTTTCGATGGGCAGCGGCACCGCCCGTGAAATGATCGTTTTAAATTTTTCTACGGCCATTTATTAATTCTTTAATATTTACAAAACTTTTCTGGGATCGATAATCTTACCGGTCACCGCCACTGCCGCCGCAGTACGGGGGCTGGCAAGCAGTGTACGGGCACCAGGGCCCTGTCTTCCCTCAAAATTCCGGTTGGATGTGGAAACTGCATACTTCCCCTCCGGGATTTTATCATCATTCATCGCCAGGCATGCAGAACAGCCCGGCTGCCTCAATTTAAACCCTGCCTCTTCCAAAACGGTCACAAGCCCCTCTTCATAGGCCTGTTTTTCCACTTGCTTGGAACCCGGTACAATCCAGGCAGTAATGTTATCGGCTTTCCTTTTGCCTTTTACAAACCGGGCCACTTCCCTGAGGTCTTCTATTCTGCCGTTGGTACAGCTACCGACAAAAACAAAATCCACAGGCTTACCTTCCAGCACCTCCCCTGCTTTAAAGCCCATATAATTCATCGATTTTTCAAAACTTAACCTTTCCTTTTCATGAATTTCATCCAAAGCAGGAATGTTTGACACAATTTTTGTTCCCATTCCCGGATTGGTTCCGTAAGTGATCATGGGTTCAATATCCGCAGCGTCAAAGGTCAGCTCCTTATCAAACACCGCCGTTTCATCTGTATATAGTGTCTTCCACTTCTTCAAAGCCTTATCAAATTCAGCACCTTTGGGAGCAAATTCCTTGTCTTTTATGTAGTCAAAAGTAACCTGGTCCGGCGCAATCAGTCCTCCGCGAGCACCCATTTCGATACTCATGTTACACACTGTCATTCTTCCTTCCATGCTCAGGCCCTTTATCGCATCTCCGGCAAACTCCACGAAATAGCCGGTGCCCCCACTGGCTGTGACTTTTGAAATAATGTAAAGCACCACATCTTTGGCAGTGACGCCATCTCCCAGTTTGCCATTTACATTTATTCTCATTTTCCTGGGCTTGGGCTGTAGCACACATTGTGTGGCCAGCACCATTTCCACCTCACTGGTACCAATGCCAAAGGCTACCGCACCAAACGCCCCATGTGTAGAGGTATGGCTATCACCACAAACTATGGTCATTCCTGGCTGTGTCAGACCCAACTGCGGGCCTATGACGTGCACAATGCCCTGGAATGGGTGGTTTAAGCCATATAGTGTGACCCCATGTTTTTCACAGTTTCTTGTAAGTGTGTTGACCTGAAACCGGGATAATTCATCTTTAATAGTAAGGTGCTGATCTATCGTAGGCACGTTATGATCGGGGGTGGCGACGGTATTTTGCGGCCTGAAAACCGGAATCCCTCTTTTTTCTATACCTGCAAAGGCCTGGGGACTTGTCACCTCATGCACAAGATGCTTATCTATATAAAGTACACTGGGGCCATCCTCAATTTCACTGACCACATGGGCGTCCCAGATTTTGTCAAACAAGGTTTTAGACATTTGTCACTGTTATTTTATTCACAATATTATATATTATTTCTACCATATACTAAAATTCCCCTCTTTCTAAAGAGGGGATTATCAACAACCAAAACTAAGCTTCAACTTTTTCAAATAAGATGAAGGCCTCGTTTGAAG
The DNA here is from genome assembly GCA_022360015.1 of Cytophagales bacterium. GTDB lineage: Bacteria > Bacteroidota > Bacteroidia > Cytophagales > Cyclobacteriaceae > Agaribacillus. The sequence continues at coordinate 15,336 of JAKSDQ010000288.1, forward strand.
AAAATTAATCTATAATTTCATTTTTAACTTTCTCACTTTGAAATGGCCTCCACATTTTCCACCAGCGCATGCAGATCATCGTCGCTTATCTGTTTTTTCTCATCTGCCCATTCCAGAAACCTTAAATAAATGGGTTCAAGATTTGCTTTTTCATACACATAACCCAGTTTTTCGAGTTGATGCTTTAAAGCCGCCCGGCCGCTTCGTGCCGTCAGTACAATAGCAGATCCCGAGGCACCTACATCATCAGGATCCATGATTTCAAAATTATCCCGGTGTTTAATAATACCATCCTGATGAATACCCGAAGAGTGGGCAAAGGCATTGGCCCCCACAACCGCTTTGTTAGGCTGTACAGGTAAGCCCATTACTTCCGATACCAACCGGCTGGTTTTACAAATCTCTTTGGTATTTATTTGGGTATAAAACCGGTCCTGATAACGCATTTTTATAGTCATGACTACCTCTTCCAGGGAACAGTTACCAGCACGCTCGCCTACCCCGTTTAAGGTGCATTCAACCTGTCTGGCACCATTTACCACTCCCGCCAGGGCATTGGCAGTGGCCAGCCCCAGGTCATTGTGGGTATGCATGCTCAGTACCACGTCGTTTTTGAATGCGGGAATTCTCTCCACCAGGCTTTTGATCATGAATCCCCATTCTTCCGGCAATGCGTAGCCAACTGTGTCGGGCAGGTTAATGGTGGTGGCACCTGCATCTATGGCTACCTGGGTAAATTTTACCAGGTACTCAAAATCCGCCCGTGATGCATCCATGGGAGAAAACTCTACATTATCCAGGTATGACTTGGCCCTCGACACTGCTCTGTCTACCATTTTGAGGACTTCATCACGTGTTTTGCGCATTTGGTTTTCGATGTGTATGTCTGAAACCGAAATAAAAGTGTGGATACGCGGAGCAGCCGCATTTTCTATTGAGCGGGCCGCAACATCTATGTCCTCATCCAGTCCCCGGGCCAGGGCACATACAGTTGACTTTTTGACAGTGTTGGCAATCTTCCTGACAGCATTGAAATCCTCCGGCGAAGAAATGGGAAAACCTGCCTCCATAATATCGACACCCAGCAGTTCGAGTTGTTTCGCCAACGCTATTTTCTCATCGGTCACCAACTTTGCCCCGGGAACCTGCTCACCATCTCTCAGCGTAGTATCGAAAATATAAACTTTATCCTTCATAGTAGTCTATTAAGCCTTTTTGAAAAAATCATATCACTACTAACGCTAAAAGTAATCCCTCAAGGGTATGATTTAAAATAATTATAAATTAAATTTACAATATCTAAAATGATTTTTTATATTATAAAGTACTGATTATTAGATTTTTAAATTAATTTTCCCTACAATGCCCAACAAAAATAACGAGCCGTTGTTCCAACTAATAAAGTCATTGACCAAGGCCGAAAAACGCTCTTTTAAACTTTTCGTGTCCAGGCATAAAAGTGGGGAAAATGCCAAGTTTCTGAAATTGTTTGACTGGATGGACAAACAGGAACACTATGATGAAGGTAAAATTATTCAAAAAGCGCCCGCCATTAAAGCCTCTCAGATTAGCAACCTGAAAGCCAATCTCTACAAACAAATTCTGCAAAATCTCAGGAGCAGCAAATCGGGCAATGATGTGCCCATGCAAATCCGTGACTGTATAGATCAGGCTACAATTTTGTATGACAAATGCTTGTATAAGCAGAGCTTCAAAATTCTTGAAAAAGCCAAAACATTGGCTGAAAAGAATGATTTTCCTTTGTTGTTGCTGGAAATCGTTGAATTCGGGAAAAGACTGGTTACCAAACTGGCTGACCCACGGGTAGAAGGCAGGGTGAATGAACTGATGAAGGAGTCGGAAGCAATCGGAGAGCAGTTGAAAAGCCTCCATACCTTCTCCAACCTCTCGCTAAAGTTGTATTCATTTTACATGAATATAGGTTTTATCAGGGATCATAAAGACTTCGAAATTGTTAACAGCTTTTATTTTTCCAGCATACCCGCATTTAAGGAAGAGCGTTTATCTTTTAATGAAAAAAACTACCTGTTTAATTCCATGGTAGGTTATTACTTTTTTATCCAGGACGATAACCGCGCTTATGAGTACGCCAAAAAATGGGTGCAATTGTTTAACGACAACCCTTCTTTAATCGCCCCTAAAATCGAGTTATACATAAAGGCCTTCAACAATCTGCTGATTGCACAAAATAAGCTCGGAAAGTTTGAGGAGTTTGTCACCACTTTTAAAAAATTGGATAACATCCACAAAATCAAAAACCTTCACTTAACCGATAACATAAAACTGCAATTGTTTAAATACCTGTCCACCCACCGGGTTAACCACTTTTTTTTACTGGGTGCCTTTGATGAAGGGGTCAAAATTGTACCTGAGATTGCCAGTGGTTTGAACAAATTTATGGATAAGCTGGATATGCACCACATCCTGATATTTTATTATAAGTTTGCTTGCATGTATTTTGGTAACAACCAATGGCAGGATGCCGTGTTTTGGCTTAATAAAATTATCAATGCTACCAATGTCGACCTGCGCTCCGATATTCAGTGTTTTGCCAGGATATTAAATCTGATCAGTCATTATGAGCTTGAAAACACCGACCTGGTAGATTATTACATCCTTTCAACCTACCGATTTTTAATCAAAAAGGATGACTTATATATGTTTCAAAAATATATCATGAAATTTTTGAAGGATCTGAACAGCATTAAACCAAATCAGCTCATGGATGCCTTTAAAAAGTTGCGCAAGCAGATGTTGTCTCTGAAAAGCAGTCCCTATGAAAAACGGGCATTTTTGTATTTTGACATTGTTTCCTGGCTGGAAAGTAAAATCGAAAACCGCCCTGTAGGGGAAGTTATCCGGGAAAAGGCTTTGAAAAGAAATGAGCCGCAGGTGGTTTGAACCCGCAGGCATCACAACCCCACCTCCTCCCCCAGCACTGGAATCACCACCTCCCTGAAACCTTCTTCCAACGTCATAGTATGACTTTGAGTCATACTATGACTGACTGGTGATCTCCGGTGTTTCATCCGGCAGGGGTGCTTGTGCCTTTTAACGACAGGAGAGCACAAGACGCTTGCCCTATCCGATGGCCTTAATGATAAGAGGATGCGATGATTTCATAATCGTCGTCCCAAGGGTGCATACCATAAAATAATTGTCAACTGTCCATTACCACTTACATCAGTCATATTGCAACAATGAGCAAGATATAAATTTTAGCAGAAAGCAAAAAGCCAGCATGTTGAAGAGGTACCTGGAAATTTGTTTACTAAAAGACCTACTGCCTGACAAGATCGGGACATTCCCGGTTGACCAGTTCCTGCATGTCTTCATCAAACTTAGCCAAATACAGCGTTTTCACTTTGCGGAGTTGCTCAAGGGTAATCCCTGTGGTATTTCTTAAATCGGCGCGGTACAAATTGGCATCAGTAAAATCAGCACCGGTAAGATAAGCACCCTTTAAATCCGCTTCCATCATAAAAGCACTCCTGAAATCTGCTTTTATCAAAAATGCGTTGGTAAGACTGGCCTTGATCAAAAATGCATCAGTAAACTTGGCACCGCTGGCATAAGCGCTGTTCAGCTTGCTTTGATTGAGCGTTGCTGCTTCGAGATTGGTCTGGTTAAGCCTGGCTTCCTCGAGATTAGCTTCAATGAGGTTAGCGCCGTTGAGATTGGCAGAGTTTAAGTTGGATCTTTTTAAAATTACATAATTCAGATTGGTTCTTGCAAGATAGCAGTTAACCAGGTTGATATTATATATATGATGTCTGTTCAACCGCTTGATATTACCCACATTTCTGAAAGCTGCTTCATCGGATTCCCACAGTCTGAAGTCATCGATCTCATCTTTATATGTTCTGATTCTCAACCGCTTTTCACCACTTTTGTTTAACCAGAAAATCAATATACCGATCACCAGGATATCGAACAGCATACCATGGGCCTCAGCCAATACGTTCAGATAAAATTCCTCAAAATCGTGAATATAAAAACGCAGACTCAGCCCTATGACCAATAAGGTCAACAGCAGAAAAACCAGGAAGGAGGTGAGTATTGGTTTCTCAATTATGCTCTCGAAAACTCTCCTTATTTTACCCATATATAAGCTAAGACATTCTTTCAGATATATAATCCCAATCAAGCACCTAAAATTAGAAGAATGAGAAGGCAATAAATATTCAATAACCGGTATAAAATTACATTAACAACGTATCCGGGATATTTTCAGATAACACCGGATATCGATGGGTGATTTGTGCAGGTCAGCAATTGTGAAGGTGTTTGCTTTTAGAAAGAAAGCTTCCTGATTTTTTCAAATAACACCTGGCTTATCTTCATATATGATTCATAGGTCCAACCTCCGACATGAGGAGTAAGCAACACATTTTCAGCATTTTTAAAAAAATCCAGTAAATCTTCTTCTCTGGCGCTGAGCGATTTTCTCTTTTCAAATTCATGCACATCAAGGGCAGCTCCCAGGATTTTGCCCCCTAACAATTGTATTTTCAGATTATCAAGGGGCAAAATTTCACCTCTGGCAGTATTTATAATATAAATATTCTTCTTGAAACCCGAGATAAACTCCGCATTCACCATAGTATTTGTCTCCTCCGTTAAAGGCACATGAAGGCTCAGAATGTCACATTCATCAAAAATATTTTGTAAAGAAGCCTCCCTGACAAGTTCATTAGAAAAGCCGGTTTTATATTTATCATAGGCCAGAACCTTACAGCCAAAACCCCTTAACCTTTTCGCAAAAGCCTGTCCCATATAACCAAAGCCTATGAGACCTAATGTTTTACCGGCTATCTCCACCCCCCTGTTGATTTCCCTGTTCCAGACCCCGCCGCGTATTTGCCGATGGGCTATATGGATTTTATTTAACAGGCACAGCAACAGCCCAAGGCAATGTTCAGCCAGGGCATCCCTGTTACCCTCCGGTGCATTGATGATGACAATGTTTCGTTCAGTGGCCTGTTCCACATTGATTTGATCCAGACCAGCACCTGCCCTCGCAATAAATTTTAACCTTGTGGCAGCATCAAAAAAAGCTTCATCCAGATGGGTTTTACTACGGACAATAATACCATCGTATTTGCCTATTGTTGCCAGGATCTCCTCCCTTTTGATGTCGGGCCTGTAATCTACCGAATATCCCAGATCCTGCAGTCCCGGAATGATAGCGGTATGGATGTCATCTATTATAAGGCATGTCCTTTTCATACTTACTGATTTCATAAATCCTGATTGGGAGCGTTAAATGGTATAAAACAAACGTACAACAACTAAATATACCCCTAACCCCAGAATGTCATTGGCGGTAGTGATGAAAGGGCCGGAAGCAAGGGCTGGATTGATATTAAACCTATTTAACAGCAACGGAGTGGCAGTGCCCATAAAAGAGGCCAGCAATACCACACAAAAAAGGGCTATGGAAACGACTACCGCAAATTTCAGATTCTCCCATTCCAGGATCCAGTAACTGATGCCCAATACCACAATGCCAAGCACAAGGCCATTGACCAAAGCAACTATCAGCACTTTAAAAAGCCTCCTCAGCGTAGTTTCCTCAAACACTGAGCGGCTGGCAAGGCTTTGTACAATAATGGATGAAGACTGAATACCAACATTACCCCCTGTGGCCATGATGAGCGGTATAAAAAGAGCAATTTCAGTAATCCTTCTGATATCTGCTTCAAAAAAACCGATCACTTTAGCTCCCAGTAATCCCCCGAACAACCCAAAAATCAGCCAGGGTAGCCGTGCGCGGGTTAACACCCAAAGATTATCATCCTCTTCCACGTCTTCAGATATACCCGACATGATTTGCCGCTCCTGTTCAGCGCTTTCCGTAATAACGTCTACAATATCGTCGATGGTAATCCTCCCTACCAGCTTGCCTTGCAGGTTGACCACAGGAACAGCAACCAGATCATATTTTTGCATCAAGGACGCTACCTCGGTATCTTCCATAAAGGTCTGTACCGAAATAATGTCATCGGAATATATATCAGCTATTCTGGTTGCATCGTCGGAGAGTATAATCTTTTTCAAAGAAACCCTGCCCAACAGCTTATCCCGGTCGTCCACCACGTACATTGAATAAATCTTTTCCACATTTCCCGCCTGGCGCCTTATTTCATCGATACATTGGATCACTGTCCAGTTAATATTGGCTTTGATTAGCTCCTTGGCCATCAATCCTCCCGCCGTATCTTCTTCATACCTTAGTAAATCCAACAGGTAGGACACTTTTTCTTCATGATCAAGGCCGGCAATGATCTTTTCCCGGTCTTTGACAGGAAGCTCATTGAGAATGTCTGCCCCATCGTCAGAATCTATGATGGCAATGTATTTTGCGATTTCTTCCGGCCCGAAAACTTTTAAAAACTCCTTTCTTGTGTCATTGTCAAGATCGCTGATAATCTGGGCGCCTACCCAGGTATCTAGCTGATCCAGTACATATTTGGACTCTTCAGCATTAAATGCTTCCAAAACTGCCGATATATCGGCGGGATTTACACCTTCCATAGTTTCCCGGACAAAGGCTCCGTCATCTTGTTCAATAGCCAGCTTTAATTTCTCGAGATATTCCTTAGAAAGTTCAAATTGCACAGATAGGCTCAAGATTCCTCGATTTTTTGAGTTAGGGAAATAAATTGATCAACAGAAAGTTGCTCGGCCCTTTTATCCAAAATAGAAAGGTCACGAATTTTCTCCGGCAAATTTATCCTTTTTAAAGCGTTCCGCAATGTTTTTCGCCGATTTTGAAATCCTGCTTTTACCAGCTTTTTAAAGAGATCCTCATCACATGGTAATTGCACCACCTCGTTTCTTTGAAAACGCAATACGGCCGACCGGACTTTCGGTGGGGGTTGGAATACATCGGGCTCCACAACAAATAAATAGTCTACATGATAAAAAGCCTGAAGTAACACACTGAGAATGCCATACACCTTACTGCCAGGTGGAGAAGCAATCCTTTTGGCCACTTCGTGTTGCACCATACAAACCACTTCCGGAATTTGGTTTTTGAACGCCAGAATCCTGAAAAAAATCTGGGACGAAATATTATAGGGGAAGTTTCCAATGATCCCAAATTTATTTTGAAAAACGGTCGCTGGATTCCATTTCAAAAAATCCCCCTGAATGACCCGTTCCTTCAACCCTGGAAAGTGTTGTTCGAGGTATTTGACAGAATCCCTGTCTATATCGATTACATAGGTATTCACCTCCGCCCTTTTTAGAAGAAAACCAGTTAAAACACCCATACCAGGCCCAATTTCCAGGATATCCTGATAAGGTGGCAAAAAAGTAAGGGCATTGACGATGTTTTCCGCTACCTGTAAGTCCTTTAAAAAATGTTGCCCTAAATACTTTTTCGGCCTCACTTTAGTCATATTATCCAAATCTCTATAAATTGCAAACCAAATTCTAAGGTAATAATATTTCAATAGACGGTTTAACTTTCAATTTTGATAAAATGGATAAAACTGCACAAACAGTCAATAAAAACAAGCCTGTAATTGGCATTACCATAGGTGACCTCAATGGCATCGGCGCGGAGATAATCATTAAATCCCTGGCTGATAACAGGTTGCTGAAAATGGTAACACCTGTTGTTTACGGCTCGACAAAAGTTTTATCTTATTACAGGAAAATAATGGGCCTCGAGCCATTTAATCACCATCCTGTCAACAATAATTTTGATATACACACAAAAAAAATCAATGTGAAAAATTGCTGGCAGGAAACCGTTGAGCTAAAACCCGGCCAGGTTACTTCCGAAGGTGGAAAATATGCCTACCTGGCCCTTGAAGCCGCCACGAATGACCTGAAAGAAGGAAAAATACAAGCTCTGGTCACGGCGCCCATCAATAAAAAGAACATTCAGAGTGAAAGTTTTAATTTTGTCGGACATACCGAATACCTTACCAGTAAATTCAATTCTGACAACGAAGACAGTCTGATGTTACTGGTGAGTGATCAGTTAAGAATCGGCGTGGTAACCAGTCATATCCCCCTGGGTGATGTCAAAAAAAACCTTACCAAAGAGGTGGTTGACAGTAAAATCAACCTCCTGCATAAAAGCCTGAAAAAGGATTTTGGCATCTCGAAACCCAAGATTGCCGTGCTGGGTCTCAATCCCCATGCGGGAGAAGACGGACTGCTGGGGGGTGAAGAAGGAGAGATCATCACCCCGGCTATCAATGCGTGCAAAAAAAAGGGGAGCCTTGTCTTCGGACCATTTCCGGCCGACGGTTTTTTTGGAAAAATGGAGCATAAAAAGTACGATGCGGTCATGGCCATGTACCATGACCAGGGTCTGATCCCATTTAAGACACTGGCCTTTGATGAGGGTGTAAATTATACAGCCGGACTTCCGGTGGTAAGAACCTCGCCTGACCACGGAACCGCCTATAGTATTGCCGGAAAAAATAAAGCCAGTGAAGACTCTATGTTACACGCCTTGTTTTTAGCACTTGACATTACCAAAAAAAGAATGGAAGGTGCTGCAACGGTTAATTGAGTTGCCAGGTAGCTCATATTATTTTTTTAAAATTATAATTATCTTTTTAAATTTGCGGTCTTAATTTCTAAGGGTATGGGAGCGTATGAAGTAAAGAAATTGTACATTGACATATTTAATTTGCAAAACAAATCCTATGATTATGATTTTGCAATAGACGATCGATTCTTTCAAAGCTTTGACGATAGTTTTATCAACAAAGGTAGGGCTACAATCAAGGTTTCTCTCAGCAAATCAGAGACTTTTATTGAGGTCAGTATACATATTGATGGCATCGTAGAGCTGACCTGCGACCGGAGCCTGGAAAAATTTGATTATCCGGTGGCACTCGATCCTAAGCTGATTTTCAAATTCGGCCATGAGGAAAAGGAACTGGATGATTTTATGATACAAATTACCAGGCAAACCGAAAGGATTGATTTGGGGCAATATATTTACGAATTCATTAGCCTGGCCTTACCCATGAAAAAACTGCATCCCCGATTTATGGATGCAGAGGAAGATGGGGATAGCCTGGTTTATTCGTCCGAAGCCAGTGAATCTGCAGGCGAAGGTGTCGTCGATCCGGAGCAAATGAATGAGGACGATATCGATCCACGATGGAAAAAACTAATTGAATTAAAAAATATTAAACGATAAAATTAAGAAACAATGGCGCATCCTAAAAGAAAAACGTCAAAAGCCAGAAGGGACAAGCGTAGAACACACTACAAGGCTACAGAAAAAAACCTTGTGATTTGTCCTGCCACCGGAGAAATGCATTTGCCTCACAGAGCTCATTGGTACGAAGGTAAGCTCTATTACAAAGGAAAAGTGGTAATGGAAAAAGAGGTATTGGTATAGATATATGAGGATTGCCTTAGATGCAATGGGTGGAGATTTTGCCCCTGAAGCCACCCTGGAGGGGGTAAAGTTAGCCATTGATGAAATGCCGCCCGATTCCCGTATTGTCGTGATTGGTAAAAAGGACATCATCAATCCTTTAATTAGAGAGAAGGGCATAGATGACTCCTTACTCGAGGTGTTCAACGCCAACGATGTAATTTACATGGGCGAACATCCGACCAGGGCACTGACACAAAAACCGGAGTCAAGTATTGCCGTAGGTTTTGGGTTGCTGAAAGAAAAAGTAGTAAATGCCTTTTGCAGTGCCGGAAATACCGGAGCCATGCATGTTGGCGCTATGTTTACTATCAAAACAATCGAGGGCATTATTCGTCCCGGAATAGCGGGTTTTGTACCTAAGGAAAACGGTGACTATGGTGTCCTCATGGATGTAGGTGCCAACGCCGACTGCAAGCCTGACGTGCTGGTGCAGTTTGGTGAAATGGGTTCCATATACGCAAAGCACGTTTTTCACATAGACAACCCCAAAGTGGGGTTGATGAATCTGGGCGAAGAAGAACAAAAAGGCACCTTGCTTACCCAGGCTGCATTTCAGCTTTTTAAACTTGACAAAAAGGTGAACTTCATCGGCAACATCGAGGGAAGAGACGTTTTTAATGATAAAACGGATGTCATCGTTTGTGATGGTTTCACCGGAAATGTTATTCTGAAATTTGCAGAGTCAATTTATGACTTACTGAAAAAAAGAAATTTACTGGATCCTTTTTTCGACAAATTTAACTACGAAGCGATTGGTGGCAGTCCTATATTGGGTGTCAATGGTAACGTAATCATAGGGCATGGAGTGTCTAGTCCCACGGCCATTAAAAACATGCTGTTACAAGCTCATAAAATGGCAAAATCCAATATACACCTTAAAATTAAAGAGAGTTTGGGAGCCTAAAACCTGTAGAACTTAAAGCCTGAAGGCCTTATGCTGGCACCCTCATTAATTTTATTATTGTAAAAATATTTTTAGTTTACCTTTTAAATGCAAAAATTCTGAGAGGTTTAATTTTAAAAATTTAGGAATGAGTAAAATTACTGCCGCTATCAAAGGTATTCACGGCTGGGTCCCTGACTACATTTTGACCAATGAGGAATTAACGACCATGGTCGATACCAGTGACGAATGGATTACCACAAGAACCGGAATCAAGGAAAGAAGAATCCTGAAGGGACAGGACCAGGGGACATCGGTGATAGGGGTACATGCTGTAAAGGGTTTATTGGAAAAAACCGGTACCAGGGCTGAAGATATTGATCTCATCATTTGCGCCACGACTACCCCTGACATGCTTTTTCCAGCCACTGCCAATATCATAGCTAACCAGGTGGGGGCGGTGAATGCCTTCAGCTACGATTTGCAGGCAGCGTGCTCAGGATTTCTGTATGCATTAAGTACCGGTGCGCAGTTTATTGAAACAGGAAAATACCAGAAAATAATAGTGGTGGGTGCTGATAAAATGTCCTCGATCATAGATTACGAAGACAGAACTACCTGTATCATATTCGGAGATGGTGGAGGGGCTGTACTGTTGGAACCAAGCAAAGAAGGTTATGGTGTGCTGGATTCTATCCTGCGATCCGACGGGTCAGGGGAGCCACATCTGCACATGAAAGCCGGAGGCAGCAGAAGACCGGCAACCCATCAGACGATTGAAGAAAAGCAGCATTTCGTATATCAGGAAGGCGCGGCAGTTTTTAAATTTGCTGTGATCAACATGGCAGACGTTTCGGCCGAAATCATGGAAAAAAATAACCTGAAACCCGAAGATGTTTCCTGGTTGGTACCACATCAGGCCAACAAGCGAATCATCGATGCAACTGCCAATAGAATGGGCATTACCAATGGAAAAGTAATGTTAAATATCCACAGATATGGAAACACCACCAGTGGTACCATACCACTTTGCCTCTTTGACTATGAATCCAATCTTAAAAAAGGGGATAATCTAATACTTTCAGCCTTTGGTGGCGGCTTCACATGGGGCTCAGTATACTTAAAATGGGGCTATGACACTTAATTGATCACCTAACAAATCAAAGAAAATTACCTTGTAAAATATTTTTAATATTTCTTAAATATTACTTTATTTCTTTTGATAGAATTTCTGAAAAAATGGATAGGGATGTTTCATTTGTCTATTTGATTTGTAACTTAGCTTAAATTTATTTTAAATGGCAACAACTGCAGATTTTAGGAATGGTTTGTGTATTGAATTCAATCAGGATTTATATACGATTGTCGAATTTCAACACGTAAAACCAGGAAAGGGACCGGCTTTTGTCAGAACAAAGCTGAAAAGTCTGAATACCGGAAAAGTTATAGAAAATACCTTTAACGCCGGGGTAAAAGTTACCACCGCCAGGATTGAACGCAGGCCACATCAATTTCTGTACAAAGACGATCTCGGATTTCACTTCATGGATAGTAGCACCTTTGAACAGGTCACACTTCAAAAAGAGTTGATTAGTGCCCATGAATTGATGAAAGACGGACAGGAAGTGGAAATACTATTCCACGCGGAAACGGAGAGTCCGCTTAACTGTGATTTACCACCATTTGTAACGTTGAAAATCACCTATACGGAACCAGGGCTGAAAGGAGACACCGCCACCAATGCTACCAAGCCCGCGACACTCGAAACCGGTGCCGAAATCCAGGTACCACTTTTTATAGATCAGGACGAGGTTATTAAAGTAGATACAAGAACAGGTTCCTACTCGGAACGCGTAAAATAAGTATTATGAAAGCGAAAGAATTACAAGACCTATTAGATTTCATTGCAAAGTCCGGGCTTGATGAGGTAAATATAGAAACTGAAGAATACAAGATCAAAGTCAGAAAAACCGCAGAACCCAAAACAAGAATTATAGAAACCAGCGCAGCAGCAACCACTTCGGTACCGCCTGCACAAAACCATGTGGCCCCTGCCCCCGCTCCGGAAAGTGAGACTCAACCAGCCGCACCAAAGCCGGAGGCTGTTGAACAAGGGGGCCAAAGTAATTATATCACTATAAAATCACCCATGATCGGTACATTTTACCGGTCCGCAAATCCTGACTCCGACGCTTTTGTCAACGTAGGTGATAAAGTAGCTACCGGACAGACGGTGTGCATCGTGGAGGCCATGAAGCTTTTTAATGAAATTGAATCGGAAGTATCGGGAACCGTAGTTAAAATTTTGATTGAAAATGCCTCTCCGGTAGAATATGATCAACCGCTTTTCCTTATCGACCCTTCTTAAATCAAGAAGCCTTTATCAGTTTATAGGCCGGTTCAATGCATTGGCCGTAGTGTAATTGTAAAAAGAATTATAAGGTGTTTAAAAAAATACTAATTGCCAACAGAGGAGAAATAGCCCTTCGAATCATCAGAACCTGTAAAGAAATGGGAATCGATACGGTGGCCATCTACTCAACGGCGGACAAAGATAGTTTGCATGTGAGATTTGCCAACGAGGCCGTGTGTATAGGCCCTCCTCCGAGCAACCTTTCCTATTTGAACATCCCTCAGATCATCGCAGCGGCAGAAATTACCAATGCCGATGCCATTCATCCGGGATATGGTTTTTTGGCTGAAAATGCCGAGTTTTCAAGGGTTTGTCAGGAACACAATATCAAGTTTATCGGCGCATCGCCAGAAATGATCAACCAAATGGGCGATAAGGCTACTGCCATAGAGACCATGAAAAAAGCAGGTGTTCCTACCATACCGGGTTCGGACGGATTGTTGGAAACAGTGGAAGAAGGCATGGCGATCGCCAAAAAAATCAAATATCCGGTAATGCTAAAAGCCACCGCAGGTGGCGGCGGAAAAGGAATGCGCATCGTTAAGGATGAAACAGCATTTAAAAAAGCATGGGACGATGCCCGGATGGAAGCAGGGGCGGCCTTTGGCAACGATGGCTTATATCTTGAAAAGTTTATTGTTGAACCGAGGCATATCGAAATCCAGGTAGTAGGTGATAAAACCGGTAAGGCCTGCCATCTTTCGGAAAGAGACTGCTCCATACAAAGGAGGCACCAAAAGCTGGTGGAAGAGACTCCCTCGCCTGCTATGACCAAAAAGCTGCGCGATCAAATGGGCGAAGCCGCTGTTAAAGCGGCCGAAGCTATCAACTATGAGGGTGCCGGAACTGTTGAGTTTTTGGTCGACAAAAACAAGGATTTTTACTTTATGGAAATGAACACCAGGATTCAGGTGGAGCACCCTATTACCGAGCAGGTAACCGACTTTGATCTTATCAAAGAGCAGATTAAAGTGGCCGCCGGTATTGAAATCTCTGGTAAAAATTATTATCCACATCTCTACTCCATGGAGTGCCGCATCAACGCAGAAGACCCTGCCAGGGATTTCAGGCCAAGCCCGGGGAAAATCACCAACCTTCATCTTCCGGGAGGTCAGGGAGTGAGAGTAGACAGCCACGTATATGCTGGCTACACCATTCCACCGAATTATGACTCTATGATTGCGAAATTGATTGTCTCCGCACAAACAAGGGAAGAAGTTATTGTAAGGATGAAGAGGGCCCTGGAAGAGTTTGTTATCGAGGGTATTAAAACCACCATCCCATTTCACATTAAACTGATGGAAGACCCACAATTTCAATCAGGCAAGTTTACCACCGCCTTTATGAACACTTTCGACCTGAGCCAGATCGAAGAATAAATAAAGCCAACCAAATGGTAACCTCCCGGGTATCAGGTTGTCTTTGGTAGTAAAATACAGTTATTTACTAACCAATGTAAGTTGCATGAAAACGCAAAACAGAAGCTATTACATAGCCCTGACAGGGTTATTTTTTTCTGATTACCGCTTGCGACAACCATTTCCATGATTGTATCCGTGGAAACGGTCCTAACGCCCGGGTAGAAAGAAACGTCACCGGTTTTAACAGTGTATACAATGGCATCAGTGCCAATGTGCACATTGCACAAGGCGAACCTTACCAAGTAACCATAGAAGGTAGAGAAGATGTGGTAGATGAAATCCGTACAACAGTTGACGGCGATGCATTGAGTATACGGTATTGTTTGAAAGGTGGGAATGTAGATATATTTATCACCATGCCGGCTATCAGAAGTATTGCCAATTTGGGATCAGGTAGCATATTTAGTGACAACATCTGGGAAAGTGATGACCTGAATATGTCCATTACAGGTTCCGGGGATATCAAAGCCGATATGGAGGTGGGTAATCTTGAATACAAAATCACAGGATCGGGGAAGGCTAACGGGTAATTGCACCTTTCAGGATATCCGGATTTCAGGGTCGGGCCGGGTGAATAGTTTTGGTCTGAGGAGTGATGAAGCCTACGTCAGCATTTCCGGCTCGGGCCGGTGTGAGGTGACTGTGGAACAAAAACTGGATGTAAAAATCTCCGGAAGCGGATCTGTTTTCTACAGGGGCAACCCTTCAGTCAGCTCCTCCATCTCCGGGTCGGGAAGGATATTTGAAGACAACTGACCACCACCACCGAGTCCCCTTTGTGTCTTGTGTCTTGGTGTCTCTCATATAACTAAAGTGCTGTTATTTTCTGCGGATGGGAGCAACGCTGTTGGGAAATTACTATATAAGTAATTCGTAAATTTTTGAATATCAAATGTTTATGAATTGGTTATTTTTGTTAGATGTTTGGTCAATTGTCTGACCTGGGGAAACTTTGTGGTTCACCATTTTTCACCACGGAGGCACTAATACACAAAGAGATACGGAGATTTTCGCCTGTAAAATAAAAATACAAGCACCGTCTTAAGTTGTACAACAGCCACGGGACGCATGCGCCAGGTGGGAAAGTAACGGATTTTACCTAAGTAGGTATAACTTACCGAAACCTTTTTTAAAGGCCTTGTCGGCAGCAGTTTCACGTTTTTTTATGTCAGCGGCATTTCCACCCATGATTACCCGGTACAAATACACACCGTTGGCCAGTTGATCACCGAACTCATCCCTTCCATCCCACGCAAAGTCTGAAATATTGTTTCCCACCCTTATGGCCCCCAACTCATTTTGCGTAATTTCCCTGACAATTTTTCCGGTAACCGTCATGATCTGAATTTTAATCTGATCCGGAATCTCGCTTCCGGTTAGCGTAAATACAAACCTGGTACTGGTAGAAAATGGGTTTGGATAGGGGTAAAAATTGGTAATACTTGACTCATTGATCACCTCAAACCTGATTTTGTAGGGTTCTATTCCCGACTGATTTCCGCTGGCATCGGCTGCCTGAACCAGGAGGGTATACAGGCCGTCTTCCAGTTGTTCCGGCTGATATTCAACTTTAAAGTCCGAATTTTCAGTAGCTTCAAAGTAGCGCACAGTCGGATCAGAAAAATTTATTTTAGTGAATTCACAATTCTGACAACCATCATCCGGCGTACAATCCTGGCATGGAACACCCAGAAAAACGGCTATACCCACCGTATCTTTTTTCAGCAAGGTTTTGTTCTCATCTTTCAAAGAAATGGATATAAGCGGACTGGGAGAAACTATCTCACCGTCTAAAATGTAAATTCCGTCGAAAACCACATCAATGATAGGATTAATCGTATCTTTATTAACAATCAACGCATTGGTGATATCAATAATGTTGTTGTTATAGCTTTGCTCTACTTCCAACCTGGGGTTGACAAATACATTCAGATTATTTTTTCCTGCCTTATCATTCGTGTCGAGAGATAGTCGAAATGGGGTCGCCTGTCCCGGCGCCGGTTCATTTATTTTAAAGCTTGACTCGGTGGCGGATCTATTACTTTGATTAAACAAAGAATAGCTTACTGTCAATGAGTCGGTAAACTGCCTGGTGGAGATGTTCTCAAAGATGAAATCAGTCTCAACCGACTCCCCTTCCTGCCTGTCGCTGTCAAAGTTTTCCATAGCTTTCTCCGTTAGGTACAGGATTCCTTCGGGAGTCGGCTCATAAAATACCTGCCAGGATTTTAACTGAGAGGGGGTAAGGTTTACTTCATCTTTGATATCATATCTTATTTTCAGGAAGGGGTAGGCTGTCGCATCTATTCCGGTCATGTCTATTTCACCAGCCTGTATATTGTCAAACAGTTTGGTCTCATTACCCGATAAGTCAATCCCATATATGTCAAAATCAAAAAGGTCCGTTTGTGGCTGCTCTGAAATCTTGACTTTGTTCACAAAGTTATTCCAGCTTAATGCAGGGCCGATTAGGGTAGAGCCGATAGACCCCTGCTTGAATTTTGAAAGAAGCATCTCATTCAGGGAAATCTGCTGTTCGTTGGCAGGTATAGCAGACGCGCCGTCGGCAGTAATTACAGTGGCTGTACCCGGTGCGGCTCCTTTTTTGCCTAAAATGATTAGGGGCTCTCCGGCCTGCATGGCCGAAATGGTAGCGCTGGCAACACCTATTTCTTCCATTTTGGCTATGGTAGTAGCTGGCCAGGTGTTGTAAGATACGGAACCCAGAGACATCATCAACACATAATCATCAGTCGATACGCCGTCTATATATTGATCCATGAAAAGGTTATTGACTATATCGGAGTTGGTGAAATTATTAATCAATTGTGGTAACCGGCCACAACGCCTTAAATCCGATACATCCCTGTTGGTAAACGATAACACCACATAGGGCAATCCGGTCTGATGGTCAAAAGCCAGGGCATTCATACTGTTATTCCTGCAAATTCTATTGCCAGGACTGCTGATAATAAAGGGAATATTCTGTACGGTTAATTTTATATTGACAGGATTACTATCAGGGTGAAGTTCACCATAGGTAACCGCCTCAAGACTGGTTTGGCTTTCCTTAAATTGCCAGGATTGGGTGGTTTCATTGCTGTCCAGACCGGTAACCACAGCCTCTGAAAACTGATCAAACCTTGTCTGAGACCACCCTTCGGGGCTATCTTTTATATAAATAAAGGAGCTCTCCGACCAGCTATCCTCTTCACCCGGCTGAGGGTTGGCAAATTTGGTGCGCCAATAATATACTGTGCTATCATGGGCCGGAACATCTATCAGCAAATCAGTCTGCCAACGGGCAACTACCCTGGCTTCTACCGAGTGGGGCTTTTTAAAGGGACTATCGAAGGTACTTACTGTGTCAATTTCAAACAAAAACAACCTGGTTTCAGAAAAGGGATCTGTCGACTGCGCAATAAGCATAACAGGCTGTGAATTAATGACGCCATAATTGTGCGGCAATATATTGGCCGTACCGGATAAAGGAATAAAAAACGTAGTAAAAGCAGTATTATTACCCTCATTCATTTCCGGCACAAGATTCCTTGCGTCTACCTGTATCTCAAAGGAGTTATTGCCAAATGCGTTACCACCCATTGGAACATCATAAAAAATTGTATCCTGATAAAAAACCGGTGCAAATTTTAAAGTATCATAGTTAAAATTGACACCGTTACTCAAGGTTCTGTTTACATTAATGGCGATGGAATCAGTGCTGACCCGTCCATAGTTTTCCACAATAATACCTATGCGAAGCGTTTCATCTGCCGCCGTAACTTCTCCCCCATCCACAGATTGGAAAAAGACATCCTCCTTTTTTACAGAAAAATCCGGCTGACTTGCCCCAAAAAGCTTTATGGCCGGGTCACCCTGTAAAATAACCTCCTGCGATTGTGTAATATTTGCCTTGGAGTTACCAAAGTTCTCCAAAAACCTTTTATTGGTTTCAACGATAATATTTCCGATGGACTGACCGAAAAAGGTCGAATCGCCATAGGCAGTGCTGTAAAATATATTAGTGTGATTTTTAAGCTGGCTAACAAAACCAGTGGTGCTATGGGCCATAAAATTCAATGCACCTTTTCCAGGGGTGAATATCCAATCCTCGCCAAAGGTAAAAAAAGTGTTAAAGATGTCCCCCGCATCACAACCATTCACCAGGATGGCAGGGTATCTTGCTTTGTTATTATAACCCATCAATTCGTTAGACACATTTCCGATTTCAATATCAGTGACCGATGCGGACGAGTGCCCATAAAATGTGATCAAAGAAACCCCTTTATTGACTTGCTCGGAAATATTAAAAAGCTGCACTACACTATTATCGCTTTTGTTGATTGTCGATACTTTCCCTCCCAAATACACATCCTCGGCTATATTTTTAAATCTATCTACAAAACCGGCAAACAATACCAGCTCCGATGCGGTTTGTCCACCGCTTAAGTGAATGATGTTTTTCCTCCAGAGATCATCAAAAGGAACTGCTTCCATCTCAATGACTTTGTTAAGATATACCAATACCTCCTCAGGTTCACGCGCATTTAAACGGCCTATAGGCACAGGCGCCAGGTCGACGTTACCACCAAGCCCGGCAACAAGCGCTGCATCTGAACCAGGCACACCGCTGGTGGGCACCAGATTACTCAACGAAAATGATTGAGGGGACTTTCGGTAGTAAACATTGGTACGCCTGATCCTGGTTTCCAGCGATAAAGCCTTACCAATTAAAAATATGTACCGGAGATTTCCCGACTGCAACATAAAATTTGCAAATCGCCGGATGGCCAATGGTGTTTGCTCGCCATAGCTGAACTGGTTGTAAAGCTGATCAATGTTAACCAGTAATGTATCGAATTTCCCTCCTGCCAGCGAGGCCCTGTATGCTGCATAGTTCTCAACCGGATCGTCTACCGCTGATGTTGGTTGACGCAAGTCCTGATGAGAAATGATGATGTAATTATGATCGGAGGGATCAATGGCGCGAAAATTTATTTTTTGGATGTTGGGGGATAAAAATCCGTTGGCATTGACGAGAATTTTTCTGCCTGAGACGCTGTTATCCACCACAAAATCCAAAAGACCTGTCTGATTATTGAATCCAATTCTCCTGATATCGCTTAAACCGGTAATGTCATAAAGATCGACCTGTGCCGGCGCGCCGGTCACTTCCACATAAGACTTTCCGGAAGGATTGTTTGCCAGGTTCAAAATTTTGGTATTTTCTCCCGCCATGTCAAAATTCTGAGGATAGGTTATCTTAATAAAGCCGGGAGCGACAACATCCGGGCCGCCCTCCGGAGAAACTGAAACCCTCACAATCAACGCGCCATCAGCGCCTACATCAGACCATGCCAGATCCTCCAGTAATAAATATTTGCGATAAAAATTAAATTCGGCAGTTGTTAAGGTTCTCATGGACCCGGCGTTAGGCCCGACCAATATACTCACATGATGCTCCCGGTTGTTATTACCCACCAGTAGTAAATTTAACTTCGGTTTGGACCCGGCCTGATTACTGTTGGTAAGATTAAAGGAAAAATCCCGGAATTGACCGCGTTGTATGTTCGGTCCGATCCATCCCTCTCCCATATCAAATTGTGCCAACCAGGTTTTGCTGTTGTTTCCACCTTCGGGATATGTCCTCCCTCTTGAATATTGATCCGTGTATACGTCCAGAATTTCATTACTATGATCTGTTTCGGCTGGAATACCACTTACGTTGTTCTCTGAAAAAAAGGGCATTCTTTTGCCATTGGCCGGGCTAAGCTTCCAGGTTAAAAAATAGGCCGAAGCGTCTGAAAACAGGTTGTAAAAAGTATGTGGTTGATCTCCGGGTGCTAAATAAAGTTCTGTGTCAAGTGTACCATCATTTGCCTGACCATAAAATTCTATAAAATCACCGGCGTCAAAATTAGCATCCTCCTGCCCCTCGATCCTGATAGCCTGTTCCACACCCCTGTGAAAAATCTGAATTCGTCTCGGATCAACTGCGTTAACAGGAAATCCGGCATCTACCAGATTGTTGAAAGTTAACCGGTAAATCCCATTTTCGGCAACCGTTAATTTATAATACGTTTGATTAAAGTCGATCCACTCATTACCATAGATTTGTGCTTGCAGGTTGTTTGCCCAAAAGAAAAAAGCCGAAATTGAAATCATACACAACGAAAACCTTGTCTGAAAACCTAAGATAAAGTTATACATACGCCAAAATTTCAAACTATCGACAACCATCCCCATCAAGAAGTATCTTAACCCCATGTTAATTCAAACCCACTTTTAAAGAAAATACGTGCGAGTATAACGATTCAGACTGATCCCCGATATCGGTTAAAGCATAATCTATCATCACATTGTTAATTTTAACACCAAGCCCGGAATTAGGTTGAAAGCTGGTATAGGTGGATTCATCAAAATCTTTTACTTCCTGAATATTGCCTACCCCTAATCGGAAATAGACGATTTCACGGTAGTTCAGTTCCATTCCTATATTGAGGTCCATAGAAGCAAAATCCGATTTTAAGATAACATTTCTTCGTCCGTCAAATGAAAATACCAGGTCGGTGGATGCCAGCAGGCCAAATTTTTCTTTGATCTGAAAATACCTCGATACACCTAAAATGGCCTTTGGCAGCGTAATCTCAATTGAGTTCTCGGGAATCTCATTGCCCGTTTGGGTAAAAATATCAAAAACCAGCTCTGAATTATGGCTCCAGGCATTAAAGGTTCCGGTTATATCCCTTAACATGACCCCGAACTGCCACCCATTTCTCTCCAATTGGGCTCCCACATCCAGGCCAAAGCCCCAGGCATTGGCAAAGTCACCGGCATTTCTATGAACTACTTTGAAATTGGCTCCCATATTAAGGCCAGGCAGAAAACCCATTTCCCTGGCATAGGAAAATATGAAAGCATAGTCTGCGGAAGAAAAAAACCGGATATTATTATAATCAATAGCCCCATTGGCATTATATAAAAACCTGGTATCCGGTATATCGTCCACTGCAAAGCGAATCACCGAAATAGCCAGATGACTTGAAGTGTCGATGGCAGTAGCAAATGCTGCGTAGTCATACTTGGCAATTCCCGCAAAGTATTCGGCATGCATCAACGCAAATTCGTATTTGCTTTCAATACCTGATAAGCCGGCAGGATTCCAGTAACCCGATGTCACATCCTTAACATTGGCCACCTGTGTCCCTGACATTCCCAAACCCCTGGCACCGACGCCTATAGAGAGAAATTCATTACTAAATTTTGGACTAACCGCCTGAGAATAAACAATTTGGATTGTTACAATAAAAACGGTCAGATGAATTAATACCTTCTTCATTCAACTGCTCAATAAAAACCTAAATTATTAATATTTTAATTTCAATTCCAGTAATAATTCGGTTAATAAAATACAAGGTAATGAAAAAGATAAATTCAAAGCTATTTTTTAGAGTATGGGAAAATTTCGCGATCCTTGATATTTCATAATGCAATTACCGCCTGACTACCCCCTGATTATTATTAGTCATACCATAAATTTGCAGTCATAGTATAAATCAATCGACGTAGCCAATTGATTATCAATTTTTTAACGTTTAGTATGACCGTTATTCCATAGCCAACAAATATGATCTGTGAATAGATCAACTATTAGAAAAATACTATTTCTCCCTGATAATCAACAGATACGGTCCAAAGCGTGGCCGCTATCAACGGTCCAAATATAGTTACGCTTTCGGGCGATGCCGAACCTTTGGAGTCAATTGCTGAAGATTTGGACCATCGGGATATACTCCATCGTTTCCTCAGGGTGAATGTACCTTTTCACCGTCATCATATGGGATCGTTAAAAGATGAGTTAATTGCTCCCCTGCAGCGTCTTCAGACAACTGAAGCCAAGGTTCCACTTTATTCGACGGTAACTCGAAAACAGGAAGATGGCAAACACCTGAATAGTGATTAATTGGTACAAAAATGTCAGAGAGCCTGTATTTTTCACCGATGCTTTGCAGTCTATGATTAATGATGGATACAACACATTTATTGAGATCGCACCACACCCGGTCTTAACCAATGGCGCTTTGAAACTGTTAAAAGAAACCAAAACCCATCAACGCAAAAGGCTGGACGAAGACAACCATCCGTTTTTGCCGGAAAACACGCAAATGATCTCTGATCCCGGTCAAATACTGTGGAGCCTGCCGTTGAGTGACAGGGCACACCCGTATCTGAAAGACCACGAGGTTGACGGAGCAATGGTTTTTCCTGGCAAAGGGCACAAGAAGAAGAAATGAGGCAAAATATGGAAGAACTCGCTGCCACCCAGGAAGAACTGAGCAGGAAAGAAACCGAATATCAAAAAGTAATCGAAAAGCTCAAAGGTGAGGTGGAAAGGTTAACCTACAAAACATCTGAAAAGGTCCGTGTGACAGGATGAGTCAAGGCAACTTATATTGCCACTTTACATAGATTAGGGGCCACATGTGCGGGCTTTTTGTCTCGAATTATCAAATTTCGTGCTTACACACCTATTCAGGGGTTGTTCAATAAAGTCTATTCATATAGATAATCAGATTTTATTTTGCCCGACCTATCAAAACCCACATCACATTGTGCGAGCCTCTCAGGCTCATGGGTCGATCTTTTAGCGAAACTCCGGCACCGGGGAAAGAGTTCATACACTTGATTTATATTTTTTAATTGTTTTATATAATTTTTTAAAGAATGTATTATGCAAGCTAGTTTTTTTTACTCAGTACTTGGCTATACATAGTACTTTCCCGTATATTATACCGAAGTTAAGTGATAAAAGAAATGAAACATGAATGTTGAAAATACACAGGTACAAATGCGGAAGGGTATTCTGGAATTTTGTATCCTCCATATAATCTCCCGGGGTGAGGTTTATGCGTCTGATATGTTGGAGGAGTTGACATCGGCAAAAATAATCGTGGTAGAGGGGACGCTTTATCCACTGCTGACCAGGCTTAGAAAGGCGGGTTTGCTAGAATACAAGTGGGTTGAATCCACCTCCGGTCCTCCCAGAAAATATTACAAATTAACAGACGATGGAAAGCTTTTTTTAGCGAAATTAGAAGAAACCTGGGAAGAGCTAATGTCCTCAACAAACCAAATTATTTCAAAAAACAAAAAAGAATCAAAATAAATGCTGTCATGAAAAAAAATATAAGCATTAACATAAGCGGCATCATTTTTCATATAGAAGAAGACGGTTACGACCAACTAAAAAATTATCTTGAATCCATCAACAAATATTTTGCCTCCTTCGAAGACAGCAAGGAAATCATTGAAGATATTGAAAACAGGATCGCTGAAATATTTCTGTCCAGGTTGACAGATGGCAACCAGGTAGTCACCATGGAAGATGTCGAGAGCCTGATAGCCACCATGGGAAGTATTTCAGATTTTGAGGCCGCAGAAGAACAGCAGGCCGACCTGGAACCAACACCCACAAGGGACTGGGATAATCAAGGGACCACCTTCACCTCTACCGCTGGAGAACAGACAAGCGACACTGACGGAAAGTCTAAAAAGCTATACAGGGACACCAAAAGAAGATTGATCGGTGGTGTGGCTGCCGGATTAGCGCATTACTTTGGTATCGATCCACTTTGGGTAAGGTTGATTTTTATCGTCTTGTTTTTTAACCTGGTCATATGGGCCCCCATAAGCGGTACTATTCTCATCGCTTATATTATTATGTGGATCGTTGTCCCTCCCTCCGGACAGTTAGAGGAAGACAAAAGCCTGAAAAAAATGTTCAGAAGTTCGGAAGAAAGGGTTTTGGGTGGTGTAGCCAGCGGTCTCGCAGCCTATTTTGGTACTGATATTACCCTGATCCGGGTTTTATTTGTCATCACTACCCTCATAGGTGGCACCGGATTGATCTTGTACATTGTCTTATGGATAATTACGCCTGAGGCAGTATCTATTACGGATAAAATTCAAATGCAGGGCGAGCCTGTAACACTCTCCAATATTGAATCAAGCGTAAAAAAAAGCCTTAATGTAGAAAAAGAGGAAGAGGAAAATATCTTTGTAAAAATTTTACTTTTCCCGTTTCGCTTAATCGCCGTGATATTTACCGGACTGGGGAGAGTATTTGGCCCCATCATGTTATTTCTGGTAGAAATCATCCGGGTATTTGCAGGTATAGTTATTCTTCTGACTGCCATTGGTCTGATTGCAGGTTTCTCCATAGCCATGAGCGTAATACTGGGTATTATGGCAAGCGGGGATCATTTTTATCTGAGCAATGATATACCTGTTGACCTGATAAAAGCCAGCTTTCCACCTTTCACAGTCATTTCGGCTTATGTGGCTGTTTTAATACCATCACTGGCCCTGGCACTTTTGGGGGCCATGATTGTAGCCAAAAAGAGGGTGCTTAATGTTACCACCGGCTGGTCGTTATTCGGTATATGGGTATTGAGCTTGTTTGCCATTGGCACTACGATTCCGATGATTGTAAAAAACTTTCGCACCGACGGTGAATACCGAGAGACGGAAACCTTCAACCTGCAGGGCCGAACTGCCATACTGGCTCTGCAGGATGTAGGGTTTGATGAATATGATGTGACTTATCTTAAGATCCGGGGGCATTCTGACTCGCTGTACCGGCTGGTGAAAAACTTCGAGGCCCGTGGCAGATCAAGGCAAGATGCCATTGAAAATGCAAAAATGGTCGAATATCGTGTGCTACAACGGGATTCTACCCTGATTTTTGACTCGAACATACAATTCAAACGCAACGCCGAGTTCCGGGCACAGGAATTGAACATGACCCTGTATATACCTTACAACACGCCGTTTATAATGGCATATGACCTCAGGTATATTTTAAGAAGTACTTTGTATTATAACGGATACAATATCAGTGATCTGGGTGACAATACCTGGATGATTTCTGATGATGAAGGATTGATCTGCCTGACTTGCGAAGAGGGTGGGTACCAGCGTAACTCCAGGAAAAGGGATTTTGAAGAAGACGAGTTAACTTTCGACTATCGGGACTTTAGTGAAATAGTGGTGAGCGATAACTTTGAAGTCGAGATCGTAAAGTCGAATGACTATGACATTAAGTTTACAGGCCCACAGCGGGAGTTAAGAAGAGTGGATGCACATAAAATGGGATCAGCGTTGGAGATATCCATGGACAGGGACCGTTATTTTGACGGGAATCGCAGAAGGGTTAAGGCTGAGATACACACGCCTGAACTTCAAACTATTTATTTGGGAGGTAGCACCAGCACGATAGTCAGCGGATTCACCGAGGAAGACTTCGACCTCAGACTGGGTGGCAGTGCCGAAGCCGACGTTAATATTTCGGCTCAAAGGCTTTCCCTGGACATGAGCGGATCATCCCGGTTAAACCTTGTGGGATCAGGTTCGGAGGTAATAGCAGATATTTCGGGTGCGGCGAGATTAAATGCTTATGATTACCGGGCTGCCAATGTCGAGTTAGAAACTTCGGGTGCTTCCAATAGCAAAGTATATGCTTCGGAAAATCTGGATATCGATTCAGGGGGTGCCAGCGCAGTACAATACAAAGGTAGCGCCAATGTAAACACCAGAAACACAGGGAGCAGCAAAGCGGTGCGGGAATGATTGCCTTTATTTTCATATCTTTGTACACCCATGTTGTACTATATGAAAATGACCATTGTCTTATTGGCCTGTTTTTTGACAGCCACCTGCACTAATCCACCCACTCAAAAGCTGCCAAAACAGATAAAGCAAGGTATCTCGGGACAGGTGATTTGGCTGGAAGGTAATTTAATGCCCTCCATTGATCAGCCCGATGTCAACACCCGCCAAGGCAAACCGGTGGTCAGAGAGATCCATGTCTATAAACTGGTTAACGTAAAAGAAACCGAATCCCAGGATGGATTTTTCATCAAAGTTAAAGGAACCCCTGTTAAAAAGTCCTATTCAGACGCTTCAGGCAATTTCAGCATACCATTACCAATAGGTGAATATTCCGTTTTTGTGAAAGAAGAACAAGGCCTTTACGCCAACTTGTTTGACGGTAAATACAACATCAACCCAGTAGTGGTCAACAGGAACAAAATCACTGAAATTAAACTAAAAATCGACTACAAAGCCGTGTATTAGTGAAAATAAAAATAAAAATGAAAATTAAAAATGGGTTTTTAGGCGATTGATATTTTCATTGGACTTTCATTTTTATTTTCATTTTAATTACCTCACGTGCAACCTTTTGGGGTTGATGAGCATCTTGGAGTCGAAATTAATCGCAATGAGATTGGCAATCAACAAATCAAAACCTATTGAAGATTTAATTCACGGATGTATTAACAATAGTCAGAAGGCTCAGCGGGATCTGTACAATCGTTATTCATCCCTGATGTTTTCAATTTGTTTAAGATATGTCGGGGACCCCGCTCAGGCAGAAGATATCATGATTTCAGGATTCATGAAAGTTTTCTCCCACATTAAACAGTTTTTGGGGAAAGGAAGCTTTGAAGGTTGGATGAGAAAAATCATGGTCAATGAATCATTGGCTTTTATCAGGAAAAATAAAAGCATGTATCTGGAAGTGGATATCCAGACAGTTAACTATGAGCCCAATTATGGCTGGTTAAGCGACCGGTTGGAGGCGGATGATCTGATGAAACTGGTGGAAGAGCTTCCCGTTGGTTATAAAACCATTTTCAATTTATACGCCATCGAGGGATATTCGCACAAAGAGATTGCAGAAATGCTGGATATAAGTATAAATACCTCTAAATCGCAATTAAGCAGGGCAAGGGCCTTGCTTCAAAGTAAATTGACAGCGTGTGAGAAAATATTAAATAATAACGCTATTAACCATGAATAAGAGTAAATTGGATAACATGTTCAGGGCAAAGTTGCACGATCATAAAGTAGCACCCAGACCCGAAGCCTGGACTAAACTGAAGGGAAATCTGGATAGCGATCGAAAAAAAGTCTTACTAATTTATGGGCGTGTTGCCGCCATTGTCATATTATTTTTAGTTTCCATATTTTTCATATACCAAATGAAAAATGCCGGATCCGGGATCCCAATCGCGGATAAGCAGGAGAAAGTGACGCCAGGAGTCGTTGACAGAAACAATGCCGTGTTGCCAGGGCAGGAAGAATTGGTTACCGGCAAGGCCGAAATACCTGCAAAACCATCTCAAAATGAAAAAACCTACCATGAAAATGGTGACAAACCAACAACAGTTAAACCCGGAAACCAATCACTGGCACTAAAAGAACCAATCAGAGCCACTAAAAAAGTTAAGGAAATCAAAGCGGATGATCCGGAAACAAAGCTATTGATGGCACAGACCGGCGAATCCCTTGAAATTTTGGCTACCGGCAAATTCACTGGCGAGGTAAGAACAGCCGATATAGAGGCTGTAAAACCCATAACCCCCAGGTCATTTTCCGATCACGAAACCCGGGATTTGGCATCGATCGCCGCACTGGACAAACACCGTGAAAATGACGGCGCTATTGAAAAAAATGATTTACCCAATATAACCATCACTTTCAAAAAAGACGAAAGTGAAATCTTGCAAGAACCTGTAGCCTCAAATGAGGAGTTGAGTAAGGTAAAAAAATTCGCCTTAAAAAAGGTCATTAGTCTGGCCAAAGACATCAAAGCAGGAGAAGTGGGCCTATCAACCCTCAGAGAGAAAAAAGATGAACTACTGGCCTTTCATTTCAACAGAAAGAAAAATGTCAAAAATTCAAAATAAAATAGCAGTCATGAAAACCATCATTAACACCCTGGGCATAAACATGCTATTACTTGTAGTGACCTGCGGTGAACTGTTGGCAGTAAATCAGACCACAGAGAAACAACCTCAAGACTCAATTATTATCAATTTCAATAACAATACAAAGATTCTTATTTACATAAAGGATAAAAGTGACCTGGATAATTTGAGGCTATATGACCTGAATGCCATGTTGAGAGACATCAGCCTGTCCATTGACTCCTCCAAAAACATCACATACCTGCAACTGGAAGACGAGGATGGTGAAAAATACCTGAAAGATACCACCATTGTGATCAACAACAGGGATAAAGGATATGAAGAAGCTACCATAAGAAAGGATGACCATAACAAAGCCACCGTTAAATTGGGCAACTACCGTGTCGAACTCAATGTGGACGACATAGAGGAAATAGAAGAAACTTTTGAAGACATAGAACACGAAGGATTAAAGGTAACCACAACCACTGAAGATGTGAGGCGCCGCAGAACCACGCAGGAATTCAACATCGAAATAGGGGTAAATAATTATTTGGAAAACGGTGATTTTCCTGAAGGTAGTGCCAACTACTCAGTGAAGCCCTGGGGCTCCTGGTATATTGGGTTTAGTTCCATTCAAAAAACTGCTATTGGCCGTGGGCCCCTGTTTCTTGAGTGGGGTGGTACCCTGCACTGGTATAATTTCAAACTGGATAATGAGGATATACAAATACTCAAAACAGAAAATGGTACGGAATATCTGGAACCACCTGCTGGCATCAATGGTCTTAAAAGCAAGCTGACCGCCTCATACCTGACCGTGAGTGTGGTTCCCCTGCTGGACTTCAGTCATGGTATCCGGAAAGTAAAAAGATATGAAAGTGGCAGCATATCCATTTCAAAATACAAAAAACAGGGGGTGAGGATCGGTATCGGTGGATATGCCGGCTACAGGTTAGGAAGTCATACCAAATACAAATTCAAACAGGATGGCGACACGGAAAAGGATAAAGACCGCGGCAATTTCAACCTCAACAATTTTCGCTATGGTGTAAGAGGACAGATCGGATTTAAAGGCATGGATTTTTTCATCAATTATGATCTGAATGATTTGTTTAACGATAACAGGGGTCCGGCTGAATTAAACGCTATCAGCTTTGGCTTTATCCTATAGCCTCACAAGGTCATGGTGTGATTGGTGGAATCGAGCCGCAAATTTAGATAACTTTACACCCGATAGCGCGAGCGTCTCGTGGCTGTTGCACAACATTTTCGACAAAATTCTCTGTGTCTTAGTGCCTCCGTGGTGAAAAATGGTTAACCACGGAGGCACTAAGACACAAAGAGACACAGAGGTTTGAGGAGATGAGAATTCAGAGGCATTCTTGCGTAGTGCAACAGCCACAGCCAACTGGTGCTATCCATTTTTTTCAAGTCACAACGCGATTGCCAGTGTCAAGGAATAATATCCTCCTTATTAATGGTCCTGATTTCCTCATCCGTGAAAATTCCGATGCTGATTATACGTTTCTTAGTAGGGCGGATCAGAGAAAAACTGAAAAGTACAATCATATACAACCCTACCAATAAACCTTCCACAAAAAAGTACAGGGCAACTACGGCTATCAGCGATGCAGTAAAGTAGGCCGCATAACGGATTAATGAGGCTTGAAAATAGTGATGCAGCTTTGTTTGCAAAAAAGCTCACTGAAGTCCCTCTCCATCCGGTTTTTAAAAATCAACTCCCCGGCTATCACTTCGAGCGGAACAATCAGCGCCAAAGCCAGCTTAAAATACATTTGTTCTGATCGCAGAAAGCCATTATCTGACAGTATTTCCTTCTGGTCGAGATACACAATTAAAAACAAGATCAATGGAATCGCCACCAGAACATAATAGATCATGTTAAGCATGTTGAAATAGTCAGTAATACTTCTAAACTTTTTGCCTTCCTCCATATTTAACAGTGCTTTTCTAAAACGAATATACACCATTTGTTACGAAAACCCTTTACATATTTTAAGCATTACAGGCAAGGGTTTAAGATTATTTGATGAATATACAAAATTTTATTTGCTAACGCCTGTTAGCATCTTATCTTTGCCGAATGTCTAAACAGGAAAAGATTTCCAGAAAGCGTCAGTTGGAATTGACCGCGACGCAACTTTTCAAGGAAAAAGGATATACTGCCAGTTCTATGAGGGATTTAGCCAATGAAGTTGGGATTGAAGCTGCCAGTCTTTATTCACATATCAAGTCCAAAGAGGAAATTCTTAGAAACATCTGTTTCCGGATGGCCGACGAATTTTTTGCGGCCATCAATGCAATTGACAATGAGCCTATGAATTCAATGGCTGAAAAGCTGGAAAAGTATATCGTGGCCCATACCGAGGTGATCGCCCATGACACCGCAGCTACCTTGGTATTTATCAACGAATGGAAACACCTGAGTGAGCCTCATTACAGCAATTTTGTAGATCAGAGACACCGATATGAAAAACGTTTCATCGAAATTTTAAAAGCAGGTATTAAAAGGAAAGAGTTTCTCCCCATTGATGAAAAATTTGTGGTACTCACTATTTTATCTTCCCTGAACTGGATACCGCATTGGTATAAACCTGGAGGTAAAATGTCACCTGAAGAGATCGGCCGGCAGCTTTCAAGGATGCTGATCGATGGCATTAAGACCGGACACCGGACCGGTACCCGGCAACATTGACATTACAGCTACTTATGTGTTTCAGTACTCTCTGGCGCCATTGGGGTTTCAGGATTTTCTTTGGTAGGACTTGCCGTTTTGGACTTCTCTTCCACCAAAAAGCTCAAAGCAAACAAAATCACACAAAAAAACAAGCCTATTAAGATCTTTTTTATTGTGTTATGTTCCATGACAATCAATTTTACCTACAGCATACCAACTGTTGTGCCAGTTTTAAGAAGACTTGTCCAGGCCCTTTAAACACAGTTTTGTGAAAGAAAGCAATTAGAATATTGTTTCATTTTGGGAGAAAAATTCCCCGGTATGGGACTATAATAGCCCTGTATTTAAGGGTACCTGAAAGAATTATGATTGACATTTTATTAAATTTGGGTTGAAGAATTAAAAACCATGAAAAAGATAATAAACACCACCACCGTTTTTGCTTTCATTCTTGTATTGCTTTTCTGCAGTTGTGGTAATAAAACCACTAAGACCAAAACTCCTGTCGCCGATATCGATTCCGTCAAAATGGTATTGGTTCAATTAGAAGATAGTACGAGCAAAACCTGGCAGGTAATGATTGAGGAAGATGATCAAAAAATTGCATACCTGAAAAGATTAATCGATGAGGTTGCCTTTACCAGGATTTATGACAAGGCGGTTTATGATTCTTTGTCTGCCGGCATAGAAAGCCTGAAAGCTATCAGATATAACCAAAGCTCTATGTCTGAATCAGACAAAATTGACGATTACGATAAAGCTACCGCAGAAATAGTGAACAAAGTAATAGTCTTTGCCCAAGGTCATCCGAATTTTGAGGACTATCCCCTCATGGAGGAGTTAATCAATGACATTTTAGAGACGGATAACCGGGTAATTTACAGAAGAGTGGATTATGATATCATTGCTACGGAGTATAATAAATTTATCGAGAGCCATAAGGATATCATCCGGAAGTCAGGAAATACTGCCAGTGCTAAGCCATTATTCCAGCTATCAGAGTAGCGCAGGCTGTTATCACTTTATTTTTTTTCTCCATACATATTTTTATACCGGGCTTTGTTCTATTTTTGGCCTGATAAATTAACAATGATAAATGCTAAATTATGAAATTCGGAACTAAGGTGATTCATGCTGGGATATCAGCGGACCCTACAACCGGGGCGGTCATGACGCCTATTTTTCAAACTTCTACCTATGCCCAAGCCTCACCGGGTGACCACAAAGGTTATGAATACTCAAGAACCCATAATCCTACCCGCGATGCCCTGCAAAAAAACCTGGCCGCCCTGGAAAATGGAAAACACGGGTTATGCTTTTCCTCAGGTATGGCTGCTATTGATTGTATTATCAAATTGTTAAAACCAGGCGACGAAGTGATCAGCGCCAACGATCTGTATGGAGGAAGTTACCGGATTTTCACAAAGGTTTTTGCAGGATATGGCATCAAATTTCATTTCATCGACATGACTGAAATTAAAAATATTGAAAACTACATCAACGAAAATACCCGGTTGATATGGGCAGAAACGCCCACCAACCCCATGATGCACATCATTGACCTGAAGGGGGCCAATGAAATTGCCAAGAAACATGGTATTCTCTTTGGTGTTGATAACACTTTTGCCAGTCCCTATTTACAAAACCCGCTGGATTTCGGGGCTGACATAGTGATGCATTCAGTGACAAAATACATAGGGGGTCATTCTGATGTTGTCATGGGTGCCCTTGTGTTAAACGATGATGCATTGCTTGAGCGGTTGGCTTTCATACAAAACTCAACCGGAGGAGTACCTGGCCCCCAGGACTGTTTTTTGGTCTTAAGGGGAATAAAAACCCTTCATTTAAGAATGCAGAGACACTGTGAAAACGGTCGAAAAGTGGCTGAATTCTTACAAAACCATCCGAAGGTAGGGGAAGTTTATTGGCCGGGATTCCCATCACACCTGAACCATCAAATTGCCAGGCAACAAATGAGGGATTTTGGAGGCATGATATCATTTTGTTTAAAAGACGACAAGCTTGAATCAGCGTTCAGGATTCTGGAAAGATTCAAATATTTTATCCTGGCTGAATCATTGGGCGGTGTGGAATCGCTTTGCGGACATCCGGCTACTATGACACACGCCAGCATTCCCAAAGAAGAGAGGGAAAAGGTGGGATTGAAGGACTCCTTGATCCGGTTGAGTGTCGGTGTCGAAGATGCTGACGATTTGGTCGGAGATTTGGAGCAGGCCATTGGGTGATGGTTTTTTGCAGGGCAGCTCGGTGGGGGTGGAATGATGGAATGGAGAATTACTTTCCGTACAATTCCTTGCCGGCTACTTCGTACTTGTCACCTTCTATCCAAAAAGGACGTTTTTTGTCATTGGCGATTTTGGAGGCCGTGAGGACATAAGCTCTAAAGTAACTTAGCAAATAGTTAAAATGCAACCCATCCGGTTCATCGGTAACCTGGTGATAATATTTCATGATTTCTTCATCGAAAGAAGTAAAGCCGGTGCTATAGGTAGGTGCGGGAATACCTTTTTTGGCAAAGCTGACATTGTCAGAACGGTCAAATAAACCCTGTTCGGGAGCGGGGTCAGCTATGGCAGTAAGTCCATAGTTTTGTGCCGCTTCTTTAATGTGTTGTTCTGCACTTGTGCGTTCCAATCCAATCACTGTAATAACAGTGGTATCATTATATCCCGCACCGTCAATATTCAGGTTGTAAATGGTTTGATCCAATGGAACAAGAGGGTTTTCTGCGTAATAATCGCTACCCAATAGCCCCTTTTCTTCTGCCGTCCAGGCAGCAAAAATCACTGACCTTTTAGGGGGATTAGCTCCCAAAGTCTTGGCAGCACTCAGCACCGCAACTGTACCAATGGCATTATCCCGGGCACCATTAAATATCGAATCATTCGGATCACTACTCTGGCCCACACCCACGTGATCATAGTGTGCCGAGAGCAACAAAAACTCATTTTTTAACTTTTCATCTGTCCCCTCTATCATACCTAATACATTTCTAGCGGGTATAGGCTTTTTAACCAAATCTGAGATTTCCAAAGAAGCTTTTGAAATTTTATTTTCCTTAAAGGCCACCAATTGGTCATTCTGTGAATCCTGTAACCAAATGTAAGGCAATTCCTTCTGTTCCTTTTCGTCTTTGTCAACCCCCAATTGCGGTTGATTCAAGTAGTTTAATAACATGGGCCAGGGAATGGCAGGTGAATTATATAACTCCACTACCGCAGCCGCGCCCATGGATTTGGCCAATTGCTGTTTAGTGCCTATCAAACCAAAAAACTGCCTGGGATTAGTGGCTTCTGTTGAGCCAGCCTTAACTACCAGGATTTTATCTTTCAGGTCGAGGCCTTCCAAATCGGCCTCCAACCCATAATTGGCAAATACAACTTCGGTATCGAGTTTTATGCCTGAACCTCTTAAGACCAATAACTCCTTACCCTGTTCAAACCGATCATTACCCAGTACCAACTGACCTTTTTCCGGTGGATAGGTCTCCTGCAATTTCACCGTTTGAAAATAGCCGTCATCAGCACCGGGCAGGGGCGTAAGACCATAAAGTCTGAATTTTTCAGCTATATACCTGGCAGCAACATCGATCCCGGAAGAGCCGGTATCACGCCCCTTTAACTCATCAGAGGCGAGAAAACGCAATTGGAATTCTGACTCGGAAAGTGTAATTGATTGATCAATACGCTTCTTACCGGGCACCTGACCATTTACTGCAGGTAATACCAATAAGGACAAAAGCATCAACTTGATTGTTTTCATTATGCAATTGATTTGGGTCATCATAAATCGGAAAGATAAGAAATAGTTTTGACAATTCGGGTCTTATCGAAGACAACTCCCTCCGGACTACCGATAAATAATAAGGTTTAAAAATCTAAAGTTTTAATAAAGCGGCAAATTCGTTACATTCGATAACAAATTAACCCTAAATACAGTACACAAATGACACTACTTAAACCCACTTTAAAGCGTTTAACCAGTTTTGCATTAACAATTTTTGTTTTATGTGCTTTTTCCATACCGGGCTTAGCACAAAAAAAGAAGAAAAATCAACCCAAAACCATTTCCTACAACCTGGAGATTTTTAAGGGATTGGAATGGCGTTCAATCGGTCCATACCGGGGCGGCAGGTCGGCGGCTGTAACGGGGGTGCCTGGCAAACCTAATCTTTTTTACATGGGCGCTACCGGGGGCGGTGTATGGAAAACGATAGATGGCGGATCCACCTGGGAAAATATTTCGGATGAGTATTTTGGTGGATCTATAGGTGCCGTGGCAGTAAGCGAATCCGACAACAACGTTATTTATGCAGGCGGAGGGGAAAAAACAGTCAGGGGGAATGTCTCATATGGTTATGGCATGTGGAAGTCCGTAGATGCAGGCAATACGTGGAAACAAATTGGCCTGGTCGAATCCCGCCATATTTCCAGGGTAAGGATACACCCCAAAAATCCGGATATCGTATACGCTGCGGTTTTAGGAGACTTATATAAGTCTTCGGAAATGAGAGGAGTTTACAAAAGTGAAGATGGTGGCAACACCTGGAAACGGGTGCTGTTCGCCAATAAAGATGCCGGCGCGGTCGACCTGATCCCGGATCCCAACAATCCGAGAATTATGTACGCAAGTACCTGGCGCATCAGGCGCACGCCCTACAGCCTCGAAAGCGGGGGCGAAGGCAGCGCATTGTGGAAAAGTACGGACGGCGGTGAAACATGGAAAGATATCACAAAAAACAAAGGTTTACCCGGTGGAATCTGGGGCATTTCAGGGGTTGCTGTCTCTCCTCAAAACAGCAACCGGGTATGGGCCATTATAGAAAACAAGGACGGGGGCGTCTATCGCTCGGAAGACGGCGGTGAAACCTGGCAAAAACTAAACAATGAAAGAAGCCTGCGTCAACGGGCGTGGTATTACACCCGCATCTATGCCGACACCGAAGACGAAGACAAGGTATATGTGGTGAATGTCCAATATCACCGGTCAAAAGATGGCGGTAAAACTTTTCAGTCATTTGTCGCCCCGCACGGTGACCACCACGATTTGTGGATTGCCCCGGAAAACAGTGATCGAATGATTATTGGTGACGATGGGGGCGCCCAGGTAACTTACGATGGTGGCGAAAACTGGTCAACCTATCATAACCAACCTACCGCTCAGTTCTACAGGGTCACCACCGACAACCATTTTCCCTACCGTATCTATGGCGCCCAGCAGGATAACTCTACTGTCCGGATACTACACCGTACCAATGGCGGAGACATAGGGGAAAGGCACTGGGAACCTACAGCCGGTGGCGAAAGCGCCCATCTCGCCATCGATCCCAGGAATAATGATATAGTGTACGGAGGTAGCTACGGGGGCTATCTAACCAGAGTCAACCACCGTACCAAGGAAATCAGGGCCATTAATGTTTGGCCGGATAATCCTATGGGACATGGCGCCGGGGCAATGAAATACCGGTTTCAATGGAATTTTCCAATATTCTTTTCACCCCATGATCCAAATAAGCTGTACACAGCAAGCAATCACTTACACGTAAGCTATAATGAAGGCCAGTCATGGGAAACCATCAGTCCTGATCTGACCACTAACGACTCTACTAAATTAGGCCCCTCAGGAGGCCCGATCACCAAAGATAACACGGGTGTGGAATACTATTGCACAATTTTCGCGGCAGCCGAATCTCGGCTGGAAAAGGATTTGCTTTGGACCGGCTCTGATGACGGGTTAATCCATGTGAGTAAGGATGGCGGTAAAAGCTGGCAGCATGTGACGCCTCCAGATATGCCGAAGTGGACTATGATCAACAGCATAGAAATTGATCCTTTTGAAAAAGGCGCTGTTTACATAGCGGGAACACGCTACAAATTGGGAGATTACTCACCTTACCTGTACAAATCCAAAGATTATGGAAAAACCTGGACTAAAATAACCGAAGGTATTGCAAACGATCATTTTACCAGGGTACTCAGGGCCGATCCAAAAAGAAAAGGGCTTTTGTATGCAGGTACAGAAAGCGGAATGTATATTTCGTTTGACGATGGACTGTCCTGGCGTCCGTTTCAATTGAATTTACCTATAGTTCCCATTACCGATCTGGCCATTAAAAACGACAACCTGATTGCCGCAACACAAGGCAGAAGTTTTTGGATCATCGATGACCTCACCCCACTACATCAGCTCAATCAAAATATAGCCACCAGCAACTTCTATCTCTTCAAACCTATGCTCAGCTATCGCCTTGAAGGGTGGCAATCAGATAACCTGAAAAGATCCGGCCAAAATCATCCGGGAGGTGTTATGGTACATTACTATTTAAAAGATACTACAAAAAGTGACACAATCACCCTGGAGTTCTTCCAGGCAGATGGAAAGTTAATCAGGAAATTTTCATCAGTCGCTAAAGAGGATTCGGAAGTGGGGAAGCTCGAGGTAAAGAAAAACATGAACCGTTTTATCTGGAACATGCGGTATCCTGATGCTGAAAAGTTCGAAGGTATGATCTTATGGTGGGCTTCCCTGGCAGGACCCAGGGCCTTACCGGGCAATTACAAGGTAAGGCTTACCGTCAATAATCAATCCAATGAAGCTGATTTCGAAATTCTGGCAGATCCCAGGGCAAACGCCACGCCGGCAGACCTGAAGGCTCAGTTTGACTTTTTGATTTCAATAAGGGAAAAACTTAGTGAAACCAATCTGGCGATTAAAGATATCAGGGAGGTCCGCAAGCAGATCAACCTCGTGGTAGACAGAATGAAAGACGATGAGTCTGTGAAAGACCTTACCGGCCTGTCGAAAGAGATTCTGGAGAAAATGAAGGAAATTGAGGAATCACTGTATCAGACTAAAAACCAAAGCCAGCAGGATCCACTAAACTTTCCTATCCGCTTAAATAATAAACTTGGTCATCTCAACTCTTTGTCAGGTAGAGGGGACTTTAAACCGACTGATCAGGATGTAGCCTTCAAGAACGAAGTCACCCAAAAAATAAATATTGAATTGGAAAAACTAAAAGCGGTATTTGAAAAGGATATTCCGGTCTTCAATCAAATGGTAAAAGAAAAATCCATCGATGCGGTCATTATTGACAGCCGTAAAAAAGAGACAAGTCCTTAACCAGGAAAAACAGTTCCCGGGTGGCTTAATGGTCAGGCTGAAAACCTTGATTAGCAGTTCCCGTAGTAGCTACATTAAGGGTTTTTTACAGCAAGTATATGTAAACATCAATATTAACAGGTATTATGGGGTACTATTGATTCCATCAAAAAATTACGTCCTTGTTTTCCTGACTTAACAGATAATTCTGAAGGAATTTTGAAGAATTGCGATAATACTAATTTTTTTACCTAAAACTGTGAAAAGTTTAAAACCCTTATCAAAATACATCGTTTGTTGGAAATGGTTGGCATTGTGATATTATCGCTGATTTCTTTGCCTTATCGCCCTGATTAATATCATAATTGTATAGATTTACATACTGAATGGATAAAAAATCACGTCGTTAAATGAAAAAAAGTATAAAATGGCTTTCCATCATTGCCATTATTGGGATCTTTGTTTACTTCATTAGCCCGACACTGTTTGGATCTAAAAAGCCGGAGGCGGAGCAGCGCTCATCAGGGTCACCATTTGCTAGCAAAATACCGGTTTCAGCGGTCATAGTTGAAACCAAAAAAGTTGACGACAAAATAAATGTTACAGGCTCCATTTCTCCCAATGAATCAGTAGAATTAAAAAGTGAAATTTCAGGTAGAATAGAAGCTATTTATTTTAAGGAGGGTGGCAGCGTTAAAAAAGGGGATTTGCTGGTCAGCATTAATGATGATGAATTAGTTGCTCAATTGGAAAGACTGCAGTATCAACAAAAATTGTTGTCAGAGAGCGAATACCGCCAAAGCCAGCTTCTGGCCAGGGAGGCCATAAGTCAGGAAGAATACGATGTGGCATTGACCGAATTGAAGACAGCAGGTGCTGACCTTAAACTGGTAGAGGCTCAACTGGCCAAAACCAAACTCAGGGCACCATTTAGCGGGATCATCGGCTTAAGGTTTGTCAGTG
Source organism: Cytophagales bacterium (assembly GCA_022360015.1). Lineage (GTDB taxonomy): Bacteria > Bacteroidota > Bacteroidia > Cytophagales > Cyclobacteriaceae > Agaribacillus. The sequence goes on from JAKSDQ010000288.1 coordinate 54,032, forward strand.
AAGGAAGTTATATTACGCCTACCCAACCCATTGCTTCCCTGTTCAGCAACGACCCTGCAAAAGTCGACTTTTCAATTCCTGGCAAGTACAGCAGCCGGGTAAAGGTCAATGATAAAATCAGGTTTATTACCGAGGCATTGGATGAATATCAGATAGGAAGGATATATGCTATTGAACCGCAGGTTGACCCAAATACACGAACACTCAGAATGAGGGCGGTAAGTCCCAACAAAAACAACTTACTGCTTCCCGGACAGTTCGCAAGGATAGAATTGGTTTTTGACTCTTTTGAGCATGCGATTATGATCCCCTCAGAGGCAGTTATCCCGGAACTCGGAGGTCACAGAGTGTATGTCAAAAAAGCGGGAAAAGCAGCAAGCCAAAAAATAGAAATCGGTCTTCGCACAGAGCGCGAGGTGGAAGTGATCAGCGGGCTCACGCCGTCTGATACACTGATTACATCGGGCGTTTTACAATTAAGACCCGGTGCAGATGTCTCTGTTACTTTAACCAATTAACTAATGAGTTTAACTTCTATCAGTATTCAAAGGCCGGTGTTGGCAATAGTCATGTCTATTGTCATTGTTATATTTGGGTTGGTCGGTTTTAACTTTTTAGGGGTTCGTGAATATCCTAGTGTAGACCCACCGATCATTACCGTGGCTACCAGCTACACCGGCGCCAACGCCGACATTATTGAGTCACAAATCACCGAGCCCCTGGAAGAGTCTATCAACGGCATTGCCGGTATTAAATCCCTTACTTCTGTAAGCCGTGATGGCCGGAGCACGATAACCGTTGAATTTGAGTTAGGTATTGACCTCGAGGCTGCCGCCAATGATGTGAGAGACAGGGTTTCACGCGCACAAAGAAATTTGCCCCCTGATACCGATCCGCCCATCGTTTCCAAAGCCGATGCAGACTCTTTTCCAATCATTATTACAAGTCTGAGGAGTGACACCCGCTCCCTCCTGGATCTTACTTTGCTGGCTGAAAATGTCATCAAAGAACGCCTGCAAACCATTGCCGGCGTTAGCGAGTCCCGGGTGTGGGGGGCTAAAAAATATTCCATGCGCTTGTGGATGGATCCCTTAAAACTGGCTGCCTATCAACTCACTCCGCTCGACGTGCTGAATGCCGTTAACAACAACAATATAGAATTACCTACAGGTCGTGTAGAAGGCGCAAATACGGAGCTTACCGTACGAACCAACGGACGGCTCAACACGCCGGAAGAATTTAATAACCTGATAATCAAGGAAGATGCATTCAATATCGTTAAATTTCAGGATGTCGGTCATGCGGAATTGTCTCCTGAAAACCAACGAACCATTCTGAAAAGGGATGGGATACCCATGGTGATGCCTATTGTCATTGCTCAGCCCGGCTCCAATCATATTGACATTGCGGATGAGTTTTACAAAAGATTCGACGCCATCAAACAAGACCTGCCGGAAGACGTAGAGGCTGCTATTGTTTTTGACAGCACAGAATACATTAAAATGTCCATCACCGAAGTCCAGCAAACCATTATCACAGCATTCTGCCTGGTGGTGATTATTATTTTCTTGTTTTTAAGGGACTGGCGTACAACAGTGATTCCGGTGGTAACGATACCTATCTCATTGATCGGTTCATTTTTCTTTATGTACCTCATGGGATTTTCCATCAATGTGCTCACCTTACTTGGAATCATACTGGCCATCGGACTGGTTGTAGACGATACGATTGTAGTCTTGGAAAACATCTACAAAAGGATCGAAGCCGGTGAGGACCCAAGACAGGCAGGTATTAAGGGTACACAGGAAATCTTTTTTGCGGTAATCTCAACGACAGTTTCCCTGGTGGCGGTTTTCTTACCCCTCATTTTTTTGCAAGGGTTAACGGGAAGGCTCTTCAGGGAATTCGGTGTGGTAGTAGCAGGGGCAGTGGTCATTTCTTCATTTGTTGCTTTAACGATGACCCCGATGCTCAGCACCAAACTTTTAAAGCTGCGAAAGAAAAAACCGAAATTTTATACGATCACCGAGCCATTTTATATATGGTTGAATAAACACTATAATCGTTCGTTAGAAGCCTTTATGAAACAGCGATGGCTGGCTTTTGTGATTATGGCTATGGCTGTAGTACTGGGGTATGTCATCTTCCCTGTCATACCATCTGAACTGGCACCAAAGGAAGACCGCAACAGTTTCAGGATATTTGCCACCGGGCCTGAAGGTGTCACTTTTGAATACATGGATAATTATGTAGATGAAATCGTAAAAACCACCCTGGACAAAGTACCGGAAAAGAATTTTGTGGGATCAGTAACTTCACCGGGTTTTGGGGCTTCAAGTTCGGTAAATTCGGCCTTTGTTTTCACCATTCTAAAGCCTGCGGATGAAAGAGAAAGATCACAACAGGCGATCGTACAAGCCTTAAACCCTATGATACAGAGCAATACGAAAGCCAGGGCCTTTGTTATTCAGCCGGAAACTATCGGAGGCAGAGGAGGAGGCAACCGTTTGCCACTACAATTTATCATACAGGCGCATAACCTGGAAAAGTTAAAAGAAGCTTTACCGGAATTTATGGAAAGGGCTTACCGGGAGCCTGCTTTCAACTTCGTTGACCTTGATCTGAAATTTAATAAACCCGAGATTAACCTGGAAATCGACCGGGAAAAAGCCAGAACATTGGGTGTTTCTGTGCTGGACATAGCCCAAACCCTTCAACTGGCATTTAGCGGTCAACGCTTCGATTATTTCATCATGAATGGCAAGCAGTATCAGGTGATCGGCCAGGTGACCAGAGAAAACCGCAGTGAACCGCTGGATTTACAATCAGTATATGTCAGAAGCCAGTCAGGTGAGCTCATTCAACTGGATAACCTGGTGAAAATGAAAGAACAGATCAATCCGCCTCAGTTGTACCGGTACAACAGATTTGTGTCAGCCACGGTTTCAGCCAGCCTGGCACCGGGAAATACGCTGGGCCAAGGCATAGAAGTCATGAAACAAATTGCCGATGAGGTACTGGACGACAGCTATTCCACGGCTCTCGGAGGAACTTCAAATGAATTCAAGGAAAGCAGATCGAGCCTGCTATTTGCCTTTATATTTGCACTGATACTGATTTATTTGTCACTTTCCGCACAATTTGAAAGCTTTAAGGACCCTTTAATTATCATGTTTACTGTTCCGCTTGCCATTGCCGGAGCGTTGCTCACTTTATACCTTTTCCAGGAAACATTAAATATTTTTAGCCAGATTGGCATTATCATGTTGATCGGTTTGGTTACCAAAAACGGCATATTAATCGTAGAATTTGCCAACCAGAGAAAAGCCCATGGAGAGGCGTTGATGGATGCTATCATTAACGCGGCCGAAGCAAGATTCCGGCCCATATTGATGACAAGCTTGTCTACCATCCTTGGAATATTACCTATTGCCCTCGCCCTGGGCGCCGGGGCAGAAAGCAGGGTTTCTATGGGTTTGGCAGTGATCGGTGGATTGATTTTTTCAACAATTCTCACCCTTTATGTGATTCCGGCTATTTATTCCTTTATCAGTAGTAAAGAAAAAAGAGTAGCGAGGTTCTAACTAAATAAGAATGAGTAAAAAACTAGTCGTACTTCTTCTCACCAGCTTCCTGATTTCAAATCTCTCTGCCCAGGAAATTCTGGGGCTAAGGGAGGCAGTGGCTATCGGACTGGAAAATAACTTCGATATAAAAATTGCAGAAAAAGACCAGCTTGTAAATAAGAACAATAATACCCTGGGGAATGCAGGTTTTTTGCCAACTGTGGATCTCACCGCGGATAAAACATTTCAGGTTCAGGATGTCGATCTGGAGATTCAGGGCCCCGAAGGCATATTTCCCCTCTCTGACAGAGGGGCCCAATCAGACCGTTTTAATACTTCGGCCGGTTTTAATTGGACAGTATTTGACGGATTTGGCATGTTTATGACCAGGGAAAGGCTCACCGAACTTGAAAGTCAGGGACTACTTGACAAAAAAGTAACTGTTGAAAATACAATTGCGGCTATTTACAATACTTATTACCGGACCGTATTTGAGCAGGACAGGTTGTCAGTGTTGAAAGAGACGGTGGAAATATCCCAGGCAAGGCTTTCCTTTGCCCAATCCCGCTACGAGGTGGGCAAGGGATCAAAACTGGATTACCTGGCTGCACAGGTAGATTATAATACCGATCGCTCTAACGTTTTGAGACAGGAAGAGCTTTTAAATAATGTCAAAATCGACTTAAACGTATTGTTAGGCCGGGAAAGCAGCACACCTTTTAGTGTCAACGGGCGCATTGATATAAACCCTGACTTGCAATCAGACCCCTTGTTGCAGAAAGTAAGCCGGTTAAACCCTTCACTTTTGAGCGCTATTAGCGAACAAAATGTAGCATTTCTGGAATATAAAGAGTTGCTGGCAGAACGTTACCCAACGGTCAATCTGGAATTTTCATACGACCGGGGCACTTCCAATAATGATGCAGGGCAGCTCCGATCCTCTTCCACCAATGGTATCACCTATGGGGTCTCTGCCTCATGGAACATTTTTGACGGCTTTAACCGCAAAAGAGAAATTCAAAATGCCAAGGTTCGCCGGGAAATCACCCAACTGGAAAGGGATGCACTGGAACTTTCGCTTCAGGGTGAAGTAAATAAAGCCTATGTCAACTATGCCAACAACCTGCAACTGATAGATCTGGAAAAGTCAAATGTGGAAATCGCACTGGAAAATGAAGGAATTGCACTAGACAGGTATGAGTTAGGCGCAGGAACCTCCCTGGAACTACGCGAGGCACAAAGAAATGCCGTGGACAGCCAAAACAGGCTGCTGGATGCCCAGCTAGTCGCAAAACTGGCGGAGATAGAGTTACTTAGGCTAAGCGGGAGTATTTTGACACAATAATCGCTATCTTACCCCTGACCTTACCCGACTCGGCATATTCATGGGCGGCTTCAATCTCTTCTATGGGGAAAACTTTATCTACCACGACCTTTAAATACCCAAGATCAATGATATCATTTAACAACTCCCAGTCTTCCCGTTGTTTTTTTAACAAGATAACTTTTGATTTCCTGAAACTGAAAAGGCTTAACAGGGGCCAAACAAACATGGATTGCAAACTTGGTAAGGTAAAAATATAGGTTCCTTTGGGCTTCAGAAGTTTTTTTGCCTGCGGATAGGTGGCAGTAGCAGATACATCAAAAAAAATATCGAATAATTCGTCTGCAGACCATAAATCGTCTTTTTTATAATCAATCACCTGGTCCGCACCCAATGCTTTAGCCAGATCAATATTACCGGTACTGCAAACACCGGTTACTTTTGCATCAAAGTATTTTTTGGCCATCTGGATAGCCATCGATCCCACTCCCCCGGTGCAGCCATTGATTAATACATGCTGTCCCGCTTTGATTCCCCCCAGGTCCTTTAAGGATTTAAGGGCGGTCAGGGCCGCTATGGGAAGGCACGCCGCTTCAATAAAACTCATGCCTTCGGGTTTCAAACTAACCAGCTCCTCATCTGCTACCACCATCTCAGCATAGGCGCCACCCCTGAGTGCGTTGAGCGATCCGTAGACTTTATCACCAGGTTGAAACCTTTTGACATTTTTTCCTGCCTTTACCACCACACCGGAAAAATCACTGCCATTGACTTTAGGAAACTTTTTACCGGAAAGCATCTTCAGGTCGCCCCTTCTGATTTTAAAATCCACAGGATTAACTGAACACGCTTTTACTTGTATGAGCAATTGATCATCTGTAAATACCGGTTCTCCCACTACCTTATACTTTAACACTGCCGGAGGTCCATATCTTTCAAAAACGACAGCCTTCATACAAGGGAGACTTTTCAGTGATCAGGGAGGCCAACAGGATACGTGCAAAAGGGGAACTTGGCCAAGCTACAAGCCTTTTCATGGATTAAAAGCATTGATGGGTACTAGTTTTTTAAACATCAAAATGAAAAATTTTGGCCTATTTTACAAGTATTTAAATCAGAAATCACCCTTTCAGGAATTGCCGGCCCAATGCCTTTCTGATCTGTGGAAATGATTAATTTTCGGTCTTCACGATTTGATTAAGCAGATCCCTGACCTCAGCGGCTTTTACCGGATCATTTGATCTTGCTGCGGCCTCTGCATAACCTTTCAGGGATAAGGTCCTTTTCGGTGCCCTTTTGAAAACCTTTTCAAATTGTGCCAGCGCTTCTTCCGGGCGATTTTCAGCCAACAAAAACTCACCATACAACTCAGCCGAAGGCTTGACTATAACCGGTGGGCCAAAACTAAACGATGTGCCTTCCTCCAACTCGACCGTTTCTTTCAGAATGATCTCAGCTTCCTGTTTTCTCCCCTGATTTATTAGAAGAGATGCCTGTAGTTCATTTTCCAGTATCAGCGATATCCTTGCTTCCTGTGTCTTTTTAGGCATGGTGCCGGGGGCATAACACATAGACAGGTTGGCGTCAAGCGATTTAGGCGTATTTTTATTCCTCAATCTTGCTATTTCCTCCACCATTTTTTTGGCCTTTGCCAAATCATTCCTTTGCAAAGCAACCATGCCGTCAATAAAAGCGTTGAGCGACCGGTTCACCAGCCCCACATTTCCGAGGTTTACTTTTATATCCGCCACCTCCCCGTCCCATCGCCTTGAATTGACCAGATAAGCGGCCCTCATTTGATTAAGATGCACCTTCGCCCTTCCGGATGTGTGGTGTTTTGCATCATCCTCGATGATATCCACCATCTTTTTGGCCTCTTCAAACCTTCCCTGCTGTAAATAACCATAAGTTAACCATAGTAAAGAATGGTAAGCCCTTTGTGCATGGCGGAGGTTTTTCCGTCTGAACCTCTCCTCTCCGGCCTCCCACGAGGCTTCATTGGAGGCTACTACCCTATCCCACATACCCAAGGCTACAAATATATGTGAAGGCATATGCAGCGCATGCTCCGAGCCCGGGGCTACCTGGGCATAAGTATTTGCCGCCTCTAAACCCAAATGCGCATGTGTGGGTTCATCATAGGCATGAATTGTATAATGTAAAGCACCCGGATGCCTGGGGTTTTCCTTTAATACTTTTTCGGTCACAGTTGCGGCCTTCAGATAAGTAGGAATGTGCCTTCCATTATGCCTGCTTCCCATTAAAGACAAGGCATAAAAGCAGGCCACTTCGTGATTGTCCGGATATTTTTCATACAAGTCCGCTAAAAAATCACTGTATTTCAAATCTCTTTCCTTTTTTGTTCCTTCACCATACAAAATATCAGCCGCCCTGATAAATTCCTTTTCAATGGGCAATTTACATTGCTTTATTCTCGCGGCAGGTGCAGGTGCTATTTTGTTTAAAGCCCTCAGGGCCTTACTCTTTTCCTGCTGAAACCATATCGGATGGTTATGGGTCATAGCTTCACCCCAATAAGCCATTACAAAACCGGGATCTTTCCGCTGTGCAGCGCGAAAGTGTTCAACAGCATCATCGTATTCAAAGCTATGCAACAGCAGCATACCCATGATAAAGTCTTTTTGGGCCTCTGTTTTTCCACTGGTTGGAAAATCAATGTTACCAAGGTCATTTTGTTGTGCGAAACCTGTGGCCGGGATAAAATTATAGGTCAAAAGAAAAGTAAAAATGACGATTGAAGCATAAAACCGGGAAACATCTGTTGATTTCATCATCTTAAGGGTTTGATTATTACTGGCTAATCATAGTCAGGTTAATTAAAATTAAACAATTTCAATGGTAATAGGAAAGGAAAGTTGTTTCTGTGAATATTTAACTTAAATGATTTTGATTTAGTGCGATTAAGAAAATATTTCTTTCTTTGTGAAAAATTTAGAAAAACCGATGGCGAGAATACTTACCGGCATACAAAGTTCCGGAAGACCACACCTGGGCAATCTTTTAGGGGCAATCATTCCTGCAATTGCCCTCTCCAAAAAGGATGACAACGAGTCCTTTTTTTTTATTGCGGATTTACATTCACTAACCACCATCAAAGAGCCCGCGGTCAGGATTGAAAATGTTAACGCCATTGCTGCCGCGTGGTTGGCCTTTGGCTTTGATACCGAAAAAAACCTGTTTTATCGTCAATCCAAAATTCCTGAAGTATGTGAGCTGGCATGGTATCTAAACTGTTTTACCCCATTTCCCATGCTTGCTAATGCCCATTCATTTAAGGATAAAGCGGATAAGCTGGCCGATGTAAATGCCGGTTTGTTTACCTATCCCGTTTTGATGGCTTGTGATATTATCATGTATGACGCAGATTTTGTACCGGTAGGAAAAGACCAAAAACAGCACCTGGAAATCACCAGGGACATAGCCACCATCTTTAATAACAGGTATGGGGAAACCTTTGTAGTTCCCGATGTGATTGTGGACGAAAATGTGATGACCATTCCGGGCACCGATGGCGAAAAAATGAGTAAATCTTATGGCAACATTATCGATATCTTTTTGCCAGACAAGCAGTTAAGAAAACAGGTTATGTCTATAGTAACAGACAGCACGCCCCTGGAGGAGCCCAAAAGCCCGGATACCTGCAATGTTTTCGCTTTGTATAGTTTACTGGCTGAAGATTCACAAATAGCGGCCATGAGGGAAAAGTATTTAAAGGGTAATTACGGGTATGGACATGCTAAACAGGAATTGTTTGAATTAATGGTCAACAAGTTTAAAAAAGAACGTGAAGTCTTTAACCATTACATGCAAAATCCGGATCAATTAAACCAGAAGCTCGAAGCAGGGGAGAACAGAGCCAGGAAAATAGGAAGGAAAGTATTAAACAGAGTGAAAAATAAACTTGGTTATTAGAATAGCTTAGCCGCCTCGGACCAAAAATTGAGGCCGATCAGAAACAATAAAAACATTAAAAGTTTGAGGATAAATCTGTTTAAATTCGTCTTTTTCTTTTTCATAAGAATCAAGCGTTTTAGTGTAAATTAGTTTGTAATTTAGAAAAGCCCGAATCCCCTGAGAAAGAACACCAAGGTAAATAAATGTGGTGGCATCGCAAAAATCGGATATGTCAGATTATTACATGTGTAATCAAAGGCTGAAATTTTAAATATCATATGGGCTAAACAGCCTACTCAAGTTCCTTAATAATCTCACCGGCCCTGGCAGCATAACCATCATCTTTTTCGACCAGGAAATTGAAGGCGTCAATGGCCTGATCCATACGGTTTTCTTTCAAATAGGCTAATCCCAAATACCACCTGGCTGTTGCTGATAACAAAAAATCATCTTTGTCCGCCACTTGGGACAAATTGTCGATGGCCCCGGATGTAAATCCGGAATTCAGATAGGCCAGACCATGATAGAAGAGCAGTCGATAATCATCCGGATTTTCCAATAACAGGTTTTCAAATAACTCATTAGCCTTCCGGTATTGCCCTGCTTCATATAATTGAAACGGATCTTCTATGCCGGAGAGAACCACTTCCCCCCTTTCTATATCGCTGATCACCTTGTAGTAGGGTTTAAAATAACTGGTATATAGTGCCTCGGTATCAGGCTTACGCTCAAAAATAAAAAAGCCAACCACCATGAGCATGATGATGCCGGCTGCCATAGTCATGGCTTTGAAAAACGGAAATACCGGCTTTACACGACTGTAATCATTCCGATCCAGGCTTTGTAGTTTTTCTTTTAGCTGCCCCCGGTAGTGCAATTGGATACCCTCCAGCAATACCTGGTCAAGGTCTACCTGCCGCGCCAATTCAGGATCGTGGTTAATCCGGTCTTCAAACTGCCGCCGCTCCTCCTCATCCATATGACCGTTCAGATATCTTTTGACCTGATCAAAATCCAAATTCGACGCTTTCATGTTATTTATGTTATCAGATTCACCAAACGTTTTTTTATGTATTTCGCAATGCTTTAATATAACGCAGTTTTTTGAAAAATAATGAAATAGTGCAAAGCGAAATAAAACCTTTATGTTGTCTTATTATCGAAAGTATCCTGGTTGTGATGATAAGCTAAAAATTTTTTCTTCTGCCTTTTGACACCGGAATGGTGATTCTTTCAGAGTGAATAGTGTCTGTGTCCTTTCAGGACTAAAACAAATAAAGCACCGTTTGGTGCTTTATCGATAGATTCTTTGGTAAAAGTGATTTCCAAATATGACCCATTAAAAAAGTTGGAAAAACACAAAATAAGATGCCAGTAATACGGCGGCTAAAATAGCAGAAACCTTGAGAATTCTTGAAACTGGAATACTGGTTCCCTCAAGTTCCTCCTCTTTGTCTTCACTCATCATGATTTTCTAATTTAATTATAATTTAATTCTCTAGCGCTTTAATCCTTTGCTAAACTTTAAAATAATCCCTTAGTAAAATCATAGATTTCACCTTTTTTAAAACGGCCCGCTAAAATAAACCTATTCTTTCATTGATCCAAACACTTCCCAAAGTTTGATTTACCATCTTTTTTTACCGGTGTAACCTTGTAAGGACATTTTTCGTGTATTATATTAATATCATTTTGATATCAAATTAAATAAATACACAATGAATAATGAAAAAATCAACACGCCTGTTTCAGGTTACATCATGTTAATGGTGCTATTCGTTTTATTGGTAGCAGGTATTTTTGGGATAATTACCACCAAAAATCCTTTATTTGCCATTTTTATTCTTGCGATGGTTATCTTATCACCTGGATTTTTTTATGTAAACCCCAATGGGTCAAGGGTACTGTTGCTTTTTGGAGATTACAAAGGGACAGTAAAAAAGAACGGTTTTTTCTGGGTAAACCCCTTTTACGTCAAAAAGCAGATTTCACTTCGTGCACGAAACTTTGACAGTGAACGGGTAAAAGTCAATGACAAGGTAGGTAATCCGATTTTAATTGGCGTCATATTGGTATGGCAGGTAAAAAATACCTTTAAAGCGGCATTTGAAGTTGATAATTATGAAAACTTCGTACGCATACAAAGTGATGCCGCCGTAAGAAAACTGGCAGGAAGTTACCCCTACGACAATTTTGACGATGAGCAGGCTGAAGTTACTTTACGCTCAGGCATGAAGGAGGTAAATGAAGCGCTTGAAAAGGAATTGACGGCCCGGCTTGACATTGCCGGCATTCATGTAATAGAGGCAAGAATCGGATACCTGGCCTATGCCTCGGAAATCGCAAGTGCTATGCTCAGGAGGCAACAAGCCACTGCAATCGTAGCAGCCAGGCATAAGATTGTGGAAGGTGCCGTGAGTATGGTTGAAATGGCCCTGGACGATCTGTCAAAAAGGGAAGTCGTAGAACTGGATGAAGAGAGAAAGGCAGCAATGGTCAGTAACCTGATGGTGGTGCTTTGTGCAGACAAGGACGTGACACCTGTTGTCAATTCAGGAACTTTGCATCAATAAAAGCAATTTGCAGAAACCCTATTTTTCGCATCCGTTAAGAAATGAATGATAGGCCATTTAATGCTGCAAAGACATTTCCGTGAATCAAAGTAACAAGTATAACAGCGCATCTTAGTTTAAATGATAAAACAATGAGCAGAATTCTTTTTTCAGAAAAGCAAAAATTTACGCAGGTCTGGCTTATCCTTATTATTGGCGCTACGGATTTAATTGTGGCTGTCATAATGGTTAGCTCAATTTATTCACAGTTTATAGTAGGCAAGCCCTGGGGTAATAAACCAATGTCGGATACCGGACTGATTATTTTTTGGGGATGTTTACTGCTAGGTATAATACTTGTGAATATCATAATTTTCGGAGCAAAGCTGGAGATAGAAGTTAAAGACAACAGCGTTTATTATAAATATTTTCCTTTTGTGTGGAACTGGAAATATATCCATAAGGATAACATTAACCGTTATGAGGTGAAACGCCTTAATGCTTTAAAGGATTTCGGAGGTTATGGCTATAGAAAAAATTTCTTTAAAAATTCTACAGGGTTGATTGTAAAAGGACAGTATGGTCTGGAGCTAACTTTACATGACGGTCACACCTGGTTGATTGGCACCCAAAAGCCGGAAGCCTTAAAAAAAGCTATGAGCGAGATAATGGACAGAAAGATTGATTACTAACTATGGCCAAGAAAAAACCGTTTGTGTTGCGCTTAGATCCTGAAATATTAAAGGCTGTCGAAAAGTGGGGAGCTGATGAATTCCGTAGCACGAACGGACAACTTGAATGGATCATCCATAAAGCGTTGAGAGATGCGGGCAGGCTAGGCAAAGAACGGGGGAAGGAAAATGAAAATGATAGTTAAAATGAAAATAGGTAACGCTTGTATGGAAGCTGGTGCAAGAAAATAAGTGCAATTCTTTTAGCAGTATACTTACGTATGTTCAAGCAAATAGTGCAAGAACCGGGCACCCCTCCCGGAGCTCTTCGCCTTGCCTAAATAATTCAGACCGACATTGCATAATGAAAAATGATATAACAACCAGCTAAAACAACGATAGTTGTTTAAACCTGGGTTTCGGGGGCGCGACGGATTTGGGTGGCTTCGCTTTTCCGAAAACTGTCATCCCGCCATATTGATAAGACGCTGCCCGCTCCCTCGCGATTACGCTATTGAAGTTCGTATTGGGTTCAAAGTCTCTCTCAATGTTTTCGACAATCCTGTTAATGCTTTTGATGGCTCTTTGTTTATCATAATAGCCAATTTTAGCTTTTTCCACAGAGGTTTTCAGAATTTGAATAGTTTCATCGTAAACTTTAGTCGGTACCGGAAAAGGATGCCCGTCTTTACCTCCATGGGCGAATGAGAACCTTGCCGGATCATCAAAGCGGGTAGGGGTGCCGTAAATCACTTCGCTGACCAGCGCGAGCGATTGCATCGTACGGGGACCCACTCCTTTAAGTAACAGAAGGGACTCAAAGTCTTCAGGGTTATAGTCATGTGCAAAAGCTAGTATACTGCCCAGTCTTTTTAAATTAACATCCTGTGATTTTACATCATGGTGCGAAGGCATGTAAACCTTCCTTATTTCCGGCAATATCCTTTTGGGGGATTCATGAACAATTTCCATGACTTTATCCCGGGTCACTGCTGCCCCATGATCTGTAAAGTTGAGAATCTTCCCCTGGTTATTACCGCAAATCCAGGTGTGCGGTTCATCGACAAACGAATGTAATACGCCGGAATGCCAGTGATATCTCCTTGCATAGCCGCTGCCATCATTCATACCTTGCTGTACCACAGCCCACTCTCCTTCATCTGTCACCAAAAAAGAATGTAAATACAACTGAAACCCATCCTGAATAGCTGTATTATCAATTTTGGCACTTAACTTACTGCATTTTACCAAATACCTGCCATCCAATCCGGCCTTATCTGCCACAGTTAATAACTCAGCCGGTGTTTGCAATGAATGCTTCCCCCTCCCACCACATACATAAATTCCAAGGGCGCCAGACATCGGATTAATCGCCTTTTTCAAGGCACCCATTACCGAAGTAGTTATTCCGGAGGAGTGCCAATCCATTCCCAGCACACAACCCAGAGATTGAAACCATAATGGATCGCTCATACGACGCATTATCTCAGATTTGCCATATTCGACCACAATGGCCTCGACAATAGCCGCAGCCAGCTTACTCATTCGCTGTGCAAGCCAGATGGGTACGCGTCCGTGATGAAGCGGTAAATCTGCATGTCCTGCTCTTTTCAATTAACTATAGTATCTGGTTTAGGCAATAATTATAGCCAAATATTTTAGCAAAAACAAAAAATTACTAAAAATTTTTTAGTGTAAAATTAAATGACTACTGCTCAGGCCTGATTTCCCTGGTCTTGTACAAAAAAATGTTTCATTTTTTGCCTCATGGATTCTTCGCTTTCAATATAGTCCGGCGTCAGGGATTCCTTTCCAGGCTGAGTCTCAATGTGCAGCGTTTGTGTAGGAAAGGCAAATCTCACATCCAGATGCTCGGCCAGCCTGATGATAGACAATATCAACTCATGGCGGGCTTTTAATTCTGCTTGCCAATCAGGCACATCAAAAAACATATAAAACATCACATCCAGTGAGTGCGACCCCATATCGTTGAGATACACGTTGTAATAGTCTTTTCTTGTATCAGGATGCTCCTGTATGATTTTTTCTAAGCCGTCCACAAATATCTGGATCAATGAAGGGGGCGTATCATAAGTGATGGCGATTTTGGTATAAAAACGACGGTAAACACGCAAGCCATGGTTGTCAATGGTGCTGTCGGCCAATTTTGCATTCGGTACATAAACTACCGAATTTCTGAAAGTGCGTATGCGCGTCGATCTGAAGCCCACCTCCTCTACCGAACCGTCGATATCGCCGGAAGTGATCCAATCACCTATTTGAAAAGGTTTATCCACAAAAATCATGAACGAGCCAAAGAAATTTTTGATGGTATCCTGAGCTGCCAGGGCAAAAGCCAATCCACCGATAGATAATCCTGTCAGTAATGGAATAATATCTACATTAAGATTGTAAAGGGTATAGAAAATACCGATCACTACCACAAAAGTCTTCAGCGCTTTTCTCACGAGAGGTACCAATTGGTCGTCCAGGGTCGTGTCGGTTCTTTCTGCCAATCGCTTAAAGTATTCTGACAATAAATCAACCAGTCGGTAAAAAACCATCGTAGCGAAAATTGGCAAAGTCGCCTTCAGAATGAGCGGGATGTATTTGTAATAGGTGTTAACGGGCAATTGCATAGCCGGTATCAGGAGCGTAGCCAGCCAGAAAACAAAAAATAAGCTGGTGGGCTTGGCTACCGGATGAATCACCTTTTTGACCACATCCCTTTTTCCTAGTTTTACCAGTATCCTGAAAAGAATTTTTTCAAAAATAAAGGTCAGGATTTTATGCAGAACAAAACAGATGAGTGTAATAATCAGCAATCCCAGCAATTGCCAGATATACAAGCCCAGATAGCGATCATTCCCTATTTTAGGCAGCCACGTTAGCAATTTGTCGGTTCCCAAAGGATAGGTTTTCTTGTAAATTCTGTCGATGCTTTCTATGGTTTTTTGAGCGTATAACCACCTGCCTTCTTCCCTGATAACGTAGATTTCGGGTATCTGGCCTGAAAGGATGTATTTTTGTTTCCTGCTAATTGAATCCCGGTATAAGGGGTCTGTAGGAAAATCATTTTCATCGAGATAGATGACCTTACCGTCAAAAATATGTTTTACTTTGATGGCCATTTGCTGGGCTTCGGCCAGGCTAACCCCTTCCCGTAAAAAGGGTTGTGCGGCAATTTCAGGGTGGTAGTTGTAGTCCTGCAGGTTTTCAAAATGTGTGTAAATGGCACCAAACGGACTGGATAAATCGGCTGCGACACCTAGCGTATCATTGTCCTGATCTTGAATGAAAAAGGCCAATGCAGGTGACGAATACAAAAAAATAAATAAGATGAAAAAAGTCTTGAATTTCATGTCCGGTTTAGTTTATCAATGAAATGATTATCTTTTATAATCCAGCATAGAAAAGTTATTTTCGTAGTTTTTATATACGCGGAAATTTTTCTGTGACTCAAAATACAATAATCCAATGTCAAATCCACTTTCTATTGGCTGATAATTAATTAACTTACCTTCGATGTCATATAAATAAGTAAACTCCTGGTCTTTGTCAGTTAATGCAAACACCTGCTGCCCTCTGCTAAAATCATAATATTGCATCCTCATATCTCCGGAAGCCACATAATCTTTTTCAAAAATTACCTTACCATTCCTGTCAAGCATGCTTACCCTGTTTTGCTCTTGTCTGCCTATGACATAATTGCGGTTGAGAGCATCGATGACCAGCTTAAATCTGGCATCTTTAGTGGGCCTGAGGAGTTGTTTGCGTTCGATAATAGCACCTTCCAGATTAATTCTTACCAATTGTCCGCTATTGGTCACCGTTGTAAAATAAGATTTGGAAAAGCCAGTACCCACATCTATAAACAGCGGATTGTTTATTTTGTCTTTTAAATCAAGTGGAAAACCCGGATACATTTGCCCGCGGCGATTCATCATGTTAACCACACCATCTTCCTGAATACCGACAATGCAATCACGGCCACGCACCCTTATGTGAAAAGGCGCGGTAGCCAGGCGGTTGCTCAACCTCCTGGGCTGCCACCCGTTCAGATTTTTGCCCTGTTTGTCAAACATGTATATATTCCCTTCCTTATCAGCAACCAAAAACCGGTACCTTTTGCTTTTATCATAATCGACGACAGATGTCTGATACAAACCCAGCTCTGATGGCACCTCCACAGGAAACCCCTCAACATAGTTGCCTAACCTATCGATGATATGCAAAGCATTTCCGGTTATGAAATAATATTGCAATTTACCATTATTGTAATAGTCAATTTGAGCAACTACCCCCTGTATGGCATCCCCTACAGAGTCGCGCCATAAAGTTTTGCCACTTTCATCAATGAGGTACAGATAGTTCATTTTGTCCTGCAACAGGACTTCCCTTTTATTATTAATATGGTTTCGCACGACAAAGGGTTTTGTTGCAATCGGCGCTTCTGTAAATGCGTTTTGTACCAGGATGTAATTTTGTGGTTGGTTGTCTGTCGGTTTCTTCTCTACAAAATCAACCGAAAGGCTGGTAAAGAATCTATTGTCTACGTTACTGAACTGTATGGCCACATTTTCAAATTGCCTGAGTTGAGAAGCATATTTTTGACTAAACCTTTGCCATTTCGGATGAAGGTTTGCCTGCATGATATTCCATACGCTTAAAGTATTAATGATCAAATTAACATTTGCCTCTTTTAATATGCTCTCCATAAAGGCATTTTGTCTGATTGATTTCGACCATACATTCTCCTCTTCGCGGTCATTCATCAGGTTTTTAATTACCTGTACATTGTTGGCCATAATCAAGTAGCTATCAATGGCTGTATAAAAGCAGTTTTTAAACCCGCCAAATTGTGGTCCTAATAATAAATCAGGAAAATTGTCAACAGGTATTTGTCTGATCTGATTTCCCGAATAGCTTTCTACATACAGCGTATCTTCTCCGCCAACAGATAAATTCTCGGTTAGCTTATTAAATTGTTTAAGCCCTTCATTGATATCCAATGCCTGGATAATCAGTATTTTTTCCGGGTCTTCCGGGTCGACCGACTCGAGTGTGGCAAGGCCTATCTCATAACCTAACCAGGTGAAAAACGCATCTACATCAAATTGATGTTGGTTCGCCAGATCATCCCATTTCTTCATCTGAATGGGCGCTCTTTTTCTCCAATATCTTACCAGGTTTTCCTTCCAGGTTTTTCCGTCGTTAAAGGATAAATGAAACAAAATTGCCGTGCGGTTCGGCAGATAGGCCTGTAACTTAATCTTGTCAGGCTTTTGCCCGGCAAAAGTACCCAGGTAGGTGGTATTGGGCTCCTTATCCACCTCACTAAAGCCATTTAGCAAAAGCGTCTTATCCGTAATGTTAACATCCAAAAAAGCCTGCTCAGAAAAAAATCTTAACTCATTCCCTACTTTCTGAGTGGCAAAAGCACCATATAACTCCGTAATCTTCTTGCTGTTAACATACAGGTTGCCATCGTCATTATCCAATTTGGAAAAGCTAAACAAAGAGGTGTGCTGATTTTCAAATGTATGCAGATTTTCTCCGGTTATATTTCTAATGGCATCTTCGACCAGATGAGGTGTAAAGCTGCCAATGAAAAAATTTTTATAGTTAACAAATGTAAAGGAGCCATTCGCTTCTCCGGCCTTTATCTCTTTGATATTAAAGCCTTTATACTTCCTATCGCTAAACACATTTCCCTCCCTGTTCTTGAAGTTGTTGAAGATTTTGTTAGCCAGATCGTTGGATTTGAGATCTTTCAGCTCTATATAATACATGAAGTCGAACGCATCATCACCGGTGATATGCATAGAAATCAAAAAAGGGTTTCCTCTGAACAACTCATCCAGTTGTCCTGATCCCCCGCCAAGGCTATCGAGAGACTCGAAATCCTTTTTTAAATCGTAAAAACAGGGAATAGATAAGAGATTTCTCCAGGGGGCCTTTTTTTGCAAATCATTCCAGACTTTCACTGTATTGGAAGACTCGTACACCATGACAGCACTATTAGGCACCAGCATCCATGCATTAACCCCATGGGCATCGCGAAAGTACTTATAAGCATAGAGGCCACCAACGACGAGTAAGGCACTTATAATAAAGACCGAAAAAAATTTATTCTTCAATGTACATTCTATTTTGCTACAAATAAAATGAATTGATATCAAAAATGCACTGTGAATGCATTTGAAAGATTAATACACAGACGACCTGAAAGCGGGCAGGTTCAGGATTTATCCTGATTTAGTGTTTCAATTTCCTCCACCAACTCCCTGTACCAATCTTCACCGTATTTTCTTATCAAAGGTTCTTTCAAAAATTTGTAAAGAGGCACCTGCAATGCTTCCCCCAAAGTACAGGCATCACTACAGATATGCCAACGATTATAATTTATAGCTTCGTACTGATCATACCGGGTAATCCTGATCGGATACAGATGACAGGAAATAGGCTTTTGAAAAGTAATCTTTTTTTCCCTGTAAGCCAGTTCAATACCACATTTCAGGATTCCCTTTTCATCGTAAACAGCATACGCACACTCCCTGCCATTAATAGTAGGAGTAGAATATTCATTTTCATCATCCAATACATAGGTGCCCTGGCTGGCAATAGCCTGTCTCCCTGCCTCAGAAATATAGGGCTTCACCTCTTCATAAATATCGTCAAGTACGGCAAGTTCATGATCTTCGAGCGGGGCTCCCAGATCACCTTCCACACAACAGGCGCCCTTGCACTTTTCCAGATGGCACACAAAAAAATTGTCTTTAATATCATCGCTGATTACCGTTTTTTCTACTAAAATCATGGTATGGTCCTTATTGTTTTGTCAAAGGTAGAACATTTAAGCCTAAATAGTAAACCACTGAAATTAGTAAAATATGAATTATTTATGCCTCCCATGCAACCTGTAAACCGGTGAATGATCATTATGTATAAGTATTTCATTTTCAGCCAGCATTATTGCGGTGATCATCACTATTCCAACCGCGTATCTGTTTACGGACAACTGGCTGGCAGATTTTAGTTATAAAACTTCGATGGGTACCGGGGTTTTTATCCCGGCAGATCTGTTGCGAAACGAGTAAAACAGGGGGATTTCGATCGTGTTAGAAAATTTAATAAAAGCAAATATACATGAACATTCGACTTTTATTTATAAGAAGCATGCCTGAACTGTTTTGTTATTCAACAAAGTATCCCGCTGACTTCCAGGCTTCAAATCCCCCTAACAAATTGTAGACGTTTTGAAATCCCATTTGCTTCATCACCCTTGCCGCGCTGGTGCTAAGACCGCCGTCGCTGCTATACACAAAATACTTTTTTTCTTTGCTCAATGCTTTGAACTTCAGCCAGAACTCATCCTGTTTGATATCTATGTTTTCAGCACCTGGAATTTTTCCCTCCACCATTTCGCCAGGCTGCCTCACATCCAGCACCACCACATTTGATTCACTTTCCATGGCCTTCTTCATAGCCTTTGAATTTACATGCTCTATTACAGGCTGAGTCCTTGCACTATAGCAATACACCACCATCAATATCAATAAGGGTACTATTCTTCTCAAATTATACTTAGTCATGACCAAAATAATTTTTTTATCCCTCTCAAAACTTCAATATAGTAATATTTCAAGAAAGATAAAGGGTCTGCTATACTGGTTAAATGTAATATAAATTGTATTCTGTCGATAAAGAGTGCCGGCTAAGGCAGAAATGCCCGGTTTTTAAACAGTGGTTACTGGAAAAATACAATTTATTAAGCGTTGCAACATGTAATATTTTACGATCTATTACAGGGGATTTATCAATATTTTTGTTAAATAAAATCGATCTTTTCGAAGTTTCCGAACCTTCTCAGAACGACAACCTGAAAAAACTAATATCAATTTAATCCATATTTATATTTTATCACCAACCCTTCATGATTGGCGCAGGACTTTTTGAAAACATAAAGGAAATTATTAACTAGCTTTGCGGTTAATTTCATGAACATGAATATTGGTTTCGATGCCAAAAGAATTTTTCATAATCAAACAGGACTAGGTAACTACAGCAGAGACACAGTTAGCATACTGTCCGGTTATTACCCTGAAAACTCCTATTTTTTGTTTAATCCAAAGCCTGCAAGTGGCCAAAAATTTCTCTCAGACCGGACAAACATACAGGAGATCAACCCTGAAGGGGCCTTTTACAGGAAAATGTCCTCTTTCTGGAGAATAGGACCTATGGTGAATGCTATTGTCAAAAACAAGGTACAAATTTACCATGGCCTTACCAACGAATTACCTTTTGGCATTCACAAGTCTTCGGTTAAAACGGTGGTGACCATACACGATCTGATTTTCATCAGGTTCCCGGAACTATACCCGGTGGTCGATCGAAACATTTACCGGTATAAATTTAAGCATGCTTGCCATGTTGCCGACAAAATTATTGCTATCAGCCAGCAGACAAAAGCGGATATCGTGAAATATTTTGGAATAGAAGAAGAAAAAATTGAGGTGGTTTACCAGGGCTGCCATTCCGTATTTCAGAAATCCCTGCCGGAAGAAGAACTGCTGAGAATCAGAAATAAGCACACGCTACCTGAAAAATACATATTAAATGTAGGAACTATTGAAAAGCGAAAAAATCTGCTCTCATTAGTAAAGGCTATAAAACCGTTTAAAGATATTAAGTTGGTGGTAATCGGTAAAAAAACCAAGTATGCTGACAGCGTTTTTAAATATGTCAGGGAAAACAACATGAGTGAACACGTACTTCACAGGCAAAATATTGATTTGAACGATCTGGCAGGAGTTTATCAAAACGCCAGCATATTTGCTTACCCGTCTGTATTCGAAGGGTTTGGCATTCCAATCATAGAAGCATTGTTTAGCAAGGTGCCGGTAATAACCTCAACAGGAAGCTGTTTTTCAGAGTCGGGAGGCCCCGCAAGCATATATGTAGACCCATACAATGTGCCTCAAATGTCAGCCGCCATCTCGGCGATCTGGGAAGACGCCGCAAAAAAGGAAGAAATGGTGGAAAAGGGATTTCAATTTGTACAAAAATTCAGTGATATTAAAATAGCTGCTAATTTAATGAAAGTATATACGAGATTACACAATTAACAAGACCCCGGAAAACAATGGTAATCAGAAAACGAAATAAACTCATTTTGGCCTTTTGCCCAGGAATTATATGAAAAAGCTTCCATCCGTTTCATTAATAATCACCACCTGTAACTGGCCGGAGGCACTTGAAATTACACTCCTGAGCCTGCTGAAGCAAAAGCAAATGCCTGACGAAATAATTATCGTCGGTTATGAATCGGCTATGACCACCGGTACTTTGATCGATAGTTTAAAATCCGGATTTAACACCTCATTGATTCACGTCTTGTCGGTCACCGATAACTGGCGGAGCGCAACTATGTTAAATAAATCAGTGGCAAAATCCCAGTCGGAATATATTATACAGATCGATAGCGGAATCATCCTGCACCCGTGTTTTATCAAGGATCATCTGCAATTTGCCAGGCCCATGTGCTTTGTAACAGGAAAGAGCGCTTTTATCGATAAACGCCTCTCTTCTGATATATTGTCAAACAAGCACTGGCAATTATCTGCTTTTTCAGGCCATATTAAAAAACGGCTTAACGCGTTACATATCAAATCAATTGCACTGTTTTTATTAAGGCCAAATCTTGATATAGCCAGGCGGCAGGGTAAGATAACGGCCTATTGGCGGCAGGATTTTGTGAAGGTAAATGGCTATGACGAAAACATAAATGAACGGAAGTCAGGGGAGGCGGAATTGGCGGCAAGGTTTATTAATAACAAGATCGGACAGATGAATCTCAAATTCAGTGCGATACAATTTCAACTGTTCCGGGACGGTGCCGTTGAGGAATCATGGCCAGAGAAAGCGGATATGGCTGAAAAAACAAGACTTAACCAAGTAAAATATTGCCGGCATGGCTTGCTCGATTTAACTGGGCAGGAAGCCGAAGATGCGTTCCTCAGATCGCTTCAGGGAAAGATATCTGCTACGATTATTACCTACAATGAAGAAAAAAACATTGAAAAGTGTATCAAATCTTTGACAGGCATAGTAGATGAAATCGTGGTGGTGGACTCCTATTCTGATGATGAAACTGAAAATATCTGCAAAAGATACCCCACCACCTTTATCAAGAACCCGTTTGAAGGCCATATACAGCAAAAACAGTACGCACTTTCCCAGGCAACATACCAATATGTCCTGAGCCTCGATGCCGATGAACATCTTTCGAGGGAATTACAATCTTCTATCCGACAAGTGAAAAACCAACTCACTTATCAAGGCTACTCTATGAACCGCCGTAACTTTTACAGGGGCAAAGACATCAACCACAGTGGCTGGTATCCCGACTCGAGGATAAGGCTTTTTAATAAGGAAAAGGCCAGATGGGGCGGTGAAAACCCGCATGATCTGGTGGTAATAGATAATGAAGATTATACTTTCCACCTTCAGGGTGATCTGTACCATGACACCTTAAACAGCCTTGAAGAGCATAAAAGGCAAACCGAAAACTATGCTAAAATAGCTGCAAACTATAAGTTTAAGCATGGATTGCATAAAAATACCGCCGTTCTGAAAATGTTGTTCAGTCCAATCTCCAAATTTTTTTCTATGTATATTATAAGGCTTGGTTTCCTGGACGGGGGCTTCGGACTCCGTATATGTTATGAAGAGTTCAAATGCACGTACAAAAAATACAAACTGCTAGTCGGTATGTATAAAAACCAAGGCAAAATCTAAGCCAGGGCGTTTTTTAACCTGCCTTCCACACTTCCTCTCTCTGGTCTTTGCCTACCTGCAAAATTATTCTTGTAGGATTTGGTATCAATACCAACCTGGTTTCCTGCCCCGGGAAGTCATCAACATCCACGATAACCCCCTCATTTACTTCAACATCAAAAGCTGTTGATCCATCGGGATTCTTTCCTCTTTCGATGTATTTATTGGCCAGGTAGGCAATAGGCAGAAGCACTTCGTTATCCGGGCAAAACTCATCATGCACATAATGCAAAGCATCTTCAACATAATCCCCAAATTTTTCCCCAAAATCATCTTCTAATCGATGTAATTCCTCCTCGATGTGGTCGTAACTCTCATCATTATAGTCAATAGTACTCAGTTGATTTTTCATTTCTACAATTGAGATGAGCGCTTCATCTAAAGCTTTTATATCCATTAGTTTACGTTATTTGATATCATATTTTGCAAAACTCTAAAGACTAAATATAACATACAAGTTAAAATGTATCAAAATAATACCTGGTTTAAATTTCGTGAAGGAATTGGGGGTGGTATGAAGGGGTGGGATCGGCGGTAATGATTTAAGGAGAGGGGAAATGGAAGTTGGGAAAACGAAATATTGGAGGAATAGAATGTTGAGGGAATGGAATATTGGAAGAATAGCATGTTGGAGATGTGGAATATTTGGAAGCGTCGAATACTGGGCATATAAATATAGTCATTGAAATTTTGGTTAATTTGCATTCTGTGTCTTATTTTTTTTTAATATTACATCTGATAATCAGGGCTGGTAAAAACCCGGTTGAAGTACACAATTCCTGATTAGCCGGAGGCCAGGGAATCAACCTAAAAATCGTACAACTTAATCATTGGAATAATGGAACAAATGATCGTCGAAAAGGCAGAAAAATGGCTTAACAGCAATATTGATGAGGACACCAAGGTGGCTATAAAAGACTTATTATCTCCCGGAAATGAGACGGAGTTGACGGACTCCTTTTACAAAGATCTGGAATTTGGCACCGGAGGGCTAAGAGGAATAATGGGCGTTGGCTCGAACAGAATAAACAAATATACGGTTGGTATGGCGACCCAGGGACTGGCGAATTACCTTTTAAAATCATTTCCTTCCCAACCATTGAAGGTGGCTATTGCGCATGACAGCAGAAACAACAGCCGTCTTTTTGCTGAAATTACAGCCTCGGTATTTTCAGCAAACGGTATCAAGGTCTACTTTTTTGAGGATTTAAGGCCAACTCCGGAGCTTTCATATGCCATCCGTCACCTGGGTTGTCAAAGTGGTGTAGTCCTGACGGCTTCTCATAACCCCAAAGAATACAATGGCTACAAAGCCTACTGGAACGACGGTGCGCAGTTGGTACCGCCACACGATAAAAATGTAATGAATGAGGTAGCAGCTATTAAGAATATCGACGAGGTGAAGTTTGACAAAGATGAAAGGAAAATAGAAGTAATAGGAAAAGAACTAGACGAGCGCTATTTGTCAGCTATAAAGAACCTGTCGCTTGCTCCGGAGGCAATCAGCAGGCAAAAAGACCTGAAAATAGTTTTTTCGCCCATCCACGGCACAGGGATCACAATGGTTCCCCAGGTTTTGGAAAAATTTGGTTTTGAAAATGTACATGTGGTTAAAGCACAGTCTGTTCCCGATGGTAATTTCCCAACGGTTGTTTACCCCAATCCTGAAGAAGCCGAAGCCATGGGTATTGCCCTGAAAGAGGCCGCGGAAATCGATGCTGATCTGGTGATGGCGACTGACCCGGACTCAGACAGGGTAGGAATAGCTGTAAAAAACAATCATGGTGATTTTCAACTGCTCAATGGGAACCAAACCGGTTGCCTTTTAATCTATTATCTGTTAAAAAAATGGAAAGAACACGAAAAGTTAAACGGTAGGCAATACATTGTCAAAACCATAGTAACCAGTGATCTGATCAACGAAATTGCCAAAACTTATGGCGTCGAGTGCTACGATACCCTCACCGGCTTTAAATATATTGCGGCGCTTATCAAAAAGTTCGAAGGTAACATGGAGTTTATAGGCGGTGGGGAAGAAAGCTATGGGTATCTGATCAGTGATTTTGTCAGGGATAAAGATGCTATCGCCTCATGCGCTATGCTGGCCGAAATGGCCGCCTATGTCAAAGATCAGGGCAAAAGTATATTTGATTTTCTACTGGAAATGTATGTTGAATTTGGCTTGTATAAAGAAAAATTGATTTCAATCACCAAGAAAGGTAAAAGCGGAGCCGAAGAGATTGAAAAAATGATGTTTGATTTAAGAAATAATCCACCAAAGTCGTTAAACGGCTCTACTTTGGTTAAAACCATTGACTACCAAAGCAGCACCGCCAGGGATTTACTGAGTGGCGAGGTGACAAAAGTGGACTTTCCTGCCTCGAATGTGCTGCAGTTTTTCACGGAAGATGGTTGTAAAGTTTCTGCAAGGCCTTCAGGCACGGAGCCAAAAATCAAATTTTACTTTAGTGTCAATAAAAAGTTGGGCAGCAAGGAAGCCTTTGATGAAGAATGGGCTGCGTTGGACCAAAAAATCGATGCTATTATTACCGCACTAAATTTAAGCTAAATATTCCTACCCCATGTCTCAGTGGGTGTTGCCATCGTTCACCCACACCCTACCCGTATCCTTGCAGCTCGCAGCTTTTGCGTATCTCACAATTCTTTCAAAAAATTTTGAAAGTTTAGGAATTATATTTAATTTTGTCATATGAAATTACCTGAAGCAAGAGAACAGTTCATACAAGCATGGGGTGCCCTTGGCACCAGTTGGGGGATCAATAAGGCCATGGCACAGATTCAGGCATTACTGCTAATCGCTCCCGAACCGTTGTCAACAGAAGATATTATGGAACAATTAAATATCTCCAGGGGTAATGCCAATATGAACATCAGGGCGTTAATTGATTGGGGTATTGTGCACAAAGTGTACAAGGCAGGCGAAAGAAAAGATTTTTTTACTTCCGAAAAAGACATCTGGGAATTGGCAAGGCAAGTAGCCGGTGAAAGGAAGAGAAGAGAACTGGACCCGGTCCTGAAAATGTTGGATCAGGTAGCGAAGGTGGAAGAAGACCAATCGAAAGAGGTAAAAGAATTTAAAAAAGTTACCAGGGAAATAGAAAAGTTTAGCCACAAAGCAGCCTCCACACTGGATATGTTCGTAAAGGCTGACCAACATTGGTTTTTCGGACTTTTCACCCGGAAAAGGAAATAAAATTTTTTTTAGATATTTTTTTCATTATTTATTGAAAGTTCCATAAATAATATAACTATGAGAAAGGTTGATTTCATTGTTCAAACATTCATGATTATGCTGGCCCCGATATTCCTGCTGGCAGGCATCATCGGGAATCCGGGAATGCCGTTAACTGAGCTCTTATATGCACAACTGTTCATCGGCCCGTGGCAATTTTTTGGGTCGCTGATTACCTGGATAAAAAACCTGAAACAACCTTCTTCCCTATTTAAATCATTAATATCGATACACCTAACCGCCTCTACAATCTACTTATTCCTTACTTTATTACTCATAGACTTTATAAGCGATGGTTTTTTTCACATATGGATTACCGTCATACCATGGCTTTTAGCCTTGTTTTACTATGTGCTGTCTTATTTGAGAATCAAAAGATATCACAAGTAACAAGGCCGTAAAGGGGGCTTTTTACCTCACCTTAAGCCTTTAAATCAAATCTAAAATTCACGTATCATGAAACGAAAAAATATCCCTACGGGTGGTACCGGAATTAAAACCATCCATTACCCTGATTGTAATGGCAGATCCCGCAGAAATTGGGAAATGACAAATTCCACGGAAACATTAAATAGTACACCTGCAGAAATGAGGGTTGCCGGCATAGATAAACAGCAAAAAAGTCAAATCGATACCTAGTACCGTGAAGCCGGACCAGACTATGAAACCTGGAGCAAAGCGTTTAACATGCACTATGGGTATTTCCGGAAGGGCATGAACCCTTTCCACAGGGAGCCGGTGCTTAATCAGATGACGCAAGAGGTATTTAACCGGCTTGAGCTGGATCCGGATAAAGGGCCGGCAATACTGGATATGGGATGTGGGGTGGGCGCTTCGATAAGGTATCTGGTTAAAAAATACAATAACCTCTCCCTGCAAGGTATCACCATTGTGCCATGGCAAATCGAAAAAGGAGACACAAAGGGATACAAAGAATTTTGTCGAAAACGTTGGGCGTCAGCGCCAGACATTCACACCGGTTTGGGAATAAGTTATATAAGAAGCATAACCGGTTTTAGGGCATCTACCGGGACAATAGCCTGAGATGATGCGCCGAATTATCATCAGGCATTTTATCGGAATCGCCGGTAGACTTCCCGTTTTGCGAATGGTTTTTATAAGTTTCCCAATCCGGGTAATAATCACCAGCCTGATTTCCCCAACAATGCCAGCCTTGTCTGTTCCCACGTGCAAATAATTCCAGGTAAGGGCCCCAGCTACAGGTTTCAATTAAATTATATTGCTCATCCGGCTTTCTGCTATGTTCTCTTTTTCGCTGTACTATGATGTTTTCCTGTGTTCTGCCGGGTTGGAGCGTTCTGGCATTTTTACCTTTTACCCCAAACAAAATAACTTCCGTAACATTGCGAAAATAAAAACCCACCCCACGTCTGTCAGGCCCACCGTCCTTTCGGGTCTTATACCAGATGAGATTGGTTTTATACTTAAACCCCCAACACTCCATGACCTGCAAACCCTCGGCCAAAAGTGCATTAGGTACCCAAAGATACAAATGCGCCGTATCCTCCGTTATAGCGTCAACAGGTAATACCTTGATTTCCTCCAGTGTCATAGTGGGATACCGCGACAGTCTTTTATGCTCCGGCGCCATTTTACCGGTTCTGTTCTGAAACTGCCAGGGTGGATCAGCCAGTATTGTTGAAAACTTTCTATTCTGAGCAAATCTTAATAAATCATCTGATGGATTCATGCCATTACACTTTTTATGATTAACCTCGGCGTGATGCCAAAAACCAAAACCGGACAGCCCCCATTTCTGCCCGCCTCCAAGCGAGGGATCAACTTTCCCATTTGTGTTGTACTAGCTCCGTACTTCGGATATATTCCTAACTTTTTAAATATAGGATCAAGCTCATTACTTCTCGTAACAAGAACCCCCAGACTAATGGCATTGTATTCAAAAAATGCCCTGAAAGCATAAAGGTCCCTGTCAAAGGTCTGATCTTTACTGTTCCATTCCAAATCAAATGCCACCCTTCCCTTCAGATAATCCACTTTATGGGACCCATGATTAAAAGAACTTTTGAGACTTTTGCCTGATTTTTTCCCAATTTCGTAAACATTCAGCTCCGCTCCTAAATTTTTCTCATGCCATCCCAGACCTCTTAAAATCTTTGAGAAATATTTTGGAATTCTGCTTTCACTGCCTCCGGCGGCTTTCAGGTCATCTTCAGTGAATCTGAATTCCCTGAGTGCATTACATAATTCCTCAAATTCTTTAGGAAATTCTTTAGATAAAATTGCCGCCGCGTGTTTGTAGTCATGTATTTCATAAAGATAAGCAATGTCATTTGGAATGTAATTACTCCAACCCATATTTTGAATCCGGTTTAATCAATAAAACTTATTTTTATAACATACCATAATATGAAATTTATCGCGGTAAACCTACAAAATTATGTCATACAATTCAGTCAAATAACAAAAACAAATTGGCAGGGTAAATTTTTTGGATTGGTATAAGGCAATTAATTTCTTTTGCTATTTATTTAATTGGCAGTTGACAATGGACAATTATTTTATAGTACGCACCCTTGCGATTATGAAATCATCTCATCCTCTCATTATTAAGACTATTGGATAGCACAAGCGACGTGACTGTTGCACAACTTAAGAAGGTGCTTATATTTTTATTTTATAGGCGAAAACTGCTGTGTCTCTTTGTGTCTTGGTGCCTCCATGGTGAAAAATGGTGAACCACAAAGGCACCAAGGCACAAAGAATTTTATCTAAAACGTTGTGCAACAGCCACGCGACGCTTGCGCCATACTTTTAACCCTGAAACCCGGAACAACTATTGGTTCGTGCACAACCTTTCATTTTCCTTACTAAATTGTTACTTTTATCAACTTAATTTTTTAACATGAAAGTTGTTAAACACTTTTATTCCCTGCTTCTTTTTACCCATATTGGAAAAGGTGTTGTAACCTCAATTAAATCAAAGTTTAAGCGAAACAAAAAATTACTTAAAAAAACATCACGTTAACAGCCCCTATCGGCTTAGAAAAGATAAACCCTATGCTCCAATGGCCCGATAGGCCTGAAGAGACGTATTATTGACAGGGCTGACAACGTCTTAAATGCGCAGGTTAATATGGATTACAAAGAGAAGTATATGAACTGTCTGAAACACTTGAATGGATCAAAAATTATGCTTTTTTTTATCCGAAAGAGACAAAAAACTTAGCAAGTATGACAATAAAAAATACCAGAATAAACCGTTTCTTGCCTATTGCCTTGATATTCCATGTTTTTCTTATCCTGGGCTCATGCTCTTCTAAAGAGGAAATAACCAATATTAAGCTTAGCTGGAAGTTGGAGAAGAATTTTGAACAAGCCGGGTATTCACTGCATGAAGCTATTTTTACCATTACCAATACTGGTAATGGTATCCTTCGGGATAACTGGTTATTGTACTGGAATCAGTCGCCCCGGGGCGTTGTTAACGTCGAATCCGAAAAATCCGTGGAAATTGTGCAGATCAACGGAGATTTCTACCAAATGCGGCTGTTACCTGGTTTTAGTCTGGCAGAAAATGAGTCTGTAAAAATTAAATTGACGGCTTCGGAATGGATGATCAAGGAAGGTGATGCCCCGGTGGGAGTTTACATGGTAATCAACAACAACGGTGAAGAGACCATCAAAGTGGTAGAAGATTACACCGTGGAAAAATTTGAAAATCCTGACCAGATTAATCGAAGCAGCTACGACGCGGAACCCATCCCCACAGCAGATTACCTGTATAATCAAAACCTGGCCGTTACCCGGCTTACGCCTGAGGAATTGTACCCGGTTATACCAGCTCCCGCCTCTTATTCAAAAGGGAAAAACCGGTTTGTACTAGCCGGAGGCAGCACGATACAGGCAGATAAGGCACTGCAAAATGAGGCCGCTTACCTGCTTGCAACGCTTGATAAAAACTTTAACCTCAATACAACCTTACTGCCGGAAACCGGGCAAAGTGCCACCATTGATTTGAAAATAAATACTTCCATCCCAGCAGCAGAAGGCTACCGGCTCACGGTTGACAATGAAAAAATACAAATTACCGGAAAAGATCCGGCGGGTGTTTTTTATGGCATGCAAACACTCATCGGGCTCATTGAAAAAAAGGAAGACGGGTCGACCCTTCCAACCTGTAAGATAAGCGATCAGCCAGCCTATGGTTACAGGGGTTTGCATATTGATGTCAGCAGAAACTTTCAATCCAAAGAAACCATCTTAAGGGTGTTGGATATCATGGGGCACTATAAGCTTAACAAGCTTTTAATCTATATTACCGAAGATGAGGGATGGCGACTGGAGATCGAAGAACTCCCGGAATTAACACAGATTTCTTCCAAAAGAGGTCATACCTTAAACGACAGCCTGCACCTTCAGCCATCTTACGGCTCAGGGCCATTTGCCGAAGATCCCAAATCCTATGGAAACGGCTATTATACGAGGGCCGATTTCCAGGAAATCATCAAGTATGCAAAAGAGCGGCACATAGAAGTCATCCCGTCAGTAAACCTTCCGGGGCATGCGAGGGCAGCTATCAAAGCGATGGAATACAGGTATCACCGGCTAATGAAAGCAGGGAAAGAAAAAGAAGCCCTCCAATACAGACTTATCGATCCGGATGATAAATCCGTTTATCTATCGGCCCAACATTACACTGATAATATTGCCTGTGTTTGCCAGGATGCGGTTTATGATTTTTACGAAGTGGTGTTGGATGACATCATTGAGCTGTATAAAGAAGTGGATGTTCCACTCAAAATGATCCATACCGGAGGTGATGAAGTACCACCAGGGCCATGGAGCGAGTCACCGGTTTGTAAAGAATATCTCAAGAATTTTCCCGAAATAAAGAACTCCCGCAATCTACAGAACCACTTCTTTACCCGTCTGACGGAGATCATTAATAAAAAGGGGCTGGATATTGGTGGCTGGGAGGAAGTGGTGATGGAATATGACGACAAAAATGAGTGGTTTACCAATACCGGTTTTACAGATAAAAACGTGTACCCATATATCTGGAACAATTTATGGGGGCTGCAGGATCTGGGCTATAAGATTGCTAACAGGGGTTATCCTGTTATTCTCTGCAATGTCACCAACTTATACTTTGACCTCGCCTACAATAAAGATCCACGTGAACCGGGGCTCTATTGGGCGGGCTTCAACGATACAAGAGATGCCTTTGAATTTATTCCCGAAAACCTGTTTTTGTCTACCACTGAAGACAATATGGGTAGAAAATTTAATCCTGAGGTGGATTTCAAAGACATGGAAAGACTGAGCCCGGAAGGGAAGAAAAACATCGTAGGCCTTCAGGCACAATTATGGAGTGAAACCGTCAGAGGCAGGGACATGCTTGAATACTACATATTACCTAAATTGCTTGGATTTGCTCACAGGGCATGGCAGGGTCAGGCATCCTGGGGAAATGAGCCGGATGCTGATAAAAGACTGGCATTAATCAATGAGGATTGGAACAGGTTTGCCAATACCCTCGGTCAAAAGGAATTTGAGAAGCTGGCAAATTGGCATGGAGGTTATGATTACAGAATACCTCCTCCGGGTATCAGGGAGGACAACGGGATGATATATATGAATACTGCCTACCCCGGACTAATCATCAGATATACAACTGATGGTAGTGAGCCAACCACAACAGCCAACTTGTACGACGGCGCTTTTAACTTTGCGGGTGGTACGATTAAAGCCAAATGTTTTAACACCACAGGCCGGTCGGGTCTATCTACAACTATTAATAAATAATTAAAATCAATGTCTTCATCCTTAAGTCACCGCCTGATCTCACTGGATGCCATGAGAGGTTTTACCATTGCGGCTATGATCATCGTCAATGATCCGGGTTCATGGGACCATGTCTACGCACCATTACTACACAAAGACTGGAACGGGATCACTCCCACAGACTTTATCTACCCGTTTTTCCTTTTTATCGTCGGTGTTTCTATCGCCCTCGCTTATCAAAAAAGGCTGGATAAAAATGCGGATAAAGGGGATCTTGTGAAAAAAATAGTAATGAGAAGTCTGAAAATATTCGCCCTGGGTATTTTCCTTTGGCTATGGCCTGATTTTGATTTCAGTTCTGTGCGTTGGGCGGGGGTACTTCAACGTATAGCATTGGTATTTCTGCCTTGTGGTATGCTGTTTTTGTATACAAACTGGCAACAACAACTGAAAATTGGGGCAGGCATTTTATTGGCATACTGGATTATCATGGCATACCTACCCGTACCTGGCATCGGAGCGCCTGACTTGTCAGTACCAGAAAAAAACTGGGCTCATTTTATCGATAACAAGCTGCTTCCGGGAGTGCTCTGGCAAAAAACATGGGATCCGGAAGGAATTCTGAGCACCTTCCCAGCGATCGTTACAGGAATCACCGGCATGCTAATAGGAAGAATTATTTTAGACATCAAAGATGATTTCAAAAAACTTACCTGGATATTCTTTTCAGGATGGGCGATGGTGGTCGTTGGAGGAATCTGGAATTGGTTTTTTCCTATCAATAAACCCATCTGGACAAGCTCGTATGTGATGTATACTTCAGGGCTGGCGGCACTGAGCCTGGCTGCTTTTATGTTGATTGTAGACATGAAGGGTATCAAAAGATGGACAACATTAGGCAGGATTTACGGCGCCAATGCTATCGCTTCCTATGTTTTGGCCGGAATGCTGACATTGATATTTTATCATAATGTATTTGGTGGTGTGGGGTTAAATGAGCTATTCATGAAAACGGCCACTGGCATTGGTTTTTCTTCCAAACTCGCGTCTCTTTTTTATGCCATTCTATATATGTTAATTATTTACATACCTACTTACATCCTCTACAAAAAGAAAATTTTCATCAAAGTCTAGAAACCATAATACATGTTTGAATATCTGGATAAAATCAAAGCGCATTTGGACACCATGGTGCGTAACGAGGCTGCAAACATCAATCTGGCGGCTGACTGGATCGCCCAAACTTTAATTGATGACCGACTGATCCATACCTTTGGTACAGGGCATTCGCACATGATAGGGCTGGAATTATTCGTGCGGGCCGGGGGGCTGGCCAACGTGAATGCCATGCTGGACAGCATTGTTATGACCAGCGAGGGCGCGAGGCGCAGTGCCGAAATAGAACGGATTGAGGGAATTTCCAATATCATCTGGGATCAACACAAAATTCATGCAAAGGATGTAATGATCATTATTTCCAACTCCGGAAGAAACGCCATGCCTATTGAAATGGCGATGCGGGCCAAATCCGAGGGCTTAAAGGTCATTGGAATCACCTCACTGACACAATCAAAAAAATATCCTTCCAGACACTCCAGCGGAAAGAAGCTGTTTGAAATCGTTGACATCGTTCTGGACAATCATGTTCCTTCAGGTGACGGATTAATGCGAATAGATGGCAACCTCACCGGGCCGATTTCTTCTGTAGCAGGTATTACACTGGTCAACCTGCTTGCTACAGAAGGCATGAAAAAGGCGGCGGAGCGTCAGATAAAACTGCCTGTCTATTTCAGCCAAAATATCGATGGTCTTAGCAACGAGGAATTATACGACTTGTTTGAGGGCCGGATCAAACACCTTTAGCTAATTACACCCCCGTTTTCCATGGCTTTTTCGGGTTTGATAAATGACAGCGATCCGTCCGGATTTTCAGCCATCAGGATCATGCCTTGCGACTCGATACCCATGATAGCCCTGGGGGCGAGGTTAACCAACATGCAAACTTGTTTGCCCAATATAGCATCAGGATCATAGTATTCAGCAATACCGCTGACCACAATCCGCTCGTCCAGCCCCGTATCTATGGTTAACTTCAAAAGCTTTTTTGATTTTTTAATCTTCTCTGCGGACTTAATAGTGCCCACCCGCATATCCATCTTCACAAAATCATCAAAGGCTATTTCGCCTTTAGCGGGGGTAATCGTTTTACTGGCAATTTCATTGGCTTTTTTGGTTTCTTCCAATTTCCGAATCTGTGCCTGAATGATGTTATCATCGATTTTCTCAAATAAAAGCTCCCCCTCGTTGATGTGATCACCGGAATCGATCAGGGTAGTATTGCCGGCCTGTGCCCAGGTTGGGTTTTTCAAACCTAATATATCGTACAGTTTTTTAGCGGTGAATGGCAAAAACGGCTCCGACACGATGGCGAGATTGGCCGCGATTTGCAAACTGATATTCAGGATGGTTTGTACCCGTTCTTCATCTTCGTTGATCAATTTCCAGGGCTCGGTATCGGCCAGATATTTATTGCCCAGCCTGGCCAAATCCATCATTTGTGTTAAGCCATCCCTGAATTTATAATTTTCGATCGATTTTCCTATTTCTTCCGGAAATGTCAGTAATTTGTCGATCACTTGCTCATCCACCGGGGCAAGATGGCCCTTAGGGGGTACTTCACCTTTAAAATATTTGTGGGTCAGTACCACGGCTCTATTGATAAAATTGCCATAAATCGCTACCAACTCATTGTTGTTGCGTGCCTGAAAATCTTTCCAGGTAAAATCATTGTCCTTGGTTTCAGGCGCGTTGGCGCACAATACATACCTTAGAACATCTTCTTTCCCGGGAAAATCATCCAGGTATTCGTGCAACCAAACCGCCCAGTTGCGGGAGGTGGATATTTTGTTGCCCTCGAGGTTCATAAATTCATTGGCAGGCACATTGTCCGGCATAATAAAGCCTCCCAGGGCTTTTAGAACGGCCGGGAATATGATGCAGTGAAAAACAATGTTATCTTTACCGATAAAATGTATGAGCTTGGTATCTTCGGATTGCCAGTAAGGCCGCCAGTCTTTTCCATTAGCATCTGCCCATTCTTTGGTCGCAGAAATATATCCGATGGGCGCATCAAACCAAACGTAAAGCACTTTTCCCTCGTTGCCCTCGATCGGCACCTTGATACCCCAATCCAAATCCCGGGTCATGGCCCTGGGTTGCAATCCCTGATCAAGCCATGATTTACACTGCCCGTACACATTGGATTTCCACTCTTTGTGCCCTTCCAGAATCCACTCCCTGAGCCATGTCTCATACTCATTGAGTGGAAAGAACCAATGTTTAGTCTCCTTCAGTACCGGTTTCTCACCGCTGATAGCTGATCTCGGATTGATTAATTCCGAAGGGCTCAAAGAAGTCCCACAATTCTCACATTGGTCGCCATACGCATCCTCATAGCCACAGTTGGGACACGTTCCCATAATGTAACGATCTGCCAGAAATTCCTGGTTCTTCTCATCGTAATATTGCTCGGAGGTCCTTTCTACAAATTTATGGTCATCGTATAGTCTTTTGAACAAATCTGCCGCGGTGCTGTGATGCACTTCCGATGATGTACGGGAGTAATGGTCAAAGCTGATTCCGAATTCCTCAAACGACCTTTTTATAATCTCATGATATTTATCAACAATCTTTTGAGGGGTAACACGCTCTTTCCTGGCCCTGATTGTAATAGGCACCCCATGTTCATCGCTGCCGCAGACAAACGCTACCTCTTTTTCATTGGACCTCAGGTATCTTACAAAAATATCAGATGGCACATACACACCAGCCAGGTGACCGATGTGAACCGGACCATTTGCATAGGGCAAGGCGGAGGTAACTGTATATCTTTTTATTTCTGACAACATAAACGATTGTTTAAACTTCGGCAAAGATAAAAAGAATTTAGGCTTGTGATAACTTACCCTGGCAATTATTGCAAAGCGAATGAAACCAGCATTGTATCATAACTGCAACACCTTTTGCTTAATAGCCTCATTTTGGAGATTGGGCAAAATGATCTCGAATGTTGTATCGTTGACCGGCTTGGTCAGTGCAATGCTACCACCCAGCCTTTCAATTGATTTTTTGGTAAGATAAAGCCCTAACCCATAATTCAGACTTGAGCGCTCGGTGCCCTGAAAAAACATGTTAAAAATCTTGTCTACCACTTCCTCGGAAAAACCTAATCCATTGTCTGAGACTGTAAATTTCACAAAATGACCATTGATTTTACGCACTTTGATATTAATACATGGGTGTTCGCATGCACCATGGACATAAGCATTTTCGATCAGATTTTGCATGGCGGTCTTAAACAGCACACGGTCAGTTGTCCATTTTAACCTGGCCGGTATATCATAGACAAGATTGACCTGAAAAGTAAGGTTTTTGTTCCTGAATTCTTCCACATAACTCTTTAATTCTTCCTTAACGACAAATTCCTCAGATTTAAAACGATGCTGATAAATATCATGGACCGTCAACAGCCGTGATAGCATAGCATTCATCTCAAAAGCCACCTTGCCTAACAAATCAAAATATTTTCTTGAAATACTTTCTTTCGCTTCCAGCATGCCGAGATTAACCACACCAACCAGCCGGGTAATAGGACCCCGTAAGTCATGAGAAGCCCGGTAGATAAAATTATCCAACTCCTTATTAGACTGCCGCAGATCACTTATGGCCTTTTCACGGACTGTTACATTATTGGCAATAGACAATATGGACTCAAGTCTCCCTTCCTCATTAAACAGTATCGAATTACTCCATTCAACATCCAGCAATGAGCCGTTTTTATGATAGTTTTTGTTTTTGTAAAAGTTTCTGGGTTTTTGCCCCGTAAGCAATTCCGCGAAAATCTTATCGATCGAATCCTTATGGTCTTTCTTTATCAAAGGCAAATCTTGTATATGACGGCCAATTACCTCAGAGGCTTTCCACCCAAACATCTTTTCCGCCTGGCTGGACCACCTGATCAATTCCATCTTATCATTCCATTCCAACACGGCGAGAGGGGTATTGTCAATGTGAAACGATAACTTGTGGTAAGTCCTTTTCAGCTCAGTGGTTCTCAGGTCAATCAGGGTTTCCAGTTTTTCATTGGCTCCTCTCAGGGCTTTATTTTTTGCTTCAATTGTTTTTCTTGCCTTTTCAAGCTCCACATTATTGTCTTTAATTATTTCACTCTGATCCTCCAGGGCAGACTTTTGTTTGCTGATCTCAGCATATTGTTTTTCCAGCAACTTATTAGCCTGCTTTTTAGTTTTGTATCGGTAATAAATTAAAGCTGTAACCAATATGATAAGGAATGTTGAAAATCCTAAAATCAACAACAGATTCGAAGTAAGCTTATTGATCTGGTCTTTGTAAGCTGCATTTTCATTCAACTGTTTTTTTTCTTTGGTCAGCAGGGCTATTTCTTTTTCCTTTTGTTCAAATTCCAGGTTGGCCTTTAGCTCAGCAGTCTTCCTCGCCCTTTCCTCGCCAAATAAGGTATCCTTTAAAGCCACATATTGCTTATAATATTTGATCGATTCATCGTAATAACCATATTCCTCATATACCTCAGCCATTGTTTTATTAGCCCTGGCTATAAATGATTTGCTGCTAATCGCCTTTGCAGTATTCAGCGCCTTATCGATATATTCCAGCGCCTTTACATGTTCTTGCATGTAAAAATAAGAGCGTCCAATTTTCATATCCATCTCAAACAACGCCGTTTTATTATTTAGCTTCTCATAGATTTTGCGGGCTTCAAAAAAATAATTCAACGCACCGGCTCCAATTTTTTTTGTGAGATAAATTTCCCCAATATTACTCAGGTCATCGGCAACCTCCTTTTTAGTACCACTTTCACGTTGAAAATCCAGGGAGGTCTGATAAAAACTCAAAGCCTGATCAAAATCTTCTACCTTCAGAAATCCGTCGGCAATTTTCCGGGAGATTTTCCGGTCATTTTTATTGGCATCATAAATATCCAGGGCTTTCTTCTGAAAATAGTCAACAGTGTCGTTATCGCCCTTGTTCCAGTACAATTGCCATAATCCTGTGTATACATTGGCGTGCAGCAGGGGGTGTTTGGAAATGCTGCGCAAACTCAAGGCCTTACCAAAATGGTTTTCGGCCCCTTCAAAATCATTGATTAGCAGGAAAACATTCGCCAAATCCAGATGCCCCTGTATCATGCCCACTGTATCTTCTATCTGGGAAGCCAGTACCTCTGCTTTGTTGAAGTAAACAAGTGCCTGACTGTAGTCGCCCCGCATTACCGATATCTTAGCTTTGATTTCCAGTGCTGTTTTCAGCCCTTCGGGATAGTTCTCTTCAAGAGAAATAATGGCTGAGCTGTCAGCATAATAAAAGGCAAGGTCGGGCTCTTTTTCCAAAAAATGAAAAGCTATGCGGTTGTTGATGTCGACATTTTTTCTGGATAGGGAATCCGCAAAAGGATTTGCCGGTGGGAGGTCAAATGGGACTGCCAACCCTTTTATCGCAAAAAGGAAAATACATCCGGCTAAATTTAAAAAGTGCATCTGCCTAGTTTGAAAAATATTGCATGAATTTAATAAAAAACTGCTATTAATACTACAGATAATAAATACTCTATTTATATGTTCCTCTTAAACCTATTTCTAATATCTATTTACTACCTTTGTGATCTTTTTTATATTACCCATGAAAAGTCTTAGAAACATCGCAATCATTGCACATGTCGACCACGGGAAAACTACCCTGGTTGACAAAATAATCCATGAATCAAAAGTTTTGAGGGAAAACCAGGATAAGGGAGAGCTCATACTCGACAATAACGATCTGGAACGTGAAAGAGGTATTACCATCTTGTCAAAAAATGTATCAGTCAGGTATAATGGCATCAAAATAAATATAATTGACACACCCGGCCACGCCGATTTCGGAGGGGAAGTGGAACGGGTACTGAAAATGGCGGATGGGGTATTGCTGTTGGTAGATGCCTTCGAAGGGCCTATGCCACAAACACGTTTTGTGTTAAGTAAAGCCCTGGCTTTGGGGCTGAAACCTATTGTTGTCATCAATAAGGTGGATAAGGAAAATTGCCGTCCGGAGGAAGTACAGGAACAGATTTTTGACCTGATGTTTAACCTGGATGCTACCGAGGAACAACTGGATTTTGTTACCATTTACGGCTCTTCCAAGCAAGGATGGATGAGTCACGACTGGAAAAAACCTACAGACAGTGTGACAGATCTTTTGGATGAGATTATTAAAACTATTCCTCCCCCTCCCGTAAAAGAGGGCATTCCCCAACTGCAGATAACCTCTTTGGATTTCTCTTCTTTTGTGGGCAGGATCGCCATTGGCAGGGTATACCAGGGAACATTAAAAGAAGGACAAGGGTTAGGGTTATGCAAAAGCGATGGGACAGTAAAAAAAGTAAAAGTAAAAGAATTACAGGTATTTGAAGGGTTAGGCAAAGAAAAAGTTCAGGAAGTAAGTGCAGGTGAAATCTGTGCGGTGGTAGGTATTGAAGGTTTTGATATTGGGGACACACTAACAGATTTTGAGCATCCGCAGCCGCTGCCCAGGATTGCTATTGATGAGCCGACCATGAGTATGCTTTTTACCATTAACAATTCCCCTTTCTATGGAAAGGAGGGCAAATACGTCACCTCCCGTCATCTTCGCGAAAGACTTTATAAAGAAATTGAAAAAAATCTGGCTTTGAAAATTGAAGATACCGACTCGGAGGATAAATTTTTGGTTTATGGACGGGGAGTACTGCATTTGTCGGTGTTGATCGAAACCATGCGAAGGGAGGGTTACGAATTTCAGGTAGGCCAGCCGCAGGTTATCATAAAGGAAATTGATGGCGTGAAATGTGAACCGCTGGAACACCTCGTTGTCGATGTACCCGAGGAAAGTGCTGGCAAGGTGATAGAGTTGGTAACACAAAGAAAAGGTGAATTAACCATTATGGAGCCCAAAGGTGATTTACAACACCTGGAGTTTGACATCCCTGCAAGGGGCCTGATCGGATTGCGTAATCAGGTGCTGACAGCCACTGCCGGAGAGGCGATCATGACACATCGGTTTAAAACTTATGAACCGATGAAAGGTGAAATTCCAGCCCGCATCAATGGTTCTTTAATCTCTATGGAAACCGGTCCGGGAACCGCCTATTCAATTGACAAGCTCCAGGACCGTGGCATATTTTTTGTCGATCCGGGAGAAGATGTTTATATGGGGCAGGTTGTAGGCGAACATAACCGGTCTAATGACCTTGTGGTTAACATCCGGAAAGGCAAAAAGCTTACCAACATGCGGGCGGCAGGCTCCGATGATAATTCCAAAATAGCCCCTAAAAAACAGTTTTCGCTGGAAGAGACTTTGGAATACATCAAAAAAGATGAGTATGTGGAAATTACCCCAAAATCTGTTCGTGTAAGAAAGATTTATCTGGATGAAAATGAGCGGAAGAGAATGGCAGACAAAACCTAGCTAATCCAAAAACCTGGCCCGCAGATCGGGTGTAGGAATCCAGCACTCGTCGGTACGACCAAAAATCTTGTACCGGTTGTTGGCTACGAGGCTGTAAAAAAAATCTCTTATAGGGGCCGGTATGATGATAAACATATAGAGCAACTGCCAGCCTTTGCCAAGCTTTTTAAATAGTTGGAGGGCGGCAGTGGATTTTTTGTAGTAACGGTCCCCTTCTACAAGAACAAATGACTCAAAATCTGTGGTTGGAAGTTGAAACTTTCGCAGCAATTGTTGCCCTGTATTTGATTGTAGTGAAGAAAACTTCAATTTGGCCTCAGGATCCCTTTTAATAACAAATTGAACCACCCCATTGCAAAGATTGCAAACACCATCGAACAATAACACCGGTTTCTCTATTTCTTTCATGCCAATAAATTCTTCCTAAATTTACGGATTACTCAGACTTAGGTTAGCCTTAAAACCGGTTCTGCTCCTAACTTTTGCTCCGCATTCCCTGCAGTTGATCCCACATTTCGGGTTTGATCATCTCCAGAAAGCTGAATTCCCCACCATTTTTAAGCCATTCACCCCCATCGATGGTAATAACCTCGCCATTAATATAGGCGGAAAAGTCCGACATAAGATAAGCGGCAAGATTTGCCAGTTCCCGGTGATCCCCCACCCTTTTCAAAGGCACCCTTTGTGCGGGATCCAGCTTATCCTTCAGATCACCGGGCAACAATCTGCTCCAGGCTCCTTCGGTGGGAAATGGCCCTGGTGCTATGGCGTTGTTTCTGATCCCATATTTTGCCCATTCCACTGCCAGTGATCTTGTCATGGCCAACACCCCGGCCTTACCACATGCCGACGGCACAACATACCCCGAACCCGTCCAGGCATAGGTAGTCACAATATTTAAAATCGTACCCGGTTGGCCATTAGCAATCCATTTTTTCCCTAGGGCCAATGTGAAGTTATAGCTACCCTTTAACACAATATCCACAACAGCATCAAAAGCACGGTGCGACAGCCTTTCGGTGGGGCTGATGAAATTCCCAGCAGCATTGTTCAATAAACCATGTACTGTTCCAAATTCGGTAACGGTACCTTCGATTACTTTTTCCACTTCCTCATAGTTGCGAACATCACAGGCTAACGGTAAAACACTTCCCCCCGTACTGGCACGCAATTCATCAGCCGCCTTTTCCAAAACCTCAGCCTTCCTGCTTGCAATCACGAGGTTAGCCCCCAGCTCCAGAAAGTATTGTCCCATAGATTTACCTAATCCGGTGCCCCCGCCTGTAACGATAAGGGTCTTTCCTTTTAAGGCATCTTTCCTTAACATTCCTTCCTTGTACATTGTTGCTCAGTTTATTTTAATATTTTGAATAGCTGCGTGGTGAGCCAAAATTAAGTAAATCAAATCGAAATATAGTAGGTATGCATAATAATTTTTTCAAAGATGTCACACGCCTTCATCAAAAGAGTCGGCCAGTATCAGCCTCGCAAGATACTGATCTGTTTCATCCACATACAGTATTTGTGCATACCAGCCATGGTCCCGGGCGATTTCCCGAAGCTTTGCCGGATCTATATACAACCAGTTAAACCACGCCCCTTTTTGATCTTTATACTGGTAACGATAACCTATTTCCCCGAAATAATGGCTGGCAGGCCAGGTCTTATCTTCATAAAAATAGGAAATATCGCTTGAGTCAAGCAATATTTGTCCCGAAGTTGATACCAGTTGCTTGGCATGCTCCAAAAACTTTTTCAGCCCACCAATGGTACCCACCAAGCCCAGGCCATTCATCATCATCAAAATTGTATCAAAACGGTGCTCCTTCAATTCAAAAATATTTTCACATAACACCTTTTTTACCCCTCTTTTTACCATTATTTCGGCCAGAGTCGGTTCTATTTCCAATGCGGTAACATCAAAATCCCTCTGTTGAAGTACCAGTGAGCAGGCACCTACCCCTGCCCCGGCATCCAAAACTTTTCCCCGGCAAAGATTCAATGCGTAAGTTTCCAATGAGCTAAAATCCTCTTCATCCCGGAATAAAACCTTTAAAGGCATTTCTTCCCGTATCCCGTAGCTGGTATCAATAAACAGCTTAACCCGGGGCTGAAAATTAAAGTAATCTAAAACAGCCTGGGCATAAGGATTGATAGCCATGATCAAGTACCGGCACTGGTGTGGTCCGCAATGATGAGCCACCTGCCGTTGATTTTTTTCCAGATCAACGAAAACAATCCGCTGGCATCACCTATTTCCCTGGTAAGATAATACTTTCCTATCATGAAGTAATAATCGTCGCCCATAGCATCCATGCTTAGAATATCAAACTTTAAATTCCCCATGGTTTTCCGGTCGGGATATGCTTTCTTATAGTTATCCAGTGTATTTTGCCAACCATAGGTAATACCTCTGCTACCCATAAATTTAAGTGAATCCGACTGCCAATAAGTAGTCATAAAACAACCCAAATCGCCTTTATTCCAGCATTCCACTTGTTTATTCAATACTTTCATTATTTTTTTTTGCTCGCCTGTTTGGGCCTGTATCCAGGCTGGCCAGACAACAATCAGGGTAAAAATGATAAGTCTTTGCATGCAGATAGATTTTTCGTCAAAATACGGCTTTTAAGATTGATTATCAACCAAACCCGGAAATTGAAAAAACAAAGAGTGAATAGGAATAGTTACAAAAAGATTTCCTTAGTTTGTGAATTCAAACAGGTTTTTGATGAAAATAAGTGGTTTTACATTTGTTAAAAATGCAACAAAGTTATATTATCCTGTAAAGGAATCAATACGATCAATTCTCCCCATTGTGGACGAATTTGTGATAGCTCTTGGCAAATCTGATGAAGGGGATTTTACCAGGGAAGAAATTTTGAGTATTCAATCGGATAAAATAAAAATAATCGATACGGAGTGGAATCTCGGGACCTATCCTCACAATACCATATTTGCACAACAAACCGATCTGGCCAAAAATGCTTGCCAGGGCGATTGGTTATTTTATCTTCAAAGTGACGAACTGGTACATGAAAAATACCTGGAGGTGATCAAAAATGCCTGTAAAAAGTATTTTAATGAACCGGAAGTAGAAGGTTTGCTTTTTGAATACCGTCATTTTTGGGGTGACTATGACCATTATCACCAGGCGCACAACTGGTACCCAAGGGAAATTAGAATTATCAGAAATGACCCAAAAATTCATTCCTGGAAAGATGCCCAATCTTTCAGAAAATTTGATGAATTTAATAATTCCTACCAGGATTACCTGAAAAGGGAAGGCTCACAAAAGTTAAAAGTAGCGAGACTGTATGCCTGGATTCACCACTACGGCTGGGTGCGCCCCCCCAAATTGATGTCTGCCAAAACAAAAAGCAGCGCTACCACTTTTTGGGGCCGAAGCAAAGCAGAAAATGAACTCAAAACCATGCCCGAATTATTTGACTACGGGCCGCTGAACAAAGTTAAAGGTTTACAAAGATTCACACCCAAACGTCCTGAAAGACTGGATAGAGAAATTTGACTGGCAGGATCAACTCCAGTATGAAGGCAAAAGAAACCCTGACAGGTTGATTCACAAACACGAAAAACTCAAATACCGGTTGCTAAGTCATATTGAGCATTACTGGCTAAATGGTAAACAAATAGGAGGATTCAGGAACTATAAGATTGTAAAGGAGGAAAAAAACCATTTTGAATGAGTTGCAGTCCCAAAATGGGTAATTATTACTTAACTTTGCACAGGATATGAGGGATTATGAAATTTACACGCTGGGTAATGGAATAAGAATTGTTCACAAAGAGGTCAAAACCACTAAAATTGTGCACTGCGGCTTCGTATTAAATATCGGTAGCCGTGACGAGAA
Organism: Cytophagales bacterium; assembly: GCA_022360015.1. Classification (GTDB taxonomy): domain Bacteria; phylum Bacteroidota; class Bacteroidia; order Cytophagales; family Cyclobacteriaceae; genus Agaribacillus. Next base: position 98,310 of record JAKSDQ010000288.1, read on the forward strand.
GGATGATCAGCAGGGCTTGGCACACTTTTGGGAGCATATGGCTTTTAAAGGGACCTCCAAAAGAAAAGCATTTCACATTATTAACCGGTTGGAATCTGTGGGGGGTGAGTTAAATGCCTACACCACGAAGGAGAAAATATGTTTTTATGCTTCCGTGCTCGACAACTATTTTGAAAAAGCGCTGGAATTACTCACAGATATCACCTTTGACTCCGTTTTTCCGGAAAAGCAAATCGAAAAAGAAAGAGGGGTAATCCTGGAAGAAATGGCCATGTACCATGACGCACCCGAGGACGCCATTCAGGATGAATTTGATAACCTCGTTTTCAAAGGCCACCCACTTGGAAATAACATACTGGGAACTGCCGAAAGTGTCAGATCCTTTCAAAAACAGGATTTCAAGCAATTTATCAGTGAAAATATAAATACCTCGCAGTTGATCTTTTCAGTGGTAGGAAACATCAGCCTCAAAAAGGTTAAAAAATATGCTGAAAAGTATCTGGCGCAATTGCCGGCCTATCAGGCAACGCTTGACAGAAAGCCCTTCGCCAATTACCGGACGGGTTGCCTGACCAACAAAAGAGCGCTTACCCAATCGCAATGCGCCATTGGCAGGCCAGCCTACAAATTGCAGGATGAACGAAGGCTGCCATTTTTTATGCTCACCAACATTCTGGGCGGACCAGGCCTGAATTCCAGACTGAATATGGCCCTCAGGGAAAAATATGGCTTTGTCTATTCAATTGAAGCAAACTACAGCGCCTATTCAGACACAGGCCTGTTCAGCATTTTTTTTGGAACAGACCCGCAACAGTTAGACAGAAGTATCCGGATTGTTCTAAAAGAATTGCAAAAACTGAAAGAAAAACCGCTTGGATCCCTGCAGTTGCATAGGGCTAAAGAGCAACTGATGGGGCAATTGGCCATGTCTGAAGAAAACAATACCAGCCTGATGCTGATGATGGGTAAAAGTCTGTTAGACCTCGACGCCATTCCCAGTCTGGAAAGTATTTTTGAAAAAATCAGGGCCACCAGTGCTAAAGAATTGCAATCCATTGCTGAGGAAATGTTTGATGAAAATCAGCTCAGTTTTTTGACCTATATTCCGAGATAAGTCCCGTTTTTCTAACGGATTTTACGTAGATTTACGTACATAAAATAAGTCTTTTATCTCAATAACAACCAAAACCGCAAGGCTAGCAACGATGAAATTTTTGGATGAAGCTATAGAAAAATACGCCGAAGCCCACTCCACTGAAGAATCCCCTTTACTGAAGAAAATTTACAGGGATACCCACGCCAATGTAATCATGCCCAGAATGTTATCCGGACACCTTCAGGGACGTATACTGGCAACATTTTCTCGCATGATAAAACCCAAGTATATACTGGAAATCGGCACCTACACAGGCTACTCCGCCCTGTGCCTGGCCGAAGGTATAACCGATGATGGTAAAATAATAACCATAGACATCAACGAAGAGTTGGAGGAGAAAGTGAGGGCATCTTTCAAAGAGTCCGGATTAGATGAAAAAATCGATTACAGAATTGGCAATGCACTGGAAATCATTCCATCCCTGACAGAAAAATTTGATCTTGTATTTATTGATGCAGACAAGGAAAATTATGCCAGATATTTTGATTTGATCATTGACAAGGTAGCAAAAGGAGGTTTTATCATCGCAGATAATGTACTCTGGAGTGGAAAGGTTCTGCCTGGAAAGGAAACCAATCCGGACAAAGATACCAATGCCTTAATTAATTTTAATCTGAAAGTTCATAATGACAAGCGGGTAGAAAACGTTCTTTTACCGATCAGAGATGGGTTAATGATTTTAACAAAGAACTAAATGAGACTTTTGAACTGGATTCTGACACTGTTTTTCCTATTTTCAGGCGCCCTGGGTTTCGCCCAAAAAGTTCCTACTTACATGGATTTTGCTGACATGAAGCTGAAAATTACTGAAAGTGCAAAAAGGCAAATCCAGAAGGATGTCGATATGCTTACAAGGAGTCCTAAATATTTTGGGATAAAAGTTAAAAAAGCCAACTTATATTTTCCGGTTATAGAAAGGATTTTTAAGGAAGAAGGGCTACCTGATGATTTCAAATACCTGGTGCTTCAGGAAAGTGCGCTGATCCCTGACGCAGTTTCTTCCTCCAACGCAGTAGGTTTTTGGCAATTCAAAAAAGCGGCGGCCAGAGAGGTAAATCTGAGAGTTGACGGAGTGGTTGACGAAAGGATGAATATCGTATCGGCCAGCAGGGGGGCAGCCAGGTATCTTAAAAAATATAATAAGCTGTTTTTTAACAATTGGTTGTATTCTTTGCAGGCTTATAATGTTGGTCCTGGCGGTGCGCTCAGGTCATTAGACAAAAAGCATTACGGCGCCAAAAGAATGGTCATCGATAAAAAAACACATTGGTATGTAAAGAAATATCTCTCACATAAAATTGCCTTTGAGTCTGCCGTGAATACCCGAAGTTCCACCCGGCAGTTGGCTGAGTTAACCAATAAAGACTTCCAGAACCTGAGAGAGATCAATAAAAAATACGGGGTCGATATGGAGGTGTTACAGAATTATAACAAATGGTTAAAAGGCAGGAAAATTCCTGATGATAAGACCTACACCGTGGTAGTTCCTGTTGACCACTCATCCAACAAGAGACTTCTGGCCCTGACTAAAGGCGAAACCGGCCCGGTAAAAATCATAAAAAAATCCGAAGGCTACAGCCCCGTCTTAGTGGCCAAATCCGTTGATTACAAGGCCGGTATGGAGTATCCCAAAATCCGGAAAAAAGTAATTAAAAAAACCGGTTTAAGCTACACATTGATTAATGGAATACCAGGTATGGTAGCCAGGGAGCAGTCCCGTATAAGTTCATTGGCAGAACGTGGTGGTATTTCAGCCAAAAAATTCCGGGCTTATAATGATCTTAGTGCGTTTGATAAAATCATCCCCGGTCAGGTTTATTATTTTAAAAGAAAAAGAAACAAGTCAAAGATTCGTTATTATGGCGCAAAAAGACATGAGAGCCTATGGGCCATATCCCAAAAATTTGGTATCCGGTTGGACAAATTGATGGAAAAGAACGGGATGTTAAGGGAAAATGATTTGAAAGCAGGCATGGTGTTATGGTTACGGTCATCCCGTCCCTCGGAACAGCCAGTTGAATACATTGAACTTCCTGATGAACGCCGCCTGAAGGAAGAGCCAGTACTGGCAAAAGACACAAAACCAAATAGTCGACAAAACCGAACTTTATATACACAGAACGAACAAAAGGTCCACAATAAAACAACAGCGATTACCACGGAAACCTTACCGACGGAGTCTGGTATTAAAAAACAAGAAAATACACAAATGACCGTAGGTACAGATCAAAAATCCGGGGACACGAACCCGGAAGAAATCTGGGAAGACCCTGAGGAAAATGCAAGGTGGATCAATGAAGAGACAACCCCTGCCGAAAAGAAAAATCAGGGAGCGAACCAGACGCCCGAGGTAAATGTGATCGACCGTAAAAACCCAAGCCCTGAAGACGAATTTGATATTGAGGAAAGCCCTAAATTTATTAACACCTCCCCCCCTTCTTTTACTATGGAAAACGGCCGGAAAATTCATGTCATCAAACAAGGTGAAACGTTGTTCAGCATTGCCCGGGCCTATGACATAACAGTTCAGGATCTGAAGAACTGGAACAACCTGCAAGACTTAGGTAATATCAAATTTGATCAGAAATTAATCGTTGGCAAGGTTGAAAAAATCGATGAACATGTGCAAAATAACAGGTCACAATCTGAAAGTGATTCAATAATTCTACATGAGGTAGAAGAGGGCGATACAATTTTCAGCATCTCGAGAACCTACAATGTGCCTATTCAAAAAATCATGGAATTGAATGAAAAAACCGACTACAAAATAGCTATTGGGGAAAAACTGAAGTTGGTAAAAACAAGGTAACCCCCCTCCTGAAATAGAAGAAAATACATATTCATTCTCAATTAAGTGAAAATTTCTTAGTTATATTACCTGACTAAGTATAAGTAGCAATAGCAGTAATAAAATAATAAGTTAGCAGTATCTTTGGATAAAGAATAATATCCAATAAGATGTGTTGAGTTAAAAAATTTAAGGATTTTGTTGTATTATTTGATAAACAATCGGAAAAAATTACTAAATTCGATGCCCAAGTCAAGCAAACGAAGTCCCCAAAATTCTACACTGTTTAATGTTATTTTAAGAGAGTTTTAAATTAAATTGTTAGATGCAAACAGAAGAAAAACCAATTGATTTAGTAATGCTCGTAGATGACAATGATACTGATAATTTTATCAGTAAACGCATTATAGAGATTACTAAATTTGCTAAGGAGGTTGAGATTAAAAATTCAGGAAAAAGTGCACTAGAATATTTGGAGCAAAATAAGGACAATGAGAATAAATTGCCTAACATCATTTTTCTGGATATTAATATGCCGATTGTAGATGGTTTTGTATTCCTTTACGAGTTCGAAAAATTTGATCAAATATTGAAAGATAAGTGCAAGGTGATTATCCTTTCCAGCTCAGATAATAAAAGAGATATAGATAAAATCGTAAACAACAATCACGTGGTGAAATTTATTACCAAGCCCTTAACTGAAAGTGCACTCGAAGAAATTAAACTAATGGACGTTTTCAGCTAAAAAGAAACAGCTATTCACGAAAAACCTCCCGCCTAAAACCGGGAGGTTTTTTTATGGCAGGTTCAACAGACACCAAGACACAAAGAATTTTTCCAAAACGTTGTGCAAAAGCCACATCCGCTCGTGCTAAGCTTGTGCAAACTATCAAATCCACTTTAGCTAACGCCACTACTCGTTATAAAGCCCACATCACAAGATGAATACAATGATCAATGATCCGGATCAAGGCCTAATTTTTCCCTTAATTTTATTAATTTGGGATATTTCCCCGCAAGGTAGTTAAAACGCTCCCTGTCTGTGTAAATCATCTCGCCGGATTCCATTTGAATTAATTTGGCTTCCAAATTCAATAGCTGATTATTCAGGTTGCCCCTCAGGAACTGCAAGAGTTCTGTTCTTATGCTTTCTAATATTGGTTGCTCTACCGCATTGGTCAGCTTAATTTCGATGACATTTTTTTCATTAAGCGTGATGTCCTGATTCAACAAAACATACTCGGCATCCTTTCCTTCATCTCGTCTTTTCTCCGCAAACGCCTTCCAGTACTTTTGTACATCTTCAAGGGTTACCGGCTCATTCTTTACGGGCGCGGGTACATCGGCCACCGGGTTTGATTCCTCTTTTGCATGCTTTGCTTCCTGGTTCTTTAAAATAGTATTGGCATCGGGAATTTTCGTGGTAGGTTTTAGATTTATTTTTTTTGCGAATATTGATCTTGAAGGAGAAGAAGGAACTTGATGATCTGTAGTTGGCTTTTGCTGACTCGACAGTTCCTCTTTTACACTACTTTTTTTTTTAATGGCTCCTGCCCGTCGTTATGCATAGCCACCAGGTTAACAGCCGCATTGATGTGGGCCATTTTCATCAAAGTCAACTCCACCAACAAACGCTGATTTTTGCTTGCCTTATATTGGATATCGCATTGGTTTGAAATGTTCAGGGCAGACATCAAAAATGACAACGGGGCCCTGGCAGCTTGTTCGGTATATTTTTGCTTGATATTATCGCTAACCATCAGCAGCTTTACCGTTGCCGGGTCTTTGCAAACCATCAGATTCCTGAAATGCTCGGCAAGACCAACAATAAATTGATGACCGTCAAAACCATTGGCCAAAATATCATCAAAAGTTAAAAGCGCCTGGGAAACATTTTCATCCAGTAAAAAATCGGTCATTTTAAAATAATAATCATAATCCAGGATATGCAGGTTCTTAATAGTATCCCGGTAAGTCAATTGGTTGCCGGACGAAAAAGTAACGATCAAATCAAAAATTGACAAAGCATCCCGCAAAGCACCGTCAGCCTTTTGGGCAATCAGATGCAAAGCCTCTTCTTCAGCTTCAATTTGCTCAAGTTCAGCTATTTTATGCAGGTGCCGCGCAATATCCTGCACCTGGATGCGGTTAAAATCAAATATCTGGCATCGAGATAGAATGGTGGGAATAATTTTATGTTTTTCTGTAGTTGCCAAAATAAATATAGCATAGGGTGGCGGCTCTTCGAGGGTCTTTAAAAATGCGTTAAAAGCCGAGTTTGACAACATATGAACCTCATCAATGATGTAGATTTTATATTTACCCTGTTGTGGTGCATACCGCACCTGATCCACCAGGTTGCGAATATCATCGACTGAGTTATTGGATGCTGCATCGAGCTCATGAATATTCAGCGAGGTAGCCGGGTCATCATCTTCGAATCCATTTACCATTTTTGCCAGGATCCTGGCACAGGTGGTTTTACCAACCCCTCTTGGCCCACAGAAAAGCAAGGCCTGGGCCAAATGATTATTGTCGATCGCATTTTTCAGGGTAGTGGTAATGTGCTCCTGCCCCACTACCGTACCGAAGTTGTCTGGCCTGTATTTTCTTGCCGAAACTACAAAGTTTTCCATTGGCTTTTTATGGTCAATTCAATATTGTTTCTTTTTTAGGAAAATGTTCGTCTAATCGAACGTTTAAATATCTAAAATTAACAACTAGAACAATAAATGTTTAAAAAAAACAATAATTTGTTCGAGGAAACAAACATTTTGACTCAGATAAGTGTATAGTATTATTTTGTAAGTTTAGTTGCTACTCCTGGGGATTTTATGTCAAAAAGGCATGAAATAACGTTTAGCACAAAATTTGCATATAATATTACCAGATTCAACAGAAAAAGTGTATTTTTGTAAACTTTTTTCAAGTTCATTGAAAATTATACGCAAGATATGGGGCTGACTGGTTTTGACAGGTTGTGTAATTGCGCGTATAAGCATGCAGGCTCATGGGATGAGAGCCTTGAAAGATAGTCCTGCAATATAATTGGCGAAGATTATTCTTACGCTATGGCTGCCTAATTTAGCGATATGCTGAATTCGGTTTAGGGTCGAGCGAAGCGCTCCCCGGCCATCATCGTCCCTGGCCTTTGTTCCGCTGACCAGGATTTAACGATGTCGAATCCGCAGAACTAGCACTGATAGCGTCGCGATATGAGTGTGAAACTTTAGCGACTAAGGTTAGGATCCGGTTGTCTCTCACCTGTCCTCGCCCGACAACCAACGAAAGACTAAGCATGTAGAAAACTCGTAGATTACCTTCTCTGGACGAGGGTTCGACTCCCTCCAGCTCCACCTTTGCCCGCCATAGCTTCAGCCACGGCGGGCTTCATTCAATTGTCACAATATCTCCCGGAAATTCCCCACATTATATTGAGTCAGTAAGAAAACGGCGCCCAAAGAGTTTTCATAGGCTTATTTAAATATTTTTTTGGATGTCTGACTTGTTTTTTTGCAGCGAGGATCGTCAATAGCCTGGAAGATACTCGGAATTTTTCTATAAACGGTTGAATGGAGTAAGGCAAGTCTAAATGATCTGATCCCTTTATTTGCTTCAATACAGCTATTTTTAATCATTTATGCCAACAATTTTGTGTTAGATTCAGCATCAAAATTTACCGGAACTCAACCTAATTGATGATAGTTCAGCGTTTTTTATATCTTCTAACAAACACTAGCTAATACCTCACTTCGTGATCTCTCAGTGTTTTTCTATCTCTTTGGCCAGGAGGGGCTTTGCCCACCATTTTTCCATTAATTTGTCCATGGAATATCTTAGGATGTAAGCGCAAGATCTCAGAAATTTGAAACAATTAACCTCTCACAAGTATCATCCGGGGTACTTCCGTACTTTATGGTTACACAACGACTTTAATGACTAAAATAAGAGGTGATCTACTGTATCATGTCAGCTATTAAGTATATTATGACAGCACCGATCCCTTAACCGGAGAAGAGATTAGTACCCAACTTTTGGCCAATCAATTTGGGGGTGTGGTCAGTGAAATCTCCGGCGACTACGTTGAAATCTCCATAAGGGGTAATGCAGTCATCGATAAACTTTTTGAGGTAGAGTCCAATGTCACAGAGCTGGAAGGCTCATGCACAAACCAGCGTTTTCCCTTAACGCAACCCTGCAGGCGGGTTCAAGACCATGTGGATGCCAGACCAGGAGGTTTGGCATCCTCCACCAAATCAAGGTTGCCATGTGAGATTTTAGTAACTATCCGTTTTCGTGATAAATGTAAAGCCTATTTATTTCTTTGAAAAATACCTGAAATCCGGTTTTGGAAGGGCTTTTGTTAAGTGGCATTTTTAGTAACTATTTCGTAATAGAAGTATAATAAAAAAACAAATAATTTGCATTATACTTCGGAAACAGGTATTTAAAAGCTGTAACGCTAGAATTGAGTGAAACAAACTGCATAATTACTCGATACCGTCCACTTCTCAAAATTACTTTTACAATACAAATGACTAACATAACCCAAACCTTCTAAAGTGCTTAATGACCGATTGCGATGATGAAAAGTATTTATTTTTTCCCATTACCATATTAAATTAGCACCTGAAAATTCATTCACTAAAAATATGGAGGATCTTTACATGCTCACACGTAAAAATTTGTTAAGCCTGTCTTTATCCGCATTGTTTGGGATAATGACAATATATAGTCAATCGGTAAATGCCGCAAACGGTGTAACATTATATACACCTTACACCAATATATCTGTCCCGCCAGGAGAGTCGATTGATTATACAATTGATGTAATTAACAACAGCAACACCATCCAAAATGTAGTCATTTCGCTGACTGGGGTACCTGAAACCTGGAATTACATAATAAAATCAGGGGGGTGGAACATCAAACAACTCTCAATACTGCCAAGAGAGAAAAAAAGCCTCTCGCTTAAAGTAGAAGTACCTCTGAAAGTGGATAAGGGAAACTACAGGTTCAGGGTATTGGCGGGTAGATTCAATGCATTGCCCCTGACCATCAATGTATCGGAGCAGGGAACGTTTAAAACCGAGTTTACCACCAGCCAGGCCAACATGCAGGGGCATGCTAAATCCAAATTTACCTATAAAGCAGCATTGAAGAATCGGACAGCCGATAAACAATTATATTCATTAAGAGCCCAGGCACCACGTGGATGGAAGGTTGATTTCAAGCCTGATAACCGGCAGGCTACCTCAGTAGAAATTGAGGCAAACAATTCTAAAGACATCACCATTGAAATAGACCCACCTGATAACCTGAAAGCCGGATCCTACAAAATGCCGGTGAGTGCAAGAACAAGCTCCACATCTGCAGATCTGGAGTTGGAAGTGGTTATTACCGGATCCTATGAAATGGAATTGACCACGCCCACCGGATTACTTAGCACCAGTATCACCGCTGGTAATGACAAAAGAGTAGGGCTGCTCGTTAAAAATACCGGTTCTACAGAACTCAGGGATGTAAATCTCAGCTCCTCTGCCCCATCAGGATGGGAGGTGGTTTTTGAACCAAAAAAAATAGATAAACTCGAAGCTGGTCAGAATACCGAAGTTTTCGCTGAATTAAAAGCTGACAAAAAGGCTATTGCCGGAGACTATGTAACAAGCATTACCGCCAGGACACCTGAAGTAACTTCTAAAGTTTCGTTGAGGGTTTCGGTAAAAACCCCCATGTTTTGGGGGTGGGTTGGCATACTTGTTATAACGATCGCAGCGGGTAGTATATATTATCTTTTCCGAAAGTTTGGAAGGAGGTAAACAATGACCCAGAATATCATTGAACTGGTAGACCTTACCAAAAAGTATGGAAGCCATCTTGCCGTTGATAAACTTAGCCTAACCATCAAAAAGGGTGAAGTGTTTGGCCTACTTGGCCCAAATGGCGCGGGAAAATCGACAACAATCCTCATGATGTTGGGGCTCACAGAACCGGATTCGGGAACTGTTAAAGTGTGTAATATTAATTCCACCAACAATCCCATCGAAGTAAAAAAAAGAGTAGGTTACTTACCCGAGGATGTGGGGTTTTACGAAGATATGACGGGGTTGGAGAATATTATTTACACCGCCAGACTTAATGGCATTTCAGGTGATGACGCCAGGGATAAGGCAACCGGGTTATTGAAGCGGGTAGGATTATCAGATGCCATGCTAAAAAAGACCGGCAAGTATTCACGCGGAATGCGTCAGCGCCTCGGTCTGGCCGATGTATTGATAAAGGATCCGGAAGTAATTATTCTGGATGAGCCCACATTGGGTATTGATCCGACCGGGGTAAGGGATTTTCTTGAACTAATTGTTAAGTTGAGTAAAAAAGAAGGAATTACAGTACTTTTTTCATCACATCACCTGCTTCAGGTGCAGCAGGTTTGCGATAGGGTGGGCTTATTTGTAAAAGGAAAGCTATTGGCTGAAGGTGATGTCCAGTCCCTGTCCAATAAACTATTCGACAATAACGCTTATACGATCGAAACAGATCTTTCCCTGCCAAGTAGCAGAAATTCAAGTGGTAATCCCAAAAAGTGTACCACCACAGGCCTCAAAGAGATACTGCAAGGGGTTCCGGGAATTGCCTCTATAAAGAAAAAAAACGATATATTTCAAATTGAATGTTCCCATGACCTGACTTCCGAAATTGCCAGAACCATTCTTAAGTCAGGTGCCAATTTAAACTATCTGAATAAAAAGGAATATGGGCTGGACGATATTTATTACCGGTATTTTGAAGGAGGTGTAAATCATGAATAATCCAGTAAGACAAGCGCCACTGTCAGTTAAATCCGGACTATCGAAACTGGTGCGTTTTTTCTCACAAATGAGAAAAAAACTACGGGAGAAAACAAACAAATAACCCACCCTTTCCGGGTAATGGTGCAAAAAGAAATTTCCGATCATATAACCAGTTGGCGTTTCATAATACTCATCGCAATCATTGCCCTAACATGCATGGGCTCTTTGTATACCGCCGTTACCAACATCGGAAATGCCGTCAAACCAAATGACCCTGCCGGCACATTCTTTTTCCTGAAGTTATTCACAATTTCCGATGGTACTATGCCATCTTTCTTCGTATTTGTCAGTTTTCTGGGGCCTTTGTTGGGTATAAGCCTTGGATTTGATAGCATTAATTCCGAACAAAGCAAAGGTACACTGAGCAGGATTCTTTCGCACCCGATTCCCCGTGATTATATCATTAATGCTAAGTTTACCGGGGCCCTTTTCGTAGTTAGTGTGATGTTTTTTGCACTTAGCTTTTTGGTGTTGGGGATAGGGATAATGGTCATCGGCATTCCTCCGACAGCCGAAGAGTTCGTGCGAATTATCCTATTTACCATGCTCAGCATCATATACGTTGCATTTTGGTTAAATCTATCCATTTTATTTTCAGTGCGGTTCAAGCAAGCAGCCACCTCGGCATTGGCAGGAATTGCCGTTTGGTTATTCTTTACCATATTTTACCGCATTATCGTTAACTTAATTACCAAAGTACTTGAACCCTCAAAGCTGGCATCACCTCGTCAGCTATTTCTACATGAAAAATTAAAATTCGGATTGAAACAAATAATGCCCAACGAGCTTTTTAATGAGGCCACAAACATATTGTTGGTACCGTCAGTTCGCAGCCTTGGCCCATTAACTATGGAGCAAATTCAAGGAGCCATTCCGGGCCCTTTGCCCTTAGGTCAAAGTGTATTACTCATCTGGCCCCAGGTGACCGGGCTTATTGCGGCAACGGTTATTTGCTTTGTGCTTTCATACATCGCTTTTATGCGAAGAGAGATTCGGTCAAGGTAAGGCAACGGAGAAAGAGTTTTTATTCACTTTATCGAATCAGCAGGCTAGCTTGTAGCAGCAACAGGTCTTCAACTGTTACTGTTGCTTTCTGGCAGTATTCCCCCTTGCCCCTGACCAATTACTTATTTAGTCTGTTAAAAGGGCTCTTATGAAAGAATAGACTTGATTTCAAAAGCTATTGTCGACTGTCAATAATTATTATTCATTTTAATAGACCAAAGTTGGGATAATGCAACTCTTTTTAGTTGTATTTCAAAATATCTATGCTTAAATTGCTAATGAATATAATATTTTTTGCCCCATATTTTTTAAACGAGTTTCACTTGATCAAATGGGAAAGAAAAAAGACAAAACAAAACCCAAGCATATAATTGAATTAAATCTATATGCCCTGTCAAGCCTCATGAAGGAAGTAGGACTTCCTGGTTTTATTGTAGTTATGGTCACCTTTGTTTTTCTCATTTTTGGAACCCACAATCAAAAAATTGAATTTATCGATAGATTTATTTTGCTAAAGGACATGGGACAAAACCCTTTTCCATGCGTTTTCATAATAATCATCCAGGGCATTATAATCATTTCAATCAGCATTTACTTTGCTAAAATGCAAAAGATGCATAATCAGTAAATTAGTCGGATTGCCAAAGAAAAAAGTGAATGGCAAGAAAAATATTTGAACAAAAAATTAAATTCCAGTGAATAATCATAATTTTCGTTAGTATGTGGTTCGCAGTTATTATTCTTACATTTTTTATGCTTTCGATTTTCAGAAAGCTCTTTATCAATTTCAATACTTTGAAATTCAAATATAAGTTATATGGATTGCGGGATGAACTTAGAAAGGTTTCAACAGGATCATCCAAAGATTCAGAAGAGGAATGGTTATTGGACTATTATGATAATACATTATCAAAAACTATTAAGGAGTCGTATTATCTAACTTTATTTCATATCATTATGCTGCAATTGAAGCACAACGAAAAGAACCTGGACGAGCTATATGATAAGCTAAATACAGAGACTAAAAAGCGACCTGCATTGCTACGAATACAGAAAGAGTTTAACAAGACAATCACTGATTATATTTTTAAACAGCACTATATTTCTTATTATTTATTTGTTAAACCGATTTTAGTATCACTTATTGGGGTTTCTGGTGGAGTGAAAAAAATTGAATTCTGGATAAGTAGAATATGTGTTTTCCCAGAAACCTCAGACTCAAAAAGGTTTGTATCCAATTTGTAGGCGGTAATAGTTTCTTCTCGTTAAATAAGACCTTTTTAAATGGCCTCTCAGGCTTTCGCATACTTGAAATATGATTTTAGGCTTTGCCCTTTTCTTGTTAAGGATTATCCACAACCTTATCTCTGTCACCAACTTTCTTCTTTTTACCTAGTATAAAAACCGTTACAAGTGACACTAAAGTCGCACCTCCTAGTATACCTCCTAACCAATCATGGTCGGTTTTCCCTAAATCCCAGGCTGCCAGTGCAAAGGCCAGACTTATTATAAAGGCAAATATCTGGCCTCTTCCATTTTGATTTAATTGCCTTCCAACGATTTCTTTTTCCAATGCTCTTCTATGGCTTTGTTGTTTTTCAAAACCATTGAATAATATTTCACCCGCTTTAGGATTAATTTCATTGTATTTTTGCAAATCCTCAGGGCGGGGAATTGGGCTGGTATAATAAGACTCCATTGACATCGTAATGGAAGTCAATCTGGCTAGAACAAACGATTTTTCTTGTTCCGGAACCTTTTCTATAATTTCCAATATTTCGGGGGAAATAAAATCTTTATTGTAGGAATTTATTGTTATTGAGGGGTTTATCGGGGTTTGGCTGCTCTTTTTCAGCTTCCTCATCACTACTCATTGATCCTTATTTATAATTGTTTAACATTTTTCCTGACTCTAATTCATCCAAAGACTTCTTAAGATCATGACCAACTGCCCGCCAATCTGACATGATAGCTTTTTTATCGGACATAAATGGATCTCTTGAAATCTTGAAACTGTAATAATCGCCTGCCAGGTTGAACGCGCTCCCCGCTCCTTTGATAAATTCGGCATTACTCAGATTGCTTTTAAGCCACTTCCATATTCTCATCATTTCGATGTGTTTTAAGTTACACGATAATTTAAGTTGTAATAAAATCTTAGGAATTTTGGTAATTCTCTCAGATAAAGAATTACTATATTCCTCCTCCTCCCTCAAACTATTTATCATTTAATTTAACAAACCAAATTTACACTTTTTTTCACAATATTATAATTTTAATATACATTTTTTTAACCAAAATCATTACAAGATGTTCCAAGCAAGTGAGTTCGTTTGATTATACGAATATTAATATGCTCAATTTCAATTATTTATGACGGAAATCTTTGATAGCCGCTTAAGTCATTACACCACTTTCCATACTTCATGTAGGTAACTGATTTCAGTAAGGCTTTTTATGATAAATTTTGTGAAAATTTCTGTTTAAACAATAATGAGGAAAGTTTTCCCCCACAGCCCAGGTTTTTGACCCCCTCCAAATATTGGCTCCCGAATGGTATCCTTTCTTAATGTTTTAACCAACTCAGGTCTCTTCAATCTTTCATTCCTTACACCCTTCCAGATCATAAAGTAAATTGTAGATCACACAATACCATAAACTTATCCGGGTAATCATCCATCTCCCTCACCTGTTGATCCATTGAAATATCTCCAATAATCTCCATGACAGTCTTCTTTATCTGCCGTATATCCTTGTTGATTAGCAGATTATGCAAACCTGTGAATTCCTGATGCCGGCTACCCAGCTCAACTATCAGGTCTTTGATTTCTTGTCTCATCTTAAAAAATTTTAGTTAATGCTTAAAAAATTTGATTCATTGCTTATTTCTCGTAGGTTAGCATCGTCAATCAGCGTTTTTCCGCTTTGCAGAATTTTTTTAAGTATGCGGGAAGTTATATTCATGGATGCCTTAAAAATCATTTTGATAAGTTTTCTTTGATAAATTCTTAACTCATCGCTTATATTTATGGCATTTGTAATAAACTTAATACAAATATATAGTCATTTGACTACAAAAATAACATCAAATGACTATATTTTTTACTGATGGCAAATAAAAACAATATAGCAGAAAGCTCAATTCAAGAAAGAATGAAACAGTTGGTGGACGCCATTGGCACTAAAAATTCATTTGGCAAGGCAATTGGTGTGAATCCGTCGGTGATAGGGAATATAGTTGGCAGAAGGTTAAGCAAACCTAGTTTTGAATTGATTGAAAAAATTATGCGAAAATTTCCTGATGTTAATTTAGAATGGCTGATTCTCGGCAAAGGAACAATTTGGAAACCCGAAAAGTCCACCACCGGAAAAACACAAGATCAACAAGCCGCACTCATCAACAAAACCGTTAAACAAGAAGTAAAAAAGCAAACTGAAATCCTTGAAAAACTCATAGAAAGCCAAAAAAGGGAAATCAACACCCTCACCAGCTACATCGCTCGCCTCGAAAAAGAACTTCAAAAATACGAAAACCCAAACAGCAACAGTGCAAGCAACAGTTGAATACTATTACCTACACGTTTGTTGTTGCTCGCTCCATTGCTCAAAACCGTAGTCCTTGTGCAACTTCTCTTTGCCTGTAATCTTTAAACCAGCACGCCCTCGTTGACAGATTTCAGGTAGCCTAAAAGTTCCCTGCCTTTTCCTACATCGGGGTCATAGAGTCTTACAAAATTGTCGTCTTCGCGCCAGCTTGGAACAAACGAAATCGAAGCAATTTTTTTGTTTTTAACGGCAACACGTACCAAAAGGCCTTCCCTGAAAATTTTGTACCGGTCTTTGCGCCGGTCGTTAAAAGCAAATTGTGCCAGGCTGTGAAAAATCGGTTTCCTTTTATCAAAATTTATTAAATGGTTGAACAAGGCGTTTATTGTATCTATGGTATGTGTATTATTCAATTAACCAGTCAATTGAAAATCCGCTACAAAGCTGTGTAACGGTCCGCTGCCACAGGCTCCTTTTTAGCCTTCTCCCTGGCTTTTTTGATCAATTTCTGATCCGCGCCAAGTGTGATATTTTTTAGCATTTTAAGTATTTTGGTGTACATTAACATATTGTATTTTAATGGATTAGGCAATTTATCCTCCTGTTTTTCTCTGGTAAAGTGAGAGGGGAAACTATCTCAAATCCCCTCTTGGCCCGTCAAATAAAATCATCTGCCTTTCAGGTAGGCTACCACCTCGTCTATCGCTAAATTAACAGCCTGTTTTTCAAAATACAATTGCTGTTGGTTGTATTCGTTCAACCAAACGATGTCTTTTTCACCCTTCAACTTTTCATAAAAATCCCTGGCCCCCTGTGGCACTGCACCGCTTTCACTGTGCACAATGAACACCGGTTGGTTGATTTGACTCGCACTGCTAATGGCATCAAAAGTTAGCCAGGGCTCCCAACTGCTGACTGCAAAGCGGTTGTCATATAAAGCGCCTGCTGCTTTTGCCGGATTAAGGTAGTAGTCAAATACGTTTTCAGGCACGTACATGGCACTCAAAGGATCCAGTTCACTGGCCGCCAAAACATACGGCATCTCTCCTGTTTCAGCATATTGCTCCTTGGCCTCCCGTGCGGCTTTGAGCAAACCTTCAGTGCCCCCGGGTCGAAAATCATAGATGTTTCTCGCTATTTCAGGATTGTGCAACCATGGCGCCACCAGCACCAATTTTCTGATACGTTGGTCCCGGGCCGTGGCATGGGCCATGTATCCTGAACTGGCACAAACCCCTAAACCGGAAAGTTGTTCCTCCCGCACATTTTTGTGACCGCTCAGAAAATCTACGGCCGCCTTGATATCTGAAATCTTAAGGTTATAGTCTTCCACTTGTCTGGGCTGCCCTTCACTTTCCCCAAAACCTGTAAAGTCAAACGTCAAGGAAATAAATCCATCACGGGCCAGCAAACTTGCATATTCATCAG
This sequence comes from Cytophagales bacterium, assembly GCA_022360015.1. Lineage (GTDB taxonomy): Bacteria > Bacteroidota > Bacteroidia > Cytophagales > Cyclobacteriaceae > Agaribacillus. The sequence goes on from JAKSDQ010000288.1 coordinate 115,084, forward strand.
GCATTTGCTCCTTTACACTGGTCCAGCTACCAGTGACAATGGCTGCCGGATATTTTTGGGTGTCTCTGAAACCCGGTGGCAAAAACAAATGGCCTTTCAGGGTCACACCGTTGCTATTGAAACTGACTTCATTCAGCGTTACGCCTGATTCAGTGCCGGCTCCTGCTTTGTGTACGGAATAGTTTTCCGGTTGCAAACCGGGCCATCCGTTCAATAAAATATTGGGGTTGAAGTTTTCTACAAAATGGCTGATTTGGCCCGAATCATCGATGGTATAGATTCCAATGTAAAAATTATTATACGGCTTTCCCGCTGATGTCGTAATAGTGCCACTGAATTTTACCAATACAGTGTGGGGGTCCTGGGTTGGGAAGTACTCACGTTGATATTGCTGGGTGTAATCCATGACGCCGGTATATTGTTTTTTCATAGCGTCCAGGCCAGATAGCTTTTTAGGAAAGTTCGCAGGTGCAAAAGGCATGTCCTGCACAATGTCCTCTGTCAATGTTTCCAAAAAAGCATGGAGGTTTCTGGCCTCCAGGGCCTGGAAGAATTTCTCGACGGCTTCCCTGGCACTGCTTTCCCCTTTTAAAGATGGTATTTGGCCATTTTTTACACGCTGCATTGCCAGCATAGGCAAATTGGTGTTACCATGCTGCTCATACAGGCTTAAATCTATTCTTGCCAACTTCCATACGCCATTTTCCTGGATATATTCAGTATCATAGCCAACAAATACTGTCCAGAAGTTATCGCCCTCGGGGACTTCCAGGTAATGTGTGGCTATAGCATCCAGGGTAGCGGTGGCACGGTCGCCAGCTACCCATATGGCAAAATTATGGGGCTGGTGTACGGTGCGTTCAAAACCAGGTAACAAAGCTTGCCAGCCATGGACAATTTCATCGGGTGTTTTAAATCCTGAATCGCCACCCAATGCGGTGTAATCTACATAAACTGAATCGGCCATTGTATTTTTCACGGCTTCCCAGTTGCGATTGTCGGTTTGTACAAATAAGGTAGTGGCTAATGCTTCTATGGCATCATGATCCTTGTTGCTTTCTGTTTTGTCAGGTGTTAACATGGTTACATTGTTTTTAGTGTCGGTAGCTGTATTACTATTATTGTTGCAGGACACTAACAGGCTAAGCAGTACTGCTGTATAAAGGTGCCTTTTCATTTTTAAGCTGTTTTTAGTTGTACGTATCGATTGTTATTCATGCACAAGACAAAGCTAGCATACAGCCATGGTTGATCCCGTACGCAATTCAATGTAAGAAGTATAAAATTCAAAGTTGGCCGGCAAGGGATGACCAGGGTAATATTTTACAACGTTCCCGCTGCCAACGATTGACGGTACTGCCCCGGTGTTTGTCCGGTATGTTTTTTGAAGAAACTGGCAAAATGGTTCGGATAATCATAGTATAGCTCAAAAGCTATTTCCTTCACTGATTTTCCGGTATTCCGCAGCTTGGATTTGGCGAGTGAAAGTATGTGTTTGTAAATATGCTCGGAAGCAGATGTGCCGGTTATTCTTTTGATGATAGCATTTAAATGATTGGGGTGTATGTTCAATTGTTCTGCATAAAACTGTACCTGGTGGGGACGGTTATTGTCATATGTTTTATCAGGATAAAAACTGGTTTCCAAAAGGGTCCTGAATCGGCTAACGGTATTCAGATCGTTGTCACGTTCACTGGTTGAATGATTTTGGGCGGCAGGGCTCTTGGCATAAATCCGGGAGGTCTTGTACAAAAGCACATGAACGTGGTTGCGGATTATTTTTTCAGCATGGGGAAGGCCTGCATGATGTTCAAAATAAATATCTTTAAAGGTTTTGTAAAAAAGTTCAGCTTCTGGCAAAGAAATTTCCAACGGTGCCGTATTATCAACCAACAAAAATGGGAATTCGTCTGTGATTCGTTTGGTCTGGTTGGTACCGCGGTAAAAGTCCTCCGAAAAAATAATGTAGAATCCCTTCCAGTCGGGCACTATATCCCATTTAATGATTTGATAGGGGGAATTGAAAAATACGGTGGCTTTCATGTCTTTGGTGGAATAATTGCCGGTAGCTGTATATCCCCCACCCTCCAGCTTAATAGCAATGGCGTAAAACTCATGTTTAAAAGGGGGCATTTGATGAAGAACCGTTTTCATATTTTCCTCGAAACGCCGGATGTCAAAATCATCGTTCCTCGGCGGTGGGATATTTATCCCCTTACAATACCCTCTTAATGTAGCAAAGTGTTTCAATTCGACTTTTTCAATTGACCATTGAAAATCAACAGCCAATAATTGTCAATTATCAATCGTCAACTGTCAATTCCATATAAAAAGTTTTCCACTTTCCATCACTCCTTTCTAAAATGTTCATTTTTTCCCCTTTGATATATGTACTTCTTTCTTTGAAATGCTTACTGTGTATTAAAGCCAATCTGCCGAGTTTTGTTTCATAACTGACAAAATAAATATTTATAAAAAGCGGAAACATGAAAAAAGTAACATTTCAAAGCAACGGTCTGACTTTAGCAGGTAACCTGTATTTTCCTGTTGACTTCGATGAATCCAATACATATCCGGCAGCCCTGATAGGTGGTTCATTAACTTCTGTAAAGGAACAAATGGCAGGAACTTATGCCAAAAAATTAGCAGAACATGGCATTGTAGCCCTGGCATTTGACTACAGAAACTATGGTGAAAGCGAGGGGCAGCCAAGACAATACGAAGATCCTTCGCTGAAATTACAGGATTTGGAGGAGGCTGTCACGTACCTGTCTGCGCGACCCTATGTATCCAACATTTTGATTTCTATGATCAATCGACACAAGTTAATGAAGCGGTTGAAAATGTGAGCCGGTTCTTTCATAAACACCTTGGTTAGATATTATCTGCTGAGCCATCAAATATTCAAAGCGGCCTATAGAAACCCGAAAAACCCTTTATGGAAAAACCAACAGCAACCGTACGGGTAACAGCATCTAACCATTGCCGTTGCCCGCGCTGTTGCTGATACCTCTCATACTAATTCCACTGCAGAACCGGCCTTTGTCTCCTTGCCGGGCGCTGTAGAACCGGTCGTTATTCCTGAAGGTACAGACGCCGGAAAGAGCAATGTTTTCAGGGGACAAACCGCTATCCATGAGCAGTCGGTGGTTAGCGGCAGCTACGGCCACGTGGGGCTTGGAGTAAGTCCTGTCGATAATGGCATGGTTTTCTCCAAATACCTCGACGAATTTCTTAGCCACTTCATCACCTACTTCGTAAGATTCCAGGCCAATACAGGGGCCTATGACTGCCAGAATATCAGCCGGCCGGCAATCAAATTCCTGACGCATTTTATTGATTACATTTGTAGCTATTTTCTTGACCGTACCCCGCCAGCCGGCATGGATGACGCTAATTACTGCCTGTTTTGGGTCATACAACAAAATACCGGCACAGTCGGCAGTGAGTATGCATAAACAAACATTTTTCAAATTGGTAATCAGACTGTCTATTGCTGTCAATTGTTCATACCTTTCCTCCGGTGACTTTTCGAAAAAATCCTGCCTGATCACCCGGATATTACTTTCATGAATTTGCCTGCCGAATAACAGTTGATGCGAATCCAGGGCAAAGGCATCAGCTATCAGATGGCGGTTTTGTGCCACCAATGTTGAATCTTCACCTACTGCAAAGCTAACATTCAGCCCACCATACTCGCCATTGCTAAATCCTCCATGCCGGGTAGTGGTAAAATGCACCAGATCCGGATAATTATTGAGCAACGGGTAGGTAAAATAGGGTAATCCCTGGCTGGTTTTCTTAACCATAAAGGCCTGTTTTCCTTTCTTCCATATACATTTCCCTTAACCTGCGCCTCATTACCTTGTTGGAGGCGGTTCGTGGCAGTTCATTAATTAAAACCAGGTCCTCGACCTTAAACAGTGGATTTAGCTGCTCTTTAACGGTTTTCCGGGCTAACTGCAACTGATCTTCAAAAGGCAGATCAGAAACATCTTCTACCCCGTAAATGACTAATTTTGCCGGCCCGCCCTCTACGGATGACACAGCAATTGCGGCGGTTTCTTTGAAGATATCCAGGGCGTTTAATGTTTCTTCAACTTGTACTGAACTTACCTTGATACCCCCCAGATTCATGGCGTCATCAGTCCTGCCATGACCGCGGAAATAACCATTTGGCAGCCTTTCCATCTGATCACCATGCCGCCTGGTCAGCTTACCTTTAAAAACAGGGGTGCCCTGATAATAAACTGCTTCATGATCCTGATTCAGCAACCTGGTCGAAAGCCCCATGGCGGGAGGCAGGATATAAACCTCACCGTTATCGGTTTCCTGACCCTGTTCATCCAGCAATACAAAAGCCGTACCTAGTGCCGGAGTTGAAAATGTTCCGGGAATAGCCGGGAAGATCACTGCGCCGGTAACATAGCTTCCGCCTATCTCCGTTCCTCCACAATATTCAATTACCGGCTTGTTACCGGCCAACTCCATCAAATATTGCATGTCTTCGGGGTTACTGACTTCTCCGGTTGAGCTAAAGACTTTGATACGAGACCAGTTGAGCGATTCCATACACCGTGTACTTCTCCATTGATTAACCAGGCTTGGAACCACACCCAGCATAGTCACCCCGGCTTCTTCCACAAACATACCAAAATCCTTATCCAGCGGCGCCCCCCCGTACAATGCCATCGAGGACTCTGTGATCAAAGAGGCAAAAACCAACCAGGGCCCCATCATCCAGCCCAGATTTGTAGGCCAGCAAATGACATCGCCGTTTTGAATATTTTGGTGAAAATATCCATCCCCGGCACATTTGATAGGTGTGGTATGGTCCCAGGGTATGGCTTTGGGATTACCTGTTGTTCCTGAAGAAAACAATATCGTAATGGTGTCATCCGGCGCACAGGCAACGGACTCAAAAAAAGTGTTTTGACTAATAAAACTGTCCCAGAGTTGGTCACCCTGCCTTAACTCCGGGGTCTCCTGACCTGCCTGTACCACAATACAAGGGGGTGCTCCGGCCTCAATCACCCGGTCATAAAGCGGCAGGGCTTTGCCTCCGCGGATTATGTGATCCTGGGTAAAAAACAATTTTGGACCTGTGATCTCCAGCCTTACTTTAATTTCATGAGGTGCAAAGCTATCGGCAATGGTAACAGCTACCATTCCGGCTTTGATAATCGCAAGATAGATCGCCACCGCCTTGATGTTCATGGGCATATCTATCGCCACATAGTCCCCCTTTTTGAGGCCCGAATCCACAAGGCCATTGGCGATTTGATTGATCAGACGGTTTAACTGATCATAGCTGAAAACCTCCCGGACACCGTCTTCCTCTTTATAAAATATCGCTCTGGCGCTATCGCTATTCCGGAAACAGCTATCCACAATATTCATTTGAGCCCCCTTTAACCATACCGGTTGGGAGGCCCCTTTCGAAAGATCAAGTACCTCGTCATACTTTTTTTTCATCCTTATTTCCAGCAAATCCATCGTATCACGCCAAAATCCACCCGGATCCTTTACGGACCATCGATACAATTCCTCATAACTCTCAAAAAACTGGAGTTCCATCATCTTAAATATATTGCTGGACTCAACATTTTCTTCTGTAGGGGTCCATGTGCTTTTCCACTGCATATCTTTATATACTTCGATTAGGTCAAAAAGCCACAATTTATATTAATATCTATAATTTTCAGAATTCTTAGGCAGATATGTTTAATTTGGTCCTATGATCGTGAGAATCATCACCTTTCTCCTCATTAGTCTGAGTGCGCCGGCCATTACGGCCCAGATCACACATAAATCCTTTTCTGTGAAAAGTCAAGGTCTGAATTTGCATGTAAAAACTTTCAGACAAGATCACGGAAAACCGTTAAAGCACATCCTGCTCATTCATGGCCTGACCTATTCTTCTCATGAGTTTCATATGGATCATGGTGATTACAGTCTCGTTAAGTTTTTGTCTGAAAATGGCTTTCAGGTATGGACCATGGATATGGCCGGCTACGGCTTATCAGAAAAACCGGAAGATGGATTTATTGTGAATACAGCCTATGCTGCTGAAGACATTGCCGCTGTCGTCCAATTTATTCGCAATACCGGACAGATAGACCGGATTGATTTGTTGGGCTGGAGTTGGGGTACAGCTACATCGGCACAGATGGTTGCATCCCACGCCTCCTGGGTCAGGAAATTGGTTCTATATGCGCCAATTACAAGCGGGTATGACGGCAAAGAGCCACAGGAGGACTGGCATCACAACACCTGGGTTCATGCAGCCTCCGATTTTCAGGTGAAAGATGGTGTTATTGATTACCATATTATAGAAAAGCCGGTAGCTAATTTGTTCCTTGCCAATTGTTGGAAGTATGACCAGGATTCAAGCCCCAATGGAGGAAGAAAAGATTTGTTGAAAGGAAGAAACGAAAAGCTTATCAGGGCGGAAAGTCTGAAAGTACCAACTTTATTCATTGGCGGAGACCGGGATGCTTATTTAAAGTGGGATGAAATAGTGGCTATTTACAATCGACACCCTGCAAAAGACAAAAGCCGGTTGGTCCGGATTGAAGGAGGTGCGCATGCCTTAATGATGGAAAAACCTTATTACCGGCAGTTTAGAAATGAGGTTTTAGGTTTTTTACTAATGGATTAACGCTTTTTGAAAAATTTACCCAAACCTTAATTTTTCCGCAAATTCTACGTTTAGTTAAAAATGGTCATTATATTTTAAGGCCAAAAAACAACTAAACATTAAATTTTTTAAAAAATAATGTTTGTTGGATTTTTTACCTCAGTTTTAAGGTCTGAAATCAAATAGACATTAAAAACTAGTTTTATCAATGCCTGTTCAGCAAATTGTCAACTATAAAATCAACCCCGACAGAGAAAGACCATGGAACGAACTCCCATTGCTTCCGCTTGACGAGTCTTTATATCGCACCGTAGAAATATTTGAACATCTGGCCGAGGCCAAGGCCGCGCTTGCCCGTTTACATGGCAGAAGTGTGGCCATTCCCAATCAGGGCTTACTCATCAATACCATCAGTTTACAAGAAGCCAAGGCTTCCAGCGAAATTGAGAACATTTTTACTACCGACGATGAATTATACAAGGCCTACAGTAACAACAAGATTGAAGAAACATCCGGCCCGATCAAAGAGGTATTACATTACCGGGAAGCTTTATGGAAAGGCTTTGAATACATGCAACAAAGAGAGACCTTTAACATCGATTATCTGGTGGAAATGTACCGGGAAATAAAAGAGGCAAACGATGGCATTCGCCCCCCGTTTACCAGCATAGTGATTAGAAAAGGGAGCAGTGGTCCATTAGCCGGACAAACCATCTACACCCCCCCAAGAGGTGACGGAATCCTGGAAGAGAAACTCGCCAACCTGCTGGAATTCATGAACGATGACACTACCTACAAGGTAGACCCCATATTAAAAATGGCCATCGGGCATTTCCAATTCGAGGCAATACATCCGTTCAGGGATGGCAATGGAAGAAGTGGCAGGGTTTTTAACATTCACTATTTAACGCATAAAGGGTTACTCGATTATCCGATTTTATTTCTCAGTAAATATATTATCGATAATAAAGATGCGTACTATCACACACTGGCTGGTGTTTCTCAGCGGGGAGATTGGAAATCATGGATCATCTATATGTTGAAGGCGGTGGAAGTAACCGCTAATCTGACTTTTCAAAAGATCAACGACATTATCAAAGCAAAAGAAAACATTCATCAGGCCATCACCCTTCATTCTGACATCAGGAAGGTGGACCAGTTAATCGAGGTGTTATTTACACAACCTTTTTCCACTGTTAAGCATTTCACCACCGCAAAAATCTATGCAGAAAATACAGCCAGAAACTATTTAAATCAAATGGTTGAGATGGGGGTTTTGGACAAAAGGACCATCAATGGCCACCATTATTATTTGAATATCGACCTTTATAATATATTAAGTGAATAGGGTGCGAAAACCGGCTGGTTAGAAGCAAAAAGCATAAAGTTGAAATATTGAAACTGAAGACCAAACTACATGGTGAGAAATTAGATGACAGCAATTACATCAATAGGGCTTAAGGTTAGAGGGGAGGAAGAGGAAGAGTTAACGGGAAGATTGATATTTTCCTGTCTTTTTAATGATATGTATCCTGTATATTACATTCGAAGATTCTACCATACCCTGAATATATTGCGGGGTTAATCCGTGCACATGAAAGCTGTGGTCTTTAATTGCACAGGCCATTAATTTATCTTTGATAATGACTCTCGCAATTTCAGCATCTATACCGTCCAACTCTTCAAATATACCCAGCACATTGGCTGATGACCACCCGGTTTCACCATTCACTTTAAATACCTTTAATAAAACCGCCGGATCTTTGCGCATAAGCAATATTTTTTCCAAATCCTTCGAATAACTATAAACGTATTGGCCTTCCTTCACATAAGTAATAGGAAATTTTATTTTTTCATTCTTGTCAAAACAAATCAATGTTCCGACAACGCTATCTGCGACAAGCTCATCGATTTCTTTTGACTTTAATTGACTGATCATAATTTTCACTATTCAATTGATGATGAAAATTTATTGAAATATTTATTGAAAGAATTTCCCATTGTGTTGCAAACCTTACAATTACTGTATAGCATATATTTTCATACGAAAATATTCGTCCACCGGATGCCCATATGCGAACTTTTGACTGATCAAGTGACAATTAATTCGTATTAACCCGGATAAATAAAACGCTACAGGCGTTATAGAAACATTGTTATCAACATTTTTGCCGAAACGACAATACTTATCATATCTAAACCCTACACAATATACATAACTTCCAAAGGTCGAAAAATAAATTCATATCTAATTTCGCTTTTTACCGTAGAAGATTTTAGGTCTTAACTCAAACTAAAACTATTATGTTAGCATTTCTAATCTGGTGTATCCTGTTAATATTATGTTGGCCGGTAGCATTATTAGCCCTTTTGCTTTATCCTGTCATCTGGCTTTTACTGTTGCCATTCCGGTTATTGGGCATTGCGGTTGAAGGCGTATTTTCTTTGATCAGGGCTATCTTTACCTTGCCATTCAGGGTATTGAACAATTTAACCGGAAAATAAATATAGCAACAGGTTTTTTCCGACAACAAAAATCCGCTAATACCAAAATAGTGGTTATTTGGTTTCTTGATTGTCTGCTTATTATATGCAATAACTCCTGTTATCACTTTGTTTCCGAACGGTATCTGCTGCTATTTGATGGCTATTGATTTCCTATGCCTTCAGATTGGTATAAATGCATCATATAAGGTGCAGTTATGGCCAACCTGAAAGTAACCGTTTCATAGCTATTCATTCAGTAAATCCCACCGATTATCCTTTGATTCAATTCCGGTTGATTTTCAAATACGGGCAGGCGGACAGGTTGTGTTGTCATAGCTGTCGTGTCAACTAAAACCTCCATAAATTTAACCAAATGCTGTTTTTCCAGGTCGGTTAGTTCCAACGGATCAGGGGGCAACGTCTGAAATTCTACATCCAGGCCTAAACCCTGTCCCCCACCTCTGTCATAAAACTCGACCACTTCTTCAAGGGTTTCGAAAACACCGTTGTGCATGTAAGGGGCCGTCAGGGAGACATTCCTGACGGTGGTGGTTTTAAATGAGTGCTTGTAGATATTGGCATGTTCCTTCAAATTGCCTTTATATCTTCCTACATCCGGATCGATGACGGGCATGCTATCCAGGTTATGCAGGGTTACCCCCAATACTTCTGATTCGGATTCGTGATACAGGGGTGGCACAAGGCCACTGAAAGTTGGTGCAAAATGACAGGTGCCGCAGCCAGCTTTTCCCATGAACAGATTAAATCCGTTAATCACTGCCTCCGGCAACTCATCCGTCTCACCCCGCACGTATTGATCAAAAGGAGAGTTGAATCCCGACAGCGATTTAAGGTAGGCGGTTATGGCAGCAGAAAACGTGTTTTTGTTGATAGGTTCATGTTCCCAGTCCGGAAATACAGATTTAAACCAGGTAACATATTCTTCACTTTGTTCCAGTTTTTCAAACATCTGAAGGTAGGAGGTATGAAATTCCCTTTTGTCAAAAATTACATGTTCAATTTGGTTTTCCATTTCCCCTACTCTTAAATCGTAGAAATATTTGTCTGCATAAACCGCATTAATCAGCGTAGGTGCGTTGCGATCCACAGTGCCTTTGAAATCCATGGCTATACTTTTTTTGTTGCCATCGGTAAATCCTTTGTCAGGCTGGTGGCAGGAAGCACATGATCTTTCATTGGATCCGGATAAAACAGGGTCGAAAAACAGCGTCCTTCCCAAATCAACCAGGGCTTTGTTATCATCAATTTTCCTGATCTTTAAATAATAATAAGGGTTTAGCAGACTTTCGTCGAATAAATTACCAGCCAGGTAATTAACAGAATGCTTAAAGGTTAAGGGTGCTGTCTCATAGTAAGTTTCTATTCCCAGCGACAACTGCAGGTCCAGTATCAGCCGGTAGAGTGGATTGATATAACCTTTCAAAAATTCCATCCGGTCAAAAGTTTCAAAATCCTCATTTTCATTCAGATAAGTCACAGCACCCCTGAACGTCTTTTCCAGTTTTTCCACCATTGGAGAATGTTTCTTTTTAGCCAACGGAAGATAGGGTTTTAAAGCTTCGAACACCGATTGCATGGAAATGGAAGCCTCTTTGATAGCATTATCCGTCATAGGGGTATCGAACCCGGTAACACCCAGGCTGAAAACCCTGATCAACTGAAACCTGGAAGCCTCAAAAATATAGCGGTCTGCCATTTCAATTGACTGCTGATAGGTTTTGAAATAGTGAAAGTTATCGTTCAAGGCCTGAACCAGCTTGTTGATGGCGGCTTTTTCCCGGTAAGGATCTTCACCATAGATCAACTCTTCCAATACCTGCATACCTTCCGGCTCAAGAATGCTTAAAGAAGGTGATTTTCGCTCGAGACTCTTTAATGGAGGGCCGTTGATGTAGTCTTTGATAAACTCAGGGTCAAAGTATTCGGCGAAAAATTCGATTTTTTTGTAGCTAACCCTCAACTGATCAAAAGACTTTTGCAAATCGGTGACAGCAGCAGTATTATCATCCAGTGAAAGGGCGATGATTTCAAGATTATGAATAGCCCGGCCAAAATCAGATATGCCTGCGTGATATTGAGATTTTACATAATTACCAGGACTGTCGGCAATCGTTTCCGGCCCTGATGAAAATGATGAAAATAAAATACAGGCCAGAAATATCAATATAGAAAATAGGATCAGGTAAGATTGTTTCATATAACTTAGTGAAATTAGAATAAGACCCGGTGATGGGGATCACCAGGTCTTGGCTGACTAACATAAATTGAGAGAGGTGAGAAAATTGGGATATCTACTTGATAATTAACCGCTGAACTTCCCCTGCACTTGTATTCAGGAAGTAAAATCCAGGAGTTAAATCAGATACATCAATACTTTGTTGTCCTCTGAACACTTTGATTCTTTGACCGGATTGATTATAAATTGCTGCATCCAGCACCCTGCTAAACTTTAATTCTTTTGCCACGGGATTAGGCCATACCTTTAATGCGGTCTTCTCATCCAGTACTACTTCTTCAATATCTTCGATAGCAGACACTGCAATATCCCAACCAGTGATCGCATATGTTAAAGAGTTATTGTATGGAAAAGGGTTGGCAGTGGAGGGGTGCTGGGAATTGACAAATAGTGTTTTACCATCGGGTGTTGCCTGAGCACCGGTAACCTCCGCTCCAACAGGTGTAACTGAAATTCTTGTAAGGTCTTCGATGGCTGGGTCTTCGATAGACATATCCAGCAGATATAATTCACATGACCTGTTCCTGAGGCCTGCAGGAACCCTGCCATTTGAAGTACCATTTAAATCTTCACAAATTACCATGAAAGGCTTGCCGTCAATGACCATCACATTCAGTCCATCAGGGTTTGAAAGGTGCTTTTCAGGATATTGTGCAAATTCAGGAGATTCGGAGAAGAAGGGACCACCATTCAGAAAGGTAGTTACCAGACCTGTCGCCGGATCAAATTCCAATATTCTGCCATAATAATCATTAAATCCGCCTCTTTTTACAAATTCAATCACCTGATCATCGGGTTTGTCGACCATTTGGGGAAATCTCGATCTTACCGGTTCAAGCCAGTGGTAATCCAAAACGCCTCCGGCTGCAATACCTCTTTCAAACCTTGTGCCTAAACCATCCCTTCCGGTTTCTGACATGTAGATTTTACCATCGTAATTGGTGAGCCATTCCAGTCGGTTAAACATAGTACCTCCGGCTGCAAGTGCCCTTTCTGCAAAATGCAGCATGTTATCCAGTGACTTATTATCAATTTCTACCCATGGATCAATGGGAGCTGTCAAAGCATCATGTTTATAAACATATAATTTCCCTTTTGTAAAATCTCCGGGGGTTTCAGCTATGAATTTGGTGAAGAAACCTGGCGTAGCATCAGCGCCGAGATAAACTGTTTGGTTGTCAGACATGATGGTTCCTCCCTCAAATGGCTGCCTGCCCCAGTTATATTGTTTTCTGATGGCTTTTGCTTCCCGTGGGTCTATTTCAACCATATAATTAAAGTTTTGATATCTTTCTATCACACTACCGTTAAAATCTCCGGGAATGTCGGTAATGATGGTAAAAGGATCCTGATTTCTTAAGCTGGAGATATCGTCATTGCTATTTCTAAACCACTCTTCGGCAGTCCAGATTCTGCCATCTACTAATGAGGTAATGCCACCGCAATTCATGCCCGTTTCACCTACAGTGTTTACAAAATCCACATTAAAGAATTTTCCCTGCCGGCCATCTGACAACGTTTGCTCTTTTATGATGATTTCGTCTGTAACAGGATCCCTCGCTACTTTGAACACGGTCATACCCCCTCCGTCACCGATACTGTCATTGGAATTAATTCTTTCATGATTAACTGAAACCCAGCCAAGGTCATCTGATTCATCATCTGGTGTAAAACCAATGAAATCATGCCATTGTTTAGCCAATGCCTCTCCGGGTTCGTTGCCATAGGTGGCTGTTGTTTGCACTTTGTCGGATCCTCCTACAAATAATACCTGAAATTTTAAAGGCGATGGTGGCAGTACCACGGTTGTGGGCGTCCAGGCAGTGTCGACTGACACATCAAAAAAGTACTGTCCATAGCTGTTTACATAAAAGGTCAGCACGAAAATCAACATAGCGTATGCTTTTTTCATCAGTTAAAGTTTTTTTGGTTTGAGTTAAAATTTGATATCCGAAATTAACGACTAAGTATTAACTCTGCTTGAACTGTCTTTTAACTCCTTGATAATAAAAAACCGACAATATTAACGCAATGTGAACTGGTAGAATGATTCTAAATGTTTGAACTGTAAGAATACGTTAAATCCTTTTTAAAAGCGGATAAATCACATTAAGGAATTCTTAATACAGCAGTATTTTACCCTTTTTATTTGCCTGATTATTAAGCAGTGACCGAAGGTAAAAATCGTAAAAATACAGCCCTGGCTTCGCTATTTCACCTCTTGTATTGGTCCGGTCCCATTGAATAACCTGCTTACCCAAACTGTGATCGGTAAAATTCTGCTCTACCACCTTGACCAGTTCACCACGGGAGGAATAGATTAACAAAATTGCTGGCAGATCATCCGGCGCATTTTTATAGTTAAATTCAAAATTGACCAAATCAGTCGCCGGATTAGGATAAACGATGACATTTTGCAATAACGTAAAATCCTCATCAACCACAGTAAATTCTATGGTAGCAGAAGCACGGTTATTAAAGTTGTCAGACGCCGCTACGGTCAGGGTATGCCATCCGGGAACCAGACCTGAGATACGATAGGATAAACTCCCTCTGGTGAAATCATCCAATGCTGATCGATAGAAACGATTGAGCAATATTTTTTCCTCACTTTTACCATCAAGGTAGGCCACAATGCCATTTTCCGGATCAGCACTGAGGTTAATACCGCTTTCATCCTTTAAACCTACCAGCACCTCGATATGCTCACCCACCAGGCCGCCATTTTCAAATTCTTCGAAATCAACAGACAGGCTAATTTCAGGCCCCTGATTGTCACTGCTGTTTGCATAGCCGGTATTTTGAATTTTGAGGTTGTCGTAACTGCCTAAGCCATCCCTGCCCGAAGCATTTTCATAGGCATATAACACCATTTTACCTTCTTTTATTCCTTCCCCTACTCCTCCGGGAATGGTAAAATTTATCTCAAACCTGCCGGATTTTATACTGACAGCACCCCTGACTAACAGATTTTCCCAGCTTTCATAAGTCATGGGTTCATTATTACCATTACCGATTGTGGTTAGTTGTGCCTTTTGGTCAAAAAGGGTAACATTCAGTATTCCATTAAAATCAGGCACAACCGATGAACCGTCACGTATCTCCCCTGTCATTTTTACCCTTGTAAATGATCGCAGTGTATCTACACCGGGATCGTCGTTAACCGCGGTAATGACAACCTCATATTGTGGATAAGCCAGTTGCATAGAAGGGTCACCCAATAAAACAAAGTTGCGGTTGACAATTCCAAAAGCACTCTTATTTTTTGTTATCCTTAAAATATCCCCAAGCCTGGGCTTTTCATTTTCACCATTGAAAGCACTTTCGTAAAACGCTTTGCTTACATCGAAATTGGTGTTGACAATAGCTGGTCTCGAATTGGTAAACACAGCAATGGCACCACCTTCTTGTTGGAAAAGTGCTTTCTCAGCACCGGATTCCAGTGCCCGGTTATCGTGTCTGCCAAACTCACAGGTAGCTGTTATAATGACTGGTAATTTGCCTCCGTTTTCCCAGCTATCTATTGATTCAAGATCCAGTATACCCTCGTTGGTCAATTCGGTTTCACCACCATGACCGATAAAATCCAGTATCAACACGCCTTCGTTCACGTATTGATCTATTCTGTCCCTTACCCTGGGGGCCGATTTTCTCCCATTTCGATCTTCAATGGGATAAGAGTCAACAAATACTCTGTCTACCAGATAGCCGGGGCTACTGTTTTCCAGGGAAGTAGCGAGGTAATCGGATTGGTGTTGAAACTTATTGACATCTCCGTCGTCCGCTACAAATATTACCTTATTGCGCCAGGCGCCATTGGCAGTTTCATTTTTGCCATAGGCAATGAGTTTATCAACGACTATTTTAGCCTCTTGTGTTGTTTTAACAGGTAACCGTCCTACACCAATATCGAGATCATGTTGTTGCCGGAAATAGGAATTGGTTTCACGCCAGTTTCCTTCTTCATCATCCATGAATGTAAAATAGTCATCGGAGGCATAAGAAAAAACATTGTGCAGTGAGTTTCTGGACTGATAGGTGGGCACCGCGCCCGTAACATTTTCATCATCAGATAAATAATCGTAAGAGGCATCACCAAACAATAACAAATATTTCAACCGGCCGGATTTGTCGTATAAATGTCTTACAAAGTCCCTGATAGCCGTAACATCTTTTTTGCCTGAGGAAAACTCGTGATACACCTTTTTCAAATCAACTACTTCAACCTGCAGATTATCATTGGAAGACCTGAAAGCAGCCAGTCTTTCTGCTTCGCTCAAAAATGTTGTCGTGGTGATTACAAGCAAGTCAGGTGCATTCAAGCCATGTAAATTTTGATTTGGAACTTTTCCGTTAAAAGCGGGAGATGGTAGTACAGAGGGGTCAAAGACCACCATTTCCTTGAGTCGGTCAGTATAGGCTTTAATATTCCCTGCATCTGTAGTAACCGTAAATGGCATTTCGTGGATCAAATGAGGGTTTGAAATATCCCATACGCTCATAGTACCTTTCAAACCTGTAACCTGAAAACTAACCGCAGGGAATTTGAGGCTCTCAAACGATCTGAATATCAAAGGATGATCGTCTGCAACCAGTTTTCTTTGGTAGTTAAGCAGAAAATAGTCAAGATAACCGGCATCGCCACTTAAATCATCAAAGGATATTTCAAGGTTCGAACGCTCATTGTCCCCGAATATCATGGCGTCAAATTCCAATGTGCTTTCATTCTCTTTCGCCTGGTTACCAAAGGCATAAAATTCGACTTTTTCTGTTGTCATTTCTCCAATTTTGGTGCCATTTAGGTTAAAGCTGAACAAAGCTTCCCTTTTTGCAGTAGACATCACGGCTGCTTTGAGGGTAGCTTTTCCTTCCCGGTCGGCATTTGGAGTCGGTAACTCAAAGGAAATGCTTTGACCTTCTACCATTTCTTCACCATACCATTTTCTTCCGGAAGCAAGCAGGTTTTTAAGGGCCCTTTTATGAAAAACATAATCATTAAAATAGGTGATCACGGCGTTGGTTTCGTCAGGAATGTTGGCTGCCGGCTCTATTCTCAACCCGGGCTCCCGGTCGATGGTAAGATAATAATAGTTAAACCGGTCGTAAAGGTGGGGGTCTGCAGTTATCATTTGATATGCCATATCAAACTTTATATCTCCGGGGCCTTCTGCGTAAAAAAGCAGATAGTCGCCCTCATCAAAACTACCATCTTCTTCACCACTAATAAAAATAGCATTTTCTGTCAGGTCCTGTGCCCTGGAGGTATCGTTGGCCTGTGGCAACATGGCACCCCCGTTGCCAAAGATTTTGATAAGCCTGGGATCGATATCATCGATTTCTACACCAATTTGCTGCATTTGGTTGTAGTCAATTTTATAGACGCCTCTTTCCGATACCTTGAATTGGAACCAATTATCTTTTGATAATACAGAGGTATTCATAGATTGCTGCCCGTAAAGCACAAACGGTATCAGGGCAAAAATCAAAATCACAGGTCTTTTCATGAAGCAAGCCCTCGCGGATATAGCTTAAGAGATTTTCAAACGATTATCTAAGATAAATAGCAGATGATGCAGGGAAGATTAAAAATGATCAAATAAAAATTAATTTTTAATGAAATTAATGTTAAAAAAAAGCCAGTTCAAAACCGGCCCTTTTTATCAGATGCAGGTTGTAATTAATGTTTTGTTTTCTTTGCTATCTGCTTTCTTCTGTATTCCGGATTGTAGTAATACTTTATCTTTTTCTTTTCATCGCCAGCGGTATATTTACCTTCTTTTACCACTACTTTCTTTTTTCCATAATACCCGCTATTGTAAGTCACCGGCGTACAGGCAATAGACCAAATTCCAAAGATCAAAAACACGATTAATCTTTTCATCATAGTAGTTGTTTGGTGTAGGAATATATACCGGAATATTATAATTAGGTAACCCTTCAATATCCTCATATCCATATAATATGATAGATAATAAATTCATCTGTATTAAAAAAATACAATTTACTAGAAATAAAGTTCTATCCGTTTCCGGTCTGATTTACTTGCACGTTGAAACACATAATTTTTAAAAAATCCAACTATCACTTCAATGATATAATCATAATCAATTGATTTTAAATATTTTATAAAATTGTGGATAAATATTGTGGATAACTTCTTCTTAAAAGTTAAATATTATCGATTAAATTTTTCTATATTGCCTCGTTGGTTACATTTAAAATTATTGGAATAATTAATACTCAGGCATTTAATATTAGGGGTATAAATCGCCCTGAATTCTTATGAAAAAATTTAAAGTTGGTGACAAGGTACAACTGATTTCGGGAAGCGATGAAATGACGGTCTGCGCTGTATTTGGCCTAAGATTAGTGGAGTGTGAATGGACTGGTAAGGAAGGTAAAGTTTACCGGAATTCATTCAGACCCGACTACCTCAATTTGTATGACGTTGAAGCATCTCAAAATCCTGAGCGGGACGTGACTAAAAAAGAAATACATAAAAATTAGCCATAACACCCTGGCTTCGTTTTTTCAATCAGGCAAAAGTTCGGCAAAATCGATTTTTTGCGTTTTTTAATACCCTGCTGCCTGTCCGTCCTTTCTGGACTCTGAGGCGCCAAAATAAACACCCTTCTCCTCATCCCACATAATGGCCTGATAACCACCATAAGCACCGTTGGCCCAGCTAACTTTGTGTCCTTTGCGCATCAGCCCCCTGATCACTTCATAGTCAAAACCATCTTCCAGATAAAGCGTTCCACCATTGGTCATTTTTTCACCCGTGGGTTGGGATGAGCCCAGATGCTGCATTCTCGGTGCATCTCCGGCCTCCTGCAGATTCATACCAAAATCAATGATGTTTACAACCACCTGAACATGTCCCTGTGGTTGCATAGCCCCGCCCATTAACCCGAAGCTTATCCAGGGTTTTCCATCTTTGGTGATAAACGCCGGAATGATGGTATGAAACGGCCTTTTGTTGGGTTCATACACATTGAAGTGACCTTCTTCCAACGCAAACAACTCTCCCCGGTCCTGCAATATAAAGCCCAGGCCTGTAGGGGTCATACCTGATCCCATACCACGGAAGTTGCTCTGGATCAGCGAAACCATATTCCCGTCCTTATCAGCGACAGTCATATAGATGGTATCCCCGTCTCTGAGGTTTCCGGCAGGATAACTTCTACCGGCCCGGCTGAGATCAATCAATTTGCTTCTTTCCCTGGCATATTCCTTTGAAATCAGCCTGGCTACAGGCACCTGATTAAAATCCATGTCTGCATAAAACCTGGCTCTGTCTTCATAAGCCAGTTTTTTGGCTTCCGTAAATGCGTGGATATACTCCGTACTTCCAAACCCCATAGATTCAATATCAAAGCCCTCCAAGATATTCAACATCTGCAGGGCGGCAATTCCCTGGCCGTTTGGTGGCAATTCCCAAACGTCATAACCCCGGTAATTGGTGCTAACCGGCTCTACCCATTCTGATTTATGGTTTGCCAGATCTTCATAAGATAAAAAACCTCCCTGTTCCTTCATATACCTGGCAATGGTCCTGGCAATTTCACCTGCATAAAACTCATCCCTGCCACCTTTTGCAATTTTTTCAAGCGTTGTTGCTAAATAAGGGTTTTTAAAAATTTCGCCTTTTTCGGGTGCATGGCCATCAGGCATAAATGTTTCTTTAAAACCATCAAATTTAGAAAGAAAACCTGCGCTTCGCTGTATATAATAGGCAATCAACTCACTCACCGGAAAACCGTTATTGGCATAATCAATGGTTGGCTTTAAAATATCGGCCATGGACATAGAGCCAAATTTATTGTGCATTTCATACCAACCATCCACACATCCGGGAACAGATACCGGCAGTGGGCCATGAGAAGGAATTTTTTCCATTTTGTTTTTGACAAAATAATCCAGCTTCAAGGCGACCGGCGACCGGCCGCTGGCGTTGAGTCCGTACAGTTTTTGTGTTTTGGCATCCCAGATGATGGCAAACAGGTCTCCTCCGATACCGTTTCCGGTAGGTTCTACCAATCCAAGCATAGCATTTGCAGCAATAGCCGCGTCAATGGCATTACCGCCACTTTTTAGCATGTCCAGTCCCACCTGGGTGGCAAGGGGCTGGCTCGTAGCAACCATTCCGTGTTGGGCAATTACTTCAGAGCGCGTGGCAAACTGCTTACCGGTAACACGGTCCTGCGCGGAAAGAATGGTAACGGAAAGCAGGAGGCAGGGGAGTAAGGTCAGGATTTTCATGTCGATTAGTTTAAGAGGAAATAAAATGATATTTTCAGATAATTTTTTCAATAACAGCCTAATATTGATATTTGTTTCCCCAAAAAGCCTTTAGCCGTTTTCTTAGTTCATTTTCCCTGGCATTGGCTCCCGGGTCATACAGTTTGGTGCCTTTGATCTCCTCAGGAAGGAATTCCATATCAACAAAATTTCCCGGGTGATCATGGGCATATTTGTATCCGGCTCCGTAGCCTTCCTGTTTCATCAATTTTGTCGGGGCATTTCTGATGGGTAGTGGTACGCCCAAATCGCCCATTTCCCGTACCAGGGATTTAGCGGACTTGATGGCTTTATAACTGGCATTACTTTTAGGAGAGCTTGCCAGATACGTAGTACATTGCGACAAAATAATTTCCGCTTCAGGATACCCGATCATGTTAACCGCCTGAAAAGTACTGGTAGCCAACACAAGGGCCGTAGGGTTGGCATTGCCAATATCCTCCGAGGCTAAGATAACCAGCCTGCGGGCGATAAACTTTACGTCTTCCCCACCTTCGATCATCCTGGCGAGCCAGTATACCGCTGCGTTGGGATCGCTGCCCCTGATTGATTTGATAAACGCGGAGATGATGTCGTAATGCTGCTCGCCACTTTTGTCATAAATGACCACGCGCTGCTGGGCAACCTGTTTCACATTGTCATTGGTAATCACCACCTGGTTACCCGGAAGTGCGTCTACCACCAATTCCAGCAAATTCAATAATTTCCTGGCGTCACCACCCGAAATATTCAGCAACGCTTCATGCGCTTTGATCAACACTTTTTTAGATTGCAATTTTTCATCTAACCTAAGGGCCCTGTCTACCAGCTTCAACAAGTCTTCTTCCCTTAATGCTTTCAGCGTATACACCTGACACCGGGAAAGGAGCGCGGAGATCACTTCAAAAGAAGGGTTTTCGGTAGTGGCGCCTATGAGCGTAATAATCCCTTTCTCTACCGCTCCCAGTAGGGCATCCTGTTGTGATTTACTAAACCGGTGAATTTCGTCGATGAAAAGAATGGTTTTCGGGTATCCTTTGGCCTTTTCGATGACTGTTCTTACTTCCTTTACTCCTGAACTAACCGCACTAAGGGTAAAAAAAGCAGCATTTATCTGATTGGCAATAATGTTTGCCAAGGTAGTTTTACCTACCCCGGGAGGGCCCCAGAGAATCATAGAAGGGATCACACCTACCTTCACTGCTCTTCTCAACACCCCGTTTTCACCGACCAGGTGCTCCTGTCCTACTACGTCTTCCAGCTTAACGGGCCTCAACCGTTCTGCCAAAGGATGATTGATATTAAACATAACAGAAAATTAAAAAAAAAACACCAGCAATTATAAGGAATGGGATTTTATCATGGTCATCTATCTATCCTGATTTTGATTCATGAATATTATTCATCCCTGTTATGGTTTTTACAAGCCGGCAATTATTAGCTTTGCGCCATGTCAAAAGAATTGCGTGTACATTTGGCCCTGGTCACTGCTGGCCTGATCTACGGGGCAAATTATGTGATTGCCAAAGCCGTTATGCCCGATTATATCCGGCCTTTTGGACTCATTGCATTAAGAGTATTTATTGCAGGACTGCTTTTCTGGATTTTGCAGGGACTATTCATCAAAGAAAAAATAACCCATACCCGAGATTACAGGAAATTTCTCGTGGTGGCGGTTTTTGGCGCAGGTGTTAATATGCTGGCTTTTTTTCAGGGCCTTAATTACACCAGCGCTATCAATGCCTCCATTATTATGACGCTGGTACCAATTATTGTTTTGATAGCCTCTTACTTTATTTTGAAAGAAAGGATTACCAAATTAAAGTTAGGCGGCATTATTCTCGGGGGTATGGGCGCGATTCTTTTGATTACCTCCAGGGGAATTTCTTATGAAAATACCCGGTTTATCGGTGATGTGCTGGTGATACTCAACAGCATTTTTTATGGCATTTACCTGGTGATTGTAAAACCACTGATGCTTAAATACCATCCCGTAACTGTCATAAAATGGGTGTTTACTTTTGGTTTCTTTTTGGTTTTGCCGTTTGGGTTTTCCGATCTCTTTCACATTCCATGGTCAAACATGCCGCTAAATATTTGGATTGGTATCATTTACGTAATAGTGGGCACCACTTTCTGCACTTATTTGCTCAATGCATGGGCTTTGAAACATACCAGCCCTTCAGTGGCAGGTGCTTATGTGTATTTGCAGCCGGTGTTCGCTACCTTTATCGCGGTTGTTTTTGTCAGTGAAACCCTGGATTGGCAGCAGTTGTTATTTTCTTTGTTGATTTTCGCCGGAGTTTATCTGGTTAGCAAAAAGTAAAGGTCCTTTGATTTTGAGTTAAAAGTTTTTCTGATTGTTTAAAATACCTAAAGCGTCTGCAGCTTCTTTCGGCCTGTCCGTGGCAATTATATCTACCCCCTTATCTATCAAATCCCGATACAGGTGGTCACCGCGTATTACCGCCCTCCGGTCCAGGTTGCCAAAAGTACCTAAAATGCAAAAAATACCCTGGTCATGAAGCATTTTGTAATGATCCCGGGCCAATAGCCTGATCCCTGTAAAGGCAATTACGTTTTTGCCGGGAATACCCGCTTTCTTTACCCTTTCAAATTCGTCTTTATTTCTGATAGTAATCGATATCATCAAAGAGGGATTGAGCCGGTGCACTTTTACCGCGTTTTCCACGGTGTACACAATTATACTCACATGGCTTTCGGCCCCGGTTTGTTCAATCAGGCGGATCACTTTTTCAAAGTCAACACCCCTTTTAACATCAACGCTGACCAGGGCTCCTTTTTCTTTTGCCCACTGCAATACTTCTGCTAAGGTCGGTACATTAAAATCCGTGATTTTTCCTTCATTGTCTTTCAACCTGAGGTTTTTTATCTCGGCAAGTGTCATTCCATCCACATAGCCCGTTCCATTGGTAGTTCTGTCGACTTTGTCATCGTGCATCAGCACCAAATGTCCGTCTTTGGTCGTGTTTACATCAAATTCTATCAATGCCTTTGTGTAAGAAAGTGTGTTATCGAAGGTTTCTATACAATTCTCAGGGAAACCGGGATACGGCCCACCGCGGTGGGCGCTAATCATGGGAGCAACGCCTGGTTCCCATTTGAAAACTTCCCTGGCATCAAGGTTGGCACGGTTTCCGGAACTCTGCGAATTTTCATTTTGACAGCTTAAGGAGAAAGTCAAAAATATAAGGCAGAAATACTTGAAGATATGACTCATGAAGATGTTTTGAAAAGTGGCGTTTGCTTTATGGCAAAGTAATAAATAATCAGGCTTATTTTTTCTGCTTTGTCAGTCATTTTTTGTCCGGAAGTGATCGCAAAATTGTCCGTTTTTGACACAAAATATTCTCTATATTTTTCCCGAACAAGTTGTAAATATTTGATTATAAGTAATTTATAAAAAATGGCATGCCAATTGGCTGAAAAAAAGTCATAAGGTCAAAACTCAAAATAAATACAACAATGAAAACAATCAGTGTCACCACCAAAAAGGTTACAATTATTGTCGGCGTTATAATGGCAATATTAATTTTGCTGGTCTTTAATGCCAGCGCAGAGCCTGAAAATGATTTAAGATATAAGTCAGAAGTTGTCAAAATTCAGCAGGCCGTCAATGACCTGGCTATGCAAACTGAATCGGATTGTGAACAACTCAATCACAAAAAGGTACTCAAATTTTTTGATGACAATGAAAACCTTCTGTATGAATCAGAAGTCAATATGGATAAGGTAATCAATGATGAAAAGCTTATAAAATTGCTTCATCAAAGTGATTTGGTAGTCAATTTAGATCATACATCTTTCTATAGATTCAACAAGTAGCACTTTCTAAATCATCAGTGAATAAAAGGAGATTAATTCTCCTTTTATTTATTAATAGGGTAACAATGCCAGCACCACCAATACCAGCAACACAACGCCGGAAACGGTTATGATCCGTATATTTCTCTTAAAAGGTATTAACAAAAAAATAGAACCGGTAAATAATAGTCCGGTCAATTTAATATACATTTTGCGTTCATGATTTTCAAACCACTGCCAGAAGATGATCTGATCAAAAACCAGTACCACAAGACCAACCAGCACCGACCAGGTAATATATAAAATCCATTGATTTTTCTTGCCCAACACCTGTTGATAAGACGCCTGCAACTGATCGTAATTATATTGTAGCAGATCGTATTTTCGCTTAAGATAATTAAAGTTATTCCGTTCAAAGATTAAATCCTTGCCGGTATCGTTCTTGATCCTTTCAATTTCTGAGACATACTTTTCTATGTCAGATTTATGGGCTGATTTATCAATTTGCTTCTGATGACGAATTTGAAGGTCTTCTATGATGATGCGCACGACATTGATAAATTCGTCGTGGCCATGAATCCATTTGTCCAGACTCGATGAGTCAGCCGCGTGATTATGGCCGCTTATTTCAATTTTATCCAAATCTTTTTTGTAGTGAACATCTTTTGGCAGAAAATTGCCGATCAACATCAGGGTTTCCTTTTTGGTGGCATTAAACAGATTATGGTCCCCGTAATTTAATTTCTTGAGCCTTCTAAGTATCTCTTCGAATTTTTCAATAGCTTCTAGCATGCCATAAATATAAGCAATAGGGATGCTTAAATCATGACAAAAATCTTTGAAATCATGCATATTCTGGCTATATTTAATATTAGGTTTTGTTTTAAGGCAACAATTATTTTGAAAATGCCTTGGTTTTAACGCAATAAACAGCCTAAGAATA
The DNA here is from genome assembly GCA_022360015.1 of Cytophagales bacterium. Lineage (GTDB taxonomy): Bacteria > Bacteroidota > Bacteroidia > Cytophagales > Cyclobacteriaceae > Agaribacillus. The sequence goes on from JAKSDQ010000288.1 coordinate 139,516, forward strand.
AGTTAAATTTAAGGTGTGTGAAATTAAAATGTTAGTAGTATGACTATTCTTGAAAAAACTAGCCTGCTTAACTCCATAATCAGGGCAAAACAGAAGTTAATAGATGACTACGATAACGTAGAAGCCCATTACAAAAGCCTTTACGGATATACTAACAGGGAAAAGTATATCAAGGAAATGGAATTCTATAATTTCATCATTTCCAAATGGGATGAGTACAAGTTTAATACCGAAAAGAAGCATCTCCACCTAAACTAAATACTTCTATATTCAGGTACCATTACCTCCGCATGCCTCCAAAGGTGAAGGTAAAGTTTTCCCTTGCAGGAGAAAGCCCGCCAATGGTTCTGTCAAAAGCATGCCCATAGTCTATGCCTATCATGCCCATTCCCGGAAGATTGATTCTTACCCCGATACCGGCTGCTTTAAACAATTGATTAGGATTGTAGTCTTCATAATTATTCCAGGTATTACCGGCTTCCATGAAACCGAGTACATAAATCAGGGGATTTCCCAGGTTGATGGGGTAGCGTAATTCAAAAGTGAATTTGTTAAAAACCACGCCGCCACTGAATCCGGAAACCGGGTCTATTGGAACCAGCGAATTTTCATCATAACCGCGCAGTCCGATGGGTTGGGAGCCTATCAAAAAGTCACCGGTCGTTCCTATCCCACTTCCACCCAAAAAGTACCTTTCAAAAGGACCGATTCCCAAGTCCTCAGAATATGATCCTAAAAAGCCCATGCTGGCTTTGGCATGAAAGACCAAATCGCCAACAACAGGCGTATAAAAAGCCGCGTCAAAATCCCATTTATGATATTCCACAAACCTGTACTTCTCTTCGTTAGGTGCATCTTCGTAGTTTCTGTCATTGAATAGGGAATAGGGAGGAGTTAAACTCAATTTCAATGACAACGAAGACCCGGATCTGGGGTAAAACGGATTATCCACGTTATACCGCGACAGGGTTGTATTAAAGGTAAGCCCATGCGAATCACCATTGCTGATGCCCAAACTATTAGTATTGTTATAATCATCAAAATTATAGTAAGAGTAGGTGACCGAATGCTGAAGTTGAAAGTAATCATCAGGCCATCTGAGGCGCCTGCCCAGGCCCACCGTAGCACTGTACAATTTCAGTTTTCCGAAATTATCCAGCTCGGGGTTGTATTGCTCGTTAACCACATGCGTGAGATTCAATGAAAAGGCATTGTGTTTTTTTCCCCCAAACCATGGCTCCGAAAAACTAAGCGAGTAATTCTGAAAAGTTGATCCATTACTTTGTGCGGTGATCTGAAGCTTTTGACCATCCCCCAGGGGCAAGCCGTTCCAATCTTTGAAACTAAAAAACTTGCTAGCCGAAAAGTTATTCAAGGTAACCCCCAATGTGCCGAAAAACCGTGAGTTTCCCCCCAAACCGGCTGACAACTGGAATTCCGTCCCTGACTGCTCCTCTACAAAATACGACAGATCCACTGTACCTTCCGTACCGTTCAACAACGGTTTAACATCAATAGTTTCCGGGTTAAAATACCCCAATGCAGCCAGTTCGCGTGTTGTTCTTACCAAATCTTCCCTGCTGAACTTCTGCCCCGGCAAAGTCCTTAACTCCCGCCTGATCACATGGTCACTGGTTTGTTCATTGCCCTTGATATGTATTTGGTTGATGGTAAACTGTGAACCTTCATGAATACGTATTTCTACGTCCACCGAATCACCTTCCACCAGGGCTTCAACCGGATTGATATTGAACATGAGATAACCATCGTCGAGATACAAAGAGCTGACATCCCTGCCTGCAGGATTGTGGTTGAGCTTTTGGCTTAATTGCTCAAAAGCGTATACATCTCCCTTTTCAATACCCAGAATAGCTGATAAAGTGGCATCGGTATATTTGTAATTTCCCTCCCAGGAAATGCTTCTGAAGTAAAACCGCCTGCCTTCTTCCATCTTAAAACAGATGATGGCCGACTTTTTGTTTACCTGAATAATGGTATCAGCCAAAATAGCAGCATTTCGATATCCCTGCTGATTGTAAAACGCCAGGACACTTTTTTTATCTTCCTCGAGGGAGGTGCTTTTTAATTTGGAATTTCCAAAAATATTGAAATTGAAGCCATCGTGGATAAATTGTTTGAATCCTTTTTTACCACTGCCGGAAGGTAAGGGGTCGAAGCCGGCGGCAAGGATGTTTTCCCGGAACTTCGGCTTTCGGGAAAACGGGCCGAATCTGACCTTTTCTTTGGTATTGGACATCTGCCGTCTGAGTTTACCATCAGAAAACCTGTCATTTCCAGCAAAGAATATTCTTGAGACTTTAACCCGGTTTTTTCTTTTGATATCAAAATTAAGGATAGCGGCATTCGATGGATTTTCACTGATAACCCTGCCGGATTTGACTTCAACATTCAGAAATCCCTTTTCCATAAAAAATCTTTTAATCGTGAGTTCAGCATTTTTGATAATAGAGGGTGTGATGATCCTCCCAATTATCAGGTCAATTTCATCCTTTAAAGTGTTCTGCTGAGATCTCGAAATACCTGTAAAGGTCACTTTGGATAGCCTGGGAAGCTCCTTGATTTCTATCACCAATGACGCCTTGTTAGCTTCAATACCGGTCGCATAGATACTTACATTTTCCATGATCTTTTGATTCCACAGCTTGTTTATGGCCGTGGTTATCCTGTCGCCCGGTATTTTGATCCTGTCGCCCTCCTTCAGGCCTGAAAGCGATATTAATGCATTATGATCCAGGTATTTTGCTCCCGAAACCTTGATTTCAGTGATGTTATATATTTTTGGGCTGCTATAATTTATCTCTTTTATGCCTTTTTTCTGCTGACCATCATACCGTATTTGACCTGCTGCTGAAATGGCGGAAACAACAAATAATAGCTTTGAAATCAAAAAGCACCTGCCATATACCCAAGTTTTACCCATCCTGTTTTTATTAATCCTTCATATGTTTTTAGTATCTCCATAATGCTGTGTCGCGAGAAACAGTTGTCTTAATCATTCATATATTTTCAACTTATTGGTTATTTTAGCGGCCATTAAAAGCAAACATGGGCTTACAGGACTCTTTAATTGTAGGAGGTGCCGGATTACTGGCCGGATTTATCAATACCCTGGCCGGGGGTGGTTCTTTAATCACCCTGCCACTGCTGATTTTTTTAGGGTTACCACCAAATGTTGCCAATGGCACCAACCGGCTGGCCATCCTGCTGGGAACGTTCTCCGCCGCCACCGGATTCAGGAGCAAAGGTGTTTTCGTCTTTCCATACAGTCTTTGGCTGGGTCTTTCCGCAGTTATGGGAGCGGTCATCGGGGCAAAGGTTTCCATTGATCTGAAAGGGGAAACTTTTAACCGGATTCTTGCTGTTGTCATGATTTTGGTGGTATTGAATATCGTATTTAACCCATTGAAAAAAATTACCGCCAAAACTGAAAATCTATCTACAGGCAAGCAATGGGCAGGAATTGTTGCCTTCTTTTTTGTGGGCATTTACGGTGGGTTTATACAGGCCGGAGTGGGCTTTATTATAATAGCCACCCTCACCACCATCAACGGCTTTGACCTGGTAAAAACCAATAGTATCAAGGCGATGGTCATTTTTATTTATACCATCGCGGCATTTTCCGTATTTGTCTTAGATCAGAAAGTAAACTGGTGGGTAGGGTTCACTTTAGCTGCCGGAAATGTAAGTGGGGCCTGGATTGCCAGCAGATGGTCAGTAGGCAGAGGGCAACATTTTATCAAACCCATTCTGCTGGTGATGGTCACTGCCATGGCGATCAGGCTCTGGTTTTTTTAGTGAAAAGCCCTGTAAACTTTTTGCTTCCCACCAGTAACCTTTTATGGGAAAGACAGTATTCAATTTATCATCCGGTTGTTTTACCGGCTAAAGGTTGAATTACTTTCCACCAAAGCTTACGGTTATGAAAAATCGAAAAATAATCCTGCTTGTCATTGTAGTTCTGGCCTTATTTTCATTTTACAATGCTCAAAAAAAGTTTTACATTTTGGTGAAAACAAAAATTCAATCATATCAAATGGGTGAGACCTATTCAAGGCTCACCGGACTGAAACCAAAAAAACAGCACGGCGCTTACCCTGTGGCTGATAAAAACGACAAAAACGTACAACTCATTTATTTCAGGCTGGAGTAAGCATATGGTTCTTCCTTCCTTGTCGGCCAAAGAGGCGCAGTAAATAGCACAAGCGTTCCGTGGCTATTGCACAACTTAAGACCGTGCTTTTATTTTTATCGTATCGGCGAAAACCTCTGTGTCTCTTTGTGCCTTTGTGCCTCCGTGGTGAAAAATGGTGAACCACAAACACCAAGACACAAAGAATTTTGTCCAAAACGTTGCGCAAAACCCACAGAACGCTTGCGCCACGCTTCGAACTAATGTACTATGCCTTAAACACCTGATTTTCTAATAAATCAAGATCGATTGGTTTCACTAAAACGCGTACTGGTTTTAAAGCCTTTATTTGATACCTGCGTTGGCGTAACAACGTTTTTTTTCACGATCGACAAATTCACCGGCTGCAATTTTCCCCTTAACTGAATAGCTCCTATTTCCTTGAAAATAAACGTGTTGCAGACTTTCAGACGATCTATCAGTTCCTGCGATATCAACAGGTTGGAGTCAAATCTTTTGCACGCATCCTGAATGCGGGAGGTTGTATTAAGCACATCACCCGAAAATATGATATCTTTTTTAATAGTTCCTACCTCACCTACCGTTACTTCACCACAATGTAGTCCGGCCTTGTATCCGGGAACGAGACCATATTGCTCCATATATTTAGTAGAAAGCATTTCAATAGTCTCTTGAATATCAAAAAAACATTGCAGGCAGTGGGCCTGGCGTAAGCCTTGCGCCATCTTCCAGGAAACTACTATTTCGTCGCCTACATATTGATAAATCTCACCATAGTTCTTTATAATTGGTTTTGTAATATCCTGAAAAAACGAGCTCAGCAATTCAAAATAACGGATGTTTCCTAATTCCTCGGCAATGGCGGTGGAGGAAGTGATATCGAGGAACATGAATATTCTTTCTTCCTGCTTTGGTTTATGATATTTGCCTTTTAACAAATTCCACAAAACCCCTTGCCCGTATTTATCATTTATTTGCAAAACAATTAAGGTAAGCGAAGAGAGGATAGTCCAGTTGAGTAATATACTCAAATAAGCAGGGCCTGTGTAGAAAAGCCAGACTTTGGTCAAAAGCATTGGACCATTTAAAGTAAGATTTGTGCTCAGGAAATTGTAAAATATTAACGCAGGCAGGCTCACCAGCGTAATAATAATAACAAAGATGATGGTATTAAAAAGCAATGAGAACCATAAAGGTTTACTCTTAAAACGATCTTTGAGATAAAAAACAATAAAAGGCGCCGCCAGCAAACTGGCTATAAATACAGCAAACAAAGTAGTAAGAGCAGTTGTAGCCCCGCTGTAATTCTCAATTCCGGAGAATTTTAATTCTGACTGAAATAAATACTCTTGAAGTACAATGAGCATCGAAACAACCAGCCATGAAAGTGCAATATAAAAAACCTGGCTGATTTTGATTTTAACAGCGTTGGATAATGGCATACGGAATTGATTTTATCCTGTAATATACGTAATTATAGCAAAAGGTTTATTGGTGTGGCAAGTTGCCATAAAAAAGTATTATGAAATTAAGGTATATTGGCTTATTTACGCTCTTATCGAGCATTACTTCTTGTCAGCAATCCCCTGATTTTGATGTCATTATCAAAGGAGGAACCATTTACGACGGAACGGGCAGTCAGCCATTTATCGGCGACATAGCCATTAAGGGTGATACAATCGCCGCCATCGGAAACCTCAAGGAGTTTACCGGGCATGAGGAATGGTACGCTCAGGGGTTGGCAGTTTCACCGGGATTTATTAACATGTTGAGCTGGGCTACGGAAACATTAATGGTTGACGGCCGATCGGAAAGCGATATCCGCCAGGGTGTTACATTGGAGGTATTTGGTGAAGGGTGGTCGATGGGCCCTTTGAATGAGCAGATGAAGAAAGAAGTTGCCCGGGGGCAAAATGACTACACTTTTGATATTACGTGGACTTCATTGGGCGAATACCTCACGCACCTTGAAGAAAAAGGTGTATCCACCAATGTCGCATCATTTGTGGGGGCAACCACCATAAGGATTCATGTTTTAGGTTATGATAACCGGCAGGCCAGCCAGGAGGAGTTGGAAGAAATGAAAAAACTTGTTGCGGAGGCCATGGCAGAAGGGGCTATGGGTTTGGGGTCCTCTCTGATTTATGCACCTGCATTTTATGCCTCTACGGAAGAATTAATTGCTTTATGTGAGGTCGTTGCATCTTACGGCGGTATGTATATTTCGCACCTGCGCAGCGAGGGCAACCAATTGATGGAGGCAGTAGATGAATTTCTGTTAATCGCCAGGAAAGCCAAAATTCCAGCCGAAATTTATCATTTGAAAGCAGGCGGGGAAAAAAACTGGTGGAAAATGGACAGTGTAATTGCCAAAATTGAAGGAGCACAAAGAGACGGTTTAAAGATAACGGCCAATATGTATACTTATACCGCCGGTGCTACGGGATTAGATGCGGCCATGCCACCATGGGTACAGGAAGGAGGCCACGCTGCCTGGGTAGCAAGATTAAAAGACCCTGACATTCGCCGCCAGGTGATTAAGGAGATCAAAACGGATGCCACTGACTGGGAAAATCTCTATTACGCAGCAGGTACGCCTGAAAAAGTTATTCTTGTAGGGTTCAAAAATGACTCCCTGAAATATTTGACCGGAAAATCCGTAGCCGAGGTCGCTGTTATGTACGGGAAGTCGCCGGAAGAAACGATGATAGATCTTGTCATCAATGACGACAGCCGGGTAGAAACGGTTTACTTTCTGATGTCAGAAAAAAATATTGCCAGACAAATCGGTATGCCGTGGGTAAGTTTTGGCTCTGATGCTGGTTCCATGAGTCCACAAGGTTTTTTTCTAAAGCAAAATCCACACCCAAGGGCTTATGGAAATTTTGCCAGGTTGCTTGGAAGATATGTCAGAGAAAAAAATTTAATCAGTCTTGAAGAAGCGGTCAGAAGGTTGACCTCATTGCCCGCAGAAAATCTCAAAATAAAAAAAAGAGGGCTTCTCAAAGTGGGCAATTACGCTGATGTGGTTGTTTTTAACCCTGAAACTATTACTGATTTAGCTACCTTTAACACGCCGCACCAGTTAGCAGTAGGTGTTGTCCACGTTTTTGTAAATGGCGAACAAGTGCTGAAAGACGGTATACATACAGGAGCAACCCCCGGTCGCGTAGTATGGGGGCCTGGTAATTAAAAATTGACAATTGACAATGGATAATTGACAATTTTTTTAATCGGTTTACTCTATAACATTATCAATTCAACAATTGTCAATTGTAAATTGTCAATTGCCCAAAACAAGCTTTTGGCTGTATTTACCATGGTTAGTTTCCAGCAGGAGAAAATAAATGCCCTGGCCCTGACTGGTAAAATCGAAGGCTACGGAATTGTTTCCAGCCATTTTCCGGCCCAGATACCGGGCTTCTACAACCTTTCCAGTTGCGTCGATTAATTTAAAATGGACAACATCTGATTCGGGCAGGAAATAATTAACGGTAGCAGGGCCCAGTGACGGATTAGGGAAGGAGATAAAGGAAAGTCCCTGGGTGTCCGCCTCGTCCTCAATGCCAACCGGCCCGATATTGGGTTTTTCCTGTTGGATAAAGAGGTTATCTATTAGCCAGCCCCACCCTACAGTGACGGGGTCTGAAAACAATCTGAATCTGAAAATGACCGTATCATTCGGGTTAAACTTATCCAGCAAATCAATATCATGCGCAAAAAACAAACCAGGATCACCATCATTGTCAGTATCATTTTGATAACGGTTCAACCAAAGGGAGCTCAGGCTGGCATCATAACCATCGGCAATTGGAATCCAGTTTAATCCATCCTTCGTTCCTTCTACCACCACATAATCATAAAATTCCCGTTCCGGAAATACCGCACCTGTCTCCCCGGTTTCTATGATCGCTACATCATCATATTGAAATCTGGCATTTTCCTGCGCTATGACAATAGGTACATTAAGTTGATAAATGTATTGGGTATTGGCATCATAGTCGTGCGGGCTGTTAATCGCTGCGTTGAAGAATCCATCGGCTGTGCCAATGTTGAATCCATCCCCTGTAAAGTCGCTGTCATTGCCATCATTAAAATCGTTTCCGTAAGAAGTTGCCGGAGGCTCTATGGCGGAAAGTTGCAGGGATTTTTCATTAGATAAATAGGCTTTCCCGCTTAAAAATGATCGGGCGATCACAGAAACTGTACCATTCGCAGGCAGGTTGTCCAACGTAAAAATCACATTTTCCACCGCTGTTGCACCGATGCTTCCCACCCTTTCATCATCAATGAGTATCTGTGTCGAATCGTAGGGTGACCGAAGGGATACATCCACATTCAGCTTGCCTAAGGCGTTAAATCCGGTGTTTTCAATAAAAGGCACAAAAGTAACAGCCGGAAGGTCCGGTATGGTGGTGGTCCAGATACCTCTGCCGTGGGTGGCGATTACCACCTGGTCGTCCTGTACTTTCATGTCCCATACCGAAGTGCCAGGTAAATTATCATTCAATAAATTCCAGGTCCCGCCATTATCCTTGGATTCTACAATGCCAATATCCGTACCTACCCAGATTGTATTGGTTTCATGGGGCAAAACCAACAGGGAATAAACAGCCACATCCGGAAATCCTTTGCTACTCTCATCTCCTCCGTCAAACCCAGTAATATCTTCCCAGGTTTGCCCCAGGTCAGTGGTTTTTATCACCTTTGGGGCGTCGGCAATCGAAAACAAGGCATAAGCTGTAGAATCCTCTTCGGGGTGCGTAGCCAGACCGGAAAGCAACCCGATCGGTGCGTTGTTAAGATTATTGGTGACACTAAAAGAGGTACCTCCATTAATGGACACATGCAATCTGTTAACCGAAGTCATGCCCGTTCCTGCCCACACAATCCTGTTATTGGCGATAGATACCTTAACATCTGAGGTAGATCTAAGATTAAAATTATTAGTTAATGGCCTAACCTCCCATCTTCCTCCGAAATCATCAGACACCCAGACACCTGTTGCCCCGATAGCATAAAGCACATCGGGATTACTTTTGGAATTGGCGATTTTGGTGATAAAAGGGGCATTTCCAGCCCCTACATCCGTCATTCCCGAAGTAGCTACCACCCAGCTAAGACCACCATCGATCGATCTCGCGAGGCCGTTAAACTGCGAACCACCAATGATCTTGTTGGGATCCGCATTGTTCCAAACCGTTTCAAACCCATCTCCTCCGAGCTGCCGAATATATTTAGTTGTTGAGGTGGCATTCTGTCCGGTAGGTGATCTCCAGGTCCCATTGTCCTGCATACCTCCGATGTATTCATCAACTCCCGGCTTTTTATCTATTCCGTAAAACTGGCTGGTGTTGTAACCATAACCTGCAAAGGTAAAATCACCATCATTAACAGCAGGGTCGGTACTGATATTTGACTCATGAACACCACCATCATTTACTGTAATGAGTTTAAAAGTCTCCTGGCTTTCGTCAATTTTAAAGGTGTACAGTCCGTGATGATCAGGGTGTACACCGATCTGGAAATCGAGGCCAAAGGATTGTGAAAAGGAGTTTTTACCGCCACGTGCACTATAAGCATCAGTGACTATCTCGGTTTCTCTCAACCTTGTTTCTATTGATCCGAAATTGATTCTGAAAACAGATTGCGGCAGGTTATCTGAATTCCATACTGCGCCGCCTGATAACACAGGCCAGAAGAAATACATAGCCTGATGCTGTTGGCCTCGATTGATGCCGCCATTGACCGCTATATTTCCGTCGGGCGTGCCGGAATAATCCACTTTGTGAATAAACAAATACTCCCGGCTATGATTAGCCGGATTACCTGCGGTATTTTCAGTGATCAGATTAAATACGCCATCTTCCTGCTGGTCCCTGAAAGAAACCATTAACTGCCGGTTATTATCAATGTCCCATACCTGAAACGGAACATCTACATAGTCCCTGTAAATATATCCATTGTCCGGCACGCCTGCGCCCCGCCCTGACACAGTAAAACGATGGGCTTTTTGCGACAGGCCTGGTCCAAACCGCACCTCAACCGAAACCAAATCCGGTAAGTCCACCGATTCCCTGTCGATCCTGCCTCCAAAAAAATCACCACCAAAGCTGATAAGGTTCATGAAGCTACGGGTGCCTTCTTCATCTACAGAAGTAACGGTGGGGTTGCCCGTTATGGTTCCGGGTTTCATGGTGACTTTCCATAAATCCACACCACCGAAATAAACAATATCCTCATTAAAGGGATGAACTACAATCGTATTATCATAACTACCCTGGCCCCCTAAAAAGTCAAAATTCACCCCATTGTTTTCTTCCAGCACCAAAGACCAGGTAGCACCTGCATTATCAGAAATGTAGAGATCAGACCCATTGCCAGACAACGTCCCTTCCACCGAAGCAAAAAGCCGTTGTGTATTTGTAGGTGAAACGGCCAATTCCAACCGGCCTGAAGGAGCCAGGCCGTTGCTTGCATTCTCCCAGGACTGCCCGGCATCGGTTGATTTTATCACGCCAACCCCATTTTCAGTCGCATACAAAACATTAAAATTGCCCGGTGTGTCTACAATCTGCTCTACAGAGGCCACCCCTTGGTAAACCTGTGTCCAGGAAACTCCGCCATCGACAGAGCGATAAATACCCGAACGAAAATTTCCAGAAATAGCGCTGTTTACAGTGGCAGCCAGCACCAGATCAGGATTGTCAGGATCTACCACTACCCTGTTTACATTTCCGAAATCCTCGGTATTCGCTGTTGAAGCAAGCTGGGTCCACGTATCACCACCATCCGTGGACTTAAATATACCATCCCCGTCAATACCATCGCTGGCAAATGATTCACCGGTACCTGCATAAATGATATCCGGGTTTGCGGTGGCTTGTGCCAGGGTTGTAACAGCTATGTTAGAAAGGTCAGGGGTTTTGTTTTCCCAGGATTGGCCTGCATCAGTCGTTTTCCATATCCCACCTCCTACAGCACCGGCTATCCAGCTATTACCCTGTGGATCTCCGGGTTGCACCAGCAAGGCCCTGGTTCGTCCCGGTACATTAAATGGCCCCCTTTCCACCCATTGAACCGCCTGAGTACGGCTGCTTGATCTTCTTACAGCAAGTCTGTGTCTGGCCTTACTTAATTCAATCAATTTGTAGTTTCCGGGATAGACAGAAGTATAGTCACCCGCTCCGGTCCTGATCAGCCGGTGATATTCACCATACTGGTTGGGATGATCAAATTTTGTAATGCCCAGCGCCTTTTGCTGCCTTTTTCTTTCCAGCCTCCGCGCCCAGATCTCTTCAGGCGTATAACGCTTTTTTGGATTTACATTTAATGTAGAATCAGCATCGAAGCCCGTCGTAAAATATATGCCCACTGCTAACCCGAGGATTACGGCAATAATCCAAATCTTCTTCATATCAAATAATGCTTATCTATTTGGCGTTTTAATCGTTTTTAGTAACGTTGTCAATTATTTTTTCTTCTTTGACATCAAAATAATAGGTGCTGTATCCTTCCGGATAATCCTTCGTTCTGTTGCCGGCACCGGCAGTAATTTTTACTACGGTGTCGTTTTCCCACTCCACATGACCATTTTGTAGTTTGTCCTGATAGAGTATTTTTTGGTTAGTCGCATCATAGACCAAAAAAACCACCTGCCCGGAGTGAGGCGGTTTGCCAGACCTGTGGCAAAGCCAATAGCGATCGTCACCATTGGTTACCTGCTGATAGGCACCGCCGAGTTGTTCTTTGATAAACTCCCGGTGGTCAACTTCCTTACTTGTATCGAGATTTTTCTTTGCTGGTTGACAGGCAATCAGGAAAAGCAATAAAATCAAACAAATTTTCATCTTCTTTTACTCGGTCTGTTAAACTCACCACTGTTAAGAACCAAATATTTCTCAAAATAGTTTACTGAATTTTATCGCATCCTAATGTGCATAATACAAAGTGCCGTTAAATTCCCCTACCTGTTAATCCATTTATGACATGATCAACCAACTTTTTTTTTGCGTCAGATCCGCATATCGATGAGACGACTACACTGCCACCGTTATCAATATCACAAGGAGTATGAATCTCATCATATATAAATCAGATGAGCCATACAATTATCGCCTTGAAGCCGCTTAACTCAAAGATTTGACAGCAAACGATGGTAAAACCAGTGAGACCCCAAGCGCATTGGCAGTTGGGAAAAAATGATTTGTAAAGCTACTTTTCCTGGCCATTGCAACGCTTTCCTGAACTAATTTCCAATGAAATTTTATTCATCGACCTACTAATAGGCAATTAAATGAGGTGAAAATTACATGCTGACCCCTGTCCCCCGACACCTCACCCCTGATCCATACCCCCTCGATACCCAACATTCATACCATTCATTTACCCCCGGCACTTCTTACTTTCGCCACTTCTTCAGGCGTGACCGGACCGGAATCATTTTCAAAATTGCTCCTCACATAAGTAAGCACGCCGGCAATTTCCTCATCCGATAAAAAATTATGGGGAGTCATAACACCGTTATAGGTTTCTCCATTAACAGGATATTGTCCACCCTGCGAGCCATTCAGAACAATCTTAATCAACTGAGTTTTGTCTCCGTTAACCCATTCGGTTTTAATAAGTGGAGGATTCAACCCCGGTACACCGGCACCATCCTTCATATGGCACACTACACAATATTGGTTGAATATCTTTTCACCGACCAAAGGATCTCCTGTGGTTTTCGCTACCTCCGTGGTACGCTCATTCTCCTGGGTTTCAGAGGTCTCACTAGCACGCTCATTTTTCTGTGGGGAAGAACAAGCCGCCGCCAGGACCAGCACTGCAATAAGTACAAACTTTAAATCACTCATGTCACAATTGCGGTTTCTTAAAAGACTGTTTATCATGTTTTTGCAAGGTGTAATATTTCAATTTTCGGGGCAAATTTAAAAAGTTTTATCAATTGATTAAGTAAATCTTGCACTTAATGATTGTTAAAAGAATCATCCTGTGCTCCAAATAAATGAATAATTCCGTATATTAAATATTCATTTTACCTTATCCTTATGTGTCACCATGAAAAACCGACTGACAAGGCAGGCGCTCACCTTTCAAGAAAGGAGCGGCGGTAACACTCGGGCTACCCGTTGTGGGGCTAAGCTCAGCTCTTGAAGATATAATTGCCAAAACCAAATATATGGACGAAATCGGCATCCAGCTTTATACCGTAAGCAATCAACTGGCGGAAAACCCTGAAAAAATGCCGGAGTCCATTGCCATTTTAGGTTTCAAACACGTGGAATTAATAGATATAACCAGCGCCGGGAACCTGATGCCCTACCCCAAAGACCTGGGGCTTATGGTAAGAAGTTCATTTTTTCTTTGGACCCACCTGACCGGCAGGTGGGATCTGGCAGAAAAAAATAACCTGCCAAAACAACCTGAAGGTTATGGTTTTAACCGGATTCCAGATGATACGGAAGCCTTTGGGTTGAAGCATCTGGTATTTGGGGACATACTTTCCGACGAAAGAAGTACCATGGATGATTATAAAAGAAAGGCCGAAAACTTGGGTGAGGAGTGCCCTATTGAACAGTACCACTCACCTGATCCGATGAATAGCATCAAACAAAGCATTTCTTACTTAAAAGGCATTTAAATGATTCTCTTTTGCAGAGTTTGCTGTTACCTGTTTTTATTGATTGCCCTCTTTAGCTGTCAGCCTGAAAGTCAAAATGTGGACTGGCCAGCTTATCTCGGCGATAAATCCAGTTCACAGTACTCATCACTCACACAAATCAATCCTTCGAATGTAGATCGATTGTCCGTATCATGGACCTTTAAAAGTGGTGATGCTGACCCTAAGAATCGCTCTCAGATACAGTGCAATCCTTTGATAATCAAAGGGGTATTATACGGAAGTTCAGCAAAGCTTAAATTTTTTGCCTTAGACGCGGCTACGGGCGACCAGTTGTGGATATTTAATCCTTTTGAAGAAGAATATGAAATGTTAGGCATAGGCGTAAACAGGGGATTGGCATACTGGGAAGATGGAAATGATGCCCGGTTGCTGGTAACAGCCGGTTCATATCTTTTTGCTATCAATGCCAAAGACGGGAAAATAATCGAAAGTTTCGGCCAGCATGGTAAGGTCGATCTGCACAAAGGGTTAGGAAGGGAGGTTGACGATCGTTCAGTGACAGCGAATTCACCGGGAATCATCTTTGAAAATTTATTAATCCTGGGAACGCGTGTTTCCGAGGAGAAAGGAGCAGCGCCAGGCCATATCAGGGCCTACAATGTATTGACAGGAAAAATAGCCTGGATTTTTCATACTATTCCCAAGCCGGGGGAATTCGGAGCAGAAACGTGGCCTGAGAATGCATGGCATAAAACCGGAGGGACAAATGCCTGGAGCGGAATGAGTCTCGATGAAAAAAGAGGCGTTGTCTACATCCCCACCGGCTCTGCGTCTTATGATTTTTATGGGGCAGACAGGCATGGAAAGAACCTTTTTGCCAACTGCATACTCGCCCTCAATGCCCGTACCGGTGAAAGGCTCTGGCACTTTCAAACTGTACACCATGATCTTTGGGACAGGGACCTGCCTGCACCACCTAACCTTGTAACGGTTAATCACAATGGAAAAGAAATAGAAGCCCTGGCGCAAATCACCAAATCCGGATATGTTTTCCTGTTTGACAGAGACTCAGGCGAACCCTTGTTTCCAATCAAAGAGATTCCAGTCCCTGCATCAGATCTGCCGGGTGAGCAGTCATGGCCTACCCAGCCCCTGCCGGTCAAGCCACTACCTTTTGCCCGTCAGTTTTTAACGGAAGAAAATATCACTAATATTTCGCAGGAAAGTCATGATTATGTTAAAGAAATTTTAAGCCGCACCAGGACCGGGGCACAGTTTATCCCTCCCAGTGAGGAAGGGACTGTTATCTTTCCCGGATTCGATGGTGGTGGTGAGTGGGGAGGGGCAGCGGTGGATCCTGAGTCGGGTATTCTGTACGTCAATGCCAATGAGATGCCATGGATATTGACGATGGTTCCGGTTAAAAAGGACCGGAGCAATCTGGCCTATAACCGCGGTGAAGGCATCTACAGGCAATATTGTGGCGGTTGCCATGGTATTGATAAAAAGGGCGGAACATTTATGGGCAAAGTTCCTGACCTCAACCAGCTTAGGGAGAGGTATGAGCCTTCCGGAGTGAGGCAAATCCTAAAGAGTGGCAAAGGGGTAATGCCTGCATTCAACTGGCTGCAAGACCGGCAACTGGAGGTTTTAGAGGCCTATTTGTTTGAATTAAAAGACCTCACTGTTGCCACAGATGACAATACAGGTGACTTGCCGGAAGAAAGTACCTACACTACCACAGGTTATATCCGGTTTAAAGATCCCGAGGGTTATCCGGCCGTGCAACCTCCATGGGGAACGTTGAATGCCATAGATCTGAATAAAGGTGAAATATTATGGCAGGTACCTCTGGGAGAATTTAAAGATCTGACCGCAAGGGGCATACCGGTAACGGGCACTGAAAACTACGGGGGACCGGTGGTTACAAAAAGCGGGCTTCTATTTATAGGGGCCACCCAGGACGAAATGTTCAGGGCGTTTGACATAAAGGATGGGAAAATTTTATGGGAGCATAAGTTACCGGCGGGTGGGTATGCCACGCCCAGCACCTATAGGGTCAATGGCAAACAATATGTAGTTATCGCCTGTGGCGGCGGAAAAATGGGAACTGACTCCGGAGATACTTATATTGCCTTTGCATTACCTTAAATATTTAAAATTGATAAAATGAAATTAGGATTTGTAAGTGCCATACTTCCGGATTTAAGTCTGGAACAAGTGTTAAATTTTGCAGGGGAAGAAGGGTATGATTGTGTTGAAGTACTGTGCTGGCCCAAAGGGAAAGCCACCAGAAGATATGCCGGTGTAACACATATTGACGTCGAAAATTTTGGCAAAAAAGAGGCAGAAGAAGTGATCGCCCTGACCAAAAAAACCGGCGTCGGCATTAGCGCGCTTGGTTACTATCCCAACCCGCTTTCTCCAAATGCAAAAGAGGCTGCGGTCGCGGTCGACCACATAAAAAGAGTAATCAAGGCCAGTGCTTTGTTCGGAATTAATCAAATGAATACCTTCATTGGTAGGGATTGGAAAAAATCCGTAGATGAAAACTGGCCCCAATTCAAAAAAACCTGGAAACCCATTATCAGGTTCGCTGAGAAACAAGGTGTAAAAATCGGCATCGAAAATTGTCCCATGAGTTTTACTGCTGATGAATGGCCCGGAGGAAAGAATCTTGCTACTACCCCGGCCATATGGGAAAAGATGTTTCAGGACATTCAAAGCGATTACTTTGGACTTAATTATGATCCTTCCCATTTCATTTGGCAGCATATGGACTCCCTCAAACCCATACGCGCGTGGGGCCACAAGATTTTTCACGTCCATGCAAAAGATGTACGCCTGGACCATGAACGGCTGGATCAGGTGGGTATCATGGCCCATCCCAATGAATATCACACCCCTAAGCTGCCAGGTATGGGTGATGTAAATTGGGGAAAATTTTTCTCCTATCTGGGCGAACAAAAATACACAGGCCCGGTCTGCGTAGAGGTGGAAGACAGAGTGTTTGAAGGCTCCCTGGCAAAAAGAAAAGCATCTCTCCGGCAAAGCGCTACCTATCTGAGGCAGTTTATGCCCAAAATATAATAAAGGCTGCTACCCTCCGTGCCTTGGTGCCTAAGTGATGAAAATGGTGAACCACAAAGACACCAAGACACAAAGAGACACAAAGGCATGGAGAGATCTAAAGGGGTTTATCAGAGCTCTCTGATCCAAATGTTACGGTAACTCACCGGGTTGTTATGATCCTGCAAAACCAACGGCAATTTTTCAGCATGGGCTTTGTATTTTGGTCTTCCAATGTAAAGGGAAGGCCCCTCCAATTCGACACTGTTTTGTATTAAAACCCCGTTGTGAATAACGGTGACCCTCGCCGGACGCCCAAGGGAGCCATCGGACTTAAACAATGGCGCCTGGTAGATGATATCGTAAGTTTGCCACTCCCCAGGCGGACGGCAGGCATTGGCCAGCGGAATGTGCTGCTTATAGATACTTCCTGCTTGTCCATTGGCGTATGTGCGGTTTTCGTAGGAATCCAGTACTTGCACCTCATACAACCCTTGAAGAAAAATTCCACTGTTGCCCCTACCCTGGCCTTCGCCTTCTATTTTGGCTGGTGTACGCCACTCAATGTGTAATTGAACATCACCAAACGCCCTTTTGGTTTGTATGGCTCCTGTTTGCGGCTTCACGGTCATAGCCCCACCTTCAAGCACCCATGGCGCTTTGCCATCTTTGCCCTTCCAATCTTTAAGACTACTGCCGTCAAACAATACAATAGCATCGGAAGGTGGGTCATTGTTTACCCCGGGTGTAACAACTTTTGGTTCAGGCTCCCATACTTCTGTTAACTTGGGATCGCCCTTCTCCTGACCTTTCACAATGGATAATGTCGAAAGAAGAACTATAAAAAAGGCCGGTTTTTTAAATTGATAATTTGGTTTCATGGACTAGGGTCTTTATATTTCTCTATTTAATTCGTTACCGTTAATATAGGCTATTATAAAGGCAACAAAAAGCGATATTAAGGTTAAAACGGGGCTAATCGACTCTTTATTGGTTTTTATTCTTCGAACCCACAAAAAAATAGTTGTATATTGATGGTCAAAAAGCCATTGTTAACCATCTTCATTATATGAGCTGTAAAATAACACTTTTTTTATCCATCCTTTTCCTGCACTTCCTCAATGTTTCAAAAGCACAACAAGCATCCCCTTTCCCTGCTGGTAAAGTCATGGAAAGTGAAGCTTTCAACAGCAAAATCCTGAGCAAGGAAGTCAAATATACCATCTACCTGCCTCCGGGATATGATCACTCTAACCGGAAGTATCCGGTGGTTTATTTACTTCATGGCTACACAGACTCTGACATTGCCTGGGTTCAATTTGGTGAAATTCAGGCCATTGCCGACAAGGGCATTAATGAACAGACAATTACTCCCATGATTATTGTGACACCCGATGCCGGGGTAACTTGGTACATTAATGATCACGAAGGAAAAGTGAAATATGAAGATATGTTTATCCGGGAATTTATCCCTTATATCGACCAAAACTACCGCACCAGGACCAAAAAAGAATTCCGGGCAATCAGTGGGTTATCAATGGGCGGATACGGAGCATTTATTTATGCGATCAAACACCCGGACTTATTTGCGGCCTGCGCCCCTTTGAGCGCAGCCTTTTACACACAAGAAGAAGTAGTGAATTATGATCAGGACCGATGGGACAGGATAGAATCAGTCATGTATGGCAAAAACCTGAAAGGTAAAAGCCGGATAACTGCTCACTGGAAAGCCAACAACCCCTTTTATATTTTAGAAAAGGCCGATGTTAAGGCTATCAAGTCTGTCAGGTATTATTTTGATTGCGGAGATGACGATTTCCTTTATAAAGGAAACAATAAAATGCACACAGTCTTAAGGGACATGGAAATACCCCATGAATTCAGAATCAGGGATGGGGGGCATACCTGGGAATACTGGCGAACAGGTGTCCTTGACGCACTGGTGTTTATCAGCCAAGGCTTTCACCGTTAGCAGAGAAAAAGCTGAAAGTGGTTTGACACCAATCCAGGATAAAAACATGTGGCTGGTATAAAACATATAACTAGCACAAACGCCCCATGACTACAGCACAACCTAAGAATGTGCCAACATTTTTATTATATCACCCAAAACCTCTGTGTCTCTTTGTGTCTTAGTGCCTTGGTGGTGAAAAATGGTTAACCACAAAGACACCAAGAGGCACAAAGATACTGAGAATTTGTACCGGAAAAGTGGCATAACTGTCATGAGACACGCTCGCTAACCCAGTTTAAATCAAAACATTGATTATTAAATGGTTGCAGGTTACTCTATGGAAGAATAACCTTGGGATATTTTTGAAGAATTAAAAATATAATTATATTAAGGGTAAATATAGAAACATCCTTATCCCTAACTAAACATTAAAATAATAATAGGCAATAAGTTTATCCTTCGTTTTGTGTTGCTATTAATAGAAGACTTAATGTAAGATTATTTTAACAGACCTTTTTGAATTAAATTCATTTCTATGAGTAAAACTATTGACAGAAGGGGTGCGCTGAAAACAGTGACCCTGATGATGGGTGGAACGGTAATGACACCTGCCTTGGTAAGCATACTGCAAAGTTGCCAGCAGGCCAGGGATCAACTTGATTGGGTACCGGTTTTTTTCGACGAAAATCAGGCCCGCATGATTATGGAGGTTTCTGAACATATTATTCCGAAAACCGATACTCCTGGTGCTAAAGAAGCTGGCGTACACATTTTCATCGACGCATTCGTCAAACACTGTGTACCGGCAAAACTTCAAAATGTCATTCCGGACGGATTAGCAAATCTTGAAAACAAATCCCAATCGAGGTTCCGGAAAAGCTTTTTGGACCTGAGCAAAGAAGAGCAGATTGCGACGCTTACCGAAATTGCCGAAGAGGATTACAGTCAGGAAAAAGAAAGTGGAACACCCGCCTATTTGGAAGGCGGACAGGAGGTGCCTGCTTTTTTCAAGACGATGAAACAACTGACATTGATGGGATATTTTAACTCTGAAAAAGGTGCTACGGAAGCCCTTGCATTTGTGGATATACCCGGGGAGTATGAACCTTGTATACCATTGGAAGAAGGGCAGAAAGCCTGGGCACTTTAAAGTAAACGGGTTATCAGGATTAAACACTTAAACTATGAATTTGAATATTAAAGCCAAAAAGCAAAATACATATGATGCCATTGTAGTCGGTTCCGGAATTAGCGGGGGCTGGGCTGCCAAGGAATTATGCGAGAAAGGACTGAAAACACTGGTACTTGAGCGGGGAAGGGATGTAAAACATATCAAAGATTACCCTACTATGCACCTGAAAACATGGGAATTACCAAATAGTGACCAGGTTTCAGAAGAAGAAAAGAAAAAATACCAAAAACAAAGCCGCACCGGATACACCATCAGGGAGTCTACGAAACATTGGTTTGTCAATGACCTGGAAAACCCATACACCGAAGTCAAAAGATTTGACTGGATGCGAGGTTATCACGTGGGAGGCAGGTCTATTATGTGGGGGAGACATTCTTATCGCTGGAGTGATTTGGACTTCGAAGCCAACGCAAAAGATGGTTTTGGTGTAGATTGGCCCATAAGATACAAGGACATCGCACCCTGGTATGACTATGTGGAAGAATTTGCAGGCATACAGGGACAGGCAGAAGGGCTGCCCCAGTTGCCGGATGGAAAGTTTTTGCCGGCCATGCAACTAAATTGCCTCGAAACACATGCCAGGGACAAGATCCTGGAGAGCTTTCCGGACCGCCTGCTCACAATTGGCCGTACTGCCAATCTAAGCGTACCTCATAAGGGGCGAGGAAAATGTATGAATAGAAACCGGTGTATCAGAGGGTGCCCTTACGGAGGCTACTTCAGCAGCAACGCATCTACATTACCCGCGGCTGAAAAAACCGGTAATATGACTTTAAGACCACATTCCATTGTTAACTCCATCATCTATGACGCTGAATCTGGCAAAGCAACCGGGGTAAAGGTCATTGATGCTGAGTCCAATGAAATGATAGAGTATTATGCCCGGATTATCTTCCTGAATGCTTCGGCTTTAGGTAGTACTTTCATTTTGTTAAATTCAAAATCTGACAGATTTCCTGATGGTTTAGGCAATGACAGTGGTGAGCTTGGACATAACCTGATGGACCATCATTTCAGGGTGGGTGCGCGAGGTGATTATGATGGCTTCGCAGATAAGTATTATTCCGGAAGAAGGCCAACCGGCTTCTATATTCCACGGTTCAGAAATGTAAAGGAGCAACGCAGTGATTATCTGAGAGGGTATGGTTACCAGGGAGGTGCCGGAAGGGAAAACTGGCAACGTGGCGTAAAGGAAATGAGTTTTGGGGCTGATTTTAAGAATGAAATAGTGTTGCCAGGTAAATGGACTATGGGAATGACTGCCTTCGGTGAATGCCTGCCGTACCATGAAAATAAGGTAACCTTGAATGAGGAGGTCAAAGATAAATGGGGACAGTCAACCTTAACCATTGACTGTGAATTCAAGGAAAATGAGTTAACTATGAGAAAAGATATGGCAACGGCCGCAGCGGAAATGCTCGAGGCGGTCGGCATGAAAAACATAGCTACTTATGATAGTATCGGTGGTCCTGGATTGGGTATCCATGAAATGGGCACAGCCAGAATGGGGCGTAATCCGAAGACCTCGGTCCTCAACGCTTTCAATCAGGTACATGCGGTACCCAACGTGTTTGTCACTGATGGCGCCTGCATGACTTCAGCGGCTTGTCAAAATCCTTCCTTAACCTATATGGCACTTACAGCCAGGGCATGTGATCATGCGGTTAAGGAGATTAATAGGACAAACCTTTAAATATAAGTATGGCGTAATGGACAGTTGACAATGGACAATTATTTTATGGTATACACCCTTGGGCCGGCGATTATGAAATCATCGCATCCTCTTATCATTAAGGCCATAGGATAGTACAAGCGTAGCGGGGCTTTTGCACAACGTTTTGGACAAAATTCTTTGCCCAATAAAATGAAAATACAGGCATATGTTTGAGTCGTGCAACAGCCACGAGACGCTTGCGGCTTAGTAATAGCATACAGCAACAGTCAAACCCGGAACTAGGAACCCTGTTCAAAACCGAAAAACTAGTGCACATTCAACCTGCCTCTTCTGCCACGGTGATGGCTACCTGACGGGGTAAGACGGTACGTTACCTCGTTGATAATTTCGTCAAACCTCGATTTTTGGCTTTCATTACAAATATTTCGCAGTTTCTCAAAATGAGTAAAGGTGAGGGAATCAATGGCCGATTGCGTCTTGCCAATCTGCTCCAACAACTGCTGTTTTTCTACAAAGATATTTTTTCGCCCCAACAGGTCGAACAACGCCCGCTTAAGCCTTCTCATCTCTTTAAATGCTGGTTCCACTTCCTGAAAATGCTCCTTTCTAAGCCGCTTATATTCCTTAACCTGTTCCCTGGAAAAGTCCAGCTTCCTTGCCACAAATAACTCCATTCTGGCCTGACCCCGGCCACGGTCCCGATGACTGTACTTTGAAGGTGGCCCCTTCCAGAAAAATAAAATAAGGGAGACATTTAACAACGCCAACAGGATTATTAAAAAAATATATATGCCCGATTTAGTAAAATAACGCATCATTTATTCATTTAACTGGTAAATACTACCGCTGTCAATCCGGTAATCATTCATAAATGCACTAAACCCGTCACTTTGAGTACTGTATTCCGACTCATAATTTATCACCACATAAAAGTTCAGACACAGTAACAAAAATACACTGGCAACCGCCATGATCAACTGTGGGTTTAGAAACAAAGACCAAAATCCCTTCTCGCCCTGCTGCATCCGGGCCTTTAACCTGGTATAAAAAAAAGGTTTTATCCTTGCTCGCTTCACATGATCCAGAGAAGAGAGCGTGTCGGCAATTTTTTTATCAATAGCTTCCTTATTCGATTTCATAGCATATAAACTGTATTAACAAATTTCCAAGTACATACAACCAAGCCTTGTTTCCCTTTGCGTTTTTGTGGTGTTTCTTTTTTCACCACAAAGACACAAAGGCACACAGAGGTAACTGATCCGCAAAGGAAAATTTGGAGGTATTCCTGACTTGTACAACTGCCAAAGGACATTTGGAATCGTTGTTGTTTTCATATTGTAGTAATCAGTAATCATTGGTACCTTTGTAAAAATCAGCTAACAGCTTTTGTAATTTCTTTTTTGCCCTGAACATCAATGACTCAACTGATGACAGGCTCAATTGCAAGATCTTACTTATTTCCTGGTAACTCAGGCCTTCTACCTTGTGAAGGGTAAAGGCGACTTTTTGGTTTTCAGGCAATTTGGCTATAGCCGCGAATAAAACCCTGGCGTTCTCTTTATGCTCTAATTGTACACCAGGATGCTCAAAATCAGCAACATACAACTTTTTGTTTTCCGGCATGTCAAAAATATTTGTAAAAAAAGCAAATCTTTTTTGCCGTTTTTGTTTTCGTATCAATTCCAAAGACTTATTAATTGCAATCCTGTAAATCCATGTAGATAACTTTGCCCCACCTCTGAATTTTCCAATGGCGTTAAAGACTTCAATAAAAACCTCCTGTGAGATGTCTTCTGCATCTTCGGGAGAATGCAAAAATCCAAGGACGGTATTATAGACCTTATCCTGGTACAACTCAACCAATTTTTTAAATGCATCTTCGTCCCTCTTTTGCAAGGGTTTTATTAAAACCTTTTCGTCCAAGCTTGAATTTTAATTATTTAGATGACTTAAATATTTTTAACTTGCGATTTAATTTAATTTTTTTATGGAAATACTTGATTTAAACCATGTGGCCATTCATGTTAGTGACCTTTCGGCCAGTATTTCATTTTACAAAGATAAACTGGGCCTGGAGCAAATAGCCAGGCCTGACTTCGATTTCGGGGGCGCCTGGTTTCGGTTAGGAACCAGGCAGGAGTTGCATTTAATAGCAGGCAGAAAAGCGCCGGTTAACTCATTGCAAAGAGGAACCCATTTTGCCTTGCAGGTAAGCGCTATCCAAAAAGTTGAAGATCAGCTTAAAAGGGCCAATGTTACCCATAACCCCAAAAAACAGAGACCCGATGGGGCCTGGCAGATTTTCCTGCAGGATCCGGATGGTTATTTTATTGAATTATGCGAATTACCAAACGCCGGCTAATGATATCTGAAGGCCTTGAATCCAGGAGATTAAACTACCGTAACTTAACCACGGATGACTACGAGAGCTTGCTGCCTTTTTTCAAAAGCAAAGAGGCCACAAGATTTTACTACCTGGATCAACCGCCGGAAACCGCCTGTAAAGCATGGATAGAAAGGCAATTGCAACGCTACAAAGAGGACGGATATGGCTTATGTGCCATGATTGAAAAATCCACCGGTCAATTTGCAGGGCAATGTGGATTGTTAAAGCAAATTGTAGACGAGACGCCAGAGCTGGAGATTGGCTACAGTTTACTGCCGGATTTTTGGTCACAGGGATTTGCCACTGAGGCAGCCAGATTTTTCAGGGACTTTGCCTTTCAAAAGCAAATGGCTGATTCAATTATCTCCATCATCGATATTAACAATATCGGATCTCAAAAGGTCGCTTATAACAATGGCATGCAAATCGATAAAAAAACACAGTTTAAAAACATGCAGGTTTATATCTTCCGGATC
Source organism: Cytophagales bacterium (assembly GCA_022360015.1). Classification (GTDB taxonomy): domain Bacteria; phylum Bacteroidota; class Bacteroidia; order Cytophagales; family Cyclobacteriaceae; genus Agaribacillus. Next base: position 164,067 of record JAKSDQ010000288.1, read on the forward strand.
ACCTTTTTACAATGGAAACGTTAGATGCTCAATCACTCCTCACCCGGCAAATCGCTGCGGGGTGGGAATGAACCGGGTGATCCGGAAGAAAAGCTGTCAGAAACCGCCTGGCTTTCCTCCTGTTTTAATCCTGAAAAAGAGGCGTCTGCTGATTGCTCCCCGCCTCCCGGAGCTGATTTTTCATCCTCTCCTTTGTATTTGATAAGTCCCACAGTCATTAATATACTACTGACAATAATCACCAGCAGCAAGGTAGCAGAATTAAACGAATCAATAGCCAACTCCTCCGGTATGGCAAAAAACAGTAAAATAGTAATCAAACCCCTGGGGGCCACCAGAACACCGGGCTTTAATTGTTCTTTGCTTAAACCCGCCATTACCCCAAACCTTAATGCATAAATAAAGATAAGTATCAGCAATCCCATCAGATAAACCGTGATATCGTTTAAGCCACTGATAGTGATAGACATTCCGAAAGCAATAAAAAAGAAAGTCCTTACAATAAATGAGCTTTCAAGAGTAAGTAACTTTATATCTGCCAGTAACTTGTCAAACCCTGTCACATCTATAAACTTTTTCAAAGAGCCCCTGAAAAAGAGATCCACATTATTGATCATCAATCCAAATGCCAGCACAAAGATCAACGAGGACAAATGAAACAGTTTCCCCACTGAGTAAAGCAATAGTAATGTCGCCATAGGCAAAAACAACTTCACCTGGGCCTCGATTCTCTGCATAAACAGGATGATGACAAATCCCAGAATGACGGAAATGACCAGTGTAATGGCAATATTGGTAAAAATACTGGTGGTAATCTCACCTGCGGTATCCATGGCGGCGGAGTCCAGCATAAAATAAAAGAACATGATGCCCAGAATATCTGAAAAAGCGGCCTCACAGATCAGGAATTCTTTTTTGATATGGGACAAATTCGAGACACTGGGGATAATAATAGCACTACTCATGATGGACAGGGGAATGGCATAAACCAGGGCATTGAATATACTTACGTCATTAAAAAACCTTATGACCATTGCTATGCATATAGAAGTCAAAATCAACAAAATCAACGCTATCAAAAAAGCTTTGCCGATGAGCCCCATATTTTCCTTTTCCAATTTCAGGTCCAGGGCAGCTTCCAGTACAATCATTATCAATCCGATCGTACCCAGTATTTCCAGAACCGGCCTTATGGTCGGTTGATCTATAGCCACAAAGCTTCCCAGCACAAATCCTGTGATAATCAGCAATATGACAGAAGGAATATTGGTTTTTTGGGCGATGGCATTATAAATAAAGGACAGGATGATAATAAGTGATACCCCAATGGTTACCCAATAAATGTTGATGTCTTCCATGTTATTTTATTTAAACTGCAAGTTGGGAAAAAATAATTGACTTTTTGGCAGTTTTATTAGTTCGGTTCAAAATTTAAAACTATTTTTAAACAAGAATTTCATTTTTCCGTTAAAAAAGAAAACAAAATCATTAAATTGCAGTAAATCATAAACAGATGTATAAATCTTTCCAAACTTGTTGCTGTAGCTGTTGTTGTTTCCGGTATCATGGTGGAAAGGAGAATCATATACGCTGATTTGTAATAAAATAACTAAAGAATTAGAAAGCCTTTCCACACGGAAAGGCTTTTTTTGTTGCTTAATGTCCATATAATTATGATTTCAGATATAGTAGATACGCAACTAAAACAAAGAATTGAACAGGTAGGGCGGTTTATAGGACATACCCCTCTTTTTCCCATTCAACGATTATACCGAAAACCTAAGGTTAAAATTCTGGTCAAGTTGGAATGGCAGCAGTTGGGTAATAGTGTAAAAGCGAGACCGGCTTTCAACATTATAAAAAGTGCTGTGAATAACGGTAAGCTGACCGGCGAAAAGCACCTTTTGGATGCCACCAGCGGAAATACCGGTATAGCCTACGCAGCAATCGCAGCGGCCTCGGGGATGAACGTTTCACTGTGCTTGCCGGAAAATGCTTCCCGGGAGAGAAAAACCATGCTGAAATCCTATGGGGTAGCTATAATTTATACCTCCCCTTTCGAAGGAACCGATGGCGCGCAGTTACAGGCAAAATCATTGATGGAAGAAAACCCTTTGAAGTATTTTTACGCTGATCAATATGCCAATAGCAACAATGGGCTTGCTCACTACCATACCACAGGCAAAGAGGTATTTGAACAAACAGGTGGGGAAATCACGCATTTTGTTGCAGGTTTGGGCACCACCGGTACGTTTAGAGGGACTATCACAAGGTTAAAGGAACTAAATCCTGAAATTAAGGCTATCGCTTTACATCCTGACAGTGCCATGCACGGTCTTGAGGGGTGGAAACACATGGAAACAGCCATTGTGCCAAAAATCTATGATAGCAAGCTGGCCGATGAAAATCTTTTGATTGACTCAATGGAGGCTACCAACCTCATTAAGGAAATAGCCCGATCGGAAGGGTTGTTGGTAAGCCCTTCCTCAGCCGCTAACCTTGTAGGTGCTATTAGAGTAGCTGAATCCATCGATGAAGGAACCATCGTCACGGTTTTTCCTGATGATGCTTCCAAATACAGTGAAGTGATTGAAAAATTATTCAAATAAAATTGAAGCTTACAATACATAAAAAGGCCCTCGATACTATGCACAGCCATGCGGAATCCACTTTTCCGAATGAGTGCTGCGGTTTCTTTTACGGTAGTGACCAAACCGTAAGAAACGTAACCCTGGCAGTTCCCGTAGAAAACAGCAAAGAGGGCGATCAGCGCAGAAGGTTCGAAATTTCAGCTTTCGATTACATGCAGGCCGAAAAATTCGCCAACGAAAATGACCTGACCCTTTTAGGCATTTACCATTCGCATCCGAATCACCCTGCGAGGCCTTCGGAACATGATTTGAAACAAGCAGTTCCGTTTTTCTCTTATATCATTGTATCGGTAATGAATGGGAAAGTGGCAGATACAACCTCCTGGCAATTAAATAATGAACTGAAATTTGTCGAAGAAAAGATTGAAAATGAAATCGTCACTAAATAAAATATGACAGGTAAGTATTATTGAATTTAAAATAAAGATTGATAAAATGGCAAAAATTATTATTCCAACTCCTTTGAGAAAGTTTACCAACAACCAAAAGGATGTACAGGTAAAAGGACAAACAGTCATTGAGGCTATCAATGACCTGATCAATGAATACCCGGAAATCGGCAATAATATTCTCAATGATGATGGTAGCATCAGAAATTTTGTGAGGGTATTTATTGGTGATGAAGACATACAGGCCCTGAAAAATGAAGACACGGCAATCAGGGAAGATGCCGTAATCAGTATTATTCCGGCTATTGCAGGTGGCATATCGTAAACTAAAATAAAGCATTATCATAATCATGGCAGAAGTAACTTTTAGCAAGGCCGAATTAGAAAGGTATAGCAGGCATCTGATCATACCTGAGTTTAACATCGAGGGGCAAAGAAAATTAAAAGAGGCAAAAGTTCTGGTAGTGGGAACAGGCGGGCTGGGTGCCCCGTTGATTCAATATCTCTCGGCCGCCGGAGTTGGTACCATAGGCATTGTGGATTTTGATGTGGTTGACGACAGTAATTTGCAAAGGCAGGTGCTATTCACCAGCGCGGACGTCGGCAGACCCAAGGTAGAAGTTGCCAAAGAAAGAATTGAGGCACAAAACCCGTTTATCCAAATCATCACTTACAATACCCAGTTGACTTCTGAAAATGCCCTGGAAATCATCAGGGACTACGACGTTGTAGCAGATGGCACGGACAATTTCCCGACCAGGTATCTGGTCAACGATGCTTGTGTCCTTTCAGACAAAGTCAATGTCTATGCATCTATTTTCCGTTTTGACGGACAGGTGAGTGTTTTCAATCATCTCCATGAGGATGGGACAAGGGGGCCCAACTACAGGGATTTATTCCCTAGTCCACCGCCACCTGGTTTGGTACCTAGCTGTGCAGAGGGGGGTGTACTGGGTGTATTGCCGGGAATTATCGGAAGTCTCCAGGCCAATGAAGTGATAAAGGTGATCACTGGCATTGGGGAGCCCCTGTCGGGACGAATGTTTATCTTTGACGCACTGAGCTTCGAAACCAGGACTTTGAATTTGAGAAAAGACGAGAAAAACCCGTTAAACGGCAAAAACCCTACTCAGACTGAACTGATTGACTACGAAATGTTTTGTGGAATCGGACAGGAGAACGGACAGACTGCTAACGTAAAAGAAATTACCGTAAAAGAACTGGAATCATGGCAGGCGGAGAAAAAAGATTTTCAGTTGATCGATGTCAGGGAAGGATATGAATATGATATCGCTAATCTGGGTGGAGAGCTGATTCCACTGGCGAAGGTTGAAAAAGCCGTGAATAAAATTGCCTCTGACAAAGAGGTGGTGATTCATTGCAGAAGTGGAAAACGCAGTGCAGATGCCATCCAGTTATTAGAACAGAAATACGGATTCAAAAATTTATATAATTTAAAAGGTGGAATACTTGCCTACGCCGATGAAATAGACCAATCATTGGCCAAATATTAATTTGCATGGTAAAAGAAAGGGGCAAGACCATGAAAGCTAACCTTGCCCCTTTCCTGTTTTCATTTTTCTTAAATCACGGCGTATCCAAGGTTAAACCTGCCTGCCCTCCTGAAACTCTTGCCATTTTCCACCCATTAATTATTCCCTCTTTGTGTCTTTGTGCCTCCGTGGTAAAAAATGGGTAACCACAAAGGCACCAAAAACTTTGCCGAAAACGTTGTGTAACAGCCACACCTGCCGGTGCCTGCCACCCTATACCAACCAACTTTTCACCTCCTCCAAATCTGGATTTTTCACCTCCTTCAGTTTCATTTTCTTCCGCATTCCGCAAACATCATTAAAAAGCTTATTGGGATTAGACTGTTTTAACTGTTCGATAGTTACCAAACCCAACTTCTGTAAAACAGGCACCAGCTCTTCCCTGACACCTACATCCACAAAATCCTTTTCGGTAGCATGTTGAGGCCTTTTTTCAGGTTTCATTTGAGGAAAGAATATAACATCCTGAATAGACGGCGAATTTGTCATGATCATCGCCAACCGGTCAATCCCTACTCCCAGACCAGCCGTTGGCGGCATTCCGTATTCCAGCGCCCTGAGAAAATCCTCATCCAACACCATCGCCTCATCATCTCCTCTTTTGCCTAATTCCAGTTGTTCTTCAAATCTATTCCTTTGATCGACAGGATCATTCAACTCTGAAAAAGCATTACAAATCTCCTTACCATTACAAATGGTCTCGAACCTCTCTACAAGTCCTTCTTTTTCCCTATGTTTTTTTGCCAATGGGGACATTTCCACCGGATAGTCTGTGATGTAGGTAGGCTGAATTAATAACGGTTCACAACACGTCCCAAAGATCTCATCTATCAGTTTACCCTTGCCCATAGTATCATCCACAGGCACATTAAGCTTTTTACACACTTCCCGCAGTTCCCGCTCATTCATATCTGAAATGTCAATCCCCGTAAAATGTTCAATAGCTTCAAACATGGTATACCTTTTCCAGGGCCTTTTAAAATCGATCATATGCGCTCCCACCTGCACCTTTGTGGTGCCATGCAGATCAAGCGCCGCTTTTTCAATCATTTCCTCCACCAAATCCATCATCCAATTGTAATCTTTGTAAGCAACATACAATTCGACCTGCGTAAACTCCGGATTGTGAAAGCGCGACATACCTTCATTTCTAAAATCTTTGGCAAATTCAAAAACACCATCAAACCCTCCGACAATAAGCCTTTTTAAATAAAGCTCATTGGCAATTCTAAGGTATAGGGTCATATCCAGGGTATTATGATGCGTTTTGAAGGGCCTCGCTGCCGCTCCCCCGTATAAAGGCTGAAGAACAGGGGTTTCCACTTCAAGATAACCCTTTTCGGTCAAAAAATTCCTAATAGAATTTATCAGCCATGTTCTCTGTAAAAACGTTTTCTTCACTTCCGGATTGACTACCAAATCCACATAGCGCTGCCTGTACCTGAGCTCCGGGTCGGTAAAAGCATCATAGGTTTGCACATTTCCCTGCCCATCCTCAGCGTGTTTCACAATGGGCAAAGGCTTCAGCGATTTGGAAAGCAATTTCAGCTCAATAACATGAATGGAGATCTCCCCTACCTGGGTTTTAAACACAAATCCATTCAACCCAATAATATCTCCAATATCCAATAATTTCTTAAAAACGGTATTATACAAAGTTTTATCTTCCCCAGGACAAATATCATCCCTTCTGACATAGAATTGGATTCTTCCCTTTTCATCCTGTATTTCCGCGAAGGAGGCCGATCCCATAATCCTCCGGCTCATTAGCCTTCCGGCAATGGATATTTCCTTAAAACTATCCGGATCGCTTTCAAAATTGGCTTTTATCTGCTCTGTGGTCACATTTACCTCAAATGATTCACTTGGATAGGGTGCTATACCTAACTCCAGCAAATGCTCTCTTTCCTTACGTCTTTGTATCTCTTGTTCGCTTAGATGCATGATTAGTTTGTTTAGAAATGCAAAAATAAACAAGTTTTGGTGGTAAAAAAGCAGAAACAGATTAGTTGTTACATTTGAGGGGAAGGGCTGCGGATCTCGGGTTGCCTTCCCCGCACTACACCTTCAAAAATCTCTATGGAAATTACATAATTTTTAATTTATATGGCAACAATTTTTCGCAGCTGTCAGTTAAATAAGTACTTCATATCGCTTAGTATTAAATATTTAATAACCATTTCATTATCGATTTTCAGGTTTTTTTTGTAAATATCATCCTTACTTTACATTGTAATACTTAGTTTTGAAGTGTAATTTGAGTCCACGATTATATTCTGTATCTTTACATAAGTTTAAACTTTAAAATATACTAGACATGCATGCATTATTAGCAATAGGAGGTTTGCCAGGAGGAATGGAATGGATACTGATTGTATTGGTAATATTAATTTTCTTCGGGGCAAAGAAAATTCCTGAATTGGCCAGAGGTCTGGGCAAAGGTATCAGAGAGTTCAAGGACGCCACAAAAGAAGTAAAAAAAGAGATAGAAGAAGGGGAAAAGACGGTTAAAGAATAGTGGTATCGGTAAATTATTCTTCCCTTGAGGCTATACAGGATGAGATCAGAAAAGGGGATCTGAACTGTGTCTCAATGGTCAGACATTACCTTCAAAACATTGAAGAAAAGCGTCATCTTAATGTATTTTTAGAAGTATACAAAGATGAGGCACTGGCAAGGGCAGAAGAAATTGACCTTAAATTCAGTCAGGGAACCCAGGGCAGGCTGGCAGGGTTAGTTGTGGGTTTAAAGGATCTGCTTTGTTATAAAGATCACCGAATACAAGGAGGAAGTAAGATTCTGGAGGGATTTGAATCGCAGTTTTCAGCAACTGCCGTAAAAAGACTGATAGCAGAAGATGCTATCATCATAGGAAGGCAAAATTGCGACGAATTCGGGATGGGTTCTTCCAATGAGAATTCACCCTTCGGTCCTACGCTGAACGAGATGGACAACACCAGGGTTCCGGGAGGATCTTCGGGGGCGAGTGCCGTGTCGGTTCAGGCAGATATGTGTCAGGTAGCGTTGGGCTCAGATACCGGTGGGTCGGTCAGACAACCGGCAGCATTTTGCGGAATTATTGGTTTGAAACCAACTTATTCCAGAATATCGAGGCATGGTTTGATTGCGTATGCCTCATCATTCGACACGATTGGCATTTTTTCAAAAAGCATTGAAGATAATGCGCTAGTACTGGAAGTAATTGCCGGAAAAGATGATTACGACAGTACTGTTTCGCAGAAAAAAGTAGAAAACTATACAGGGGCCATTAGCTATGATAAAAAAGCCAGGGTCGCCTACCTTAAAGAGACTTTTGAAAGTGAGGGTTTAAATAATGATATAAAAGAAAAAACCCTTGGCACGTTGGATTTTTTAAGAAGAGAAGGACATAGCGTGGATGAAATAGTATTTCCTTTGATGAAATATGCCCTTCCGACTTATTATATTTTGACTACTGCCGAAGCTAGCTCTAATTTATCCAGATACGATGGTGTGAAGTACGGGTATCGGAGTCCAAAGGGAAAAGATTTGCTTTCCATGTATAAAAAAAGCAGATCGGAAGGGTTTGGACCGGAAGTAATAAGAAGAATTATGCTGGGGACTTTTGTTTTAAGTGCCAGCTACTACGACGCTTATTACACCAAAGCGCAAAAGGTAAGAAGGCTGATTAAGGATCAGACACAGTCGATCCTTTCAGATTACGATTTTATTATTTTGCCAACAACCCCCACGCCTCCTTTTAAAATCGGGGAGAAAAAAAACGACCCGCTTGAGATGTATCTGGCTGACTTGTTTACTGTACAGGCCTCTGTGGCTGGTATTCCCGCTGTATCCATTCCTAATGGGACTGATAAAGACGGATTACCCATAGGGCTGCAAATAATGACGAATGATTTCAAGGAAAAGGAACTTTTTTCGTTTAGTAAGTATATATTAGATAAACAGTAGCTTTTTTTAAGATATGGTAAAGGTTAGTGCAAAATGGGTATTAGTGGTTCTGCTGGGTTTTACAGTAAGGGATGGTAGTTTTGGACAAGAAATCAAACTTGACCATGATACCATTGATATACATCAGCCCGATTCCCTGATGATAGAAGATACACCGCAGGTTTTTGTATCTCCCGATTATATTCCCGATGTACCTTTTGATCTTGTAGGAGACAGGCTTTCCTGTCTTGAAAAAGATATCCCTCTGAATTATAATAGCCGGGTACGAGGTTTCATAGAATACTTTGCCGTAAGGAACCGGGCGTATACGCAGAGAATGATTAACCGGAAAAACCTGTATTTCCCCATTTTTGAAAAGTATCTTAAAAAATATGGGCTACCTGACGAATTGAAATACCTGGCCATTGTCGAATCCGGGTTGGAACCCGGTGCTACCTCCAGAGTCGGCGCGGGAGGTTTATGGCAATTTATGCCGGCAACCGGAAGGTTGTACGGACTTAATCAGGATTGGTATATTGATGAAAGAAGAGATCCGGAAAAAGCTACCGAAGCGGCCTGCAAATATCTAAAATTTCTTTACGATTATTTTGATGACTGGGAACTGGCCCTGGCCGCTTACAACTCAGGGCCTGGCAACGTAAGAAAGGCCATACGCCGGTCGGGTTACAAGAAAAAATTCTGGGAAGTATACCGCTACCTTAAAAGGGAAACCAGATCGTATGTGCCCCAGTTTGTGGCAGTGACGTACGTGTTGAACTATGCAGATGAGCATAATTTCCATCAGGATAGCCTGTTGTATGCCTGGGAAACCGACACCATCACAGTCAATAAATACCTGAATCTTGAAACGTTTGCGAGTTTAACCAACATTTGTCTGGAAGACCTGGCCCGGCTTAACCCGGAGCTAAAACGTAGCGCGGTACCGGATTACGTAAAAAACTATCCGTTAAAAATACCGGCTGATAAATACAATTTCATTGATTACAAAAGGTCTTACATTCTTGACTCAGCCAACAGAAAGGGCCGGAAAGAACTAGAGTTTATTGCCAAAAACAGTGTTGGCAGCACTTATGGAAAGAAAAAGGTGGTCCATAGGGTGAGAAGAGGTGACGTGATCGGAAAGATTGCGGAAAGGTACAAGGTCAGGGTGTCTGATATCAGGGCCTGGAATAACTTAAGAGGCAATACAATAAGAATTGATCAGCGGCTGGCTGTCTGGGTAAGACCGGATCAGGTAAATAAAGTGAACAGGCCGGTGATGGCTAAGAACGCCAGCCCGCAGCAGCAAATCGATCTTAAAAATGCCAGGGTTTTATACAAGGTACAACCAGGAGATACATTGTGGGATATCTCCAGAAAATATAAAAATCTGAGCATTGATAAAATTAAGAAACTAAATAATTTGAAAACCAATAAAATCAAACCAGGCCAGACATTGGTACTGGGGTAAAACTTTAAGCACATTTTCCACCCTGCCCAGGTCCCCGGAACCTACCATTTATCCAGTGGCACAGGTTAAATTATTGTGACTTTTTCGCTGTCTTGTTATTATTTAATTAATATCTGTCAACGAATATTTAATTAGATATTTTTAAAACCTTTACGGATTTATTTAATTTAAGACGCTATTGAAAATAGACCTTCAAATGAGAAGATTAAACAAAGCAAGCAAGCTTTTAAGAAATGGTGTGATGGTCGCACTTTCTTTTCTGATTCTGAGCTGCGGTGAACAAATTGAAAAAGGGAATAAAGACCTTCTTCCCGATGCGGCCGGTGAAATTACCGAGGTGTTGGTCGTGATCGATTCAGCGAAATGGGCAGGGCCGGTGGGCAGGTTTTTCAGAGAATCCCTGGGTGCCCCTATCCCGGGCCTGCCGCAGGATGAGCCTCAATTTACCCTCAGAAGGATTGATCCCCTCAAAATGAATGACGTCTTGAAAGTTGCCAGAAGTATCATTTATGTTACCATTCTGAATGACCTTAGCAGGGCAGGAATTTTTATGAGGAATAATGTAACTCCCGAATCCATAGCGCGAATTAAAAATGAGCCGGAACTGTTTATGTATACCAAACAGGATGAATACGCCAGAGGCCAGGAGATTACTCACCTTTTTGGCACCGATGATGAATCCCTGTTAAAGAATCTTAATAAAAATAAGGACCGGTTAATGAACTATTTTGTGCAGATCGCCAAAGACCGGACCAAGACAGATTTGTACAGAACCGGTGAAAAGAAAAAGCTAAGCGAAGGAATCGCGGATAAATACAAGTTTTCTTTAAGAGTACCGGATGGCTACCGCATTGCTGATGAACAAGATGACTTTTTATGGCTTAGGTACCTCGATAAAGACGTAGATAAAAGTATTTTTGTTTATTTTACCGATTACACCACCCAGGATGTTTTTAAAGAAGAAAACCTATTGGCCTTAAGGGAAAAAATTACCTCCACTTACCTCAGAGACGTGGAAAAACCGGAAATATATATAACTTATCAGGATATTTTGCCAATGAAAGCACAGGCCACAACTTTTCATGACGAATTTGCCATGAAAGCTTTCGGGTTATGGAAAGCCAGTGACAATTCATTGGGTGGCCCCTACAGGAGTTATACATTTGTGGATCAAAAGCTTAACCGGTTATATTATATGGAAGCGTACGTAACAGCCCCGGGAATGGATAAGCGGGAAGCGCTCATGGAGTTAGAAGTAATCATGTCAACATTTAAGAGCCAGACGCAGTTAGAAAATGAGATTAATTCTTAATATTGTGTTTCAGCTAAATTTCAAAATAAGCCCAATCTATTAACTTATGTCAATAAAAATCAGGAAAGAGGACGCCTTGAACTATCACACCCAGGGCCAGCCTGGAAAAATAGAGGTGATTCCTACTAAAATCTTAAGTACACAACTTGATCTTGCATTGGCATACTCACCCGGTGTAGCAGAACCCTGTCTGGAAATAGCGGATAATGAGGAAAATGTCTACAAATATACTTCAAAAGGAAATCTCGTAGGCGTTATTTCTAATGGCACCGCTGTACTCGGGCTGGGTAATATCGGTCCGGAAGCCTCAAAACCTGTCATGGAAGGAAAGGGAGTCCTGTTTAAAAAGTTTGCAGGCATCGATGTGTTCGACATCGAGATCAATGAAGAGGATCCGGATGCTTTTATTAAAATTGTTAAATCACTTGAGCCAACCTTCGGGGGAATCAACCTGGAAGATATAAAAGCACCGGAAAGTTTTAAAATTGAGGCATCACTAAGGGATCAGATGAATATCCCCGTCATGCATGACGATCAGCATGGCACCGCTATTATTTCAAGTGCTGGTCTTTTAAACGCCTTGATCCTGGTTGAGAAAAAGATTGATGACCTATATATAGTGGTCAACGGGGCGGGTGCATCAGCTATTGCATGTACCAAACTCTATGCGGCATTGGGAGCAAAAAAAGAAAACATAGTCATGCTGGACAGTGCCGGTGTGGTCAGAAAAGACAGGGAGAATCTGGATCCGGTCAAGGCCGAATTTGCTACCGGAAAGGACTTAAATACACTGGATGAAGCCATAAAAGGCGCTGATATGTTTTTAGGGCTATCCAAAGGTAATGTCCTCACACCGGAAAATGTGTTATCCATGGCAAAAGATCCAATCGTTTTTGCACTGGCTAACCCGGATCCTGAGATATCCTATCAATCCGCCATGGCTACCCGGAGCGATATCATCATGGCTACCGGAAGATCCGACCATCCCAACCAGATCAATAATGTGTTGGGTTTTCCCTACATCTTCAGGGGGGCACTGGATGTGAGGGCCACTGCCATCAACGAAGAAATGAAACTGGCGGCAGTGAAAGCGCTGGCAGATTTGTCAAGGGAACCCGTACCGGATTTAGTCAGCAAAGCCTATGGGCTGGACAAGCTGAAATTTGGTAAAGATTACCTCATTCCCAAACCACTGGACCCCCGGTTAATCACCACTATTTCACCAGCAGTAGCTAAGGCCGCGATAGACACCCGTGTAGCCAAATATCATATTAAAAACTGGGATCAGTACGAAATAGATTTGCAAAAAAGGATCGGAATAGATCAAAAAATCATTTCAAGGATCATAAACCGGGCTAAGAATAATCCTAAAAGGGTGGTATTCGCTGAAGCTGACAACTATAAGATACTGAAAGCTGCGCAAACTGTCGCAGAAGAAGGCATAGGTATACCAATCCTGCTGGGCAATCAAAAGCATATAGACAAGCTGTGCGAGCAGTACCACCTCGAACTACATAATTCCGAGATCATTGACACCTCCCGGGAGGAAGCCAAAACAGAAGAGTTTGGTAAAGTTTTGTATGAAAAAAGAAAACGCAAAGGTCTTACCTATTATGAAGGCAAAAAGCTGATGCGCGACAGAAACTATTTCGGCGCCATGATGGTGCAATGTGGGGAGGCTGATGCTTTGATCTCCGGCTTAACCAAAGATTATCCTAAAACCATACTCCCTGCCCTGCAAATCATTGGTACCGAAGAGGGAATCGACCGGGTCGCGGGTATGTATATCATTTCTACCAAAATCGGTACATTTTTCTTTGCCGACACCACCGTAAATGTGGATCCGACAGCAGAAGAATTGGTGGATATAATCGGTCTTACTGCCAGGGGCGTACGTTTCTTCGATTATGAACCCCGTATTGCTGTGCTTTCTTATTCCAACTTTGGTTCCAGTAAGGGCCCTGTGCCTGGCAAGACCAGTAAGGCCGCTGAACTGGCCCGCAAAAAATATCCCGGTCTGACCATCGATGGAGACATTCAGGCCAATGTAGCCATTAACACGGACATACAACAATCCAACTACCCATTTAGTGAGCTGGCGAAAGAAGGTGCCAATACTTTTGTATTCCCTGATCTGGCCAGCGGTAATATCGCCTATAAAATGGTTATGGAGTTAGGTGGTGCCGAAGGAATTGGCCCCATTTTGATGGGCATGAATAAACCTGTACATATCTTACAACTAGGCAGTTCAGTAAGAGAAATTGTAAATATGGTCGCCATCGCCGTAGTAGACGCGCAATGGGCAAAGAAAAAAGAAGCCAGGAAACCTGGGAAAAAATGATCGCTTATATAGAAGGTAAGTTAACCTGGAAAGATCCTACATTTGTTATTATAGATATTGGGGGTATAGGATACGAAATCAAGATTTCGTTGGGAACATTTACCGCCATTAAAGATCTGGAGAGGTGCAAATTACATACCTATTTACATGTTAAGGAGGATAGCCATACCTTGTTTGGTTTTTTCGAGCCAATTGAAAAAAAAATATTTTTATCCCTTATTTCCATAACAGGTGTGGGCCCAAGCACCGGGTTAATGGTGCTTTCGTCACTTTCAGCCAATGAATTACAGGAGGCAATCATTCATGGAGATGTATCAACCATTCAGTCCGTGAAAGGCATCGGAGCCAAAACCGCACAAAGAATTGTACTGGAGTTAAAAGATAAAATGGCCAAAGAAAACCTAGGTGATAATTATGCGATAATTCAACAAAAATCGTACAATACGGTAAAAAATGAAGCGTTATCAGCACTAATGACATTGGGGTATAATAAAGGAATGGCGACAAAAACTATTGATGGAATTTTGAAGAACTCCAAGGAAGAAATTAGCTTGGAAGAGTTAATAAGACTTGCTCTTAAAACTGCTTAATCGAATAGTAAAAACTTGATTTTATCTAGACTAAACGGATATTTGTTATTTATCCTGACCGGGTCCTTAGTGATGGCGAATTGGTTTTGGTCTAATGGAAATCTGTCGCTCGGCAATCAGGGCTCACTAATCCCCACCGAACTGGGGCTGGAATATTATAAGATCGATACCACCGGTAATGATTCTACGCAAAACAATGTTCAGACGCAAGATACTACAAAAGCAGATACCACCAATCGTCAACTGCCCTATCAACCAACCAGGCAACCTACTTTTCGACCCAAAGACCGTTTCGGTGATCCGTTTTCCTTTGATTTAAGTCCATCACCTTTACTGCTAAAAGACCCTTCCGGCCTGATGCTGGATGTGGAAATCGATACCGGACTCAATTATACGATCTACGAAAAAATGGGTGATGTGAATTTTCGTCCAACCACTTCCATGTCTTTTGAGGAATTCTCTGATTATCAGGAAAAAAAAATATTAAAAGATTACTGGAAATCCCGGTCCCGTGGGCTGGATGGAGAAAGCCCGGTCAGTTCAAGAAGCCTCATTCCGCCATTGTATATCAGCCCGGTATTCGATAGGATCTTCGGTGGAAGCAGAATAGACATTGTGCCCAGTGGATTTGTTACCCTTGATTTCGGTTCAAGATTTGAAAGGGTATTTAACCCTTCCATTCCTATCAGGCAACAAAGAAATATTACACCACTGGAGTTCGATCAGCAAATAACCATGAATGTGGTGGGTAGCATTGGCGAAAAATTAAAAGTGACCACCAATTTTGATAACAATAACTCATTTGATTTTGAAAATAACTTCAAAGTAGAATATACCGGATTTGAGGAAGACATAATCAAAAAAATTGAAATTGGGAATGTAAGTTTACCCCTTAATAATAGCCTGATAACCGGTTCTCAAAACCTTTTTGGCTTTAAAACCCAATTGCAGTTCGGCAAATTATTTGTCACGGCCGTCGCCTCCACACAAAGGGGTAAAACGGATGTAGTTGAAATAAACGGAGGAAGTACAGGAGGGCAGGCCCGCGAGTTTGAAATCAGGGGGTCAGACTATGATGAAAACCGGCACTTTTTTCTGGGACACTTTTTCCGTGAAAATTATGAAAACTGGTTGCAGCGTATCCCCCAGATCATCTCGGGTATCAATATCACGCGGGTGGAGGTTTATGTAATCAACAGAAACAATACTACTGAGACGCTCAGGAACTTTGCCGCTTTTATGGATCTGGCTGAGCCCACAAGAATATATAATACCGACTTTGTTACCTCTAATGATCCGAATGCCCCAAATAGCAACGGCGCCAATACACTTTTCAACGAATTAAGAGGCAACGATGCCATCAGGGATCCCGACGAGGTAACAGAAATACTGGAACAGCAGTATAGAATGGTCAATGCCACGGAATTTAATGTGGTTACAAGTGCCCGGAAGTTAGATGAAAGGGAATACTCCTTTCATCCCCAGCTCGGCTATGTATCCTTGTTCCGGCAATTGCAGAACGATGAGGTACTGGCAGTTTCCTATGAATACACCTTTAATGGGCAGCGTTACCAGGTAGGTGAGCTGACAGAAGATTATCAAAACCGGCAGGATGATGAGGTGATTATCCTGAAAATGCTAAGACCCAGCAAAATCAACATCAGGGACCCGGATAACAGGCCCATTCCCACCTGGGACCTGATGATGAAAAATATTTACAATCTGAATGCCAGCCAGGTCATACGTGAAAACTTTCAGTTAAGAGTGATCTACCGGGATGACAGGACCGGTATTGACAACCCAAGTCTGCACGAAGGGATCAACACCCAAAATGTACCCCTCGTCGAACTCTTTAATCTCGACCGGCTGAATCAACAGGGAGATGAGCAACCGGATGGAAATTTCGATTTTATAGAGGGCGTTAGCATTGATACGGAAAAGGGCAACATCATTTTTCCGGTGCTTGAACCCTTTGGCGATCATTTAAGAAGCTTTTTCATCGGGGATCCCAATCAGGATAACCTGATCAATAAATTTGTGTTTGATACCTTATACGCCAGTACCAAGTTTGACGCACAACGAAATACGTTGCTGGACAAATTTTTCATCAACGGATCCCTGCAGGCCGGTTCGTCTAATGAAATTGCACTGCCGGGAATCAATATTGCCGAAGGCTCCGTCCAGGTGCTTGCCGGTAATACCCCACTTACTGAGGGGGTGGATTACCAGGTAGACTATACCTTTGGAAAGGTGACAATCATTAACGAAGGTATTCTGAATTCCGGACGGCCTATTAGAATTACCTATGAAAAGTCCGACCTTTTCAACTTCCAGGCACGCAGCCTGTTCGGGGCAAGGTTTGACTATCTGGTCAATGAAAATTTCAACATAGGCGCGACCTTGTTACATCTCAATGAAAGACCCCTTATATCCAGAATAAGCGTAGGTGACGAACCTTTGAGGAACACCAAGTATGGTTTTGATGTAAACTACAACAAAGAATCCAGGTTTTTAACCAAACTAACAGATGCGTTACCCTTGATCCAAACCAAGGAACGATCTGCCGTCACCTTCAACGGAGAATTTGCCCAGTTAATCCCCGGCACTTCCAATATCGTAGATGGGGACGGCACTTCCTACCTCGACGATTTCGAGGCCGCTGTTACCCCTTTTAATCTGGGAGGTAATGTACTAACCTGGAGTTTAGCCAGTACGCCTATTACGGAGGACGACGCCTTTAACGGCAATGCCTCTACGGGAGATCTATCGTTTGGTTATAAAAGGGCAAAACTGGCCTGGTACATTATCGATAACATATTCTACAGGAGTAGTGGAATCAATGTCCCTTCCAATATCAGCGACGAGGACAATTTTAATCACTACATCAGAGAGGTGACCCCACAGGAAATATTCATCAACCAGGACCAGCAGGTGCTCAACCTTGCACTACCGTTGTTCAATCTGGCTTATTTCCCTTCAGAAAGAGGACAATATAATTATAACCCCCAGTTAAATCCTGACGGTACCCTACCCAACCCTGCCAGTAACTGGGGCGGGATAACCCGGGCCATCACTTCTGAGGTGGATTTTGATAAGGCCAACATCGAGTTTATTGAATTTTGGCTGATGGATCCGTTCCTGCCCGGAGAAAATGGCCGGGTACTGGACGGAATACAAAACACGAATAATACCACCGGGGGCCGGTTTGTGCTAAACCTGGGAAGTATATCGGAAGATGTTATTAAAGACAACAGACACGGCTTTGAAAATGGCCTTCCGGGTGACGGAAGCAACGAAAATGTGGAAGTGACACCCTGGGGAAGGGTCACCACACAACAGTTTTTAACACCACAATTTGACAATTCTGCCGATTCCAGACCTAATCAGGATGTGGGGCTCGATGGATTGAGAAGTGAAGACGAGGCTACGACTTTTTCTGACTTTTTAAACAATATACCTGCATCCGCCAGAACGATTGTAGAAGCTGATCCGTCAGCAGACAACTTCCACTTCTATCTTGGAGATGAACTGGATGAGAGGGATGCCAAGATTTTGGAAAGGTATAAAAACTTTAATGGTATGGAGGGCAACAGTCCCATTATTTCGGGTAACTCAAGCATCACCCCTTCCGGCTCAAATCTACCTGAAAATGAAGATCTCAATAAAGACAACACCTTGTCTGGCCTGGAGGAGTATTACGAATATACCATCAATCTGAGGCCTGGCCAACTGGAAGTGGGCAGAGAAAATATCGTGGACAGAGTAACTGCCAATGTTAACGGACAAAATGTCGACTGGTACCTGTTTCGCATACCAATCAGGAATCCTGACAGGATCGAGGGGAATATTAGTGATTTCAAGTCCATCCGGTATTTGAGAACTTACTTAACCGGGTTTTCACAGCCTGTGGTATTGAGAATGGCTAATTTCCAGATGGTAGGCAGCCAGTGGATCAAAGAAGTTGAAAGCCTCGAATCACCGGGAATAGGTACACCCATCGAAGCTGCCAACACTGAATTTAATATTTCAGTAGTGAATATTGAACAAAACAGCCAGCCAGCCCCTGACAAAATTCGCTATGTTTTGCCTCCTGGATTTGAACGGGACAGGGATAATACAACGATCAACCAGGTGCAGTTAAATGAGCAATCTTTAGTACTCACCGTCAGGGAATTGGAGGACAGGGATGCCAGGGGAGTTTTTAAAAACGTTAACTTTGATCTCATTAACTACGGCAATATAAAAATGTTTCTTCATGCCCAAGGAGAAGATATACAGGATGGCGAGGCAACGGCCTTCCTGAGATTGGGTACGGACAAGACGCAGAATTACTATGAAATCGAGGTGCCTTTAATTATTACGCCTTTCGGTACCACATCACCGGAAGGAATATGGCCTAAAGATAACGAAATAGATGTAACGCTGGATGAACTATTCCAGTTAAAATCACTCCGGAACAGAACCAGGGACGAGAGAAATTTCCGCTTTTCGAATATTGAAGGGCCCCTGGAAACCGGTCAAACCAGATTAACCATAAAGGGTAATCCTGATTTAAGTTCCGTGCAAGTGATGATGATCGGTATCAGAAACCCTGAAAGTCCCGACAGGGCACCAAAATCTTTGTCCATATGGGCCAATGAATTACGGGTAGGGGATTTTGACACCCGGGCCGGATGGGCAGCCAACGCCAGGCTAAATGCCCAGTTGGCTGATTTTGCCAATGTAACGGCTTCTACCAGATATTCGTCGGTAGGCTGGGGCTCAATACAGGAAAAAATATCCGACAGGGAAAGGGACGAAACCCTGCAATTTGACGTGGCTGCCAATGTAAATCTCGATAAGTTCTTTCCTGAAAAACTGGGGTTGAGTATACCCATGTATGTGGGCTATGAAAAAGTGAGCATTAAACCATTTTTTGACCCGAAAGACCCCGATGTGCCTTTACAGTCAACCCTGAATTCCATGGCGGAAGAGGAACGCAACAATTACGAGGACATTGTCACTGACAACACGGAAAGAAAAAGTATAAATTTTACCAATGTCAGGGTCAACAAAACCAATCCGGAGGCGAAAAATCACATTTACGATATTTCCAATTTTTCTTTTACCTACGCCTTCAGTGAAGAAACCCGGAGTAATTTCAATACCGAGTCCTACCTTTACAGAACTTACAGAGGGGCTGTAGCCTATAATTTTGCGCCGCAGGAGGTAAGTGTGGAACCCTTTCAAAAGGCAAAATTCCTGGAATCCCCTTACTTGCAACTATTAAAGGATTTTAACTTTTCGCCTATTCCCAATAACATTTCCGTCAGGTTTGACCTTGACCGGCGGTTTGTTAAAACACAGTTCCGGAATGAAAACCTGACTACCGAAGGCATAGCGCCGAATTTTGAAAAATACTTCACATTTAACAGGGTTTACAATGTCAGATGGGGCCTTACCAAAAGCCTTTCGATGGATTATGCGGCGAGGGCCAACGCAGTTATTGACGAACCGCTCGGGGAGATCGATACCGATGCGGAAAGACAGGAAATATGGGATAACCTGAGGGATTTTGGCCGGATGAAAAACTTTGATCAGGACATTTCCTTTAATTACAGGTTACCGCTGGATAAAATTCCCTTCACCGACTGGATCAGGGCAGATGCCCGGTATAGTGTAGGGTATACCTGGACAGCAGGCGCTTTGAATCAACAGGAAGAATTTGGCAATATCATTCAAAACAACCGTCAAAGAAACCTGACCGGCAAGTTTGACCTTGTGGGCTTGTACAACAAGATTAAGTTTTTCAAGGAAATCAACTCTCCTGCCCCACCACCACGTCGCCGGGCTCCGCCCAATCGGAATCAGGAAGAAGGCGAACAGGAAGAAAATGTGTTAAAACGTGACAACAAAGGCGTGAAGGGTTTTTTTCGCTTGTTAATGTCGGTAAGATCAGTGGATTTTACCTACAATGTTGGAGAAGGCACCTATTTGCCTGGGTTTAATCAGACCCCTTTTCTTTTTGGGCTGGATTCAGCCTTTAGCGCCCCGGGCATTCCGTTTATTCTGGGCAGCCAGGATATATCTATCAGGGACAGAGCCCTAAGAAACGGATGGTTGGTAAACAGTGAAGAGTTAACTACCCCATTTAGCCAGTCCAATAATATTGATCTCAATATTAATGCGGTGGTAGAGCCTTTTAAAGACTTTCGGATAACCCTGAAGGCAAGAAAGCAAAAAACAAATGCATACCAGGAAATCTTCAGAAACGGGCAATCTTTGAATCCTTCCCGTACGGGCAGCTACAGCATTTCCTTCTTTACCTTAAAAACCGCCTTCAAAAGAGATGACAACAATGATGTCTCACCTGTCTTTCAGGATTTCGAAAACAATCGACAGACAATCCTGAACAGGCTGGCCCAAACCAACGAAGACCTGGCTGGTCTTCCCCTTAATTCACAGGATGTATTAATCCCGGCATTTATCGCGGCCTACACCGGGCAAGATGTCAATGAAGTCAACCTTACCCCCTTTCCAAAAGTGCCTGTGCCCAACTGGACATTGAGCTATTCGGGATTATCCAAGTTGAATGCCTTCAAAGACATTTTCAGATCCATCACTGTCAACCATACCTATAACTCCTCTTATGATGTCAGAAACTTTACCAGTTCCCTGTTTTATGAGGAAGGAATAACCCTGGATAAACGAGTGGAAGATTACAGGCCACCTTCATTAACCAATGAAGAAGGTGATTTTATACCGGAATTAGTGCTCAACCAGGTATCCATTACCGAAAGCTTTTCACCTTTGATAGGCATCAATCTGAGCACTAAAAAAAGGATGAACATCAACGTAGAATACAGGACAGAAAGAAGCCTGGCGCTAAATATGTCCAACGCGCAGATAACAGAGCTGACCCGGAATGATTTTTCATTAACCTTTGGCTATACAAAAGCCAAGTTTAAACTCCCCTTCCGCTCGCAAGGCAAAACGATTACCCTGCAAAACGACCTGTCATTCAAGATGCAGATGTCGATAGGGGATAATAAAACCGTACAAAGAAAAATCGAAGACTCCAATACAATAACCAATGGGACAAGGAGTTTTCAACTGAGGCCAACGATTGATTATGTAGTGGATGAAAAACTGAGTGTCCAGGTGTATTTCGAACGCAATGTCAATGACCCCCGGGTATCGGCCAGTTTTAAAAGGGCCACGACCGCATTTGGCACCCGTATCAGGTTCAGCCTCTCGCAATAACCAGGCTCTAACAGGCCCTTACCGGCAGATATTTTTAATTTGCCGTCAAAAATTTTTGCATTTAAAAAAAGAATGTATTTTTGGGGCAAAAATTTAGCGACATGAACTTTCCTGAAGAATTAAAGTATACCAAAGATCATGAATGGATTCGTGTGGAAGATGACATTGCAACAATCGGAATAACAGATTTTGCACAACAGGAACTGGGAGATATAGTCTATGTGGAGGTGGAAACCGTAGATGAAGAAATCGGCCAGGGTGAGGTATTCGGTACCGTTGAAGCCGTAAAAACCGTTTCAGATCTTTTTATGCCCATATCGGGAACAGTAGCTTCTTTTAATGAAGCCCTTGAGTCTAATCCCGAGATTGTTAACGAAGACCCTTATGGTAAAGGCTGGATGATTACAGTAAATATCACAGATAAAAGTGAACTGGATGGGTTAATGAGTGCCGCCGAGTATCAGGAATTGGTAAGCTGATTCATTTTATTGTCCCATGTCAGATGCGTAATTGGCGATATCACGTATTTACCCTGATATGGGCCGTTATAATAGCCATATTAACATTGTCACCCGGCCGGTCGATGCCAGACTCACCCTTCCGGAATATTCCTTACTTAGACAAAATTGTTCATGCGGGTATTTTTGCATTTCTTTCATTTTTGATGGCAAGGGGTATCATAAAGCAATATTCGGGGCATAAAACCAAATATGCATGCTTTACCGGTTTCACAATCACTATCTCTTATGGAGCAGCCATTGAATACCTGCAAAAGCTTGTGCCCGGAAGGTCATTCGAGTTAAATGATTTAATAGCCAATACAACAGGGGCTTTGCTTGGGATAGCTGCCTGTTATTTTTTGTTAAAATTAACATCTAATCGGTCATAAACCTTTTCTATAAACATTTTGTTTTGTATATTTGGACATAGGGCCAAAATAAAAAAAGGCCAATTTTGTGAATAACTAACAAGATTTACCATGGAAGTAAAAAAGAAACCGGAAGCTGATTTGACCAAAAAATCAGGTATGCTTTTAAACCTGGGGCTGGTTCTCAGTCTTGTTATTGTGATTACGGCTTTCAGTTGGAGATCATATGATGACGGTGATTTGATGAATTTGGGTCAGGTAGATGATAATTTTGAGGAAATAATGGAAGTTCCACCCACGGAACAGCCACCTCCCCCACCACCTGTCATTCAACAGCCGGAAATCATCGAGGTGCCCGATGAAGAGGAAATTGAACAGGAAATTGAAGTGGATCTTGATGTAGAGATCACAGAAGAAACTGCCATTGAAGAAATCATTGTCAGTGATGAGCCTGAAGATGAAGTAGCAGACGAAATTTTTACAATAGTTGAAGAGCAACCTACGCCAAATGGTGGTATGAGCGCATTCTATGAATTTGTAAGAAAGAATCTGAAATATCCTTCCCAGGCAAGAAGAATGGGCATCGAAGGAAAAGTATTCGTACAGTTTGTAGTGGATAAAGACGGTACCATTACCGATGTACAGGCCATTAAAGGCATCGGCGCGGGATGTGACGAGGAGGCGATCAGGGTATTGAAAAATCACCCTAAATGGAAGCCGGGAATGCAAAGAGGTCGTCCTGTAAGAGTACGAATGGTCATTCCAATTACATTTAAATTAGGTTAACATTCAAATCATAAGATAATTGTAATTAAAACCCCGCCAATGGCGGGGTTTTAGTTTAGTTATAAAACGATGTGTTGGCTTTATAGCCATTTTTAGTTCCAGCTTAATTTCACATTGATTTCTCCGGGCTTTTCCCGGCTTTTTTTTATAATCATCTGTCGGGCAAACCGCTCATATAATTATTACCTGATTTATACAAACCAGGTATCGATAAATGCCAATTAATAATATATTTGAACTGTAATTGCAACCTGATAATTTAACAAAATGAAAAAAACAGCGATCTTATCGATGTTGTTGCTTTTGGTCATTCGGTTGGCATATGGGCAGGCGACAAACATCGAATTTACCGAATATACATTAGACAATGGACTACATGTTATACTGCATCAGGACAACAGTACGCCCATAGTGGCTGTCAGTGTTCTATATCATGTGGGTTCCAAAAACGAGAATCCGGACAGGACCGGCTTCGCCCATTTCTTTGAACATTTGCTATTTGAAGGCTCCGAGAACATCGAAAGAGGACAATTTGATAAACTGGTAACCGGTGCAGGAGGCGAGTTAAACGCCAATACCTCTTTTGACAGAACATTTTATTATGAGATACTTCCTTCAAATCAACTGGAATTAGGCCTCTACCTGGAATCAGAAAGAATGCTTCACGCGAAAATTGATTCTGTAGGCGTAGAAACACAAAGGGAAGTGGTAAAGGAAGAAAAAAGGCAACGCTATGACAATCAGCCTTACGGATCAATTCTCATCGAGGTATTAGACAGGGCTTACGAGGTACACCCCTATCAGTGGGCCCCGATAGGTTCCCTGGAACACTTAAACGAGGCTACGTTGGATGAGTTTATGGATTTTTATAATACCTTCTATGTGCCGGATAATGCCACACTTTCTATTGCGGGGGATATTGATATTAAACAAACCAAAAAACTCGTAGACAAATATTTTGGAGGAATACCCAAAGGCACGAAGCCAATACCACGTCCTACTGTGGTAGAACCACAAAAGACGCAGGAAGTAAGAGATGTAATATTTGACAACATTCAGCTTCCGGCCGTCATCCAGGCCTATCACATGCCTGCACAGGGAACACCGGACTATTACGCGTTAAATGTGTTAACCAATCTGTTATCCAATGGACAAAGCTCCCGGCTTAACAAGGCCCTGGTAGATAATCAGCAAAAAGCATTGTTTGTCGGTGCTATTCCATTATCTGCCGAAGACCCTGGTTTATTTATCACGCTTGGAATTGCCGCAGCAGGCGTGGAGGTAAATGATCTTGAGGAGTCTATGGACAAAGAGTTGGAAAAAGTAAAAACAGATTTGATTACAGAGCGGGAATTTCAGAAAATCCAGAATCAAATTGAAAGTGATTTTATAGCCGGCAATGCGCGCGTGGCCGGCATTGCCGAAAGTCTGGCCAATTACCATGTCTATTTTGGTGACGCCAATCTCATTAACACTGAAATAGATAAATTCAGAAAGGTTACCAGGGAAGATATCAAACGGGTAGCCAATAAATATTTAACCAAAGAAAACAGGGTTGTGTTACACTACCTTCCTAAATCAGCACAGCAACAACCCGATGACACCACTATAAACAAGGAGGGCAACTAAAATGAAAAAAGCACTTTACATCATAATTGCCGTGGCTTTCGCATCCTGCACATCCACCAAAAAAATGGATACTGCCGGTTCATCCGGAAAGGGCAATACAAGCACCCTGGACAAAGCCATGGCGTCACTGGTGACAGAAGATTCAAAACCGGACAGGTCAAAAGTACCCACCCCTGGCCCGGCGCCAGCAATACAAATCGGGAAATATGAGTCGTTTACGCTGGAAAATGGCCTGAAAGTCTTTGTCGTGGAAAATGATAAGCTGCCTATGGTCTCATTTTCATTAATTATCGACAGGGACCAGATACTGGAGGGTGAAAAAGCAGGTTATGTTGCTACCGCGGGAGATTTGTTGAGTCGGGGTACCAAAAGTAAAACCAAAGAACAAATAGATGAGGAAGTTGATTTTATCGGCGCCAGCCTGAGTACCTCCTCCTCCGGTGTGTTTGGCTCATCATTAAGCAAACATAAGGAAAAGCTATTGGCTATAATGGCTGATGTGACCTTAAATCCCTCATTCCCTCCCGAAGAGCTTGATAAGATCAAAAAGCAAACCATCTCAGGACTACAAAGCCAAAAGGAAGACCCTAATGCCATTGCAGAAAACGTGCGACTGGTATTACGTTATGGAAAAAACCATCCATACGGGGAGTTGGTGACAGAGGAATCAGTCAACAATATTTCCCTGGATGACTGCAAAAACTATTACAATACCTACTTTAAACCCAACATCACCTACATGGCTATCGTTGGGGATATTACCAAACGGGAAGCTGAAACACTTATTAAAAAATACTTTGGAGGCTGGCAGAAAGGAGAGGTACCCACTCATAGCTATGAAATGCCCACTTCCCCGGAAACACCAATAGTCGCACTTGTTGACAGGCCTCAGGCTGTTCAGTCCATTATTAACATCACCTATCCTGTAATTTTAAAGCCAGGGGAAGATGATGTCATCAAGGCCAGGTTAATGGACAACATCCTGGGAGGAGGCTTTTCAGGCAGGTTATTTGCCAACCTGAGAGAAACCCACGGTTACACCTATGGTGCCTATTCTTCTCTTTCCTCTGATGAGTTAATAGGTAGTTTCAACGCTACAGCCAGTGTCCGGAATGAGGTAACGGATAGTTCTATCGTACAATTTATTTATGAGCTGAACAGGATCAGGGATGAAAAGGTTACGGAAAATGAGTTGAGATTAATGAAAAATTATATCACAGGAAGCTTTGCCCGGTCACTTGAAAGTCCTCAAACCGTAGCCAATTTTGCCCTGAATACCGAGAGGTATAATATGCCCAGGGATTATTACCCCAATTACCTTAAAAAGGTGGCAGCCGTGACTGTAGAAGACGTCCGGGAAATGGCTAAAAAATACGTGAAGCCAGATAACGCCTACATTTTAGTAGTCGGAAAAGCCAGTGAATTGTCTGATAGACTCGAGCAATTCGGAGCGGTGAAGTACTATGATATTTACGGCAACAATTACATCCCGACCGAAACCAGCGATATACCTGAAGGCGTAGACGCTCATGCTGTGATTAATAATTACATCCAGGCAATAGGTGGCAAGGAAAAGATCATGTCTGTCAAAAATCTCAGCAGCAACGCCACAGTAAGTGTTATGGGACAGGAGTTGTCCCTGAAAGAAGTGAAGGCAACGCCGTTAAATTCAAGGACTGAGTTATCTATGGGAGGCATGACTGCACAAAAATGGGTTTCTGACGGTAGTAATGCATCGATGTTACAAATGGGCCAGGCTGTACCGTTGCCTGACAAACTGAAACAAGAGTCAATCATTGATAACTCTTTGTTTCCGGAAGCACATTTGGAAAAGCACAATATGAAGGTAAGTTTATCAGGTATTGAAAAGATAGATAACAAAGATGCTTACGTTATAGAAATGACTTATCCGACCGGAGGAAAAGCTACTATGTATTTTGATAAGGCAACCGGTCTGAAGGTAAAATTCTCCAAGGTGCTGGAAACGCCGCAAGGTAATCTCAACAGTACATGGGAATACAAAAACTACCAGGAAGTAGGTGGCATTAAAATTCCCTTTTCGTTGTCTCAGACGGTAGGTCCGCAGCAATTAAATGTGGTGGTAGATGAAGTGAAAATCAACGAAGAAGTACCTGCGGATACTTTCAAGGTTGAATAAACTGCTTCCTCATAAATGCCATAGCCACTTTGTGTCTCTTTGTGTCTTGGTGCCTCCGTGGTGAATAATGGTTAACCACAAAGACACAAAGACACACTGAGGTGGTAGAAGGTTGAAACTATAAAATTGCTTTGAGATCTGAAAGTGTCAGGACAAACTGTATGTTCTTCCGGGTGAAAGTTGTCTCAGGCGTGGTGTTGCCGGCAATTCCTATAAAATGTAGCCCGGCATCAGTGGCAGCCATGTAATCGTTTAATGAGTCGCCGATATGTAGTATTTCACTTCTTTTTATCCCCTGGGCAATAAGTTTTTCAATCGACGGATCAAACACCTTCGGATCAGGTTTGTGATAAAACGTATCTTCCGCTGTTTGTATGAAATCCAGTTGAAGGACTGGCAGGTCGGTGTGGGCTAACTCTGAATCCACTGCCTTTCTACTGGAAGTCGTAATAATCCCCACTTTGTATTTAGCCAAAAGATAAGTCAATACTGGTTTGGCATCTGCATAGGGCTGATTTCGAAATTCTTCGCTTATCATCTCCCTTCGTTCAAGGATTCTATCCAGGTCTTCATCAACCGCCATGAAAATGTTTTCATAAAACGATGAAAAAGGGGTTTCCCAATGTTTATCAATTAGTTCATCGGGTATCTCATAATTGTAATATCTTAAACCCAGGGTTTTTATGGCTTTTACCTTAGTATTTCTCGTTTGCATCAAGGTATCATCGAGATCAAACAGTACTGCCTTGATGCTATCTATCAGTTCCATAAACCAACGTTTCAACTTTCGGCAACAAAAAACCCGACTTGAAAGCCGGGTTTAATACTATTTATACATTCACATGTCTTTCGGCGTGGTAAGAAGATCGCACCAAAGGTCCTGACTCCACATACTTCAGACCCCGTTTTAAGCCCTCTTCTTTATACCGGGCAAAAACATCAGGGTGAATAAACTCTGCCACTTCTATGTGCATTTTGGTAGGCTGCAGGTATTGACCGAGTGTAAGAATATCCAATCCGTTTTTGACCAGGTCATCCATGGCCTTATGTACCTCTTCCGGTTTTTCTCCCAATCCCAGCATTATACCGGATTTGGTTCTTTTACCGTATTCTTTTGTCAGTCTTATTTGCTCGAGACTTCTTGTGTATTTAGCCTGTGGTCTGACCCTTCGATAAAGCCTTTCAACGGTCTCCATGTTGTGTGAAACCACTTCCTGCCCTGCCTCTATCATCCTGTACAAGGCATCCCAGTTACCTTTCACATCAGGGATCAAAGTTTCAATAGTTGTCCCCGGGCTTCTCCTTTTCACCTCTATAATGGTTTGATACCATATTTCTGCGCCACGGTCTTTTAATTCATCCCTGTTAACGGATGTGATGACTGCATGTTTTACGCCCATGAGCCTGATGGCCTCGGCAACCCTGACAGGCTCTTCCTCATCATATTCCGGGGGTCTTCCTGTAGCTACCGCGCAAAATGAACAGCTACGGGTACACACATTTCCCAAAATCATGAAGGTGGCTGTCCCTGCCCCCCAGCACTCGCCCATATTCGGGCAGTTACCACTTTCACAAATGGTATGTAGTTTATACTGATCTACAAGTTTACGAACTTTTTTAAACTCTTCACCAACCGGAAGTTTTACCCTCAACCAGTTTGGTTTCCTGACTTTATCAGTCTTAATTTCGTCGCTTTTCGTAATTACCGGTAATTCTATCATCTCTTTTCTCCATATTTCTTAATTGACCAAAAATACAAATTTATATTTACATATTATAACCTATCTGCGGACAAAGGTAACTGCCAATCAGGAGGTCTGAAGTTTATCATTTTTGATATAAAATTTAACAACTCCCGACTAAAAGCTGTATAACCTATTGAATACGCCACATGGTGATAAATGACTGTATCGTATCGGTAATTCTGTAAAACAGGGTTAGTTATGGTATCGTCGATCTATTTTCTCGATCCATAAAACAGTGTGATGAAAGCGGAAGGAAATATCGCCCGATTATCAGCCTGGGGTACAATGACTATTTCCTCGGTAAAAGCCTCAAGCATAAATCCGACTTCAAAGCCGGTAACATTTCTCTTGAAAGTACCAAACTCAAAAATCAGTGCACTTTTCAGGTTGGCACCAATTTTAACATCTGCCTCTCCCAATCCCTGAAAAAGTCTCCCCGTTCCGATAATATTTCTTTGATTTACATGAACATCCGGATCGAAAGGAACAGAGCGGGACTCGAAAGGACCCAGGGCTTCGGAAATGTAATAGGGCGTAACCAACCCAATCGTCGGCCCCAACGTTAAATGCGCATTGATTTGTACACCCTGTTGCGGGGCCTTTTTGAATAAAATCTTTTCTCTTCCGTACTGCAACCTGACCGTATATAGATAATTTTGCTTGCCCCAGATAAAAGTACTGCCGTTTGCTGTTTGTGTACGTTGCTCTTTGGGATGTTTCACATTTGATAGCTCAACCCCGAAAATCTCAAATAATCCGTTATTTATCTCCCTTCCGTGTTTTAGAATAAATCCACCGATAAGACCGCCGTTTGTGTTTTTACTAATCCCCCAAATCACCTCACTGGTGTAATCATATTCCTGCTTGATTTGTGCTGAAGATAGTTGAGAGTATAAAGTAAACAGAAGTGTGACTAACCCAACATACTTAAATTTTTCCATCACCTAATCTAATACATTTACCAAAATTAGTCATTTTTAAATTAACGTAAAAAAATAGTAATTGGTTGTATGAAAATAACAGATGAGGCGCACAAAGCCAAATCAGCCAACTGGGTATTTATCTCCATTTTTGATTGAAAAACGGTCTTTAACGTTAATTATTGGTGCTGACTTCAGCCAATTTGTTTTTAATATCCTGATAATTAATCCCCATATGTGAATTGTCATACACACAACGCCCATTTTTAATAATCAATATCTGGGGCGATTGATGAGGAACCTGGAACATCTCTTCAATTTGGTTAGATATGCTTCTGTAAGCAATCAAATCCAGGTAATACAGGCAGTGAGGATTGATTTCATCATCCTTCCACGACCTTGCCAACCTGTCTATGGCCATAGAACTGATCGAGCACCTCGTGCTGTGCTTAAAAATCAAAACCGGTTTTTTTTCAGATTCTTCTTTGATATTTAATAGTGTCTCCCGGTTCTCCAGTTTTCTCCATTCCATCATTTAAGTGTGTGTTTTTTTATAATCTTCATTTGTCATTTTTCTTAACTTTTTTGCCTTCCGCCCTGCCCCTGCTGTTATCATAATCACTCCATATTTTTATCTCTTTAGGGTCATACCTGGCTTTCTTTTCTTTCATTTTTAAGTATTTGGGTTGATCGTCATTCTTTTTCATTCTACTTAACCACAAATTCCTTTTCCGGGTTCTTTCTTTTGCTTCAACGGTTCTTTTGTATCTGCCCACTTTATAGCCAGCACTCGGATGCATCCATTTTTCTTTCGTGGGTTTGTACTTTTGAAAGCCAATAAAATCAGCTTGTTTCCTGGTCTTCCGGCGATAAAAGCTCGCCCACTGTGCCTTGCTTCTCCCCTTGATATAGGCACTTTTATCAAGCCTCTGGTATTTCGGTTCCTTCCTCTTTATATCCCCTCCGTATTTAGTACCGGTTTGTCCCCGTTTTGGTTCCCGCATTTTGATATTTCCTCTGTAGGAAATGTATTTATGGTCATTTGTCCGGTGTTTGAACCCTCTCTTCGATTTTATATTACCGGTATAAACCGAACCGATGTCTTTAGGATAAGTAATTAACTTATTTTGATTACTCGTTCGCTTGTACCTGGGGTTATTGGGAATTGACCTGGGTGTAACCTTTACTACCTTGTATCGCTTTTGACCATGGGTAGAGTACCTGGGGTTTACGCTGTGGTCATTTCCTTTGGGACTTCTTCCACTCATCTTTACATTTCCTGCAAACGGTGCACCGGTTTTCCCGGGCAACACCTGGAACCGGCCCCGTTTCCCCGCAAATCCGGAATTCGGACGCCTGCCAGACGAACGACCAAATACTTTCACCAGGTTATACTTTTTTGCGCCCCGCAGGGAAGCTGGTGTTCTACCTGCCTTATTTCCCGGTCTTCTTCTACCCTTTCTTTTTATATCTCCGGTATATGTAGAAGCCAGGTTCGACGGATAGGTAAG
The DNA here is from genome assembly GCA_022360015.1 of Cytophagales bacterium. GTDB lineage: Bacteria > Bacteroidota > Bacteroidia > Cytophagales > Cyclobacteriaceae > Agaribacillus. The sequence continues at coordinate 195,160 of JAKSDQ010000288.1, forward strand.
CAGGCGGTTTTTAGTTCTTGAGCTACCGTACTTAGGGTTACTTCTAATCGATCTTGGGGTTACCGTCACTACACGGAATTTTTGTCGGCCGCGGCTCGTCCTGACCTGAACTCTTGGGTTATAGGGTGTTTTGTTTAATTGACTGTATCTTGGGTAAACTCCTTTACCCCTGTATCTCGTCTGTCCGGTGATACTTCTGGGGGCCACACCCCTGTCTTTAAATTTTTGCTGGCCAGTGATCGTTCTCGGCACCACCTTTCTGCTTTTAAAAGCCACACTGCCACTCGCACTTCGGGGAACTATTTTCCTGTCTTTAAACCTTCTGCCTTGCGGTGTGCCATCCGGGGAAACCCGCCTGTCTTTGTAACTCATTTTACCGGTTGCGCTACGGGGCGAAACCTTTTTGTTGTTATAACTTACTTTACCGGAAGCACTTTTGGGCACTACCTTTTTAACGGCCGGTACCGGTTTTTTGTCGGTGTAGCTGGGGACTACCGTTTTGTTGCTATGGTTTCTTCGTCCGCTTACAGACCTGGGATTTACTTTCTTTATCCTGTTGGATTTAGATTTTTTAGTATTTCTGGTTTTAACTTTTTTTACTTTTGGGGGCTTTTTATCTTTATTGCTGGCTGAACGGGCCTGACCCAATGCATCGGGATTGGAAAACGTAAAAGCCAGTAAAAGCAAACCCAGGCACAAGGAAAATGACCTGCCTTTTATCCGCCAAAACGCCACGTTTTTAATCCACCAAGAAGCATTGATATGTTTCAAAACAGTTTACCCAATTTACACACGTAATTTACTGCATATATCATTATAAAAATCTTTATTAATAATCTAATTCATACATTAATGACTTATTAACAGGGAGTCACGTGTCAATTAATATGCATACAATTCCTGCAGCTTTATTCTAAAACGTTTTTTTGGCAAAAAATTTTGTTCAAGGTAGGTAGAAAATGGTACTGGTGTATCCAGACTGCCAACCCTCATTACCGGTGCATCCAGACCTGTAAAGCAATTTTCAGCAATCCAGGCTGCAATTTCACCGCCAATACCCCCGGTCAGGCAGTCTTCGTGCAATATTATTACTTTGCCAGTTTTTCTAACCGTATTTTCCACGGCCTGTTTATCCCAGGGCAAAAGGCTTCTTAAATCCAGCACATCGGCTGAAATATGCCCCATTTCCTCCAAAGTTTGTAATGCCCAGTGAACGCCTGCACCATAGGTAATCACGGATAAGTCTTCCCCTTCGGCCATCAGGCTGGCTTCACCGATCCTGACCGTGTAGTAATCATCGGGTATTGCCTCCTGAAGGGACCTGTATAACATTTTATGTTCAAAGAACATCACGGGGTTAGGATCTTCGATCGCAGCATTGATGAGGCCTTTGGCATCGTAAGGATTGGAGGGATAAACTACCTTAAGGCCAGGTGTATGAGTAAACCAGGCTTCATTGGATTGAGAGTGAAAAGGACCTGCACCGACACCTGCCCCCGTAGGCATCCTGATAACTACATCGGCATGCTGTCCCCACCGGTAATGGATCTTGGCCAGGTTATTAACAATCTGGTTGAAGCCGCAGGTAACAAAATCAGCGAACTGCATTTCAACAATTGTCTTGAACTTTTTGATAGATAAACCCAGCGCAGCTCCAATGATAGCCGATTCGCACAAAGGTGTGTTTCTGATCCGTTCCCTTCCGAAAGTTTCAACCATTCCTTCGGTCACCTTGAAAACCCCACCATACTCAGCAACATCCTGTCCCATAAGAATGAGATTTGCATATTTTTCCATACTTTGCCTGAGCCCATCGGAAATAGCATCTACAAATCTTTTTTCAGACAATTTGCCATTATCGGACGGATCAATGACCTGTTGCCGGTAGGGAAAATATACATCATCCAGTTCCATAGCACTATCTGTTTCAGGTGTAGCCTCGGCAAAGGCAATTTCCAGCCCCTTGTCAATTTCTGATTTTATCAGGCCTCTTATCTCGTTGTCAATTTCTTCGTTTATGACTCCTTCTTTGAGTAAAAACGCCTGGTAATTGTCCACAGGATCCTTTCTGGCCCACTTTTCCATCAGCTTTTCCGGAACGTATTTGGTGCCGGATGCCTCTTCATGACCACGCATTCGAAAGGTGAGCATCTCCACTAAAACCGGTCTGGGTTTCCTTCGCACAGAAGCAGCGAGGTTAGACATGGTTTCATAAACCTTTAAAACATTGTTACCATCGACCCTTTCGGTTTCCATCCCATAACCGGGGCCTTTGTCAACAAATTTCTTGAATTTAAATTGCTCCGAACTGGGAGTCGAAAGGCCATATCCATTATTTTCTATCACGAATAATACCGGCAAATTCCAAACCGCAGCCACATTCATGGCTTCATGAAAATCCCCTTCGCTAGTGCCGCCATCGCCGGAAAATACGACAACCACCTTACTTTCATTGTTCAATTTGTAGCCAAGGGCAATACCATTGGCGATAGCGAGCTGAGGGCCCAGGTGGGAAATCATACCGACAATACGATTTTCATTGGTACCGAAGTGAAAAGAACGGTCCCTGCCTTTGGTGAATCCGGACAATTTACCTTGAAACTGCGCAAACAAACGGTGATAAGGGATATCCCTGCTTGTAAATACTCCCAGGTTTCTATGCATAGGCAAAATGTACTCTGTGGTTTTGAGTGCCAGGGTACAGCCCACAGAAATTGCTTCCTGGCCTATTCCTGAAAACCACTTGGAAATTTTGCCCTGGCGCAGCAAGATCAGCATCTTTTCCTCAATCAATCTGGGCCGTAATAACGCCTCATACAAGGCAAGCAGGGTTTCGTCGGAATAGTTTTTCCTGTAAAATCTCATAGAAAGGCACTCATGTTTCCAAACAATTTCCGGTAACGCTCAGTTGTTTTTCTGAAATAGCTTCACAAGCACACAAAAGTAATTGAAAGCCCATACCGTACAAAGAATAAGGTTATTTTTTATTTTTGCACCTGTAAATAGTTAAAAACAGATGATAGCTTATCAGCATTTCACCCTCTCAAATGGCCTGAATGTTTATGTGATAGAAAACCCCAACACTCCGATTGCAGTGGTAAATCTATTGTATAATGTCGGCTCTAAAGATGAACAGGAAAATAAAACCGGATTTGCCCACCTGTTCGAACATTTAATGTTCGGGGGGTCAGTCAATATTCCAAACTTCGATGAACCTTTACAAAAGGTAGGGGGGGAAAATAACGCTTTTACCAGCCCTGATATCACCAACTATTACCTGACTGTTCCGGCCAATAATCTTGAAACAGCGTTTTGGCTTGAGTCAGACAGAATGTTAGGTCTTTCATTTGCCCCGGAGGTACTGGAAGTACAAAGAAAAGTGGTTATCGAGGAGTTCAAACAAAGGTATTTAAACCAGCCATATGGAGATGTATGGCTTAAGCTGAGGCCTTTGGCCTATCAAAAACATCCCTATAAATGGGCAACAATCGGTAAAGACATATCGCATATAGAAAATGCCACATTAGAAGATGTCAGGTCATTTTTTTATAAATTTTACAGGCCAAACAACGCCACTTTGGTAGTAGCCGGAAATGTGACCCTGAATCAGGTAAAGGATTTGTCGGAAAAATGGTTTGGCCCCATACCTTCCGGTGATAAATATGTAAGAAATTTAACGCCTGAACCGGTACAGCAGACTGCACGTCACCTGGATGTAACAGCCGAAGTGCCTTTAAACGCCATTTACAAAGTTTATCACATGCCCGGTAAACTGTCTGGCGCTTATTATCAAGCCGACCTTCTCGGAGATATGCTGGGTCGCGGAAACTCATCAAGGTTTTACCAGAAACTGATTAAAGAGCGGCCATTATTCAATAAGTTAAACACTTATATCACCGGGTCGGTGGAACCGGGTTTGTTGGTAATCTCAGGGATGTTAAATAATAATATCAGCCATGAGACCGCAGACCAGGCAATTCAGGAGATCATCGATGAGTTTAAATCGGAGCCTTTGCACCAGGATGAGTTGGTAAAGGTCAAAAACCAGGCAGAATCCACCCTGTTGTTTTCGGAAGTAGAGTTGCTAAATCAATCCATGAATCTGGCTTTTGCTGCTAATATAGGAGTTCCGGACTTGGTTAATCAGGAGCCTGATATCATCCAATCAGTGACAATCGACGAGATAAAGTTAATGGCAGACAGTATACTGACACCTGAAAACTGCTCAACTATTTACTATCATTCTCAAAACTAAGCAGGTATTAAAAAAACTACTATGAACATACGTGTCGGTCAGGGTTATGATGTACATCAACTCAAAGAAGGTCATCCTTTCTGGTTGGGAGGTATTCAAATCGATCACCACCAGGGAGCTGTAGGGCATTCAGATGCTGACGTGTTAATCCACGTAATTTGCGATGCACTTCTGGGAGCAGCCAATTTAAGAGATATTGGCTTTCACTTTTCTGATAGAGACCCTGCATATAAGGGTATTGACAGCAAAATTCTTTTAAGGGAAACACTGAAACTAATTCGTGGCAAAGGTTATGAGGTAGGTAATGTGGACGCCACTGTTTGCCTGCAGGAACCAAAGTTAAATCCTCATATCCCCGCCATGAAAGAATGCCTGGCCGGTGTCATGGAAACCGATATAGATACTATCTCTATCAAAGCCACTACCACTGAAAAACTGGGATTTGTCGGCAGAAAGGAAGGAATCTCGGCTTATGCTTCAGTACTGATTTATAAGAAAGCCCATGCCTGACCCTCAGCCCAAAATTATTGTCACTGAAGATGGCTCCCATACGCTTTATATGGAATCCATTCATGAAACATACCACTCTTTTCACGGAGCCTGGCAGGAGTCAGATCATGTATTTGTAAAAGCCGGATTGGATTATGTCATCCGGTCAAACCCGCATCGACCTATCAACCTGTTAGAAATTGGATTTGGCACAGGACTTAACGCGCTGTTGACTATGCTGAATGTTTTCAATAAAAACTATGCCATCAACTATCACGGTCTCGAACCCTTCCCGCTTGATCCTGAGCTGATTAAGAATCTGAATTATATAGATTTTCTGGAAAACCCGCACGAGGTTGAACTATTTCAAAGGCTGCATTCCAGCAACTGGGACATACCGGTGGCTATCATGGATAATTTTATCCTTTATAAACACAAAATCACACTCCAGGCTTATCAGCCTTCTCTGGCATTTGAACTCATATACTTTGATGCCTTTGCCCCTGGCAAACAACCGGAACTATGGACGCGTGACGTAATCAAAAAAGTTACTGATCTTCTTGTACCTGGGGGAATTCTGGTTACTTATTGTGCAAGGGGACAATTTAAGAGGGATTTGGCCATGCTGGGATTAAAGGTGGAAACGCTGAATGGGCCGAGGGGGAAAAAGGAGATGGTGAGGGCAGTGAGAAATTAAAATGAGAATGAAAATGAAAGTGCTTTCACGGGCTCATGTCTTGATGGTAATGTAATGGTACCTACTGTTAGTGCTTCATTGGATGATTGGACTATTTCACAGGGGGAGTTACCTACCGGTCGGGTCAAAGGAGGTCGAGAGATAAAAGGATTTTGGTTTTTATGGTCGCAAGATGAATTGCAGATTGCCATAGCCACCAACCAAAGAGTTAGCATTGAAGTTTTCATGAGTTTTCTACCTGGTATTATATAATTACGATCGTCAGGTCGAAAAATTACACCTTATAAGTCTTCTAGTGAATATCCACCTAATTTACGCTTTTCAACTCAAAGAGAAGACAGAAGAATGCTACAAGCATAAATTTTGTAATAAAATTTGTGATTTTAGTTGACGAAATGAGAAATAAATTATATTTTTATTAACAAAAAGAATTAAAAATGAAAAGAGATATAACCAAACGGCATACAACTTTTTTTAACAGTGACCCAGGGTTGCTTAGTGAACGGGCAAGAATTATTTTTAGTAATCCTATAGATGCAAAAAAAGTAGCTAAATCGATAAGGGCAAATCTCAGGGGAGCTAAAGGCAATAAAGAAGATTTGACTTTCAGGTTAACTAAAGAAACAGAAAAACGCCTTCTGGAAGCAGCCACACAAAAGCCATGGTGGGAAAAATTTATCGGTAAAACAAAACCGTAAGATGAGCTAACTTTTTTATTACGTCTATCAACAATATGACTTAAACTCTTCGGGGGGATTTTTTTATTTTTTCTTTGAATGAATATCGCTATAACAGGTTTGTTGGTATTCTTTTTTCTTATTCCAGGCTTAATTTTCAGAAAGTTTTATTTTACGGAAGAGTTTTCAAAGGAATATTTCAAACAAAGTTATTTTGAACTGTTTTTTGAGGCATTTCCAATTGCTTCAGTACTGTATTTTCTCTGGTTATTATTGGCCTTTCTTCTTGGGCATAACATAGACATTATATTGCTAGGCAAACTGTTGATGGGCCAATGCCAGGCGGTTGAAGTATTTCAGCACATTCAAAACCAATCTGCAAATATATTTTGGTTTCACTTTTCCTTATACATTTTCTCCGGCTTCTCAGGATATGGATTTAAACTCATGGTCAGGTCAAAAAAATGGGATCGAAAATGTAAGATATTCAGATTTAAGAATAAGTGGCATTATCTGGTCAAAGGCGAGATTTATGACTTTCCCAGAATAATATCTCCTCTCAGAAAGAATATTGCTAAAGACATCGAGGCAGTATATGTAGATGCCCTGGTGTCTACAGATGAAGGAACTATTATTTATGAGGGAGTTATATTTGATTATGAATTATCCAATAACGGCAGTTTGGAATACATACTTTTAACTGAAGTTGAACGAAGATACTTAAAAGATGATAACTATAACAGTCTGCCTTATAAAATACCTGGAAATGTGCTGTTTATTTCAAATAGTGAAATTATCAATTTAAACTTTACGTATTGGTATTTCGAGCAATGGAACAACGGTAAAGTGCAACCAAAAATGATTGGTTGACTACATCAATGTTTTATACCGGCAAAAAAGTGACAATTCCGCCAAAACCTTTCATACTTGGTTTTTCTTAAAATTATTAATTTTTTTCCCTTCCAAATGTTGATAGTTTTAAAATTCACAGGCTTTTCAGATAGTGGGCTTACCAAGATTGATAGTAGGTGAATTAACTTTTGGTCTGTTTAAAAATAAATTATTGGTTTAATCTAAAAGTTTGGTTTGAAATCTCTAGTGAATGACCAGTATAAGCGTGCGAAACAACCGCCGACAGGAATTAAGAATGGTTCAGATGTAGAAGAGCTGCTCAAGGCTAATGAGGAATTAAAGACTAAAAACAAAAAGTTAGCTGAAAAGTTGGCCCTGCAAAAGCTGGAGGTTGACAAGCTGAAAAATTCGGAAAGCCAATACAAATCTTTGCTAAACAGCACTAATTGTTTCATTATCGTAGATAATGAGTTGTGTATAGAAGAAATCAGTGAAGGTGCCATCGAGATTGACTCCAGGCTGCGGTTGGGAAAAGATATCATCGGGTATTTCAGGGTATCGGAAGAAAAACAGTTCATTGACTGCCTGGGGCTTACACTACAAGGTAAAGCATGCAACAAACAATTTGTGGCTTACAAAACCTCCGAAAAAACACCATCAGACAAGTTTTTGATTAAGTTAAGTGTTTTTAAGCCAGGTTTTCAGGTGGCTGTTTTCATACAAAAGTTGCCTGCCGACATAAATTTTGATTTAACCAAGCTGTCCTGGTTAGCCACCAAAACCCACAACGGTGTGATCATTACCGATGCAGATGGCAACATCGAGTGGGTCAACAATGGTTATTGTAATATCACAGGATACCTGGCAGAAGAGTCCATAGGCGAAAAACCTTATTACCTTTCCAAGGATTTTCATTATGCTGCTTTTGACAAGCGTATTATTCAGCAAATCAGCGCTGGAAAAAAGTTTACGGGAGAAACAGTAAGTTATAAAAAGAATGGATCGATCTATTGGCTTCATCTCGATATAAGCCCTGTTTTCGATGAAAAAGAAGAATTAACAAATTATGTAATCATCGAAACAGACATTACTGATAAAAAGGAAACGGAGGAAAAACTCTTAAACTCGGCTAAAAGGAGTATCAATATATTGGAGGGCATCACAGATGCAATGTTCATAATTAATAATGAATGGAAGTTTACTTACCTTAATAAACAAGCCGAGATCTTACTTAACGAAAAAAAAGAACACTTACTGGGAAAAAACATTTGGGAAGAACTAACGTTTTCGCCATCCAGCAAAATGCGTGAGCAGTTTCACAAGGCTTTTGACAGAAAAGTGGATATTCACTTTGAAGAATTTATAGAACCTTCACAGCAATGGTTTGAAGTTCACGGTTATGTTTCAACCGAGGGCCTCTCGATTTATCTGAGAAGTATTCATTCCAGGAAAATTTCGGAGGAAAAACTCCGGGATAAAAACGAGGAACTAGTCAAAATCAATAACGAACTCGATAGTTTTGTATACAGGGCCGCTCATGACCTTCGGGCACCCCTGGCCAGTGTTTTGGGACTTATTAACATTTCCAAAATTGAAAAGGATGAAAACAAAAGGAATGAGTACCTCGATAAGATGACCGACTGCATCAACAAGCTCGATAATTTTATCAATAAAATCATTCATTATTCCCGCAACTCAAGGCTGGTGGTGAATTACGAAAAACTGGATTTTCACAAAATATTCGGAGAAATATTTACCCATTTGCAGTACTTTGAAGGGGTAGAAAACGTCACCAGGGAGCTAAACATCGATGCACAAATACCCTTTTACTCCGACAAAGTAAGGGTCACCGAAGCGCTGCAAAATCTTTTGGTCAATGCTGTACAATTCCGAAAAACCTACATAGATCACCCGTATATAAAAATATCAGTCGAAACTAATTATTCCAAAGCCAAAATTGTGGTGGAAGATAATGGTAATGGCATTCATGATGACCATAAGGATAAGGTGTTTAATATGTTCTACCGCGCCTCGGAACAAAGTACAGGCTCCGGCCTGGGCCTTTACATCGTTAAAGAAATCATTAAAAAACTAGGTGGCACGATCAGGCTTTCAACGCAACTGAAAAAAGGGAGTACTTTCACGATAGAAATACCCAATGGGAGGTGAGAGTTTGGGTTTGAGTGTGGATGTGGGGGGGATTGTTTAATTACATATTGTTATTCCCTGATGCGGTAATAGAGGGCCAGCCACGAATTTTTGATGCTGGATTTTTGCTAGTTCCTGCTCATTATAATGCAATACTAACCAATCATCCATCTGGGTTAATTGGCCGTTGATTGTCAACGGTTTACCTGCAAGCTTAGAAATTTTATGACTGCTTGTAGCGGAGTTGTCGGCGGTTAATAAAATAAACTGTTTATCCCCATTCTCATTTTTTGTGACCATAACGGGACTGATACCCCCGGAAATACATCTGATGGCACAGGATCTGTGTACTTTGCCAAAGCCGGGCTTCATCACACCAAAATAACACTTGGGATCTATGATTTCTCCATAAATGGATTGTTCTCCCAGATCGTTCATCTTTACCGGGTAATAGGGCTGGTTCAAGGGCACATAATCAAGGACGGAGGCATGCTGATCCGTTAGTTCAAAAACCACCTTTCCTTCTCCGTAAATTAATGAGCCCTGAAGGGTAAACTCCAGCGCTGTGAGGGGCCTGCCTGACGTTTTTTCAACATTGTGAAATATCTCAGCCGCTCCGCTTTTTCCGAAGTTAACCAGTAAAATCGATTTGGTAACAGCCTGGCCTTTTAAATCCACGCCTGTTTTCACAATCAACCTTGGCACCGGTGTCAAAGATACGACGCCCTTGAGCTGAGTAGATTTTCCATATTCAAAATATGTTTCGGCAAAAGGTTGTTGATTGCCAGCCACGAAAACGGCTACCAATGAAAGCAATGCTAACAAAACAGCAATGATTCCTCTCAACCATCTTGCCAGTGTCCCGGGAGCTTTGGGGAGATAGCCAATGTAAAATTCATTCTTTCTCATCGATACAAATTCAGTTTTGACGGATAATAGCTGGATTTCTTGTTGTTCCTTCCGGATAGGGCTTGGGATTGAGATAAACCTTTTCTTCTTCCAGCAATACATCATAAGTAGCCACCTTTTCAGTAAAAGGGGGAGGAGAACAACCATTATGAGGTAAATATTGATAGCCGTGCCAGGGGCAGGTGACACATCCATCTACAATCTTCCCCTCTCCCAGGGGACCGTTTTGATGCTTGCAGACATTGGAGATGGCAGATAACTTTCCGTCATACCTGAAAACAGCCACCTTTTCCCCATTAACAACCACAGTAACTGCCCCATTTTCCGGAATCTGTCCTAGCTCACCTACTAAAACATAACCGCGTCGATCGAGACTTTTTTCCCTGTCGGCGGCAGCCTCTTTAAAACCCGCCCACAAATGCAGTCCCGATATCCAAAGAAAACCTGCGCCCAGCAATGTGACCAATATAACTGAAGGCTCAGATTGCACAATACCCAACATTACATGCATGATGATCAAGCCATAGGCGACATAAACCATCATATGCAAAGTCTTCCAAAACCTTGGGCCCAGATTTGCAAGCCAAAAGTCATGGCTGGTAGCGGCCATGAGAAAAAATATGGTCAGGCCCAAAAAACCCAGGGTTTGAAAGGGAAAATTATGCAAACTGTCATAATCCTGGTTTGAAGCAAATACCGACACCAGCGGGTTCACATTGCCTAAGGAATGAAATTGAAGCACACTGAATACACCATGAATGGCAGCTATGACAAACATACTCACCCCAAGATGCCGCCGGTTATACAACAAAGGTAAAAACCGCCTGTTTAACCGGCAAAGGGGGCCAATAGATAAAATCACGTGCAGCATTAATAAAGCCAATGAACCCGTAGCCCTGATGACCATGGTTTCCCCGGTAATCCCGGGGCTGAGGAACCGGGCCGTTAATATAAACAGGAGCAGGTACAGGAAAATAGCCAACAGTATAACCAGGTCATAAATTTTCTTTTGTCTGTTCCAGAGTACGGCAGTATATCGATGGCCCATTTTACTCAAAATTAAAAGTTTCTAATGTGATCTTTTTTACCGGATCATAGACCACCAATCGATAATTATCACCCCAAATATTCAATTTAAACTGATAGTTACCGGTTTCATTCACATCGCCAAGCCACAGAAGCTGTGACATATCTGCCGGATCTCCTTTGGTCAGGTATATTCCGGGGGCCGGTGATCCGAATAATACTTTTATATGTAACCGCAATACTTTCTCGCCCGACTCCAGCGTACCTAAACTGGCATCGTAGTTAGTACCTGAAGCCGATACACTTTCCATAAGGGATAGAGAATCCATGACCGGATTGTCACTTTTTTCAGTGTAAGTACCAGGTGATCTGTAGGACCTGATAAACAATATTGAGACGGCGACAAATATTACCAGCCAGGTAACCCGGTGTCTTTTTCTTAAAGGTCTTATCATTCGACAGCCGTTCAGGTATATAAATTTACGCTTTGTTTCTCTTTTTCCATTTCCAGTATAAAACAGGCCACAGCGCCAGTGTTCCGGGAAGTATTAATAATTTAAATCCAATACCGGAACCTTTTGTGTTTTCGTCTAACTGCGCTGCCCACTTAAAAATGAACGCCAGGTAATACAAAAAGCCCAGCAGCAGATAAATGCCGATGGCCGCGAAAATGTAACTTACAACAACTTCCATGGGCTTCGATAGGTTAAAGTACCACTGAATATATCGAATTATTAATCATTTTTCAATGAATAAGTAGCTCAACTGTTCATAAAATATTTGAAGTCTGTGATTTTTTTAACAACTTTGTGTATATAAAAAGTTATTTGAGTGCCACCATAACTTATTAACTTTCGTATTATTAAATAAACAATATTGATAATATGCTAGATTTTTTCAGAACCGTAAGACCCTTACTTAGTGAGAAAGTAAATGAAATTCTTGGCAATCACGAGGAAAAAGAGAAATTGCTGAAGGCTATTTACAAGCTCAGAAAAGGGGAAGAAAGCGCTGATTTTCAGTACAATGGAAAAAAATATACGTTGCGGTCGGTTCGTGAGCATTCCATGAAGAAAGCTTCTTAGGCACCACTCCTAGCTACCTGGATTCATGAATCTGGCGATCGGGGCAATCACACTTTTTTTGTTATTTATTGTCCCAGGATTAATATTCAGAAGGTTTTATTATACCGCAGAGTTTTCAAAAGAATATTTCAAATCCACGCCATTTGCCGTTTTTCTGTCTTCCATCATCCCAAGCACTGTATTCCAGTTTGTACATTATATTTTCATGTCAAAAGTATTGGGCTATGAAATTAACTTTGAAACGCTGGCCATCCTGATTAAAGGCCCGGATCACGCCAGGTTCATAGCAACCTTTAAAGGATTAAAAGGACAGGTCATTAATATTTTAACTTATAATGTATCACTTTGGGTATGGCTGGCCTTTTTAGGTTTGACTTTAAAAGGTGTCATCAGAAAATTAAAGTTAGACCGCAGATATAAGTTGCTAAGGTTTAAAAATCATTGGCATTATTTACTACAGGGCGAAGCGCTCGACTTTCCTCATATTTCGGGCGAAGAAAAGCAAATTGACGTAACATATGTGGATGTTGTGGTAAATGTCGGAAATGAATCACTCTTATATTCGGGCGTTTTGCAAGATTACCAATTAACCAGCGAAGGCGGGGGATTGGACTACCTCATCCTTTCCTATGTAAGAAGAAGAAATATCAAAGACAAGGACATTGATGAAAATGCAAATTATTACAATGTACCAGGAGACTTTTTTGTAATCCCCTACAAAGATGTGATTAATGTTAACCTGTCTTATTACTCCTTGCGACCGGACGAAGAAATCGCCCACGAATTTTAGTTCCAAAGTATCAGATGTCCATGGCAATCACCAGGTCATCCTGCTCCACCATTTCACCTGCTTCAATTAAGACTGATTTCACACTCCCCGGAAACGGTGCCGCGACTGTTGTTTCCATTTTCATGGCCTCAATCACAAACAACGGGGTGTTTTCTTTCACCCGATCACCTTTATTAACCAACACTTTAGCTATCCTTCCCTGTAACGGAGCACCGATCTCATGTTCACTTTCGGCCTTTCTGTGTGTAGGTTTGGTAGCTTTAAAGCCGGCGTCTTTTACATCTATTCTACGGGTTTGCCCATTCAATTCAAACGATACTGTGCGGATCCCCTTATCATTGGGATCGGAAACGTAGAGCATTTTGATAATGATGGACTTTCCTTTGGCAATCTGCACCAGTATCTCTTCATTGTTTTGTAATCCATAAAAAAATGCCGGTGTAGGGATGTTCATCACCTCTCCGTAAATCTGTTTCCGGTGGTAATAATCTTCAAAGACTTTAGGATACAAAGAGTAGGAAAGGAAGTCGAGGATGGTTAATGAAGCATCAAATTTCTCCTGAAATGCCTCAAATTCCAAGTGAAAGTTAACCGGCTCCAGGTGGGCATTGGGCCTGTCTGTGTATGGCTTTTCTTCCTTTAGTATTATTTTTTGTATTTCCTTCGGAAAACCACCGTGTGGTTGTCCCAGGTCGCCTTTGAAAAAATTAACGACAGACTCAGGAAAGGCGAGGGAATTATGGCCCTTCATCACATCGTTGGCAGTCAGGTCATTGGAAGTCATAAAAAGTGCCATATCACCGACAACCTTAGAAGATGGGGTCACTTTTACGATATCACCAAACAACTGATTAACTACTGCGTAATTTTTCTTGATCTCTTCAAATTTATGTTCCAGTCCCAGGGCAATGGCCTGGGGTTTTAAGTTCGAATATTGTCCTCCGGGGATTTCGTGTTCATAAACCTCCGCAGTTCCTGCTTTTAAACCTGACTCAAAAGGATAGTAATATTCCCTTACTACCTCCCAATAGTTTGAAAACTCATTCAGCGATTTGATATCATAAGGCTGGTCCCTTTCGTGGTTTTGCATGTAAGAAACGATGGCGTTGAAATTAGGCTGGGAGGTAAGGCCTGAAACTGCGCTTAATGCAACGTCAACAATATCCACACCGGCCTCAATGGCCTTGATATAGGTGGCGGACTGTATTGACGAAGTGTCATGCGTATGCAGGTGAATGGGCAGATCCACCACCTTTTTTAACTCATTTATCAGCAATTCTGCCGCGTAGGGTTTCAGCAGGCCCGCCATATCCTTGATAGCGATCATATGCGCCCCCATATCCTCCAACTGACGGGCCATATCCAGGTAATAATCCAGGGTGTATTTCTTGTTGTCAGGTGAAAGCAAATCGCCTGTATAGCAGATGGCCGCTTCTGCTATGGCTTCAGTCTTTTCCCTGATAGTTTTGATACTCACTTTCATGGCTTCCAGCCAGTTGAGCGAATCAAATACCCGGAAAATATCAATGCCTGCTTCCCATGATTTTTCGATGAACTGCTCAATCAGGTTATCGGGATAGGCTTTATAGCCCACTGCGTTGGAGCCCCTCAGCAACATTTGCAACAGAATATTGGGAATGGCTTCGCGAATAAGCTGCAGGCGTTGCCATGGATCTTCACTGAGAAACCTCATGGCTACATCAAAAGTAGCCCCACCCCATACCTCCATTGAAAAAGTCTGCGGGTGATTTTTAGCAAACCCCTCTGCCACATGTAACATGTCCAGGGTTCTTACCCTGGTAGCCAGCAGCGACTGGTGGCCATCCCTGAACGTCGTATCCGTATAAAATATATTTTTACTGGCTTTGACCCAGTCGAGAAATTTATCCCTTCCCAGCGCCGTCAGCTTATCTTTCGAGCCTTTTGGGTAGGGTTCATATTTATTGAAATGAGGTATTACCGGGGCAATAAATTTTCTGTTATGCTCTATGTTTTTAACATCGTTATTCCCGTTTACAATTACATTGGCCAGGTATCGCAGGGTTTTGGTACCTCTGTCCATTTTCTTAGGGATTTTGAACAGTTCGGGATGGTCATCAATAAACCTGACCGTGGCTTCACCCCTGTAAAAAGTAGGGTTCGTCAATACATTTTCAAGAAATCCGATATTGGTTTTAACTCCCCTGATCCTGAATTCGGTCAAGGTTCTGTGCAATCTTTGTGCCGCCCCTTTTAAAGTGCGTCCCGACGAAGATATTTTTACGAGCATGGAGTCAAAAAACGGTGAAATCCGGACTCCCGGATAGGAGCTCCCTTCATCCAGCCTGATACCGAACCCACCTGCATTCCTGTAGGCAATAATCGTTCCGTAATCCGGTTTAAAATTATTTTCCGGGTCTTCTGTGGTGACCCGGCATTGAATGGCAAAACCAATGCACTTTACATCGTCCTGACCGTTGATAAATATTCTGGGATCCTCCAGTCGCCGCCCCTGGGCAATCAATATTTGAGATCTTACTATGTCGATACCTGTGACTTCTTCGGTGATGGTATGTTCTACCTGTATTCTGGGATTGACCTCGATAAAAAAAATATTTTCCTCCCGGTCTACCAGAAACTCGACAGTGCCTACGTTGTTGTAATTTACATACCGGCAAATACTCAGCGCATAAGCATAAATTTTTTGTTTGGTTTCGTCCTTCAGCGCCAGGCAGGGTGCTACCTCTACCACTTTTTGAAACCTCCGTTGCACTGAACAGTCGCGTTCGTAAAGATGAACGATATTGCCATAGTTATCGCCCATGATTTGCACTTCAATGTGTTTGGGGTTGTCGATATATTTTTCGAGGAAGACGGTATCGTCACCGAAAGCATTTAAAGCCTCGTTTTTTGCTTCGGAAAAGCTCTTCTGTAATTCTTCATCGTTCCGCACCACACGCATACCCCGGCCTCCCCCGCCAGCAGCCGCCTTGATCATTACCGGATAACCTATCCGCTGTGCCTCTTTTCCGGCAATATCGAAATTGGTCAAATCCTCCTCACTATCCCGGATGATGGGCACATTTGCCTGTTGTGCAATTTCCTTGGCGGCTACTTTATCTCCCAACTTTTCCATCACCTCCGGCTCAGGGCCAACAAAGATTATTCCCTCCTCCTTGCACCTGCGGACAAAATGTACATTTTCAGATAAAAAACCATAGCCCGGGTGAATGGCATCTATCTTATGTAGCTTGGCCAATCCAATGATCTCCTCAATGTCCAGATAAGGTTTCAGCGGATCGGTATCCTTTCCAATTTGATAGGCCTCATCTGCTTTATAACGATGCAAAGAATACCTGTCTTCAAAAGTATACATCGCCACGGTCCTTATTCTCAACTCAGATGCCGCCCTCAACACCCTTATGGCAATCTCACCTCTGTTGGCCACTAATATTTTATCAATTTCTTTTAATTGATCCTGCATGCTTTTACCTGTTTGTAGGGTTTAATAATCAAATGTTATTCTGGTACAGGCAACGAATTTAATTTAATTTTTTCTTATATACACGCCAAAGGTGAAAACTTGAATATTTTTTGAGTTTGTATAAAAAATTGTTTTGACCACCCTTTGGTTTTCTCCTGAAATCTGTTCGATTTCGATACATTTTTTTGTTCGTTTATGAACATATTTCAAAAGAATTTGCATATTTTTGTATGTTAAACAGGCAAAATCACACCTTTTGCCCTTTGGCATTATTTAGGTAGCCAATGAAAATTGATGGCTAAACAAAATATAACGATGGTGGACAAAGAACTAGGTAAAATTCTAATTATCGATGACAATGAAGATGTATTACTGGCAGCCAAACTTTTACTTAAAAAGCATGCCCATGATGTAATCATCGAAAAAAACCCAAAAAAAATTCCGTTTCTTATGAATAATGACACCTATGATGTCATATTACTGGACATGAACTACAGCCAGGATATCACCAGTGGCAAAGAGGGTTTTTTTTGGTTGGAAAAAATATTAGCAATCGACCCGTCCGCAGTAGTTATTTTGATAACGGCGTTTGGTGATGTCGAAATGGCCGTAAAAGCCCTGAAAGTCGGGGCTACGGATTTTGTACTTAAACCCTGGCAAAACGAAAAATTACTGGCCACCATTTCCTCAGCAATAAAACTGAAAAAATCCTACAAGGAGGTCGACAAGCTTAAGCAGGCCAAAAAACTGCTGGAAAATGATATGAATCAACCATTCAAAGATATCATTGGTGTAAGTGATGCCATGAAAAATGTATTTTCAGTCATTGACAAAGTAGCCAAAACCGATGCCAATGTGCTGATATTGGGCGAAAACGGAACAGGTAAAGAGTTGATCGCCAGGGCTTTGCATCAGCGATCCATACGCAAAGACAATGTTTTTGTAGGCGTCGACATGGGAGCCATCACTGAAACTTTGTTTGAAAGCGAGTTGTTTGGCCATAAAAAAGGATCATTTACCGACGCCAAAGAAGACAGGGCGGGCAGGTTTGAGGTAGCCAACCGGGGCACCTTGTTTTTGGATGAAATAGGTAACCTCAGCATGCCGCTGCAATCCAAGTTACTGACTGTGCTGCAAAACCGTGAGGTAACAAGGATCGGTTCCAACAAAAGTATTCCTGTCGACATACGTTTGATCTGTGCCACTAACATGCCTTTGCATGACATGGTTCAGGACAATACCTTCAGGCAGGATCTTCTGTACAGGATGAATACCGTCGAAATAAAGCTGCCCCCATTGCGGGAAAGGATGGAGGACATTCCGCTGCTAGCTGATCACTTTATGAAAACCTATTGCAACAAATACCGCAAGCAAATCAAAAAAATTGCCGCAGCCACGCTGAAAAAACTTCAAAAGTATTCATGGCCCGGCAATATCAGGGAACTGCAGCATGCTATTGAACGGGCAGTAATTATGAGCGAAGGCAGTGTTTTGAATCCGGATGATTTCTTCTTTTTGTCCGAAAAAGCGGATGCCAAAAAAGATATGTCGGATAATTATAACCTGGATGAAGTAGAGAAGGTAGTGATTCAAAGAGCGATTAATAAACACTCCGGAAATATTTCCAAGGCAGCCAAGGAACTTGGGCTCACCAGGGCATCTCTTTACCGTAGGCTGGAAAAACATGGACTTTAAGAATTTTCGATTCAATATCGTTGCCAGGGTGCTGGTAATCACACTGACCCTATTTATATTCATAAATCTTTTGGATAATGGAGACATTATTGTCCCCTCACTGATTGTTTTACTGCTGATATTTCAAATCATTTCCCTGACCAAATATCTCGAGAAAACCAACCGCGAGCTAGCTGGCTTCCTGAATTCTATTAAATACGACGACTTTTCCCACACCTACCCCACCCGGGGCAACGGAACTTCTATGGACATGCTCTACAAGGAGTTCAACAAGGTGATGAACAAATTTCGTGAAATCAGGGCCGAAAAGGAGGCCCATTACCAATACCTGAAAACCATCGTTCAACACGTTGGGATAGGCCTGGTTACTTTCAATAAAGAAGGTGAAATACAAATTATCAACACCGCAGCCAAAAGACTGTTTCGTATCAACCAGATTAAAAATATCAAAAGCCTCCGATTGATAAGCGAGCCGTTGGTAGAGAGTTTTTTCAGGTTGAAAACAGGCGGCAGGGATCTGATCAAAATAGAACATCATGGGGATAATGTGCAACTTGCGATTTACGCCATTGAATTAACCCTGAGAGGAGAAGAGTTTAAATTGATTAGTGTGCAGAATATTCAAAGTGAACTTGAAGAAAAGGAAATGGAGGCCTGGCACAAATTAATCAGGGTGCTTACGCATGAGATCATGAATTCTGTGACACCTATTGCTTCCCTGGCTGCAACCGTTGAAGGGGAGTTGGAAATCCAACTTTCCAATGATATGGATGTTAATCCGATACATAACGATGACATCCAGGATTTACACCTTGCCGTAAGCACTATACATAAACGTAGTGAGGGGCTGATTCGCTTTGTAAACGATTTCAGGAACCTGACCCAGATTCCAACGCCAAAACTGGATTATGTGAATGTAAAGGAATTGATTGAAAGAATTCTGACCTTACTGAAACATGAATTTGAAGAACATGATATTAACATCAGTTTTGAGGTAACACCTGAAGATTTGATCCTTAATCTGGATCAGGAATTAATTGAACAGGTACTTATCAACCTGATCAAAAATGCCAATCAGGCAATGATCAGGGACGATGAGGAGGAAGAAGATCACCACTATGAACCCAACAACGGGGAAAAACTGCTCAGCGTTCATGCTTTTCAGGACGAGAAAAACACCTACATCAAAGTTGCCGACACCGGTCAGGGAATAGAAGAAGAGGCCCTTACCAAGATTTTTATTCCGTTTTACACAACCAAAAAAAATGGTTCCGGCATCGGGCTGGCACTGAGCCGGCAAATTATGCGGCAGCATGGGGGCAATATCACGGTCAAGTCCGAATTAAAAAAAGGTACGGAGTTTCTGCTTAAGTTTTGAAAATCTGATTTGACCGACTGATTTTTCACCATCTCTGGCATGATCGTGGCAGGCTTCAAATAATCATTACATAATGTACTTTTATTAAAAATCTTTTTTTAAATTCGGGCCAATTCTGGAACTAACCTCATTCATACGCATTTACTATGGATCAAATTTATGAAGGTGTAAAGAAAATATTGATTGATAAGATAGGTTTGGCACCTACTGAAATTACACCTGACGCGAATTTTGTTAAGGATCTGGGGATTGATTCCCTGGATTATGCTGAGCTGGTCATGGAATTTGAACAAAACTTTAACATAAGAATCCCCGATACTGACGCTGAGGAATTGAAAACGATCAACCAGGCTGTTAATTATATTAACTCAAAAATAGGTGAAAAATAATCGGATCAGCCGCGAACCTACTTACTTTTCCTAACCAAACTACCCACTGATCTATTTATCAGCTGCTGTTCACAAAGCCGGCAAGGCTAGCAACAACGGTACTATTCCCGCGTTGAATGAGGCAACCGGATGATTCTTTTTTTGCCCCATTTTGATATTATCCGGAAGCAGATAGAAACCTTTTCATTTGGCGATTGTCTATACCTGCGAAAGTTCAAATGGAATAAACTAAATGAAGTAGAAATAAAACAATATGAGGTATATATACGCTCTGGCCATATGCCTTTCGATAAGTTCAGAAGGTATTGCCCGAAGTCAGCACACCATTAGCGGTTACATCAGGGACAGTAATACGGGAGAAGAAATGATAGGAGCCACTGTGGTGGTTGTCGAAATGCCCGGTACAGGGACTATTTCCAATGTTTACGGCTATTATTCGCTTACCCTTCCCGAAGGAAGCTACACACTTAAATTCAATTTCATCGGTTATGAGCCGATAGTAAGGCAAATTGATTTAACCCGTAAAATCAAATTAGATATTAATCTTGCAGAAGAAAATCTGCGACTGGATGAAATTGTGATACAATCGGAAAAGCCGGAGGACAACATCACCGATGTAAAAATGAGCCGGGAAAAACTTCAGGTCGAAAAAATCAAGACTTTACCTGCGCTTTTCGGAGAGGTCGATTTGGTAAAAACCCTGCAACTGCTGCCAGGCATTCAATCTGCCGGGGAAGGTACTACCGGGTTATTTGTACGTGGAGGGTCGGCAGATCAGAATTTAATTCTGCTTGATGAAGCGACCGTCTACAACGCAGCCCACTTTTTGGTTTTTTTTTCAGTATTCAATGCCGACGCTATCAAAAATGTAGAAATCTACAAAGGGGGTATTCCAGCAAGATTTGGCGGGCGGCTTTCTTCCATTCTGGATATTCAGATGAAAGAGGGTAACAATAAAAAATTTGCCATGTCTGGCGGATTAGGTACCATTTCAAGCCGTTTAACGCTGGAGGGTCCAATTGTCAAGGACAAATCCTCCTTTATTATTTCCGGCAGGAGAACCTATGCAGACATGTTTTTAAGATTGTCACCCAACGAAGATGTTAACAGTAACCTGTTGTATTTTTACGACCTTAATGCCAAAGCCAACTATCGTATCGATGAAAAAAACAGGATTTTTGTCTCAGGCTATTTTGGCAGGGACGTATTTGATTTTGATGATACTTTCGGGCTGGACTGGGGAAATGCCACTGTGACCACACGCTGGAATCATCTTTTTAATGACCGGCTGTTTTTGAATACTACTGTGTTATTCAGCAATTTCGGATATGGATTCGATATTGATGACGGGGCACAAAATTTTGAATGGAAATCAAACCTCCGGGAATGGAGCGCCAAGGTGGATTTCACTTACTTTATCAACCCCGGCAATACCCTGACCTTTGGTGCCAACGCTATTTTACACCGTTTTGCACCGGCGACGATCACTCCCGGGGATAATTCAATATTTACTGATTTCTCACTGGATAACCGGTATGCCCTGGAGCATGTCCTATATGTTGGCAATGACCACAAGATCAATGAAAAACTGTTTATACAGTACGGCCTGAGATATTCAATTTTTGAAAATATCGGTCCGGGCAAAGTATTTCTTTATGAAGAAGGGGTACCGGGAAGCGATGAAACACTTATTGACTCCGTGCGATATGACCGGCTGGAAAGGATCAATTTGTATCATGGGCTCGAGCCCAGATTTTCCGCCCGTTATATGCTCAATCAGCAAAGTTCAGTCAAAGCTTCCTATAACAGGATGCGTCAATATATTCAAATTGCCAGTAACTCCACAGCCGGTCTGCCTATAGACCGTTTGATCCCTGCCGACACCTACATTGAATCTTTGATCGGCGACCAGGTTGCCCTGGGATACTTTCGAAATTTCAAAGAAAATACCTTTGAGGCTTCGGTGGAGGTATATTATAAGTGGATGGACAACCTCATTGACTTTAAACCGGCAGCCGAGATACTTTTGAATAATAATATCGAAACCGAGATATTGAGTGGCAAAGGATGGGCCTACGGTGCTGAGTTTTTGGTAAAGAAAAATGTGGGAAAAACTACTGGTTGGCTGGGTTACACCATTTCAAAAACCGAACGGCAAATCGATGGCATCAATGGTGGTAGAAGATACAACGCCAAATACGACCGGACTCACGATATTTCACTAGTGGTCTCCCATGAGGTGAGTCCAAGGCTTACGCTTTCGGCTAACTGGGTGTATGCTACCGGGTAATTGGAGAAAGAAATTATGAAGGAGACGTCCTGAAAGGTGTCCATTTTCCTGCCCCACTCGCCAATACCCTGATGCAAGACTATCCGGATGTAGAAAAAGCAGGCCGCTTTCTGGCCAGCGAGCTGTTTGGAGCTGGCAGCAAAGAGGTAAGAAGATCAGATGAATTGCAAAATACGCATGAGACCGGTTTTGTTTATGCTGACCAGGAGTTTTTGGAGATGCTGCAGGTGCCCATGATCTATGGCTCTCCGGAACACGCTTTGGGTCAACCCAATACCATTGTGATTTCAAAAAGCAAAGCGGATCACTATTTTCCTGAAGAAAATCCGGTGGGCAAAATACTGATATTGGATAACGACAACAGTAAGCCTTACAAAATAGGCGGCATCATGGAAGATTTTCCAAAAACCTCTCATCTCGAATATGATTTCATCATGACATTGACCGGTATTGAATTTTATCCCGGCGAGCAAACCAACTGGGGTGGCAGCAACTATCACACCTATGTCCTGCTCCGGCCCGATGCCGAAGCTGACCGGTTAGAAGCTAAATTACATGGGATCATCGACGAATACTGACTTCCCGCCTGGTAAGCTGCCGGGAGGACAGATGCACTGAAATTGTCGAAAAGTGTTAGTTTCAAATTACAACCTATCACTGATATCCACCTGAGATCGGAAGGCATCAGGGACAGGTTGGTACATAGTGACATCCGCCTTGTTTGGTTGTTTGGTGCTATTGCGGGTTTTATTATGATTATCGCCTGTATCAACTTTATCAATCTTTTCACAGCAAGATCGGCCAACCGGGCGAGGGAGGTAGGGCTAAGAAAGGTTGTAGGTCCAAGCCATGGTAATCTGGTCAGGCAGTTTCTTACCGATTCTGTCCTTTTCAGCCTTATTTCTTTCATTCTGGGTGCTATTATTGCGTGGTTGTTTTTACCATATTTTAATAGGCTGGCAGCCAAATCACTGGTTTTTCCCTGGGCCGAATGGTGACTTGTGCCGGTGCTCATCACTGCGGCAATGGTGGTTGGTATCCTGGCTGGCTTATATCCTGCATTTTACCTATCCGCATTCAAACCGGTCAATACGATCAAAGGAAGCCTTAGCCGGGGCAGTAAAAGGTCAAGCATGCGAAATCTGCTGGTGATTTTTCAATTTATAACATCTATTGTCCTGATCATTGGTACGGTGGTTATTTATCGCCAAACTGCCTGGAGCTATGCTATGAAAGGCCCGGGATCATGCTACAGGCCTTTTCTTTTTGCATCGGTCTGTTGCGCTGATACTTCGCGGTGCCGCCTTTGATTAAGGGCAGGATCTTCGCCCATAAAGACCCGAAGCCGGATAATTCCGTCCTGGTGGGCGCTCACTAAAAAGCTTCCATCTGCATTAAAATCGATATATTCTGCCTGGTCATTAGCATGCACAGCGTAGGCAATGGGCACTTTTTTGATACCTTTATCCAGTACCTGCCCGGTTCGATAAATCCGGATGTAGGGATCGTTTCCTGCCGTCAAAATATATTCCCCATCCGGCGTAAATGTGGGTGTTGCACAACGTTTTTTTCGAAAATAATGAAAGCTGGCGCCATTAGGTATTTTTGATATTACAAGGTTATCTAAATTCGAGGGTCGATCACCCATACTTAATAACTTCTCCATAAAAACAAAGGTTTTTACCACTCTTATTGGAGAGGATAAAATCTAATGGTAACAGCTATCAAATAGACGTTCCCGGTCACTGCTTCCCCTACAAAAAAGGTATCATCATCTGTGAATATGCGCGTGTCGTGCCTGCTGTTGTACTTATGTTATTAATGTCACTAAGCGAACCCACTGGTGACCATAAGAGGCCTTGGGGATGAATTTAAATAAGCACTTCCATTGAAGTGGTCTTAAAAAATTGGTAACTTCATCGACTCATGTCAGGTGTTAAAATATCATCCATGCTCTCTCGACCAGTTTCCATCCTGGAAACCCCTAGGGAAAAATGGGTCTTTATAATATTATCCGGCCTATTCAGTATCTTTTTTATCAACGTTTTTGTTCCTTTCAATATCAACCTGTGGTGGCCTGTCAGCCAACCATGGCTACGCTTGCTGGTATTGTCGGGCTATGCGATCCTGGGGATTGGGGTATTACTCATTTCCCAGTTTTTCCTGCGGCCATGGTTCGGGCCCAGTCATTATCGATTATGGTCATTCCTGCTATGGGCACTTTTTGAATTGGTATTGATTTCGATCGTTATCAGTGTGGTTTATGAAGTGTTCATACGAAACAGGATTCAATATTTTTCGGATTTTATCCTGGATGTTTTGCTCACAATCAGGTATGTAGGGCTGGTTATGTGCGTGCTGTATTGCATTGTCATTCCCATTATGATAAGCCGCAGGCAAGTGGCCAGGGTAACAGCCTTACAAAAAAGTCTGTTTCAACATGAGCAGGATACCCGGTTGCTGACTATCCATGATGAAAATGGCAAGCCGGTACTTTCCGTACCAGGTAATAATCTGATTTATGTAAAATCAGAGGATAATTATGTTTCAGTCATTTACAGGGCCGGAGATAAAATAAAGAAAGCACTGATACGGTCTACTTTGAAAAAACTGGAAAACTACCTTGCTTCCGACCAGATCATCAGAATACACAGATCATTTATGATCAACATGCAAAATATAGGGGAGGTAAAACGGATTTCAAGAGGTTTTATGATAAAAATGAAACATGTCGATGAGAATATTCCGGTATCCCCCAATTACAGAAAGTGTTTGGAAGAGAAAATTGCCTTCAAAGCAACGGTCTCCTAACCCGGATAAAGTCCGTTTGCTCCGTGGCCAGTTACATTCACCCCAAATAATGCCGATTTATCCCAAACCCGGTGGCTCGTACCCACGCAATTGTAAATGATCTGTAATATTGTAGGAAGATTATCTTAATCTTTCCTGTGCCATTTAAGTTTCATACAAAAATCAACATATATTTCAATATTTAATACCATGATCAGATACCTATTCCATCGAGCCATTTTGATATGCCTGATTTTAATGACGGGGTGTACTACTTCTCAAAAACCTGAGGGCACTTTAGGGACCGTTCTTGTATTTTCACCCGGACAGGAAAATGACATCCGCGCGGCGCTGATTGATATCAAAGGGGATACAGAAATCGTATTGAAAGAGGGTATTTACAGGTTCGACAAGATCTCTCTGCAGGGTCCCGTCAATAAAGTAATATTCAGGGGAGCGCACCCTGAAAAAACCATTATTGATTTTTCAGGTCAAACTTCAGGAGGTGAAGGAATGCGTGTTGACAACGTAACAGACTTTGAAATCCGCGATATACAATTGCGGGAATCCGTTGGTGATCTTTTGAAAGTAAAAGACGGAAAGGATGTCAGGTTTATCAATGTACATACCGTATGGTTGGGAGAACCTGATACAGATAATGGAGGGTATGGTATTTATCCGGTTTTATGCGAAAATGTCCTGATTGATGGCTGTTACGTGCGTGGGGCTTCTGACGCCGGTATTTATGTGGGACAATCCATTAATGCAGTGATTAAAAACAGTAAGGCAGAATTTTGTGTCGCAGGCATTGAGGTAGAAAATACCATTAATGCCGAAGTGTATAATAATGAAGCAAGCAATAATGCCGGCGGTATTTTGGTATTCGACCATCCCGGCCTGAAGCATGACGGAAGAAATGTCAGCGTATACCGCAACCACGTTCACGATAACAATTACAGGAATTTTGCACCGGCTGCCAATAGTGCCACGGGTGTTGGCAACCTGCCTCCAGGAACCGGGGTAATGGTGTTGAGAACTTCTAACGTTCAGGTTTATGAGAATGAAATTCATCATAACAATACCATGTCAGTGGGGATTTTGAGTTATTTGACAGTCGATCAGGATATTTTACAAAATAACCCTGAATTTGACCCCATTCCTCGCGACATCACCCTGAGAAACAATAAAATCACCAAGGCAAAGACTTTTCCACGTACAGTCGAGGGTCATACCCTTGCCCAAAACATCGTTAATATTCATCAAATGCTGACTGCCTCGGGTATTCTATCACCAGAGCAGGGCATGCCACATATACTATATGATGGAATTGCAACCAGTCCGGGGGTAAATCCAAACAGGCTTTGTATCGATGAGACTGATGAGATAACGTTCATCAATCTGGACTTTGCCAATGACCACACCAATATCCACTTTGATAAGTCTCTTTATATCTGCAAGTTACAGCCGTGAAAAAAGTAGAAAATATCGCCCATATAAACACCACCATCAATATAATTTATGTCCTTTGCCTGGTCATGGCCGCCTGGGGATGTACCGGAAATACAGACCGGGAGCATGTTTTTGTTTTCCACGACCGGCTCTCTCAATATGATTTTTTTGAAGGGGAACTATCCGAATTGAGACCGGCTGAAGGTGTGCTTCGCTATGAACTCAATACCCCGTTATTCACCGACTATGCCTACAAGGCCCGCTTTATCAAAGTTCCCAAAGGCCAATCCATAGAAGAAAAAAGTGGGGAATTGATTTTTCCCGATGGTACTGTGCTGATCAAAAATTTCTATTATCACCAGGATGAAAGGAGCCCTGAGATGGGCCGCCGGATTATTGAAACCCGCCTGCTGGTAAAACAGGATAATCGATGGAAGGCTGGCACCTATATTTGGGATGATAATCAAGCGGAAGCTTTCAAAGAAATACTGGGTGCAACCAAACCGGTAAAATGGACAGACCATCAGGGCATATCGCAGAAAATAGACTATGTGATACCGGATAATAATGATTGTAAATCCTGTCATAAAAAGGGCGGTGAGATAGTCCCCATCGGGCCTAAAATCGCCAATCTTAACAAAATGATTCACACCGGCAAAAAACCCCTCAATCAGTTGCAATATCTGTCTGCCAAAGGTATTATAAAAGGGCTCGAGCAGATCGATCAGATGCCCAGATTGCCCGTATGGGATGATAGCACCGGCTATACCCTCAACGAGCGGGCCAGGGCCTACCTGGACGTCAACTGCGGCCATTGCCATAATGCAGCGGGACCAGCCAATAATACAGCGCTTTTTCTGGAATTCGAACAACAAGACCGGTTTAAACTGGGTATTTGCAAAGGACCTGTCTCCGCTGCCCAAGGGTCAGGCAACTTGAAATACGATATTGTCCCCGGCGACCCCGAAGCCTCGATATTGTATTACAGAATGAATTCAACCGCACCTGGCGTGATCATGCCGGAATTGGGTAGGACAATGATTCACTCAGAAGGTGTGGAACTTATCAAAGCATGGATTGAAAACCTGGAAGGGGAAGGCTGTAGTTGATATCACGGCATCTGTAAGATAGCATATTCCAATTCCAATGATTCACAATAAAAATGTGCCACATTTACAGGTCATAGACCTGTAAACAATTCATGCGATATTTTTTTATTTCTTTAACCCTGGTTTTCATTTCAGATTAATGTGCTATCCATATTAAAGGCAAACGTGAAGGCCGGTAAATTATTCAATTAACCATATCAATACCTCTTCCAGGCCGCTTTCTTACAGACACTAACTGGCTGCACAACAGATATATATCTATTGAAAAAGTTTGCACAAAACTGCTCTTTTTTTTGCTTTTTGTCGCATGGATGTCAAACATAGCAAATCAAAGAACTTATTGCCTGACGCCACGTGATAATAAAAAAATTTCCTGGCCCGGTAAAAAAAAGTTAACCGGGTAATTGAGGCAAATTATATGATCTTTGAACCAACAGATATACATCATGAAAAATCAAAACAAAATTATCACACTGGCATTACTCTTAACCGTTCTTTTTACACAACAAACTATCGCTCAAGCTATAATTGATGGCTTCATAACGCCAAAAAACAAAGGCAGTGTAAGCCTGTCTTTTTCTCATGAAAATTATGATGAGTTTTTCTTAGCCGCTCAAAGAATGGATGCTCCTGGCCGCCTGGGCGGTCAAATAACCACTCAAAGTATCGGTTTATATGCAAATTATGGCATTACAGACCGGCTTAATGTGGTTTTAAATTTACCCTACATCATTGCGCAGGGTGATGGTAATGAAAATATACCACAAGATGACGGGTCATTCCAGGATCAGCAGATACAGGACTTCCAGGATATGGCTATTTACCTCAAATACCAGGCTTACGAACATTCCTTTGACGCGGGGCACCTTTCGCTCATTCCCGCACTGGGATTTGGCACTCCCCTCAGTGATTACGCGGCTGACGACCTCCTTTCTGTCGGCAATGGAGCCACGTTTTTTGATATGAGAGGGATTGTCCATTTCAAGGCGAACAATGGGCTTTTTATTGAAGGGCAAGCCGGCCACTCTTTCCGAAGTGACGAAGTCCCGGATGCCTGGGTCTTTGCCGGAAAGATGGGGTATGCCCATGAAAAATTTTATGTGGATTTCGGATTCCACACCCAAATTTCAGAAAGCGACGCCCCAGACATCGGCCAGGCCGTTTTCAGCGCCGCGAGGGTAAACTTCACACAACTTTCATTATCAGCCTACTACCCTGTCTTACCCTCTGTTGGCATTAGTGTCGGAGTCGGCCAATACATTGACGGCCGGAATGTAGGCTTGGCTACCAGGTTTTCCGGTGGGGTGGTTTATAGTTTTTAGATAAAAGGAAATAAAGTTAGCTATGCTATGCCGGGGGTGTATCCTGTAGGGTTAGGAGTGACTTTGGCATGTATCTTAATATGGTTTCATCATGTCCAATATTTAGTCATTCCAGGTTGTGATTAGCTTTCAATTTGTATCTTAGTACAGCAATGATGGCATAACCGACCCAATTCGATACGTTGTGATTAGCTTTCAATTTGTATCTTAGTACAGCCCCCAGGTTAGCGGCCCAAGTATTATTGGTGTTGTGATTAGCTTTCAATTTGTATCTTAGTACAGCAACAAATAATTGTAT
>JAKSDQ010000314.1 GCA_022360015.1 Cytophagales bacterium
CAGGTGGAGGGTGAACTTGTGCGAATATGGCAGGAGGTTCTTGGACATGAACGGATAGGGATTAACGACAACTTCTTTGAGTTGGGTGGTCATAGTTTAAAAGCCACCCAGGTGATATCCCGTTTGTATAAGGATCTGGATTTAAAAGTAGAGCTTGGATTGATGTTTATCCATCCAACAATAAAGGAATTAGGGGAGTATCTGATCCAGGAGAAAAAACAGTTATATAAGAGTATCAAATTGATCGAAGACCAGGATCACTATGTAGATAACACAG
The DNA here is from genome assembly GCA_022360015.1 of Cytophagales bacterium. Lineage (GTDB taxonomy): Bacteria > Bacteroidota > Bacteroidia > Cytophagales > Cyclobacteriaceae > Agaribacillus. The sequence goes on from JAKSDQ010000314.1 coordinate 278, forward strand.
AGGCCTTTGATCTATTAGCAAAAGCTACCAAAAACGGCATTAGCATTTCAATTTCCAATAATGATAAACTGGAAATAAACTTTCATGCCAATAAAAAATTGGATGATGAAATAGTACAAAAGCTTAAAGAAAATAATAATAAGGTTGTTGGATATTTAAAAAACAGTATAAATGAAAAAAATCGTAATATTCAATTAGATAATAGTCTAATACACAATGATATTATATATTTTAAAGTAAACCCAGTACAACACTATTGGGTAAATGACGAGGTAGACAAATACTATAAAGAAACCAATAAACGCCATGGTATCTGTAATATTAAATATAAGCTTAATGGACCGGTTGATACAAATATTTTAAAAAAAACAATAAGATGTTTGGCCAAAAGACATGAAAGTTTACGAGCAACCTTTCACAAAATCAAGGGTGAATATTATATGAAGGTTGAGGATGCCGAATCTCCCTACTATGATTTAGACTGTAGAAACATCAATGAATTTTCGAATGATAAATCCGAAATGATTAAATTTTTAAATTTTGATAAATATACATTTGATTTCACCAAAGCCCTTTTCTTATCAAGGTTGGTGAATTGCAGTAATGATGAGTATCTAATTTCTATCAATATTCATCATATCATTTTTGATACTTGGTCAGAGGAAATTCTAATGCGTGATTTTCTAAAGATTTATAAAGCATTTACTAATAATGATATTCTTCCTAAAGAGTCAGAGTTAAAGTATCAATTAAAAGACTTTTTATCCCATACTAATAGTTATAACAAGATTAACCATGATACTCACAAGAAATATTGGAATAGTTTAAATAAAAGCCTACCTCCGGAATTGTTTATTCCTGGCGCCAAACCAGTCCGAAAAAAAAATGGAGAGAGAGCTCATGCTTCTACGAATTTTATTATTTCAAATAACCTATTAGAAAAACTGGCTTTTTTATCTAAGAAGTATTCTGCAAGCTTTTTTGTACTATTACAGGCTGCATTTAAAGCCTTTCTGTTTAAGGCAACTGGACAAAACGACATTGTTATTGGAACCTACGTCTTTGGAAGAGACTATAGAGGTAGTGAAGAACAGATTGGAGGCTATGCTAAAACAGTCCTGATAAGAACGATTCTTGATAACAATGATTCCTATTCAAGGATAGTTCATAAAGTCAAAAGATCAAACCAAGACATGCAAAATTATAAAGCATACCCGCTCATGGATGCTTTAAAGGATATTCTTTTGCCCGGTCGAAACCTGGAGTCATTTTGGAAAATAAACATACAATATACTGATCTAAATAGGCCTTATTTAAAGAAGGCTATTGATGAAGATGATCAATTAAATGATATTAACCTGGAATTTACTCGAATTCAAGAAAATGTTAAACCACCTGTGGGTGTTGAAATGCAATTATATTTTGCCTACCTCGATAATAGGATATTGTTAGATGTCGAGTACTGTAGCGATACATATACTAAAGAATTGATTAACAAGTTGTTTGCAGATTACTTTCAATATATTCAGGATATTCCTATGGATGATGGAGCAAACAACAAGAATACTCTGATTGATAATTTTGTCAAACTTAAAAATTCTACAACAGAATACTTAGAGGCATTTAATAATGCAACTCTTCAGGTCGAGATAAAATCACAGTTTGAAAATCATGGAGAAATTAGACGCACTTCAGTTCTTTACATTGCCTCACCAAAGATTCCTTCACTGTATTGTTTAAGTTATATTAATCGGGATTGCTTAACACGAACGGAATATCAATTGCTAACCCAGACCAATACACCAATAGGGAAAATATTTAATAAAAATAATTCAACTGGTATTTCTAAGAAGAGCATAACCATTACAGAAATATGTGATGAGAATATTTCAAAAATATTGAATGTAAAATCTACCTTATTATTTAAAAAGGAATATGAATTTTGGGTTGATAATCTAAAAATTGGCAATATTATAGAATTTTTCAATGCTGAATCTTTATCACACCGATCGTTTTTTGATTAATAATGCATGATCGGATAAATCGATTTTTTTAGCAAAGAAGCCATGAGGAAAAGTCAAACAGTAAAAGTAAAGTGTTTCCAAGCAAGAGTTACATTGGTTGTCAAAACCAGGTATCACCACTTCTAGAGACAATCCGACCTACTTTTTTTTCAATAGATTTAGGCCTTTCAAGGCCTAAATATAGAACAACTACTTGTTTATCGACATGTGTTTTGGTAAAATCTGTAGATAAATTTTGAAAGGAAATTTTAACAGGCCAAAACTAATGAAACTTCTTTGCCCAGGTGCTAAAGCAAATTATTAATCCTAAGTATGCTTTGTCTTGAGCAAAATTGACATACTTAAATTTGAAGTGGCCCTTGTCAAAAAACAATCCGGTTATCAGAAAACCAGGCGCAAATTCAGGAAAGAGGCTGGCATTTAACTATTCATTGATCACTTAACAAGTAACTTCAGGCTATTAACAATGTGGTTTTCCGTTGGAAATACAAAATGGATGATACTAAGATTATTCTAAAAATTGACTACTAGATTATGAATAATAATGTGACCGACCTCTTAACTAAATTGGTTTCCAATAATATAGTTTATGATGAAAATTCAAGTATTACTTATTCTCAATTAGTTAACTCTACAAAAGAACTTGATAAAGTCTTTGACCATAAAGACAAAGATAGTATCCAATGCGTCCATATTACTATTCAAAACGATATCAATACTACCAGATTAATTTTATACCTACTTACAAAAGGAATTAATTTTTATATAGGGTCTGGATCAATGTGTTATCAAGGTACACCTTATTTTTGCGATATGATCCTAAGTAGTGAGGCAACAAGGCATCGGAACTTAGTTGCAGACTACCAATTGACCGAAAATTTGAATCACGTAAAAACAAACAGTCTGAATCCATCACGTGGTTATGTTATATTCTCAACTTCCGGGTCAACTGGTGCACCTAAATATGTAGTTTATAAATCTGGTAATTTAGTGGCAAACGCCTTAAAGATTTCCGAGAGATTAGGATTAAAAAAGAATAAAAAGATTCTCGTTCCGGTACCGATCGGTCATATGTATGGATTTGGAGTAGGAGTACTTCCAGCAATTTTAAGAGGAGCAAGTTTAAGTTTAATAGGGAAGAATAATGTAATTAAGCTTTACGATTATCTACAAAGGTTTAAACCTAATATAACATTATTGACACCAACGGTCTGTAAAATGTTAATAACGCTTTCCAAGAATATTGATACCAATACTTTATACATTACAGCAGGTGACAAAATCAGTGAAGAAGCTTATAATCAATTTGAGTCAAAGTTTGGTGAGCTAATTAATCTGTATGGATGTACTGAATTAGGTGCAATCGCCACGAGTGATAACATAAAGAGTAAAAGATTGAAAGGTATCCTGACACCTCTGGATGGTATATCAATTAAGTTAGACCAATATAGTAAAGGTGAAATATACTGTAAACATGATTGTGGTTTTGAAGGCTATATCGATCAAAATGGTGAAAGAATATTTGCTAAACCCAAAGATACAGAATGGTTTAGGACGAAGGATTTAGGTATTAGTCAAGGTACAAACCAGTTTAAAATTTTAGGTCGGATTGATCATTGTATTAATCGGTTGGGGTTTTTAGTGTCATTTCAGGAAATAGAGACTGCGATCAAAGATTTATTTATTGATATCGATCAAATTATAGTTGTGTTTCACAGTGATGATAGCATGAAGAACGGTAGATTAATTGCATTTTGTTCCCCCGGTGATATTCAAGTTCAACGTAGAATAGATATTAAATCAATATGCAGGGAGAAACTGCCATCACACCTAGTACCTGATGATTTTTGTTTTATGAAGAAATTACCTTGCCTAAGCAATGGCAAACCAGATAGATTATTATTAAAGAATCAAACCAAATATTGTTATGGAAAACACAGATATAAATCAAGTTAAATTGCTATTAAAATCGATTATAGTAAATGACTTAGACATGAACATCGCTTTGGAGGATATCGAAGATAATCTTTCACTATATGAGGATGGTATAGGTCTTGATTCAATTAATGTGGTTAACTTTTTAGTCCTTATCGAAGATAGATTTAATATTAAGTTGGAAGGGAATGAAATTAATTCCACTGTGTTCGGCAGTATTAATAGTATCGCAAAACATATAACTCCAAAGTTAGGTGGGAAGATACAGCATTAAACTCTGTCATAACCACTGAGTTTGACATTTAAGTAAATTAATAATTGTAATATGCCCAAGGGTTTTTTTATTAGCCTTCCGTCAATAAGCATAAATAATACATTGATTCCTGTAATCAATAAAATTGCATCAGCTAATTATGAAATATTGTTTTATAATACTTATAGTCCAAATGTTGAAGGCAAAGTCATTTTCAAGAGTTATCCACATTATAGTGGAGGATATAACAACGATTGTATAAATTCAAGCACATCCTATTATCAGTTAACTGAGAAACTTGTAGATACAGCATTTAGCTTATTGAATTACCTCATGAAAGAGGTAGAGAAAGAAAAGCCTGATTTTATACTTCATCCACACCTAGGTCTATGGGGAAAAATATTGGCCTCTTATTACAATTTACCGGCTATAATGCTGTCTACTACATTTGTAATGGAAAAGGAGATAATGCTGCCATATTTTAAAAAGGAGCAAAAGGGAAGGCAAGTAGATTTTATGAATATTCTTTCTGCTATGCAATTTTATAAAAAAGGTGCCATTCTCTGTAAAAAATTAAATCTTCATCATAACCTTGATATTTGGGATGCGCATGTTAATAAAGAGGCGCTCAATCTATCTTTTATTTTGAGAGAATTCCAGCCTGGAATTGGAATGCTTGGCCAGCAGTATAAATTTTTGGGTTATCCTCTTCCGGTGACTCGGACGGTTGTTTCGGAGGATTTAATTTACATCTCATTAGGGACCATTCTCAATAAAAATGTTGAATTTTATAAGTTATGCATTGGGTTATTATCCAAATCTAAGATAAATACTGTCTTGGCGATAGGTCACAAAATTGATGTCCAATCTTTGGGTGAAATACCCAAAAATATAACAGTTGCTTCTTTTGTTGATCAAATTGAAATTTTAAAAAGAACTACATTATTTATTACCAGTGGCGGTATGGGGAGTGTTAATGAGTCAATTCATACACTAACACCTATGATTGTTATTCCGCAAACCATAGAGCAAAGAATAACGGCACAAAGGATTGAAGAACTGGGAATAGGGATCAAGCTTGGTAAGAATTTGACAGAAATGGAGTTGCAACAGGGTATTACTCACATGTTCAAAAACAATCTTCATTTTTATGAAAACTTATCGGCTTTGACTTCAGGTATATCAACAGTTCCATCAGAGGATTTAGCTTTAAATCATGTTAGCACATTCTTGAAAAGTAAACTAAATTAAACGACTTGACAATGACTAATCCAAAAAATTTATTGGTTCCTACCACCCCTCAGCAGGATGGCATCTGGTTTCATAGCATTTTAAATTCAGCCTCTTATTGGAATTTTATTAGTGTGAAATCTTTTAAAGGAATATTGGATATTTCAGTTTTACGTAAGGCTTTGGTTTGTATAGTGAAAAAACACTCATCTTTGAGAACAAATTTTCGTCTTAATGAAAAAAAGATTTTCCAATGTATACACGATGAAGTAGACATAGATAACTGTTTTCGGGTTGAGTCATTTGATCATGGCGCAAAAGACAAATTAGAAGAAACTATTCAGAATGAAATTGCACAATACTTAAACCATGAGTTTAATCTTGAGAAAGAAATATTATTCCAATTTAAAGTATATCAGTCTGGCGAGTTGAACTATTTTGTATTGGTCATCAATCATATTATTGCTGATGCTGTTTCTGCACAAATTTTTTGGGACGATATTATCGAATGCTATAACTTGGTTTTAAATAATAAAACGTCTGATTTCAGCCATACCGAAAGACAGTATTATGAGTTTTCAATCGAACAAAATGCTTTTTTTAAGACCTCTGAATTTGAAATCAAAAAATCCTATTGGAAAAGTAAGATCACTGAAAAATTCCCAAGATTGTTACTTCCTTTTTATGAAGATTTATCTTTGGCAAGTTCTTTTGTTAAAGAAACACTGTTTACTTCTGACCTAACTGAAAAAATCAGATCATTTGCTCTTCAAAATAAGTTTGTTTACTCATCCATTTTTCAAGCGGCGTATTATATCCTGCTTTTTAAGTATACTAACCAAAGCAATATTATGATTGGCAATGTTACTTATGGGAGGGGAAGAAATAAAGGAAACAATAAAAGAGTAATCGGATCTTTTGCTAATAGGTTAATTCATATTCAAAGCGTAAAGCCTAGAGAACAGCAAATGGAATTCATATCTAAAGTGAATAATGACCTAATGCTTAGTTTGAAAAATGATGACGTACCATTTGACGAACTCATAAAGCACCATGATAAAAAGAATGAAAATAACCACTTACCCTTTTTTCAAGCTGTATTCAATTTAGTAAGGGACGTAACAACGCCGATTTGCTTTGATGGCTTAAAGGAACAATCACTTGGAATAAATTTTGCTGAGGCGCAAAATGCTGAAAGTCAATATGATATTAAATTGTTAATTGTGGATTCTAGAGAAAACGCTCGTATGCAACTTTCGGTTAGGTGCGATAAAAAACTCCAGATGTTGCCTCAAATGCTTTCAAATAATTATATAAAAATAGTTGAATCACTTATAGAACATCCAAGTAAAAGGATATCTGAAATTGATCTAACAGGTGACGTAAAGAATCAGGTTTTTAATGGTGATTCACTTACTAAGGCGTATTGGATGGATCAATTTTATGATAGTGTTCCTGTTTTAAATTTACCAAGCGATAATGTACGTCCGGCAATTAGAACATATAATGGGGGAATTGTAGAAAGAAGAATAGATAAAGGGTTATGTAGTGACTTTAGATCCTTAGTA
>JAKSDQ010000100.1 GCA_022360015.1 Cytophagales bacterium
ATCGGGTAGCGTAATTTTGGATTTTTGCCCCTGCAAAGTTTCGTGCACAACCAGTTGCGGAGCCGATCCCTCTGGCAAAGACAACATGTAGATTGACACGGCTACAGCCACTATGGCAATGCCGGCAGCTACTTTCAACCATAAGTAACTTTTCTGTTTAGGGTATTCCTTGGGAGCGGTGGCAGGTAGCTGTGGATTTGACCGGGCCTTTAGCCGTTTCATAAAATCCGATTTAAAATCATCGGACTGAGCCGGGGCAGCCTGTTTTGCCTCCTGTTCTTCTTCCAGCGCGTCCATTGCATTCAGCCATTTGTCCTTTTGCTCCTGCCCTTTAAGGTCACCGGCTTGATCCATAAGTTGTCTGAACTCCCTTTTTTCCAGGGCGTTATCCGAAAACTTCTTCAGTAATTTTTTTATTTGATCGATATAATTCATAGCATATTAACCCCATTTATTTTCCACGGAGTCGTGCAAAGCGTAAAGGGTAGTTAATAAATAATAGGTGTCGATGGGAAAGGAACCGGGAAGATTACCGGGTGCCTTAGTGTAGTATTATGACGGTTCAATCGTCAACTTGTAACGCAGTGTTTTGCGGCGATATTGGTTGAGGAGAAATCGGACATGATCCTGGTTTAATTCAAGTAAGTATGCCTGATGCTCTGTACTTCTACTGATCTTTTTCCAAAGATCATCCCTCAGTTTTTTGCTCCCTGCTATTTCTTGTACATAATGCAGTATAAACTCTCCGATGGCCCTTTTAAGGCATCGATAAAAATCTATGTCATTACTGAGGTTGGTACGATCTTGCCATAGCTTCTCACAGGCTTGCTCTACTATGCGCTCTGCAACTTCCGGCGACTTGGTAAAACGGATGGTATGGGCATATGCCCGGTCAAAATATTTGAGCACGAGCTTTTCATAACAACCCCAGTTTCCTTGCAGGAATCCGGTGATCAAGTGTGAATGCTCGGTAGTATCAGATTTCGAAGCCACAATAGAACAAAAGTATTAAAGCTACCATACTAACAAAAGTTCCCTTGAGTTAAGTTTTTGTTAAGAAGAGAACAATTTCTTTAATATAATAGATAATTTATAATAATTGAAAGATTTTCTTACATATTTTTTTAAAAATATGGCTTTTACTGAATTTAAACACGTTATTAATAAGATAATACAAATTTGTATCAAAGTAGTATTTATTGATGATTTAACTGTCTCATTCATGTCTCAATAACAGGAGTACAACGTTTGTTAGCAGCAAACCTGCTTATTCTTACTGGAATGATAATGTATTATTACAGGTAATAATGTGAAGAAAAAAACTTATATCTCACCCACTATAATAGTTTTGTTCAACACAGCATTATCTTAATCCATCAATTTGTGAAAGTAAAAAGAGGTTTGCACGCTATTAAAATTATTTAGCTTATTATAAGGCAGGTACAATTATACAATTTAGCAGATATAATTATTCGCCCCCTGTTAAGGCTTATCGGCTCATTTCTCGG
>JAKSDQ010000315.1 GCA_022360015.1 Cytophagales bacterium
ACAACCAGTGAGCTGCAGGGTTAGGCGCGGTCAAATCTGACTCGACGCCATCGCCCTGTGCATGTATCATTTCGCGACGTGATAATCATTTACAGGTCATCCGAATATTACATAATTCCAAGCCTGAGACATGTCCAATTCGCTGATCCAGCATTCGTCTCCACAGTATTTATGAAAATCACGGATAAAACAGCTTTTGCAATCAGCAGCAGCTATCTTGACTGATAAGTAAATAATGGAATATAAAAAGAGGTGAAGTTGCGACAAGAATACTTGATTATCCAACACAAATCGGTTTACAAACTAGTATATTTGGTTGATATGTATATAAAATGCGCATCCTTTGCCGGTGTGAGCTGGGGATGTCCAGATGAGTTGATGATGGAAGTCTCTGACAGGACATTGGGAAACTCTCTTTGATCCCCATGTAGTGGGATGAACCCGGATTGAAATGTGGCCCTAATGTAACAACTCAGATATTTCTGTAAAATAATGAATGGGTTCATGCACAACACTACATTTGATTATGTGTTGCCCTGATTGGTTGAACGCAATTGGCAGTTGTCTGGCGGTGTATTAGCTTGGCGCAATTGTGTGGTTTATTGACATTTTGGAGTGGTGTCTGGTCATCCATGGGAATGGAGAAGAGCGACAATCTATGACAAAGACGCATGCACTGTGCCCCATGGAGAAGTTCAAGGAGGGTTTCAAAGCCATCATGGAGAACGGCAATTACCTCAGGATCTTTGAGAAGTATTACGGAAAAGGAAAGGTTCCACCTGCGGGCTGTGACATAAACAGGGAAATCTATGTCATCCCCAAAGAATGAAATCCCGGAGTTCAATTCAAGGCCGGCTTGCGGCGGCCACCGGCGGAGTTTTTCTTCCGGGGGGTTCCGGGGGATCGCCCTTCTCTTCGACCCCGTCCGCAGGTTCTACCTGCCGGAGGATCTCCTCCTGGAGGACGACAAGCTGCCCCATACCGCCGCGAGGAGGTGGAGGAGAGCGGACATGTGATCAAGGCGGAGGGGAATACCGTCCATAATTTTCGCCGCCCGCCGGACCGACGGCCCGGACCTTTGCCCTTCCGGTTTGGCGATTCAACGTTGGAGCTCAAGGTTGGAGCTCAAGGTTGGAGCTCAAGGTTGGAGTTCAAGGTTGGAGTGAGAGGCGTTGTTTTCGTTTTTCCGATACACATAAACCTTGGACTGGTATAAATCGTTTAAGGTAATCGTATCAACCGGCTGCCATCCCGGCACCGCAAACGTACTGCTTATCACCATGGAACCGCCCCTGAGTTCATCTTCCAGTTTCGGCGCCAATCGACGCATGATATCAGGGCAAAGATAGCAAACCACAACATCTGCGTCTGCATAAGA
>JAKSDQ010000142.1 GCA_022360015.1 Cytophagales bacterium
GCTTATGCAACTAAAAAATGATGCAGCAAAGCAGGCAGGTTTTAATGTTATATTGGAAATTGATCCAAATTTTAAGACTGTGGTGCCTCAAGTGGAAAGTGATGCCCCGGCAGAACAAGAATTGACCAAGTATTCTTCCGGAATCTATAAAAAGCAATTCGACTTAAAAGAATTTCCGCGTGAGCAAGGCAGTACGTATATTCAAATATCACCGGCCTTGGCCGAGGTGATTTTCCCCGGATGGAAAGAAAAAATGAATCAACAGGAAGTGAAGCAATTGCCTTTGTCTAAGGGAACGATTTCTATCGATATCAAAAGGGATCAACAGCTCAAAAAATGTCGTAACGTTTTGGGGATAATTCAAGGAGAATTAAAAGATGAAATAATCGTGGTAGGTGCACATTATGACCACCTGGGGAAATACGATGGTTACATTTGGAATGGCGCAGATGACAATGGTACAGGAACAATTGGAATGATGGCTATTGCTCGTGCTTTTAAAGAATCGGGTATTAAGCCTAAACGAACCATTGTTTTTGCTGCATGGACAGCCGAAGAACGGGGACTATTGGGGTCGAGCTATTTTGTCAAGAGTCACCCATTTCCAGAGTATATCAAAGCTTACCATAATTACGATATGATCGGAAGAGAAGGAAATATTGAAAAACGAGACATGAATGTATCGTTTATGTATTCGGGTACCTGGCCCATTGCTGAGGAGCTGTTAAAATCAGCGAATAAAGATTATGAGCTGGGACTTAATATTCGGTATTCAGCAATGAAAAATCCGGCAGCTGGAAGTGATAATGCCTCATTTGCGAGAGTTGATATTCCGATCATGTGGTTTCACACAGGAGGTCACCCTGATTATCACGGGCCACTGGACCATGCAGACAAGGTCAATTATGAGAAAATGGCGACCATCGTAAAAGCCAGCTATTTAACCATCTGGAAGTTGGCAAACGAATAAACCTTTTATTCGTACTTTATTGCTCTGTCTCTTTGTTACTTAGGAACTTTGTTTGGGATTTTTTTGTGCTTCCATTAAACCTTTCTGAATTGGATGAGTCCAAGCAGTATAATTTTAAA
>JAKSDQ010000265.1 GCA_022360015.1 Cytophagales bacterium
CGGGTACAATTAACAAGCAATACCTGATAATAGAGGATATTTTCCCAACGTTTTTGGAAATCGCTAAACTTAGAAAAGAAGCGGCCAATAGTCCCGATGGTATCAGCTTTATTCCATTATTAACTGAGAAAGGAAAGTATCCGGTAGACAGGCCTATCTATTGGCATTATCCGAATACTTATGACCAACCCCCTTACAGTGCCATAAGAAAAGGAGATTGGAAGTTGATCTACCATCATGTAGATAGAAAAATAGAATTATTCAACCTCGAAAACGATATAGGTGAACAAAATGACCTGTCGAAGCTAGAAAAACAGAAAACAAGCGAATTAGCAAGGCTTTTGACCGATCATTTGATAGAAACAAAGGCTCAGATGCCAACTGATAAAAAAATGGGAGAAACTGTCGGTTATCCAATAAGTCGAATTCAATAGGATCGCATAAAACGAAACTTGAGCGTATAAGAACGGTGCAATCAATCCTGAGAATAGAAAGTGTTTGATCCCAATAAACTATATTCTATAATAGTGAAATACTTGCTGATCTTTTCAATAATCCTAGGTGCTACGGCATGTAATAGAAATTCAAAGCTTTGGGTTTCAGACCATGCTAATTCTAAAACAGCTGATCTGTTCATCTGGGCAGGGCAATCAAATGCACAGGGGTGGATGGGGGATGCCAAATAACAACGAGCTAAAGGTAATCCTCGGTGTGGATGAACAGCATTCTTGGGTATCAGAGAGACCAATTGTGGTTGAAGCACAGAAGAATATAGCGGCACTTGATCCCAATATTAGCTTTACAAGTATGATTGGACTACCCAAAGCAGATGCAACACATTTGACCCCACATGGACTTGTGGAGCATGAAAAAATTATTTCTGAAGCCTTTAAAAAATGCGAGCAATAAAGCGCTCCACTGACTAAAGCTGATAAAGCTATCTGTTTGACTATTTATTCTTTTTTAACATTTCACCTACTTCCAATAAAATATTAACACTTTCTTTGGGAACTTCTCCATTCCCATCCGGACCTATATTCAAAAGCAGGTTGCCTCCTTTTGTGTTAATATCCATCAGTTTATCAAATACTTTTTGAGGAGTTTTCCATTCGTTATCGTTTGCTTTGAAACCCCAAGAATGGTTCATGGTATAGCAAGCTTCCCAATAGTATTTCAAACTTTCTCCCGGGTGTTGCTGTTCCGGAGTTCCAAAATCTTTTTTGAAGTCAGCTCTCTTAGAAACCCGGTTATTAATAATTATTTCCGGTTTTAACTCGCGGCTGTATTGATATAAGTCTGTTCCGGTTTCCATATCCCACCAGTGCACCCAATCACCATCAAACCAAAGAATGTCGCTATCATAATTTTCAATCAGTTCTTTGATCTGATCCTTCATATACGCCACGTATTCTCCTTTTCTCTTCGTTTTCATGCGTACTTCACCCCACCAGCCCCAGCCTTCGTCACCATCGCTATTGCGCTCTTGTGAAGGGTGGTGCCAATCGATGATGCTATAATAAGTGCCGAATTTCAAGCCGTATTTTCTACAGGCAGCACTTAACTCTGCAAGAATATCCCTTTTAAAAGGAGTACTTGCTACGTCATAATTAGTGTATTTACTATCCCAAAGGCAAAAACCCTCATGGTGCTTAGTGGTAATCACAATATATTTCATACCGGCTGCTTTTGCTGTTTTAGCTATGAAATCAGCATCGAAGTTTTTAGGGTTGAAGGTATGCGTAAGCATGGCATATTCCTGCGGTGCAATGTCTGCCCAAGCTTGTATCCATTCTGCATAATTAGCTATCTCTTTTCCTTTCCAGACACCTCCCAGTTGGCTATAAAGCCCAAAATGGATAAACATACCATACTTGGCATCTACAAACCATTCCATCCGATGCTCGAAATCATCTTCGGATTCGTTTAAATAATCTACCTTTTCCTGGGCGATCAATCCATTGGTCAGATATAGTGAAATTAAAAGGTATCCTAATTTTTTCATGGGAAAGACTTTTATCAGTATTATTAATTTATTTTTAAAGCAATAACTACATCTACCTACTTTGCTGCAATGCACTAATTATCTTTGGTTTTGCTTTTTCTTGCTCTTAATCTGAAAGGCAATGACACCATTACTTCCGGTTACTTTTAATAATCTCAGCCCACCTGGAATACCCCTCTTGCTTTACATGAATGCTATCACCTCCATAATATTTTACTATCCGGACTTCTATAATAAAACCCTGCGGCCTCAGGGAGAAAAATGGATAGGTAAAAATACGTCATTCTTTTTTAATTGGAATTTTCCAGTTGAGTTTTTATCCTATAAGATCAAACTTGTCTGTCTCTTCGCTCCTTGAAATGTTGCAGGCGAGCTTTCTCATCCCCGAAACTGGCGGGCGGTAAAGGTGATAAATAGGTTCATCAGATATATTCATATATTTCACAATACAATATGTAAATTTTAGGTATAACTGCGGATATTCAATGATGGATTGGACTACCCAAAGCAGATGCAACACATTTGACTCCACATGGACTTGTGGAGCATGGAAAAATTATTTCTGAAGCCTTTAAAAAAATGGGCGCCGGCAAGTGACAGGCGTTTGTATTTGAATGGAAAGCTTTAAGAGATCAAATCATTCTTCCGACATAGATCCTTGAATTTTCCTCCTATACTCTAATGGTTTCAGGCCCTTCATTCTTTTAAAAGTTCTGACAAAATGAGACAGGTTGTTGTAACCGTTATCGTAGGCGATATGAGCTATACTCATATCAGTTTGTTGCAAAAGTTTGCATACATGCGCAATCTTTAATTCATTTAAAAATTGTCGATAGGTTTTCCTGGTATGCAGCTTGAAATACCGGCAGAAGGAATTCGGTGTTAAACTTACCAGATTACTGACTTCTTTTAGCGTAATGTTTTCATTCAACCTTTCCAGGGAATATTCGAATATTTTATTTAACCTGTCAATATTTTCGGAACTTAGGTTTGAGGGGGAGTAAAACGAACATAAGACTTCCTTGTTTTCAGCTTTTGCCATCAGGTCGAGGATATGAATTAGTGTGGTAAGCCGCTCGGCGCCCTGGCTTTCGACCAATTTACGGAGTTGATCACAAATTTTTATTTTGTCTTCACCATAAAACTTAATGCCCATTTTGGCATCCCGTATCAATTGACCGATGTGCGCTAATTCCGATAGTTGAAAAAAACCAGGCCCGGCAAAATCTTCCTTGAAATGAACAACGATTATTTCCGCTTCCAAACCGGGGTTTCCCTGAAAGTATTGGCCATCATTTTTCCAGCAGTGGGGAAGGTTCGAACCTACCAATACCAGGTCGCCTGACCTGAACCTCTCGATATGGTCTCCTACAAACCTGGTACCATCACTTTTTAATATGTACGTTAATTCCAACTCGGCATGGTAGTGAAAGGGATTGTAAAGATACGGTACCGTTTCCGGGGAGACTCTGAAAGAATAATTATCATAGCTTGGTACTTGTATGAGCGTAGGTTTCATTTTTAATTCGAGTCTATCTTCATTTCGGTTTATGAATAATAAAAGATGGTAATTTAGTGTAATTTAGCGATAATTACTGAAAACGAATTCATACGGTCGTTTTATATTTTTGAAGCTAAAATCGTGAAATCCAATTGAGGAAAATTAACATACAGGCTCCTTGATTAAAAAGAGGTACTCATTTAAAGCTTTTCATGGAAGTTAAAATTGACCTTATTGACCTTGTTATTATCCTGGGCTATCTGATATTCATTGTAGGCCTTGGGTGTTGGCATTATGTAAAAGCATATTTCAACAGAACAGACGTAGTTACCAACAGCAAGGAATATTTCCTTGCGGGAGGAACCCTCAAATGGCCCGTGATAGGCCTGGCCCTTTTTGCTACTAATATATCGACCATTCACATGGTAGCGTTAGCTCAGGCAGGTTACGAAGATGGATTGCTGAATGGTAATTATGAAGTAATGTCTGGCCTGGTACTGATTATCCTGTCAATTTTCTTCGCGCCTTTTTTTCTTCGGAGTAAGGTGGCTACGTTACCGGATTTTTTGGAGTTACGTTTCAGCAGGGCATCCAGGGATTGGGTAGCGGGACTGTCGATCGCTACAGCAATACTCGTACACATAGGGTTTTCTCTTGTAACAGGAGCCATCGTGATGGAAGGAATGTTTGGTTTTGACAGGACTTTCAGTGTCCTGGTTATCGTGTTGCTTACTGGTTTATACACTATTGTAGGAGGTTTGAGAGCCGTGGTTATTACGGAATCCCTGCAGGCGATAATTCTGATCGTGGGCGCCCTGGGAATAACTATTGCCGCTTATGATCAAATTGGAAGCTGGGATCAGTTTACAGGGAATGTAGACGTTCAAAACCTGGATATGCTTCGTAGTGGCGATGAAAGCCACCTACCCTGGTATGCTGTATTTCTTGGATATCCTGTGATTGGTATCTGGTATTGGTGTACGGACCAAACCATTGTACAGCGGGTATTGGGTTCAAAAGATATTCAGCATGCCCAAGTGGGTGCTCTTTTTGCCGGATTTTTAAAGATGCTTCCCATGTTCATTTTCGTTCTTCCGGGACTTTTTGCCGTCGCCTTGGTTAATATGGGCAAATTCGACAATACCATCTTTGAAAGCAAAGACACACTATCATACCTCATAAGAAACCTGTTGCCAACGGGGGCAAGAGGGATAATGGCCGCCGCCCTATTAGCTGCGCTTATGAGTTCTGTTTCCGGGGCCCTTAACTCCATATCCACCCTGTTCACCTATGATCTTTACAAACGATTCAGGCCTGATACTTCCGATAAGAAGATGGTAGTTATTGGCAGGTGGGCTGCCTTCCTGGCTATGATCACCTCGGTGTTATGGACTTTTCTTATTGATGGAAAAGAAGGGATATTTAATGAAATGGTTGGAATCATTGTACTGATCTCACCCCCGTTAACCACCGTTTTTTTGTTTGGTGTCTTTTGGGAAAAAGCATCGGCATTCGCTTCGAAATGGACGCTATGGCTTGGTACTTTGGCTGGTGTATTGCTCTTTCTTTACATGCGTTTGGACGAAATGTTAGGCTGGCCTGTTTGGGAAACAAAGACTTTGATGGATGGCGTGTACCTGACAATAGTTTGCAGCATTGTGATGATAGTATGTAGTTATATCAGGCCTCATACACATACAAATGAAAGTAAACGACTTACTTGGGAAAGCCCTTTGGAACCTTTCAAAGAAAAGGGCTGGAAGGGTATCGGAAATTATAAGTTTTTATCAGTGATGTTATTAGCGATAATGATCCTGATCTACATCATTTTTTGAAGCTATTTGGCAATGGGGTTTAATTAACAGTCTCATTGGCAGTTATTAAAAAAAACGAAAATTCGATGAAAAATCATGATATGAAAACTTCAGGATTTGAATGCGTGATCTCTGTTTGTGCCACATTATTTTTAACAATACCTCTATTTACATGTTACGGCCAGGCAGAAAAGTTCAATGGAGCGATGACAGATAAGCCTGCTTCCGGATGGGAAGCAGCTATGGTGACGGGAAACGGAAATATGGGTACCAAAGAATTTGAGTAGTACAAGATTTAGTGGTATGCACTGATGAGTACGCTTAGTATTTTACAACTACAAATATCCTGAACCATTAAAAAAATGAAGGAGTCTATAAAAATGCAAAAAGAGATTACAGATAAAACTGAATTGTCAAACCGCCTGGAGAAATGTTATTCCGGGGCGGTATATGACGTATTAAGAGCAATGGGGTACGATCAACAAACCCTGCCTAACGAAATTCGTCCACTGGATGTTAATAAAAAATTAGCCGGACCAGTATATACGGTAAGCGGAAATTACGATGATACTTTAGATGCTCATGAAACACTACTTCATTGGACAGGATTACTATCTAAAGCACCCGAAGGAAGTGTAGTGATTTGCCAACCCAATGACAACACACTTTCACATATGGGAGAATTATCATCTGAGACATTACAGCTTCGGGGCATAAGAGGATATATTGTAGACGGTGGGTGTAGAGATTCAGGTTTTATAAGCAAGATCGGTTTTAAAGTATTCTGCAAATACTTTACCCCTGTAGATGTTGTCGGAAGGTGGGTGGCCGATGGATTTGGCAAACCTATTAATATCGGGGGAGTAGCAATTCATACCGGGGATTATGTAATGGCCGATAGAGACGGTGTGGTAATCATTCCTGGGAAAATTGCTGAAGAGGTGATCGAAAAAACCGAGGAGGTCCTTCGGACGGAGAGCCTAGTTAGAAAGGCCATCCTGGAAGGTGTAGATCCCCAGGAGGCCTATTTAAAGTATGGTAAATTTTAAAACTTATACATCGTCATGAAAAAATACTTAAAACCGGGCTTTTTCCTGGTATCGTTATTATTCCTCGAGGCATGCAATAATGTGAACCCTCCAGCAGCCTATGGCCCTGTACCCACTAAAAATCAGATAGCATGGCATGAAATGGAATATTTCGGACTGGTATGTTATGGGCTCAATACCTATACAAGGCAGGAATGGGGTTATGGTGATGTTGACCCAAAGGTATTCGATCCTGAAAACCTGGATACCGACCAATGGGCGCGTATTGCCAAAGAATCCGGTATGAAAGGTCTGATTTTAGTGGCAAAACACCACGATGGTTTTTGTTTATGGCCATCAAAGACCACAGATTACACGGTAGCGGCAACGCCCTGGAAAGATGGCAAAGGGGATGTCCTTGGGGACCTGGCTAAATCTTGTAAAAAGTATGGGCTTAAACTAGGGGTCTATATTTCGCCCTGGGATCGCAATCATGCCGAATATGGAAGACCCGGTTACGTAAAGGATTATCACGAGCAGTGGCGGGAGGTTTTAGAATACAGTGATGACATTTTTGAAGTCTGGTTCGATGGGGCCAACGGCGGTACAGGCTATTATGGCGGGGCAAGGGAAAGCAGGAAAATAGAAAAAGGATATTACCAGTTTCCTGAAATATTTAAATTAATAAAAGAAAAACAACCAAGGGCAATTTTTTTCGGATATGTCGAGGATATAACGCAAGATGTGGTCAGGTGGGGAGGAACAGAAGAAGGTACAGGTTCGGAAACCAATTGGTGCAGGTTTGATGATCCTACTGCCGGTGACCTTGAAATAATGAAAACAGGTCTTAAAAATGGGAAATACTGGATGCCGGTAGAAGGCAATACTACCATCCTAAGCCCGAAAAAATGGTATTACAATGAAAGTTCACAGCCAAGAACACTTAAAAATTTTGTAGATTTATACTACACAACAATAGGGCAAAATGCAACATTTAATTTAGGGCTTTCAATTGGGCCCAGTGGTAAAATACCAGAAAGGGATATAAAGTCCATGCTGGCACAAAAACGACAAATAGACAAAGAATTGGCTGACAATCTCGCGAAAAACGTGAAAATTACTTCAGATAACGAACGGAACAAAAGCACTTTCAATGCGAAAAATGTGCTTGATGAATCTACAAAAACCTACTGGGCGACAAAAGACGGTGTCCAAAAAGCAAGTTTGATCCTTGATTTTGAAGAAGAAACGATATTTAACCGCTTGTTGCTACAGGAATATATACAGTTGGGACAACGTGTTCATAAGTTCACGCTTGAAACAGAGACAGATCAGGGTTGGAAAGAAGTAGCCCATGGAACGACAATAGGTTATAAACGAATACTTCGCTTCGACAATGTTACATCGAAAAAAGCCAGGGTTACCCTTGAAACAGATGCTCCGTGCCTGACCCTTGCCAACCTGGAAATATACAATGCCCCACCTTTACTGGCCGAGCCCGAAATGACTGCCGATATAGATGGAAACATCGTTTTACAAGCAACAGATGAACTTTCAATTTACTACGCATTAGGTGATGATTCATCGGGATCAAACTACAAAGAATATACAAGTCCCATTCACTTACCCCATGGAGGTACAATACGTGCCTATACCAAACACGCGCAAAGCGGTCATACATCGGGTATCGTTTCTCAAGAGTTTGGGATGGCTAAAAAAGGATGGAAAATACACGGTGCTCAGGGAAAAAGTGCAAATATCAATCAACCCTCAAATGCCATTGATGCTAATGTCGATTCATTTTGGGAAACAACCGGCGAAGTGGAAAATAGCAATCATTACATTGCCATAAACCTCGGAAAACAAACCGGCATCACAGGGTTTTCATATATTCCACCTGACCTGGGCGTTGCAGGAGCCATTTTCGAATATGAGTTTTATGCGAGCAAAGATGGGAAGCATTGGGGAGAACCTATAAGTAAAGGCGAATTTTCCAATATAGAAAATAACCCTATCGCTCAACGGATTACATTTAAACAAGTAGTGCAGGCAAAATATGTCAAGCTGGTATCGGTTTCTACAATAAAAAATCACAACAAAACCGTTATCAAGGAGATAGAATTATTTGCCAATTAAAATGGTAATAACTCAAATAAGTTTAATAATTAAACCCTAAACAATTGGAAAGCTCAGATAAATTAATTCGCCTGGATGATATGGACAACGTTCTTATTGCGAGATGCGATATAAAAAAAGGAGAGAGAATTCTTATTGAAAATAAAGAAATCGAAATGAAAACAGATGTAAAGCTTGGATTTAAAGTAGCTAGCAAAGCCATTATACCGGAAGAGAAAATAATTAAGTTTCGAACCCCGATCGGTTCTGCCACAATGCCTGTTGAAATAGGAGATGTTGTCCATGTACACAACATGAAGAGTGACTATTCACCAACTTATACCATACAAAATCAAAATGAGTATGAAGGACATTGAATGGAAAGGTTATGCCCGAAAGGATGGCTCAAAGGGCATCAGGAATGTTTTATTGGTGGTGTATTTGGTAGAGTGCGCTCACCATGTAAGTTCGGAAATCGCGTCGGGATTTAATAAAAATGAGGTGCAGGTGATCGGATTTGGAGGTTGCTATCCCAACAGCCATGCTGACAAAGTAATGAGACGACTTTGTACACATCCAAATGTAGGAGGCGCTTTATTGGTGTCATTGGGGTGCGAAAGTTTCAACCGTTTTAAGCTTGCCAAAACTATCGAAGAGACAGGTCGGCCTGTTTCAACCCTGGTGATCCAGGAAGAAGGCGGTACTTCAAAAGCAATTGCAAGGGGCACCGAGTGGGTCCGGTCAGCACTACACCAATTGCAAAATACACCCAGCGTAAAAATGGGAGTTAAAGATTTGGTAATAGGTACTATATGCGGCGGATCTGATGCCACCAGCGGAATTAGCGGAAACCCTGCCGTAGGATTGACATTTGACAGGCTGGTAGAAGAAAAAGCGATAACCATTTTTGAAGAAACCGGTGAAATGATAGGTTTTGAAGACCATATCGCATCGCGGGCAAAAACCAAAGCGTTAGGAAATGAATTACGAAAATCAATCCAAAAGGCTGCCCGGTATTATACTATCATGGGGCATGCAAGCTTTGCCCCTGGAAATGCTGACGGAGGATTGAGTACCATCGAAGAAAAATCCTTAGGTGCCTACAGCAAGGGGGGAAAATCGGAGATAGCGGGGTTGCTCAAGCCCGGTGATATTCCAACGCAACCGGGGCTCTATTTATTGGATGTGGTACCCGACGGTGAACCAAGATTTGGTTTTCCAAATATTAATGATAATGCTGAAATATCAGAGTTAATGGCTTGCGGAAGCCACATCATATTATTTGTAACTGGCCGGGGATCTGTGGTGGGGTCTCCTATTGCACCGGTCATTAAGATATGTTCCAACCCGGATACTTATGAACGGATGGAGGAAGATATGGATATCAACGCAGGAAAAGTAATTTCCGGAGAATTGAATTTAAAAGAGAGCTCTAATGAAATAATTTCGGCTATTCTCAGTACTGCTGCAGGAAACAAAACCGCCTCCGAGGCACTTGGACACCAGGAATTCGTTTTGTTGTATAAATCTTTCCAACCCGCAGGCCCATCCTGCTTACCTTAAACACAAAGTAGCCAACGCTCTTAATTATTTTAAGAAGGGTTGGCTACTAAATAAGGACTTTATGAATTTGAATTTTTGATTATTTTATTATTGCAGCGGATCAAAATCTCCCCCCCAATTATTATTCTGCACCAATTTTGTATTTCTATCTAAAACAGACGTGGGTATACCATAAATATAAAACTGATCACTAATCGCAAAATCAGAAACATCTGTTTCAACTACAGATAAGTCAAATTTCGTATATACCTGATCAATATCATCCATCTTAGCTACATGTGTTTCACCATCTTTTAGCGCCAAGGCTATACCACGCCTTTGTCTCAGATCTCTTAGGTAACCAAACATCTTATGTCTGCGTAAATCATCCCAGCGTTTACCTTCAAAACAAAACTCTACAAATCTTTCATTGATATAAGCCGTTCTTATTCCATCTTTTGAATTGGCTTTAATTCCATAATCCCCGGTACCCTCAAGAATACCTGCCCTTGCACGAACTTGTTTTAAGATATCGAGCGCTTCAGTTGTATTTCCCACCTCATTGGCACACTCGCCAAGGTTCATAAGCACTTCAGTAAACCTGATTTCAGGCCAGTCAACATCACATTGACCCACTTCGTTCCTGTTCTTATGTTTATCGACAGCCTTAATTCTATGAAAAGAGGAAGCAGAAGGGTTTCCGACTTCATCTGTTACCGGATTATAAGTACCTATTATGCCTGTCGGACCATTTAAATCCTCTATTTCTTCATAATAGGTCCATAAAAATGACTCGTCATCTCTCATCCCCTGAACATATTGATTGGGTGAACCGTTGTAGTAAATATTTGCATAAAACCGATCATCGCGGTACCTCCACAAAGTATCGAGCGACATTGTTGCCGGATCCCAGGCCGAACCATCTTTCATGGGGAAAGCATTCACCAATTCCAGAGAAGGTTTATCTTGTCCGGCATCGCCACTCGACCAGGTAAGCGGGATCACACCTGCCTGGCTATAATACGATTGTGGGAAGTTAAACCGTCTTATCATCACATGTTCCATGTTTAATTCAACATCCCAAATATCCTTATAAGGACTATATAAACCTTTTCCCTGTTCGACTAAAAAGTCTTTAGCCGCTCTATTCGCCTCATATGCTATTTGCCACGATGCCACACCTCCCAGGCCATCAAACAGGGGACTGGCAAAAAACAACAGTACCCTTCCTTTAAAAGCCATTGCCACGCCTTTATCAATACGTCCTACATCTTCACCTGTCCAGGAAGAAGGTAATAAGTTGATCGCATCGTCTAAGTCCTGAATGATCTGTGCCACACATATTGAGGTTTTACTTCTCTCAACTGATAATTCCTCCAGATCGGATGTTGGTACCTGAGAAGTCAGAATCAACGGAACTCCCCCATAACTCTTAACCAAATTGTAATAAACCCATGCCCTCCAGAATAATGCCTGCCCCTTCAATTCATCTATGATAGCGGGATCAAATGTAGCATCATCGATATTGTCTAAGAATTGGTTTATTAAGCGAATGTTCGCGTAGGAAGAATTATATATGTTATAAGAATCGAAGGTAGCTGTACCTGTCAGCCATTCATTCGTAGCTCTATTATGTGCCACTCCTTCGTCCGTATTATTACCGGTACCGCCGGGATTACCAGGCATTAGCCTGGCATACAAATCGTTGACATACGCACCCGAAAGCGCCTCATTACTGTAAATATCCGAAGGGTTTATTCCCGTAAGATTTTCTTTATCTAAAATTTCATTGCAGGCGGAAAGAAAAATTGTCAGCGCAGAAATAACTAAGATTATTGTATTATCTGATTTTCTCATCTTATTGTAAATTTTGAATGATTTATAATCCGATAGTAAGCCCCAGTGAATAAGTCGACATCAATGGATAAGCAGCTTCGTTATTCAACTCCGGATCTCCCATCTCATAACCGGTGAGTGTTAACAAATTTGTACCTAAAGCGAATATTCTTGCTCTTCTGAGACCAATTTTATTTGCTAACGTCGAAGGAATATCATACCCGATACTTAGGTTTCTCAACCGGACAAATCCTACACTCCATACATTTAAAGATGAAGATTGTACATAACTGTATGACTGAGGTGCCCCCCAATTATGTAAAGCAGGCATCGAACCGTCAGGATTATCCGCAGACCAATAATCCCTGTAGTAAGGAGATATCCTTAACATACCCGGAGCGATATTCCTGCCATCTACCCAACCTGAGCTGAAGCTTTTTTCATAACCGGCCATACCTGCAAACAACGATTCAAGAAAAAAACCCTTGTAATTCATATTAAGTGTTAGCCCAAATGCGATGGGTGCGGCGTTGACCCCGAAATGATCGCTAAGCTCGACCCTGTCATAGACGTCTACTCTTCCGTCGGGAATACCTTCGGGACCGCTCAGATCGGCAAATTTAGCGCTACCCAAAGCAGGAGGAGCTCCAAAATGTATAAATCCCTCAGGCAAAGCATCAATATCGGCTTGTGTTCTTAATATTTTTTCAAACTTATACCCGATGAACCTGGATAATGTTTTTCCATTCGGATCATCAATTTCCTGTGTATTGGCAGCTACATCCCTTAATTCAACTTCAGTCGTGTTATAAGTGAAATTGCCTTTCACTTGAAATTTAAAGTCTTTACCAATGGAACCATTGTACCCCAGATCAATTTCTAATCCTCTCGAATTAACAATACCATAGTTTTCTGCAGGTAGCGGACCACCAAACCCAGCGGGGATTGCCAGAATCCGTCCGCCCAAAATATCGAATGTATGCCTATGCCATGCTTCAACTGTAAAATTTACACGGCCCCTGAACATTTCCATATCCAGGCCTATATTGTATGAATTTGATTTTTCCCACGTCAAATTCGGATTTGGGATGCCACCGTAGCTTACCCGTGGGGCCAAAGTACCATTAGTACCTATAAAATAATTACCACCTACATTATATTGTTCGATCCATGCCCAGCCACCAATAGCATCGTTGCCTGTGCTGCCATACGAAAACCTGAGTTTAAGGAAATCGATGGTTTCAGCCAATTTCGAGTTATTATAAAAACCTTCATTTGAAATGAGCCAGGCTGCAGATACTGAGGGGAAATTCCCAAATCTTTGGTCAGGGGCGAATTTAATAGAACCATCGCGACGCAGGGAAACCGTAATAAAATATTTTCCGGCGTAGTCGTATGAAGCCCTGAAAATATATGATAATCTCGCGTCTTCAGCTTCTGATCCTCCCGTACTCCAATCTTCACTGTCACCACTGGCCGCAAAGAACTGGTCTTTGGGGAACAAAGGGAAGTTATACCTGATAGCGGAAAAAGAAGCGGCAGAAAAATCGTATTGCTCATATACAGCATCGGCACTGACATGATGGAGACCAAATGTGCGGTCATAAGAGATCTGCGCATTTAGTTGATATGAATTGGTTCTTGCAGATGCATTACTAATATATTCCCTGGCAGGATCACTACTTTGCAAAGATCCTGTGACCTCATCGGTAAAGATCAGACCATTGGTACCTGTTCTTCTGAAAGTATAGACCGTGTGTTGTTTAGCAAAAGACTTTGTATAATTATTGTTAATGTTTCTACTAAAGAAGCTTTTTAATACAAGACCTTCAACCATAGGTACTTTATACTCAATATTCAACAGTGCATCAATTTGCTGGTTGGTGTTTTCCGAATAGCCGCTGTTTGTTAAAAGTTCGGGAAGATTCGCTACCCAGCCCGAATGGACAGGTTTTCCATCAATGTAGGCAGGAACAAACGGATCCCAGGTTAACAAAGAGCCCAGTGATAGGAAACGTGTGTTGACGTTATCGAACGTAGCATTGTAACTGTCTCTCACACCATTATTTAAACTGAGATTTAAGCCAACAGATAAGTTGTCAGTAAGATTTGCATTTATTTTACCACGGATATTGTATTTGTCGAATCCTAAGGAGGAAACAAAACCACTTTCTTTATAGTAAGAACCGGAAAGTAAATAAGTCAACGCCTCCGAACCTCCGGTTATGTTCAAGGCATACCTGCTGGTGGCAGGATCTTCGTATACAGCATTAAATAAGTTACGCCCGTCCGGATTATTTTCCAATAACCACGCTTCTTCATCATCTCCAATACTATTGAATACATCTTGTTGAAGATCAATAGCTTCCTGCATACCCATATAGGCAGGAAATTCTGCAATACGTGATATTCCATGGACAGTATTAAAATTCACTGATAATTTACCCGTTTTCCCCATTTTGGTTGTAACCAAGATGACCCCATTAGTAGCGCGGGCACCATAAATAGCTGCCGCTGCTGCATCTTTAAGAACAGAAATATTTTCTACTTCATTCGGGTCCAATGCGTCGAAACTTACTTTGTCCCTTACAACACCATCAATAACATAGACAACACTACCTGCGTTCCACGAAGCTGTCCCCCTGACTACTAGGTCAGAAGACATGCCGGGCACGCCGGAAGGCGCAGTAAACTGAGTTCCTGAAAGACGGCCTGCCAGTACATTTGACAGGTTTGAAGTAGGTATTTCGCTGAATTCGTCGGCGTCAACTGCCGAAACTGCCACGGTCGATGAGGCCTTTTTCGTTGTCCCATATCCGACCACCACAATTTCTTCTAATGATGCGACATCAGGAACTAAACTAACATTAATAATTGATTGCGTGCCCACTGTAACCTCCTCCTTAATATAACCTATAGAGCTAAATACCAACACGGATTCCCCACTTGGCACTTCCAGCGAATAGTTACCATCCACATCAGTAACTGTGCCCTGGCCAGTTCCTTTCACGATGACATTTACTCCTGCTAAGCCTTCACTATTCTCATCAGTCACTTTACCGGTTACTGTTGTTACCTGAAGAATTTCAACATTGGGTGCCAATTGTTTTACATGGGTCTTTTTGATGTTTTTAACAGTTATGTTATTATTGAACTGTTGGAAAGCCAGATTTGACTGGTGCGAAATATCCATAAGCACCTCATATAATGAGATGCCCTCATAAACACCATTGATGATGATATTATCGTCAAGTTGACGTTTTGTATACACAAAAGTATAATCTGTTTCATTTTCAATTTCCTCCATAACAGAAATTATACTATTCGCTTTGAATTTCAGATTGATTTTAATCTCTTTGACACTAACAACTTTTTGAGCAATGGTTGCCTCAGCGGCAAAAAGGAGGCTACAAAAGATCAGTTGCGAAATCAAGCCAAAAGATGAATACAATAATATTTTCTTACATAGTAGAATTTTATTTTTCATAACTTTACTTTGTTTTGATGTAAACCTTACATTAAAAAATTCTCTTCTATATGAAATATTATAGCTGCGAACTTTGTATTTCTATAGAGAGAAATGTATTTTCAGCAATGCTCCTTGAGCATTGCTGTTTTTTTTGATTATACCATTCTCATAGGCGCTTATTTAGTTTTGCTTTATTGATATTTAATAGACACGTTTTTTTCCTCAATACCGAATGTAAAACCTATTTGGTGACCTATGACCCTCAATGTATGTTCAAGAGTTTCATTTTTAAATTTGGCGGTCAAATCCCAGTTTTCGTTACCTTGATTTTGTATCGAAAACCGTACATTATACCACTCCTCTAATTTCCTCACTACATCAGCCTCATTGGCATTCTTAAACAGAATTATACCATCTTTCCAGGCAATGTCTTCTTCCTCCAAAATTGAGGTGGTAAGTGACGCTTTGTTTTTCTCATAGACGGCCTTTTTATTTTGTGTTAAAAGCACACTTTTTTCATTTCCCGCTTCTGAATTTTCGGATATGGATTCAACTTTAACCTTTCCGGATACCACGGCTACCTGGATGTTGTCAGATTCCTGATGTGCTTTAATATTAAAGGAAGTTCCCAGAACTGTTGTTATGATATTTCCGGATCGAATAATAAAGGGGTTAGATTCATCCCTGACCACTTCAAAAAATGCTTCTCCTTCCAACATCACCTCACGTTTGTTTCCGGAGAAATACAACGGAAACTTAAGTTTCGAACTGGAATTTAATTTTACTATTGTCCCATCAGGCAGGTTAAATGTTGTTTTTCTGCCCTTCTCATTAATTTTTTCTACATATGCTACATCCAATGAGCGGTCATTTTGCTGTTGGGACGAATGATGATAAAGTGACCAGGATAGTCCTACAATCATTACCAAAACCGCAGCATAATTGATCACAGACTGTACTCTAACCCACTTGTTAAAAGACTTTCTATTAGAATGTATTATTCTATTTAATAAATTGTATTTTGAAATATCATCCAGTCTATCGCCGGGAGCAGGCCATGATTGATCATTGATTACTTCTTCCCAAATTTCACTATGCAAACCATTCTTCAGAAAGTTGTTAACTTTTTGAAATTCATCTTTATTCAGGTTTCCTTCAATATATTTTTCCAAAAGTTTTTTTATTTCAGCTTTCCTCATGACTGTATTACTTCACTGTTTTGATTTAAATCACTATTAATACAATTAACCAAACAGAGATATATACCGTACGATCAAAAAAAATCTTCTTTACGGCAAAATCAATGATCCAAAAATCAATATCTTCTTTCCCGGCAGGACTTACGTAGTTGACCATATAGCTTCTATTCTATATTTTGGATGTTATAAAATCACTGAACTTTGGTAATTTTAACTGCTTTGACAGAGGACAGGTAAATTATGGATGGACTATCTACTCCTGTAAATGGGTAGGATTAGATTAACAGATTAGTTAGTTTCGATGCAGGTTAAAAAAATAAGGATAGATAATTTCAAAACATATCCATTAGCTGCTAAATAGTTTTTCAATGCTTTCAGGGCCTTAACTAATTGTACGTTAACCGTGCCTTTGCTAATACCCATTTTTTCTGCGATTTCATGGTGTGTTAGTCCCTCAACCCTTGATAGTTCATAGATTTTCCTTCGCTGTGGAGGCAAGATATCAATCGCACTATTTACAAGGTCGCTTAACTCTGAGTATAAGAATTCTTCTTCTACAAACCGTTGCTGACTATGATCCATATTACGCTTGATTTGGTAATAAATCTCACGTTGTTTTGATGCCCTCTTTACAACATTCAGCACATGGTTTTTGGCAATTGTAAATAAAAATGACTTAAAAGAATTCTCAGAAATCAATTTTTCTCTCAAACTCCATACTTTCACAAAAACTTCATGGCACACATCTAATGAAAGTTCAGGCGATTTGCATATACTTAAGACAAAGTTATATATTTGATCTATATACTTCAGGTATAGCTTTTTAAAAGCTTCTTCATCACCACCGACAATCTGTTCAACTAATTTCGCTTCATCAAAAACAATTCTTGACATGATCCCTGGAAAAAAAATTCTTCGAATTGTAAGTTATGAAAATATTAATAATTATGCCTATTGAATAATATGGGAAACAGAAAGACGATTTATAAATGTCTGTCTTCCGGAAGACTAATTGATAAGGGAACACGTGCTGGCACAAAAGGCCAATGTATCGTTTAGTTTGCGGATTGAATCACACTACCTGAGATATAAAGTTAAGCGTTGAAGGTGAATATGCCATCGAAATGTTTTACTATGAATTGGTTAATATCACTCCTTTATATGAAAATCAATTCAAATTCAGTAATTTTGCAACCCATGGATGTGCATAAACAAATAAAGGCAATGTTCTTATTGATCATCATTAGCGTAATGATGCTTCATAATGCCGTACCGCATGTCCATCATCTGCATGAAGGCCATGAAGAGATTTCAGGTTCGACAGAACACCACCATCATGGTCATGAACACAGTCATCATCACCCGGTTGAAAACAAGTCTGATGAACAGGGTGAAGATTTTTTATTTTCATTGCTACTAAAGATTCATGCACACGCTTTTCACACACATCAATTTGCTCACCTTGCAACGGATAATTCTCAATTATCTAAAGTAAAAATCCTGTCAATTGCAGGGGTTCGGGGAACTAAGCGATTAGTTCTTTGCCCGGTAAATCAAAGTTTGCATAGATTTTCCTTATTTCAAGAGCTATTCTGTAGCAATCCATTTCTTTTCACTCACTCTTTACGGGGTCCCCCTGTTTTAGGATAATCAGTTTTTATCAGGTGCACCATCACCACTTACTTGCAGATAATGCTCCGTAAGATTTTATCGATTCATCCTAAAATAAGTTGAAATGTACAAAATATTAGGATTGGTTTTCAGCACTTGCCTGCTGTTGATCGGGCTTAATGCTCAGACGACCGATGTAGCAAGGGTATTGCAGGAAATCGAACAAAACAATAAGGAACTGAAGGCTTTTACATCACTGATGGAAAGCAGGCAATTTGAACTGAAATCCGGAAACAATTTAGCCGATCCGCAGGTAGAGACTTTTTACCTGCCTTTCGGGGATCATAGCACCGGTGATTATTCTGAGTTTCAGGTGAGCCAGTCCTTTGAATTTCCTACGGTGTATAGGGCCCGGAGTAATCTGATTGAGGCACAGCATGGACAATTGGCACTCGAATATGCCACCAAACGTCAGGAAATATTGCTAAAGGCCCAAAAATACTGTCACGATCTGGTATTTCTTAATAAGCGGTTGCGTGTGGAACAACTGCGAATGCAGCAGGCTAAAACAGTATTTGACCAGGCAGGGGAATTGTTTGAAAAAAAAGAGGTGGGCATTTTGGCATTGAACAAGGCCAAAATAGCCTGGATGCAAGAACAGTTTAAAGTACAGCAGATTGAGAACGATAAGCGAAATTTGCTCTTTTTGTTGCAAGCACTCAATGGCGGGGTAGCTATTGAATTTGCTCAGGCAGCGTACTTCAATGGTTTAAGTATGGCAACCAGGGATAGCATTTGGCAAGACAAGCTGGCCAGTGACCCTGCTCTGCAAGCACTAAGGCAACAGGAAAAAGTTGCCATGAAACAGCTCAGGTTATCCAAAAACAAATCCCTGCCTGATCTGACTGCCGGATATAATTATCAGGGTGTTGCGGGCTCCAATTTTTCCGGATTATATGCCGGTATTTCCATCCCCTTATGGCATAACCGGAACAAAGTGAAAGCTGCTCAAACAAATCTTGTGTATCGACAAACCTATGGCGGTGCCAGGACGATGGTTGCTTATGCCGGTTTTGAAAAGCAGTATAATAATTATCAAATCCTGCTGGACAAATTTCAGGAATACCAGGCTACACTCGGTAGCATGAACAGTGATGCTTTGTTGCTCCGGGCATATGAACTCGGTGAAATCTCATACATGGAGTACTACCTTGAATTGCAGTTTTACCGGCAGGCTTATGATTCCATGCTCGAAATGGAAAAACAACTCAATCAACTAAAAGCGGAAATCTTAAAACATCGATTGTAAACATTTAAAGAAAAGAAACTATGAAAATCTTAAATATCCTTGTCGCATTAACGATGCTATTCACAGTGGCATGTTCGAACAAAAAATCAGCGCGTGATCATGGACATGAACACGGGACTGAGGAACATGATCATGTTCATGATAAGGGTGCCGAAGGTCACGGGCACGATGAAAGTGACCACCATGAACAGGAAGAATTTACTGTTTCAGGTGATTCCACCAAGATAGATGCTGACTCCACGCACTCCCATGAGGATGGTAGTACACACCACAATCACTAAATTAAAAGCAGATGCGATGTTTCATCATACTAATTGCTTTGGCTGTAGCTTCCTGTCAATCAACCGGAAAGCATGGTCATGAGCATGGTACAAATGGAGGGCATTCTCATGCGGAAGATGGAATACCTGTTGTAGACACTACCATCTGGACAGAAAAGACAGAATTGTTTGTGGAGTTTTCAGCTTTGACTGTAGGACAAACAAGCCGTTTTGCCGCTCATTTTACAATTTTGGATGGACACCGGCCTGTGACGGAAGGAACAGTCACCGTAAGCCTGATTAAAGGTGATAAAGGCATCCGGCACACAGTGGAAGCTGTGGTCTCTCCCGGAATATTCACACCATCGTTACAACCTAAAGAAGCTGGTGTTTATCAATTGGTATTTGACATTAAAACACCTTCATTTACTGATAGGATCGAGATCAAAGAAGTTCTGGTGTTTGCTTCACCGGAAGAGGCTGTAAAAACCCTTGGAACTGAAGAAGATGGCCATGCGATTAGCTTTTTGAAAGAGCAGGCATGGAAGATTGAATTTCAAACCGCCCGTGTAGTTGAGAAGGAGGTTTTCGAGATTATTCCTACATCGGGGATTTGGAAAGTGGCCCCGTCGGATTACCAAACGCTTGTAGCAACCGCCAATGGTAGTGTTTCATTTAAGAAAGGAAATCTGACCGAAGGCAGCAAAGTCAAAAAAGGACAAGTACTCCTGGCCCTAAGTAGCACAGGGTTAACATCCAATAACTTGAGCGCTGAAATTCAAAAAGCCAAAGCTGAATTTGACCGGGCCAAATCAGAATACGGGCGAAAGAAGGAGTTGTATCAATCTAAGATTGTTTCAAAAGCAGCGTTTGAAAGGATAGAGCAGAAATACAGGGTAGCCAAAACCAGCTATGAAACTTTAAACACCGGATATTCAGCAGGCGAAAAGCAGGTGGTTGTGCCATTTGATGGGTATATAAAATCTATCTCGGTTGCAAATGGTGGTTTTGTAGCAGAGGGAGCTGCCCTTGTGACCATCACAAGTCATCGATCCAGTCTGTTGGAAACACTGGTAAGCCCGGCCTATACCGCTCAATTAGGCAGTATCCGGGACATTTGGTATCAGCCTGAATCAGGGGTTTGGTCGAGCCTGAATAAGTCCGGTGGTTCCATTCTTTCAGTCGGAAAAGAGGTGGAAGCCCATAAGCCGCTTTTATCTGTATTTGCCCATGTGAATGAAGCCGTTGAAATGCCCGAAGGAAGTTTTACCGAAGTACAGCTTGCCATGGGAAATCCGTCGAAAGCACCGGTGGTACCTGTGTCAGCGTTGTTGGAAGCTTATGGAAGCTACGCTGTTATTGTTCAGCTTTCCGGTGAAAGTTTCGAAAGAAGAAATGTAATCCTTGGCAAACGAAACGGAAGTGAAGTTGAAGTTCGGCAAGGTTTGGCTGTGGGAGAAGTAGTCGTTACCAAAGGGGCTTATCAGGTGAAAATGGCTTCTATGTCAGGTCAGGTCCCTGCTCATGGTCATGCGCATTAAACGGTTCGTATTATGTTGAATAAGATTTTGTCTATATCGCTGCAAAACCGGTTGATGGTGCTTGTGGGAGCTGTTTTGCTGAGTCTGACCGGATTGTACATTGCCAGAAATATGAATGTAGATGTATTCCCTGATCTCACGGCGCCAACAGTGACCATATTGACAGAAGCCCATGGCATGGAATCGGAGGAAGTGGAAAAACTGGTGACTTATCAGTTGGAAACTGCTATGAATGGTTCACCCAATGTGCGAAGAATACGTTCCTCATCAGCGGCAGGAATTTCTATCGTTTGGGTGGAATTTAAATGGGGAACGGATATTTACAGGGCACGACAGATTGTAAGCGAACGCATCCCGATGGTACTTGAAAACCTGCCCACCGGGGTGGGGACGCCCACTTTGGCCCCTATTTCTTCCATTATGGGGGAGGTAATGTTACTTGGCGTAACGTCTGACAGGTTGTCACCCATGGAACTCAGGACATGGTCTGACTGGACCATTCGCCCAAGAATCAAATCCATCAGCGGCATAGCCAATTTGATTGTGATTGGCGGTGATTATAAGCAATACCAGGTATTTGCCCATCCTGAAAAGTTGAAATACTACAATATCAGTTTAGGTGAATTGCTCAAAAAGGTCCGGGAAAGCAACGCCAATGCTCCCGGTGGTTTTCTCAATGAATACGGTAATCAATACATCATCAAAGGAAGTGGACGTGCTTACTCGATAGAGCACCTGGAAGAAGCCGTATTAAAGCAGGTCAATGGACAAACTATCAAGGTTAAAGATGTTGCTTCTGTCCGGGTCGGTGCGGCTGACAAAATTGGTGATGGTTCGCTGAATGGCTCATCAGCGGTAATATTGACCATTTCCAAGCAGCCGGATGTGAACACCCTGGAACTGACCGGGCGTTTGGATGCGGCCATTGCGGATTTAAACAATACGCTTCCTGAAAATGTGGAAATCAAAAGCCATATTTTCCGTCAGGCCAACTTCATTGAAGCTGCTGTCAGGAATCTAAAGGAGACCTTGCTGGAAGGCGCGTTCTTTGTAGTCATCGTGTTGTTCATCTTCCTGATGAATTGGCGCACCACAGCTATTTCTCTCTTGGCCATCCCAATTTCTTTATTGGTTTCGGTCATTGTGCTGATGCTGTTAGGTTATACAATCAACACCATGAGTTTGGGCGGTATGGCTATTGCCATTGGGGCATTGGTAGATGATGCCATTATCGATGTTGAGAATGTATTTAAGCGCTTGCGGGAAAATGTTCGCAAACCCCGGGAAGAGCGATTGCCTGTTTTGACAGTTGTAAAAGACGCTTCAATTGAAATCAGGAGTTCGATCATCATTGCCACGCTGATCATCATTGTATCTTTTGTTCCGCTGTTTTTCCTGAGCGGTATGGAAGGTCGTTTACTTCAACCTTTAGGTATTGCTTTCATTACCTCTGTGTTGACTTCCCTGATTGTGGCAATTACAGTTACCCCTGTATTGTGTTCTTATTGGCTGAAAAGCGAAAAAGTGCTGTCTAAACAGGCAAAGGGTACCTGGGTGGAACGATGGCTGCAAAAACGATATGGTTATGTGCTGGAACGGGCCTTGCGAGTGCCTAAATCCATTATCGGTTTAACGATCGCTGCTTTTATAGCCAGCCTGGTTTTGCTTACCCAATTAGGAAGGAGCTTCTTGCCTGAGTTTAATGAAGGTTCTTTAGTCATTAGCGCAGTGGGTGTGCCGGGTATGTCACTGGAAGAAAGCAACAAGCACGGCCAATTGATTGAAAAGCTGTTGCTGGAAATGCCTGAAGTAGGCGTGGTGAGCCGAAGAACGGGACGTGCTGAACTGGATGAACATGCCCAGGGTGTTAATGCGGCAGAAATTGATGTGCCTTTTACCCTCAATGGCAAAACGAAAGAGGAATTTTTCAAGGAAGTGAGAGCCAGACTAAGCATTGTTCCGGGAGTGAATATTACTTTGGGCCAACCCATTGCACACCGGATTGACCACATGCTTTCAGGTACGCGGGCCAATATCGCCATTAAGATCTTTGGAGATGATTTGCAACGTTTGTTTGAGATTGGCAAAAGTATAGAAACCAATATCAAATCCATTGACGGTATTGCTGATGTAGCCGTTGATCAACAAATAGAAGTACCGCAATTACGCATTACTCCCAGGCGGCAAATGCTGGCGGCTTATGGGATAACAGTAGGCGATTTGATGAGACAGGTGGATATAGCTTTTGCAGGTGAAAAGGCTGGCGAGATCTATGAAGGGCAGCAATATTTTGACCTGATCGTGCGTTTTCGCCAGGCTTCACGTAACCATATGGAAAATATCAAAACTGCCTTGATTAGTCTGCCCAATAATGGTCAGATTCCACTGGAACAGTTAGCAACTGTGGCGTCAGTAAGTAGCCCCAATACCATCAGTCGTGAAAATGTGCAACGTAAAATTGTGGTAGCGGCCAATGTGCAGGGGCGTGATTTACGAAGTGTGGTGAATGAAATACAGGAATCTGTTACTACCGGCATTACAATCCCCGAAGGTTACCGTGTGGAGTATGGTGGCCAGTTTGAAAGTGAAGCCAAGGCTTCTCAATTACTCCTGATCACTGCGATAGTAGCTATTCTGGTTATTTTTCTGTTGCTGTATTTTGAGTTCAAGGATGTGAAACTTTCTTTCGTCGTGCTTATAAATCTTCCCCTGGCCCTGATAGGTGGCATTTTGATTGTGTATTTCACATCGGGTATTATCAGCATAGCAGTGACTATTGGCTTCATCAGTTTGTTTGGTATTGCCACCCGAAACGGGATTTTGTTGGTGTCTCGCTATGAAGATTTAAGGAAGGAAGGTTTGCAAGGTTTTGAATTACTCAAAACGGGAGCCTTAGACAGGTTAAACCCGATACTTATGACAGCTTTCACAACCGGACTTGCCCTGATACCTTTAG
The DNA here is from genome assembly GCA_022360015.1 of Cytophagales bacterium. Lineage (GTDB taxonomy): Bacteria > Bacteroidota > Bacteroidia > Cytophagales > Cyclobacteriaceae > Agaribacillus. The sequence goes on from JAKSDQ010000265.1 coordinate 24,184, forward strand.
CTTTAAAAGGTGGTGAGCCGGGCAATGAAATTCAAAGCCCGATGGCAGTGGTCATTTTGGGTGGGTTGCTTTCTGCAACGTTACTGAATTTGATGGTTATACCATGTGTGTATCGATTGATTTCAAATGGCAAAGACTAAAATTTATTGCAGGGGCCGGGTCAATCTTCATTACCTATTCGGGCTGAAGTTTACTTCTATGTTACCTTGTTTGAAATCTTACCTTTTTATTTTATAAATCATTAATAATACGGCAAAGAACACTAGAACAATTCCCGCTGCAATGCCAAAATTATCGGCCGCAAAGCTTTGACCCAGCCACCCTGCCAAGAGATAAGACAATGCCCACCACAAGTGTGACCAGGGCAAAGTCTACGGTGCCCATTTTGCCTGGTCACACTTGTGGTGGGCATTTTACTTTCTAAACTGTTGCTTCCCACATTTTTTCAGCCATTATAACCAAAGTGATGCTTTTATTTTTTGATTGCTTTCAAAATTCTATCCTCTTGAATTAATACATCTCTCATAAGTAAAACGTGTGGGAAACCCTTACGTTTTGACTTCTTAAACCCTTTAAGGATATTAATAAGAGATGATGCTGTGATGAGAGACAAATTCAATTCCGTTTCCAGTTCAGTGTCACTTACAAAGTCATCAGAGAATTCCGGTGCAACAAGCAGTGACTTAACGATTTTGAATTCATGAGATTCTGCCAGGTTGGCATATGCTTTTAATTGGCGAGATACTGAACTAAATTTATTATAACCGCTTTCCTTAACGGTTTTGCACTCTACTAATATTAAGTCATTATTGCCAAGATTAAGGAGAATATCAATTTTATCCTTTTTAGTATTGAGTTTCTTGCGAATGTTCTCGTCAACATTAAAGCCTAGTTTGCTGAAAATGGACTTGGTCAGGTTCTCAAACTTTATTCCCAGTTCACCTTCTTTTAATCTTATGTCATTTTCTTTGAGGGCGGAAAGGTTCCTAAAGCCAATGTTCTCATAGTTTTCAAGGTAAAGGTTCTCACTGTCCTTATATGCATCCAAGATGTTAGCTATAAGATTGCCCCTTGTTTTGATTTCTCTTTTCTTACAGAATTTTTCAAGGTCATCGGTTAAGATAATTTCGAGGACATCTCTTGGTTTTATGTTATAGTCGAGTAGTAAAGTACCGCTGAGAATATATTCCGGTTGTAGCTCGAATTCGTCTTTGATTTGGGCATTCAATTTCGAGAGTATCCCGGACATATCTAAAAGTAATTTCTCATAGCCGTCAATCGAGATTCCTACTTTCTCGTCTTTTTCCACATCTTCAAAATATTTAATGAGGTTGCCAATTTTGTCTTCAAGTGCAGCACCTTTAAGTGCAGGAGAAATGCCAAGTCCCTTATCACAAAGGTCATTGATGACTTTCTTTTTCTCGGTAACTTTCGTACCATCTTTAAAAATGTCATTGCTCAAGACACCCGAAAATGAAATACCCTCATTAATAACTTCCTTGATTTTTTGTTCGTAGGGTTGTCGCCAATCAATGTTGTGTTTTTTGCAAATTAGATTGATTTGTGGCTCACGAATTAATCGAAGCACTCTCCTGAAGAATTTGTCCGCAATTTCTTTGCCTCTTACTTTTCTCAGTACCCTAACCACTTCATCCGCTACATAAACAGTATTATGCTTCTTGGAGCAGAACAGAACTCCAACATTTTTCAGTTCATTAATAACAATGTCGATAAGCTGTTTTTTAATAGGTACTATAATGTAATTGATAAGCTTAATTTCTTCTTGAGAAAGCTCAAGTTGATTGGACAGTGTTAGTAAGATTGATAATTCGTCTTCAGTGATTTTTCTGTCAAATTGTTTTTCGTCATCATTCAAATATGCCGTTTGTAGACACTCTTTATAAATTTTGTAGTCTCTTTTCCTCTGTTCGTCCACACCAGATTTATCGCTCTCAAATGACTTTTCCAAGGCTTTTACCTTTTTTTCAATCTTTTTGAGTTCTGCATCATAAAGGCGGGAGAACCAGTCCTGTCTCATTATGCAATTACCGTCCCTGATTATGATATCAGTTAAAATATCAAGTTGAGATGCGGTGTTGACAAATTCCTTTCTTACATATTCAGCAAATTCATCCTGTATTAGATTAAATACTTTGGCAATGTTAATGCTGTCAACATTTTTAAGGTCCGGGTTGGTTTCAGCATCAAGTATTTTGTCCACTTTCTCGACATTCTTTGGATTTTTCCTAATGTGGTCAATAATATTCAAAAAGCTGTTCTTTTCGAATGAGTTTAATTTGTCAAGAATTAATTCAAGTTTCATGTTAGTCTATTTTTGTGTTGATGGGAATAGTTATAGCTAATTCAACCCTTTGGCAGTATCATCAAATAAATTACTGTGAGGTTTTCAAATTTTGAAATGCCGCCAGTTGTACTTCAAAGTCAAAAATTAAAAAATAAGTATTTACACATTGCTGTTATTGACTGTAGTTTATTTAAGATCCCTTTGGGTCAATGTCTATTGCACCTCTTTGTTAACTAACTTTTCAAAAAATCAATAAACAATCGTAGAAATACGTATTCGAAAATGCTGGTGCTCAATCATAAATTTAATAGAGTGTTAATTAGTGCTCTAAATGAGATCAATTTTTCAAATATGGTTCTTGCCAGGTTTTAACGCTGTATTTTCTAACCGGCCTCTTCCCCCAATTTTCTCTCACTGTAACTGCTGAAATTCTAATATGGACATCAATACCCTCCATGAGATTATCATTGAGCAAGCATATGTAAAACATGCCGGTCTTTGGGCTTTCCATTCTTTTGTAGGATAAAGGGCCGTTGCCCTTTTCAAACTGATAAAATGATTGGTCTAGCATAAATAATTGGGCGTTGTCATAGTCGGGAGCCAACCAATATTGAACATTATCGGCTTTATCAGGAACACCAAGTTCCGCAAGACCACTTAATGCTACACTTGCTAACACCAGAGAACCGGTCGGATCACCAGAAGCCAGGCTCCTTGCCAGTTGAGCTCCAGCTTGCAATTGTCCTTTTCTTTTAATAGCCTTTTCCTCAGCTTCTTGAAATACCGCTTCTGCATCCTCACCAACTCCGATATAATAAGACCAGGAAACCGTTTGCTCAGGCAAAGTTACTTGCACTATTGATTTATTAGGCCTACCATTAGTAGCCGTTTGTGAATGTACCCTTTCTACTTTGTGACCTAATACATCCACGATAGCAGTGTCTTTCGATACTAAATAATCCTCTTGTACGGTATAATAGGTGGTATCTCGTTTTTCTTTCCAATAGACTGTGGTATTAAATTTTTGATTGGGGTCAACAGGGATACGTGCTAATTTGTATTGACATATTCTGCCGCCTATCGCTGAATTTTTTAAGCGCAGCTTGTAAATCCCCGTGTTTTGAATTTGAATGGATTTATCTTTAATCGAATTACTTTTGTACGCAAAAAACTTAGATGCCCCGGGCAGTTCAATAATTTCAATTTCTTTGAGCGCTTTCCCTTTTACCTCCTTAAAATTAAATACCAGTTTATCTCCCTCTGAAAGACCAAAATATAGTACTTCCTCCGAGACACCACCTACCTTTAATGTACCTTCTGAAATGCTGATAGCTTCCTGGCCGGACAGAAAATGAGCGATAAATAGGAAAGTGACTATAAAAGATAACCTCATCATTGTTTATCTATCATGACATTCCGGAATACACGGAATACATCCATCAACGCTTGAATAGTATGCCCGTGCCTTGTGTAAAGCGCTATTGCAATTATCATGAAGACCAAGGTATGTTTTATCATCAGGCATTACAGGACATCCTTCTTTATGAACTTCATGATCATTATTTGGATTAGTATCCGTGCGGTTGTTTACCCAGTATTCATCCATGATTAGTAAAATTGATTATACTTTAGCAAGTTTGTTTTTAATGATGAGACAGGCTAATTAGATTTCCGAATGAAAAGATTTGGTTTCCGAATAAGCATGAAAGGTCAATAAGTAATTGATTTAGAAAATCACTCAAAACCAGATCTTAAACTAAATTTTCCCTACGACCTGATTCACTTTCCGAATCACTGATGCTGCCAACACTTACCATTGGCATTTTTAGTCATCCGTTTGCATCGGTTTCCGGTGGACTTGGTCTTGGCTGTGCATTGAACAGCCTTCACAACCTTTTTAGGTGTAGGTGAGACAATGATTTTGGTACTATCACTAACCGCTTTTCCGCTGGTTGTCTTCCTAGTTGGCTTACAAACCTTGCAAGCTTCGTACCCCCTTTCTTTTGCTTTGGAGAGAGTTAATGGATATTTGCTATATTTTAGATAGTGGCATGTTTCTTTGTGATATTTGCTCCCTTTTTTAGTAACATAAACGGTTTGGGCCTCCGTCTGAATTTGGGTACAGGATATCAGCAGGAATAATAGGAGACAATGTTTCACTAAATTTTGCATATTAGGGGCATTCAGGGAGACTTAAGAGATAGTTATACGTTCAACCGGACTATTCCTGTCATTTTTTTTGATGCATTTAATCTCTATTCTTTTCATGATTTTACTTTTTAGAAAAGTAATTAATTGACCAGACCTATAGAATTTTTGTTTCCCAAGCTAATTAAAGGCTTTCCTAAAGGGACGTTTTATCATTCCAAACCCACAAAAATCCAGTCACCATGCTGTTTTTTAAAATGATAGGTCTCTGCAGGTAAGAATCCCTGAAAAGTGGTTTGCCGACGTTTTATCCAATTTGGATGCTTAGCATAGGTCAGGTCAACGGAGAGATACCGAATATGATTTTGATAGCTGATTTCCACGACATAAGTACTATCATCTTCTTTTTCTTTATCCAGTATCTGGTAATTTACAGGCTGTGTGTTGATGAAGACATACTTCACATTCATAGCAGGTAGGCCCGGCTCAAAATCAATCACGTAAATATTTGGGTATTTGAAGCCATAATGGTTGGTGGGTGTAAGCAAATCAATTTCTTTACCCAGTGCAGGTTCTACGTTTTTTTTGAATTTATACGCATGGTAACCTGTATTAAAATAATAGGCATTTCTATACTGTGCCTTCAAATTATTATAGCGATCATAATATGCACTAATTTGATTAATGGTAGCAGCATCACCTTCCCGTTCTTTCATTTCTGATGCGTGACTCGTATTGATCTTTTCCTGGAAAGTATTGACACGGTCTTCAATTGTAGCGGTAATGAGTTTATCAGAAGGCAAATCCCTAATCATGAAATACCAGACACCTATTGCTAACAGAAGGACTAAGATCCCACTTAAAATAGCCGTTAGTCCAATGCTTTTGTTATCCGCAGTAGCAGTCAATTGCTTACTGCTGTTTTTTTGATTAATGGCATTTACTATTTCTTTGGAAACAAAATCAGGTCCGTGGTGAGATTCTATCGCCCATCGATCCGCAAGAAAGGCGTCGAATGATTTTACCTCTTCCATAGTGACGTTATGCCACACTGGAATGATAAAGGAGTCGCTCCTGCCCCAAAGTGCATGGAATTCCTTTTGTGGCCAACCTTTGGTAAAATAATAAGGACTTAAAATTGTAACCCCATACCTCGATTTGTTAAGGCCTTTTTTTATAATTTCTTCTATGCTACTTCCTACTCTTAACTCTTGCCCCGAATACCACACTTTCACATTAGCATTCTCCAGGTGGCTAACCAATTCTGTTACAAACATCTTATCCTCTACCGCATAGGAGATGAAAACGTCGTATTCGTAATTATCAGCCATAGATTATTTTTAGTGTAATTAATTTAGCCTGCCAGCCGCAACTCACCAAAACTAATTTCCCATAACCAACTATCCTTTTCCCAAAGGTCATTTTATCAGGTTCAGTTTATTCAGAACCATTTCCCGGTTCTTAGGACTCATTTGCACGGAATGGCCCTCCCCCATTTTTAAGATATTGCCTTCAACTCCTGTAATGTTATCAATATTGACAATGTAACTGCGATGGATTTTTATAAAATCCGGATTGTCAAACTGATCAAAAACCTTTCGCATATTATTGGAAAGTGTGTATTGCTTGTTTTTAGTAACAATGTTGCAATAGGCTCTATCAGCCTCCAGATAAAGGATTTCCTTGTAAAAAATCATTTTTGATTCCTTGTTATCGATTCTGATAAATACCCTGTCCGAAAGTTTTGAGGCAGAAGGCTTTTTAGTCTTCGATACATTTAAAAATGCCAATTCAAGTGAACGAAGCACATCCCCTGGTTTAAATGGTTTTGAAAGATAAGTGGCGGGAAAGGTACTCTTAGCCCTTTTAAAGGTGGTCTGATCCGTATAATCAGACAAATAAATAATAGGTATTTCTGTTTTCTCAGCTATCTTTCTCGCCGTTTCGATTCCATCCAGTTCTCCCGCTAAATGAACATCCATCAGTATAAGATCAGGTGCATCATCATCGATTTTTCTCAAAACGGCTTCACCTGTATCCAAAACATCAATTACATCAAACCGGTGCTCTTCAAGTGTAAATTTCAAATCCTGAGCAACCAATAATTCATCTTCTACAATAAGTACTCTGATCTTATCCATTTTACTCAATTTAATTTCATTAGCAAATTAAACATAACTCCGGTGTTTGTATCCCATTTTACTTTAGCCCTTAATTGTCTGCTTAATGTCTCAATAATATTAAGCCCCATAGCGTTGCTTGAGACTTCTTCACGATTAAACCCTTTTCCATTGTCCTTAATCTCTATTCTCAAATCATCATCAACCCGTTCTATTCGAATGCACAGTTTCGGATTTAACACTTTTGAAAAAGTATATTTAAAGGAATTACTTACAAGTTCGTTGACAATGAGCCCTAAAGAGATCACTTTGTCAAGGTCAATGTTAAAGTCACCAATCTCAACAATAATGTTATCATTATTCAACTCGTAACCAAAACTCTCAGCTAATTGACCAAGCAGATCATAAAAATATTCTCTGCCATCTATATGACCCACTTCAGTTTTTCTATAAAGCTTTTGATGAATAATTGCCATTGCATTGACTCTATTTTCACCACTCTTAACCGCCTCTAATACACCACTGTCAGTAATGGCCCGAGACTGGAGGCTGAAAATGCTCGAAAGTAATTGGAGATTATTTTTAACGCGATGATGCAATTCCTGCATTAAAGTTTCCACTTTTCTTTTGTTTCGTTTTTCAGATTTGAACCGGCTGAATAACATAAGTCCAATGACTATGACCAGCATCACGCCAATCATAAGGATGGTTATCCAAAGTCTGTTTAATTGAATTTCTGTATCTTGAAGATCCTTTTGAGCCTCCAGTACCGCTATGAATTGCTCCTTTTTTTCCGTTTCATATTTTGTTTGCATCTCTACAAGGCTTTCAACTTTTTCCTGATTCAGCAAGCTGTCTTTTACCTGCATAAGTTGCTTTGAAATCTTCAGGGCTTCTTTCATATTGCCCAGCGCCTCTTGCGTTTCAATGCGAAGCGCAAGATTATCAGCCATTTCTTCAAGTAAACCTTCTTCTTCAATCATAAAATAGGCCGAATCAAGAAACCATGATGCCCTTCGGTACTGGCCCATAGCATTATGTACTTTTCCTAAATTATTTAGCGTTATCGCCTGCCCTACCAGGTCTTTGTTATTTCCTCTTATTGAAAAAGCTTTCTCAAACTGCGCTTTTGCCTCCGGTAATTGCCCCAGATTGAATAATACCAGGCCAATATTATTTAAGGTGCTGGCAATATGGGAAGGACGCTGTTCTTTTTGTTTAATGATCAAAGATTTACGCAAATAGAACAATGCACTATCATAGCTGCCTTGTCTTCGATATATTATTCCTAAGTTGTTTAAGGAGGAAGCTATTTCTTTTCTTGAGTCTAAGCTTCGTCTAATTACCAATGCTTTTTTGTGATAAGTAATGGCCTCTTCAAAATCACCTTGCCGGGAATAAATATTGGCAATGGCATTGTAGCATGATCCTAGCGTTGAGGTTTCTTTTTTACCTTCCAAAATTCTTACGGCAAGTAATAAATATTCCAGTGCGGCTGTATAAGCACCTATCTCTTTATAGGCGATTCCCAGATTAAGTTGCGTGGAAGCCTTACTTAACGTATCGTGTTGGCCTTCGTAGAATGGTAAAGCTTTTTTGTAATAATAAATGCAGCTATCAATATAGCCCCTGTGATAATAAAAATTTCCCAGATTGTTGTACATCGCCGCTACGCCGGCGTGGTGATTCTTTTTCTTATATCCCAGCAAGGCTTTATGATAATAATGGGAAGCACTATCGAAATCGCCATTTTTCTTGTATGCATGAGCAATATAATAAAATAATAGTTCGTGATTGTGTGGGTCTGTCTCGAGTGAATCTTTAAGCAACTTAATGGTACTGTCCGAACTCTGTGCATAGACGGCTAAATTTATTAATAGCAAAAGGGGGAGCCAGCGCATCAATAGAAAGTCTAACGTTATTTTAAATTAAAATTTAAATAAGAAAAAACCACTTTATTTAAGTGGTTTTTTTACTTCTCTCAGTCCGCTTTTACTTAGATACCAAGTGAATCAATCTCGACAGTATTTGCACCTGGTGGTGGCGGCGGAATTTCCACCGGATCCTCGTCTTCATCGTCTCCACCTCCACTCCGGTATATCTCTTCCTCATCGCATGAAAATGCGAACGCTCCGAAAATTAAAGTCAGTATTGAAATATATTTTACACTTTTCATGTTATTTAACTTTTTAGGTTTGACATGGGCTGGGGCAAGGCTGAAAAGGCAAGAGGATTCCTGTGCCGGAAATCAAAAGGATTCCAAATAACCAGGCATCGACATGTTACAATTATTCAGTCGCGCTCAACCGGTTCGTGTGAGAGGAGTCTTACTTTCCGGACGACTTCCACCGACTCTCACATTTGAGCTTTAGCTGTCCAATCAGTAAAGACTTTCAAGTGAAGTATCTTCGCGAACAATACTCCGGTGTGAATGATCAATCAACAATACAAATTTGGGAAGAGTCATTTGATTTGTTGTACTCGTGGAATACTTGTAATTGCAGAAAGATTACCTTTAATTACACAAGATTTACTTCTTACGATTATGCCTGTTAATTATAGAAAAAGTGATATAAAACATTTGTTGGAACATTTGTCCCATAAAACAAATGAGTCACTAGATCACCATGGGTTTGGACGAATAAGTGAGCTGGTGGGTGGCTCCATCAGTCATAAATACCTTTATGATAACCTTTACGGAAGGATTAAATCAGGATCCGGTGATGATGAAATAAGGCTCTCACCTAACAAAATGGATGAGTTGGCCCAGTTCTTGGGATATCAAAATTTCAACACCTTCCTGGATCATATTAAAATGCCCTTGGATCTGATACTTAAATCATTAGAAGGCTCCTATTATTCCTATGTTAGAAAGAGAAGTAAAGAAGGAACTTTGCTTCGATCACCCGTAAGGGTGGTGGAAAGGGAAAATCAGGTTATTTTAACCTTGAAAGGTCCAAATTGGGAGTATGTGGGAGGGTTGAGGTTGGTTGACGGCTGTCTTTTTTGTACCATGAAATCAGAAAAGTCCAAAAAATCCTTTCATCATGTTTACAAAGTGGGTAAAAGTGAATTTCCTAAAGTATTAATGGGGTTGTTTACAGGCGTTTCCTCAGCAAATGATCCAATTGCCGGAAGATGTGTTTTGATAAGGCAGAAGGAACCATTTGATCGCCTTCAAAATCAACAATTGTCAATTGATGAAATGGTTGATTCTCAAAATCGAGCATATAGAAATTTAGCCAGGTACTTCAAGACCTATGAGGACAATATTTTGCGAATCAATACACCAGGTGGTTTTGATTTAGATGATTTAATTCCATAATCAATTCAAATCCAACATCGTGGCACGAAGAAAACAGATTATAGTAAAACTGCGAGAAATGAATAACCGAATACAAAAAAGAAATCAGTATCTTTTGGAGTTTAGCAGCATTAATGCTCATTCAGAGATTGGATGGTGGTGATTTTTTTTAAAACCAACCCTGATCTTTTATAAAGTGAAGAGAATCTCGCTAGCGGTCCGTTTTTAATAGAGGTCAATTAGTTTAGTGGCCTACATTTGATTTTCAGTCTCTGTAATTAAATCTTTTAATCCATGCGTTTTTGGATCGATCTCCCTGGCTTTGTGAAAAAATTCCATAGCGCGTGCCAATTCTCCTTTTTCCTTATGGTATATTCCTAAATTTTTATAGGCGTAGGAATTTTTATCATCTAATTGCATCGATTTTTTTATGTCATCCAAGCCATCCTTTTCATTCCCTGTTTTAATCTTTGATAATCCCCGATTGTTATAGGCATAAGCAAATTTCGGATTGAGCTCAATAGCTTCATCAAAATCTTTTATGGCATGCTCATACTGTCCCATCAAATTAAGTGTATATCCGCGATTATTTAATGAATAAAAATTCTTTGGATTGATTTTCAATGATGTATCATAAAGTGCTAAGGCCTTCGAATGTTCTTCCGAATAAGAATAAGCTAATGCATAGATACAATAATCATTATCTGTAAGTGTAGCCATGGTTTGAAGTTGATTAAATAATTCACGGGCTTTTTCATAATTTTCATCTTTCATGTACATGTTTATGCCCACCCGGAGAAGATTTATGTCTTTCTTTTCTGAATACATATCTTCAAAACATTTAATCCCCTCTTTAATTTTGTTATTTGAATAATACTCGGTTAGCGTAATTATTTCTTTATAAACCCCCTTGTAGCTTTTTAGAAGTTTTAATGTCTGACCATCGTTGTAGGTTATGGACCCATCATGTAAAACGATAGGATTTTCGTCAGGTCTGATGTTTTGTAAAAAATCTAAAACAGATGAAAAAAACAGGAATATTGCCATAATCTTGATTGCACTATGGGGATGGGGATCGATCAGAAGAAACAGGCAGATAAAAGTTGTAATCAGTGATGCCAAAGGTCCGGCTAAAGTAACCAGGTAATGGCGTAACAGCGTTGTTTGCGTTGGGTTTGAAACACATAAACCATAATTCCATAATAATGGGTTGTACTTGAAATGCACTTTTAATCTGCCAATACGGAAATGGATGCCTTTTTTGGGATCACCGTATGATCCTATATAAATGGAGATATTGCCTCTTAAAAGGATTAACCCGGCCAGTGCATGACCCATTTCATGAATAGCTACAGTAATAACCCTGGTGAAGGCTAAAAGTAAAATAAGGGTTATTAAAATTATTGGGAAATAGTCCATATTTATGGCATATACATTTACATACATATTCGCACTGTATTGTAACCCTAAATCTGACAGATTTTTATGTTTTTGAAATTATAGACAACATAGGTGCGTATTTCCGCAGTCTAATGGCCCAGTTTTTATCGAGGGTTTAATGATGCTTATTTAAGCTTTATTTCTTAACACAACTATTAGGCATTGAATGTATTTATCATATAATGGACACAATTCATCGAGCTTTTTTGCGCTTGGAGACAAGAACATCCGTTAGGAAGAATGCCAACGCAAATAGGCCAATTTTAACTAACCAACTTAAAAAAATGTTGAATGTAAGTTCGAAGTTAGCCCAATGACCGGGTAAAAAATCGCGGTGAAGAGAAGTAACAATAATCACAATCTTTTCATAGGACATCACAAAAAGCAATATGATTGACGAAATTGTTCTGTAGGCTTTGGAATTTCTCATCTTTTGAATCCAAAACAACTGTGAAACCCCAAGATAAGTAACAGGATACATCCGGAATCCATACCAGTAAGGACCAAACATTCTGTTTACCAGACGATTTTGGTCTTCTGGCATAGCCATGTAAAAGTTAATAAGCCAAATTGCCGGATAAATGATCCCGGCAATGCTTAATAGTAAAGTGGCCGAATAGTCAAAATGCGCTCCAGGTTTAACGTTGAATGATCTATAAAGTCTAGCTAATACAAGTATCAGGCTGTACACCGCAAAGCCAAAAAATACTGAGTCGATTACCAGGTGCGCTATTGTCATCATGAACACTCCGCGTAAAGTGGATTGTTAGATCTGAGTAAATACTTTGAGCAGTCCTGATCTATGCATAAACTTAGTTGTTTTTTCATCTTTTGTTAACCACCATTTTAACGTTCATCCGTGATCGGCAAACTAACATAATAATAAAAATTAATTGCTACGAGAGGCTCAAGGCTTTCTATGCCGGGACTATTTTTTCTCTAATGCAAATACTGCATAGAGATCGATAGACATTTCATTTTCAAGCTGATCAATTCGAGAATGGACTTGGATTGACGGGCCCTACAGGGCAAGAGCTGTTGATTATTATTATTGGGATGACAGTTTTGAATTCACCAACCTGTAAAGCTTTATAATTTTTTATTATTGAAGGCGTTTATTACTATACTGTAATAGACGCTTTTATTTTTTTATAATGATAAGGATTTTATTTTTTTCTGTCATTGTCTTCAACAGCGCTTACTCTCAAACCATTACAATCAACGGGTGGGTTAAACAAACAGGCAGTGATGAAGTATTGCCTTTTGCCAGTATTGCCATTAAAGGTACTAATAAAGGCACTTTTTCTAATAGCAATGGATTTTACTCCTTACAGGTGCCGGCCAATCAGGATTGGATACTCGTCTGCTCAATGGTAGGGCACACGCCTTCTGAGATGAAAGTGAATTCAACACAAGATCATGTAATCAATTTTTACCTGCCAGTATTGGAACTGGATGAAGTCATCGTCAAAGGAAATGCTACTTACGCTAACCGGTTTGCCAAAAACAATATCTCATTACATTTGGTCAAAAAAATGCCGGCCCTGCTAGGCGAAAAGGATCTGATCAAGTCCTTACAGGTGTTGCCGGGTGTACAGGCAGGCATAGAAGGAAGTACGGGAATAAATGTAAGGGGCGGCACAGCAGGACAAAACCTGATCCTGCTGGACGGCACTACGGTCTATAATATCAATCATTTGTTTGGCTTTTTTTCCGTATTTAATGCCGATGCCATTAAACATGTAAATTTCTGGAAATCCCGGATGCCCGCCCGTTACGGAGGGAGGGTATCTTCTTTTATCGATATTCAACTCCTTGACGGCAATAAACAAAAACTGAAGGCTGCCGGTGGCATTGGATTGCTCTCCAGCCGGTTCACTTTAGACGGCCCCCTTAAAAAGGGTAAATCTTCGTTTTTGCTTTCAGCCAGAAGAAGCTACCTCGATCTTTTTCTTTCTCCTTTCATGGCAGATGAGTCAAAAACACTGTACCAGCTCACAGACCTGGTGGCCAAAGCAAACATCGACATTGATCAAAAGAATAACCTTACCTTGAGTGCTTTCCATGCCAGTGATAAAGTAAGGGTTACAGAAAAAATTGAAAGATCAAATGCTCATTCTATATCCGACTCGGAGCTTGGCTGGAAGAATGCCACTGTTGCGGTTCAATGGAACCACGTTTTCAACAAAAAACTATGCTTGAATACCGTATTTTCATTTAGCGACTATAAAATTCCTTTTATCTGACAGCTTTTCAAAGGTTTTTGACGGGCAAATGACGGAAAAACGGTCGGAAAATTCTTCCGGCATAAGAGATTACGCCTTCAAAACGGATTTTGACTACTTTCTTTCCAACAATCACCATCTGAAATTTGGAGCACTCATCATACATCATCACTACCAACCTAAAGGATATAGTGTTTCAGACGCTACCAACCAAGCCATAGAAAGCAGCCAGGAATTCAAAAATGTGGAATTCGCCTTTTATTGGGAAGATGATTTTCAAATTACAAACAAGCTTTCAACCAATTTCGGCACGCGCTTTGGCGGGGTATTGGATGCAAATACCGATAGCTACTTTAATATTGAGCCCAGGGTAAGTCTGGACTTTCAGTTATCAAAAAGTACAGCTATCCACAGTGCCTATAGCAGAACCAACCAATATATGCATTTACTCTCAAATACCGGGTTGGGACTTCCAACGGACCTGTGGGTACCTGTCACACAGCATACTCCGGCGGTGCAAGCCGATCAATATGCTCTGGGGGTCACCGGGAATATACCCCATAAGTCCATACTTATCAGTGTGGAAACTTATCGCAAATATTTAAGAAACATTATCACTTATAAAGACGGGGCTACCTTCTTGTCTGTTGATGACGCTGAGAACATTGATTGGGAAGAAAATGTAAGTTCAGGGAAAGGGTGGTCTTATGGCACGGAGTTTTTGGTTTCTAAAAATGAAGGCAGGCTACAAGGGCTTATAAGTTATACCTTATCCTGGGCTATCAACCAGTTTGCCGATATCAACCAAGGAAAACGGTTCTATGCCAGCACAGACAGGCGACATGCCATATCCATGGCAGGTTCGTATAAATTGTCGCCAAAAGTAAATGTATCCGTAAACTGGATCTTTAATGCCGGTAACCCTCTCAATGTTCCGCAGGGGTTTTATCACGGAAACTTTGCTACAGGAGCCGATATAAAAGGTGTATGGGGAGATACCGTTACTTACGAAATCCGCACCCGGGGAACCGATCTCGTACCTTATGCCGGTTCTACAAATAGTTTTAAGGCTGAAAGTTATCACCGCCTGGACATGGCTGTACAATTTCATAAAAAAAAGAAAAAATACGAAAGGTTTTGGGAGTTTGGCCTGTTCAATGCCTATAACCGCAAAAACCCATTTTATTATTACCTGGAAAGGGAAAATGACTTTTCGACCAATAGCCAAAGAATGGTACTAAGGAAAAAGTCTTTTTTGCCTATTCTGCCCAGTATTACTTATAATTTAAAGTTTTGAAAGAAAAATATTTATTGATCGTTGCTTTTATCATCTTCATGCCCGGCTGTGATAGCGGGGTAGAAATGGAAGATTTGCTTGTTGACAACCTGGTATCGGTGACTTCTGTGATCTCCCCACAGGACACGCTGCTTGTTGCCTATTTGTACAGCGCGCAACCTTTAGGGCAGATAGCCTTCGAGGATTCTGCATTAATCAAAGATGCGCAAGTCATCATTCATGATGGGAAGGCCGGGGACACTTTATCGTATAATGCCCTATCAAAACGCTACGAAGCGGAAAGAAATTATTTGAATATTGTACCATCAGGGGAATACTTCCTTTCAATAAAAACTAAAGAAGGCAGTACTATTCAAGGGAGTTGTATAATACCTTCAAGTCCTGAAATGCCAAAAATATCCGGGGAGTATCAGGGAGATGATTACTACTTTGAGGTGGAATGGAGAAATCCTTCCAATCATAGGTTTTATACCTTCTTTGCTTTGGGTAATGGTTTTTATGAAAGTGATGTTTATGATGAACTTGATCCTCAATTTGCTCCCCAGTATTTACAAATTGATGCCCAATTGACAGATGATACCCTATACCCGTCTGACGGGCAGCAGGAAAATAATAGTGTCAGGGGTATTGTTTACAGCGCCAAAATAGCAGACAACCCAACACTATTGATAACGCTAAGAAACATTGATGAACCATTATATAACTACCTGGATACTTACCGGGACTACAGTGACTGGGCGGCTAATAATGAAGGAAGCCTGTTTCCTAATTTTCAGGATTTCCGGCCCATCTATTCCAATATCGAAAATGGGCTGGGTGTTTTTGCCGGAAGCAATCAGGTAACAAAAAAAATTCAATTATGACTGCGGAAGAGAAGCAGGTTGAACTTACCGTATATAATTACCTGAAAGTCATTTATCCTCCCTCAGAGTTTCTCGAAGCCTACACCACCTGGCGCGCTTTTGTAAAGTGTGCTTATTTTAATGTGTATTATAAATTATGGCCCAGCTCGTACCCGCATTTGTAATACCGCATCTTTGAAGGGAGCATGGCTGAAATGAGTTCAGAGAAAAACAAGTCAAGTTTAGCATGAAAATTTTTCTTGAAAATCTCAAAAAGTGTAGATTTATCCAGTCAAAGGCCAAACTCCTGGGGCACGCTTGTGTAAAGCGTGCCAGCGGGATGCTCCTGTAGAATACGACCGGAATTGGAGGAGCTATTATTATTGGTTTCCGTGCAAATTGAAAACTGGCCATGAAAGTAAGCTTTTGGATGACAAAGCGTTGATAAGTATCAATAAAAAAGCTTAAAAAAATTCTGTGAAATTATCTCAGTATAAAAATAATATGCTGGCGGCATTTATATTAGCCCTGATGTTTCCAAAATGCGCGCTAAAAGGAAGCATCTGGGGAAGCCGAAAACCAAAAAGCCTGCTCGCCGCAGGCCAGAGTAGGCAAAATCAAAACTTTGCAAAAATGAAAAAGCTAGGTAAATTGAATTTGTCCATTGAGAAGATGCTTAATCAAGAAGAATTAGTAAATTTCAGGGGTGGTTC
>JAKSDQ010000316.1 GCA_022360015.1 Cytophagales bacterium
AGATCCGCACCCGGATCGATATCGATGATGAGAATTTTAAAAAGGTGAATGCTTTGAACAAAGAGGGGAGTGTGCTGATGCAACAACAAAGCTATGAAGAAGCTATAAAACGGTTTGAAGAAGCCATCAGTCTCTGTACACCGGATAAAAAATACAGTGATTATGATGAACTCTACGCCCATTATGGCGTGGCCTATTCATTGGGCCAATGGATAGCCAAACAACCCGGAGGAAAAGAAAAAGATCAAATGATCGACAAGCTAAAACAGGTGGCCAAAAAAGCCTTGGATGAATTGATCCCTGCCGACGGTTCGATATGGCATTATACCGAAGAAGGCGCTTTCCAGGAAGAATGTATCCGTATAATGGGCAATGCCCTGGCGTGGAACCTTTATGAAAATACCACCGAAAGGGCAGTATTGGAAGAAGCCCTGGCCTATGCCAATCGCGCCGTCCAATACATTGATGGTCGCCAGCATCACTTTATTCTCGATACCCAGGTGCGTGTTCTGTTAAAACTAGGCCGTCAAGAAGAGGCCTATCCCATTGTGGCCCGCACCTTGGCGCATCATCCCGATTTTACAGACTTTCAGGACTTTAAACAGGACAACGACTATTTGCAATGGGTAGCCGCACAATAATTTTATGATACAGACAACAAAAAAGGCCATGAATACATTCAATTAAAATAACCGGGCCAAATTGAGATATTAATTGAAGATAAGGGACAAGTTCATAGCATTTGAAAAGCCCAATGCTTATTGCCCAATGAGTAATCATGTCCCATTCGATCGAGTGGAACATTTTTTTTCTAAATAATGATAAACTTGTCATACAATTTAATAAAACTATACATGGAACAATCCTTTGAATACATCGACGAATCTTCTAATCAGTTTTGGGAATATACCTGGGAAGGTACCACCATTAGTATAAAACATGGTACCATAGGTACCGAAGGAGAGACCACCAAAAGTACCTACGCCTCTGTAGAAGAAGCCAAAGCTGAATTTGACAGGGTGATGGAAGAAGCAAGGAAGATGCCTGATACTAAAAATGAAGAACATAAACCTGGTTCCGATACTGCGAAGGATCAGCCTGGATATCACACCACCACCTGGCAAGAAGCCGAAGAAAAGTATGACCTCGCTTTTGACACTCCGTTTGAAGATTATCAAGATCAGTTAAGTGAGATCAGGGTGTATGAAGCCGAAGAAGAGGGGAAAGTGCATTTCACGGATGATCTCTATATAGGATATGATAACGATTGTCATATCATTATTGATGGTGACCTGGAGGTAGAGGGTAATATCATCATGTCGATATTCGAAGGCACAGGTAATTTTATGTGGGTGACCGGCAAGGTGGAAGCCTATGCTATCTTGTTGGAAGGAATCATCAGCCTGAATATCAGGGGAGGTGCTACGATAAAACACGGTATTTTGGGCATGTATGGGGATAATGGCGGTTACCTGGATATCGGGGGAACAGTCACTACCCCGGTGATCCTTAATAGCTCATATTTTAATATGACGTTGCCGGGTACTATCAACGGGATTACCATTGATACTTCCTATGGATACCTGGAAGCAGATTTTGACAGGCAGGATGTACAAAAGGCATTGATTGACAAACTGTTTAATACAGATGGCAATTTGGATCAACGTCTGGCAGCTTCTTACTTAGCTGTCGGAGAAAATATCCTGAGAAAGGACGCCAAACCCATACGTCTTGTGGTCGAGGAAGAACTCACTCGTCTTGCTGAGGAGGCAGAAGGTGCCAAAACAACCTCACTGGACCTTGCCAATAAAAAGCTCAAAGCATTTCCCGAAACATTGCTACAACTCAAAAACCTTACAAAATTAAACCTAAGCGACAATCAAATTTCTGATATCCCCGGAGAAATTGCCAGGCTCGAAAACTTAGAAGAACTATATCTTAATGAATGCGGACTTCAAGAACTCCCGGCAGAGATAGGCGAGCTAAAAAAACTGCGCGTATTGGAAGTGTCAAATAATCTTGGTACAGTATTTAAAGAAGATCAATGGGTTCACGTATACCTAAAACTACCCGAAAGTTTGGGTAATTTAAGTAATCTCAAAGTACTTAGGGTCAACTACAACCAGGGATTTGGATTTCCAAAAACCATTACAAAACTCAAAAATCTGGAAGAATTGGAAGCGTACAATTGTAGCGATGCCGCTCCCATTGACTTTCCGGAAGAGATGACACAGCTAACCGGGCTTAAGCGATTGACCATTAGCAGTAATTCTTTTAAAACCATACCGGCAAGTTTCCTCAACCTTCAAAACCTGGAAGAACTCGACCTGAATGCCAGTTTATGTTATTTAAGCGCGTTACCGGACCTCTCAACATTAACGAAACTAAGGGTGCTTAAGGCTAATGGGCTTATCAATTATACCACCCGCCCTAAACCCCATCAATCTTTACTGCGTTCATTTTTTGGTATAACCGGTCTTGAAGAATTATCCATTGATCGTCACGGCGAAAGCAAAGATATCTTTAAAGATGCTGAATTCCGGGAACTACTGGGCAATTTGGCATATGATCCGGAGCGGCAAGCCGAGATAAAGGCATGTTTTCAACCTCAAGAGGAAAAGAATCCATTTTATGGAACAATTTGGGAAGGATACCCCCGAAAAAATCTTACGGCTCAACATGTAGAAGGTATAGGAAACTTAAAAAACCTCAAAGTGTTAGACCTTTCCTTTAATGGGTTGGAACATTTGCCTGAAGAAATCTATACCCTCCAACACCTGGAAAAGGTCAACCTGGAATATAATGAAAATCTAGCCATTGAAGATTTAAAACGATTGTATGAGACTTTTCCCAAAGCCAGGATCAACGGCAAAAAGATCCGCACCCGGGTCGATATCGATGATGAGAATTTTAAAAAGATCAATGATTTGAATAAGCACGGTAACCTGGTCATGCGACAGCAAAACTATGCCCAGGCCATTGAAACGTTTGAAGAAGCCATCAGCTTATGTACTCCTGATAAAAAATACAGTGATTATGATGAACTCTACGCCCATTATGGAGTGGCCTATTCATTGGGCCAATGGATACCCAAACAGCCTGCCGGAAAAGAAAAAGATGCCATGATCGAAAAACTAAAACGGGTAGCTAAAAAAGCCTTGGATGAATTGATCCCTGCCGATGGTTCGATATGGCATTATACCGAAGAAGGCGCCTTCCAGGAAGAATGTATCCGTATGATGGGCAATGCCCTGGCGTGGAACGTTTATGAAAATACCACCG
>JAKSDQ010000301.1 GCA_022360015.1 Cytophagales bacterium
AATGCTATCGAATTCGGACTGTTCCTAACCTGATCCTCAAATAATCCCTGAATGGTCCTCTCTTGCGGATAGGTTATGGAGCTGGCATTAAATCCTTTACGTATAATTTGAGCCTCTTCTTCACCCAGGTATGTATAAGATCTCAATGGCAATGTCACATCTGCAATCAATGATTTAAGTAATTCCTTATAATGAATAAGCAATCTGTGAATGGTGGATCCCTTAAACAAGGAGGTATTATATTCTACTTCAAAGAATAAACCGTCCTCAATGACGGTAACATGAAATGAGAGATCGTATTTTGAAATTTTAAATTCTACACTATAATCATCTAAATCAAACCCAAAATCATTGGTTTCTAAATATTTTGCATCCATTTTGGAACGCCAGGAAAACCCCACATCAAATACAGGTGAGCGACTTACATCCTTTGACAGATCCATATCTTCCACCATTTTGTCAAATGGATACATTTGATGCTCAAATGCCTCTAGAACCGTTCCCTTGACCATCAGTAAGAGATTTATGAAATCCTTATCACTGGAAACTTTTGTTCTTAAAGGGAGAATTTTAGCGTAAAAGCCAAGTTGATCCTCAAGATCAGAATGTGACCTGCCAGAGACAGCCATCCCAACAATTATATCTGTTTGATCAGTATAATGGAAAAGTAAGGCTTTAAAAGTTGCAAGGGTAGCCACAAACAGTGTAGTACCATGCGTCTTTCCTATATGTTCAAGTTTATTTCTGGAATTAATATCCAAACGAAAAGAGCATGTGTTGCCAACATTAGTCTTTAACGCAGGCCTATGAAAATCTAAAGGCAAGTGAAGTATACTGATGTCAGATAACTTTTGATGCCAGTAATCTTTGTGTGCAATAAGGACATCCCCGACAAGAGTAGTATTCTGCCAATGAGAAAAGTCTCGGTATTGTATGCTTAACTCTCTTAGGTTGGATGGCTCATTTAACCTGAAACTATTATACAAGGATAAGAATTCTTTAGTAAGAATTTCCATTGACCAATTGTCTGAAATGACGTGGTGGATATTTAGAGCAACTCGAAACTCGTTATCTTTAAGCTTGAGAACATTCACCTTAAAAAGAGTTTCATTCTGTAGATCAAATGGCGTGTTAGCATCCTCAACAATCTTATTGTGAGCTAATTGCTCGGGACATTTTTGCAAACTCAGATCGACAAACCTTAATTGTGAAGAAGCCGCTTCGACAGAGCAAATTTTTTGTTTAGCTTCTCCATTTACTGAAATAATTTTTGTTCTAAGTATTTCGTGACGGTTCACTAAGGCAAAAAAAGCCAGCCTCATACTCGTTAAGTTCAAATTTCCTATAATCGTTAAAGCGAAAGGAGTATTATACTCTACACCTTGCCCCTCAAAATGGCTTAGTATCCATAAACTTTTTTGTTGGTGAGAGACGCTGTAATAATCTTGTTCTTCAATTCTATTTATGGTACGAGTTACGGCGTTCTGTTCCTTTGTTTTTTTCTTACTTTCAACATACGTTGCAAAGGAGGAAACTGTCGAATGCCGAAAAAGATCATCAAAAGATAATTCAAGTCCGAATTCTTTGTTGATCCTATTTATCATGTTATTTGCTAATAAGGAATGTCCGCCCAATTCGAAAAAGTTATCTGTTTCCTTTATTTCCGGAATTTTTAATGCCTCTTTCCAATAAAAAGTAATCAGTATTACAACGGATATTTGTGATTTGATCAAGTCTGAAATAGAAAGGACTGTTGGGAAATCAAATAAATCCTCAAATGAAAGATTTAGTCTGAACTCTCTGTTGATTCTATTGATTATTTGGCTTGCTTTCAATGAATCACCACCAATTTCGAAGAAATCATCGTCAAATGAGATCTTCTCGGTATTTAGAACATCGGCCCAATACCTTTTTATGTATGTTTCGATCATAGAATAGGCATGATCTCCACCTTTAATCAAATTCGTTTCTTCATCGGATTGAATCTCACTTATATTTTCGGCCGATTTCATATCACCTGTGTGAGTGTCCTCTTCCTCTCGTAGCCAGCACCTTTTTCGGTCAAATTGATAAGTGTTTAATTCAACTTTTCTTCCATGTCTTTTTTTATAAATTAAAGACCAATCTACTGTATAGTTAGTATTATAAAGGGAGCTCACAATATCCAGGAAGAAATCTGATTCGGACCCGCTTTTTATATAAAAAAAATCAAAATCGGAATCTTGATACTCATCCTTGGTCATTTCTGAAGAAAAGGTCCCATCAAAACCTACCTCTACAAAGGTTACTGATGACTCCAACGTTTGATCCTCAATTAACTTTTTAATTCTTTCAGTAAAATTTAGCTCTGGAACTTCTTCATATTTTATGACCATTTGACACGCCTCTTTCAATTTTATCTCCTCGGTGATCACCTTTGATACTAATTTCCCAATACCCGTTCCGAGCACAAAATCAAATTCTATGCCCTTAGCGATTAGTAGTTTACACAAGGCATATTGAAATGAGAAAACTTTCTTGTTCAGGTTGTTTATCTTTTTGAAACTTCCCTGACACAAGATAAAGGCCTTTCTAAAATCATTGTAATTGGCTTTCAGGTATTTGATTACTTCATCGGGGCATTGTGATGATTGAGAAATAATAAGAATATACTTTCTTGATTGATTTTCAGGGTCACGTTTCTTCTTCTTATCTTGCAGATAGTTTTCAATGTTTTCTATAAAGCCATTGATATCTTTACCAACCCAAGAGTATCGGCATTCATAGTGTTTTCTTCCTTTAGCGAGAGTATAGCAAATATCATTCAGTTGAATATTCTTTTGATCCATACTACGCAATTTTGAAGATAGCTTCACCAGGTTTCTTAATAAACTAGCTTCATTTTTAGCGGATACCGTAGCAAGGCAATACTCATTTTCTTGGTTAGTATTTAAGTCAACTTTATTCTTTAACGAAAATTCTTTTAACACCAAATGGCAATTTACTCCACTCAGTCCTATTGAAGTTACACCAGCATATCGAGGCTTTCCACCTTCTGCTTTCCAATCTTTGAATTCTGTATTCACATATACCCATGATTTTTCAAAATCAATTAAGGAATTCGGACTTTTAAAATTAACTGAGGGAAATAGCTTTTGACTTTTTAAGGACAATACTGCTTTAATTAACCCCGCCAAGCCTGATGCTGCTCTACCATGACCAATGTTTGATTTGATTGTTGAGATTGGACATTTGTGCAGTGAGACATCATTCATAGAGCTTTTATAGGCCAAATCCAGTGCGCCTATTTCAATACTATCTCCAAGCCTCGTTCCTGATCCATGGGCTTCAATATAACCTAATGCTGATGGGGACACTCCAGAGCTTTTCCAGGCTTTCTTAAAAACTTCAGCTTGTGTCAAACTATCAGGTGCCGTTAGACTTGAAGATCGGTTGCCGTTATTATTTACTGCCGAACCTGCTATTACTGCATGTATGTTATCTTTATCCTTAATTGCTTTTTTTAATGGTTTAAGTAGTACGCACGCTACAATTTCACCAAACCCCATCCCATCTGCCTCGTCGGAAAAGGATTTACACAATCCATCTGATGCTTCAATTTTAAAATCTCCAAGTTCTTGCTTAAACGGAAACAACTCAAGATTTGAACCACATACCAAAGCGTATTCAGCATCGCCTGACTTTAATTCGTTGCAGGCCATATGTATTGCAACCAGGGACGATGAACAAGAAGTATTTACCATGACCGCATTACCCGTTAATCCAAAAAAATTACTGACCCTTGAAACTAAAAACTCTCCAGTATTACCTGTAATTAAAGTGGGACTGAATTTATCCGCCAGCTCATAATATTTAAGATTAGATAAACTCGCAAAAACTGGTATGTCCAAATTTTCAAATTCACTAATATCATATCCTGCATTATCAAAGGTCTCATAAACCACTTCTAATAAAATGCGCTGATGAGGATCCATAGTTTCTGCTTCTGCCAAAGGAATGTTGAAAAACGAGTAGTCAAATTCATCCACTTCTTCCAAAAATCCGCAGATCTTATAATCGCCATTAAGTGGCAAATTAGTCTTACGTTTCCTAGAATCTGAGATCATTCCTGAGCTACATTTTTCGTTTTTTAAGTTTTGATAAAGATCCTCAAAACTGCTCGCATCCGGCATTCGAAAAGCAATACCTATTATAGCGATGTCCATTACGGTAAGAATTGTATTTTATTGGATTTTTCGTAAAGTATATTGTGCGACCAAACATAATTCACCTTATTCCATTCCATAGCAGATTGTACATCTGGAAAAAACCCGCGCCCCTTATAGTTAGCACTAGTATTGCATAGCATTGGGATATTACTTAGTGACTTATATTCTTTTAAAAGTTGAAATAATAGATCATTTTCTGTCTGGTTAACTGTCTGCAATCTCGCAGTTCCATCTATATGACATACCGCGGCTATTTTAGATTTCCAGGAATTCTTGACTTTATGATCAAATAGCATATAAGGATCCCTGGTACCAGGTTCAAATATTGACGTGGCATTTTCCTCCAGGCACACAGGGGATACAGGTCTATAATCCTCTCTTTCCTTTATTTTATTTAACAATGTTTGCATTGCCTTTGATTGCGGTGCGGCAACTATACTTCTATTTCCTAAGGATCTTGGTCCTAGTTCCGCACGATCATTTAACAAAACAACAGGCTGGTTGATATAGTGTAGGATTTGTGCAAGTTCTTTTACCGAGGATGTTCTCGATGTCCAACCCGGCAAAGGTGATGGTGTATTAAGTCGAGGACCTGAATATACATTCCAGTCCAACCAAGAACAATCCAATTTATCCACCATCAAACTGCACGCTGCTCCTATTGCACTTCCGGAATCATTTGGAAAAGGTGGCACATATACTTGCGAGAATAAACCGCTATTTCTAATAGCACTGTTCCATTTTATATTTAAAGCGCATCCACCAACGATGCACAATCTCCTTTCCAATGAACTATTTCTGTCAATTTTTTTTTTTAATTTTTGGATGAGTGTTCTTTCTAAATAAGAATGAAACGTAAGCAGTATGTCCTCATCACTATATTGTTCTTTTTTAATTAGACCCTTGAAAAGATTTGCAAATTTATTTGCAAACCCCATTGGATTGGAATAATGCTCAATTATGATCTTATCAAAAAGGTCGAAAAGCTCTTCTCTACACTTTCCTTTTGCTATATAAGCCATTACTTTTCCCGCTATAGATAAATCATCTTTGGCAAAGGAGCCCTTCACCTTAAATGGCGCAAAATGTTGGGAAAAGATTGTATATATATTCCCAATAAGCAGAAAAATTGGCCCAAAGTTATTGACCTTTTTTGTTTTGGCTTCGAAATAATATAATCTTGGAAACATTCCTCCGTCCCAAATGAGTATAAATGAACTTTCATTTCTTTTGGAAAATGGACTTGTACAATAGGCACTGAATAAATGATTACAAGCGTGCAAATAGGAATGATATTCCACCTGTCTGTCACCAATCAACAAATTATTAAACTTGTGAGATGTCGCTAATCTATCCCCTAAATTCTTTTCAGTATACTGAGCCAACTTTATTTTAGACGAAACCCCATCAAAATCAATTGTTAGTTTATTAAAATTTTTATCAATTTCTAATCGTGGTTGAATTGCTAGTGCCTTAGGATCATACCCACCCCAGCCGTCTATAACAAAATGCTGTATTGCACTTATGTCAATATTTTCCTGATCTAGTATCCTTTTTATGGACACAGTATCCTTAATTTCAGTATATCGAGGGTTGTTATTAATCTTCTCCATCTCAATACTAAAAATTAACCGATTATTGTCGACTACCGAAACGGCGCCATCATGTGTTAACTTTAAACCGCAAATCATAATATTTTAGAAATCAATTTTCTTGACCGCCTTTTTGTTCTTGTGAACATTGTCATTATCTTTTCGCATGAAGGATGCAATTTTGCGGATGGTAGGGAAACTAAATAAGTTATGTATTTCTACAATATCAGGATACACCTCATTCATTCTTTGATACAATGTGATAATCTTTAACGAATCACCTCCTATTTCAAAGAAATTATCATTTATTCCAATTTCATCTTGACCAAGGATTTCTTGCCAAATACCTAACAGTAATTTTTCGATTTCATTATTCGGAGGATCTAAGGTTCTCGAAGAGGATACTTTTGATTTTGGAGTCGGCAAACTTTGCTTATCAATCTTTCCATTTGCCGTAAGCGGCATCTGGTCCAACTTTATAAAATGAGTAGGTATTAAATAAGAAGGTAAATCTGCAGCAACCCGCTCCCTTAAATCAAAGCTGCTTAAACCTGCACCCGACACATAATAACAAATGATATTATTTTCTGCCGAAGCATTGTTTACTACCAATGTAGCTACAGCATCAACATCCTGGTATCTTAAAACAGTTTGCTCTATTTCTCCCAACTCAATTCTATACCCTCTTACTTTCACTTGATTATCCAACCTGCCAAGGTATTCAAAGTCACCATTGGGCAGCCTTCTTCCAATATCCCCGGATTTGTAGAATCGATTGTTATCATATGGGTTTGTCACAAATTTCTCGATAGTCAATTCGATTTTATTAAGATATCCTCTTGATAAGCCATAACCACTGATTAAAATCTCTCCTACGAGACCATCTGGAAGCACGTTACCCTGCTCATCAGCAATTAACATGATCAAGTTACCCAGTGGTCTGCCAATGTTGGATATCCCTTGTTCAATTTCGATGGGGCCAATTTCTTTGTAAGTGACATGTACAGTGGTTTCTGTAATCCCATACATGTTAATCAACTTCACATTGGAATAATTTGTATACCATTCTCTAATGGTGATTGGCTGGAGAGCTTCTCCTCCAAAAATCACTGTTTTTACCGGTAAAGTCAGATGTGTCTTGTTGTTTAGAATTTCATGCTGTAAACGATAAAAAAGTGAGGGGACCTGATTTAGTATTGTAATTTTCTCCGAATATAACAAGCCTGAGAAAGTCTTGGTATCTATATAGCTTGGAATAATAACAATTTTCCCCCCCGTAAGTAGACCTCCAAATACTTCCCAAACAGAAAAGTCGAAACTAAGCGAATGAAAGACACTCCAAATATCAGTTTGCTGAAACTTGAAAGGAAAGTTGTGGTGAAATAATAGACTCATCAGATTTTGGTGTTCTATTAATACCCCTTTAGGCTTGCCAGTAGTACCGGAAGTGTAGATAACATAAGCAGAATCTTCAACATTATTGATATGTGGAAGGTTATCTTTACTATAATTTTGATATTGTTGAATAAAATCTTTATAAAAAATAATACTACGAACATCAGTGATTTGATTCAAATGACGCTCATCATCTATTATTATGGTGTCGATTGCCGAGTCCTTAACTATATAAGACCTGCGGTTAGGCGGATGTGAAGGATCGATTGAGATATAAGCTGCGCCAGCCTTGAGAATTCCTAAAATAGAAATGATTGCTTTTTCCGTCTTCAACATCATTAAGCCTACACAACTTCCAGGTGAAACTTTTAATTCATTACGTAATTTATCGGCAAGGCAATTAGATCTGGCATTCAATTCTCCAAATGTCAAAGCTTGATCTTTATACACCACCGCTATAGAATTGGGCTTGGACTTCACAATTTCTTCAAATTGTCTATGTATTAAAGTAACATTCGGTTTTGTCTTGACTTGTCTTTTTAAAGTCAACTCATCTTTCAAAAGAAACTCGATTTCGTTCAAAAATGCTGCGCCATTTAATATTTGATCTGAAATATTTCTTAGTCTGGAGAGGAATTTGTCCGCGTAAAATGTTTTTTTATTATAACTTAACTCTAATTGAAGGCATTCGTCAAAAGTCCGGATGATAAGATGTATTTGGTCCTTGGGAAAATTAACCACATCATATACATAGTGTTCCTGTGTATCCTTATCTAATCTATGAAAGGTTAGATAATTGAAGTAAAATTTTACAAATTCCTCGCCAACGCATTGAGCCTGGAAAAGCATTGAAATGTATCTGTGTTTTTTTACTTCCTTTCTTTGAGTTGAAAAAAAACTAAAATATTTATCTATCGATATATCAAGAGAAAAAATTTCTTCCTCTATTAGCACCGGTAAAGACGAATAGAAACAGCCTAGCATATCTAATTCCATACCCTGCCGATCACTAACAATATTCCTTAATAAAAAATCGTTTTTTAGCCTGCAATAGTAGCGTATTAATAGTACGAATATTCCTTTTAAATAGACGGGAGTGGATATTTTATGATTCTCACAAAATGATTTAATACTCTTTACAGATTCTTTATTTAAAAATATTTTCTCTCTTACAAATTCATCTTCGGCCTTTGTAAAAGAATTGCTGGTAATCTTAGAAAGGTTTTTGAGTTTTTCATTCCAAAATGATTTGGCACTATCAGTATCAAATTTGTAAATACTTTTATTTATGCTCTTAACTCTTTCCTTTTCTTCATTTACAGTCCGATCATAGTTAATTTCGCCACGCTCTTTATATACGTTATAAACTCTGTTGTACAAAATACTCCCTGAAAATCCATCAAAAATCAAATGATGTACGTTAAGCACATAGGCAAAACAATCCTCACCAATTCTCAACAAAAAATGTTGAACAAATTCGTTCTTTACATTTTGATTAATGATTTTCAACTTTCTTAGAATATCAGGAAGTTGAGATTTATCTATTTGATCTTGTGTTAAGTCAATATATTCGAAATAAGGCGTTACCTTTTTTCGAATTGTGAGATAAACGTCTTCTCCCTTTTCTAAAATGGATGACTTTAGTAGTGGTAATTCTTCAGTAACCAAAGAAATTGATTCCTTCCACGCTGTGATATCAATGTGCTCTAACATTAAATTGTAAAATAAGGGTCTAAAAATATCATTGTGAGGATCAATTTTGCAGGAAAGATAAATATCGCGCTGAACGGGTGTTAGAGGATATGCCGATGTTATGTCGCTGAAGGACAAGTTTAATTGGTTGAAAAGTATAGGTTCCCTACCATTACTTAATATATAATCTCCAATAGATTTCCGCGGATCACTTACTACCTGATTCGCTAAATTTCTAAAAAAAAGAGTAAATAGATCAATTCGATCAGGTTTGAAAAGACTAGAGTTGTATTCAAAGCAAAACTGAACTTCATTGTTGTTTTCAAAAGCGTGGAGCAATAAATTAAACTTAGCTGTATTATTACCTTGAGAAAGGCCTTCGTCTAAAACCTGAAACCCAATCTCACTATTGGGGTGCATTTCGGCATCGTAGTTTTCAAGTTGAAAATAAACATCAAATCCTTTATTGTTATTGGCCTGTAATTCATTTGATTCCTCGTCATGTAGATAGTGATCACGATTCAATGCTTCAAGATGTATTTTGTTTACCTCCAGTAAAAGGTCTTTGAATGGTTTATTGAAATTGGGGAAACAATTAATACGGTAAGTCTGGATAAAATAGCCAATTATGAGCTCAAAATCCAGATTATTACGACCAGCATTGCCGATTGTAATAGTGATCATTTCTTGACGACAAACCTTTGCAAGAAAGAGAATAAATATGGTTAATAAGTTTACATATAAGGTTACTTTATACTTTTCACATAATTGATAAATGTTTTTAATCGTATCTGGTTCCAGTTCAAACCAGGTTTTTTGACCAATAAAATTTAACTGCTCGAAATTTCGATTATCAACCGGAAGATTTGGTTTGGCTATTCCTTCTTTCAAATGATTCTTCTCAAATCCTCGTTTCGAAATTTCTTGACTTTTGCTTTTATTATTTAACCACCCTATATAATCCTTGAAATTGATGGTTAGTGATTTCACATTCTCAATTTTGTTTTCTTTATAAAGTTTATAGGTTGAAAGAATATGATTTCTCATAATCTTAAGTGACCACCCATCACATATGGAATGGTGAATACTGATCAAGATAATACTCTTTTCTTTCGATACTCTAATCAATTTCAACCTATATAAAGGTCCCTTTTCCAGGTCAAAACCGAATTTTGCTTCCTTCTTAATTATTAATTTTATCTGAGTATCTTTTTTATCATTGTCCCTCAGGTCTATGATATCAATTAGGTTAGTATTAAAATCAACGGGGGAAATCCTAAATTTTGGCTTATTTTCAATCCATACAAAATATGACCGCAGATTCTCTTGTTGTGTTACTAAGGATTGAAATGATTTTTCTAAGGCATTGAAATCAAGACTACCTTTAATTGTCAGGGCAAGATTGAGGTTATAAGATAAATTTCCTTTTCCAACTCGTGATAAAAACAATAAAGGTTCTTGCCAACGTGATAATTTATAATAGTCTTGTTCTTCAATATGTGTGATTGTTTCCTCCGCAGAATTTGTATTTTCTGTCGTTATTGTAGCTAGCTGTTCGATTGAAGGGTTTAACAGAATGTCTTTAATTGTAATCTTTCTGTTTAAAAGTTTAGTAATCCTTGAGGTTACCAACATCGCCTTCAAGCTATGACCGCCCAATTCAAAAAAGTTGTCCGTTATCCCTATGCGCTCTATGCCCAGAACCTCCTGCCATATTCGCACAAGCTCACTCTCAACCTGGGTTCGAGGGGCCATATAAGCATCTGAATCCCTGACATTCTCCTCCGGGGAGGGAAGCTGGGTACG
>JAKSDQ010000300.1 GCA_022360015.1 Cytophagales bacterium
CAGAACCAAAGATACCACAGCACCAGAAGGTTATAGCGTGTCGATAGATCAGGGAGTGATCAACTCGGTTAATCAGGGTGCGGTGAGCTTTACCTTTGCCGGAGCTGAAACAGGTGCAGCGTATTCTTATTCATTTACAAGTGATGGAGGAGGAAGCGATGTGACGGGCAATGGACAGATAGTGAACCCGACAGACCAGGTTCGCGGGATTGATTTAAGTAGTTTGCCTGATGGTGAGATTACCTTATCGGTAACACTCACTGATGCTGATGGGAATACAGGCTCACCTACCGACGATACCGGTATAAAAGATACGGGAGTTGTTACACTGGTAATTACCAGTTCAGAAGAAAATCCTTTGGATGGATCTTTTATAGTCATATTTACTTTTAGTGAAGCAGTGACCGGGTTTGAATTAGAGGATATAAAAGTGACCAATGGTACAGCCAGTAATTTGGAAGGTTCGGGTGCGGTATACAAGGCCCTTATTGTTACAACAGACGTAGATGTGATATTGGATATTGACCAGGGCTCGGTGCAGGATATAAATGGTAATGGTAACCAGGCTACCCAGTTCAGGCACAACGGCTTGGTATTATCCAATCCTGATAAGATCGACAGGTACTTGAAAGTTTTCCCCAATCCCGCAGCAGATTTCATTCAAATAGAATTTAATATTCAAAATGTAGAATTACAAAGCATCATCGATAGCCGGGGAAATACGATCAGGGTTTTAGGAGATAAACAGTCAAGCAGAATTTCAATAATAGAATTAAGCACCGGGGTTTATTATTTAAAAACAATAACAAAAGATGGCAACAGTTTTGTTGCAAGGTTTCTCAAAAAATAGACATAAATGGTATAAGATAGTTGAATGGAAGTTAAAAGGCCATCACATTTAATATTGTGGTGGCCTTCAAAAGCAGGGGTTTGGCACTCTAAACAGCAACTCATCGACCAGCTATTAGCATATGTGGACACTTACAATAAAACCAGAGCTAAGCCATTCAAATGGACTTACGATAAAAATAGTTCGGCTTTTAATAAATCTTTACACTAGTCAGGGGATTCGCTAGAGTAGCATCGAATTATTTCAAAAAATATGAAAAATTTCCTGGATTGAACGGAAAAGGTATGGTAATAAGGAACCGTAAAACCATTTTTCAACTAACTTTGAGCCTGGAAATTTTCACATGGCTATTTTCCATTTTCTGTACATGTAAACTTGCCGAAAAATGTGCGTTATTACTTTCCAGTAACAAACCATAACAAGAATGAAGACCAATAGTGACATTGAAATATATCAAAGCTCCGATGGAAAGATTGAGGTAGAAGTGACTTTTGAAAATGAGACTGTGTGGTTAAATCAGGAACAACTCAGTCAGTTATTCAATCGCGACCGAACGGTTATAGGCCGGCACATACGAAATATATTTAAGGAGAAGGAATTATTTGAAGAAGTGGTATGTGCAGATTTTGCACACACCACTCAACATGGTGCTTTAGAGGGAAAAACTCAAACAAAAACTACTAAATATTACAACCTG
Organism: Cytophagales bacterium; assembly: GCA_022360015.1. GTDB lineage: Bacteria > Bacteroidota > Bacteroidia > Cytophagales > Cyclobacteriaceae > Agaribacillus. The sequence continues at coordinate 1,548 of JAKSDQ010000300.1, forward strand.
GATGTCATCATTTCGGTTGGATACAGGGTCAAATCTCTTCGCGGAACCCAATTCCGTCAATGGGCAAGTAGTCGATTGAAAGACTATTTGATTAAAGGTTATGCCATCAATAAGCCGCAGGAAAACTTATAGACAAGGAAGAAAGCGCCACAAAGCCCTGCTTTATCTGCTCGAAAAAGGATTAGGCCAACTACAGACCGTTTTTAATGCTTACCCACAAATACAGCTCAGTGATCATGAACGGCAGTACTTACGGACG